>NZ_JBIUYI010000002.1:0-255068 GCF_044744425.1 Streptomyces sp. NPDC087300
CCAACGCTCCGCGTTGCCGCCCTCCTCCGCCTTGCGATCGCACGCACCAGACCCCGCTCCCTGATCCGGCCTGATCCAAACGAAAGACCCTAGTCAGCTCCCGAGCGGCCTGCGGTACGTCAACAGGTAGCGCCAGAAGAGCAGTTGGCGCATCCGGCTGCCGGGCAGGAGGCGGGCGGCCTCGGCGCGGATCTGCGGCAGTCTCATGTCCGGCTCTTTCACGGGCGGCTTGAGCGGGGGCGTGTACGTGCCGCGCAGGCGCTCGGTCGCGTACACCGCCACCCTGGCCACCGCGTTGGCCGGCGATGCCACGACGTCCCACGGGGTCATCCCGGCGTAGCAGCCGAGCACGAGCAGGGTGCCGCCGGGCGCTAGGGCGGCGCGCAGGCGCGTGACCGTGTCGAACGGCACGTGGTGCAGGCTCGCCAGACAGCTGATGACGTCGTAGCGCCCTTCGGGCAGCTCCTCGGTGGTCACGTCGGCCTGCCGGTACCGCACCCCGCCACCGGCCGCCGCCGCCTCGGCGACGACCTCCGCCGACGGGTCGAGCGCGTCGACCTCGTAGCCACGCTCGGCGAGCCGCCGCGCGAAGCGGCCGGTCCCGCAGCCGATGTCGAGCGCGGCGCGGCCGTGCGGCGGTCGGGTCGGGGGCAGCTGCCGCAGGAGCAGGCGGTGGTAGTGGTCGTTGTGGTCGAAGGGCATGCGGGGGAGCTTCGCACACGCCGCGGCGGCGGAGCAGCGCCGCACGGTCGGCGTCTGGCGACATCGATACCGCTGTGACCTGCGCAAACGTATGCCGACGTGGATGCGGGTCCGTGTCCGCGGAAGAAACTTCGAAGAATTTCGGTGACGATGTCGAAACGGGCGTCTCCCGTTCGACGCAGGGGTGAGAGGCGAGGAGAAGCCCCGCCGCCATCCGATGGGAGACCACCATGCCGCGCTATCTGACGATGATCCGCATCGACGAGAACAACGCCCCCGAGGGCGGCCCGAGCCCCGAGCTGCAGGAGCGCATGGGTGCGCTGCTCGAAGAGATCACCAAGGCCGGGGTCATGCTCGACACCGCGGGGCTGCGGCCGACCTCCGAGGGCACCCGGGTGACCTGGGACAAGGGTGAGCTGTCCACCACCGACGGGCCGTTCACCGAGACCAAGGAGGTCATCGGCGGCTACTCGATCTGCCAGGCGAAGGACATGGCGGAGGCGGTCGAGTGGACCAAGCGGTTCCTGAAGACCCACGAGGACTACTGGACGATCACCGCCGAGGTCCGCGAGATCGAGGGCTGACGCTCCGCCTTTGCGGCCGTGGCGCCGGGGTGCTCTGATGGGTGGCCGTGAGCCACCCTCCGGAGCACCCCCGCCGCACCGTGGAAACCGTCTTCCGCATGGAGTCCCCGCGGATCATCGCGGGCGTCGCGCGCATCGTGCGGGACGTCGGGATCGCCGAGGAGCTGGCGCAGGACGCGCTGGTCGCCGCCCTCGAACAGTGGCCGGCCGAGGGCGTGCCCGACAACCCGGGCGCCTGGCTCATGGCCACCGCCAAACACCGCGCCGTCGACCTGGTCCGCCGCCGCGAGCGCTACGCCCGCAAGCTCGCCGAGGTCGGCCGCGACCTGGAGAGCGCGCCGCCGCACGTCGATGAGCCCGCCGACCCGGACGACATCGACGACGACCTCCTGCGCCTCGTCTTCACCGCCTGCCACCCGGTGCTCTCCGCCGAGGCCCGCGTGGCGCTCACGCTGCGGCTGCTCGGCGGCCTGACCACCGCGGAGATCGCGCGCGCCGTGCTCGCCCCCGAACCGACCGTGGCGCAGCGCGTGGTGCGGGCCAAGCGCACCCTCGCCGCGAAGGGCGTCGCCTTCGAGGTCCCCTACGGGCCCGACCGCGACGACCGGCTCGGCTCCGTCCTCGAAGTCATCTACCTCATCTTCAACGAGGGGTACGCGGCCACGGCGGGCGACGACCTGCTGCGCCCCGCCCTCTGCGAGGACGCGCTGCGGCTCGCCCGGGTGCTCGCGGGCCTGATGCCCAAGGAGTCCGAAGTGCACGGCCTCGCCGCGCTGTTGGAGCTCCAGGCGTCCCGCTCGGCGGCGCGGACGGGCCCCGCGGGCGAGCCGGTGCTGCTCGAGGACCAGAGCAGGGCCCGCTGGAACCAGATGCTGATCCGGCGCGGTTACGCCGCGCTGACCCGCGCGCAGGCCACCTCCACCGGCGCCCTCGGCCCCTACGGGCTGCAGGCCGCGATCGCCGCGTGTCACGCCCACGCGGCTACGTACGAGGAGACCGACTGGCAGCAGATCGCCGTGCTCTACGGCCTGCTGGCTGCCCGCACCCCGTCACCGGTGGTCGAACTGAACCGTGCAGTCGCGGTGTCCCGGGCCGAGGGGCCCGAGGCGGGGCTGGCCCTGGTCGACGCGCTTTCCGGTGAACCGGCGTTGCGTGAGTACCACTTGCTGCCCAGTGTGCGGGGGGATCTGCTGGTGCGGCTTGGCCGTTCGGCCGAGGCGCGGGTGGAGTTCGAGCGGGCGGCCTCGCTTGCGCGCAATGTGCGGGAGCGGGAGTTGCTTTTGGTGCGGGCCGCCGGGTGCTGAGGTCTTTTCGGGCCGGTTCGGACTCTGCGGGCTCGCTGTGGCTGGTCGCGCAGCTCCCCGCGCCCCTTACGGGGCACTCAGCCCTGCGGCCCTTACGGGGCACTCAGTCCTGCGCCTCTTACAGGGCCGGGTGGCCGATCAGCATCGTCGGGGCGCCTGCCACCCGGGTCATGAAGACCGTCGCCGCGTTCTTCCCTTGCGGCTTCACCTTGCGGCGCAGTTCCTCCGGTTCCACCGCCGAGCCGCGCTTCTTCACGGTCAGGATCCCGACCTCCCGCTCCCGCAGCAGCGCCTTCAACTTCTTCACGCCGAAGGGGAGTTGGTCGGTGATCTCGTACGCCACCGCGTACGGGGTCGGGTGCAGTGCGTCGGACGTGACGTACGCGATGGTCTCGTCGATCAGCCCGCCCTCGACCCGCGCGGCCACCTCCGCCACCAGGTGCGCGCGGATGACCGCGCCGTCCGGCTCGTACAGATAGCGCCCCACGGGCCGTACCTCGGGGTCCGGCAGCATCGCGTCGAGCGAGGACCACAGGCTCGCGCCGCCGGGCAGCAGCGTCGCGCGGTGCGAGGCGGCGGCGTCCGTGCCGAACCACAGCACCGCCTCCTTCACGTCGCCGCCGTCCGAGATCCACTCCGCCCCCGCCTCGGCGGGTACCGCCTCGTGCGGGATGCCCGGCGCGATCTTCAGCGCGGCGAGCGGCGCCTTCAGCGCGGCGGTGACCGCCCAGGACAGCGGCGGCGAGTACGCCTCGGGGTCGAAGATCCGCCCGCCCGTCGCCCGGCCACCACCCCTGGCCGACGCGCTGCGCGCGGCTCCTCCTCTCGCGCCCCGGCGCGCCGGGTCCACGAAGACCGCGTCGTACGCCGACGTGTCGACCTCGGTGACATCCGCCTCGCGGACCTCGATCAGGTCGGTGAGCCCCAGCGCCTCGGCGTTGGCGCGGGCGACCGCGCAGGTCAGCGGGTCCCGGTCGACGGCGAGCACGGAGATGCCGGCCCGCGCGAGGGCGATCGCGTCGCCGCCGATGCCGCAGCAGAGGTCGGCGAGGGACCGGACGCCGAGCGCCCTGAAGCTCTCGGCGCGGTGCCCGGCGACGGAGGCACGGGTGGACTGCTCGACGCCGTTGGGCGTGAAGAACATCCGGGCCGCGTCCGCCGCGCCGAACTTCGCCGCGGCCCGCTGCCGCAGCCGCGCCTGCGCGAGGGCGGCCGACACCAGCGGGGCGGGATGGTCGCGGCGCAGCCGGGTCGCGGCGGCGAGTTCCTGCGCGGGCGCCACCTCCCGTACCTCGTCGAGCAGGGCCAGGCCCGCGTCGGTGCGCAGGGCGGCGAAGGCGGCGAGGGGGTCGCCGAGGTCGGTCTCGTGGCCGCTCGGCGTGTTCGGGTCGTTCACCTGCCCCATTGTGGGCCAGTCGGTGGATGGTGCGCGGCCGGCGGCGGTGTCGGCCGGTCGACAGGGCCTTGAGCTGCGAGGATCCGGCGCCATGCAACTAGTACGACAAAAGGAAGAATCCGCCAGAAGACGGAAGAATCAGGCTCGCGCAGCGGCCGCCGCGATCACGGTCGTCGCGATCGCGTCGGGCTGTACCGCCGGGGGCGGCTCCGACACCGCCGAACCGGCCCACGGACAGCAGCCGCTCCAGGCCCCGCCCGCCCGCGCCCTGGACTCCTACGCCCAGCGGCTCGGCGTCGCCCAGGCCGCGCGGGCCGCCGCGGCCAAGCGGTGGGGCCTGGCGAAGACCCCGCTCGCGGCGCCCCCGGCCCCCGCGACGAAGCCCCGCCTCACCACCCGCAAGGGCTTCGAGGTCAAGGGCCAGTCGAGCCTGCCGCCCGTCTTCACGACGATCCCGACCAAGGAGAAGGTCGTCTTCCTCACCATCGACGACGGCGCCGAGAAGGACCCGGCGCTGCTGAGGATGATGAGCGACCTGAAGATCCCGTACACCGCGTTCCTCAGCGACTACCTGGTCAAGGAGGACTACGCGTACTTCAAGAAGATGCAGTCGCGCGGCGTCACCCTGAACAACCACACCCTCAACCACCGCTATCTGCCCGGACTCTCGTACGAGGCGCAGCGCCGTGAGATCTGCGGCATGCAGGACGTCATCGCGAAGCACTACGGCAAGCGGCCCGAGCTCTTCCGCCCGCCCTACGGCAACTACAACCAGGACTCCCTGCGCGCCGCCAAGTCCTGCGGCGTCAAGGCGGTCCCGCTGTGGGCGTCGGAGGCGTTCGCCGACCACATGGAGTGGCGCGAGTGGGACCGGGACCTGCATCCCGGCGACATCATCCTCACGCACTTCCGGGGCCGCGCGGACTGGAAGGGCACGATGCCCGACATGGTCCGCAAGGTCATGAAGACGGTCACGGACAAGGGGTACGCGGTGGCCAGGCTGGAGGACTACCTGTGACCCCCCGGGCGCGAGCGCGCCGCCGCCTCCTCGCCGGGGCCCTGCTGTGCGGCGTACTCGCGCCCACGCTCCTCACGGGCTGCGCGGAATCGGTCGACCCGATCGAACGCCTGGGCAGAAAGGCGGCCCAGAAGGTCCCGAAACGAAAGCCGACGGGCCAGGCGGGCCCAGTGCCCCGCTGTGGGCAGGCGTTCCGCAAGGCGGAACCGGTGGGCACAGCCCCCGGCGCGGAGGAGCGAAAAACGAGGCAGGGTGACGTCGCGGAAAGGGAACCCCACCGGGGCGAGGCCCGTTGCCCTGACAGGGGCACCCCCACGCCAACCCCGTCGGGGAGCACCCCAACCCGCTAAAGCCAGGCGCAGCCGATTGGCACTCCGCTTGACCGAGTGCTAATCCCCGTCCTAGTCTCGCTTCTGGCACTCCCCGTTGGAGAGTGCCAACAGCGACGGGCAGGTCCGGCACCCGCGACGACGGATCCACCTGGTCGCCACCCAGACTGTTAACCCCGTAGATCTCCGAAGGGGGAGACCGGATCGTGACGACCGCAAGCTCCAAGGTTGCCATCAAGCCGCTCGAGGACCGCATCGTGGTCCAGCCGCTCGACGCCGAGCAGACCACGGCCTCCGGCCTGGTCATTCCGGACACCGCCAAGGAGAAGCCCCAGGAGGGCGTCGTCCTGGCCGTGGGCCCGGGCCGCTTCGAGAACGGCGAGCGTCTGCCGCTCGACGTGAAGACCGGCGACATCGTGCTGTACAGCAAGTACGGCGGCACCGAGGTGAAGTACAACGGCGAGGAGTACCTCGTCCTCTCGGCTCGCGACGTGCTCGCGATCGTCGAGAAGTAGTTCACCCGAAGCAGAAGCACTGCTTTGAGCTGCGCCCCTGGTCACCCAGCTGATGCCGGGCGGCGAGGGGCGCAGTTCGTTGCTGAACATTCCGGGGGATCCCCCCGGACCCCCCTGAGTTTTCGAGAGGGCTGAACCGCTCCCATGGCGAAGATCCTGAAGTTCGACGAGGACGCCCGTCGCGCCCTTGAGCGCGGCGTCAACAAGCTTGCCGACACGGTGAAGGTGACGATCGGCCCCCGCGGCCGCAACGTCGTCATCGACAAGAAGTTCGGCGCCCCGACCATCACCAACGACGGCGTCACCATCGCCCGTGAGGTCGAGGTCGAGGACCCGTACGAGAACCTCGGCGCCCAGCTGGTGAAGGAGGTGGCGACCAAGACCAACGACATCGCTGGTGACGGCACCACCACCGCCACCGTGCTCGCCCAGGCCCTGGTCAAGGAAGGTCTGCGCAACGTAGCCGCCGGCGCCTCCCCGGCCGCCCTGAAGAAGGGCATCGACGCCGCCGTCGCGGCCGTCTCCGAGGAGCTCCTCGCCACCGCCCGTCCGATCGACGACAAGGCCGACATCGCGGCCGTCGCCGGTCTGTCGGCCCAGGACCCGCAGGTCGGCGAGCTCATCGCCGAGGCGATGGACAAGGTCGGCAAGGACGGTGTCATCACCGTCGAGGAGTCCAACACCTTCGGCCTGGAGCTCGACTTCACCGAGGGCATGGCCTTCGACAAGGGCTACCTGTCGCCGTACATGGTGTCCGACCAGGAGCGTATGGAGGCCGTCCTCGACGACCCGTACATCCTGATCCACCAGGGCAAGATCTCCTCCATCCAGGACCTCCTGCCGCTGCTCGAGAAGGTCATCCAGGCCAACGCCTCGAAGCCGCTCCTGATCATCGCCGAGGACGTCGAGGGCGAGGCCCTGTCGACCCTGGTCGTGAACAAGATCCGCGGCACCTTCAACGCCGTCGCGGTGAAGGCCCCCGGCTTCGGCGACCGCCGCAAGGCCATGCTCGGTGACATCGCCACCCTCACCGGCGGCACCGTCATCGCCGAAGAGGTCGGCCTCAAGATCGACCAGGTCGGTCTCGACGTGCTCGGCACCGCCCGCCGCGTGACCATCACCAAGGACGACACGACGATCGTCGACGGCGGTGGCAACAAGACCGAGGTCGAGGGCCGCGTCGCCCAGATCAAGGCCGAGATCGACGCCACGGACTCCGACTGGGACCGCGAGAAGCTCCAGGAGCGCCTCGCGAAGCTGGCCGGCGGCGTGTGCGTGATCAAGGTCGGCGCCGCCACCGAGGTGGAGCTGAAGGAGAAGAAGCACCGTCTGGAGGACGCCATCTCCGCGACCCGCGCCGCGGTCGAGGAGGGCATCGTCTCCGGTGGTGGCTCCGCTCTGGTGCACGCCGTCAAGGTCCTCGAGGGCAACCTCGGCAAGGAGGGCGACGAGGCCACCGGTGTCGCCGTCGTCCGCCGCGCCGCCGTCGAGCCGCTGCGCTGGATCGCCGAGAACGCCGGCCTCGAGGGCTACGTCATCACCTCGAAGGTCGCCGAGCTCGACAAGGGCTTCGGCTTCAACGCCGCGACCGGTGAGTACGGCGACCTGGTGAAGGCCGGTCTCCTCGACCCGGTCAAGGTCACCCGCTCCGCCCTGGAGAACGCCGCGTCCATCGCGTCGCTGCTCCTCACGACCGAGACCCTGGTCGTCGAGAAGCCGGCCGAGGAAGAGGCCGAGGCCGGGCACGGCCACGGTCACGGTCACTCGCACTGAGGCACGAGCTTCCCGGAAAGCCCCCTGTTCCCCTCGGGAACAGGGGGCTTTCCCCATGCCGGTTTGGCACGATGGCGCCATGCGGGTGCGGGGGGATCGCGCGGTGGCGATCAGGGGAGACGCAGACGTCGTCGTCACGGGCGACCACAGTCCGGTGACCCTGGTCCCCCGGGCGCGCTCGGCGTACTGGGAGCAGGTCAAGCGCATCGTGCCGCCTCGATGCGCCGGGCGCGAGAGCGAGTTGGCGGCGCTCGCCGACATCTGCCGCGCGGCCGACGGGCCGTCCCACACCTGGCTGCGCGGCGGGGCCTGGGCGGGCAAGACCGGGCTCCTGTCCTGGTTCGCGCTGCACCCGCCGCCCGGGGTGCGGATCGTGCCCTTCTTCGTCACGGCCCACTACGGCGCGTACAACGGCGTCGCCGCCTACGTCGAGATCGTCATGGAACAACTCGCCGAACTCGTCGGCGAGAGCCTGCCCGCCCACCTCACCGCCGCGGGCCGCGAGACCCAACTGCTGCGCCTGTACGCGGAAGCCGCCCACGCCTGCGCCGCACGGGGCGAACGCCTGGTCCTCCTGGTCGACGGCCTCGACGAGGACTGCGACGCGACCACGGGACCGGCGGCCCACAGCATCGCGAGCCTGCTCCCGGCCGCCCCGCGCGCGGGCATGCGGATCCTGGTGTCGAGCCGCGACAACCTGCCGCTGCCCACCGACGTGCCGGAGGGGCACCCGCTGCGCGCCCCCGCCGCCGAGTGGCCCCTGACGGACTCGCCGCACGCCCAGGTGGTCCGTGCACAGGCCGAGCGCGAACTGAACCGGCTGCTCGCCGATTCCGAGGAAGCCGATCTGCTGGGTCTGGTCACCGCGGCCCGCGGCGGGCTCACCGTCGCCGACCTGGCGGCGCTGACCGGCAGGTCCCCCTACTGGGTGAAGGACACCCTGCGTACGCGCGCGGGCCGCAGCTTCGCGGTGCGCGAGGGAGCCTGCCTCCTCGCCCACGAAGCGCTGGACGCCATGGCCCTTGAGGTGCTCGAAGGGCCCGCACTGGACGGATACCGGCTGCGGCTGCACGCCTGGGCCGACGACTGGCGCGCCCGCGGCTGGCCGCCGGAGACGCCCGCCTACCTGCTGCGCGGCTACTTCCGGATGCTCCAGCGCGACGGCGACCGGGCACGCGTGGTGCGCTGCGCGCTGGACGAGGCCAGGCACGACCGGATGCTCGCGGTGACCGGAGCCGATGCGTCCGCCATGGCGGAACTGGACGCCGCGGAGCGCCGGCTCATCGCTTCGGACGACCCGGACACCCTGCTCCCGCTGTTCCGGCTGGACATCCACCGCGACAGGATCCGGGGCAGGAGCCACGGCCGTACGGAGACGCTCGCCTGGGCCTGGGCCGCGCTCGGACAGCCGTCGCGCGCGGAGGCCGTGGCGCGCGGCCTGACATCCCCGGTGTTCGTGCGGCCCGCGCTCGCCCGGGTGGCGGAGGAGCTGGCCCGGCAGGGCCACACCGAGCGTGCCACGGCACTGGCGGCCGAGGCCGAGGCGTCCCAGTGGCGCCAGCCGGACCGGCCAGGGGCCGCCGCGGACGCCGTCCTGGTGCACCGGGCCCTGGCCTCCGTGGGGTTGCACGAGCGGGCGGACGCGGTGCTGCGCACGCCCCGGACCCCCCTGGCCGACGCCGACCTCGCGCCGCGGGTCGTCGAGGCGTGGCTGGCGTACGGGGAGTTCGAGCGGGCGCTTGCGGCGGCCCTGGCACAGTCCGCGCCGGGGCCGCGGGCGTCCTGCCTGCGCGCGCTCGTGCGGGCCCTGCTCGTGGCGGGGGAGGAGGACCGGGCGGTGGAGGTCTTCCTGGCCGGTGCGGACGGACTGCCCGCCGGTGCCGGTATGCGCGTCGTGCTGGCCCTGACGCGCAGCGGGCGGGCCGAGGAGGCGAAGGCCCTCTGGCGGCAGGCCCGTTGGCGCGGCGTCACCCTGCGGGACGTCGTCGACGTCGCCGGGGTGCTGGCAGAGGCGGGCCACCCGGACGAGGCGCTCCACCTGTTCGACGAGATCGCGGACGGAGCCGACGGCATCAGCTCCCAGCACGTGGCCCTCCTCCTCGTACGAAGCGGTGAACTCGACTCCGCCGAGGCCCTGTTGACCGGCACGCCGGGTGGCGATGCGGCGTCGGCTCTGGCCGGAGCCCTGGCGCGCAGGGGCGAGGTCAACCGTGTGAAGCGCTTCCTCCGGACCGTTCTCCGGCCCGCCCGCGAGGAGGCGCTGGCCGCCGCCGTGGAGGGCCTCGCCGCGACCGGGCGGTTCCGCGCGGCGGAGTCGCTCGCGGGGTGGGACGGCGCGGCCACCGGGCTCGACCCGCTGGCCAGGGGCGCCGTCACCTGGGCACGGGCCGGGCACAAGGAGGAGGCGCTGGCCTTCCTGGCCCGCGTCGAGGACCGCGTCCGCGACCGGGCCGGCACGCTCGATGCCCTGTCGGACCGCGCCCGGGTGGCACGGGAACTGGCCGTCGCCGGGCACCGCGCCGCGGCCCGTGAGGTTCTCACGGGGATCGAGGAGGCTCTTCGGCGCACGGGTCCCTACTACCGGCCGTACGTGGCGAGCGCGGCGCGGGCGCTGGCGCACGCGGGCGAGGTCGACCGGGCGGGGAAGCTGATCGACCGCCTGCTCCGGGAGACGGAGGGGAACGGCAGCGCGGAGACGGAGGCGTGGCCCGCGTTCGTGCGGGCGTGCGTCGCGGCCGGGCGGTACGAGCGCGCCGAGGAGACGATGACCGCGGCGCGCGGCCGGTCCCGTGACGTACTCCTGGCCGGGGCCATGGCGGTCCTCGCCGAGTGCGGCGAGCGGGCACGGGCGGTGGAGTGCGCCGTCGCCGTGCGGGACTCCCCGTGGCTCTCCGCGGTGACGAAGGCCAGGGCGCTGCACCTGCGGGGACTGCGGGACGAGGCGCGCCTCCTGCTCGCGGCCCCGCCCGGGGCGACGGGGACGGGCCCGGCCCGGTCCGGTGCGGCGGTGGCCCTCGAACTGGCCGAGCGGTTCGAGGCCTGGGCCGCCATCGGGGACCGGCGCAGGGCCGGTGCGGTCGCCGACGAGGTCCTGCGCCGACGCCGCGCCACCTGGGAGATCTCCGTGGGCTGGCGGCTGGTCAGGGCCCTGGTGCGGTCCGGGCTGCACGACAGGGCGAAGTGGTTCGTCCGGCACATCCCGCAGGGCGACGCCCAGGACAGCGCGCGGGAGTCCCTCGTCGAGGCGCTCGTCGAGGCGGGCGAGACCGCGGACGCGCTGAACTGGGCCCGGCCGTTCCTGGTCAGGGGGAGCGGGTTCGCCGATGCCGCCGCGGCCCTCGTGCCCGCGGTCGACGCGGGACGGGGCCGCTCGCTGGCGCTGCACGCGCTGCGGGAGGGCGAGTGGTCGTTCGCGCTCCCCGCGCTCCTGCACCTGGAACCGGCCGCCGTCCCCCTCCTCGTCGACGCCTTCCGCGACAGGCCTACCGCGGCCCGTACTTCCGCCCCGTCCGCGACGTCACCCCACCCAGCAGCGCCCGCGGCGTCACCTTCACCACGCCCATGAGGGCCTTGTAGCGCGGGTCGGGGATCGACAGGGTCCGGCCGCGCGCCAGGTCGGTGAGGGCCGTGGTGACCAGTTTGTCCGCGTCGAGCCACATCCAGTTGGGGATGTTGGACGTGCCCATCCCCGCGCGGTCGTGGAACTCGGTCCGCACGAAGCCGGGGCACAGCGCCATCAGCCGTACGCCGGAGCCCGCCAGGTCCTTCGCCGCGCCCTGGGTGAACTGCGCGATCCACGCCTTGGACGCGCCGTACGTCCCGCGCGGCACGAACGCCGCCACCGACGCCACGTTGACGACGCCGCCCCTGCCCCGCTCCCGCATCGACTCCGTCGCCGCCGACGTCAGCCGGAGCACCGCCTCGCAGTGCACCTTGAGCATGGTCAGCTCGTCGGCGAGGGAGACCTCCAGATAGCGGCCCTTGTTGGCGAACCCGGCGTTGTTGATCAGCAGGTCGACGGGGTCCCTGCGCCGCGAGAGCCGCTCCTCCACGGACTCGATGCCCGGGTCCGTGGAGAGGTCCGCGGTGAGCACCTCCGCCTCGATGCCGTGCCGGTCGTGCAGCTCGGTCGCCTGCTCCCGCAGCCGTTTGGTGTCGCGCGCCACCAGGACGAGGTTGTGCCCGTCGCCCGCGAGCCGCCGCGCGAACGCGGCGCCGATGCCGGCGGTCGATCCCGTAATCAGAGCCGTAGTCATGGTCCAAGGCTAGTGAGCCCGGATCACCGCGGGCGACGTGGTCAACTTCCGTACGCCCTCGGGGGACTACTCCCCGGTTCCGTACTTCTCGACGTACTCGCGTGCGTCGTGGATCGTCTCGGGGTGCAGCGCGGCACCGGCCGCCAGCATCCGCGGCAGCAGCGAACGCTCCGTGGTGATGGCCCGGAAGTGGAGGGCGACGGTGACGTCGTGCGCGGGGCGGTGCGCTATCTCCACCGTGTCGCCCGCCCGGATCTCGCCCGGCTCGATGACCCGCAGATACGCCCCGGGGACGCCGTGCTGGGTGAACCGCTTCACCCACGCCTTCTCGCCGAGGTGCCCCTGGAACGTACGGCAGGGGATGCGGCTGCTCGTCACTTCGAGGAGCGGGCCGGAGCCGCCGATCCGCCAGCGCTCGCCGATGCGCGCGCCGTTCACGTCGATCCCCGACGTCGTGAGGTTCTCGCCGAAGCCGCCGTTGGCCAGCGGCCGCCCAAGGAGCGACTCCCAGGTGTCGAGGTCCTCGCGCGCGAAGACGTACACCGCCTGGTCGTGCCCGCCGTGGTGGCGCTTGTTGCCGATCTCGTCGCCCGCGAGGCCGCTGCCGCCGACGCCCTTCACGCCCGGCGCGGTCACCAGAACGGGTTCGGCGGTCGGCTTCTTGTCGATGGCGGTGCGGCCGTCCGCGGCGTCGGTGTACTCGACGGTCGTGCGGCGGCCCAGATTCACGGAGAGCAGCTTCATGAGAGAAAGGCTAGGCCAGCCCACCCCAAAGCCGCGATGCAATATTTCGCGACATGTCCAAGTGTCGCTTATGCTCGAATCATGATCGAGGCCCGTCATCTCCGTGTCCTGCGCGCCGTGTCCGCCACCGGCTCCTTCTCGGCGGCCGCGCGCGAGCTCGGCTGCACCCAGCCGGCCGTGAGCCAGCAGATGAAGGCCCTCGAATCCTCGGCGGGCACCCCGCTGCTCATCCGCACCGGCCGCGAGATGCGGCTGACCCAGGCCGGAGACGCCCTGGTCAGGCATGCCGCGGGCATCCTCGCCGGGCTCACCGCCGCGGAGGAGGAGGTCGCCGCCATCGCGGGCCTGCGCGCGGGCCGGGTCCGGCTCGTCTCCTTCCCCAGCGGCAGTTCCACGCTTGTGCCCGGCGCCCTCGCCGCGCTGCGCGCCGCGCACCCGGGCACCCGCGTCTCCCTCGTCGAGGCCGAGCCGCCGCGCTCCGTGGAGATGCTGCGCGAGGGCGACTGCGACGTGGCCCTCGCCTTTCGGTACGAGGGGGCCACGGGCGCGGAGGAGTGGGAGGACCTCGTCGTACGTCCGCTGCTAGCGGACCGGCTCGTCGGGCTCGTGCCCGAGGGGCACCGGCTCGCCTCGGCCGCGTCGGTCACCATCGGTGAGTTCGCCGACGAGTCGTGGATCGCGGGCTGCCCGCGCTGCCGCAGGCAACTGGTGGAGGTCTGCGAGGGCGCGGGCTTCGTACCCCGCATCGACTTCGCGACCGACGACTACCCGGCGGTGATCGGTCTGGTCGGCGCGGGTCTGGGCGTCGCGGTGCTGCCCGAGCTCGCCATCGAGTCGGTGCGCCCCAAGGGGGCCCGCACCGTGACGGTCGAACCGGCCGTGCAGCGCGAGATCGTGGCGCTCACACTGCCCGATCTGGCCCAGGTGCCGGCCGTCGCCGCCACCCTGGACCACCTCGCGCGGGCCGCCGCCCGCTGATCATCCGTACGTACGCGGACATGCCGGTGCCCTTGCCCGTACGCGCCAGAGGAAACGTTCCTTCAGTGGTGTGACGCCGCGGCCGCCGTCGTGGCCGACGCCGTGACCAGGCGGTTGCGGGCCCGCCCCATGAGCTCCTCGCGCTCGTCCTCGGTCAGTCCGCCCCATACGCCGTACGGCTCGCGCACCGCGAGCGCGTGAGCGGCGCACTCCGCGCGCACCGGGCAGCGCATGCAGACCTCCTTGGCGGAGTTCTCACGCGCGCTGCGCGCCGCGCCCCGCTCGCCCTCCGGGTGGAAGAAGAGCGAGCTGTCGACCCCGCGGCAGGCCGCGAGGAGCTGCCAGTCCCAGAGATCTGCGTTCGGTCCGGGAAGGCGGGAGAAATCTGCCATTGCTGGTCCCCTTGAAGCCGTTTTGACGCGGATACGGTGCCCATGACCGTACATCTACTGTCTAAGGAGATGAAAATATGACTCATTGCGAATCTAGCCACAGACACCAGGAAAAGGGAAGAAAAGGCGCTAAATGGGGCATAGCTTGTGATGAAAGGTTGAGGGTCTCTCGCGCTGTCTGCGCTGTGTCCGCGCCCTCACGTAGAGTGCCGAAGATGGCCGACCGCCCCGTAACTCTTTCGGGTGACCGTCGTTGAGAGTGCGAGGCGGTTGAAAGAACAAGCGCTCGGGCAGGTGTCCGAGAGCGTCAACCGCACAGGTGACGAATATGTACCAGCCTGGAGGCTCAAGGTGACGCGCAGCAGCTGTGAGAGCCGCGGAGGACAGTCATGACATCCGTCCTCGTCTGCGACGACTCCCCGCTTGCCCGAGAGGCGCTCCGCCGCGCGGTCGCGACCGTGCCCGGTGTCGAGCGTGTGACGACGGCGGCCAACGGCGAGGAAGTCCTCCGCCGCTGGGGCGCCGACCGCTCGGACCTGATTCTGATGGACGTACGCATGCCCGGTCTGGGCGGCGTCGAGACCGTCCGGCGGCTGCTGTCCGCCGACCCCGGTGCGCGCATCATCATGCTCACCGTCGCCGAGGACCTGGACGGCGTCGCGCTCGCGGTCGCCGCCGGTGCCCGCGGCTATCTGCACAAGGACGCCTCGCGCGCCGAACTGCGGGCGACGGTGACCCAGGCGCTCGCCGACCCGACCTGGCGGCTCGCGCCGCGCAGACTGCGCTCGGCCGAGATGGGCGCCGCGCCCACGCTCACCGCGCGTGAGATCCAGGTCCTCGAGGGCATGAGCCACGGCCGCTCCAACGCGGAGATCGGACGTGAGCTCTTCCTCTCGGAGGACACGGTGAAGACGCACGCCAGGCGCCTCTTCAAGAAGCTCGGCGCCTCGGACCGGGCGCACGCGGTGGCGCTCGGTTTCCGCTGGGGCCTGGTCCGCTAGATGTGTCGCCGCGGGGGCCCGTCGCTCCCCGCCCGCCACCTGGTGGGCGGGGTCGCGGACGCCCGTCGCGGCCCGCATCGGGAGCGATTGCTGTCGCTTCGCCGCCGATGCCGCATCCTTGAGGTGTGGAGTTCCTCGGGGACGAGTCGATCGAGCGGGAGGGGAGGGCGCAGGAGATGACTTCCGGCGCGCCTGCTCATAACGCTTCAGTGCACAACTATGGACGCG
The DNA here is from genome assembly GCF_044744425.1 of Streptomyces sp. NPDC087300. Taxonomy (NCBI): domain Bacteria; kingdom Bacillati; phylum Actinomycetota; class Actinomycetes; order Kitasatosporales; family Streptomycetaceae; genus Streptomyces; species Streptomyces sp. NPDC087300. Next base: position 15,221 of record NZ_JBIUYI010000002.1, read on the forward strand.
GTGCCACGGAACAGTCGCCGTCAAGGCACCATGGACCGATGCGCGATGACAAGACGACGGTGATCGGTGCCCTCGTCCTTCGCGCCGTAGAGGGTGACGAGCAGGCCACGCACGACCTCCTGGCGCACGTGCACCCGCTCGCGCTGCGCTACTGCCGTACGCGTCTCTCCCGACTGCCGGGTGACGCTCGGCACTTCGTGGAGGACCTGGCGCAGGAAGTCTGTGTCGCCGTGCTGCTCGCGCTGCCGCGCTACAAGGACACCGGGCGCCCCTTCGAGGCGTTCGTCTTCGCGATCGCCGCGCACAAGGTGGCCGATCTCCAGCGGGCGGCGATGCGCCATCCCGGATCGACCGCCGTGCCCTCCGACGAGATGCCGGAGCGGCCCGACGATTCGCTCGGTCCCGAGGAGCGCGCGCTGCTCAGCAGTGACGCGGAGTGGGCCAAGAAGCTCATGGCCAACCTTCCGGAGAACCAGCGCGAGCTGCTGTTGCTGCGGATCGCGGTCGGTCTCACGGCCGAGGAGACCGGGCAGATGCTGGGGATGTCGCCGGGTGCGGTGCGGGTCGCGCAGCACCGGGCGCTGAGCCGGCTGCGGGCGCTCGCCGAGCAGTAGAAGGCCGGGTGCGGGGCGGTGGCGCGGGGCCGTGCCGCGTACGTGTGAACGTACAAAGCTTGCGGATGATCTTGATCGTGGAATGAGACACCCTCGGATCCCGTTAGCATGGACATCCGCACCGATCAAGGCCATTTGGGGAAGGTGTCATGACTGCAAACGGCGGTTCTTCGACTGGGGTGCCCGATAAATTCGCGACGCTCGGGCTGACCTACGACGACGTGCTGCTGCTGCCGGGCGCGTCGGACATGGCGCCCGACCAGATCGACACTTCCTCGCTCATCTCGAAGAACGTGCGGGTGAACGTCCCGCTGCTCTCCGCCGCGATGGACAAGGTCACCGAGTCCCGCATGGCGATCGCCATGGCGCGGCAGGGTGGCGTCGGCGTGCTGCACCGCAACCTCTCCATCGCCGACCAGGCCAACCAGGTCGACCTGGTGAAGCGCTCCGAGTCCGGCATGGTCACCGACCCGATCACGGTGCACCCGGACGCGACGCTGGCCGAGGCCGACGCGATCTGCGCGAAGTTCCGCATCAGCGGCGTCCCGGTGACCGACCCGGCGGGCAAGCTTCTCGGCATCGTCACCAACCGTGACATGGCCTTCGAGTCGGACCGCTCGCGCCAGGTGCGCGAGGTCATGACGCCGATGCCGCTCGTCACCGGCAAGGTCGGCATCTCCGGCGTGGACGCCATGGAGCTGCTCCGCCGCCACAAGATCGAGAAGCTTCCGCTGGTCGACGACGCGGGCATCCTCAAGGGCCTCATCACGGTCAAGGACTTCGTGAAGGCCGAGAAGTACCCGAACGCCGCCAAGGACGGCGAGGGGCGCCTCCTGGTGGGCGCCGCCGTCGGTGTCGCGGGTGATGCGTTCGAGCGCGCCCAGGCGCTGGTCGCCGCGGGCGTCGACTTCATCGTCGTCGACACCGCGCACGGCCACTCCCGCCTGGTCGGCGACATGGTCGCCAAGATCAAGTCCGACGCCCCCGGCATCGACGTGATCGGCGGCAACATCGCCACCCGTGACGGCGCGCAGTCCCTCATCGACGCCGGTGTCGACGGCATCAAGGTCGGCGTGGGACCGGGCTCCATCTGTACGACGCGTGTCGTCGCCGGCATCGGCGTGCCGCAGGTGACGGCCATCTACGAAGCCTCGCTCGCCGCCAAAGCGGCCGGCGTCCCGGTCATCGGCGACGGTGGCCTGCAGTACTCCGGAGACATCGCCAAGGCGCTCGTCGCCGGCGCGGACACGGTCATGCTGGGCTCGCTGCTCGCCGGCTGCGAGGAGTCCCCGGGTGAGCTGATGTTCATCAACGGCAAGCAGTTCAAGTCGTACCGCGGCATGGGCTCGCTGGGCGCCATGCAGACCCGCGGCGAGCAGAAGTCCTTCTCCAAGGACCGCTACTTCCAGGAGGGCGTCGCCTCCGACGAGAAGCTGGTTCCCGAGGGCATCGAGGGCCAGGTGCCCTACCGCGGCCCGCTCGCGGCCGTCGTCCACCAGCTGGTGGGCGGCCTGCGCCAGTCGATGTTCTACGTGGGCGGGCGCACCGTCCCGGACCTCCAGGCCAACGGCCGGTTCGTCCGCATCACGTCCGCGGGCCTCAAGGAGAGCCACCCGCACGACATCCAGATGACGGTCGAAGCGCCGAACTACAGCCGCAGCAAGTAGTCTTCCGGCGCCACGCGCGCGTGGAAGGGGCGGCCCCGGATCACCGGGGCCGCCCCTTCCGTGTGTGTCGGGGATACTGGACAGGCAGACCAAGAGGGAAAGGCCCCACAACGTGACTGAGATCGAGATCGGGCGCGGCAAGCGCGGCCGCCGCGCGTACGCGTTCGACGACATCGCCGTCGTACCGAGCCGGCGCACCCGCGACCCGAAGGAGGTCTCGATCGCGTGGCAGATCGATGCCTACCGCTTCGAGCTGCCCTTCCTGGCCGCCCCCATGGACTCGGTCGTCTCGCCGCAGACCGCCATCCGGATCGGTGAGCTCGGCGGCCTCGGCGTGCTGAACCTCGAGGGCCTGTGGACGCGGCACGAGGACCCGCAGCCGCTGCTCGACGAGATCGCCGAGCTGGACGCGGAGAACGCGACCCGCAGGCTCCAGGAGATCTACGCCGCGCCGATCAAGGCGGACCTGATCGGCCAGCGCATCAAGGAGGTGCGCGACTCCGGCGTCGTCACCGCCGCCGCGCTCTCGCCGCAGCGCACCGCCGAGTTCTCCAAGGCCGTCGTGGACGCGGGCGTCGACATCTTCGTGATCCGCGGCACCACGGTCTCCGCCGAGCACGTCTCCGGTGCCGCCGAGCCGCTGAACCTGAAGCAGTTCATCTACGAGCTGGACGTCCCGGTCATCGTCGGCGGCTGCGCCACGTACACCGCCGCCCTGCACCTGATGCGCACCGGCGCCGCGGGCGTCCTGGTCGGCTTCGGCGGCGGCGCCGCGCACACCACGCGCAACGTGCTCGGCATCCAGGTCCCGATGGCCACCGCCGTCGCCGACGTCGCGGCCGCCCGCCGTGACTACATGGACGAGTCCGGCGGCCGCTACGTGCACGTCATCGCCGACGGCGGCGTGGGCTGGTCCGGCGACCTGCCCAAGGCCATCGCGTGCGGCGCCGACTCCGTGATGATGGGCTCCCCGCTGGCCCGCGCCACGGACGCGCCCGGCAAGGGCCACCACTGGGGCATGGAGGCCGTCCACGAGGACGTGCCGCGCGGCAAGAAGGTCGACCTGGGCACCGTCGGTACGACCGAGGAGATCCTCACCGGTCCCTCGCACATCCCGGACGGCTCGATGAACTTCTTCGGCGCCCTGCGCCGCGCGATGGCCACCACGGGCTACAGCGAGCTCAAGGAGTTCCAGCGCGTCGAGGTGACGGTCGCGGACTCGCAGCACAAGCGGTGACGCGCGCGCTGGACGCGTGACGTCATGAGAGGCCCGGACGCCGACGCGTCCGGGCCTTTCCCGTGTACAGGGGGCACGCGTGCGTGCCTAGAGGCGGTGGGCGGCGCCCGCCGGGGTCGCGCCCCGGGTGTCCAGGAGGAGTTGGGCCTTCACCGCGAGTCCTTGCAGGTCGTACGTGCGGTGGTGCTGGAGCAGGATCGTGAGGTCGGCGTCGGCGGCCGCCTCGTAGAGGGAGTCGGCGCGCGGGACGGGGCGGCCGAGGATGCTCCAGTTCGGCACGTAGGGGTCGTGGTAGCTGACGGCCGCGCCCATCTCCATGAGGCGCGTCGCCACCTCCTGGGCGGGGGCGCCCTGCTGGTCGGCGAGGTCGGGCTTGTAGGTGACGCCCAGGAGCAGGACGCGGGCGCCGCGGGCGGACTTGCCGTGCTCGTTGAGCAGGGTCGCCGAGCGCTGGATGACGTACTGGGGCATGCGGTCGTTGACCTGCTGGGCCAGCTCGACCATGCGCAGGGGGCGGGCGCCGCGGGACGGGTTGGGGATGTCCAGGGGGACGCCGTGGCCGCCCACGCCGGGTCCGGGACGGAACGCCTGGAAGCCGAACGGCTTGGTCTCCGCGCAGCGGATGACGTCCCAGAGGTCGATGCCCAGGTCGTGGCAGAGCACCGCCATCTCGTTGACCAGGGCCATGTTCACGTGCCGGTAGTTGGTCTCCAGGAGGTGCACGGTCTCGGCCTCGCGGGGGCCACGCGCGCGTACGACCTTGTCGGTGAGGCGGCCGTAGAAGGCGGCGGCCGATTCCGTGCAGGCCGGGGTGAGGCCGCCGATGACCTTGGGGGTGCCCGCGTAGCCGTGCCTGCGGTTGCCCGGGTCGAGGCGGCCGGGGGAGTACGCGAGGTGGAAGTCGCGGCCCGCGCGCAGGCCCGATCCCTGTTCGAGGATGGGGCGGAGGAATTCCTCCGTGCTCCCCGGGTACGCGGGTGACTCCAGGATCACCGTGGTGTGCGGGCGCAGCCGTGCGGCCAGGGCCCGTGCGGCGTCGGCCACCTGGCTCAGGTCGAGCGAGCGGTCCGCGGCCGCCGGGGTGGGGGCGCAGATGACCGCGGTGCGGACCCGGCCGAGCTCGACCGGGTTGGTGGTCGGCCGGAAGCCCCCCGAGAGCATCCGGCGGACGTCGGCGGCGGTGAGGGTGCCCTCGGCGCCGTCGCAGGGCAGTCGGCCGCCCGCCAGGTCGGCGGCGCGGACGGGGTCGTATCCGATGGTGGCGATGCCGCCTGCGACGGCGGCCTGGGCGAGGGGCAGGCCGAGGTGGCCGAGACCGATGACAGCGAGATCTGCGGGCATGGCGGTGGGCCGTCCTCCCAATAGCCGGACCGGGACGAGTGCGCAAGCCCTGTGGACAAGGCGGACCAGCGCAATGTCAGACTAGGAGTAAATATGACCGATATACGGCATTGCCTGGCTCCCGAGTCCGGAGTGTTGTCCACAGGCCGCGGCGGCGATCAGCGGGCGCGGCCGAAATCTGGGCATGATGTGAGTCCGACCACACCCGATCGCAACGGGAGGCAGCGGTGAGGACAGCGACACTGGGGCCGGCGGAGCGTGCCGAGTCACTTGCGGGAATGGCCGACCGGGAGCTGGACATCCTGGTCGTGGGCGCGGGGGTGGTCGGCGCGGGCACGGCCCTCGACGCGGTCACCCGCGGCCTCTCCACCGGCCTGGTCGAGGCCAGGGACTGGGCGTCCGGCACGTCGAGCCGGTCGAGCAAGCTGATCCACGGCGGGCTGCGCTATCTGGAGATGCTCGACTTCGCGCTGGTGCGGGAGGCGCTGAAGGAGCGCGGGCTCCTCCTGGAGCGGCTCGCCCCGCACCTGGTGAAGCCGGTGCCTTTCCTCTACCCCTTGCAGCACAAGGGCTGGGAGCGGCTGTACGCGGGCTCGGGCGTCGCGCTCTACGACGCCATGTCGATGTCGCGCGGGCACGGCCGCGGCCTGCCCATGCACCGCCACCTGACCCGGCGCCACGCACTGCGCGTCGCCCCCTGCCTGAAGAAGGACGCCCTGGTCGGGGCGATGCAGTACTACGACGCGCAGATGGACGACGCCCGCTATGTGGCGACGCTGGTGCGCACCGCGTCGGCGTACGGCGCGAAGGTCGCCAACCGGGCGAAGGTGACCGGATTCCTGCGCGAGGGCGAGCGCGTGGTCGGCGCCCGGGTGCAGGACGTGGAAGGCGGCGGGGAGTACGAGATCAGGGCCAAGCAGATCGTCAACGCCACCGGTGTGTGGACGGACGACACGCAGGCCATGGTGGGTGAGCGCGGCCAGTTCCACGTCAGGGCGTCCAAGGGCATCCACCTGGTGGTGCCCAAGGACCGGATCAACTCCACGAGCGGGCTGATCCTGCGGACCGAGAAGAGCGTCCTGTTCGTCATCCCGTGGGGGCGGCACTGGATCGTGGGCACGACCGACACGGACTGGGACCTCGACAAGGCGCACCCGGCCGCGTCCAGCGCCGACATCGACTACCTCCTGGAGCATGTGAACTCGGTGCTCGCGGTGCCGCTCTCCCGCGACGACGTCCAGGGCGTGTACGCGGGGCTCCGGCCGCTGCTCGCCGGGGAGTCGGACGCCACGAGCAAGCTGTCGCGCGAGCACACGGTGGCGCATCCGGCGCCCGGCCTCGTGGTCGTCGCGGGCGGCAAGTACACGACGTACCGGGTGATGGCCAAGGACGCCGTGGACGAGGCGGTGCACGGCCTGGACCAGCGCGTCGCCGACTGTGTCACGGAGGACATCCCGCTGGTCGGCGCCGAGGGATACAAGGCGATGTGGAACGCGCGCGCGAGGATCGCCGCGCGGACGGGCCTTCATGTGGTGCGCGTGGAGCACCTGTTGAACCGGTACGGATCGCTCGCGGAGGAAGTGCTCGACCTGGTGACGGCCGACCCCACGCTCGGCGCGGTGCTCCAGGGAGCGGACGACTATCTGCGCGCCGAGGTGGTCTACGCGGCCTCGCACGAGGGGGCGCGGCACCTCGACGACGTGCTGACGCGGCGCACCCGCATCTCGATCGAGACCTTCGACCGGGGCACGCGCAGCGCCCGGGAGTGCGCCGAGCTGATGGCGCCCGTCCTGGGCTGGGACAAGGACCAGATCGAGCGGGAGGTGCAGCACTACGAGAAGCGGGTGGAGGCGGAGCGCGAATCGCAGCGGCAGCCGGACGACCTGACGGCGGACGCGGCGCGGCTCGGCGCGCCGGACATCGTGCCGCTCGGTTAGGAGCGGGCGGGCAGCGGCCGGGGTCGGGAAGCAGGGGGCGCGAGGGCGGAACTGGACGGTCGCGAGCGCCGGTTCCCGGCCGTGGCCGGCCGGTTCGTCCTTGTTGGCCCGGAAGGTGACGGTGCGTCGGCCGTCGCGCGTGGGGCCCGTGCGGGCGAAGTGCGCGAGGCGCGTCGCCGTCGGGCGCGCCGTGCCGACGTGCGCCGCTCCCGACGCGCGTGGCCGGTGTGACGGGACGGGCGATCGCGGGTGCCGTGAGCGGCGCGCGGACAGCGGGAGTTCGGACCCCGCGCGGGTCGGCGGCTCGGCGGTGGGGGCCTTGCCTCGGCCGGTGAGCAGCGGAAGAGTGGCGTCCACGGCCGGAGCCGAGGGCTGCGGCGGGCCGGCGGTCCCCCTGATGAGGGCCGCCGTGAGGAGGACGGCCGGGAGCGTGCCCGGTCTCGGCACGGCGGTCCCCTCCTCGTGCGCGGTCCCTCATGAGGGACGGTGGACCCTGGGCGTCGACCGGTCCCTGAGTAAGGGACAATGAAGGCTCTGTCAGGGCGGGTTGCGCGGGTAGCAGCGGGAGCAGCAGAGGGGACGCATGTCGGACGCGGAGCAGACGGGTGAGGCCCGTCGGGATGAGAGCGAACGTCTCCTCGCCGGCCGGTACCGGCTGGGAGAGGTGCTCGGCCGCGGCGGCATGGGCACGGTGTGGCGGGCCAAGGACGAGACGCTCGGCCGTACGGTCGCGGTGAAGGAACTGCGGTTCCCCTCGAGCATCGACGAGGAGGAGAAGCGGCGCCTCATCACGCGGACGCTGCGCGAGGCCAAGGCGATCGCGCGGATCCGCAACACCAGCGCCGTGACGGTCTACGACGTGGTCGACGAGGACGACCGGCCGTGGATCGTGATGGAGTTGGTCGAGGGCAAGTCGCTCGCGGAGGCGATCCGCGAGGACGGTCTGCTGACGCCGCGTCGGGCGGCCGAGGTCGGGCTCGCCGTGCTCGACGTGCTGCGGTCCGCGCACCGCGAGGGCATCCTGCACCGTGACGTGAAGCCGTCGAACGTGCTGATCGCCGAGGACGGCCGGGTCGTGCTCACCGACTTCGGCATCGCGCAGGTCGAGGGCGACCCGTCGATCACGTCGACCGGCATGCTCGTCGGCGCGCCGTCGTACATCTCGCCGGAGCGGGCGCGCGGGCACAAGCCCGGTCCCGCGGCCGACATGTGGTCGCTCGGCGGTCTGCTGTACGCGGCCGTGGAAGGCGTGCCGCCGTACGACAAGGGGTCGGCGATCGCGACCCTCACCGCGGTGATGACCGAGGACGTGGAACAGCCGCAGAACGCGGGACCGTTGGAGAAGGTCATCTACGGCCTGCTCGCCAAGGACCCCGAGCAGCGGCTCGACGACACGGGGGCGCGGGCGCTCCTGATGGACGTCATCCACGCGCCGGAGCCCACGGCGGATCCCGAGCCGGTCGAGGCGACCAAGGTGGTGCCGCTGCCGCCCCTGCCCGGCAAGAAGGGGCTCGGCAGGAAGGGCCTGGGCAAGCGGGGACTCGGTGGATCGGGCTCCGCGGGCGCCGCCGCGTCCGCCGCCGCGCCTGCCCCCGCCGCTCCCTCGACTCCTCCCGCCGCCCACGGATCCGGCGCGGCCGGGTCCTCAGGGACGCTCGGCGGGCGCAAGGCCGAGGAGACCGCCGACCGGCTGAAGGGCGCCATGCGGTCGGTCCGCAAGGCGGCCGCCGCGGCGACCGCGCGGGGCGCGGGTGCGGGCGGTGCCGGGGCGACGACGGGCACGGGCCCGGCCACCGGTTCCGCGGCGGGGAACGCCGCCGTGCCGCCGCGTCCCGGCACGGCGCCGCGGGCGCCGGTCAAGGCGTCGCTCACCGACGTGGTGCCGCGCAGGACCCTGGTGATCGTGTCCGTGGTCGCCGTGCTCGCGGTCCTCGGGACGGTGCTCGCCTTCGCGCTCGGGGGCGACGACAAGGGCTCCGACAAGGACAGCAAGGGCGGCGACAAGGCCGCGTCCAGCGGGGCGACCGCGGGCGGCGACGGCAAGGGGTCCGGGTCCGGCAAGGACGCCGACAAGAGCACCGGCGCCGGCGAGGACAAGGGCACCGGAGCCGACTCGGGCAAGGAGAAGGACGAGGACCCGGACGCGGGCAAGGGCGATCCGGGCAAGGACGAGGGCAAGGACGACAAGGACAAGAAGCCGGGTGGCGGCGCCGCGTCCACGTACAAGCACGGGCAGGGTTTCTCCATAGGACTGCCCAAGGGCTGGAAGTACCAGTCCACGGGCAGCGCGGGCGCACGGTTCACCGGGCCGAACGGGCAGAAGCTGCTGATCGGTTGGACCACCACTCCCAAGGACAACCCGGTGGCCGACTGGAAGAGCCAGGAGAACTACATGGTGCGCTCCCAGTACGACCGGATCCGCATAGAGAAGGTGGACTACCGGGACTGGAACACGGCGGACTGGGAATTCACCTATGTCGACGGCGGCACCAAGTACCGGTCGATAGACCGCGGCTTCGTCGTCAACGGCGGGCTCGGCTACGGAATGATGTACACCGCCAAGTCCGACGGCTGGGGCGGCGCGCAGCGCAAGGGCGCCTGGGAGACCTTCACCAAGACGTTCGAACCGAAGTCCTGAGGACCCGCGGGACGCACGCCGGAAGCTGAAGATCGGCCCCGGACCCAGGACTCATGAGGAGTCCTGGGTTCCGGGGCTGAGATGTCCTATCCCCTCAATGCGGGTCGTGCGGGACACGTATCGTGAGTGCTTGCGGACCGTACGCCGCCGCAACAGACCGTAAGACGAACGGAATTGACCGCCGGGCGGGACGGGGGATGCGTCGTGGACGACTATGCGGGACGGGTGCTCGCCGACCGCTACCGCCTGCCGTTGCCCCCCTCGGACGAGTACGAGCTGGCCGAGTCGCGCGCGTTCGACACGTACAGCGGGCAGGAAGTCCTGGTCAGGCAGGTTCCGTTGCCCGAGATCGTCGACGCGGAAGTGGTCGACGACGAGGAGCTGCACGATCTGCCCGCCGGGTTCGTGCCACGGGCCGGGGCGCCGGGCGGCACCGGCGTGCGGCGGGCATCGGCGCGTACGACGCGCAGCCCCGCCGACCCCGCGGTGCGGCGCGCCATGGAGGCGGCGCAGTCCGCCGCGCAGATCCCCGACCATCCACGGCTCGACCAGGTCTTCGACGTGTTCGCCGAGGGCGGCTCGCTGTGGATAGTCAGCGAGTTGGTGGCGGCCAGGCCGCTCGCCGCGCTGCTCGCCGACCGGCCGCTGAGTCCGTACCGGGCCGCGGAGGTCGCGGCGGATGTCCTCGCCGCGCTGCGGGTGCTGCACGGCCACGGCTGGGTGCACCGGAACATCACGGCGCGCACGGTCCTGATATGCGACGACGGCCGGGTGATGCTGACCGGGCTCGCGGCGGGCGCGGCCGAGGAGGCGCTGTGCGGGTACGACCCGCGGCCCGAGGAGGAGGGCGAGGCGACAGGCTCCGCGGGGTCCGTCGGGAACGTCGCGTCGTACGGGGACGCGCACGGGGAACCGGGCAGGGAGCCGGGCCAGGAGCCCGTCCGGCGCGGGGACGACCGATGGGACGACCGCTGGGGCGGGGACGAGAGCGGGCGGTCCGGGAATCGCGGGCTGCCGCTGTACCGGGATCAGATCGGGTACCAGGGGCAGGATCGAGGCCAGGATCGAGGCCAGGAACGAGGGCAGGACCCGGGCCGGGGACGCGATCAGGAGTACGGCGACCAGGGCAGCCGGTCCCGGAGCAGGGCGATCGAGCCCGCGCCGGAGTCCGCGGGGCTGCCGCCGGGTGACGCGCGCGCCGCGCGGGCCGGGGCCATCGCGGCGTACCGCGCGGGCACGCGGGCCGCGGGACGGGTGGGCGACGACGAGCCTGCCGTGCCCGGACGGATCTCGGACCCCTACGGAGTCGCAGGCGACACGAAGCCCTGGCACGGGGCGGTGCCGCGCAACAGGGGCTCCGCGCAGGACAGTTCCCGCGACCGTGACCGCGAACGCGAGCAGGAACACGCGCGCGAGCAGGAACACCAGCCCGAGCAGGAACACCAGCGCGAGTACCAGCCCGACCCCCTGATCCCTGCCCCGGCCCCTGCCCCCCGCCGCGGCCCCACCACCGCGCTCGACGCCGAGCGCGCCCGGCACGCGCGCATGGTCGTCGTCGGGGCCGTCACCGAGCGCTGGGCACCCGAGCAGGCCGGGCCCGTGCACGAGAACTGGCAGCTCGCCGCGCCCATCGGCCCGTCCACCGACCTGTGGGCCCTCGGCGCGCTGCTCTTCCGTGCCGTGCAGGGGCACGCGCCGTACCCGGAGGACAGCACGGCCGAGCTCGTGCAGATGGTGTGCGCGGAGCCGCCCGCCTTCGCCGAGGAGTGCGGGCCACTGCGCCCCGTCGTCGAGTCGCTGCTCCGCCAGGACCCGACCGAGCGGCTCGACTTCGAGGAACTGGGCGGCTGGCTGCGCTCCTTGGTGCGGTCGGCGCCGGAGCCGGAGGCGGGGGCGCACGTCGTGCCGGTGCCGCCGTACGACGCGGGCAGGCTGCCCGTCGTACGCCGCCGCGGCGAGATCGTGCGCAAGCGGCGCTCCGCCGCGCCCGCCACCACCGGGCAGGGGCACGGGAGGCACAAGCACAAGCGGGGCAGGGGCAAGGAGGGCAGGGCCGCGCGGGCACCGAAGACTGCCCGGGAGGCCAGGCCGCCCAAGGAAGCCCGGCTGAGCGAGACCACCAGACTCCGTGACCCGGGACCGCGCGCGTCCAGGCCGGGCGCGCCGCGTCCCGGCGGCGGGGCGCGGCCCCGTTCGCTCGGGCGGCTGCTGCTGATCGCGATCCTGATGGGGCTCGTCGCGGCCGTGGCGTACGCGATGGTGTTCATGCCCAAGTCCGGCGACCGCGGGTCGGACGGGCGCACCGGCTCGGCGGGCGAGGTCAGTTCGGCGCCGGGTACGCAGGACGGCGACAAGCCGGGCGGGCGGCCGAGCGGCGAGGAGAAGCCGGGCGGCAAGCCCAAGGAGAAGCCGACCAGGACCAAGAACCCGGGTTCACAGGAGCCGCAGACCACCGACCCCGATCTGCCCCGGGGGTTCGCGCTGCGCAAGGACGCCGAGGGCTTCCGGGTCGCCGTCGCCACCGGCTGGGACCGCCAGCCGAAGAACGGCAGGGGCCAGGTCCGCTACACGCACGGGGACTTCGAGCTGCTCCTGGTCCCGGGCCGGGACGGCACGGACAGCTACGGCAGCGACCCGATGAAGTACCAGCGCGAGCACGAGCGTGAGTTGCAGCCCTTCCGCGACTCGTCGTGGGCGACGTCCAGCGGGATGCGGCGGATCGACGTCGGCGGGCGGGCCATGGCCGAGGGGCAGTTCACCTGGCAGGACGCCGAGGGCCGCGAGGTCTTCGTACGCAATCTCGCGATGGTGGTCGGCGGGAAGTACCACGTGGTGCAGGTGCGCGGTCCCGAGGCGGAGCGGGACGAGGTGACGCGGCTGTACGAGCAGGCGTCCACCACCTATCAAGTCGTCGGCTGACGCCCTGTCCCGCCCTGCGGGGGCATATTTCGGCCACGCCCCGACGGCCCCTCCGACCAGCAGGGAACATCCACGACAAGCGTCACAGTGTGGTCTTGGTGGACCCCCGCCGGTTCCCTGTACGGGCTTCCCTCCTTAACCTGGGCCTGTCAAGACCATTGCGGGGGAACGTGAATCAGATGCAGGGCCTGCTCCTCGCGGGCCGCTACCGACTCGGTGAGTCCATCGGCCGCGGTGGCATGGGACGGGTGTGGCGCGCGCAGGACGAGGTGCTGCACCGTGCCGTCGCCGTGAAGGAACTGACGGCCGCGCAGTTCGTGCAGGAGGCCGACCGCGCGGTCCTCTTCGCGCGCACCCAGACGGAGGCGCGGGCCGCCGCCCGGATCAACCACCCGGCGGTCGTCACCGTCCACGACGTGGTGCAGTACGACGACCGGCCGTGGATCGTGATGGAGCTGGTCGAGGGGCGCTCGCTGGCGGACGCCGTCAAGGACGACGGCCGCGTCGAGCCCGTCGAGGCCGCGCGCATCGGCCTGTGGACCCTGAAGGCGCTGCGCGCCGCGCACGCCGCCGGAGTCCTGCACCGCGACGTCAAGCCGGGCAACGTGCTGCTCGCCGACGACCGGCGCATCCTGCTCACCGACTTCGGCATCGCCGCGATCGAGGGAGACTCCACGATCACGCGGACCGGCGAGGTCGTGGGCTCCGTCGACTATCTGGCGCCCGAGCGGGTCAGCGGCGCCAACCCCGGCCCCGCGTCCGACCTGTGGGCGCTCGGCGCCACGCTGTACACGGCGGTCGAGGGCAACTCCCCGTTCCGGCGCACCTCGCCGCTGGGCACGATGCAGGCCGTGGTCACCGAGGAGCCCTCGCCGCCCGAGCACGCCGGGGCCCTCACGCCCATCATCAGCGCGCTGCTCAGCAAGGACCCGGCGGCCAGGCCCTCCGCGGAGGAGGCCGAGGCGATGCTGGCCGAGGCCGCCGAGGGGCGCAGGCCGCACCAGGCGCAGGCGTACGTGCCGACGCAGGTGCACCCGTCCGGCGGGCCGTACGGGCAGGGGCAGACGCAGACCGCGCACGCACAGGGGCAGGCCGGGCAGACGCCGGCCTCTCCGTCGCATCACGGGCGGCAGGGCCAGGCGCCCACCGTCATCGGAGGCGCGGGCCCCGACGGCCCGTCCCCGCCCTCATCGATATCCTCGGCGTCTTCGGGGGCCTCGCCTTCGCGCGAGCGCCGCAGGTGGCCCGCGGCCATCGCCCTCGTCGTGGTGGCCGCGCTGCTCGGCGGCGCCGGTGTCTTCGGCTATCTGCACTACGCCGACAACAACGCGGCGCGCTCGGACGACGACGGCCCCGGCAGGGCCGTGGGCGGCATCCCCGCCGACTGGGAGCGGGTGGACGACCCGGAGGGCTTCAGCCTGCGGCTGCCCAAGAAGTGGAAGCGCGAGGTCAACGGCAACCAGATCGACTACACGCCCGACGGGGGCCGCCGCTTCCTGCGCATAGGCGTCGACAGGAACCCGCAGTTCGACTCGCCCTACGCGCACCAGACAGCCCTGGACAAGAACTTGGCGGTCAAACTGCCCGAGTACAAGCGGCTCTACCTGAACTCCAACACCTTCCGCGACCGCCCCGGCGCCCTCTGGGAGTTCAGCTGGACGGCGGGCGCCAACGACACGACCGCGGGTCAGCGCCGGGCCATCAGCCAGAACTACATCAGTGCCGGCGGCGTCGAGTACGCGATCTACATGTCGGCGCCCGCCAAGGGCTGGGACGCCACCCGGGAGCAGTTCGACGCGATGCTGGCGGGATGGCGTGAGCGCAAAGTGAACTGAGCGCCCGCGACCGCCCCTGGCACCCCTGAGGTGCCTGGGGGCAGCGGCCGGAACAGGACCGCGGCGCGGTCAAGCCCATTCCGTTCGCACACGTGTGGGGCATGATGGCCGCATGGGGAGCCTGGGAGACCACGCCGGCGGGGGCGCCGGTGGCGGCAACGCCCGTGTGATCGCGGGCCGTTACCGCCTGGAGGCACGGCTCGGCCGGGGCGGCATGGGGGTCGTGTGGCGCGCCACCGATCTGCTCCTGGGGCGCAAGGTCGCCGTCAAGGAACTGGACCGCGACGAGACGCTCTCCGAGATCGACGCGGACCAGCAGCGCGAGCGGACGCTGCGCGAGGCGCGGGCGGTGGCGCAGCTGCGGCATCCGCACGTCATCGTGGTGCACGACGTGGTCGTGCAGGACGAACACCCGTACATCGTCATGGAGTTGATCGAGGGCGGCTCGCTCGCCGGGCGGATCGCGCGCGGCGGGCCGCTGGACGCGCACGCGGTCGCCCGGATGGGCATCGATCTGCTGGGCGCCCTGCGCACCGCGCACGAGGCGGGCGTCCTGCACCGCGACCTCAAGCCCGCCAACGTCCTGCTCGAACGGGCGACCGGGCGCGTGGTGCTCACCGACTTCGGGATCGCGCAGGTCACCGGGGCGACCACGCTCACCGAGGTCGGCTCGTTCGTGGGTTCGCCCGAGTACACGGCGCCCGAGCGGATGGCGGGGGAGCGGACCGGGCCCGAGTCCGACCTGTGGTCGCTCGGCGCGCTGCTCGCCACCGCGCTGGCCGGTGAGTCGCCGTTCCGCCGCGATTCGATCGGCGGTGTCCTGCACGCCGTCGTCTACGACGAGATCCGCCCCTCGGCCGCCGTCGCGCCCCTGCTGCCCGTCGTGCTCGGCCTGCTCGACCGCGATCCGGTGCGCAGGCTCGACGCGGAGGAGGCGGAACGGCTCCTGACGGCGTACGTCGACACGGGCCGGATGCCGAATCCGGCGCGGGAGAGACCCGGCCCCGGCAGGAACGTTCTGCCAGGGCGGCCAGGGCGGCCGGGGCGCGGTGGGCCGCCCGGACGCGGCGGACCGCCCGGACCCGCCGGATACTCGCCCACGCAGTACGACCTACCCGCCGGGGCGCTGCCGCCCGCCGCCGCGCACGAGCGGGCGCGGCAGGTGCGCCAGGGCCACGGCAGGGCCGTGCTGATCGCGGCCGCGCTGGTGGCGGCCGTCGCCGGGGCCGGGCTCGCCACGGCCGCGCTCCTGATGGGCAGGGACGACGACGGCGGCGCGCCCGCGCACTCCGCGTCCGGCCATCCGGCGCCCACGGTCACCGTGACCACGCCCACCGCGGCCCCCTCGACGCCCGAGGCCCCCGACGGCTACCGCGTCGTCAAGGACCCGAAGGGCTTCACGCTCGCCGTCCCCGACGGCTTCCGGCGCGAGCTGCAGGGGCCGCGTGTCTTCTACGTCTCGCCGGGCGGCACCTACCGCATCGGCATCAAGGAGTCGGCCACCGAACAGGGCGGCCCGCTCGCCGTGCAGCGCCGCGCCGCCGCCGCCGGACCGCGCAACAACCCCGGTTACCGGGACGGCGAGGTCGCGGAGGCCACGCACAACGGCAGGCCCGCCGCCCTGTGGGAGTTCACCTGGGACGGCTTCACGGCGGCGGAGGGCGCCCGGCACACGTACGACCTGTGCTGGGAGGAGGGCGGCCGGATGTACGACGTGTGGGTCTCGGCGCCGGTCGGGGACGCGGAGGAGGCGCGGCGCTACTTCGACACGGCGGTCGACACGTTCGTACGCCGCTGAGGCGCCGCCGCGTGCATCACCCCGGTCACAAGTGGGCTTTCCGGCTGGAAACCGATGCGCCCGGCAGGGTAGTCATGAGGGCATGAGTGACAACGGGGGAGCCTCGTCCGGCCGGAACGATCCCACCAGTTTCGGACTGCGGCCGCCGCAACAGCCCGGTGTACCGGGACAGTCCGGGCAAGCGGGGCAGAGCGGTGGGGCGCTCCCGGGCAATCCGTATGCGCAGGACGGCGATCCGCAGGCGCAGGAGGGCAATCCGTACGCCCAGCAGGGCACTCCGCGGGGGCAGGACGGTGCCTCGTACGCGGCGGACGGTGCCTCGTACGCCCAGGACGGGACCCCGTACGCGCCGGACGGCGGTCAGCCGCAGCCTCCGTCGCACCAGCCGCAGTCGTCACCCCAGTCACAGCCGCAACCCCAGTCACCGCCGCACCGACAGCCTCCGCAGCCGCACCAGCAGCCCGCCGCCACGCAGGTCTCCGCCACCCCGTCGGCCGGCGCCGCTCCCACGCCGCCGTCCTCCCCGTACGCTCAGCCCACCCAGGCCGTGCCGCACCAGCAGGGCGGCGCGGCCGAGCCGGGCGCGGGGCGGCTCGTCGCGGGGCGCTACCGGCTGCTCTCCAAGCTCGGCCACGGCGGCATGGGCACGGTGTGGCGGGCCAAGGACGAGACGGTGGACCGCGAGGTCGCCGTGAAGGAGCCGCGCCTCCCCGACCACCTGCCGGAGCGCGAACGCGCCAACGCCTTCGAGCGGATGCGCCGCGAGGCGCGCGCGGCGGCGCGGCTCGACCACCCCTCGGTGGTCAACGTCCATGACGTGGCCGTCGAGGACGGGCAGCCCTGGATCGTCATGGAGCTGGTGCGGGGCCGTTCGCTCGGCGCCGCGCTCCAGGAGGGCACGCTCGGCGCCCGCGAGGCGGCCCGCGTCGGACTCGACGTCCTGAACGCCCTGGACGCCGCGCACCACGCGGGCATCCTGCACCGCGACGTGAAGCCGGACAACGTGATGCTCGGCAACCACGACCGGGTCGTCCTCACCGACTTCGGCATCGCCCAGATCGAGGGCGAGACCAATCTGACGGACACCGGCGGCTTCGTCGGATCGCCCGAATTCATCGCGCCGGAGCGGGTGTTGGGGCAGCGCCCCGGGCCCGCGTCGGACCTCTGGTCGCTCGGCGTGGTCCTGTACGCGGCCACCGAGGGCGTCTCGCCCTTCCGTCGCAGCAACACCCCCGCGACGCTCCAGTCCGTCCTGAACGCGACGCCCGCGGCCCCCGCTTCGGCGTCGGGGCCGCTCGCCGACGCGATCAACCGCCTGCTGGTCAAGGACCCCGCGCAGCGTCCGAACGCCGCGCGGGTCCGCGCCCTCCTGGAGGAGGCGGCCAAGCCCCCGCAGCCCGCGCCGACGCAGGTCGTCACGGTCGCGGACGCCGGCGGCGCGGGGCGGCGGGGCAAGGGGGTCTTCCTGGGCCCCAAGGCGCTGGCGGCCGTCGCCGGTGTGGTCGTCGTCGCGGTGGCCGCGGGCGTGCTCGTGGCCATGGACCCCTTCGGCGGCTCGGACGCGGAGGGCTGGAAGAAGCACGAGGCGAAGGCGGTCGCCGCCACCGTCTCCGCCCCCGAGGACTACGTGGAGAGCAAGCCCGAGGACACCGACACGGACAAGTCCTGGGTCAGGTACAGCGATCCCAGCGGTGCCGTGTTCATCACGCTCGACCGCGCGGAGAAGAAGGACACCTCGCTGGAGGTCGCGGGGACCGCGGCCGCCCAGGCGTACGCCGACGCGGAGAAGTTCGAGGCGAGCGGCGAGACCTCGTTCAGCAACATGTCCAGCGACCCCGCGCCCGTCGCGAAGACCAAGGAGACGAAGTACGAGGACCGGAGCGCCGCCGAGAACACGGTCACGTACACCGACTCGCAGTCCGAGCTGCCGCACGAGGCCAGGATCCTCTACTACCGGACCAAGTCCGGTGACATGTACCGGCTCTGGATCGACTATCCCGGCAAGGGCGACTTCACCGAGCGCGGCCGCGAGGTCGCGGAGACCGCCATCGCCGATCTCGAACTCGACAGGCTCTGAGGCGCCGGGTACTCATGTGGCATGAGCACTGACGGGGGACGCCAGGACGGGGCGGGTTCGGGCGGCGGACGCCTGATCGGCGGGCGCTACCGGCTCGCCGAACGCATCGGTTCCGGGGGCATGGGCACGGTGTGGCGCGCGGTCGACGAGCTGGTCGGCCGGGACGTCGCGGTCAAGCAGCCGCGGCTGCCGGGGGATCCGCACGACGCCGCGCACCGGCGCGCGTACGCCAGGCTGCACCGCGAGGCGCGCGCCGCGGCCGGGGTCGACCACCCGGCGGCGGTCACCATCCACGACGTGGTGGTCGAGGACGGACTGCCGTGGATCGTCATGGAGTTGATCCGCGGCGAGTCCCTGCACGAGGTGCTCCAGCGGGAGGCGCTGGCGCCCGCGGAGTCGGCCCGCGTCGGCCTCGCGCTCGTCGGCGCGCTGGCGGCGGCGCACGCGCGGGGCATCGTGCACCGCGACGTGAAGCCCGCCAACGTCCTCATCGGCACGCACGGCCGCGTGGTGCTCACCGACTTCGGCATCGCGCACATCAAGGGCGAGGAGTCGCTCACGGTGAGCGGCGAGTTCGTCGGCTCCCTCGAATTCATCGCCCCCGAGCGGATGTCGGGGCGCGCCGCGGGCCCCGAGTCCGACCTGTGGTCGCTCGGCGTGCTGCTCTACGCGGCCGTCGAGGGCTGGTCCCCGTTCCGCCGTACGACGGTGGAGTCCACGCTCGCCGCGGTCCTCTCCGCGCAGGCGCCGCCGCCGGTGCGGGCCGGTGCGCTGGGGCCGCTGATCGAGCGGCTGCTGACCAAGGACCCGGACCTCAGGCCCGACGCGTACGAGATCGCGGCGGCGCTCGAAGCGGTCGCGGAGGGCCGCGCGCTGCCGGAACCGTTCGGGCAGGTGCCCGCGCAGGACCCTTCGGGGATGCGGGAGTTGTCGGACGACGTGGGGACGCTGCGGATGTCGCGGGGGCGGGGTCCGGGGGCGGAGCGGGAGCGGGATGCGCGGGCCGGGCAGACGTCGGGGTCGGGTTCGGCGCCGCGGGCCGGGCAGATGTCGGGGTCGGGTTCGGCGCCGGAGGCCGGTCCTGGCGCCGGCACGACGACGCCCGCGCCCGACCCCAGCCCCAGCCCTACCTCCACCCCTACCTCCACCCCCAAGTCCCGCCGCACCCCCGCCCTGCTGGCCGCCGCGCTCGCCGGGGCGCTTCTCGTGGGCGGTGGTGTGTGGCTCGGGGTGTCCGTGGGCGGCGGGGGCGGCACGTCGTACGAGGAGGGCGAGGCGGGTCCCCCGGCCGACGGGCCGGACGACCCTCCTGGCGGCGGGACCCTGGCCACCGACGAGCCCGCCGAGAAGGCCCCGGCCTGGAAGACCCGGCCCGAACGCGAGCTCGACGCGCAGATCTCGGTGCCTTCCAAGTACAAGGTCTTCGCCCGCGAGGACAGCGACGCCGACCACGCGCGGCTCGCGGCCAGGCTCGTCGTCTACAGCCCCTCCGAGGGCAGCCTGCTCCAGGTGCGGCTGACCAAGGAGGACACGGCGTCGACGCCCGCCATGACCTGGGCGAAGCAGGAGGCGTCGGTCTGGCACGACAACGACACGAACGCGCGGACGAACTACACCAAGACGTCCTTCCACGGGTACGACGCCGCGATCGCCGACACGACGTACGACGACGGCACCGCGACCCGGGTCATGCAGCTCATGATCATCACGGCCGACCAGGAGTTCTACGAGCTGCGCGTGGACATGCCCAAGGGGACGCGGGAGGAGCGGGAGGGCACCGCGCTCTTCAAGGGAGTGCGCGACCGACTCAAGATCGGAAAGAGCATGACCGGCTCCGCCGCGGGCTCCTGAAATTGCCGGGAAGCCGGGTATCCGCCGTGACGACGCCCTGATCAGCGGCTTTGTCGCCAGCAATCACTGGCGTCGTGTGCCTGACTGGTGAAGGGCCGTTACCGATGGGTACCCAAAAGCCTGACGTGGGCCTACTCTCACGAGCATGACGGACTCGCAGGCCACCGCAGCGCCCCTCGGCACGAACCCGACAGCCCCGGCTCCCGAAGGCGCGCGCACCGCCGCCGACGTGGTCACGCCCGAGCTGATCGCCCAGCTCACCCGTGACGTCATAGGTTCCGGGCGGACCGCCAACCACACGCCGCTGACCGGCGAGAAGCTGGCGGACCTGCCCGAGTCCACCCCCGAGGACGTGGCCACCGCCTTCGAGCGGGCCCGCACCGCCCAGATCGCCTGGGCGAGGACCCCCGTCAAGCAGCGCGCCGCCGTCCTGCTGCGCTTCCACGACCTGGTGCTCCAGCGCCAGGCCGAGGTGCTCGACCTGATCCAGCTGGAGACCGGCAAGGCCAGGCTGCACGCGCACGAGGAGATCCAGTCCGTCGCCGTCGCCGCCCGGCACTACGGCCGCAAGGCCCCCTCGTACCTGAGCCCCAAGCGGCACACCGGCGTCGTCCCGACCCTCACCAAGGTCACCGAGAACCGCCAGCCGCGCGGCGTCGTCGGCCAGATCGCCCCCTGGAACTACCCCCTGGAGCTGTCCATCGGCGACGCCCTCCCCGCCCTCGTCGCGGGCAACGCGCTGGTGATGAAGCCCGACACGGAGACCTGCCTGACCGCCCTGTGGGCCCGCGACCTGATCATCGAGGCGGGGCTGCCCTCGGAGGTCTTCCAGGTCGTCCTCGGCGAGGGCCCGGTCGTCGGCCCCGAGCTCGTCAAGCACGCCGACTACGTCTCCTTCACCGGCTCCACCCGCACCGGACGCGAGGTCGCCCAGGGCGCGGCGGCCCGCCTGGTCGGCGTCTCGCTCGAACTCGGCGGCAAGAACGCCATGCTGGTGCTGCACGACGCCGACGTCGACAAGGCCGCCGCGGGCGCGGTGCGGGCCTGCTTCTCGTCCGCGGGCCAGCTGTGCATCTCCATCGAGCGGCTCTACGTCCACGAGTCGGTCGCCGACCGGTTCGTGGCGCGCTTCGCGGAGCGGACGAAGGCCATGCGGCTCGGCAAGTCCCTCGCCTACGGCGCCGACATGGGCTCCCTCGTCGGCGAGCGGCAGCTGGAGACCGTCACCCGGCACGTCGACGAGGCCGTCGCCAAGGGCGCCACGCTCGTCGCGGGCGGCGTCGCGCGCCCGGACATCGGCCCGTACTTCTTCGAGCCGACCATCCTGGACGGCGTCGAGGCCCCGATGTCCGTCTGCAACGAGGAGACCTTCGGCCCGGTCGTCTCCGTCTACCGCTTCACCGACGAGAACGAGGCGGTCGAGCTCGCCAACGCCACGCCGTACGGTCTGAACTCCTCGGTCTGGACGAAGGACGGCAGGCGCGGCCGCGAGGTCGCCGCCCGGCTGCGCACCGGCACGGTCAACGTCAACGAGGGCTACGCGCCCGCCTACGGCAGCGTGCAGTCCCCGATGGGCGGCATGAAGGACTCGGGCCTCGGCCGCAGGCACGGCTCCGAGGGCATCCTCAAGTACACCGAGGCGCAGACCGTCGCCACCCAGCGGATCATGCCGCTCGCACCGTCCTTCGGCCTGGACGACGAGAAGTACGCGGCGTTCATGAGCACGAGCCTGAAGGTGATGAAGGCGTTCCGCTTGCGCTAGCCCACGCGGAGAGCGCCCCGTCAGGGGCCCCGTAAAGGGGCGCGGGGAACCGCGCGAGCAACCACAGACGGCCTGCCGGTAATTCGACGAGGAGAGTCAATGTCACAGGAGAGCTCTGCCCAGAACCAGGTGGGCGACGACGCTACGTACGACTACGACGTCATCGTCGTGGGCAGCGGCTTCGGCGGCGCCGTCTCCGCGCTGCGCCTCACGGAGAAGGGCTACCGCGTGGGCGTGCTGGAAGCCGGGCGCCGCTTCACGCGCGCGAGCCTGCCGAAGAACTCCTGGGACCTGAAGAACTACCTCTGGGCCCCCGCCCTCGGCCTCTACGGCATCCAGCGCATCCATCTGCTCGGCAACGTGATGGTGCTCGCGGGCGCCGGGGTCGGCGGCGGCTCGCTGAACTACGCCAACACCCTGTACGTCCCGCCCGCGCCGTTCTTCAACGACCCGCAGTGGAAGGACATCACGGACTGGCAGGACGAACTGAGCCCCTACTACGAGCAGGCCAAGCGCATGCTCGGCGTGCGGCTCAACCCGACGACGACGCCCTCGGACGTCCATCTGAAGGCCGCCGCCCAGGAGATGGGGGTCGGCGACAGCTTCCACATGGCACCCGTCGGCGTCTTCTTCGGCGACAAGGAGGACGCGGACGGTCATTCAACGGCCAGGCCAGGCGCGGAAGTTCCCGACCCCTACTTCGGCGGCGCGGGCCCGTCCCGCAAGGCCTGCACCGAGTGCGGCGAGTGCATGACCGGCTGCCGGCACGGCGCGAAGAACACCCTCAACGAGAACTACCTCTACCTCGCCGAGAAGGCGGGCGCCGTCGTCCACCCGATGACGTCGGTCGTCGCCGTCACCGAGGACTCGCGCGGCGGTTACGCGGTGGCCACGCTGCCCACCGACGACAAGCGCAAGGGCAAGGGCCGTACGTTCAAGGCCCGCCAGGTCGTCGTCGCCGCGGGGACGTACGGCACGCAGACGCTGCTGCACCGGATGAAGGACTCCGGGCTGCTGCCGCGCGTCTCGGCGCGCCTCGGCACCCTGACCCGCACCAACTCCGAGGCCCTGGTGGGCGCCCAGACCACCGACCGCCGCTACCGCAAGCGGCACGGCGCGCGGAAGGTCGACTTCACCAAGGGCGTCGCGATCACCTCGTCGATCCACCCGAACGACAGCACGCACATCGAGCCCGTCCGCTACGGCAAGAAGTCCAACGCGATGGGCGGCATGACGCTGCTCCAGGTCCCGTACAGCGTCAAGGGCGGCAAGGACCGGGTCACCGGTTGGCTCGGCAACATGGCGCGCCACCCGCTGCTCGCCGTGCGGTCCCTGTCCAACCGGCGCTGGTCGGAGAGGACCATCATCGGCCTGGTGATGCAGTCGCTCGACAACTCCCTGACGACGTACCGCAAGGAGAAGGGGCTCGGCAAGGGGCTGCTGACCGCCCGGCAGGGCCACGGCGCGCCCAACCCCGACCAGATAGCCGAGGCCACCCGCGCCGCGACGATCCTCTCCGAGGAGATCAACGGCTTCCCCGGCTCGAACATCGGTGAGCTCATGGGCACCCCGCTCACCGCGCACTTCCTCGGCGGCTGCCCGATCGGCGACTCGGCGGACACCGGCGTCATCGACCCCTACCACCGGCTCTACGGACACCCCGGCATCTCGGTCGTCGACGGTGCCGCGGTCTCCGCGAACCTCGGTGTGAACCCGTCCCTGACGATCACCGCGCAGGCCGAGCGCGCCATGTCGTTCTGGCCCAACAAGGGCGCGCAGGACCCGCGTCCCGCGCAGGGCACCGGGTACGTGCGCCTCGCGGCGGTCGAGCCGAAGACCCCCGTGGTCCCCGCGGACGCCTTCGGCGCGCTGCGGCTGCCGTTCCTGGGGATGCCGTCGGTGCCGTCCAAGAAGTAGGCGGCGGCTGCGTCGCCGACAGCCCCGGACACGCGTCCCCGGACACACGTGCCCGGACACACGTAAGGACCTGCGCCCCCCTCCGAGCGCAGGTCCTTCCGCGTGATCAGGTGCCGCGGTCAGGCGGCTGCCGTGCGGACACGGCTGCCGCGGTTACGCGGCGGCGTCGGCCTTGCGGCGACGCACGACGAACACCGCGCCCGCACCGGCGACGACGGCGATGCCACCGGCGATGCCGATGGTCGGCAGCATCGAGCTGGAGCCGGTCTCAGCGAGGCTGCCGGTCACGGGGAGCTCCTTGGAGCCACCCTGCGGCTTGGTGACGTCGCTCGGCTTGTCCTTGCCCGGAAGCGGCTTCGGGGTGCCCGGGTTGTCGTTGTCGCTGCCGGCCTTGAGGATCGTCAGCTCGTAGTAGTCGATCGAGCTGTGCACGCAGTTCGCGTCGGAGTCGACGTAGCTGCCGATGCCGATCGCGTAGCCCGGACCCGCCGGGGCCTTGGCGCTGACCTTGAGGCGCAGCTTGATGTCGACCTTCTCCTGCGGACCGAGGTCGGTGACGCCGAAGGCGAGACCGCCGTCGAGGTCGCCGTCGATCGACTCCCAGGACTTGGTCTCGGGGTCGAAGTACTGCAGGTTGGCGTAGTTGCTCAGCCAGTTGTCCGGGGCCTCGCCGTCGCTGTCCACGGCGGCGATCCAGCGGACCTCGCCGAGGTCCTTGTCCGTCGGGTTGGCGGCGGTCAGCTTGAACTGGTGCCAGCCGCTGCCCGCGACGATCTTGCCGGGCAGACCGCCGAGGTTCATCTCCAGCTCGGAGTCGACGTCTTCGCCGTCCTCGTCGACCGCGCACTCGCTCGGCTCGTCGGTCGGCTCGGCGGTCTCGGTCGGCTCGGTCGTCTCGGTGGGCTTCTCCGTCGGCTTCTCGGTCTCGGTCGGCTTCTCGGTGGGCTTCTCGGTCTCGGTCGGCTTGTCCGTCGGCTTCTCGGTCGGCTTCTCGGTCTCGGTCGGCTTGTCGGTCGGCTTGGGAGTCTCGGTCGGCGCCTCCGTCTCGGTGACCGTCGGGGACGGGGAGGCGGTGGTGTCCTCGGTCGCGAACGCGGCGGGCGCCGACAGGAGCGCGAGCGGGGCTATGACAGCCGTAGCGGCCGCGGCGGCCATGGCACGACGAAGCTTCATGAAGACCTCAGGAAGTCCGGCGCACTGTGTGGTGGACAGTGCGGAGGTGGAGGCCTCCGCGGTGGGGCGCGGGTGTGGCCGTTGTTACTGCATGCATGACCTGCGATCCCTGTGAATGGTTGTCCTCGATTTCACAGAATTCTTATGTGCCGTGGATCACATCGCTTGTGCGGGTGGGACGGGGTGCCGTAGAAATTCTCCGCCCAACGGGCACGGCTCGAACGGGCACGGCTCGAACGGGCTCGGCTCCGACGGGCTCGGCTCAAGGGGGAGGAGACAGCGTGGCCATACCCGACGAGGTGTGGGAGAGATTCGAGAAGGACAGCGAGCGGGACATCCGCTCGAACGCGCCGAAGGAACCGTCCGCGCGGGCGCGCATGGTGGCCGAGCGGCTGCGGCGCCTTGACGAGGAGGCGGCCCGGCGGCAGGAGCGGGAGGCCGGACGCCTTCGCCGCATGCGCGGGAGGCGCAAGGCCGATCCCGAACCGTGGCGCCCCGACGACTGGCGCGCGATGCCCACGGGACCGAGCCGTGGCGGCCGCTCCGAACGCAGCCGCCGGGTGTGGAGCGTGGTGATCGTGATCGGCGGCATGGCCCTCGCGATCGTCCTGCTCAGCCCGTTCCGCTTCTGGCTCCTGGGCTGGTGAACCGCCGGCGTCCCGGCAGGTGAGCCCGTCGTACGGCGGGACGGAACCGTCGGCGATCTTCCTCCGTCGTAGCAAAGGTGCGGGTGACTCCGCACGGTGCGATACGTGAGTGAGTGGGGGAAGAGAGATCGTGAAGTCAGCTGTGGCGCGTGCCGTGGTGGCCGCCTCCGTCGTGGCCGCCCTCGGCTCGGTGGCCGCGTGCGGCGGGAGCGGTGACGACGACGCGAAGTCGGCGAAACCGGGTGCGAGCGAGGGCGCGGGCGCGGGAACGGGTTCCGGTGCGGACGGCGGGCAGGGCGACGGGCGGCGCGGCGGTGGTTCGCGGGCCGCCACCGCGCTGGAGAAGTCCGCCATCGCGGCCGACGACATCAAGGGCTACAAGGTCGAGAAGGCCGACGAGGCCGCGCCGCGCCCGGCGGGCCCCGTGTCTCCCGCGGTCTGCGCGCCGCTCGCCGCGGTGCTCGGCCCCGGCGCGCCGCCCAAGGCCGAGGCCCATGCCGGCCGCGTCCTGAACAGGTCCGGCGAGAACGACCCGACGACCACCGACGTCGGCCTCTCCGCCTATCCACGGGGCGTCGCCGAGAAGTCCATGGACGGCCTGCGCGCGGCCCTGAAGTCGAAGAAGTGCTCGACCTTCGGCGTCGGCGGCGACCGCTTCCTCGGCGTCCACGCGCTGCCGGGACAGGACCGGGGCGACGAGTCGGTCTCGTACCAACTGGCCCTTCGCAGAGGCAAGTTCATCACGCGCGAGAGCGTCACCATCGTCCGCGACGGCGGGACCCTCGTGGCCTTCGAGGCCTCCAACGCGTACGACCCCGAGGGCGTCCAGCAGGACCGGGAGAACGAGAAGGACGGCATGAAGGGCGGCGGTACGGCGACGGCGGACCAGGACCCGAAGGTGGCACCGGCGATCGTCGAGGCGCAGCTCGGCAAGATGTGAGGCACCTCGCGGATGTGCGGCGCCTCACGATCATTTGCGTCCCGGGCCGGCGTGGCCGCGTCCGTCACGGTCGCGCTGATCGCGCATGAGCACGCGGACTCCGAGTACCGCGACGTCGCCGCCCTGTCGGGCGCGATCGTCGAGGCCCAGACCGCCAAGTTGCCCACGGCGTAAGCGGGTCGGGACGGAGCGAAGGGCCCCGCGGGACGGATCCGCGGGGCCCTTGGCTGTCAGCACCGACGTCAGGGCGGCGTCGGTGCCTCGGGGCGGCGCCGGGGGGAGTGCGCCGCTGGTTCGAGTGCCGGTGGCCGCCCCGGCGCACAGCGGGCGCTCGGGTGGTATCGACCTCTGGCAATGAAGCTGTGGATGGGGGGACGTGGAGCCCCGCCCTCTTACGCATCGTGCTCGATGCGTTGTCGGGGGCGCAACCGTTTCGACCACATCTATAGGGGAAGGGGACGGAGGCCGGCCGACTCCGGGCGTCCCCGAAGCCGACCGTTCCCTTGGGTGACCGGGCTGCTGTCCCCTGCCGTCCGGTCACGTCTCTGGAGCGAGGTCCCACGGCGTACGAAAAGTGATCCGTACGCCTCATCGCTCCAGCGGAGCCACGCGTGGTTCTTACGGGCCCGCCCCTGGCTGACACGGACACCGGGACCAACGAAGCCCGCCGGGAACCGGTCACGCGCCGTACGGGTGAGAACGCATCCGAACTCAGGTCCGCAGGCGTCGGGCGCGGGCCCCACGGGGTCAGACCTGGCCCCTGCACAGCTCCAGGAGCGTCATCGCGAGCGTCGTGCCGGGCTTGCCGAGCGCGTCCCTGTAGTGGCCGAGGACCTCCATCTCGCGGGAGAGGTTCACGCGGCGGCCGCCGGACGTGATGCGCGCCTCCTGGATGACGGCCGAGACGGCCATCCGTTCCTGGATGAGACCGATGATCCGGTCGTCGAGCGTGTCGATCCGCTCGCGCGCGTTCTCGATCACGCCGACGGCCTCGGGGGTACGGGCGCCGGTCTTGTCGGCGGCGGTCTTGTTGGCGGTGGCGGCAGTGACGCTGGTGGCGGTGGCGGTCATCTGGGGCTCCTCGTGTCTGGGTCTTCGTGGGAGGGGAGCCCCGGAGCGGCAAGGACCGCGAACGTACAGAGCGCCCCGGGCCTTGTCGGCCCGGGGCGCCCGGTAAGTCGCTTGTCAGGAGATCAAGCAGCTCGACCATGGCAGCCGGCAGGCCGGTTGCCATAGGTAAAGAGGAAGTCGTAGCGCTTGGTCACGAGGTCAGTATGCCCCCACGCGCGCGTCGCCGGTCAAACGGGTTCGCCCGGCGGCCCGGATGCTGAGACGCCCCGTCCGCACCTCGGTGAGGCTGCCGCCCCGGGCGCCGCTCGGTTCCGTGCCCCGTTCCGTGCCCGGCGCCGTGCCTGGTGCCATGCCCGGTGTGGGGTTGGGGGCGGGGCCGGGTGCGGGGTCCGTCGGATGCGACGAGGGAGGTACCGCCAGGCCCGTTAGAATCGACAAATACAGACCCCCTGCTCACGCACTGAGCCTCTCGCTCACGCTCAACGCCGGAAGGCCGCCGCCGTGCCATCAGCGCCCCCCGCTGCCGCCGCTCCCGAGACCGTTCTGGTCGTCGACTTCGGAGCGCAGTACGCCCAGCTCATCGCCCGTCGCGTCCGTGAGGCGCGGGTCTACAGCGAGATCGTGCCGAGCACGATGCCGGTCTCCGAGATGCTCGCCAAGAAGCCCGCGGCGATCATCCTCTCCGGCGGCCCCTCCTCGGTGTACGCGGAGCACGCGCCCACCGTCGACCGTCAGCTCTTCGAGGCCGGGGTCCCCGTCTTCGGCATGTGCTACGGCTTCCAGCTGATGGCGACCGCGCTGGGCGGCACCGTCGACGACAACGGCGCCCGTGAGTACGGCCGCACGCCGCTGGCCGTCTCCAAGCCCGGCTCCACCCTCTTCGAGGGCACCCCGACCGAGCAGTCCGTGTGGATGTCGCACGGCGACGCGTGCAGCGCGGCGCCCGAGGGCTTCACCGTCACCGCGTCCACGGACGTCGTGCCGGTCGCGGCCTTCGAGGACGACGAGAAGAAGCTGTACGGCGTGCAGTACCACCCCGAGGTGATGCACTCCACGCACGGCCAGCAGGTCCTCGAGCACTTCCTCTACCGCGGCGCGGGCATCAAGCCGAACTGGACGACCGGCAACGTCATCGACGAGCAGGTCGCCGCGATCCGCGAGCAGGTCGGCGACAAGCGCGCCATCTGCGGCCTGTCCGGCGGCGTGGACTCGGCGGTCGCCGCAGCCCTCGTCCAGAAGGCCATCGGCTCGCAGCTGACCTGCGTGTACGTCGACCACGGTCTGATGCGCAAGGGCGAGACCGAGCAGGTCGAGAAGGACTTCGTCGCGGCCACCGGTGCGAACCTGAAGGTCGTCGACGCGAGCGAGCGCTTCCTCAACGCGCTGGCCGGAGTCTCCGACCCGGAGACCAAGCGCAAGATCATCGGTCGCGAGTTCATCCGCGTCTTCGAGCAGGCGCAGCTGGAGATCCTCCAGGAGGAAGGACCCGAGGTCGCCTTCCTCGTTCAGGGCACGCTCTACCCCGACGTCGTCGAGTCCGGCGGCGGCACCGGCACGGCGAACATCAAGTCGCACCACAATGTCGGCGGCCTGCCCGACGACATCGAGTTCGAGCTGATCGAGCCGCTGCGCCAGCTGTTCAAGGACGAGGTCCGGATGGTCGGCGCCGAGCTCGGCCTGCCGGACGAGATCGTCCAGCGCCAGCCGTTCCCCGGCCCCGGCCTCGGCATCCGCATCGTCGGCGAGGTCACCAAGGACCGCCTCGACCTGCTGCGCGAGGCCGACGCCATCGCCCGCGAGGAACTGACCGTGGCCGGTCTCGACCGGGACATCTGGCAGTGCCCCGTCGTGCTGCTCGCGGACGTCCGCAGCGTCGGCGTCCAGGGCGACGGCCGCACGTACGGCCACCCGATCGTGCTGCGCCCCGTCTCCTCCGAGGACGCCATGACGGCCGACTGGACGCGCATGCCCTACGAGGTGCTCGCGAAGATCTCGACGCGCATCACGAACGAGGTCGCCGACGTGAACCGCGTCGTCCTCGACGTGACCTCGAAGCCGCCGGGGACCATCGAGTGGGAGTGACTTCCCCGTATGCCTGAAGGCGTGGCCGAAGCCACGCCCCGAGCGGCGCCGTCCACGGACTGTGGGCGGCGCCGTCGGCGTATGCGCCGCTCGCGGACGACGCCCCGAGGTCAGGTCCTGCGGGTGGTGCGCGCCGGAGCGCCCGGCTTCCACAGCTGCACCGCGAGGTACGTGCCGTCCTCGAGCGAGGTGCGCACCACCTCCGTCAGCTCGGTGCGGAAGAGGTGGAACGTGTCCGGGTCCGGCGGGTCCACCACCTCGGTGTAGAGCGCGACGACCGCCGGATCCGTCACCTCGACGGCCCGGCCCGCGATCCGGACGTCGCCGTCCGCCATGTCCGCGCCCTGGCCCGGGTTCGCCTGCAGCGCGAAGCGCGGATCGCGGCGCAGGTCGAGCGCCTTGAGCGAGTTCGGCATCATGCCGAGCCACAACTCGTCGTTCAGGAAACGGACTTCCAGCCCGGTGGTCCGCGGCGCACCGTCCTTGCGGAGCGTCGCGAGTACATGGTGGGTGAACGCGGCGAAGCGCTTCTCGACGGACTCGGCGAGAGCCGGCTCCGCGGCGGTGAAGGCTGCCCAATTGCACGACGTGAACGACATACGCAGAGTCTGTCGCCGATACCCGACACCTCCTGTCTCCATTCGCCGCACCGTTGATCGTGTCGTGCCCCTGTCCTCCTGTGCTTCCCGCCGGTAACTTCCGCCCCGTACAGCCAGGGATGGAGGACACATGCAGGCGCCCACACCGATACCCGTCGAGCGATTGCAGTTCGCGATGCCGCCCGTGCACGACTCCGTGACGGACGAACGGCGCCACCGCAAGGAGCGCCTTGCCGGTGCCCTGCGGCTCTTCGGGCGGCTCGGGTACGAGGACGGTGTCTCCGGGCACATCACCGCGCGCGACCCGGAGTACGCCGACTGCTTCTGGGTGAACCCCTTCGGGATGCCGTTCAAGCACATCACCGTCGGCGACCTCGTGCTCGCCAACGCCGAGGGGCAGGTCGTCGAGGGGCGCCACCACGTCAACCAGGCCGCCTTCACCGTCCACGCCCAGGCGCATCTGGCCCGGCCCGACGTGGTCGCCGTCGCACACTGCCACTCGCTGCACGGCCGCGCGCTCGCCACGCTCGGCGAACTCCTCGACCCGATCACCCAGGAGGCGTGCGCCTTCTACGAGAGCCACGCGCTGTACGACGGCTACACCGGTGTCGTCGTCGACGCCGACGAGGGCCGCAGGATCGCGACCGCGCTCGGCGACCACAAGGCGGTCATCCTGCGCAACCACGGCCTGCTCACCGTGGGCGACTCCGTCGACGCCGCCGCCTGGTGGTTCATCACCATGGAACGCTCCTGCCAGGTCCAGCTGAGCGCGCGGGCCGCGGGCCGCCCGGTGCTCATCGGCCACAAGCAGGCGGTGCAGACCAGGGAACAGCTCGGCAGCGATCTCGTCGCGTGGATCAATTACCAGTCCCTGTGGCAGGACATCAGCCGCAGCGAACCGGATCTGCTGGCCTGAAGCATCCGCCCACCGCCTGCCCGAGAGCCCCGTCGACGCCCATGACCTGCCCGTCCTTGCCCCGCCCGTCAACGAGCGCCTGGCGCGTTCACCCCCGCTGACCTGAACCGTGGGATTCGTTCGTCCTTCAGTGCGGCACAATTCCCTTTCTCTGCAAGGAAGTTCACGGGCGGCCCCGGTCGCTCCCGGGGTGGGGAAGGCGGCGTACGCGGTGGCGGTGCAGGAGGCGAGGCAGGGCGCGCACGGGGGCGGCTGCACGTGCGGCGGCTGCCCGCATGGTGCGCGCGAGGGGCACCGGCGTGCCGTGGCCGAGTTCCTCGCCAAGCGCGACGCGCTCGCGGCGGGGGAGGGGCTGCCGCCCGCCGTCGCGCACTCGGCGGGCGCCTCCCGCCAGTGGGTGTCGGACGAACTGACCCAGTCCGCTCGGGCCCTCGCCGAACGCGGCAGGGCCGAGGGCGACGCCTGGTCGCACCGGCTGTGGACGCGCACGCTCGTCGTGGCCTGGGCCGCCTTCGTCGTGCTCCTCGTGGTCCAGGCGCTGACCGCGATCGGCACGGGCTGGACGGCCGCGCGCACCGCCGGACTCCTCGCTGCCCTGGTCGTGGGCGGGCTGCTGACCGGCGCCGGATACCTCCACCGGGCGCGCGGCGGGGTGCTCGCGCCGGTGATCGGCGAGGACAACCGGCTCTCCACCTCGCGCGCCGTGGCCGCCTGCTGGGTGTTCCTGGTCGTCTTCGCGGTGCTCGTCCTCGCGGGCCAGCTGGCCGCGGCGGCGGGCCCCGATCGGCGGGACGAGCTGATCGCCGGCCTTGAACTCGCCCGCGCCGCCGGGACGGTGACCGTCCTCGCCGTGGTCTGCGGCGTCGCGGTGCTCGTACGCCGCGTCGTCGGTGTGCGGGTGCTCGGCCAGCGGCTCCAGAAGGTGCGCGCCGACCGGCCGCGGGCTGCCGACACGCTGACCGACGACGCGGGGCGCGGCAGCTTCACCGACGTGCAGTACGTCCTGGTCAGTGCCGTCGCCGTGGTCTTCGCCGCGGTGCGGCTCGCGCGCCGCCCCGAGCATCTGCCCGACCTGCCGTGGGGGCTCGCCGTGCTCGTCCTGGTCTCCGCTGCGACGTACCTGGCCGGCAAGTACTCCGAAGGCGGCCGCCCCGTCATCCTCTCCGTCGTCCGCGCCCGGGAGGCCGGTGATCTGGACGCCCCCATCCGTACGGGTGACGACATCGAGATCCGTGGTGCGGGCTTCGTGCCGCCCGGCGCCGGTGCCGTGGACCGGCTCGCCCGCATGGTCGTCCGCATCGGCACCGTGCACGTCCATGTGCCGCTCGTCCCCGTGCCGGGCGGCTTCACCAACCCGACCGACTCCACCCTGACCGTGCCCGTCCCGGTGGACGTCGAGCCCGGCCGCGTCGACGTCCAGGTGATCACCGCCGCGGGCATCGAGACGAACCGCGTCACGATCGACGTCACGGACTGAATCGCTCCCCACCACCACTTCCGCATCAGGCTCCCCCCTCGAAGCTTCGGGTCGATCTCGTGAAATCCGCTGCACGTCGGTGAGCAGCGGCCCCTCTTCGTACGTATGGTCAGATGACGGGTCGACGGGAGAGGCGGCGGAGCGATGGCGCACGGCATGCGGACGGACAGCCACACCAGCTATGTCAGGCGCGACGACTGGCGGGAGTCCGCCACCCGATACGCCTTGCTCCCCCTGCGGGTCTTCCTCGGCGTCACCTTCATCTACGCGGGCCTGGACAAGCTCACCGACAGCGCCTTCATGCAGGCCAGCGGGTCGGGCTCGATCGGCGCGATGATGGAGGGCGTCCGCGACATCTCCGCGGTCCCCGCACTCGTCGACCTCGCCCTGAAGAGCCCCGTCGGCTTCGGCTACGCCATCGCCCTCGGTGAACTGGCCGTCGGCCTCGGTACCTTGTTCGGACTCTTCGCCAGGATCGCCGCGCTCGGCGGAGCGCTGATCTCGCTCAGCCTCTGGCTGACGGTCAGCTGGTCCACGGAGCCCTACTACTACGGCAACGACCTGGCCTACCTGATGGCATGGCTGCCCCTGGTGCTCGCCGGAGCCTCCGTCCTCTCCCTCGACGCACTGCTCGCCGAACGCCGCAGGAACGGGATGGGACTCGGCTAGCAGGCCGGCCCGGCCCGCCCTGGGCTACTCCAGCGGGCGTCGGTCGCCCGAACGGCCCGCGGACCGCGGGCGTATCCCATGGACCGCCGCCGCCACGCCCGCTATCAGCAGACCCGCCATCACCATCGGCAGCGCGACGAACCAGGGCGCGTCCCAGGCGCCGCCCGCATCGCCCGCGTACACGACGGCGACCGCCAGCAGGAAGAGGCCCGCGACCAGCTTTCCCGGGTGGAATTCATGACGTAGCACGGGTCACCTTCGCTTGTCCGACGCCGACTTCGAGGCGCAGATCGATCGTGCCGCCGGTCTTGCCGCCCGAGGACGGCTCCAGCGTCACCTTCTTCTCCCGGCCCGGAGCGATGTCCAGGTCCTTGTTCGTATCGGTCGGCAGCAGGATGTCTCCGACGCCCACTTCGGCGTCGAGGCGCACGGTGGCGTCCTTCGGCAGGATCACCCGCAGATCGCCCACGCCGACCTCGGCATGAGTCTTCAGCGTCTGCCCCTTGGCGACGCGGATCTTGCTCAGGTCGAGCTTGCCGGTGCCGAGGCCCACCTCGTACTGCGGTCGGAGGTCCGTCGCCGTCGCCGGTATCCAGTCGGCGCGTGCGTAGTACGTCGTGATGTTCTTCGGGATCGCCGCCGTGGCCGCGAGGAGTCCGGCCGTGAGTACCGCAAGCACGATCGACCCCGCTCCCGTGCGCCCGAAGAAGGCGCTGATCGCGATGCCGATGGCGAACACCGCGAGCCCACAGGCGAGACCGGTCTGCAACGTGGTGCCCAGCGGGTGGTCGTCCCAGGTCAGACGGGTACCCAGGCCGCCCGCGAGCAGGGCGGCGAGGAACACCCAGCCGCCGATCCAGCGCGGCCCGCGGGGCTTGGGCGCCGGGGCGGGCGCGGGAGTGTCGCCGCGGGGCACGCCGGGGTGGCGGCCGCTCGGCCGGTAGCCGACGTCGAGGCCCTCGGGGCCCCAGAAGTAGCCGGAGACCCCGTCGTGCGTGCCGTCCTTCACTATCGGGTCGCGCCACCACGAGGGGCCGCCCGCGATGGGCGGTGCCTTCGCCTCGGGCGGGGCGTCGGCCGCGGCGTGCGCCGCCACCGGGTCGGGATCGGGGGTGCCGCGCTGCTGCGACCAGTACCCCGCGCCCGCGAGGAGCAGGGTGAGGACGGAGGCGAAGGTGAGCGCCCCGCCGTTGTTCAACAGCGTGAGGAAGACGCCGCAGCCGACGAGGGCGAAGAGCACGGCCGTCAGGGCCTGCCCGTCGACCCGGCCGGAGAGCAGCCTGCGCGCCTCGTTCTCCTCCTCGTCCTCGTACGGAACGAAGAGCCAGGCGAAGCCGTAGACGACCAGGCCGATGCCGCTGGTGATCGCGAGCACCGCCAGACCGATGCGGAAGATCACCGGGTCCATGTCGCAGTGCTGACCGAGCCCCGCGCAGACGCCGCCGAGCTTCTTGTGCCTGCGGTCGCGGCGGAACTTGAGATCTTCGGCGGGCAGCCCGGCATCGGGATCGGCCGCGAGGCCGCCCGGCTCATCCCGCGTGCCGCGCAGGGCATCGCGGATGGCGGCCTCGGTCTCCGTCTCGGCGGGCTGCTGATCTGTCATGCGTCCATGGTGACTGCCGAGGAGCCGCCGCGGCAGTCGGGACGACCCTGGTCGAACCCTGATATCGCCCCTGAGACGCCTGGGGCCCCGACCCTGACAGGGGCGCTGCCGGGGCGGAGATCAGGGAAGTCTCGGGGGTCGACCCTGATGCCCGGCACCGCGCGCACGTGTGAATATCGGTGGCATGCCGGAAACCGCCGCACCGCCACTCGACGACGTCCGACCGCTGCGCAAGCTCTACCGCAGCGGTGACGGCCGTTGGCTCGGCGGTGTCGCGCGCGGTCTCGCCGGACATCTCGGGCTGCCCGTGATCTGGGTCCGGCTCGTCTTCGTCGGCCTGTTCACCGCGGACGGCCTGGGCGCGCTGCTGTACGCGGCCTTCTGGTTCTTCGTCCCGCTCGGCATCGGCGGTGTCGGCTCCGAGCGCCCGCCCGCGGCCGTCACCACCGAGACATCGACCGACGGCCGGCGCAGGCTCGTCGCCCGCAAGCCGGACAAGGGACAGATCGTCGCGCTCCTCGCGATGGTCGTCGTCGCCATGGTCTTCGTCAGCAGCGTGGACCTGGACGGCTCGACCAAGGCGTACGTCGTCCCGACGCTGCTCGTCGCGGCCGGTGTGGCCCTGGTCTGGCGGCAGGCGGACAACGCGCGCAGGGCCCGCTGGATGGCCGTCGGCCGACGCAGGCGCACCCTCACGATCGCCCGGTCGGCGGCCGGTGTGCTGCTGGTCGGTGCCGGTGTGACCGGCGTCTTCGTGTTGCAGGGCTCCGCCGCGCACCTGGGCGCCGTCCTCCAGGCCGCGCTCGCCGTGCTCGTCGGCATCGCGCTGCTCGCGGGCCCCTATCTCGTCCGCATGACACAGGACCTCTCCGAAGAGCGCCTGATGCGCATCCGCGCCCAGGAGCGGGCCGAGGTCGCCGCCCACGTGCACGATTCCGTGCTGCACACCCTGACCCTCATCCAGCGGAACGCGGAGAGTCCGGGCGAGGTCCGGCGCCTTGCCCGCGCGCAGGAGCGCGACCTGCGGGCCTGGCTCTACAAGCCCGAGGGCACCGGCAAGGACGAGGACGAGGAGCCCGACACCCTCGCCGAGGCGGTCCGCCGCAGCGCGGCGGAGGTCGAGGACAAGCACGGCGTCCCCATAGAGGTGGTCGTGGTCGGCGACTGCCCGCTCGACGAGGGCCTGACCGCACAGATGCAGGCCGCGAGGGAAGCGATGGTGAACGCCGCCAAGTACGGTGGCGAGGGCGGTGCGGTGCAGGTCTTCGCCGAGGTCGAGGGAGAGACGGTATTCGTGTCCGTCCGGGACCGCGGGCCCGGCTTCGATCTGGATTCCGTGCCGGACGACCGCATGGGCGTACGAGAATCGATCATCGGCCGTATGCGGCGCAACGGAGGCACGGCGCGGCTGCGCGCGGTGCCCGGGGGCGGCACGGAAGTCGAGCTGGAGATGGAGAGGACGGCGGCGACATGAGCGACGCGACCGAGGCGAACGAGCCCGCGGAGCAGGCCGGGGCGGGCGGGAGCGAGGGCGGCCGTCGTGTGCGGGTCGTCCTGGTCGACGACCACCGGATGTTCCGCACCGGGGTGCAGGCCGAGATCGGCCGTACCGACATCACGGGAGTCGAGGTCGTCGGGGAGGCGCCCGACGTCGATCAGGCGGTCACGGTCATCACGACCACGCGCCCCGAGGTCGTCCTCCTGGACGTGCACCTGCCCGGTGGCGGCGGGGTGGAAGTCCTGCGCCGCTGCGCGTCGTTGATGTCCGATGCCACGGACCCGGTGCGCTTCCTGGCGCTCTCGGTCTCCGATGCCGCCGAGGATGTCATCGGGGTCATCCGGGGCGGGGCCCGCGGCTATGTCACCAAGACCATCACCGGCACGGACCTGGTGGACTCGATCTTCCGGGTGCAGGAGGGTGACGCGGTGTTCTCGCCGCGGCTCGCGGGGTTCGTCCTCGATGCCTTCGCGTCCACCGACGCGCCGCCGGTCGACGAGGACCTGGACCGTCTCACCCAGCGCGAGCGGGAGGTGCTGCGACTCATCGCGCGCGGATACGCGTACAAGGAGATCGCCAAGCAGCTCTTCATCTCCGTGAAGACGGTGGAGTCGCATGTGTCCGCGGTGCTGAGGAAGCTTCAGCTGTCCAACCGGCATGAGCTGACCCGGTGGGCGACGGCGCGGCGGCTGGTCTGACGCGTCAGGTCCGCTGAGCGTGCTGCCCGTGTGCACGGGGGCTAGTTCGTGGTGTGGGTGGGGTAGACCTGGACGTCGGTGTAGGCGCCCTTGATGTCGGAGGCGTCGGTGGGCCAGTCGAGGGTGACGGAGTGGGTCTCGTTGGGGGGTGTGACGATGATGTTGGTGGGGGAGGCGAGGCTTTTGCCGCTGGTGTCGTTGGTGTAGGAGAGGTTGAAGACGGCGGCGTCGCCGGGCTTGAGGGTGGTGATGCGGGGCTGGGCCTGGCCGCGTTCGACGGGGTTGGAGGTGTTGTCCTCGTCCTTGATGTCGACGCCGGCGAATCCGGTGGCGGAGCAGGTGGTGGAGCCGCGGTTGATCATGGTGATGTTGATGCGGCCCTCGGTCTCGTCGGGGGCGGCGTCGGCGGCGTCTATGGCGAGGTCGGCCGTCTTGCAGAACGTGGTCTTGCCGCCGCCGGTCTGCGACGAGCCGCTGGCGGCTTCCGCCTTGGTGCCCTTGCCCTGACCGGAGTCCGCCTTGGCGTCGCCGGCCTCCGAGCCGCCCTGCGACTTGGCGTCGCTGCCCGAGTCCGAGGAGCCGCTGTTGGAGGACGAGGCCGAGCCGGAACCCTTGGAGGAGGAGTCCGCGGAGTCGTCTCCACCACAGGCGGTGAGCGAGAGCGAGGCGGCGACGGCGATGGCGGCGAGAGCGGTGAGGCGGGTGGTCTTCACGGTGTTCCCCCAGAAGGTCCGGTGCGTGTCGTGCTGTCGGAGATATTTGTATCCCGCACCGAGTCACAGGCGTTTTCCCGCGACGTCTTCGTTCTGCAACAGGGGTATCGGCCGCTCGGATACCGGCACTTGGGCGAAGCAGGGCCCTCGGGCCTGTCGTTTGGATCAGGCCCTAGCTGTGGCCGCCCGCGCTCGGGGCCGGGCCCAGCCTGCGCAGGGCCCAGCGGTAGTGGCGGGCCGCCTTCGTGCCGCCGATGAGGCCCGTCAGCCACAGGACCAGGCCGGTGCCCATGCCGAGGGCGACGTCGCTGTAGGTGTCGCGGCCCGGTTCGGCGTACGCGGCCGCGGCGAAGGACGCCCAGAGGCCGAGCACGCAGACGGCGAGGGAGGCCAGCAGCCAGACGAGGCTGAGGGCGGGGGAGCGCAGCCGGGCGTCACTGGCCGGTTGACTGTCCAACGCGAGCCAGGCGTCGGTGAGTTCCCGTATCCGCCGGTCGTGGCGGAAGCCGATGACGACTCCGATCACCGAAGGAACGAACGCCGCCACGCCGAGCACCATGAGGACCGGGCCGAGCAGGAAGCCACTGGGGTCCTTGTCGTCGATGAACTGCAACGGCATCACCAGGAGCGCCCAGCCGACGACGCCGCC
Source organism: Streptomyces sp. NPDC087300 (assembly GCF_044744425.1). Classification (NCBI taxonomy): domain Bacteria; kingdom Bacillati; phylum Actinomycetota; class Actinomycetes; order Kitasatosporales; family Streptomycetaceae; genus Streptomyces; species Streptomyces sp. NPDC087300. Next base: position 53,549 of record NZ_JBIUYI010000002.1, read on the forward strand.
GAAGCCGCACAGCCACAGCAGCAGGAGCCGGTGCACCCCCAAGTACCGCCTGCGCAGGTCGTCGAGGGCCATGCCGCGGTCGTTGAGCAACGTCTGCCGGTCGGGCCAGGTGCGCAGATGCGCGGGTGGCGGGGGCGGCGGCAGCGTACGGCTAGGCATGGACGCGACATTACCCGCGGCTTCCTGGCCGGATCACACCTGGCCGACCGGCCCTCTCACACCACGCGGGTGGCGCCCGCGAACGGCATCTGGTCGATGGGCGCGAGCCGCACGGGAGCGCTCGGGTTGGGGGCGTGGATCATCTCGCCGTGGCCCACGTAGATGCCGACGTGGCTGATGCCGGAGTAGAAGAACACCAGGTCACCGGGGCGCAGCGCGGAGCGTGGAACCCGTTGGCCCGCGGCGATCTGGGCGTAGGTGGTGCGGGGCAGCGAGACGCCCGCGGAGCGGTAGGCGGCCTGGGTGAGCCCGGAGCAGTCGAAGGCGTTCGGTCCCGTGGCGCCCCAGACGTAGGGGCTGCCGAGCGCCTTGTAGGCGTACGAGACGGCGGCCGCGGCGCGGGCGTTGGGAGCCTTGGCCGTGCCGCCCAGGGCGGCGTCACGGACGTCTGAGCGGGTGGCGCGGTCGCCTTCGGGGTTCGCCAGCTCGGCGCGCTCGTCGCCCGTGAGCCGGGCGAGGAGGCGCTTGGCCTCGTCGAGCTTTCCGGTGACCGTCTTCTTCTGCTTCTTCAGCTCCGCCTGGCGCTCGTGGAAGGAGGCAAGACGGTCGTCGGCCTCGGAGTGCAGCTGGCGGATCTCCTGGAGCTGCTTGCGTATGTCGCTGACGGTCGCGGCCTGGCGGTTGCCGGCGCGGTCGGCGAGCGAGGCGCGCTCCAGGAACTGGTCGGGGTCGGAGGAGAGGGCCAGCTGCATGGCCGGGTCGACGCCTCCGGCGCGGTACTGGGCGGCGGCGTACGAACCGAGCTCGTCGCGCGCGGAGTTGAGCTCGTCCGTCTTGCGGGCCGCCTCGTCGCGCAGCACTCCGAGGGACTTCTCGGCCTTGTCGGCCTTCTCCTTCGCGCCGTTGTACTTCTCGGTGGCGATCTCCGCCTCGCGGTAGAGCGAGTCGACCTTGGACTTCACCTCGGCCGGGCTGAGCCGGGGGTCCGCGTGTCCCACGCCGTCGAACGCGGTCGCCGACGCGGCTCCCGCGAGGGCGAGGGTGACGGCGGTGCGGGCCGTGTTGCCGCTGAGCGAGCGCTGTTTGGGCTTGCGGTGCGCTGACACGAAGAGGGGCTCCTTACGTGTCCGGCGGCGGCCCGCACAGGGGGAGCGGACCGCCGCCGGTTCCTCGGCGGTGGTGTCCGACTGCCGCCCCGGGTCCGGGCGGCGGTGGGGAGCCGGTCACCTGGTGGAGGACGCTAAACCTGACCGTCACGGCTTGGTGTCCGATTGCGCGGAAGTGGCAGTAGTGGACGGATCGGTGACGGAAGACGACCGTGTCGATCACTGTTGGAGGACCACTTCACACGGCTGTGCGACCGATCTGCGGCTTGTGCCCCGGGTGTCCGCGTGACGGTGGTAAGGGACCGCCCGCAGTGGCCGGAACGCGCCCGGTTAGGCTCCGGCTCATGGACGTACTCATCCATCTCTTCGTCGGCCTGCACATCATCGGCATCGCGTCGCTCCTGGGCGGCTTCCTGACCCAGATGAAGCAGATGGGCCAGGGCACCGCCCGGTTCAGCCCCGCGATGCTGCACGGCGCGCTGACCATGCTCGTCACCGGCGTCCTCCTGGTGGGCCTGAACCAGGCGGACGACAACCCGGTCAACAACCTCAAGATCGGCATCAAGATGGCCGTGCTGATCGTGATCCTCGCGCTGGTCTACGTGAAGCGGGACGAGGAGAAGATCGACAAGGGGATGTTCGGCGCGGTCGGTCTGCTGACCGTGGTGAACATCTTCATCGCGGTGCTCTGGACCTGAGTTCTCCCGACCTCTACGCGCGCGTGGCCCGCATCCCCGAGAGGATGCGGGCCACGCGCGCGTAGAGGGTGCTTTTCGCCGTCGGGCCGTGACCACCAGGCCGTGACCGCCGGGCCGTCAGGCCCTCACGCGGGGCGCACCACGCTGTGGATCGGCATGTAGTAGATCGACTCGACGCGGACGTTCGCGCCCGGCTTCGGGGCGTGGATCATCTTGCCGTTGCCGATGTAGATCCCTACGTGACTGATGTCGTCGTAGAAGAACACCAGGTCACCCGGTTTGGCGTCGGCCGTCTTCACCGTCGTGCCGACCTTCACCTGGTCCCACGTGGTGCGCGGCAGAGAGATCCCGGCGGCCTTCCACGCGTCCTGGGTGAGCCCGGAGCAGTCGTAGGAGTCGGGGCCCGTGGCGCCCCAGACGTACGGCTTGCCGATCTGCGCCTCGGCGAAGTCGATCACCTTCGCGGCCTTGGTGGCGTAACTGCCGTCGGTGCTTCCGGAGCCGGAGCCGGAGCCGGAGCCCGAACCGGAACCTGAGCCCGAACCGCTGCCCGAGCCCGCGCCGGAACCCTGGCCCTCGTCCTGCTCCTGCTTCTCCTTCTGCGCCGCTTCCTCCGCCTTGCGCTCGCGCTCCGCCTCCGCGGCCTGCTTGCGGGCCAGTTCGTCGGCCTTGCGCTTGGCCTCCCGCTCCTTCTTCCGCTCGATCGCGGCGAGCCTGGCCTTCTCCTCGGCGGTCAGCTCCGACAGGACCTTGCGGGCCTCACCCAGCTTCTGCTGGACGGTCCGCTTGCTCGTCCTGAGGTCGTCGCGCGAGTCGGTCAGCGTCCTGAGGCTCTTCGCCGCCTTCGTGCGCTGCTTCGTCGCCGAGACCTGCTCGGTCTGGTAGTCGTCGACCGCCTTCTTCTGGCGTTCGGTGAGCCGGTCCGACAGGTGGTTCTGGTCGAAGTAGCCCTGCGGGTCGTCGGCGAGCATCATCGTCGCCGTCCCGGAGATGGCCCCGGTGCGGTACTGCGCGGCGGCGAAGGAGCCGAGCTCCTGGCGGGCCTCGTTCAGCTTCTCGGTGCGCTTGGCCACGTCGTCCAGGAGGTGATCGACCTTCTTGCGCTGCTTGTCGGTCCTCTCCTTGGCCGAGTTGTACTTCTGGGTGGCCACGCCCGCCTGGTGGTAGAGGTCGTCGACCTTCTTCTGTACTTCTTCGAGGCTGGGCTTCGTCGGCGCGGAGGGGGCAGCCTGCGCGCTCTGCGAGAGGAGGGCCACCGAGGTGAGGGCGGCCGTGGTGATGCCGATGGCGGGGGCCGTGCGTTTGCCGGCCGTCCGGTTCCGCGGTTTGCGGTGCGACGCCAAGAGAGGCGACTCCTTCCGTAGACCGCCTACCGGGTTAGCTGTCGGGTTCGGGCGGGTGCTTCGGAAGGTTGCCCTACGGTCCCGTACTACGTACGGGACCGATTCACCCCAAGGTCTTGGTGGGTCCCCGGCTCCGAACACGTCGGACTCGGCGTAGGCCACCCGTTCCCGGCGGGGTTCGCCGGTGGCGGTACGAGCGGCCCGCGCAGCACGCTAGCCAACTCGTGTGGCCCGTGTGAAGGTTGATGTTCGATATGCCCGATACATTTTCGTGACTTTTCGAATCGCCCGATGAGGGTATGTCGCGCGGTGGCGGAATGTGATCGTCCACGGGCGGGCCGTGACCGGGAGGGACCGGTGGGCCGTCTTCGGAGGGCGTTCGCGAGCCGATGCCAGAGGTGGTCCCGCCGTCACCGAGGGGCGGGATCCCCGTCAGCAGGGGGCAGGAGGGCCTTCGGCCGGGGAAGGTGGCCGGAACCCGGGGCGGGTTGTCAGTGGGGCCGCCTAGACTCGGGAGGCGATGAGCAGCCTCTTTGATGACAGCTTCCTGGCGGACCTGCAGCCCTCCCGGGCCGCGGACGAAGAGCCCCCGCCGCCGCCCGAGGACAACACTCCGGAGCCCATTCCGGATGATCTGTTCGACGGGAAGTTCGACGCGCCCCTGAGCAGGGACGCGCACTATCGCGGCGGTGCCCCGCGCCCGGTCATCGACCCGGCGGCGCTTCTCGACGGGCTCAACGAGAACCAGCGCGCGGCCGTCGTGCACGCGGACTCCCCGCTGCTCATCGTGGCCGGCGCCGGTTCCGGCAAGACCCGCGTGCTGACCCACCGCATCGCGTACCTCCTCGCCGAGCGCGGTGTGCACCCCGGCCAGATCCTCGCGATCACCTTCACGAACAAGGCCGCGGGCGAGATGAAGGAGCGCGTCGAGCAGCTCGTCGGCCCGCGGGCGAACGCGATGTGGGTGTCGACCTTCCACAGCGCCTGCGTCCGCATCCTGCGCCGCGAGTACAAGAAGCTGGGCTTCACGTCCTCCTTCTCGATCTACGACGCCGCGGACTCCAAGCGCCTGATGGCCCTGGTCTGCCGCGATCTGGACCTCGACCCGAAGAAGTTCCCGCCGAAGTCCTTCAGCGCCAAGATCTCCAACCTGAAGAACGAGCTGATCGACGAGGAAGACTTCGCGGGCCAGGCCGCCGACGGCTTCGAGAAGACCCTCGCCCAGGCCTACGCGATGTACCAGTCGCGCCTCCGCGAGGCGAACGCGATGGACTTCGACGACCTGATCATGACGACGGTCCACCTCCTGCGCGCCTTCCCCGACGTCGCCGAGCACTACAGGCGCCGCTTCCGGCACGTCATGGTCGACGAGTACCAGGACACCAACCACGCGCAGTACGCCCTGGTGCGCGAGCTGGTCGGCCCCTCCGGAGGCGAGGGCGACGACCCCGGCGAGCTCTGCGTGGTGGGTGACGCGGACCAGTCGATCTACGCCTTCCGCGGCGCCACCATCCGCAACATCCTCCAGTTCGAGGAGGACTACACGGACGCGACGACGATCCTCCTGGAGCAGAACTACCGCTCCACGCAGACGATCCTGACGGCGGCGAACGCGGTCATCGAGCGGAACGAGAGCCGTCGCCCGAAGAACCTGTGGACCAACCAGGGTGCGGGCGCGCGCATCACGGGATACGTCGCGGACACCGAGCACGACGAGGCGCAGTTCGTCGCCGACGAGATCGACCGCCTCACCGACGCGGGCGACGCGAAGGCCGGCGACGTCGCGATCTTCTACCGCACGAACGCCCAGTCCCGTGTCTTCGAAGAGATCTTCATCCGCGTCGGCCTGCCCTACAAGGTCGTCGGCGGCGTGCGCTTCTACGAGCGCAAGGAGGTCAGGGACGTCCTCGCCTACCTGCGCGTGCTCGCCAACCCCGAGGACGCGGTGCCGCTGCGGCGCATCCTCAACGTCCCCAAGCGGGGCATCGGCGACCGCGCGGAGGCGATGATCGACGCGCTGTCGCAGCGCGAGAAGATCTCCTTCCCGCAGGCGCTGCGCCGCGTCGACGAGGCGTACGGGATGGCGGCCCGCTCGACCAATGCCGTCCGGCGTTTCAACACGCTGATGGAGGAGCTGCGGACCATCGTCGAGTCCGGCGCGGGCCCTGCGGTCGTCCTGGAGGCCGTGCTCGAACGGACCGGCTATCTGGCCGAGTTGCAGGCGTCCACCGACCCGCAGGACGAGACGCGCATCGAGAACCTCCAGGAACTCGCCGCCGTCGCGCTGGAGTTCGAGCAGGAGAACGGTGCGGCGGCCGAGGGCGCGGAGGGTGCCGAGTCCGCGGAAGGCGCCGGGGGCACGGAAGGTGCCGAGGCGGCGGAAGTCGCTGCGGACGCGGAGGACGCGGCGGGTGGGCCTCCCCCCGGCTCGCTCTCCGACTTCCTGGAGCGCGTCGCCCTTGTCGCCGACTCCGATCAGATCCCCGACGAGGAGGACGACGGCTCCGGAGTCATCACCCTGATGACGCTGCACACCGCCAAGGGCCTCGAATTCCCCGTGGTGTTCCTGACCGGCATGGAGGACGGCGTCTTCCCGCACATGCGCTCCCTCGGGCAGGTCAAGGAGCTGGAGGAGGAGCGGCGCCTGGCGTACGTGGGCATCACGCGCGCGCGTGAGCGGCTCTACCTGACGCGGTCCTCGATGCGCAGCGCCTGGGGCCAGCCCTCGTACAACCCGCCTTCGCGCTTCCTGGAGGAGATTCCGGACGCCCATCTGGACTGGAAGCGGACGGGCTCCGTCGGCGCTCCGGTCTCGTCGGGTCCGGCGGGCGGCATCGCCTCGTCGCTGTCCTCGTCGCGGTCGCGGTCCGGGGGCGCGCAGGGCTTTGCCACGCGCCGGGCCACGGAGAAGCCGGTGGTCTCGCTCGCGGTCGGCGACCGGGTCACGCACGACCAGTTCGGCCTCGGGACCGTGGTCGGCGTCAAGGGATCGGGTGCGAACGCGGAGGCGACGGTGGACTTCGGCGAGCCCAAGCCGAAGCGGCTGCTGCTGCGGTACGCGCCGGTGGAGAAGCTGTAGGAGCCGGCTGAGATCCCGCGGGGTGCGGCCCCGCGGGACGACGGCTTGGTTTCACGTCGTGGGCAGGGCCGAGGAGTTCGCCGCGTCGCCGCGGGCGACGGCGTTCGTTACGTCGGGTCGAGGCCGTGGCTGCGCAGCCACGGCAGCGGGTCGATCGCGGAGCCGCCGCCGGGACGCACCTCGAAGTGCAGGTGCGGTCCGGTGGAGTTGCCCGAGTTGCCGGAGAAGGCGATGGGGTCGCCCGCCTTCACGGGGCCGCTGGAGACCTTGTGCGTGGAGAGGTGGCAGTACCACGTCTCCGTGCCGTCCTTGGCGGTCACGATCGCCATGTTGCCGTAGGCGCTGTTCCACTTCGTGGACACGGTGCCGTCGGTCGCGGCGAGCACCTCCGTGCCGTACGACACGGGGAAGTCGATGCCGGAGTGCGCGGACATCCAGTTGACGCCCGCCTGGCCGTAGTACGCGCTCAGGCCGTGCTGCTTCACCGGCAGCGCGAACTTGGGGCGCAGCCGCTCCTTGCGCGCGGCCTCCGCGGCCGCCTTCTTCTCCGCGGCCGCCTTCTGGGCCTTGAGGTCGATGCGTTCCTGCGTACGGCTCGCGCGGTCCGCGAAGTCGCCCGCGTCGGCGGAGAGGTTCGCCAGCTGGGTGTCGAGCTTGTTGTTGGCGGCGGACGGCTTCACGGACGTGGGGTCCGGGGCGGACGCCGTCGTGTCCTTGCTCTCGTCGCCGCCGAAGTTGCCCACGGACGCCGCGGCGACACCCGCGACACCCATCACGCAGGCCGACGGCACGGCGACGGTGAAGAGCGCGGAGCGCTTGGCGGGGCTGCGGCGGCGGGTCCTCGAACGGCCCGCGCCGCGACCGCCGCGGGGCTCGGCACCCGCGCTCCGGTCCTCCGCGATCGGCTCGTCGTCCGGGTAGTCGGCGATCCCGGCTTCGTACGCCGCCTCCGCCTCGTACGCGGCCTCGGTCCCGTAGGGGCTGTCGGCCTCGTACGCGGATTCGGGCCCGCCGCTCGTCAGGTCGTACGGGTCGGTGAGTTCGTAGGAACCCGTCGACTCGTAGGCGTCGGTGGGCTCGTACGACGTCGGCTCGTGCGGGGCGGGGTGCGCGTGGGAGGCGGGGGACTCGTGGGGCTGGCCCGCCGAGTTCCACGCGGTCGCGTCGTACGCACCCGTCTCGAAGGTCTGCGTATCGAAGACCTGCGTGTGGTCGAAGGCCTGCGTGTCCCACTGGCCGGTCGCCGGTGCCTGGTTCCAGGCGGTGGCGTCCCACTGGCCCGAGGTGTCGGGGCCCGGCTGCGCGGGGATGTCGGCGAGCTGCTGATAGCCGCCCGTCGCCCACATCCCGGTGGTGTCGTAGCTGCCGGTGTCGTAGGCGGCCGCGTGGTGCTGCGCCGCGTACGCGTCGTAGTTCAGCGTCTGCTGGGTGCCCGTGGTGGTCGCCCACTGGCCCGTGTCGTACGCGCTCTGGCCGCCGTTCATGTCCCCGAAGAGCGGGTCGGCGGCGAAGCCTCCGGTGTCGAAACTCCCGGTGCTGAAGCTGCCGGTGGAGTAGGCGTCATACCCCTGGGGGGCGGCATCGTGCTGATCGTACGTCGCGTAGTGCGCGTAGTCGGCGCCGGGTGCCGAGGGCTGGGGAGTCGAGCTCCCCGACGGGTGACGGTCGTTCACCAACTTCTCTTTCGCCTCGGCAGCAGGGGCAGAGCAGTGCGGCGACTGTACCCGGCGGTATACGGGCGCGACAATCTTCGGCAGGTTTCGTTGTCTCAGGAAACGGGCATTCGGCCGTCTTTCGGCGGTCCCCGGGCACAGCTTTGGCCTTGCGTTCGAAGCCCGTTCGAGGTCTGGGCGGTGTTTCGGTGGCCGACGGCTTCGGGGTCAGGCGACCGTCAGGCCGCCGGGTGCGCCCTTGGCGTCCGTGCCCGGGTGCGCCAGGTCCAGCGCCTGGATGATGCCGTTCGCGACCGCGGGGTGCACCGGGAGCGCCAGGTGTCCGATGCCGGTGACGCGTACGTTCTGCGCGGTCAGGTCGGGGTGGTCGACGCAGGCCGTCTCCAGTGGGTCCATCAGCTGGTCGAGATCGCTCCAGAAACTCACGAAGTGCGTGCGGCAGCCCGGCGCCGGTTCCTTCAGCTCCTCGATCACCGCGGATCCCGGGCGCATCTGCCGCACGATCGGATGCGCGTCCGCGAGCGGCGCGACCCGGGTGCCCGCGTGCGGGGTGCCGAGGGTGACGAGGGTGCGTACGCGTACGTCGCCGCCGAGGCGCTGCGCGTAGTAGCGGGCGATCAGGCCGCCGAGGCTGTGCCCCACGACGTCGACCCTGGTGTGACCCGTGCGCTCACAGAGTTCCGCTATGTGCCGGCCCAGTAACTCGGCGGCGGCGGGGACGTCGCAGGTGAGCGGCGAGTAGTTGAGCGACTCCACACGGCGTCCGCCGTGTTGGGCCAGGGCGCGACGCAGCAGTACGAAGACGGAACGGTTGTCGATGAAGCCGTGCAGGAGGAGGACCGGGGGCCTGGCGTCCGGGGGGAGGCGCGGGGCGTCCGGGGGCGGCTGGAGCGGGGCCGGCCTGCGTTCCTGCGCGATGCCCGAGGGATAGAGGAGCAGGTGGCCCGCGAGGATCGTCAGCTCCAGGGCGGATGCCTTGAGCAGGGTCAGGGAGATGCCTGCGGTTTTGGTCCTGGAGAGGAGGGAGAAGAGGGGGGCGGTTTGGAGCGGTGGCAGTTTCGGCAGCAGCGTGCCGAGCTGGCGGAGTGGGCGCAGTGTGTGGAGTGGGTTGAGCGTGTGGAGTGAGCTGAGTGTGCTGAGCGGGTTGAGTGCGCTCAGTTGGCGAAAGGGGTGGGCCCCTGTGACCGGCATCGTCGACCTCCCGTTTGGCGCGCGGAAGGACGGCTCTGTCCCCCGTGTGCCCTAGGGGGAGTCGTGGGCGAGGAGTCGGCTGTGCGGAGGTCTTCTCCGTGGCCCCCGTGCGGCGGCGTGCCGCGCACCCTGACAGTGCGCTCCTTGCCCCCGTGCATCGCCGATGCACCGCACCACCACGCCGGGCGGCTGCCGGCGTGGTGGTCCGGCGATCTCGTTGCGGCTCCCCTCGCGCCTGGTCCGGTCCGGATGCGGAGCGTGAGCCCCCTGGGGCCGGAGTGGCGCGCAGCGAACGTGTCCCACCGTGTGATTTCCCCCTCGCTCTCCACCGTGAAACTGCCGGGTGCGCGATCCTGGAGATAACGTTCGTTCACTTGCCGTGCTTGGGCAGGTGGATATCGGTGCAGGGATATCGGTATCGGTACTCGGTACTTGGTACATGGAGGCAGTGATGGGTGTGGCAGCCGGTCCGATCCGCGTTGTGGTCGCCAAGCCGGGGCTCGACGGGCACGATCGTGGGGCCAAGGTGATCGCGCGGGCGCTGCGGGACGCCGGTATGGAGGTCATCTACACCGGGCTGCACCAGACGCCCGAGCAGGTGGTGGACACCGCGATCCAGGAGGACGCCGACGCGATCGGGCTCTCCATCCTCTCCGGGGCGCACAACACGTTGTTCGCGCGCGTCATCGAGCTGCTCAAGGAGCGGGACGCGGAGGACATCAAGGTGTTCGGGGGCGGGATCATCCCGGAGGCGGACATCGCGCCGCTGAAGGAGAAGGGCGTCGCGGAGATCTTTACGCCGGGGGCCACCACCACGTCGATCGTGGAGTGGGTTCGGGCCAACGTGCGGCAGCCTGCGGGGGCGTAGCTGGGCGGGTCGCTGGGCGCGGGCGCTGGCGCGGGCCGGGGCGGGGATCGTCTGCGGGTCCGGGTGGGCTGGTGCGCGGGGTTCGTCTGTGGGGCGGGGCCGTGGGGGTATGTACGTACTCGCTATCCCGGGGCGGGAGTTGGTCGGGCTTGCTTCCTTGCCTTGGTGGCCACTTGTGCTCCGTGCGCACATACCCCCACGTCCCCTCGGGCCGGTTCCGCGGCCGCGCCCCGGTGGGGGCTGCCCCACACACGTCCGGACAGCGTGACCGGAGAGGACGTGGCGGTAGGTCGGGCCGGTCCTGTGGCCGTGCCCCGGTGCGGGGTGCTTTTCCGTACACCCCGGACTGCGCCGATGCCCCAGTTCACCCGGTGCCCCACCGGCCTGCAGCCGCGAGTGCTCCTGAGGGGACGTGGCGGTTCACCGGGATAGCGAGGACGGACATACCGGCGCGGCCCCGCCCCACAACCGCACCCAAGGCGCACGACCACCGAGCGGGACAAAGGAGGCCCACCGCCTCCCCCACCCGCCCCATCGCGTCAGGGCGAGAGTTCCGTGGTGATCGCGGATCGTAGGCGGAGCGTGGTCACCAGGCGCTGGAACGCTTCCGACCAGTAGCTGCCCGCGCCGGGAGACGCGTCTTCGCGTTCGTCGGGGATGGCCGTGAGTGCCTCCAGGCGGACCGCCTCCGCGGGGTCCAGGCAGCGTTCCGCCAGGCCCATCACTCCGCTGAAGCTCCAGGGGTAACTGCCCGCGTCCCGGGCGATGTTCAAGGAGTCCACCACCGCGCGGCCCAGGGGTTCCGACCAGGGGACCGTGCAGACCCCCAGGAGCTGGAAGGCCTCCGACAGGCCGTGGGCGTCGATGAAGCCGGCCACCCAGTCCGCGCGCTCCCGTGCGGGCAGGGACGCCAGGAGCTTGGCGCGCTCGGCCAGGGAGACCGCGCCGGGGCCCCCGGCGTCGGGGGACGCGGGCGTGCCGAGCAGCGCTCTGGACCAGGCCGCGTCCCGTTGCCGTACGGCCGCTCTGCACCAGGCCGCGTGCAGTTCGTCGCGCCAGTCGTCGGCCACCGGGAGCGCCACTATCTCGGTGGGCGTGCGGTGGCCGAGGCGGCCGGGCCAGATGTCGAGTGGGGTCGAGTCCACCAACTGGCCCAGCCACCAGGAGCGTTCGCCCCGGCCCGTGGGGGGCTTGGGCGTCACGCCGTCCCGTTCCATCGCCGCGTCGCACTCGTGCGGGGCCTCCACCGTGAGCGTCTGCGTGCTCGCCACGTGGTCCACCGCCACGCAGGAGGCCGCTCGGGCCGCCATCCGCGCCGCCAGGGCCGAACCGGGGAGCGCGGAGAGGAGTTCGGCAGCCGTGGCGCGGACGTTGCGGCTGCGGTCGGTGAGGGCCTCCTCCAGGAAGGGCTCGTCCGCCGCGGAGAGGCCCGTGCGTAGGGTGTCGAGGAACATCAGGCGGTCCTCGGCGCGCTCCGTCCGCCAGGTGGAGGAGAGCAGGGCGCGGGCCGCTCCGGAGTCGTGCTCGCGGAGTGCGGTGAGCAGGGCCACCCGTTCCGCGAACAGGCCCTCCTGCCAGAGGGTATGGATCTGTCCGGTGTCCTCCGGGGGCGGGAGGGATATGCCCCCGCCGGGGGTCGAGCGCAGCGCGAACTTCCAGTCCGGGTTGAGGCGGGCCAGCCACAGGGCCCGGGGGCCCGCGAAGGTGAGGGCCTGGGGGCGCAGGTCCGTGCGGCCGCGTGCCGCGTTGAGTAGGGCGGGCAGCAGCTCGGGCGGTGCCCCGTAGCCCCGCGCGTTCGCCAGGGCGAGCCACTGGGGCAGGAGTTCCATCAGGTCCGGTGCCGCGCCCCGTCTGCCGCTGCCGCCGGTGCCCGGCTGGTCGGTGAGCAGGGTCGCGAGCCGCTGCCTGGCCGCAGTGGGCAGCGGCGGCCTGGGGTCGTCCGCCGCGGGCTCGGGCGGTGTGGCCGCCGGGGCGGGGCGCAGGCCCGCCCTGCGCCGTACGGTCTGTGCCGCCGCCGCGTCGAGGAGGGCGAGAGGCGCCTCCTTGCCCGGGGCGGCGAGCGCGCGGCGGTCCGTGCCGAGGAGGGCCGTGGTGACGAGCTCCTCCCAGGGCGTGAGCGCGGGCATCCTTGCCTCCTGAGGTGTCAGCACAGCGGGACCGGTCCTTCCGCGTCCTTCGGCCAGGCAGCCAACGGCGTGAAGCCGCGGTGGCCGCACTCCCCGAACACCGTGAGCGGTGTGCCGCCGGACAGGGCGACCAGGCGCCACAGGCCCGGTCGGGACGCCGCCGACGGGGAGATGGGGAGCGCCAAGTTCTCTTCCGGGTCGGTCAGTTGCCAGGTGTCCTGGGGCTTGGTCGGGATGACTCCGGACAGTGTCACGGGGTGTGACTCCAGCCAGGGGTCCTTCCGCAGCGCTTTTCCGTAGTGGGCCGTCGCCTCGGACACGCGGACGCCAGGCGGGCGCAGTGGCGTGGGGGCCGGGGCGGTGAACTGCTCGCCTAGGTCCGCCCGGAGCTGGCCCGCGCCCGGGTAGCGCGACAGCTCGGCGTCGAACGCCAGGCCGACCGGCAGAGTGAGGGCCGGGGCCCGGCCCGCCGCCCCGTAGGAGAGGAGCAGTGCCGTGCGGCCGGAGTCCGCGCCGTACATCCATATGCGGCGCGTGGTCAGTTTGCTGTCCGCCGTGTCGTACTGCGCGAGGACCAGCCAGTGGTCCCGCAGCGGCGGGTCATGCGGCTGGGCGGGCAGGCCGACGCGGGAACGGACCGTCGCGGCCAGCTCGGCCGGCAGCTCCTCGCGGTGCAGCCAACCCTGGTCGAGGAGGTGCAGCAGCGCGCACTCCTCCAGGAGACGGACCGGCCAGCCAGGACCCGACGAGGGGATCGCCCCCAACTCGCGTACGCGCGCGGCCAGTCCAGGAGCCTGCGCGTCGACCATCCGGGCGGCCGTCTCCTCCCACAGCCCGTACCCCGTCTGCTCGGCCGCCGCCGTGCCGCCGCGCAGCAGGTCCGACAGGCGCTGCTCCAGCTCCGTCACGCCCGCCGTGATCCGCTCGGCCCGCTTCTCCGCGCGGCGGTGCGCCGCTTCGGGGTCGGCCGGGGCGGCCTGCGCGGGCGAACTCCGCTTCTCCTTCGTTCTCTTACGTCGTGCCGCCAGCCATTCCTCCGCCCAGGGCGGAGGCTCGCCCTCCGGCACGGTGCCGTCCTGGCCCGCCCAGACCAGCAGCAGCCCGAGCGCGTGCTTGCACGGGAACTTGCGGCTCGGACAACTGCATTTGTACGCCGGGCCCGCCGCGTCGCCCGTGCCCGTGATGTCGACGACCGTCTGATACGGCTTGCTGCCACTGCCCTTGCACAGTCCCCACACCGTCCCCTCGCCAGAACTGCCCGCCTCCGACCATGGGCCGGCAGCGCCGAGTTTGCTGCCCGCCTTTCGTGACGGGGCATCAGGAGCCAGTGCCAGCACCTGATCCACCGTCCAGCGCACCCCCTGCTGAGTCATGTCTCGAAGGTAGGCGCCGCCACTGACAATCGGTCGAGTGGTGACCATCCATGCAGGTCAGAGGCTTGCGCGGGTCGATTGTCAGTGGCGTGGTGCACGGTGGAGACACATCCGGGCCAGATGCGCCCGGACGAGTTGGAGGGGGATCGCTCCATGACCGTTTCCGTCGACCCGACGACGTCCGCGACCGCGAACGGACCCGCGTCCGCAACCGATTCCGCGACAGGCTCCGGCACCGGTTCCGCGAGCGGCGCGGAGGTCCTGCGGGCGCACGCGGAGCATGCCTTCGCCGACGAGCTGGCCGCGCTCGGCGCGCAGGACGATCGGCCCAGGCCCGCCCGTTGGAAGCTCTCGCCGTGGGCCGTGGCGACGTATCTGCTCGGCGGCACGCTGCCCGACGGGACCGTGATCACGCCGAAGTACGTGGGGCCGCGACGCATCGTCGAGGTCGCCGTCACCACGCTCGCCACCGACCGCGCCCTGCTCCTGCTCGGCGTCCCCGGCACCGCCAAGACCTGGGTGTCCGAGCATCTGGCCGCCGCGGTCAGCGGGGACTCGACGCTGCTCGTGCAGGGCACGGCGGGCACCCCCGAGGAAGCCATCCGGTACGGCTGGAACTACGCGCAGTTGCTCGCGCACGGGCCGAGCCGTGACGCGCTCGTGCCCAGCCCCGTCATGCGCGCGATGTCCGAGGGCATGACGGCGCGGGTCGAGGAGCTGACCCGCATCCCCGCCGACGTGCAGGACACGCTGATCACGATCCTGTCGGAGAAGACCCTGCCGATCCCGGAGCTCGGCCAGGAAGTACAGGCCGTGCGCGGCTTCAACCTCATCGCCACCGCCAACGACAGGGACCGCGGCGTCAACGACCTGTCGAGCGCGCTGCGCCGCCGCTTCAACACCGTCGTCCTGCCCCTGCCGGCGAGCGCCGACGCCGAGGTCGACATCGTCGCGCGCCGCGTCGACCAGCTGGGCCGCTCGCTCGAACTGCCCACCGGGCCCGAGGGGTTCGACGAGATACGGCGCGTCGTCACCGTCTTCCGCGAGCTGCGCGACGGCGTCACGACCGATGGACGTACCAAGGTGAAGTCGCCCAGCGGCACGCTGTCGACCGCCGAGGCGATCTCCGTCGTCACCAACGGCCTGGCGCTCGCCGCCCACTTCGGGGACGGGGTGCTGCGCCCCGGTGACGTCGCGGCGGGCATCCTCGGCGCCGTCGTGCGCGACCCGGCGGCCGACCGCGTGATCTGGCAGGAGTACCTCGAAGCGGTCGTGCGTGAGCGCGACGGATGGAAGGACTTCTACCGCGCCTGCCGTGAGGTGAGCGCATGACGACGGCGTCGGAGCCGCTGCTGCTCGGCGTGCGGCATCACGGCCCCGGCTCCGCGCGGGCCGTGCGGGCCGCCCTCGACGAGGCGCGTCCCCAGGTCGTCCTCGTGGAGGGGCCGCCCGAGGCCGACGCCCTGGTGGAGCTCGCCGCCGACGAGGGCATGCGGCCGCCCGTCGCGCTGCTCGCGCACGTGGTGGACGAGCCGGGCCGCTCGGCGTTCTGGCCGCTCGCGGAGTTCTCTCCGGAGTGGGTGGCCATCCGGTGGGCCCTCGGGCAGGGCGTGCCGGTGCGCTTCATCGACCTGCCCGCGGCGCACTCGCTCGCCCTGCGCGCCGAGGACGACAGCGCGCCGCAGGGAGAGGGCGAGGGAGCGGGAACGGGAGCGGGAGAGGGAGAGCAGGCTCCGGAGGCGGGAGGAGAGGCCGCGGGGGAGGGGCCGGGGGATGTGCGGATCGATCCCATCGCCGTTCTCGCCGAGACCGCCGGGTACGACGATCCCGAGCGCTGGTGGGAGGACGTCGTCGAGCACCGGGGGCCGGGCGGCGACGCGTTCGCGCCGTTCGAGGCGCTGGGCGATGCCATGACGGCGCTGCGTGAGGAGTGCGGGGACGGCGGGCACGCGCGCGACGCGGTGCGCGAGGCGTACATGCGACTTCAAGTGCGCGCCGCGCAGAAGGAGTTCGGGGCTGGGGGTGTTGCCGTGGTGTGCGGCGCCTGGCACGTTCCCGCGCTGCGGCAGAAGGTCGCGGTGGCCGCCGACCGGGCGCTGCTCAAGGGGCTGCCCAAGGTGAAGGCGGAGATGACGTGGGTGCCCTGGACGCACCGCCGGCTCTCCCGCACCAGTGGATACGGCGCGGGCATCACCTCGCCCGGGTGGTACGGCCATCTGTTCGGCGCCCCCGACCGGCCCGTCGAGCGCTGGATGACGAAGGTCGCGGGGCTGCTGCGCGCCGAGGACAGCCCGGTGTCGTCCGCGCACGTGATCGAGGCGGTACGGCTCGCCGACACGCTCGCCGCGATGCGCGGGCGGCCGCTCGCCGGGCTCACCGAGGCCACCGACGCCGTGCGGGCGGTGATGTGCGAGGGCTCGGACGTGCCGCTCGGGCTCGTGCACGACAGGCTCGTCGTCGGGGACGTTCTGGGGGAGGTGCCCGACGCGGCGCCCGCGGTGCCGTTGCAGCGCGACCTCACCCGTATCCAGCGCAGGCTGCGGCTCAAACCGGAGGCGATGGAGCGGCAGTTGGAGCTCGACCTGCGCAAGGAGACCGACGCCGCGCGCAGCACGCTGCTGCACCGGCTCCGGTTGCTCGGCATCGGCTGGGGCGACCCGGCGGCGTCCCGGGGGAGCACGGGCACGTTCCGGGAGACCTGGCGGCTGCGCTGGGAGCCGGAGCTGTCCGTGCGGGTCGCGGAGGCGGGGGTGTGGGGGACCACGGTGCTCGGCGCGGCCACCGGCAGGGCGTCGGCCGACGCGGTCGAGGCGGTCGCGCTCGCCGATGTCACCGCGCTCGCGGAGCGGTGCCTGCTCGCCGGACTCCCGGACGCGCTGCCCGTGGTGATGCGGGTGCTCGCGGACCGGGCGGCGCTGGACACGGACGTCGGCCATCTCGCGCAGGCGCTGCCCGCGCTGGTGCGTTCGCTGCGGTACGGGGACGTGCGGGGCACCGACACGGAAGCCCTCGGCGAGGTGGCGCTCGGCCTCGCCGAGCGGGTCTTCGTGGGGTTGCCGCCCGCGTGCGCGGGGCTCGACGCGGATGCGGCGCTTGCCATGCGGGGGCATGTCGACGCGGTGCATCAGGCGGTGGGGCTGTTGGGCGAGTTGGCGCCGTCGCCGTCGCCGTCTCCGTCTCCGTCTCCTTCGGCCTCGGGGGGTGCTGCGGACGTTCGTGTCCGGTGGTACTCCGTCCTGCGGGCGCTCGCGCGGCGGGAGGCCGTCGCCGGAGTCGTACGGGGGCGGTGTGTGCGGTTGCTCCTGGACGGCGGGGAGTTGGGGGACGAGGACGTCGCCCGGCTCATGGGGCTCGCGCTCTCCCGGGGGAGCGAGCCCGCAGAGGGCGCCGCCTGGATCGAGGGGTTCGTCGGGGGCGCGTCCGGCGGCGGGATGCTGCTCGTGCACGACGAGCGGCTGCTCGGCCTGGTCGACGACTGGCTGAGCGGAGTCTCCGGAGAGGCGTTCACCGACGTACTGCCGCTGCTGCGGCGCACGTTCTCGGCGTACGAGTCGGGGGTGCGGCGGACGCTGGGGGAGCTGGTGCGGCGCGGACCCGGCGGGGGAGCCGGCGCGGTGGCCACGGGGGCAGGAGGGATTCCCGGGTTCGACGAGGAACTCGACGTCGCGCGGGCGGATGCCGTGCTGGGGGTTGTCGAGCTGTTGCTGGGGGTGGGGGTCGGGTTCGAGGGCGAGGCTGGGGCTGGGGTCGGTGCGGGCGGTGGCCGAACGCCCCGTGTCGGCGCGGACGGCGCCGGTTCGGACGGCACCGGTGAGGAGGGCACCAGAGCGGACGGCGCTGGTGGCGTCGGGGTGGACGGGCACAACGATCTTGCGGGGGTGGGCTGATGAGCGGGATTCCGGATGAGCGGCTGTGGCGGTGGCGTCTCGTGCCCCGGGGTGGTGACGCGAACGGCACCGGTGCGGGCAGTGCCCAAGTCGGTGGGGCCAGAGCCGGCGGCGCCGGCGCAAGTGGCACCGGAGTGGACGGGCGCAACGATCTTGCGGGGGTGGGTCGATGAGTGGGGCGGCGGACGAGTGGCTGCGGGGGTGGCGCCGCGTGCTCGGGGGCGGCGCGGACGGCACCGGTGCGGGCGGTGCCAAAGCTAGCGGTGTCAGAGCGGGCGGGCGCAACGAGCTTGCGGGGGTGGGGCGATGAGTGGGATTGCGGATGAGCGGCTGCGGCGGTGGCGGCTCGTGCTTGGGGGCGGTGACGCGGACGGCACCGGATGTGGGCTAGCCGGGCGGGACGCGGCGATGGACGGGGCGCTCACCGCGTTGTACGGGGGCGGGGACGCCAAGGACGCCCGGGGACGGGAGCGTTCGGCGGGTCTCGGGGGGTCCGCGCCGTCCGTGGCGCGCTGGCTCGGGGACATCCGGACGTACTTCCCCTCGTCCGTCGTCCAGGTCATGCAGCGCGACGCCATCGACAGGCTCGGCCTCTCCACGCTGCTCCTGGAGCCCGAGATGCTGGAGGCCGTCGAAGCGGACGTCCACCTGGTGGGCACGCTGCTCTCGCTCAACAAGGCGATGCCCGAGACCACCAAGGAGACCGCGCGGGCCGTCGTGCGCAAGGTCGTCGAGGAGTTGGAGAAGCGGCTCGCGACGCGGACCCGCTCCACGCTCACCGGCGCGCTAGACCGCAGCGCCCGGATCAGCAGGCCCCGCCACCACGACATCGACTGGAACCGCACCATCGCGGCCAACCTCAAGAACTACCTGCCGGAGCACGGGACGATCGTCCCCGAGCGCCTCATCGGGTACGGGCGGGCTTCCCAGTCGGTGAAGAAGGAGGTCATCCTCTGCATCGACCAGTCGGGGTCGATGGCCGCGTCCGTCGTGTACGCGTCGGTGTTCGGCGCCGTGCTCGGTTCCATGCGGTCGCTCAACACCCGGCTCGTCGTCTTCGACACGAACGTGGTGGACCTGACCGAGCAGCTCGACGACCCCGTGGACGTCCTGTTCGGCACCCAGTTGGGCGGTGGGACCGACATCAACAGGGCGCTCGCGTACTGCCAGTCGC
The DNA here is from genome assembly GCF_044744425.1 of Streptomyces sp. NPDC087300. Lineage (NCBI taxonomy): Bacteria > Bacillati > Actinomycetota > Actinomycetes > Kitasatosporales > Streptomycetaceae > Streptomyces > Streptomyces sp. NPDC087300. Next base: position 72,226 of record NZ_JBIUYI010000002.1, read on the forward strand.
AGATCACCCGGCCCGCCGACACGGTCGTCGTCCTGATCAGCGACCTCTACGAAGGGGGCATACGCGACGAGATGCTGAAGCGGGTCGCGGCGATGAAGGCGTCCGGGGTGCAGTTCGTGACGCTGCTGGCGCTCTCCGACGAGGGGACACCGGCGTACGACCGCGAGCACGCGGCGGCGTTGGCCGCGCTCGACGCACCGGCTTTCGCCTGCACACCCGACCTCTTCCCGGACGTGATGGCGGCGGCGATCGAAAGGCGCCCACTTCCCATACCGGACACGACTGTTGGGAACCGGACATGAGTACGCATCGGTAACAGGGGGCTTGCGCTACCGCGGGCGTCCCGTGCGAGGATCGTCGCGCCGTACCCGCGGAGCGAGAGGTTCCGCCTGGCCGCCCTGCGTGCGTGCGGGCCTGTGGGCCTGTGGCCGCCATGACGTGGACATCTGTTCTCCCAGTTCTCCTCCCGCCCCTCCTTTGTAGAGGACTTCTCCCGCAGTGACTTCCGCTTTCGCAGCCGCGCCGAACGGTGCCGCCGTGCGCGTCGCACGTGCGGTCGCCCGGCGGCGCGGGCTGCAAGTGGTGCTGTTGCTCGGGGCGTTGCTGGTGCTCGGGTTCCTCTTCGGGGAGCGGGCGCAGGCGGCCGACGGGCTGGTGCCGGGCGACGGTGCCGGGATGGGGCAGGTCCAGCCGCTCAGGCAGGCCAAGCCGGTGACGCAGGCCAAGCCGGTGACGCTAGAGAAGACAGTGACGCAGGCTCAGCCGGTCAAGGAGGCCGCCTCCGTGCGGCGGGCTGTCGAGCCGGGTGCTGAGCCTGTCGCTCGCGCGGTGCGGCACGTCGCCGAGCCGGGTGTGGAGCCTGTGGTGCGGCCCGTGGGCGAGACCGTGCATCGGGTGACCGGTGCGTTGCGTGCGGCGCCTTCTCCTCGGGAGCTGCTGCCCGAGCGGTCACGGCCGGGTTCGGGTGACGGTCGCGGCGAGGGCCGTGGCCATCGCGATAGCCGTGACCGTGGCTCTGACGGTGGCGTCGAGCACGCGCCTGACGCCGAGGCCGCGCACATACGGAAGCAGCCTTCGGACGCCCCCACTGGGCCGTGGGCCGACACGTCGCACTCCTCGTATCCCTCGTACGGAGGCGGGAGTTGGCACAGTGGCGCCGACGCCGATCGCGGCACGACCGCAGGCGAGTACGGCAGCGGTACCGGGCGTGCGCCTCTGCCCGGACCTGTTGATCCCGGTGGGTCCCTCGGCAAGGCGACCGCCGGGGACGGTGGCGCCTCGCGGCACGCCGATCTGTACGCCGCCGTGCTCGACGGGCGCGCGCCGGTCGATCTCCTCGTCGGTCCCGGCCTGTCCGGGGGCTCCGCGGCGATCCGCGACAGACAGCGGGACATTCCCGAATTCCCTGGCTAGGGCAGCCCTCTCCCCGCGATGACCTGCCGCGCGCGGGGGCGGAACAGGTCTGCCCGCCGGTCCCGGTCCATGAGGACTCGGTACCGGAGCCACAGCCAGTACGAATTCGAAGGATCTGACGCAAGCATGAACAAGAACATCCGCCGTTCCATCGTCATAGCCGCCGGTGTCACCGGTGCGTGGGCGCTCGGTTCCGCAGTCGCCAGCGCGGACGAGCTGCCGCAGCACTCCGTCGCGGTGCCGGACCAGGCGTCCGACGTGGTCCAGGACGTCAAGGGCGACGTCCCGGACGTGAAGGACGTCAAGAAGGGCGCCGACGTCGAGAAGGTCACCGACGTCAAGAAGGTTGCGGGCGTCAAGGGCAAGGTCGCCGAGGTGACCGACGGCTCGGGCGTGGACCAGGTCAAGAAGTCCGCGACCGGTGCGGCCGCGAAGGCGAAGTCCCTCGACACGGGTGACATGGGTGACACGGTCGACACGGGTGACACCGGCGCCGTCACCCCGGACGCCGTCGGCGACAAGCTCCCCGCCCCGGAGGGGATCGGCTCCGTCGACGACATCGACTACCTCTTCGGCCCCCTCTCCGCCTTCGCCCCCGACCTGGACGGCTCGCTCGCCCAGGCCCCGGAGCACGTGCGGACCGCCACCGACACCGCCACCACCGCGGCGGCCACCACCGCGACCCCGGTCGTCGGCCAGACCGCCGCGTCCGTGCTGCCGCCCGTCGCCGCGAGTGCCGTCGACGGTGTCGTGCCGGTCGCGGAGCAGGCCGTGGGTGACGTGTCGTACCTGGCGCAGGGTGTGGTCGGCGACGTGCAGCCCTTCGCGGGCGGCGTCGTCGGTGAGGTCCAGCCCTTCGCGGGCGGGGTCACGAGCCAGGTCCAGCCGTTCGCGGGCGGCGTCACCGGGCAGGTGGGGCCCTTCGCGCAGGACGTCACCCGTACCGCCGCCCCCGACGCGGGGGCCCTCGCGGGCAACGCCGTCGGCGGTGTGCGGGGCGTGACGGGCGACGTCATCCCGGGTTACGTGCACACCGCCTGACCGCGGGAAGCAAGCGCGGAAGTAATCGCGGGAAGTAACAGCGGCAACGGGAGCAAACGGGCGGCCTCCGACGCAGCGGGGGCCGCCCGCGGCCCATCGAGCCGGTGATCTGTGACAGTCATCACCGCCCAAATGTGATCTGCGATTTAGGGACCTACGTCCCACGGCGATAACCTGCGAGACGGACATGCCGCGTACCGGACTCCGTCCTACGCCTCCCTTGTGACAGCGCAGTCACGTTGCCCTCCGCGGCACGCCCACGCAGACAGCTGACACCAAAGCAGCGAGATCGCAGCGAGATCACGGAAAAGGGACGGACGCGCGTGGACCTGTTCGAGTACCAGGCGAGGGACCTCTTCGCCAAGCACGGTGTACCGGTGCTGGCCGGTGAAGTCATCGACACGCCTGAGGCGGCGCGCGAGGCCACCGATCGCCTTGGCGGCAAGTCGGTCGTCAAGGCACAGGTGAAGGTCGGTGGCCGCGGCAAGGCCGGCGGCGTGAAGCTGGCGGCGAACCCGGACGAGGCCGTCGCTCGCGCGACGGACATCCTCGGCATGGACATCAAGGGCCACACGGTCCACAAGGTGATGATCGCCGAGCTGTCCCCGGAGATCGAGGCGGAGTACTACGTCTCGTACCTCCTCGACCGCACCAACCGCACCTTCCTGGCCATGGCGTCGGTGCAGGGCGGCATGGACATCGAGGAGGTCGCGGAGAAGACCCCCGAGGCCCTCGCGAAGGTCCCGGTCAACGCCGTCGAGGGCGTCGACATCGAGAAGGCCCGCGAGATCGTGGCCCAGGCGAAGTTCCCGGCCGACGTGGCCGAGGGTGTCGCCGAGGCCATGGTGACCCTGTGGGACACCTTCGTCGCCGAGGACGCGCTCCTCGTCGAGGTCAACCCCCTGGTGAAGACCAAGGACGGCCGCATCCTGGCGCTGGACGGCAAGGTCTCGCTCGACGAGAACGCCGACTTCCGCCAGGCGGACCACGAGGCCCTCGAGGACAAGGACGCAGCCAACCCGCTCGAGGCTGCTGCCAAGGCCAAGAACCTCAACTACGTCAAGCTCGACGGCGAGGTCGGCATCATCGGTAACGGTGCCGGTCTGGTCATGTCGACCCTGGACGTCGTCGCGTACGCCGGTGAGAACCACGGTGGCGTGAAGCCCGCCAACTTCCTCGACATCGGTGGCGGCGCCTCCGCCGAGGTCATGGCGAACGGCCTGGAGATCATCCTCGGCGACTCGGACGTCAAGTCCGTCTTCGTCAACGTCTTCGGTGGCATCACCGCGTGCGACGAGGTCGCCAACGGCATCGTGCAGGCCCTGGAGCTGCTCGCCTCGAAGGGCGAGAAGGTCGAGAAGCCGCTGGTCGTGCGCCTCGACGGCAACAACGCGGAGCTGGGTCGCAAGATCCTGAGCGACGCCAACCACCCGCTCGTGCAGCGCGTGGACACCATGGACGGCGCGGCCGACAAGGCCGCCGAGCTCGCGGCCGCACGGTGACATTGCGCGTCTCCGACACGACAAGGGACTAGGTACAGAACAGCCATGGCTATCTTCCTCAACAAGGACAGCAAGGTCATCGTCCAGGGCATGACCGGTGCCACGGGCATGAAGCACACCAAGCTCATGCTGGGTGACGGCACCAACATCGTCGGCGGCGTGAACCCGCGCAAGGCCGGCACGTCCGTCGACTTCGACGGCACCGAGGTCCCGGTCTTCGGCACGGTCAAGGAGGCCATGGAGAAGACGGGCGCCAACGTGTCCGTCCTCTTCGTGCCGCCGGCCTTCTCCAAGGCCGCCGTCGTCGAGGCGATCGACGCCGAGATCCCCCTCGCCGTCGTCATCACCGAGGGCATCGCCGTCCACGACTCCGCCGCCTTCTGGGCGTACGCGAAGTCGAAGGGCAACAAGACCCGCATCATCGGCCCGAACTGCCCCGGTCTCATCACCCCGGGCCAGTCGAACGCCGGCATCATCCCGGGCGACATCACGAAGCCGGGCCGCATCGGCCTGGTCTCGAAGTCCGGCACGCTGACGTACCAGATGATGTACGAGCTCCGTGACATCGGCTTCTCGTCGGCCGTCGGCATCGGTGGCGACCCGGTCATCGGTACGACGCACATCGACGCCCTGGAGGCGTTCGAGGCCGACCCCGAGACCGATCTGATCGTCATGATCGGCGAGATCGGCGGCGACGCCGAGGAGCGCGCGGCGGACTACATCAAGGCCAACGTGACGAAGCCGGTCGTCGGCTACGTCGCCGGCTTCACCGCGCCCGAGGGCAAGACCATGGGCCACGCCGGCGCCATCGTCTCCGGCTCCTCCGGCACGGCGCAGGCCAAGAAGGAGGCCCTTGAGGCCGCCGGCGTCAAGGTCGGCAAGACGCCGACGGAGACCGCCAAGCTTGCTCGCGCGATCCTCGCCGGCTGAGGGTGCCTTAGCAGGTGAAAGCGGGCCCGCACCTCTTTTGAGGGTGCGGGCCCGCTTTCGTTTTCGGGTGCGTACGGGCTGGCCGCGCAGTTCCCCGCGCCCCTGACGGGGCGCTCCCCCCGTGTGACTACTCCGGCTGCGGGAGCATGCGTTCCGGGCCGCTGTGCATGGCCGTGCGGAGCTTCTTGCGGAGTTCCGTGTCTTCGTACGAGAGCGGGCCGGGGCCCATCCGGGGCGGTACTCCGCTGATCGCCTTGCCGGGGGACTGCGGGGGCTCGTAGTGCGTGGGGGCCGTTTTCAGGGTGAGGGCCGTCGCGCCGATGATCAGGGCCGTGAAGGCGATCGCCGCGCGGGTCCAGAAGCGGGCGCGGTGCTCGCTGCCGGTGCGGATCCATTCGGCCTTCGGCGTCCCCAGCTTCTCCGCGCCGCCCAGTTCGCCGAGGCGCCGGTGGAGTGCCTCGGGCGCGGCCAGGTCGGGCAGCCGCTCGGCGACCGCCTCGCGCGCGTGCAGCAGCCGGTTGGCCGCGGCGGGCGTGCTCGCCTCCGTCTCCGCCGCGGTCTCGGGCAGGCCGAGGCCGACGCCGTCGTAGAGCAGCAGGGTGCGGCGCTGCGCGGGCGGCAGGCTGAGGAGTACGTCGAGGAAGGCGCGGTCCGCGGGCGCGGCGGGTGGTGCGTCGGGGTGGCGCTGGCTGGGCCGGAAGCGGTGCCAGGGCGACATCGCGTACTCGTACGCCGCCGCGCGCACCCAGCCCGCCGGGTCACGGTCGACGGCCACCTCGGGCCAGCGCTGCCAGGCCAGTTGGAAGGCCCGCTCCACCGACTCCTGGGCGAGGATCCTGCGCCCGGTGAGCAGGTACGTCTGGCGTACGAGGCCGGGGGCGCAGTGGGCGCAGAGCGCGTCGAAGGCCTGTGCGGGGGTGAGGTCGGGCTCTCGGGAGGACTCTGCCGCCGGTGAGGCGGGGGCCGTCCGGCGGGTGTGGCCGTTCGCGTGGGCCGTCGCGGCGGCGCCGACGGGGACGGGGCCGCGGTGCGGGACCTTGCGGGTGCCGCGCGGGGCGGGCCCCGGCTTCGCCGCCCGCTTGGCGGCGGGCTCGGGCCGCGTCCGTGATCTGCCGCGGTCTCCGGAGAGGAGGGCGGCGATCTTCACAGGGCCTGGACGGGCGGTCCCGTGGTGCGGGGCGGCGGTGCCGTTGCGCGCGGGGGCCGGTGGCGCGGGAGGCTCGGACGAGGGGCCGGGATCGGCCGTCCGGCCTACCGGCGGCCGCGCGGACGGCTTCGCGTACGGCTTGGCGAAGGGCCGGTCGGACGGCTGCGCGGTGGGCCGCGGGGACTGTTGGGCGGACTGGGCGGACTGGGCGGACTGGGTCGACTTGGCCGGCTGGGGCGGAGGCTGCGGGGAGCGCTGCGCGGACGTCTCCTCCGCGATCGCGTTCAGCAGCTTCGCGTACGCCTCGCGCTTGCGGCCCCGGGGGCTGGTGCGGCCCGTCTCCCACGAGCGCACGGTCTCCCGGGTGACGCCCACCTTGGTGGCGACATCGGCCTGGCTCAGCGACTTCGCCTCGCGCAGCCTGCGTCGTTCCTTGGGGGACGGCAGAGGCGTGGCAGGGCTCTGGGTCATCGGACTCTCCGCACGGTGGGCCGACGTGCGGCGGACGGCCGGGCGCAGCCGTTCCGCCGTACGAAAAAGTACATAAACGTATCTTGAGCGACACATCCGGTATTCGCCTGTTACGGGAAGAAAGCGCGTGTCGTTGGGAGCATGGCCGGGTGAACCGAACGACCGACCTCAGCGCCTCGTCGCCGCCCGTGAAGACGTCGGCCGAACGAGCCGACGACCGTTCGCCCGGCCTTGCCACCTGTGTCCTCGGCGGGGCCGTCGCCGCGGGGCTCGGGCTCGGCTCGTCCGCCGTCCTCGTGATGGTGTTGTGGATCAGCTCGCCGTACCCGGACAGCGGACCCGGTGGCGCGCTGCACGTGGCGGCGGGGCTCTGGCTGCTCGCCCACGGCACCGAGCTGATCAGGACGGACACGCTCTCCGGGGTGCCCGCGCCGGTCGGCGTCACGCCGCTGCTGCTGGTCGTCCTGCCGGGCTGGCTCGTGCACCGGGCGGCCAGGGACGCGGCGGCGCCCGAGGGGCGCGGGCACCCGGTGCGCACGGCCTGGTGCGGGGTGGTCGCCGGATATCTGCTGGTCGGCGCGGCCGCGACGCTCTACGCGGCGGGCGGTGAGCTGCGCGCGTCCTGGGGCAGCGCCGCCGTGCACCTGCCGTTGCTCGCGGTGGTCGCCGCCGGGTTCGGGGTGTGGACGGCGCACGGCCGTCCGCGCGGTCCGCTGCCGGTGGCGCTGCGGCGCGTGCTGACCGCGCTGCCCGGCGGGGCGCGGGCGCTCTTCGTGCGCGGCTTCTTCGTGCGCAGGCGGGCGCTGGCCCTGGCGCGGGCCGGGGTGGCGGCGACGCTGGTGCTCGTCGGCGGCGGTGCGCTGCTCGTCGCGGTGTCCCTGGTGGTGCACGCGGGGCCGACGCAGGAGTCGTTCGCGCAGGTCACCGACGTGTGGTCGGGGCGGTTCGCGGTGCTTCTGCTCTCGCTCGCGCTGGTGCCGAACGCGGCGGTGTGGGGCGCCGCCTACGGGCTCGGCCCCGGTTTCGCGCTCGGCACGGGCACGGTGGCGGGTCCGCTGGCGGTGGGCGCGGGGCCGCTGCTCCCGCCGTTCCCGCTGCTCGCCGCGGTGCCGCCGGAGGGGCCTGGATCGCCGCTGACGTGGGCCGCGGCGGCGGTGCCTGTCGCCGCGGGGGTCACGGTCGCGTGGTGCACGGTGCGGGCGGCCGCGCCCGCCTCCGGCGAACGGGCCGAGGCGTGGTCGCGGGGCAGGACCGCCGCGGGCGCGGCGGCGGCAGCGGCGGTGTGCGGGGCGGCGACGGCGGTGCTCACCGCGCTCGCGGGCGGGCCGATGGGTGTGGCGGTGCTCGCCGACTTCGGTCCGGTCTGGTGGCAGACGGGGCCCGTGGCACTGGGGTGGGCGGCGGTGGTCGGGGTGCCGGGAGCGCTGGCGCTGCGCGCGTGGCGGCTGCGGGAACCGGCCGCGCCCCGGGAGCCAGGGCCGCGCCGCGGGTGGCTTCCGCGCATCGGGCTGCCGTCCCTGCGGCCGCGACTTCCCCGGGTGCGGGTGCCGATGCCCCGGGTACGCGGCCGGGTGCGCGTCCCGAAGGTCCGGCTCCCCTGGCCCGCCCGCACCCCGGCCGTCCCGCCGACCACGGAACCCACGGCACCGGACCCGGCCGACTTCGAACCGTACGACTTCGGCACCCCGGCCCCCGCCTGGCACGACGACTCCCGAAGGGAGGCACGCTGGCAGGCACTGAAGGAGGCCGGCGAGCGGTCCTCGCAGACGGAGCCGGTACGGCCGGGGGTCCCCCCGGGGACACAGCACTCCGTGGAGCCGGGCCAGCCATCGGAGGTCGAGTGGCTGCCGGTGGCGGAACGGCCGTGGGAGACGGGGCGACCGGTGGCGGAGAGGGAGCCGACACCGGAGGTGCAGTGGCCACCCGTGGCGAGGCCGTCGGCGGAGGGGGAGCGGGGGCCGGACGCCGACTAGGCGCGGGTGGGCGCCCTCGGCGGCGAGGCCGTTCCGGGAGCGGTGTGAATCGCGAAGGGCCCGCCCCCCCCGTACGGGAAGAGCGGGCCCAGGCAGTCTCGCGGAGGGTGAGGGTCAGTCGTCCTGTTCGCCCAGGAGCGGGCGCAGCGGCTTGGGGAGGAGGTCTTCGCAGGACTGCTTCGACGCGCTGGTCAGCGCGTCGTCCACGCACGTGTAGTAGTCCCGGTACACCAGCTGCGCCGTGAACGTCGCCGCCACCATGGCCAGCGCGAGCGCACCCGTCACCAGGCCGCTGATCGCCGCCGTCGTCTGCGGCCGCGTGCTGGTCGGGGCCTGGTCGGCCTGCGGTGCGCCGTCGCGGCCCGCGGCCGCCCCGGCCACCGCGGCCGTCGGGTCGGCGGCGCGCTTCTTCGCGCGCAGCGACTGGATCGCCCACATCAGCGCGAGCGCGCCGAGCAGCAGCGCGACGTACCGCCAGCCGAAGAGCGCGAAGAAGAAGGCCCACATGCCGGAGAGCAGGGCGTAGCGCGCGCGGCGCTGGGCCGGGTCGGTGGGGTCCCAGCGCATTCCGCCGCCGGAGGAGCCCGAAGGGCCCTCCTGGCCGGGGCCGTTCTGCTGCTGGCCGGGGCGGTCGCCGAAGCCGCCGGGGGAGCGCCCCGGCTGCCGGTCGCTCCACTGGCTGCCCCAGGGCGAGCCCGAGCCCTCGCCGTCCTCGGAGGAGTCGCCCGAGGGGCGGCGCGGCTGCCAGGGCCGGTCCGGCGTCCCCTCCGGCGGCGGCGCGAAGGGGTTGTCGTCGTCCTTGCCCGTTCCCTGCGAGCCCGAGCCCCGGGACTCCGGTCCCTGGGAATCGGAGTCCTGCGGTGGAGACGAAGGGCGGCTACGGTCCGGCATCAGGTGTGCGTCTTCCCCTTGGTTGGGCCGTGCCGGAACCGTGGCGCGGTTCGGCAACTCGGCATTCGTCGGTATTCAGGCGCCTTTCCGTCAGACGCTACCTTCCCCTCGCGCCACCGTCCCGTGAGGGGCGGTTCCGTGTGCCGGTATCGTTGCTGGCGGTCGGCCGCTTCGTAGAGTTCCCCGTATCGCGGGGCTCGAAGCCTTCGTACGACCATACAAAGACGCACCTCCCGAGAAAGGGCCCCGCTGTGGCCAAGAGCGCTGTGGTCGCGCGTCCCGAGCGCCTCGTCGTACTGGTGTCCGGGTCGGGCACGAATCTGCAGGCCCTGCTGGACACCATCGAGGCCGAGGGTGCCGGGGCCTACGGAGCCGAGATCGTCGCCGTCGGCGCCGACCGGGAGGGCATCGCGGGCCTGGAGCGCGCCGAGCGCGCCGGGATCCCGACGTTCGTCTGCCGGGTGAAGGACCACGACACCCGCGAGGCCTGGGACGCGGCGCTCGCCGAGGCGACGGCCGCGCACGAGCCGGACCTGGTGGTCTCCGCCGGGTTCATGAAGATCGTGGGGAAGGCGTTCCTCGCGCGCTTCGGCGGGCGGTTCGTGAACACGCACCCCGCGTTGCTGCCCAGTTTTCCGGGGGCCCACGGCGCGCGCGACGCGCTCGCGTACGGCGTGAAGGTCACCGGCTGCACCGTCCACTTCGTCGACGACGGCGTCGACACCGGCCCGATCATCGCCCAGGGCGTGGTCGAGGTCCGGGACGAGGACGACGAGAGCGCTCTGCACGAGCGCATCAAGGAAGTCGAGCGCACGCTGCTCGTCGATGTCGTGGGGCGTCTGGCCCGGCACGGCTACCGCATTGAGGGACGAAAGGTTCTTATCCCGTGACCGCCGAAGCTACGAACGCTGCCGACGCGAACGCCGCGCAGCGCCCCATCAAGCGCGCGCTCGTCAGCGTCTACGACAAAACCGGCCTGGAAGAGCTCGCGCGCGGGCTGCACGAGGCGGGCGTCGAGCTCGTCTCCACCGGCTCGACCGCCGGACGGATCGCCGCCGCCGGGGTGCCGGTCACCAAGGTCGAGGAGCTCACCGGGTTCCCCGAGTGCCTGGACGGCCGGGTCAAGACCCTGCACCCGAAGGTCCACGCGGGCATCCTCGCCGACCTGCGCCTGGAGGACCACCGCCGCCAGCTCGCCGAGCTCGGCGTCGAGCCCTTCCAGCTCGTGGTCGTGAACCTGTACCCCTTCAAGGAGACCGTCGCCTCGGGCGCCACTCCGGACGAGTGCGTCGAGCAGATCGACATCGGCGGCCCCTCGATGGTCCGCGCCGCCGCCAAGAACCACCCCTCGGTCGCGGTCGTCACCGACCCGAAGCGCTACGCCGACGTGCTCGCGGCCGTCAAGGCGGGCGGCTTCGACCTGACCGCGCGCAAGCGGCTCGCGGGAGAAGCGTTCCAGCACACGGCGGCGTACGACGTGGCGGTGGCGTCCTGGTTCGCCGATGACTACGCGGCGGCGGACGACTCCGGCCACCCCGGCTTCCTCGGCGCCACGTACGAGCGCAAGAACGTCCTCCGCTACGGCGAGAACCCCCACCAGGGGGCGGCCCTCTACGTCGACGGCACCGGCGGTCTCGCCGAGGCCGAGCAGCTGCACGGCAAGGAGATGTCGTACAACAACTTCACGGACACGGACGCCGCGCGCCGTGCCGCGTACGACCACGACGAGCCCTGCGTCGCGATCATCAAGCACGCCAACCCGTGCGGCATCGCGATCGGCGCGAACGTCGCGGAGGCGCACCGCAAGGCGCACGCCTGTGACCCGCTGTCCGCGTTCGGCGGCGTGATCGCCGTGAACCGCCCCGTCTCCAAGGAGATGGCGGAGCAGGTCGCCGAGATCTTCACCGAGGTCATCGTCGCGCCGGAGTACGAGGACGGCGCCCTCGAAGTCCTCACCAAGAAGAAGAACATCCGCGTGCTGCGCGCCCACCGGGCGCCGTCCAACGCCGTCGAGGTCAAGCAGATCGACGGCGGCGCGCTGCTCCAGGTCACCGACCGGCTCCAGGCCGACGGCGACAGCCCCGCCAACTGGACGCTCGCCACGGGCGACGCGCTCAACGCGGGCGAACTCGCCGAGCTGGCCTTCGCCTGGAAGGCGTCCCGCGCGGTCAAGTCCAACGCGATCCTGCTCGCCAAGGACGGCGCATCGGTCGGCGTCGGCATGGGCCAGGTCAACCGCGTCGACTCCGCGAAGCTCGCGGTCGAGCGCGCGGGCGAGGAGCGGGCCCGTGGCGCCTACGCCGCGTCCGACGCGTTCTTCCCCTTCCCCGACGGCCTGGAGATCCTGACCGCCGCGGGCGTCAAGGCCGTGGTCCAGCCGGGCGGTTCGGTCCGCGACGAGCTGGTCGTGGAGGCCGCGAAGAAGGCGGGCGTCACGATGTACTTCACCGGGACGCGGCACTTCTTCCACTGAGCCGTAGCCGTAGCCTCAGCCGCACATGACGGTGGCCGCGCCCCTCGCAGGGGGCGCGGCCACCGTCGTACGTACCCGACTCGCTCAGTAGCGCGGGCGGTTGAACCACGCGGTGCCGCTCGGCACGACCGGGGCCATCGTGATGATGACGGCGAAGACGACCCAGATGAGCGGGCCGATGATCGCGGTCGCCAGGCCGGTGTCCAGGCCGACGAAGAGGTAGATCAGACCGACGATGCCGCCGAGGGCGCCGTACACCACCGTCGTGATGCGCACGCCCTGGCCGCCGCGGCCGAACTTCACGCCGAGCGTGATCGACAGGGCGGCGAGTCCCGCGGCGATCAGCGCGAAGACCACGAAAAGGCCGGTGGCCGCGTCGCCGAAGTTGCTCGTGTCGTTGAACCCGAAGTCGTCGGCGCTGTCGGAGACGTCGTTGGCGACGGCCGCGCCGTAGAGGAAGCCGATCGCCGAGAGGATCTGCACCGACGAGATGAGGAACAGGAAGACCCGCGCGGTCATCAGGAGACCCGGCATCGACTGCTGCATCATGTTGCCGCCCGGGTAACCGGGGTAGCCCGGCTGCTGCTGCGGGTAGCCGTAGGCCTGCTGCGGCGGGACGCCGGGCGGGCCCTGCTGGGGGTAGCCGTACCCGGGAGCGGCCGGGGGCTGCTGGGGCGGCTGCCCGTATGGGTTGTTCGGGTCGCCGTAACTCATGGCGGTCTTCCTCCGTCGGGTAGTGCGGGGACGACGCGGCACATCACGGAGGAAGGTTCTACAGATGCGGTCCGTCCCCCCGACACTGCCCGCGGCACTGTGCCGCATATCGTTCTTTAGGCGTGGCTTATTTGTCCAGCCGCATTCCCTATGTGTTGTGCAAGTGCAACCTCGCTGATCAGCGTGGGGACGGTGGTACGCCCGGGGGAGCGCCCTGATTGGTACCGGGCGGGGCTCATCCGGGAAGATGGGGGCATGACCGCCCAGATTCTCGATGGCAAGGCCACCGCAGCCGCGATCAAGTCCGAACTGACCGCCCGCGTGGCGGCCCTGAAGGAGAAGGGCGTCACGCCCGGACTCGGTACCGTCCTGGTCGGCGACGACCCGGGCAGCCAGAAGTACGTCGCGGGCAAGCACCGCGACTGCGCGCAGGTGGGCATCGCCTCCATCCAGCGCGAACTGCCCGCCACCGCCTCGCAGGAGGAGATCGAGGCGGTCGTCCGCGAGCTCAACGAGGACCCGGACTGCACGGGTTACATCGTCCAGCTGCCGCTGCCCAAGGGCATCGACGAGAACCGCGTCCTGGAGCTCATGGACCCGGACAAGGACGCCGACGGCCTGCACCCGATGAACCTCGGCCGCCTCGTCCTGAACGAGCCGGCGCCGCTGCCCTGCACGCCGTACGGAATCATCCGGCTGCTCCGGCAGCACGACGTGGAGATCAAGGGCGCCGAGGTCGTCGTCGTCGGCCGCGGCGTGACCATCGGCCGGCCGATGCCGCTGCTTCTCACCCGCAAGTCGGAGAACGCCACCGTCACGCAGTGCCACACCGGCACCCGTGACCTCGCCGTGCACCTGAAGCGCGCCGACATCATCGTCGCCGCCGCCGGTGTGCCGCACCTGATCAAGCCCGAGGACGTGAAGCCGGGCGCCGCCGTCCTGGACGTCGGCGTCTCGCGCGACGAGAACGGCAAGATCGTCGGGGACGTCCACCCGGGCGTCGCCGAGGTGGCGGGCTGGATCTCGCCGAATCCGGGCGGCGTCGGCCCGATGACCCGCGCGCAGCTCCTGGTGAACGTCGTCGAGGCGGCGGAGCGCTCCGCGCGCTGAACGGGAAAGGTGCGAGGCCATGAGTGCAGGACCTGAGCCGGGGCGGACCCCGGATGTTCCCGAGGCCAAGGGCGCGGTCAGCGCCCCCAGCCCGGACGGGCGGCCGCGGAAGGTGTCGCGCCGCTTCCCGCTGTTCACCCGGGACACCGCGCGGCCCGAGGGCGGCGGCCGTGCCGCGCCCGGCGACGCGCCCGCGCCCGCCCGGCAGTGGCCGCTGCTCACCGTGGTCTCCACGGTCGGGCTCGGGCTGCTGCTCACCGCGCTCGACGTGTTCCGCTTCGGCACGATCCTGATCGGTCTCGCGCTGATCGGCGGCGCCGTGCTGCGCTGGATGCTGCCGGACGTCGGGATGCTGGCGGTCCGTTCGCGGTTCACGGACATGGTCACCTACGGGGTGCTCGGTGGCGCGATCGTGCTCCTGGCGCTGATGGCGCAGCCGGAGCCGGTCCTGGAGATCCCGTTCCTGGACGACACGCTGCACTACACGATCTGAGACAGCACGCCGCGCGCGTGCGGCGAGTGGGCGATGGCCCGTCCTTCCCCCGGAGAGGACGGGCCATCGCCGTCGGGCCGGCCGGTCCGGTGCGTCCCGGCACTGCCTGCTCCCGACCGAATCTACGGACCCGCACGGCGGACGTCATCGCGTGCTGGGTGGAGGCCGGGGTCACCCTGTGCGGTAGCCGCGCGGTTCCTACAACTTTCGCGGTACCGCCGCTGGTTGACGTGACGCCGCCCGAACGCGGGCTACGCTGCGGCGATGCGGATCCACCCCCTCGTCGTCGACGCGCTCATCGCGGTCGCCCTGGCCACGGTGGCGGTGCTGCTCGGGCAGGAGTCCGTGCGCCAGGGCTGGCCCGAACTCGACGCCAGGGCTTACGTATTGGTGGCTTTCGTCAACCTGCCGGTCGTGCTCAGGAGCCGGCTGCCGCTCACGGTGCTGCTCGTCGTCCACCTCGCGTGCGTCGTGTACGTCACCCTCGGCTACTGGCCGGTCGTGAACACCTTCGGGCCGATGATCGCCGTCTACACGGTCGCGTCCGTGTACCCCGTCCGCGTCTCCCTGCCGGGTGCCGGGCTGATGTGCGCCGTATGGATCTACGCGGGCCTGGTCAGCAAGGACGCCGTGATGGCGTCCGTCGTGGGGCAGGCCGTCGGGTTCTCGCTCGTGCTGTGGCGCTTCGGCTTCGTGGCGCGTCAATCGGCCGAACTGGCACGGCAGTTGAAGCGCGAGCAGGACGAGCGGGCCCGGCGCGAGGTCGCCGAGGAGCGCGGCAGGATCGCCCGTGAGCTGCACGACGTCGTCGCCCACCACATGTCGGTGATCTCCGTGCAGGCGGGCCTCGCGCGGTTCGTCTTCACCTCAGACCCCAGCACCGCGCACGCGGCCCTCGGCACCATCTCCGGCACCAGCGGCGAGGCGCTCGAAGAGCTGCGGCGCATGCTGCGCGTGCTGCGCTCGGGGCCCGACGACGGCGAGGACGGGCCGGACGCCCCCGACGCGCCCATGCCGGGGCTCGCCCGCCTGGGCGAGATGGTCGAGCGGGTGGGCGGCGGCGGGGTCGCCGTCGAACTGCGCGTCACGGGCACGCCGCGCGAACTCGCGCCCGGCGTCGAACTCTGCGCCTACCGCGTGGTCCAGGAGGCGCTGACCAACGTCCTCAAGCACGCCCCCGGTGCCGAGGCGACCGTCGAACTCGCCTATCTGCGCCAGCACATCGAGGTGTCCGTCACCAACACCGAACCGTCCGGCGGAGAGGGGAGGATTCAGGACAGAGTACGGACCGGTAGCGGGCACGGCTTGCTTGGGATGCGGGAGCGGGCCAAGCTCTACGGCGGGACGATCAGCATCGGCCCGCTGAGCGAGGGAGGGTTCGCCGTGCGACTCACCCTGCCGACCTCGGCGCGGGCCGCAGCGCAGGGGGACGACGCTACGGAATGACCGGATGACCGGCTGCATCAAAGTGCTCGTGGTAGACGACCAGTTCCTCATCCGCGCGGGCCTGGTGGGGCTGCTCAGGGCTGCGCCGGGCGTCGAGGTCGTGGGTGAGGCGGGGGACGGTGCGGAGGCGGTCGCGCTCGCCGCGCGGACCCGGCCCGACGTGATCCTCATGGACATCAGGATGCCGGGCATGAGCGGCATCACCGCCACCTCGAAGATCCTCGCGCAGGCACCCGAACCGGCGCCGCGCGTCCTGGTGTTGACCACCTTCGACCTCGACGAGTACGTCTACGGGGCGCTGCGGGCCGGAGCCTCCGGGTTCCTGCTCAAGGACTCCGGGCCCGAGCGCCTGCTCGCCGCGGTGGCGGCGGTCGGCGGCGGCGACGCGCTCTTCGCGCCCAGCGTGACGCGGCGCCTGGTGGAGGCGTTCGCGCGGCAGACGGCGGGTCCCGGCGGCGCGGGCGAGGAGCCGCCGCCCGACCTGACGGCGCTGACCCTGCGCGAGGTCGAGGTCCTGAAGCTGATCGCGCGGGGCCTGACCAACGCGGAGATCGCCGAGCGCCTCTACATCAGCGAGGCCACGGTCAAGACGCACCTCAACCGCACGATGAGCAAGCTCGACCTGGACAGCAGGGCGCAGGCCGTGGTGGTCGCCTACGAGACGGGGCTCGTCACGCCCGGCGCGTGAGGAGCCCCGGGCGGGCGGTTCAGCAGGTGACCACCTTGCCGTACGAGCCGCGGCCCCAGTTCCACTCCCACTGCTCGCCGTGCTGGTAGGTCAGGCACGGCGAGTCGTTGCCCCAGTCGATGACGACCTTCAGGTGCATCGCCTCACCGCAGAGGTTGGTCACCTTCACGTACTTCTTGTGCTTGATGACGTCCCGTTTCACGCAGGCGGGAGCGGTGCCCCGGATCGCGGCGTGCGGGGCGGCCTGGGCGGGCGCCGCCGTCGCCGCGGGTGCCGAGGCGAGGCCGGTGGCGAGGAGTGCGCAGGCGGCGAGTGCGCCGCCTGCGAGACGGGCGATGTGGGTTCCGTACGTCATGTCCGGGTCCCTTCGTGAGGTGGCTTGTGTTGCCTCACGAACTCTGCCGATCCCGCGTGCTTCCGGGCCGCGGCACGCGGCGGTGCGCGGCACTTAGACCCTTTCGTGGGACGACGCCCGTCCTCACCCCCGTGGGAGGACGAGCGCCGCCGCTCAGGAGGCCGATCCTGGTCGGAATCAGCCGATGTAAGCGATGTGTTTCGCTCGAGATCCAGAGTCATGGACCCGCCAATCCCGGACAAGGGATGACCGGTGCCTGTGGCACGGAGGTGACCATTCCGCAACGGTGTTCGGGGCGCGCAACGGGCCTGGTCCGATGTCCTTACAAAACGAGCGGAAAGCGGCCGGAACCGGTGGAAGGAACCAATCGCCGTTCCGCCGCCGTCACTTCGACTGAACGGGCCGCACCGGGGGGTGAGTCATGGGCACGTGCTGGCAGCCGCTTCCTGACGAGCTCCCCCCTGAGGTACGCCACTTCGTCGAACAGCTGCGGCTGCTCAAGGACCGCACGGGCCTCAGCCTCGTCGCGCTCGGGGAGCGGACCGCGTACAGCAAGTCCTCCTGGCAGCGCTATCTCAACGCCCAGCAGCCACCGCCCCGGCAGGCCGTCGCGGCGCTGTGCCGGGTGGCGGGCGCGGACGGCGAACGGTTCGGCGCGCGGTGGGAGCTGGCGGTGCGGGCGTGGCCCCGGGGCGCCCCGGACGCGCGGGACGCCGCCGTGCCGGACGTGGACGCTGTGGACGCTCCGGGGGGCGGTGAAGAGCCCACGGTGCCGTGGTGGGAGCCGCTGCCCCCGGAGCCGGGGACGCCGCCGCCCGCGCGGCGCGAACCGCCGCCCTGGCGGCTCCTCGCCTGCGCCGCGTTCGGCCTCGTGGTCGTCCTGCTCGTCGGCTTGATCCTGCTGCTCGGGGAGCTGGCGGGGGCGCGCTGAGCGGGGCGGTGCGGGCGGGCGGTGCGGGCAGGGGTCGGGGGACCGTCCCGTGCGTGACGGCCCCCCTGTGGTCCCGTGCGTGACGGTCCCCCTGCGGCCGGCCGGTGCGACCGCCGTCGTCGATCGGCTGCGGCAGTCGGTCGATCAGCTGCGCCAGTCGTACGACGCCTTCTTCCAGTGGCCGCCGACCTTCACGTAGTACGTGCCGTCGAGGCGCTTGAACGCCACGTCGTGGCTGTAGCCGGTGTACGTGACCCAGCCGCCGCCCCCGTGCGGGCCGTCGAGGAAGTCGTCGGCCGCGCCGAACGTCTCCTTGCCCGCGATGCCGTCGACGTCCTCCAACTCCTCGTTGTGCTGCCAGTAGCGCGTCGCGGACTCCGTCCGCTTGCCGAAGCGGCCGTCGATGTCCCACTTCGTGAAGGCGTGCCGCTTGCCGTTGCCGTCCTTCCACTTCGCCCCGTCCGCGTACAGGACGGTCTGCCACAGCCGGGTGGCGTTGCTGTCGGCGTGGCTCCAGCGGGAGAGGTCGCCCTCGTCGCCCCAGTCGTTGTACGCGGCTCCCCTGCCGTCCACGACGTGCGGCCCGGTCGCCTGGGCCAGCGGGGCCAGCCCGCCGAGCGCGATGCCGGCCCCCGCCGTCACGGCCACCGCCGTCCTCAGCAGCCGCCTGGACCTGCTCGTGGTCTTGCGCATGTGATCCCCCTAGTGGTGCGCTGTCCGTTCCGATCCTCGCGGGACCGGAGCGGGGGAAAAAGGGCCAACTCCCGCAATCGGGAGGCTTCGGGACGTCCCGGGCCGCTACCAGGGGTTCCGCATCGTGGAGCGGGACGGCGGTGGGACACTGGTCCGCGGATCGCGGGGAGTGCGGCACTGCACGCCAGTGGCCCGAACGCTCCCGTGCGCCCCCACAGCGGGAACTGACATCCTGGCTTTGCGCATCCCTCTGGGTAGTCCAGAACGGGATCGCGGCGAGACGGACGCGCGGGGGCAGGACAGGCACGTACGGGGTGAATAGGGGGAGCAATGCCTCGTTGGAAGGCGCTACCGGATGAGCTCGACCCGCAGGTCAGGGAGTTCGCCAGCCAGTTGCGCAGGCTCGTCGACCGCAGTGGGCTGAGCATCGCGGCCGTGTCCGACAGGACCGGCTACAGCAAGACGTCGTGGGAGCGCTATCTGAACGGGCGGCTGCTCGCACCCAAGGGTGCGATCGTCGCGCTCGCCGAGGTGACCGGGACGCAGCCCGTGCATCTCATCACCATGTGGGAGCTCGCGGAGCGGGCGTGGAGCCGTTCCGAGATGCGGCACGACATGACCATGCAGGCGATCCGGATCTCGCAGGCGCGGGCCGCGCTGGGGGAGTTGGGGCCGAATCCGACCGGTTCCTCCTCGGCGTCGGGTGGCGCGGGCGGCGGCGCGGGCAAGGCCGCCAAGTCGCCCAAGGGCAAGGGCGACGGGGCGGCCCCCCGGAACGGGGTCGGTGGGATCGGGATCGCCGGGCCCGCGGGCGTCTCGCCCACGGTGCCGCCGCAGCGACCGGCCTCGTCGCCGTCCGCCGCCCCGTCCGCGTCCCCCTCCTCACCTCCTTCATCACCTTCCGCTTCTTCTCCTTCTCCTTCTCCGTCGGCTCCCGGCACCTTCGGCGCGCCCTCGTCCTCGTACGAGGATGTCTCGGCGTCGGCGTTCGGGGCGGGTGGCGCGGGCGGTGCGGGTGCACCCCCTTCTCCCACTCCTCCTGCTCCTCCCGCTTCCTCCTCCTCTCCTGACGGGCAGCGGCGGCGCAGGAAGCTGACGATGTTCCTCGCGGGGACGGTCGGGGCGCTCGTCGTCATCGCGGCGGCGGTGCTGTTGACGCGGGGCGGTGACGACAAGAACGACGAGGCGAAGCCGTCCGCCACGCCGAGTTCCAGCGGGGCGGATCTGCCCGCGGGGGTCGAGTGCAGTGGCACGGACTGCGCGGGCAAGGACCCCGAGAACATGGGCTGCGGCGGGGAGTTGGCGAAGACGACGTCGCGGGCGACGATCGGCACCAAGACCGTGATCGAGGTGCGGTACAGCAAGGTGTGCGGGGCGGCGTGGGCGCGGATCACGCAGGCGGCGCCGGGGGACGAGGTCGAGATCACCGGGGGCGGTGGGGGTACGGGGGCGAAGCAGACGGGGACGGTCGACAAGGACTTCGACGCGTATACGCCGATGGTGGCGGCGAAGTCGGGCACGGCGGCGAAGGCGTGCGCGACGCTGAAGTCTGGGCAGACGGGCTGCACGGAGTAGTTGGTTCGTCTGTCGGTTGCGTGCGCTGGGCGCGGGCCGGGGCGGGTTCGTCTGCGGGTCCGGGTGGGCTGGTGCGCTCTGTTCGTCTGTGGGGCGGGGCCGTGGGGGTATGTACGTACTCGCTATCCCGGGGCGGTGCTCACTTGGACTTGCTTCCTTGCCTCGGTGGCCGCTTGTGCTCCGTGCACACATACCCCCACGTCCCCTCGGGCCGGTTCCGCGGCCGCGCCCCGGTGGGGGCTGCCCCACAGACGCCCGGACCGTGCTGCTGCCCCACCGGCCCGCAGCCGCGAGTGCTCCTGAGGGGACGTGGCGGTATGTCTGCCCGGAGCACTGGTGGCCGCGTGCCGAGGTGCATGGCGACGAGGGTTCACCGGGATAGCGAGGACGGACATACCGGCGCGGCCCCGCCCCACACCCGCACCCGAGGCGCACGACCACCGAGCCGCACGAAGAGACCCACCGCCTCCCCCACCACCCCAACGCGCCACCGTAGACACGGTGCCGTCGCGCCGGACGTGGGGAGTTCCCGCCGTGGGCAATCGTGCCGCTGGGTGCCGAGGGGCGATCACGGGGGCGTAGGACGCCGTGTCCCCCGGTGCCGGGAGAAGAAAATGAGGGGAGGGGGGAATGACACGCTTCCCGGAGGGCAGGCGCACCGTACCCCCACGGGAGTGGTCACACCCCCACGGCGGCCGCCACGCTCCCTCTCCCGAGGTGGCGGCCGCCCCCCCACGGGGCTTGTGTGCTGGGCCACACGGACCCGGGGACCAGGGGTGCCCGGGGCGCGATAGCCTGACGGCGGATCTCTCTTGATGCCAAGAGATCGATCATCGAGAGGCGATCGAGGACTCGGCGCGGCGTCGGCGGGGATCCAGGAACCAGGGGATCCACGTACGAAGGACAGGGACCCCCACCGCCAGCTGTCTTACGGAGATCGCCATGACCCGCACTCCCGTGAATGTCACCGTCACCGGCGCGGCCGGCCAGATCGGCTACGCGCTGCTCTTCCGCATCGCCTCGGGCCACCTGCTCGGCGCGGACGTGCCGGTCAACCTGCGCCTTCTGGAGATCACGCCGGCGCTGAAGGCCGCCGAGGGCACCGCCATGGAGCTCGACGACTGCGCCTTCCCGCTGCTGAACTCGATCGAGATCAGTGACGACCCGAACGTCGCCTTCGACGGCGCCAACGTGGCGCTGCTCGTCGGCGCCCGCCCCCGTACCAAGGGCATGGAGCGCGGCGACCTGCTCGAGGCCAACGGCGGCATCTTCAAGCCCCAGGGCAAGGCCATCAACGACCACGCCGCGGACGACATCAAGGTCCTCGTCGTGGGCAACCCGGCCAACACCAACGCGCTCATCGCGCAGGCCGCCGCCCCGG
This sequence comes from Streptomyces sp. NPDC087300, assembly GCF_044744425.1. Taxonomy (NCBI): domain Bacteria; kingdom Bacillati; phylum Actinomycetota; class Actinomycetes; order Kitasatosporales; family Streptomycetaceae; genus Streptomyces; species Streptomyces sp. NPDC087300. The sequence continues at coordinate 93,453 of NZ_JBIUYI010000002.1, forward strand.
ACGTACCGGCCGAGCGCTTCACCGCGATGACCCGTCTGGACCACAACCGCGCGCTCTCGCAGCTCGCGAAGAAGACCGGTTCCTCGGTCTCCGACATCAAGCGGCTCACCATCTGGGGCAACCACTCGGCCACCCAGTACCCGGACATCTTCCACGCGGAGATCGCCGGCAAGAACGCCGCGGACGTCGTGAGCGACCAGGCCTGGCTCTCCGACGAGTTCATCCCGACCGTCGCCAAGCGCGGCGCCGCGATCATCGAGGCCCGTGGCGCGTCCTCGGCCGCCTCCGCCGCCAACGCCGCCATCGACCACGTCCACACGTGGGTGAACGGCACGGGCGCCGGCGACTGGACCTCCATGGGCATCCCGTCGGACGGTTCGTACGGCGTTCCGGAGGGCCTCATCTCCTCCTTCCCCGTCACCACCGAGGGCGGCAGGTACGAGATCGTCCAGGGCCTGGACATCAACGAGTTCTCGCGCACCCGCATCGACGCCTCCGTGCAGGAGCTCGTCGAGGAGCGCGAGGCCGTGCGTGGTCTTGGTCTGATCTGATCGGTCTGATCAGGTCTGGTCTGATCTCGTATTCGGGTTACAGGTGCCCCCTGGCTGCCGCTCTTCGCGGTCGCCAGGGGGCACCTGTCGTGTACGGGGCGGTCAGGCGCGAGGGCGCGTCCTGCCGTAGCCGAGCGTGACCAGGCCCGCCGCCGCGATCACCACCAGCGCCACGATCCGCAGCGCAGCCGCCATGCCGCCCGCGAAGCCGTCCCCGCCGTGCGAGGCGAGGACCGTGCCGGTGACGGCCACGCCGAGGGCCGCGCCCACCTCGCGCGCCGAGGTGCTGAGGCCGGAGCCGAGGCCCGCCTGGTGGGGCGGGAGCGAGCTGACGACGCTCAGGGTCAGTGCGGGCATGCACAGGCCCGTGCCCGCGGAGATGATCAGGAGCCAGCAGGCGTAGAGCGCGTAGGGCGTCGAGCCGGTCGCGGTGGACGCGCCGAGCAGGCCGATGCCGATCAGGAGCAGGCCGCCGCCCACCACGGGGCGGGGGCGCGCCGACCAGCGCGCGGCGAGCCGGGGGATCAGCACCATGCCGATCGTGAGCGGGATGATCGCGAGGCCCGCGCGTGCGGCGTCGTACCCCTTCTCGTACTGCAGGAACTGCGAGTTGACGTAGAAGAGCGAGAAGAGGCCGAAGAAGCTCACCGCCGTGCCCAGGGTCGCCGCGCGCAGCGGTGCCGAGGCGAAGACCCGGGGGTCGAAGAGGGGCGCGGGGGAGCGCAGCGCGTGCAGGACGAAGAGGGCGATGAGTACGGCGCCCGCGGCGAACGCCGTCAGGATGCGTGCGGACGTCCAGCCGTGCAGCGGGCTCTCGATGATGCCGAAGAGCAGGGCGAGGAGCCCGCCGGTGAGCAGCAGCGTGCCGAGGGGGTCGAGGGCGGGTGCCTCGACTGCCTTGTCCGTACGGGGAGTTGTCAGCGCGACCGCCAGCGCGAGGAGCGCGGCGAACGGCACCATCACCCAGAACAGTGCCTGCCAGGGCAGGTAGGAGCCGATGAGTCCGCCGCCGATGTTGCCCGCGAGGCCGCCGAGTCCCGCGGAGAGCGCCCAGGAGGCCAGGGCGCGCGGGCGGTGGGCGAGCGGGGTGACGCGCATCAGGATGGAGAGGGTGGCGGGCATGATCAGCGCGGCGCCCGCGCCGGAGACGGCCCGTCCGGCGATCAGCGTCGCCGGTGCGGCGGCGAGCGCGCTGACGGCGGCGCCCGCGGCGAAGAGGCCGAGGCCGCCGAGGAGCGCGCCCTTGCGTCCGTAGCGGTCGCCGAAGGCGCCGGCCGGGATGAGGAGGCCGGCGAACGCGATGACGTAGGCGTCGACGGTCCACAGGAGCTGGCTGGGGGAGGGGTGCAGCGAGGACGAACTCAGCTGCGGGACAAGGAGGTTGATGGCGGCGACCATGCCCTGGGCGGCGAGGACGCAGGCGCAGAGGGCGAACAGCACCGAGCGGCGCGGGGGTGGTGCGGGCGTCGGGGTGCGGGCCGGGGTGTCGACGGGTGTGCGGGCAGGCGAGAGCAAGGCTCCTCCTCGGGAGCGGCGTGGTGTGGGGTGCCCTGTCACCGTAGGCTCGGCACCGACTTGCTTTCCAGTGCATCTTTCGCAAGGGATGAATGCGTGTGACGCAATCCGGAGGCGCCGTGGGTGGTGCCGTGGGGATCGATCTCAATCTGCTGGTCGCGCTCGACGTGCTGCTCGACGAGCAGAGCGTGTCGGGCGCTGCCCGTCGGCTGCATCTGTCGGAGCCCGCGATGAGCCGCACGCTCGGCCGCATCCGCAAGGCGCTCGGTGATCCGGTGCTGGTCAGGGCGGGGCGGCAGATGGTGCCCACGCCGCACGCGCTGGCCGTGCGGGCCGAGGTGGGCGCCGTGGTGGAGCGGGCCCGCGCGCTCTTCGCCGGGCCCGGCGCCGTGGATCTGCGCACGGTCTCGCGCACGCTCACGATCCTCGGCTCGGACGCGTTCGCCGCCGCGTACGCGCCGGGGCTCTTCGCCCGCGCCGCCGACGAGGCCCCCGGCGTGCGCCTGCGCTTCCTCGGCGAGAGCCATCTGGACGCGCCCGTGCTGCGCCAGGGCACCGCGGATCTGGAGGTCGGGGTGATCGACACGGTCGCGCCCGAGGTGCGGGTCGAGCACTTCCGTGAGGACCGGATGCTCGGTGTCGTACGGCCAGGACACCCGCTGCTCAAGGGGAAGTTGACGCCCCGTCGGCTCGCGGACGCGAGTCATCTGACCGTCTCGCGCCGGGGTCGTCTCGCCGGACCGCTGGACGCGGCGCTCGCCGAACTCGGCCTGGCCAGGCGGGTGGTGGGCAGCGTGGCGACGTTCTCCTCGTCGGTCTTCGTCCTGCGACGCACCGACCTGGTGGGCCTCACCACCTCCTGGGCCCACCCGCTCGCGAAGGAGGTGGGCCTGATCGCCTTCGACATCCCCCTCGACCTCCCTCCACTCCCCCTGGGAATGGCCTGGCACCCCCGCCACGACGCGGACCCCGCACACGCGTGGCTGCGGGGGTGTGTGCGGGGGCTGGTGGCGGGGGAGCGGGGGGCGGTGGCCTCGGGGTGACCTCGACGGCCCGGCCGGTCACCGGCGCCGGGCGGGTCGGCTCCTCGGCGCCGAGGAGCCCGCTACGCCTCCGCCGCCTCCTTCGTCAGCTGTACCGCCGCCACCAGGGTCAGGCCCGGTTCCATCTGGCGGAGGGCCTTGACCGCCGCCACTGAGTCCAGGGCTCCCTCGTAGCCGGCTTCCGCGAGGCGCTGGCGGACCCAGCGGGCGCGGAGTTCGGGGGCCGTGTCGGTCAGGGTGGCCTCCGCGACGAGTGCGGCCGCGCGTTCGAGGCCGGGGCGCTCCGCCTCGGGTGCCCGCTCCAGTGCCTCCGCGATGCGCTCCGCGATCCGCTCCGTGATCAGGTCCGCGTCGCGCAGGACCACCACCGACGTCTCCCGCTTGCCGAACATGCAGTCACTCCCTGTGTGCGTGGCAGATATTGCTCACCTGCTCATGGATGTAGTACTTCTTATACATGAGCGAGCAAGTGCACAACAGGTTGGCGATGGTGCGCGCCGAGCGGAAGGTATCGCGTCAGAGCCTGGCCGAGGCAGTGGGAGCCCACTACCAGACCATCGGCTACATCGAGCGGGGGCAGTACAACCCGAGCCTCGACCTCGCGCTGAGGATCGCGAAGTTCTTCGAGCTGCCGGTCGAGGCGCTGTTCTCCCTCGACCCGTTCCGCCCGCTCACCGATCAGGTCTACGGGAGGAATCAGTGATGAGCGGAGCGAGCGGGACGAGCGGGACGAGCGGCGAGGGCACGCAGGGGCGGATGACCGGATACGACCGGCGCATGTACGCCGTCATGAACCGCCGCGAGGCCGCCCCGCTGTACGCCACCGCCGGGCGCCGCCGCGCCGTCGTGGTCGCGCACATCGCGCTGACCGCGGTCGGCATCGCGTTCTGGATCTCCTCCGTACTCGGGGACGAGCGCTGGGCGACGTACGGACTGCTCGGCGTCCTGCTGCCGTGGTGCGTCGCGACCGGCGTGATCAACGGCGCCACCCGCGGCCTGCTCGAACTGCGCGCCCGCGCCCTCGACGAGCGCCAGCGCGCCGAGAAGGACCGTGTGGTCAGCCGCGCCCACCGGACGATGATGTGGCTGCTGCTCGGCGTGACCGTCGCCGTGGGCGTCGCGGGTCTCGCCGGGTTCGAGATCGAGGGGATGATCTTCCCGGTCCTGTTCGGCGTCTTCGTCGTGCACTGGCTGATGCCGCTGTGGACGGCGGGCCTGACGGCCGTCGACGAGCCGGCGGACGACTTCGACGAGGAGCCCGTCGGAACCGCCGCCGCGGCCGGCTGACTCAGGTCTTCCGCAACTGGTCCTGGAGCTTGGAGACGTCGACCGACTCGTCGGGTGACGGCGTCTTCGAGGGGACCGGCTCGCCGTAGCCGGAGAAGGTCGTCGTCGTGTCGTCGCCGTCGCCCTTCTCCACCGCCTTCAGCAGGTACGGCTTGCCCTCGGTGGCCACGTAGAGCGTGGTCTCCTTGCCGTCGTCCTTGCCGGTCAGCGTGATGGCGGGGGTGTCGCCGACCTTCGCGGACCCGCCCTTGCGCAGCGACTTCGCCTCGTCGTCGGTGTCGTCGGCGTCGTCTGTGATGTCCTTCTGGATCTTGCCGAGGTCGCAGATGCCGGTGACCTCCCTGAGCATCGGGTCGCTCGTGCTGCCGTGGACGTAGCGGTTCTTGAAGATCTCGGCGGCCGCCTCGCCCTGGCCGCCGGGCACCTGCGTCCGCCAGAACTCCGCGTTCGGCTTCATCCACACCTTGTCGCCGCGTTTGACCAGGTCGAGGGCGGCGCCGTTCGCCATCTTCATCGAGCCGACGCAGTTGCCGTCGCGGTCGAGGGTCAGCTCCATCGACGCCGGGTCGTCCGAGTCCGAGTCCGAGTCCGAGTCCGAGTCCGTGCCGGAGTCGGAATCCGGGTCGGAATCCGCGTCGGACTCGGTGTCCGAATCCGTGCCCCTCGTGGCGTCCGCCCCCGTCGCCTTCATCGAAAGGTGCACCGATGTCGCGTCGAGCAGTTCCTGCTTGGCCTTGTCGGAGATCTCCCGCGCGCTGAGGTCCGCGACGCCGTTCCCGTCGCCGCCCCCGCTCCCGGTCTCGTTCCCGGTGTCTGCACTGCTGGTGCCCCGGGTCTTGTCCTTGCCGTCGCCGTCGGACGAACATGCGGGGAGGATGAGGAGCGCGGCCGCGCAGCAGGCCGCGCTCGCCGTCAGCTGCTTCCTGGACATTCCACTCCTCACGTCACCTCCGGTGACAAACCATGCATCGAGCGTACGTTTGGGTCCGAGTGCCCGCACACGCAGTGACACAGCGCACTTTCGGCCACGGGTTGCGCATGCTTTCTCCACCTCAGGGCAGGTGCACCCGGCTACCGCGAGTGACAGGCGGGGCAAATGACAGGAACGGAAGGCAAACGGGACGTGTCCGCACAACAGACCATCCATGTGGGCGGAGAGTGGCTGAGCGCCGCCTCCGGAGCCACCCGCGAGATCCTCGACCCGGCGGACGCCAAGCCGTTCGCCGTGATCGCCGAGGGCTCCACGGAAGACGCGGACGCCGCCATCGCAGCAGCCCGCACGGCCTTCGACGAGGGCCCCTGGCCGGGCACGCCGGTCGCCGAGCGCGCCGCGCTGCTTCGCCGGGTCGCCGATCTCCTCGTACGCGACCGTGAGGAGATCGGTCTCCTGGAGAGCCGCGACGCCGGCAAGACCCTCGAAGAGGGCCGGGTCGACGTGGACTGCGTCGCCGACGCCTTCCGCTACTTCGCCGACCTGGTGATCGGCGAGGGCGCGGGCCGTGTGGTCGACGCCGGGTCCGACGACATCCACAGCGTCGTCGTGCACGAGCCCGTCGGCGTCTGCACGATGATCACGCCCTGGAACTACCCGCTCCTGCAAGCCAGTTGGAAGATCGCCCCGGCGCTCGCCGCGGGCAACACCTTCGTCATCAAGCCGAGTGAGGTCACTCCGCTGACGACGGTCGCGCTGATCGAGCTGCTCGTCGAGGCGGGCCTGCCCGCCGGCGTCGCCAACATCGTGACGGGCCCCGGCCACACCGTCGGCGCCCGGCTCTCCGACCACCCCGACGTCGACCTGGTCTCCTTCACCGGCGGCCTCGTCTCCGGCACCAAGGTCGCCCAGGCCGCCGCGCTCGGCGTGAAGAAGGTCGCCCTCGAACTCGGCGGCAAGAACCCCAACGTGGTGTTCGCCGACGCCTGCGCCACCGACGAGGACTTCGACACCGCCGTCGACCAGGCGCTCAACGCCGCCTTCATCCACAGCGGGCAGGTCTGCTCCGCGGGTGGCCGCCTCATCATCGAGGAGTCGGTCCGCGAGCGCTTCGTCGCCGAACTCGCCCGCAGGGCGCAGAAGATCAAGCTCGGCCGCGGCACCGAGGAGGGCGTCGAGTGCGGCCCGCTCGTCTCGGTGCAGCAGCGCGAGAAGACCGAGATGTACGTCGCCTCCGCCCTGGAGGAGGGCGCGGTGCTCCGCTCCGGCGGCAAGCGCCCCGAGCCCAGCGACGTGCGTCCCGCCGAGGGCTACTTCTACGAGCCGACCGTGCTCGACCAGTGCCACCGTGAGATGAAGGTCGTGCGCGAGGAGGTCTTCGGCCCGGTCCTGACCGTCGAGACCTTCCGCACCGAGGACGAGGCCGTCGCGCTCGCCAACGACACCGAGTACGGTCTCGCGGGCGCCGTGTGGACCACCGACTCGGGCCGCGCCCGCCGCATGGCCCGCCGGATGCGCCACGGCACCATCTGGATCAACGACTTCCACCCCTACCTGCCGCAGGCGGAGTGGGGCGGCTTCGGCAAGAGCGGCGTCGGGCGCGAGCTCGGCCCCGCCGGACTCGCCGAGTACCGCGAGTCCAAGCACATCTACCAGAACCTGGCGCCACAGCCGGTCCGCTGGTTCGCGGGCTGAGCCCCGGCACGTAGCGGTACGCGCGGGGCGGCACCCACCGCCCCGCGCACGTACGTCAAGCACCTTCACTCCCCCAGAGCACCCCCCCGCTCATTACGCGCAAGCACCTTCGCACGACCTCGCAGGAAGAGGAGCACGCACGCATGTCTGACCAGACCGAGTACGACTACGTCATCGTCGGTGGCGGCACCGCGGGATCGGTGATCGCTTCCCGCCTCACCGAGAACCCGGACGTCACCGTCGCCGTGATCGAGGGCGGCCCCAGCGACATCGACCGCGAGGACGTCCTCACGCTCAGGCGCTGGCTCGGCCTGCTCGGCGGCGACCTCGACTACGGCTACACCACCACGGAACAGCCGCGCGGCAACTCGCACATCCTGCACAGCCGCGCCAAGGTGCTCGGCGGCTGCTCGTCGCACAACACCCTGATCTCCTTCAAGCCGCTGCCCTCCGACTGGGACGAGTGGGAAGAGGCGGGCGCCACGGGCTGGGGCGCCAAGGCCATGGATCCCTTCTTCGGCAAGCTGCGCAACAACGTCGTGCGCGTCGCCAAGAAGGACCAGAACCAGATCGCCACCGACTGGGTCGAGGCGACGAAGAGCGCGCTCGGCGTCCCCGAGGTCGTCGGCTTCAACGACAAGCCCTTCGACGAGGGCGTCGGCTTCTTCGACCTCTCGTACCACCCGGAGAACAACAAGCGTTCCTCCGCGTCGGTCGCCTACCTGCACCCCCACATGGAGGCCGGTGACCGTCCGAACCTCCACCTTTTCCTGGAGACCTGGGCCACCAAGCTGGAGCTCGACGGCAAGACCGCCCGCGGCGTCCACATCCGCACCAAGGACGGCGCCGAGAAGCTGCTGACCGCGCGCGACGAGGTGCTGGTCTGCGCCGGCGCCGTCGACACCCCGCGGCTGCTCATGCACTCCGGCATCGGCCCGAAGAAGGACCTCGAAGCCCTCGGCATCCCGGTCGTGCACGACCTGCCCGGCGTCGGCGAGAACCTCATCGACCACCCCGAGTCGGTCATCGTGTGGGAGACCAACGGGCCGATCCCCGGCAACTCCGCGATGGACTCGGACGCCGGTCTCTTCGTGAAGCGGGACCCGGACCACAAGGGCCCGGACCTGATGTTCCACTTCTATCAAATCCCCTTCACCGACAACCCGGAGCGGCTGGGCTACGAGCGCCCCGAGCACGGTGTGTCGATGACGCCGAACATCCCCAAGTCCCGCGCCCGCGGCCGTCTCTACCTGACGTCGGCGGACCCGGAGGTCAAGCCCGCGCTCGACTTCAAGTACTTCGAGGACGAGGGCGACTACGACGGGCAGACGCTCGTCGACGGCATCAAGCTCGCGCGCAAGGTCGCGCAGGCCGAGCCCTTCAAGAAGTGGCTCAAGCGCGAGGTCTTCCCCGGCCCCGAGGTCACCGAGGACGCTGACATCAGCGAGCTCGTCCGCAAGGCCGCGCACACCGTCTACCACCCGGCGGGCACCTGCCGAATGGGTGCTTCCACTGATGAACTCGCCGTGGTCGACCCGGAGTTGCGCATCCGGGGCATGGCAGGAATCCGTATCGCGGACGCATCCGTCTTCCCGACGATGCCCGCCGTGAACCCGATGATCGGAGTACTCATGGTCGGGGAGAAATGTGCCGAGATGCTGGGCGGTGACGGCCGATGAGCGAGGCCGCCGTGACGACATCCACGGACACCGCGAAGACGAACGGCGAGGGCGGCCCCGTCTTCGCCGTCAAGAACCTCTGGAAGGTCTTCGGCCCCAGGGCCGAGCGCATACCCGAGGACACCTCGCTGCACGGCCTGAGCCCCGCCGAACTGCGTGAGCGGACCGGCTGCACCGCCGCCGTGCGCGATGTGTCCTTCGAGGTCAACAAGGGCGAGGTCTTCGTCGTCATGGGCCTGTCGGGCTCCGGCAAGTCCACCCTCGTACGCTGCCTGACCCGGCTCATCGAGCCGACATCGGGCGCCCTCGCCATCGACGGCGAGGACGTCCTCGCCATGGACAAGGCCCGCCTGCGCGAACTGCGCAGGCACCGCGCCGCCATGGTCTTCCAGCACTTCGGCCTGCTGCCGCACCGCTCGGTCCTCGACAACGTCGCGTACGGCCTGGAGATCCAGGGCGTCGGCAAGGCCGAGCGCCGCGCCAAGGCGCTCGAAGTCGTCGAGAAGGTCGGCCTCGAAGGCCTCGAACAGCGCAAGCCCGGCCAGCTCTCCGGCGGCCAGCAGCAGCGCGTCGGCCTGGCCCGCGCCCTCGCCGTGGACCCCGAAGTCCTGCTGTTCGACGAGCCGTTCAGCGCGCTCGACCCGCTGATCCGCCGCGACATGCAGGAAGAGGTCGTCCGGCTGCACCGTGAGGAGGGCCGCACGATGGTCTTCATCACCCACGACCTCAGCGAGGCCCTCAAGCTCGGCGACCGCATCGCCCTGATGCGCGACGGCGAGGTCGTCCAGCTCGGCACCCCCGAGGAGATCGTCGGCTCCCCGGCCGACGACTACGTCCGCGACTTCGTCCGCGACGTGGCCCGCGCCGACGTGATGAGCGTGCGCAGCGCGATGCGCCCCGCCGACGCCGACGAGGAGTCCCGCGGCGCGGCCCTCGCGCCCGACGCCAAGGTCGCCGAGGCCATCGAGGCCGTCGCCCGCTCCGGCTTCCCGGTACGCGTGATGGACGGCAAGCGCTGTCTGGGCGTGGTCGACCACGCCGGACTGCTCGCCGTGGTCGCGGGCACCACGTCCGCGGCGCGAACGGCCCCCGGCAAGGGCGAGGTGGTCGCCTGATGGCCACCGCCACCGCATCGGGTCCCGTACGAGATACCGGAATCGGTGCGCTCCTGCGCCACCGTGCCGTCGGCAAGCTCCTGCTGCTCGCCGTCGCCGCGGCTGTCGTCGTGCCGATCCTCAACGCCAAGTGGGCGTCCGGCGCCTGGCCGGGCGCGCTCACCGTCGACCTGTCCGAGCCGCTGGGCAAGACCACCGACTGGATCATCGACAACCGGGACAGCCACTGGCTGTTCACCTACTTCTTCGGGCACGTCAGCAACGCCATCGTGCTCTCGGTGCGCGGCGTCTACCTGGTGCTGCTCGCCGCGGGCTGGGCCGGCGTGACCGCCGCCGCCGGGCTGATCGCCTGGCGCGTCGCGGGCGTCAAGCTCGCCGTCATGTCGGCCGCCTCGTTCGCCGTGTGCGGTCTGCTCGGCATGTGGGTGCCGACCATGCAGACGCTCGCCCTGATGATCGTGGCGGTCCTCGCCTCGGTCGTCCTGGGCCTGCTGCTCGGTCTCGCGGGCGGCCTCAACGACCGGATCTTCCGGATCCTGCGGCCCGTCCTCGACACCATGCAGGTCCTGCCCGCCTACGCGTACCTGCTGCCGTTCGCCCTCGTCTTCGGCATGGGCGTCCCCGCCGCCGTCATCGCGACGGTCGTGTACGCGGCGCCGCCCATGGCCCGGCTCACCGCGCTCGGCCTGCGCGGCGCCGACGGCGGCGTGATGGAGGCGGTGAGCTCGCTCGGCGCGACCGCGCGCCAGCGGCTGTTCTCCGCCCGCCTGCCGCTCGCCCTCAAGCAGCTGCTGCTCGGCGTCAACCAGACGATCATGATGGCGCTCTCCATGGCCGTCATCGCCTCGGTGATCGGCGCCGGCGGCCTCGGTGACCGCGTCTACCAGGCGCTGTCCACCGTCGACGTCGGTCAGGCGCTCGCCGGCGGCATCCCGATCGTGCTGCTCGCCGTGGTCCTCGACCGGGTGACCGGCGCGGCCGGTGAGCGCATGGGCGCGCACGTGGAGGACACCTCGGCGCTGCGCGGCTGGCGCGGCTGGTCGATCGCCGCAGCGGTCACCGTCGTCGCCGCGCTCGCCGCCCGCTTCGCGGACCGCGTGGACTGGCCGACCGGCTGGGTCGTGAACATCGCCCCCTCGGTCAACACGGCCAAGGACTGGATGGTCGACCACCTCTACACCGACGTGCCCGTCGTCGGCGGCACCGCCGACTGGGCCGCGCACTTCACCACCTGGGTCCTCAACCCGGTCCGCGACGGCCTCCAGGGTCTGCCCTGGTGGTCGGTGCTGCTCATCGTCGCCGCGCTCGCCTGGCTGATCGGCACCTGGCAGACGGCGCTGACCGCCGTCGCCGCGATGGCCGCGATCGGCGTGCTCGGCGTGTGGAACAAGTCCCTGGACACGCTCTCGCAGGTCCTCGCCGGTGTCGCCGTGACGGTGGTGCTCGGCTTCGCGATCGGCATCGCCGCATCCCGCAGCGCACGGCTCGAACGGCTGCTGCGCCCGGTGCTCGACGTCTTCCAGACGATGCCGCAGTTCGTCTACCTCATCCCGGTCGTCGCCCTCTTCGGCATCGGCCGCGCCCCCGCGGTCGCCGCGGCCGTCGTCTACGCGCTGCCCGCCGTCGTGCGCATCACCACGCAGGGCCTGCGCGAGGTCGACGGCGCCGCGATGGAGTCCTCGCGCTCCCTCGGTGCCACCAGCTGGCAGCAACTGCGCCAGGTCCAGCTCCCGCTGGCCCGCCCCGCCCTGCTGCTCGCCCTCAACCAGGGCGTCGTCCTGGTCCTCGCCGTCGTCGTCATCGGCGGTCTGGTCGGCGGTGGCGCGCTCGGCTACGACGTGGTGTTCGGCATCGCACAGGGCGACCTGGCGACCGGCCTGGTGGCCGGTGCCGCGATCGTCTGCCTCGGCCTGATGCTCGACCGGGTGACGCAGCCGACGGAACGCCGCGCCAAGAAGGGAGCGTGACCATGCGTGTACGTACGCGTGTACTGAGCGCTGTCACGGCGGGCGGCGCCCTCATCGCGCTCTCCGGCTGCGGTGCCGCCGACATGACCAAGCAGTCGTCGCCGTACGCGAACGCCGCGGGCGCCAAGACGGTGACCCTCTCGGTCCAGTCCTGGGTGGGCGCGCAGGCGGACGTCGCGGTCGCCGAGTACCTGCTCAAGAACGAGCTGGGCTACCGGGTCGACAAGGTCCAGATCGACGAGGTCCCCGCCTGGGACGCCCTCAGCCAGGGCCGCGTCGACGCGATCATGGAGGACTGGGGCCACCCCGAGCAGGAACAGCGCTACGTCAAGGACAAGAAGACGATCGTCCCCGGCGGCGACGTCGGCGTGACGGGGCACATCGGCTGGTACGTCCCGACGTACTTCGCCAAGAAGCACCCGGACGTCACGGACTGGAAGAACCTCAACAAGTACGCCGACCAGTTCCGTACGTCCGAGAGCGGCGACAAGGGCCAGCTCATGGACGGCTCCCCGTCGTACGTGACGAACGACAAGGCCCTGGTGCAGAACCTCGACCTGGACTACGAGGTCGTCTTCGCGGGGTCCGAGGCGGCGCAGATCACCCAGATCGAGCAGTTCGCCAAGAAGCAGAAGCCGTTCCTCACCTACTGGTACAAGCCGCAGTGGCTGTTCGAGAAGGTGCCGATGACGGAGGTGAAGCTGCCCGAGTACAAGGAGGGCTGCGACGCCGACCCCGCCAAGATCAAGTGCGCCTACCCGCACACGCCGCTCCAGAAGTACTTCAACGCGGACTTCGCCAAGAACGGCGGCGAGGCCGCGAAGTTCCTGAAGAACTTCAAGTGGTCGGAGGCGGACCAGAACGAGGTCTCGCTGATGATCGCCGACAAGAAGATGTCGCCGGACGACGCGGCGAAGGCGTGGATCGACAAGAACGAGGCGAAGTGGAAGGCGTGGCTTCCTAAGTAGGGCGGTCGGCAGCAGGACCGTCGTCGCACGTTGTGCCGGGTGCCTCTTTCGGAGGGCACCCGGCACTTCCACGTCCGACGACTGTGCCTACGCCTCTGCCTACGCCTTGGTCAGCTCCTCGGCGATGCCCCGCAAGGCCGACATGCTCCTGTGCAGCAGTCCGGGCCCGAAGGTGATCCGCGTGGCGCCGAGCTCCCCCAGCTCCTGGGGAGAGGGCCCACCCGCCCGCGCCAAAAGGTTGAGAGGTCCCTCAACTCCCGCCCGCAGCGCGGGAATCGCCTCGACCGGCGCCAGGATCGGGTAGACACAGTCCGCGCCCGCCGCCACGTACAGCCGCGCCCGCTCGACGGCCCGCTCCGGATCGGTGACGCCCCGTACGAACGTGTCGACCCGCGCGTTGATCACGAGCCGGTCGCCCGCGGCCGCCCGCACCCGCGCGAGCCAGTCCGCCTGCTCCTGGGGGTCACGCAGCACCCCCGCCTCGTGGCCCCCGTGGGAGTCCTCCAGGTTGCAGCCGACCGCGCCCGCTTCGAGCAGCCGGTCCACCAGCTCCCCGGCGCCGAGGCCGTAGCCCGCCTCCGCGTCCATCGTCACCGGCACGGACACGGCACGGGTGATCCGGGCGACCGCCGCGAACATCTCGTCCGGCGGCACCTGCCCGTCCTCGTACCCGAGGGAGAGGGCGATGCCCGCGCTCGGCGTGGCGAGCGCCGGACTGCCCGCCTCCTCGAAGACCCGCGCGCTCGCCGCGTCCCACGGGCCCGGCAGGACCAGCGGATCGCCGGGCGCCCGGTCGTGGTGCAGGGCGCGCAGCGTGTCGACGGCGCTCACCACGCGGGTCCGCCGGCCTCGATGCGGCGGCTGACCATCAGCCGGTTCCAGCTGTTGATGACGGCGATCAGGCCGATGAGATGGGCGAGTTCGGCCTCACCGAAGTGCTTGGCCGCCTCCGCGTACACCTCGTCCGGCACGAATCCGTCGGTGAGCACGGTGACCGCCTCGGTCAGCGCGAGCGCCGCCCGCTCGCGCGCGTCGAACAACTCCCCGCCCTCGGCCCAGGCGTTGAGCAGAGCGATCCGCTTGGTGTCCTCGCCGTTCTTCACCGCGATGTCGATGTGCATGTCCAGGCAGAACGCGCAGGCGTTGATCTGCGAGGCCCTGATCATCACCAGTTCGGCGAGCGCGGGGTCGCCGAACCCCTGCTTGGCGGCGGCGCTCAGCGCGCTCATCGCCCCGGCGACCCCCTTGTCCAAGTGCGTCGTACGCGCGCTCACTTGGCTTCCCCCGCCTTGTAGTGGCCCGGCACCTGGCGGGTGCTGACGCCGAAGCGGTTCCAGGCGTTGATGACGGTGATCGCGGCGATGAGCTGGGTCAGCTCCGCCTCGTCGAAGTGCGCGGCGGCCTTCTCGTACACCTCGTCCGGCACGAATCCGTCGGTCAGCACGGTGATCGCCTCGGTCAGCTCGATCGCGGCGACCTCCTTGGCGGTGTAGAAGTGCTGCGACTCCTCCCAGGCGCTGAGCTGGATGATCCGCTCCACGCTCTCACCGGCCGCGAGGGCGTCCTTGGTGTGCATGTCGAGGCAGAGCGCGCAGTGGTTGAGCTGGGAGGCGCGGATCTTGACGAGCTCGAAGATCACCGGGTCGAGGCCCTTACGGGCGGCCGTGTCGAGCTTGATCATGGCCTTGAAGACCTCGGGCGCGTGCTGGGCCCAGGCCAGGCGGGGGGTGTGCTCGTGGACGTACTCCTTGGTGGCGCCTGTGGTGGTCCCGGTGGTGTTCTCGTTCGTCGTCATGAAACCGAGCCTACGATCGCGGTAGCCCACGGGTATGGTCCATTTCCATGGGAGAATCTTGGGCCACTCTGGGCGTCGACCTGCACCTGGAAACCGGCGGTGGCGCCTCGCGGGGCGGGGTCCGCAAGGGCCTGACGGACGCGCTGCGCGAGGCGGTGCGCGGCGGCCGCCTGGCCCCCGGCACCCGGCTGCCGTCCTCGCGCTCGCTCGCCGTCGACCTGGGCATCGCGCGCAACACGGTCGCCGACGCCTACGCCGATCTGGTCGCCGAGGGCTGGCTCACCGCGCGGCAGGGCTCGGGCACGCGCGTCACCGAGCGGGCCGTCGCGCCGCCGGTGCGGGCCGCGCGGCCGCGCAGGAAGGGCGGGGCGCCCACCTACGACCTGACGCCGGGCTCGCCCGACCTCTCCGCCTTCCCGCGCGCGGAGTGGCTCAAGGCGGCCCGTCGCGCGCTCGCCGCGGCCCCCAACGACGCGCTCGGGTACGGCGATCCGCGCGGCCGCGTCGAACTGCGCGAGGCGCTCGCCGGATATCTCGCACGGGCCCGCGGCGTGCGCGCCGACCCCGACCGCATCGTCATCACCGCCGGCTTCGTGCACGGGCTCTCCCTCATGGGCCGGGTGCTGCGTGCGCGGGGACTGCGGCAGGTGCAGGTCGAGTCGTACGGCCTGGACATCCACTGGAACCTGCTGCACCGCGCCGGCCTGCGCACCACACCGCTCGCCCACGACCAACTGGGCACCCGCACGGACGGGTTGGGCGGGGGAGCGGGCGTGAACGCGGTGAAGGCGGTACTCCTGACACCCGCCCACCAGTTCCCGATGGGCGTGCCGCTGCACCCCGACCGGCGCGCGGCGGCCGTCGACTGGGCGCGGCGCGAGGGCGGGGTGATCCTTGAGGACGACTACGACGGGGAGTTCCGCTACGACCGCCAGCCCGTCGGCGCGCTCCAGGGCCTGGACCCCGAGCGCGTGGTCTACCTCGGCACGGCGAGCAAGTCCCTCGCCCCCGGGCTGCGCCTCGGCTGGCTGGTGCTGCCGTCCGGGCTCCGCGACGAGGTGCTCGGCGAGAAGGACGCGGCGGGCGTCTCCTGCGGCGCCCTCGACCAGCTGACGCTCGCGGAGTTCCTCACCTCCGGCGCGTACGACCGCCACGTGCGCGCCGCCCGCCTGCGCTACCGGCGCCGCCGCGACCACCTGGTGGCCGCCCTCGCCGAGCGGGCCCCCGACACCCACGCCACTGGCATCGCGGCGGGCCTGCACGCTCTGGTCGAACTCCCCCCGGGCACCGAACAGTCCGTAGTCCAGGCGGCCAACTGGGAACGCCTGGCGGTCCAGGGCCTCTCCCGCTTCCGCCACCCCCTGTCGACGGAACGCCCGGGAGACGCGCTGGTGGTGGGCTACGGGACTCCTGCGGAGCATGCGTGGGCGGGGGCGTTGGAGGCGCTGTGCAGAGTGCTTCCCTGACGTAGGGCTGGTGCTGAACGGTGGGCGTAGGGGCGGATGCCTCAGGGGCGCGGGGAACTGCGCGAATCTCTGGTGGGCTGGTGCTGAACGGTGGGCGTAGGGGCGGATGCCTCAGGGGCGCGGGGAACTGCGCAAAACCCCGGTGGGCCGGAGCCGAACCGTGGGCGTAGGGACGGCTACCGCTCAGCCGGCGCCTCGCCGAACCGCGCCAACGCCAACGCCCCGGCCACCGCCACCGCGAACCCCAGAACCGCCAGCCACCCGAGCCCGTCCCGCGTCCGATCGCCCAGCCAGACGACCCCGACCAGAGCCGGACCGATCGTCTCCCCGATCACCATCCCCGCCGTGGCCGTCGTCACCGACCCCCGCTGCAGCGCCGACGTGAGCAGCAGGAACGCCGAACCCCCGCCCACCAGCAACGCGTACGTCGCCGGGTTGGTCAGCAACGCCCCCGGCGAGACCTCGTCGATGAGGCGCACCGCGACCTCGACCACGCCGAACCCGAGCCCGGCCCCGAGGCCGAGCGCGAGGGCACGCCCCCGGTCGGGCAGCCGCCCCGCGACCGCGCCGAGGAGCAGGACGGCGAGCGCGACCCCGAGGATCACGTACCGCAGAGTCGTCGATCCCGTGCGCTCGCCCTCCTCGCCCGAGGCGAGCCCCAGCATCGCGAGCCCCGCGCAGACGACGCCGACCGCGCCCCATTCGACCCCGCTCAGCCGGACGTGCAGCAGCCGCGCCGCGACCACGGCCGTGACGGCGAGGCTCGCGGCGAGCGCCGCGCCCACCGCGTAGATCGGGATGGAGCGCAGGGCCACGATCTGCAACAGGAAACCGAGCCCGTCGAGCGCGAGCCCCGCGAGGTAGCGCCACTGCCGCAGCGCGCGCAGCAGCAGCGCGGGGTCGACACCTGACCCGGTGCCGGGCGCGGTGGCGCGGGCGGCGACCGCCTGGAGTACGGAGGCCGTGCCGAAGCAGACCGCGGAGCCGAGCGCGCAAATCATCCCAAGAGACACGAAGTGACTGTAGAGGAAGGTGAGTCAAAGGAGACCCAAGGGACATCCGGTGGAGGTGCCTGGCACGGCCCGCGGGGCTTTCCCTACGCTGATCGCCGACGACGTACGCGGCATCGCGTACGCGGCACGCGACGGGGGACAGTGACACATGGCACAGAAGCAACCACGACGGCTGCGCTCCAGCACGGTCGTGCTCGGCGGCATGGGCGTCCTCGCCGCGGCCCTCACGTCGTGCGGCTCGGACCCGGACCGGCGCTGCGTGGACCGGGACAGCTACGACGCCTACCGCGGGTACAAGGTCATCGGGGACCAGAGCTGTTCGTCGGGTTCGTCGGGGTCCTCGTCGGCCGGCAAGGCACGGAAGGCGGGCTCCGGTTCGTACGGCACGGGGTCGGGCTCCGGCACCGGTAAGAGCTCCGGACGTACCGAACCCGCCTGGTACTACGACTCCGACGTCGACGGCCGCTACGCCGACCACGGCACCTTCAGCCGCAGCGAGGCCGTGGACCGCGACGGCTTCGGCTGCTCGGGCAGCGGCAGCGGCGGCGGCTGAGCGCGCGGACGGACGGACGACACGTACGACGGACGGACACGTACGCCATGGAACGCCGCACCATCGAACCCCGGCCCGGCTGGCAGCGGACCGTCGAGGACCAGGGGCTCATCTACCCGCTCACCCGCTACCCCGACGACACGCTGCGCCCCTACTGGGACGAGAGCGCGTACTACGTCTTCTCGCTCCCCGAGGTCGAGGCGCTGGAGGAGGTCGTCGAGGAGCTGCACGCGATGTGCCTCGCGACGGCGGAGCACATCGTCGAGCACGACCGCTTCGCCGACCTCGGCATCACGGATCCCCGGGTGGCCGACCGGGTCGCGGAGGCGTGGCGCCGCAGGGACGAACTCCCGTACCTGTACGGCAGGTTCGACCTGCGCTACGACGGTACGGGCCCGGCCAAGATGCTGGAGTACAACGCCGACACCCCCACCTCCCTGGTCGAGGCGGCGAGCCCCCAGTGGTTCTGGATGGAGGAACGCTTCCCCGGCGCCGACCAGTGGAACTCCCTCCACGAACGGCTCGTCGCCGCCTGGAAGAAGCAGGCCCCGCTGCTGCCGCCCGGCGGCCCGCTGTACTTCGCGCACTCCGCCGCCGACGAACTCGGCGAGGACCTGATGACCGTCGCCTACCTGCGCGAGACGGCCGAACAGGCGGGCCTGGCCGCCGAGTCGATCTCGGTGGAGGACATCGGCTGGGACCGTCTCTCGCGGCGCTTCGTGGACAAGAAGCTCCGGTTCATACGGAGTTGCTTCAAGCTCTACCCGTGGGAATGGCTGACCACGGACCGCTTCGCGCCGCACGTCCTGGAGACCCTAGACAACGGCGGCGGCACCGGTTCGACCCTGTGGATCGAGCCCGCCTGGAAGATGCTGCTCTCCAACAAGGCGCTGCTCGCCGTGTTGTGGGAGCTCTATCCGGGCCACCCGAACCTCCTCCCCGCCTATCTGGACGGACCGCGCGAGCTGGCCGCCACGGGCGGCTACGTGGCGAAGCCGCTGCTCGGCAGGGAGGGCGCCGGAGTGACGGTGCACGATCCTGGCGCCGCACCCGTCCTCCGCGAAGAGCCTTGCTGTTACCAGGAGTTGGCCCCCCTGCCGGACTTCGACGGCAACCGGGTCGTCCTCGGCGCGTGGGTCGTCGAGGACGAGGCGGCGGGTCTCGGCATCAGGGAATCGGCGGGTCCGATCACGGACGAGTACGCCCGTTTCATCCCCCACGTGATCCTCTAGATCCTTCAGGTGGATCCTTCGGGCAGCTCCTTCAGGGGATGCGGACCAGCATCTTGCCGGTGTTCGCTCCGCGCAGCACCCCGAGGAACGCCTCGGGCGCTCGCTCGACGCCGTCCACGACGGTCTGCTCGGTGCGCAGACGGCCGTCGGCGAGAAGCGGCACCGCCCGGCCGATCCACTCCGGGAACAGGTCCAGGTGGCTGGTGACGAGCATGCCGCGCAGCGTCGCCTCCTGCTTGGCGGCCTGGAAGAGGTTGTCAGGACCGGGCGGCGGCGTGGGGGAGTTGTACGTGCTGACGGCGCCGACGAGCGCGATGCGGCCACCCGGACGGATCGCGCCGATCGCGGCCTGGAGGTGGTCGCCGCCGACCGAGTCGAGGTAGACGTCCACGCCGTCGGGCGCGGCCTGCGCGAGCTGCTCGGGCAGGCCGCCCGCGCGGTAGTCGATGGCCGCGTCGTAGCCGAACGTGTCGAGCAGCTTCTTCGTCTTCGCGGGCCCGCCCGCCGAGCCGATCACCCGCGAGGCGCCGAGCTCACGGGCGATCTGCCCCGCGACACTGCCGACCGCCCCGGCCGCCGCCGAGATGAACACGACATCACCCTCGCGCACCGGAGCGGTACGAGTCAGCGCGGCGTACGCCGTCAGGCCCGTCGCACCGAGCGGGCCGAGGTAGGCGTCGGCCGGTGCGACCGAGGTGTCGACGACCGTCGCGGCGGCCGCGTCGAGCACGGCGTACTCCCGCCAGCCCAGGAAGTGCGAGACGGTCGCGCCGACCGGCACGTCCGGCACGTTGGACGCGACGACCTCGCCGACCGCGCTGCCCTCCAGCGGCGCGCCCAGCCGGAACGGCGGGATGTAGGACGGCACATCGTCCATCCGGCCCCGCATGTACGGGTCGACCGACATCCAGGTGTTGCGTACGAGGATCTGCCCGTCAGCGATTTCGCCGGGAACCTCGACGGTCGCCAACGCGAAGTCGGCGGCGGTGGGCTGGCCCTGAGGGCGGGCGGCGAGACGGATTTCGCGGGAGAGGTTCATGGTGGCTCCTGGTCCGGGGCGGGGGCTGCTGTTCCTGTGATCGCGGGGTCGCGATCACAGGAACACCGTGCCGGGGGACGCGCACGGAACGCCGACGGTCCACGCACGGACCGCCGTCAGCGCTGGTAGGGCCCCGAATTAACGTGACCCCATGCGATTCGAGGTGCTTGGCCCGCTGACGGTGCGCACGGAGGACGGGACGGCCGTGCCTTCCCCCGAGCCGAAGGTGCGCGCGCTGCTCGCCGCGCTCCTCGTGCGGGCGGGCCGCCCCGTCCCGGTGGACACGCTCGTCGACGACCTCTGGGGAGACCGCCTCCCTTCGTCGCCCGCCAACTCCCTCCAGACGAAGGTCTCCCAGCTGCGCCGCACCCTGGAGGCGGCCGAGCCGGGCGGCCGGGCGCTCGTCGCACACGGTCCCGCCGGGTACGAGCTGCGCATCACGCGCGTGGGCGTGGGCGTGGATGTGGACGGGGACGTGGACGCCGACCGCTTCGCGGCGCTGACCTCGCGTGCGTACGACACGGGCGCCGATCCTCGTACGAAAGCGGCACTCCTGACCGACGCCCTGGCACTGTGGCGCGGCCCCGCGTACGCCGACTTCCGCGATGCCGCGTTCGTACGCGAGACGGCGTCGCGCCTCGACGAGCAGCGGCTCACCGCCCAGGAGACGCTGGCCGAACTCCGCCTCGACCTCGGCGAACACACCCTTCTGGCCGATGAGTTGGCACCTCTGGTCGCCCGCGAACCCCTCCGCGAACGGCTGCGCGGAACCTACCTGCGCGCCCTGTACCGATCGGGGCGTCCCGCCGAGGCCCTGGACTCCTACCGCGAACTGCGGCTGCGCCTCGCCGACGAACTCGGCATCGACCCCGGCCCCGAACTGGCCTCCCTGCACGCGGCGATGCTGCGCCAGGACGCGTCCCTGTCGGCGCCGGGACCCGCCGCGTCATCTCTTCCCACCGTGTCGGCCCTTACCGGCGCGTCAGCCCCTCCCGCCGTGGAGCGGCCGCTCACCAACCTGCCCGCGCAGGTCACCGACCTCGTCGGCCGCGAACGGTCGGTCCAGCGCATACGCGAACTGATCACCACGTCCGGACGCCGCCTGGTCACCCTCACCGGGCCCGGCGGCGTCGGCAAGACCCGCCTCGCCCTGGAGTCGGCGGCGGGCCTGGCGGAGAACTTTCCCGACGGCATCCGCTTGGCCGAACTCGCGGGCACCCGGGGCGAGGTGACCGCCACGGTCGCGGCGGCCCTCGGCATCCGCGACGACGCCCCGGCGGGCCCGGCGGAGCCCGAGGGAGGGGAGGGAACCAAGGACGGGGAGGGAATCAAGGGAGGGGAGGGGGCCGAGCGTCTCGGGCGGGCCCTCGCGGACCGTCGCCTCCTCCTTGTCCTCGACAACTGCGAACACGTCCTCGGCCCCGTCGCCGAACTGACCGCCGAACTCCTTCGCCACGCGCCGCACCTGTGCGTCCTCGCCACCAGCCAGGAGCCGCTCGCCCTGACCGGCGAGACGCTGGAGGCCGTGGCCCCGCTCGGCGAGGAGGACGCGCTACGGCTCTTCGCCGCCCGTGCCGCCGCCGCCGCGCCCGGCTTCGCCCTGGACGAGGGCAACCGCGAGGCCGCCACCCTCATCTGCCGCCGCCTCGACGGCATCCCGCTCGCCGTGGAACTCGCCGCCACCCGCGTACGCGCCCTCGGCGTGCACGCCCTCGCCGACCGCCTGCACGACCGCTTCCGCCTCCTGAACCAGGTACGCCGCGACGCCCCGGCCCGCCAGCGCACCCTGCGCGCGATGATCGACTGGAGCTGGGAGCTCCTGACCGCATCGGAACAGCGTGCCCTGCGCCGACTCGCGGTCTTCGGCGGCGGTTTCACACTGGACGGCGCGGAAGCGGTACTGACCACGCCGGAAGCCGGATCCAGCGAAGACGACGACGTCCTCGACCTGGTGACGCGCCTCGTGGACCGCTCCCTCCTCGTACCGAACACGACCGGCGCGACCGGCGCGACCGGCGCGACCGGTACATCCGGGGCGACCGGCTCGACCGGTACGTCCGGCTCGATTGACACGACCGACACGACCGACACCTCTGAGCCGCGCTACCGCATGCTCGAATCCGTCACCGCGTACGGCCTCGAACGCCTCGACGACGCGGCCGAGACCACCGCGATACGCCGCCGCCACGCCCACCACTTCGCCACCCTCGCCGAAAGCGCGTCCGGGGCCCTGCGCGGCCCCGGACAACGGACCTGGCTGCGCCGCCTCGACCGCGACACGGCGAACCTCCGCGCCGCCCTCGACTGGTCGCTCACCGACTCCGACGCCCCCACCGCCCTACGCCTGGTCAACGCCCTGACCTGGTACTGGTTCCTCCGTGGCCGCCTCCGCGAAGCCATGCGCTCCCTGGACCGTGCCCTGAGCCTGCCCTCGTCGGACCCCGCCCGCACCGCCGCCGCCACGGCCCACGCCGCCTTCGCCCTGCTGACCGGCGAGCCCGCCTGCGCCCACGGCAGTACGTGCGAACGCGAGACCACGACCCCGGCCGACGCCAACTCCCGCTGGCTGCTCGCCTTCGCCCGCTGCGGGTTCGACCACACGCCGGGCGAGACCGCCCGGGTCGACGCGCTGCTCGCCGAGTTCCGCGCCGCGGGCGACCGCTGGGGCGAGGCCGCCACCCTCTCCACCCGGGCCACCCGCGCCCTCTACCGCGGCGACCTCGTGGCCTTGCGCGACAACGCCACCCGCAGCGCCGCCCTCTTCACCGAACTCGGCGACCGATGGGGCCAGTTGCAGTCATCCGAACAACTCGGCGTGCTCGCCGAGATCGCCGCCGACTACGACGAAGCGGCCCGCCTCCAACGCGACGGCATGCGCGGCGCCGAAGAACTCGAACTCTGGACCGACCTCTCCTTCCGTCTCTCCCGCCTCGGCAGGCTCGCCCTCCTCACCGGCGACGACCTCGCCGCCACCGACTACCACCAGCGCGCCGCCCGCTTGGCCGCCCAGCAGTCACACCGCCCCGCCCAGCAGTTCGCCGAGACGGGCCTCGCCATCGGCGCCCGCCACCGCGGCGAACTGGACGTGGCGGAGGAACTCCTGCTGCCCTGGCTGGAGTTCAACCGCCGCTTCGGCGTCGACTCCGGGATGGCCCTGATCCTCGCCCAGCTCGGCTACGTCGCCGAACAACGCGGTGACGCCCCACGAGCGGAGGAACTCCACCGCGAAAGCCTCGCCGTGGCCCGCGCCACGGGCGACGAACGCGCCGTGGCCCTTGCCCTGGAAGGCCTCGCGGGCGCCCGCTCCCTGGCCCACGACCACAGCCACGCCGCCGGACTCCTCGGCACCGCCACCGCCATCCGCGAAGCTGAGGGCGCACCGCTGCCACCCGCCGAACGTAAGGACGTCGACCGCGCCCTCCACCGCATCCGCGCGGCCCTCGGCCCCGAGGCCTTCGACGCCGCGTTCAGCTCTGCTGACGTGACTGAGGCTGAGTCCGAGGCCAGCCCCGACCCCCGTCAGCTGTCGTAGTACCCGGGCTTCATGATGATCCCGAACTCACGGCTGGGGTCCCCCTTGCCCTCACCCTTGTGCTTGAGGTCGATCGACAGGGGCTCGGACTCCCCCTTGAACCGGAGCTCGGCCGTCCAGGTGCTGATCGTGTCGTCGTCGAAGTCCACGACGACCGGCTGCTGTGCCGCGTCCCCCCACTCCTTCACCCAGGCCCGAGCGGTCTGCTTCGCCCCGTTGTCGTCCTCCGCCAGCTCGGCCAGCCCGTCGGCGTCCCGCTTCTTCAACCGCACCAGGGCCTTCTCGACGACGGCCAGTGTCTCGGGCATCGGCCGCCCGGTGACGCTCAGTTCAAGGTCGGAGGTGCCGTCCTTGACGTACCGGGGAGCCTTGTCCTCCTCGTCGAGTGCGAACTGGCAGGCCGCGAACAGCAGCAGCGCCGCCGCCACCAGTGCTCCCCAATGCCACGCCCGTACCCCCACAGAACCCACCCCGCACAGCTTCACCAATCCGGACAAAAGAGAAGCAAAGCTATGCGGAAACGGGAGCGACTTGCCAGGGGCTAACGTCCCGAAAGGGGCGATGGTGACTTAATGCCGGAAGTCGGCCTAGCTCAGCACCTCCCGCAGCTGATTGAGCCCCCAGTCCAGGTCCTCCTTACTGATCACCAGCGGGGGAGCGATCCGGATCGTCGAACCGTGGGTGTCCTTCACCAGCACCCCGCGCTCCATCAACTTCTCCGAGACCTCCCGCCCCGTGCCGTACGACGGGGCGATGTCGACGCCCGCCCACAGCCCGCGCCCGCGCACCTCCGTCACCTTGCCCGTGCCGGTGAGCAGCCCCAGTTCCGTGTGCAGATGTTCACCGAGCTCCGTCGCCCGCTGCTGGAACTCACCCGTCGACAGCAGGTCGATGACCTCCAGCGCCACCGCGCAGGCGAGCGGATTGCCGCCGAACGTCGACCCGTGCTCGCCCGGCTTGAACACCCCGAGCACATCGACGTCGGCGACCACCGCGGAGACCGGCACGACCCCGCCCCCGAGCGCCTTGCCGAGCACGTACACGTCCGGCACCACGCCCTCGTGCTCGCACGCGAACGTTCGCCCCGTCCTGCCGAGCCCCGACTGGATCTCGTCCGCCATGAACAGGACCTCGCGCTCCCGGGTCAACTCCCGTACGCCCGCCAGATATCCCGGCGGCGGCACGAGCACCCCGGCCTCGCCCTGGATCGGTTCGAGGAGCACCGCCACGGTGTTGTCGGTGACCGCGGCCCGCAACGCCTCCAGGTCGCCGTACGGCACGATCTCGAACCCCGGCGTGTAGGGACCGAAGTCCGCCCGCGCCTCCTCGTCGGTGGAGAAGCTGACGATCGTCGTGGTCCTGCCGTGGAAGTTGTCGGCCGCGACGACGATCTTCGCCTGGCCGTCCGGCACGCCCTTGACGCGGTACCCCCACTTCCGCGCGGTCTTCACGGCGGTCTCCACCGCCTCCGCGCCGGTGTTCATCGGCAGCACCATCTCCTTGCCGCAGAGCTCGGCGAGGCGCGTACAGAACTCCGCGAACCGGTCGTGGTGGAAGGCGCGCGAGGTGAGCGTCACCCGGTCCAGTTGGGCCTTGGCGGCATCGATCAGACGGCGGTTGCCGTGCCCGAAGTTGAGCGCCGAGTATCCGGCGAGCATGTCGAGGTAGCGGCGCCCCTCGACGTCGGTCATCCAGGCGCCCTCGGCCGAGGCGACCACGATGGGCAGCGGGTGGTAGTTGTGCGCGCTGTGCGATTCGGCCGAGGCGATCATCGCTTCGGTGGCCGATGACGACGGTGATGACGCAAAGGCAGCTGGCGTGGTCGACACGGGGTCTCCGTTCGTCGTGCGGCTGAGGCGGGTGTGGCGCCCCAATTTCTATCGTCGCTCGCATCGCGGACGAAGAAACATGCCGTATCGGCGCGCCAGCTAAGGTGGCCCCTACAGCACGGCGACTGGCGCGCGGGGAACGGACCCCGAGGAAGCCGTGCGAGGCAGAACCTTCGAGGTGCCGCCCGCCTGGGCACCCCGGGACCACGACCGGACACTCACCGCTCGCCCCGGAGGACGCCATGACTCTCCCTTCTTCTTCCTCTCGGCCCAGTTCTGGGCCCAGCTCTCGGTCGATCCATCCCGCACTGGCGGCCACCGACCCCGAACTCGCCGCCCTGGTCGGCGCCGAGGAGCAGCTCCAGGCCGACACCCTGCGGCTGATCCCCAGCGAGAACTACGTCTCCAGCGCGGTCCTGGAGGCCTCGGGCACCGTCCTGCAGAACAAGTACAGCGAGGGCTACCCGGGCCGCCGCTACTACGAGGGCCAGCAGAACATCGACCCCGTCGAGCGCCTGGCCATCGCCCGCGCCAAGGCCGTTTTCGGCGTCGAGCACGCCAACGTCCAGCCCTACTCCGGCTCCCCGGCCAACCTCGCCGTCTACCTCGCCTTCGCCGAGCCCGGCGACACCGTGATGGGCATGGCCCTGCCGATGGGCGGCCACCTCACCCACGGCTGGGGCGTCTCCGCCACCGGCAAGTGGTTCCGCGGTGTGCAGTACGGCGTGCGCCAGGACACCGGTCTCGTCGATCTCGACGAGGTCCGTGACCTCGCCCTCAAGGAACGCCCCAAGCTGATCTTCTGCGGTGGCACCGCCCTTCCTCGCACCATCGACTTCGCCGCCTTCGCCGAGATCGCCCGCGAGGCCGGCTCCGTCCTGGTCGCCGACATCGCGCACATCGCCGGACTCATCGCCGGCGGCGCGCACCCCTCACCCGTACCGCACGCCGACGTCATCTCCACGACCACCCACAAGACCCTGCGCGGCCCGCGCGGCGCGATGCTCATGTCCCGCGAGGAGCACGCCAAGGCCATCGACAAGGCGGTCTTCCCCGGTCTGCAGGGCGGCCCGCACAACCAGACCACCGCGGCCATCGCGGTCGCCCTGCACGAGGCGTCCCAGTCCTCCTTCCGTGACTACGCCCACGCGGTCGTCGCCAACGCCAAGGCCCTAGCCGAAGCCCTGCTCGCCCGCGGCTTCGACCTGGTCTCCGGCGGCACCGACAACCACCTGATCCTGATGGACCTCACCCCCAAGGACGTCCCCGGCAAGATCGCGGCCAAGGCCCTGGACCGGGCCGGGATCGTCGTGAACTACAACACCGTGCCCTTCGACCCGAGGAAGCCGTTCGACCCCTCGGGCGTCCGCATCGGCACGCCCTCCCTCACCTCGCGCGGACTGGGCCCCGAGCACATGGCGACCGTCGCCGACTGGATCGACCGCGGAGTCGCCGCCGCGGGCGCCGGTGACGAGGGCGCCCTGACGAAGATCAGGTCCGAGGTCGCCGACCTGATGGCCGCCCACCCGGCCCCGGGCCTGCCGACCGACTGACCCGCCGCAGGACCGTCCGCCGCCCCCGCCGCCTGCCCGGCCGGGGCGGCGGACGGCGGCTCACTGGTCCCGCAGCTCCTGGCGGGGGCCCGGCTCATGAGGCCGGCGCCGCCATGCCGTCGCCGCCGCCAAGCCCTCGGTCACCGGTCCGCGCAGCAGCAGCGCGGCGACCGCGCCGGCCCCGGCGCCCGGTATCGCCCACCACCACTCGGTGCCGGAATTGCCTCCGCCGCCGCCCGTCGTGGCAGCCGCCTGCTGGTCCGTCTCGGAGGCGGTCGGTGCCGGTGTCTCCTCCGAGTCCGGCGCGATCCCGGAATAGCCCTCGGCGGACGCCTTGCCCATCAGGCCCAGCTCCTTGAACAGGGACCTCAGGCGCTTGGGGTCCTTGGCCTTGTACCAGGTGCCGTTGAGCGATACGACGTCCGTCGAGCGGTGCACCCACACGTTCGCGTTCTTCTGGCCGGGCAGTGGTGGATAGACCCGGTCCACGCGCCACGTCTGCACGTCGTGGAGCATCCAGGTGATGTTGATCTGGCGGGTGCTCTTGCCGATCTCCAGGCCCGGCGGATTCTCGCCCGGCTTGTTCATCGCACTGGCCGGTTCGAGCGAGCGCTCCAACTGGCTGTACCTCGCGTCGTTGTTGTACAACGCCGCCGCCTTCGCGCTCTCCGGTGCGGCCAGCAGCACGCTCGTCGGTCCGCCGGCCACCGCCTGCGGCGCGTTCAGCACCACCAGCGCCGTCGCCGCCGCGAGGCCTACCGCTGATCCGCACACACCCCTTGTCGTCCCCATGTCCGATCCCCCAGCCGCCCGACGGCGCGGCCCCTCCGCGCCGGTTCACTTCTGGTACACCGGCCGAGCCGTTCAGGTTCCCGATTCCGGCGACCCGGATCGAACCGATTCGGCGATCTTCAGCGCCCGCTTCTTCGACTCCACCCCTTCGAGCCGCAGCGTCAGCCGCTCCCGGTCGCGCGTCCACAGCAGCGTCGGGCCCGCCGTGCGCTCGGTCCGCCGCCACTGGTCGCCGTCCTCGTCCGTCAGTCGCAGGGTGAGCCGATGCGGTCCGGCGAACCAGAGCGCCTCCGCCCCGCCCACGTCGAGCCACTCGGGCATGACCGGCACGGTCTTGCCGAAGCCCGGGTCCAGGCTTGCCGGGTACTCGTCTAGCCGTATCGTCCCGCCGTCCTGCCGCCAGCACAGGCTGAGCAGGGTCCGGCCGTCCGACCCCCGCGTCACCGACACCGCGTCCGGTGTGCCGAGCGTGTCCGGGACCGCGGGCGCGAACCCGGCCAGGCGCCGGGCCTCGCGCAGCGGCACCGGATCGGCGCAGGCGGGCACGCCGGCCTTGCCGGTCGGGGTGGGTGGGGCAGCCGATGGGTCGTACCGCACCTCGACACCGCCGAAGTCGAACCACTCGAAGACCGCGGCCCGCACCGGAGGCGTGAGCGCGAGCACCGTGAGTAGCCCGCACAGCGCAGCCGTCACCGCCCGCCAGCGTCTCCGCAGGGCGCGCCGCAGCCTGCGGAGCAGCCCGCGCAGCCGCTCCGCGGGGCCGGTCGGCTCGGCCACGGGAGGCGGGATCTTCTCCGCGAGTATCTGCGCGATGACCCGCTCGGCCATCGATTCGCCGCTCGCCCCGTGCGCGTCCAGCGACCGGCCGAGCGCCCGCAGCTCCTGGCGCAGCCGCTCCGGATCGGCCGCCTCGCCCCGGTGGTCCCCGCCGTGGTGCCGCTCACTCATGTCCCTCACCCCCCTCCTCGGGAAGCAGCCGTCCCAGCTTGTGCAGCGCGCGGTTCAGCCGGGACTTCACCGTGCCCCGCGGCCAGCCCAGCGCCTCGGCCGTCTCCGCCTCGTCCATCTCCAGGAGATAGCGGTAGGTGACGACCAGACGGTGATCATCACTGAGCCGGTCCAGGGCGGCGAGCAGCGCCGTCCTGCGCTCGTCCTCCAGGGCCGCCACGGCCGGGTCCGCCGATTCCGGTATCAGCGGCTCCGCCTCCGCGAGCGCCGCCTCGCGGCCGACGACCGACCGCTGCCGGACCGCCGAACGCACTGTGTTCCTCGTCTCATTGGCGACGATCGCGAGCAGCCACGGCTTGAACGCCGAGCCGTCCCTGAACCGCCCCAGTGAGCAGTACGCCTTGAAGAAGGCCTGCTGCACCACGTCTTCCGCGTCCGATCCCGCTCCGAGTGCCGTCGCCGCCCTGAGGGCGATGCCGGTGAACGCACGCACCAACTCCGCGTACGCCTCCGGCTCTCCGGCGCGCACACGGGCGATCACCGCACCCTCGTCGACGACGCGGCCCCCCTCCAGGACCTCCCCCTGTGTCCTCACACTCTTGATACACCGGCCGGACACGATCGGTTCCCACCCGTCACAGACCTGTTTCCGAGCTATGAGAGTCACCTGAGAGAATGGGGACCATGGCCTCTGAACGTCCCCGTGTGCTCTCCGGAATCCAGCCCACCGCCGGCTCGTTCCACCTCGGCAACTACCTCGGTGCCGTACGTCAGTGGGTGGCACTGCAGGAGTCCCACGACGCCTTCTACATGGTGGTGGACCTGCACGCGATCACGGTTCCGCAGGACCCCGCGGAGCTGCGCGCCAACACCCGGCTCGCCGCGGCTCAGCTGCTCGCCGCAGGTCTCGACCCGGAGCGCTGCACGCTCTTCGTCCAGAGCCACGTGCCCGAGCACGCGCAGCTCGCCTGGGTGATGAACTGCCTCACCGGCTTCGGCGAGGCCTCCCGCATGACGCAGTTCAAGGACAAGTCCGCCAAGCAGGGTGCCGACCGCGCCTCCGTCGGTCTCTTCACGTACCCGGTGCTCCAGGTCGCGGACATCCTGCTGTACCAGGCCAACGAGGTCCCGGTCGGCGAGGACCAGCGCCAGCACATCGAGCTCACGCGTGACCTCGCGGAGCGGTTCAACGGCCGCTTCGGCGAGACGTTCACCGTGCCGTCGCCGTACATCCTCAAGGAGACGGCGAAGATCTACGACCTTCAGGACCCGTCGATCAAGATGAGCAAGTCGGCGTCCACGCCGAAGGGCCTGATCAACCTCCTCGACGAGCCCAAGGCCACGGCCAAGAAGGTCAAGAGCGCCGTCACCGACACCGACACGGTGATCCGCTTCGACACGGCGGAGAAGCCGGGCGTCAGCAACCTGCTCTCCATCTACTCCACGCTCACCGGTACGGGTATCGCGGAACTGGAGCAGAAGTACGTCGGCAAGGGCTACGGTGCGCTGAAGACCGACCTCGCCGAGGTCATGGTCGAGTTCGTGACCCCGTTCCGGGACCGCACCCAGGCCTACCTGGACGACCCGGAGACGCTCGACTCGATCCTGGCCAAGGGCGCGGAGAAGGCACGTGCCGTCGCCGCGGAGACGCTCGCGCAGGCGTACGACAAGGTGGGCTTCCTGCCCGCCAAGCACTGAGTCCCGCAGGACCGAGCACCACAGCCGAACCCGCGCTGCCCGGCAGCGCCCCCTGCCCACCAACACGACGACAGGAGCACGACGTGGGGACCGTAACGATCGGTGTGTCGATCGCGGTCCCGGAGCCACACGGCAGCCTGCTCCAGGAGCGGCGCGCGGGCTTCGGGGACCCCGCGGCGCACGGCATCCCCACGCATGTGACGCTCCTCCCGCCCACTGAGGTGGACGCGTCCGGGCTGCCCGCGGTTGAGGCGCATCTCCTGTCGGTCGCGGCGGCCGGCCGGCCCTTCCCCATGCGGCTCTCGGGGACGGGCACCTTCCGGCCGCTCTCGCCCGTCGTCTTCGTGCAGGTCGTCTCGGGCGGCGCGGCCTGTTCCTGGCTCCAGGAGCGGGTGCGGGACGCGTCGGGACCGATGGCGCGCGAGCTCCAGTTCCCGTACCACCCGCACGTCACGGTGGCGCACGGCATCTCCGAAGAGGCGATGGACCGGGCGTACCACGAGCTCTCGGAGTACGAGGCCGAGTGGCCCTGCACCGGCTTCGCCCTCTACGAGCAGGGCTCGGACGGCGTCTGGCGCAAGCTACGCGAGTTCGTTTTCGGCGGCCCCGTAGTGCCCCCTCAGGCCCCGGCCCCGGCGGCCCGGGGTACGCTGCCCGCTCGCTGACGGGGGTCGCCCTCGGCGGACCGTGTCCGGGGGGATCCATGCGCACCATCGCGGCAGCCCGTGCCGTACCGAACGCCACGCGTGCGTGGCGTACCGCCGCGGTGCTCGCCGCGCTGGCCCTGGCCGCCGCGGGCTGCGGCTCCGCCCACGACGGCCCCAAGGACGGCTCCGGCGGCTCCTCGACCGGTGCCGCCGCGCCCGCCAAGGGCGAATCGTGGTCCCTGAAGTACGTGGACAAGGTGGCCGACGGCGAGCTGACCGCCGTCACCGCGACGTCCGCCGACGACATCTGGGCGGCGGGCTACGAGCGGCGCGACGGTGCCATGGACGACCCGGACGATCAGTATCTGTTGCACTACGAAGGCGGCGAATGGCAGCGGCAGCAGGCGCCCGCCGTACTCGACGGGAACATCTTCCAGCCGCGGCTCGACTCCTCGGGTCCGGACGACGTGTGGCTCTTCGCATCAGGCCACGACGCCGCCTCGGTGAGCGTGGCCCGCTGGGACGGCAGCGGCTGGCAGCGGGTGCCGAGCCCGCCCGGCGCGGTCGTCGACACCAAGGTCTTCGCCCCCGACGACGTATGGGCGCTGAGCGGTCAGCAGCAGGCTTACCACTGGGACGGCGGCCGCTGGAGCGTCCATGAGCTGCCCGCCGATGCCACGGCGCTGGGCGGTGCGGCGGGCGACGATCTGTGGGCGGTCGGCTTCCGCTCCAGCGGGCCCGGGGTGGGAGGCGAGGGCGGCGAGCTCAATCAGCCCGCCGCGATGCACTGGGACGGCTCCTCCTGGAAGATCACGCCGACGCCGACCTACCGCTTCCCCGACCCCGTTCCGCCCGAGGCGGGGGCCTCCCTGGACGGCGTGGAGGTGGTTTCTCCCAAGGAGGCGTGGGCGTACGGCTCGCACGACTTCAACCACGGAGAGGTCGAGCAGGAGCCCAAGATCGAGCACATCCTGCTGCGCTGGGACGGTTCCCGCTGGCACCAGGAGAAGCGCGCCGAACAGGATCCGTGCCTCTCCAGGGACATCTACACGCACGGTGCCGATGGAGGGCTCCTCTTCGGAGTGGGCCGTTACCGCTCGCCGCAGGGCCGCTGTACCAAGCTTTCCTGGCCGCGTCTGCCCGTGCAGGGCGAGATCACGGCCCAGAGCAGGCAACGGCTCTGGCTCGACCCGATCGTGCAGGTGCCGGGGACGCGGAAGTTCGTCGGCGCGGGCAAGGTCTATGTGACGCAGAGCGGCAACCCGCTGACCTTGCCCGCCGTCGCCACGTACGAACCCCGTCGGGGCGACTGACCGGCGACGCTCGCCTAGACCGGCAGCCGCCGGAACACCGGCCTCGGCACGTGCCGCAGCGCCGACATGACGACCCGCAGCGCCCCGGGCACCCACACCGTCTCCGAGCGCCGCCGCAGGCCCGTCTCGATGGCCTCGGCCACCGCCTCCGGAGTGGTCGCCATGGGCGCCTCCTCCAGGCCCGCCGTCATCTTCGACCGTACGAAGCCGGGGCGGACGACCATGACGTGCACGCCGGTGCCGTGCAGCGCGTCGCCGAGGCCCTGGGCGAAGGCGTCGAGGCCGGCCTTGCTGGAGCCGTAGATGAAGTTCGAACGGCGGGCCCGCTCGCCCGCCACCGAGGAGAGCACCACCAGGGAGCCGTGCCCCTGGGCCTGGAGCGACCGCGCGCAGACGAGCCCCGCAGAGACCGCCCCGGTGTAGTTGGTCTGCGCGACGCGCACCGCGGCGAGCGGCTCGTCCTCGTCGCGCGCCTGGTCGCCGAGGATGCCGAAGGCGAGCAGCACCATGTCCACGTCGCCCTCGGTGAAGATCTTGCCGAGGGACTCCTCGTGGGACTCGGAGTCGAGGGCGTCGAAGGCGACGGTGTGCACCTCCGCGCCCATGTCGCGCAGCCCGGCGGCGGCCTTCTCCAGGGCCGCCGACGGCCGTCCGGCCAGCCACACGGTGCGGGTGCGGCGCGCCACCAGGCGGCGCGCGGTGGCCAGGCCGATCTCGGAGGTGCCGCCGAGGACGAGCAGGGACTGGGGGGTGCCGAATGCGTCTTTCATGAGTACCGGTCTCCTAGAGGGCGAGGCGGCGGGAGAGGTCCGAGCGGAACACGCCGCGCGGGTCGAGATCGGCCCGCAGGGCGCGGAAGTCGTCGAGCCGCGGATACATCGCGGTGAGCATCTCGGGCCGCAGCCGCGAGTCCTTGGCGAGGTAGACGCGCCCGTCGGCGGCGGCCACCTCCTCGTCGAGTTCGTCGAGGAAGGAGCCGAGTCCCGGCAGGTTCGCCGGGATGTCGAGGGCGAGGGTCCAGCCGGGCATCGGGAAGGAGAGCCAGCCGGGATCGCCCTCTCCGAAGCGCTTGAGTACGGCCAGGAAGGAGGGGCAGCCGCGCTCCGAGATGCGGGCCACGATGCGGCGCAGGGCCTCCTCCTTGCCGTATCCGACGACGAATTGGTACTGCACGAAACCGCTGCGTCCGTAGATGCGGTTCCAGTGCGGGACGCCGTCCAGAGGGTGGAAGAAGGTGGAGATCTTCTGTAGCTCGCCGGTGCGGGAGCGGGGCGCCTTGCGGTACCAGAGCTCGTTGAACAGGCCCACCGACGCCTTGCCGAGGAGGCCCTCCGGTACGAACGGGGGGGCGGCGGGCAGCTGGCCGGGGCGGAACGCCAGGGGGGCTCTACGCGTGCGTGCCCGCGCCGGGAGCGCGTCCAGAGGGGCGTGGTCGCCGCGGGTCAGGACCGAGCGCCCCATGGCCGCGCCGCGCGCCAGGAGGTCGATCCAGGCCACCGAGTAGCGGTAGTGGTGATCGGTGGTGGTCAGACGGGTCATCAAGTCGTCGAGGTCCGTCGCACGTTCCGTGTCGACGCTCATCAAGGACGTCTCGACGGGCTGGAGTTGGATCGTCGCCGAAAGGATCATGCCGGTCAGGCCCATGCCGCCCGCCGTGGCGTCGAACAGGGGAGCGCCGGGCGTGACCCGGTGGACCGTGCCGTCGGCGGTGAGCAGGTCCATCGCGCGTACGTGCCGGGCGAAGGAGCCCGAGACGTGGTGGTTCTTGCCGTGGATGTCGGCGCCGATGGCCCCGCCGACCGTCACATAGCGGGTCCCCGGAGTCACCGGTACGAACCAGCCGAGGGGCAGCAGCACTTCCATCAGGCGGTGCAGCGAGACCCCCGCGTCGCACACGACCGTGCCGGCGTCGGCGTCGATGGCGTGCACCCGGTCGAG
Organism: Streptomyces sp. NPDC087300; assembly: GCF_044744425.1. Classification (NCBI taxonomy): domain Bacteria; kingdom Bacillati; phylum Actinomycetota; class Actinomycetes; order Kitasatosporales; family Streptomycetaceae; genus Streptomyces; species Streptomyces sp. NPDC087300. The sequence continues at coordinate 127,552 of NZ_JBIUYI010000002.1, forward strand.
GCCCGTCATGTCGAAGACGGCGCCGCCCGCGTTCTGTGCCGCGTCTCCGTAGGCACGGCCCAGGCCTCGGGGGATGCCGCCGCGCTCCCCGCAGTCGCGCACCGCGGCGACGGCCTCCTCCTGTGTGCGCGGTCTGACGAGCCGGGCGGTGGTCGGGGCGGTGCGGCCCCAGCCGGAGACGGACACGACGTCGGACGTGGCCACGGGCGCCGCGGCGGGGGAGCTGGTCGAAGGGGCGGTGAGGGAGTCGGTGGGGGAGTCGGCAGCCATGCGGAAGACCGTATCGTCCGTACTAGGGTGCTTTGCTCCTAATCATCCATCTCCTCACCGAAATGGGTGATTGATGGTGTGTCAGCCAACATTGCCGTAAATATTGGCGCGTTGCCTAGAAGAGTCGAGACGCCCAGCTCTCGACATGTCTTCGAAAAAGAGGCCACATGCACGACATGGACCACCGGTTGCTGGCGGCCCTGCGCGACTGCGGCGCGAATCCGCGCGTGGCGGCCGCCGCGCGCGCCCTGTCCTGGAGCGGTGAGCATGGCGCGCTCTGGATCGCCGCCGGACTCACCGGCGCCTACGTCGACCGCGAGCGACGCGGCGTCTGGCTGCGCGGCACGGCGCTGACCGTCGCCGCCCACCTGGTCAGCATGGGCGTCAAGCAGGTCGTGCGCCGCCCGCGCCCCGGCAGCCGCGGTGTCGTGCCCCTCGTACGCACCTCGGGGCGGCACTCCTTCCCCAGCTCGCACGCCACGTCGGCGGCGGCCGCCGCGGTCGCGTACGGCGCCCTGGGGCCCGTCGGCGCCCATCTCGTGCCGCCGCTCGCCGCCGCCATGTGCGTCTCCCGGATGGTCGTCGGCGTGCACTACCCGACGGACGTGGCCGCGGGCGCGGCGCTCGGGGCACTGACCGCGCGGGCCGGAGCCGCCTGGATGAACGGAGGCCGTACCCATGCCTGAACGTTCCGCCACTCTGGAACGCGCCCGTCCGCCCCTGCCCTCCAAACCGGGGCCCGTCAGCCTGCCGCTCGGCCTCCTGAAGACCGCGCGGCCCCGCCAGTGGGTGAAGAACGTGCTGGTCGTCGCGGCTCCCGCGGCCGCCGGCGAGCTCTTCTCGCGCCATGCGCTCAGCCAACTCGCGATCGTCTTCGTCCTGTTCACGGCGGCCGCGTCCGCCGTCTACCTGATCAACGACGCGCGCGACGCCGAGGCCGACCGCGCCCACCCCACCAAGTGCCGCAGACCGGTCGCGGCAGGCCAGGTGCCGGTGTCCGTCGCGTACGCCGTCGGGGGCGTGCTCGCGGTCCTCGCGCCGGTGACCGCGGCGATCCTGTGCACCCCGCTGACGGCCGCGCTGCTCGCCGCGTACGTCGGCATGCAACTGGCCTACTGCGTCAGCCTCAAGCACGTCCTGGTCGTCGACCTGACGATCGTGACGACCGGCTTCCTGATGCGCGCCATGATCGGCGGACTCGCGCTCGGCATCCCGCTGTCGCGCTGGTTCCTGATCACCACCGGCTTCGGTGCGCTCTTCATGGTCTCCGCCAAGCGCTACTCCGAAGCCGTACAGATGGCGGGGAGCTCCGAGAAACTGGGCGCCACGCGCGCGTTGCTCACCGAGTACACCACCGGCTATCTGCGCTTCGTGTGGCAGCTGGCCGCCGGGGTCGCCGTCCTCGCGTACTGCCTGTGGGCCATGGAGAGCGGCGGCACCTCCAACGGCCTGCTGCCCTGGCGCCAGCTGTCCATGGCGGCGTTCATCCTCGCGATCCTGCGCTACGCCGTCTTCGCCGACCGGGGTACGGCGGGCGAGCCCGAGGACGTCGTGCTGCGCGACCGGGCGCTCGCCGTGATCGGTCTGGTGTGGCTCGCCATGTACGGCCTCGCCGTCGCGGACTGGTGAGGTTGAGAACCCGAGAGGAGTGCCTCCCGGCCGGTCCGGAGGCCCGGGAGGAGCGGCCCGGGGCAGGCCCCAGGCCCGTACGCGAACGGCTGCGGGCCCTCGGGCCCGAACTGCTCGGCTTCGCCGCCGCGGGGATCTGCGCGTACGCCGCCGATCTCGGCCTCTTCATCTGGCTGCGCGGACCCGTCGGCATGGACCCGCTGACCGCCAAGGCCCTGTCCTTCGTGGCGGGCTGCTCGGTGGCGTACGCGGGCAATGCGCTCGGCACCTACCGGCAGCAGGCGGCCGGCGTCTCGCGGCTGCGCCAGTACGCGGTCTTCTTCGCCGTCAACATCGCGGGAGCCCTGGTGCAACTCCTGTGCATCGCCGTGTCCCACTACGGCCTCGGCTTCACGTCGCGGCGCGCGGACACCGTCTCCGGAGCGGGGATCGGTATGGCATTCGCCACTGTTCTGCGGTTCTGGGGTACTCGGACGTTGGTCTTCCGGACATCGGGCAGGACTGCGAACAGGGAGGCTTCATGGACTGGCTGAAAAAACTGCCCGTGATCGGGCCGTTCGTCGAGCGCGCCATGCGCACGCACGCGTGGCACGCCTATGAGCGGCTCGACCGCGTGCACTGGGCCCGCCTCGCGGCGGCCATGACGTTCATCAGTTTCCTCGCGCTCTTCCCGCTGCTGACCGTCGCCGCCGCGATCGCCGCCGCGACGCTCTCCAAGAGCCAGCAGAACCGCCTCGAGGACAAGATCTCCGAGCAGGTCCCCGGCATCTCCGACCAGCTGGACCTGAACGCGCTCGTCGCCAACGCGGGCACCGTCGGGCTCGTCGCGGGCGCCCTGCTGCTCGTCACCGGCATCGGCTGGGTCGGCTCGATAAGGGAGTGCCTGCGGGCCGTGTGGGAGCTGGAGGACACCGAGGAGAACCCGATCCTGCGCAAGGTCAAGGACGGCGGGGTGCTCATCGGGCTCGGCGGCGCGGGCCTCGCGTCCGTCGTGGCGTCCGCCCTCGCGTCGACCGCCGTCGGCTGGACCGCCGACCGTCTCGGCATCGACGAACAGGGCTGGGGCGCCGTACTGCTCCAGGTCATCGCCTTCGCGATCGCCGTACTCGCGGACTTCCTGCTGCTGCTCTACGTCCTGACCCTGCTGCCCGGCGTACAGCCGCACCGGCGTGACCTGCTCGTCGCCGGGCTGATCGGCGCGGCCGGATTCGAGCTGCTCAAGCTGCTGCTCGGCGGCTATATGAAGGGCGTCGCGGCGAAGAGCATGTACGGCGCCTTCGGAGTGCCCGTCGCACTGCTCCTGTGGATCAACTTCACCGCGAAGCTGCTGCTGTTCTGCGCGGCCTGGACGGCGACGCACAGGGCGTCCCGCAAGGAGGCCGAAGAGACGGCCGAGGGAGCCGAGGGAACCGAAGAGGCCGCCTCCGTAGAGACGGCCTCTTCAGACGGAGCAGTGGATGTCAGTCGCGCGAAGCGCGGCGGCCGGCCTGGCCCGGCAGCGGCAGCCGACGCCTGATCACGAAGACACCGGCGGCGAGCACCGCGAGCACGCCGCCCGTGACGCCGAGCGCGATGCCCATGCCGCCCGACCCGTTGTCGGAGGCGTGCGCCACCTTCTCGGCCGCGTCGCCGCTGCCGGGAGCGCCCTTGCCGGAGCCGCCGGTGGCGGCGCCCTTCGGAGCGACGAGTTCACCCACCGGGTCGACCTTGCCCGCGGCCTTGAAGCCCCAGTCGAAGAGCCGCGTCGTCTCCTTGTAGACCGCGTGGGTCTCCGTGGAGGAGGGGTTCATGACGGTGACGAGGAGAACCTTGCCGTCGCGTTCGGCAACACCGGTGAACGTGTTTCCCGCGTTCGTGGTGTAGCCGTTCTTGACGCCGGCGATGCCCTTGTAGGGGCTGATGCCGGGGGCTCCGGTGAGCAGACGGTTGGTGTTCTGGATCTCGAAGGTGCCGCGCTTCGTCTTGCCCTTGTCCTTGCCCTTGGTGATCTTCTTGGTCGCGCCGGGGAACTTGGCGGTGGCGGTCGCGCAGTACTCGCGGAAGTCCTTCTTCTGCAGCCCGGAGCGGGCGAACAACGTCAGGTCGTACGCGGAGGAGACCTGGCCCTTGGCGTCGTAGCCGTCAGGGGAGACCACGTGCGTGTCGAGCGCCTGGAGGTCCTCGGCGTGCTTCTGCATGTCCTTGACGGTCTCCGGGACGCCGTCGTTCATCGCGGACAGGACGTGCACCGCGTCGTTGCCGGACTTCAGGAAGACGCCGAGCCACAGGTCGTGGACGGAGTACGTCTCGTTCTCCTTGATGCCCACCATGCTGCTGCCCGCGCCGATGCCGGCCATGTCGGAGAGCGCGACCTTGTGCTTCTGCGTCTTGGGGAACTTCGGCAGAACCGTATCTGCGAAGAGCATCTTGAGGGTGCTCGCCGGGGGGAGTCGCCAGTGCGCGTTGTGCGAGGCGAGCACCTCGCCGGACTCCGCGTCCGAGACCATCCAGGAGCGGCCCGTCAGGTCCTTGGGCAGCACCGGGGCGCCGGACTTGAGCCGCACCTGCGTACCCGGCTTGCCGAGCTGGGCACCGCCGACGGTGGACATCTTGCCGGGCGGCTTCGGCTGGTCCGCGTCCCCTCCGGGCTTACCGTCCGCGAGTGCGGGCGCCGCGGCCGACATGGACAACAATGCGGCGGAAGCGACCAAGAAGGTGGTCTTTTTCAAGGCAGGCACGGACGAGAACGTACATGGCGCCGCTGTGGAGGATGTCGCCGAGGTGCGCTGTGTCCCGTCCTCCCCACCCCGGCGGCGGTGCGGAGAGAGGCCTCGCGATACTGAACGTATGAAGCTCAGCCGCCCGGTCTCCTGGTTCCTGCTCGCCTTCGGGGTGTGGAGCTGGTTCATCTGGATCACTTTCGTCAAGAACCTGTGGAAGGACGGCAGTGGGCTGGCCTTCGATGACGCAGACAACCCGACCGGGTACTTCTGGGTGCACCTGACGCTCGCTGTTGTCTCCTTTGTCTTGGGGACGGTGGTTGGGGTCATCGGGTTCCGTGGAGTGCGTGCCTTGCGCAGAACGTCATAGTCGTGGTCGCCCTCCTGGTCCTCGCGGGCCTCGCCGTCCTCGCCGCCTTCGGCGGACTTCACTGGTACGTGTGGCGTCGCCTCGTGCGTGACACCACCACCCCCGCGTCCGTCGCGCGGCGCGTCGGGACGGTCGTCGTCGTGGCCGCCCCCGTCGTGATGTTCGCGGCGCTCGTGACCGAGCGCGCCGGTGCGCCCTTCTGGCTCCAGCGGGTCCTGGCCTGGCCGGGCTTCCTCTGGATGGCGCTCTTCCTGTACCTGGTGCTCGCACTGGTGGTGGGCGAGGCGGTACGGCCGCTGCTGCGGCGGTGGCTGGAGCGAGGCGGCGAGCCCGGCGTGGACGCGTCCACCGTCGCCGAGAGGGTGCCCTCGGAACAGGTGCCCTCCGGAACAGCCCGCTCCGTAGAGGTCGCTTCCGGAGAAGTCCCGTCTGGAGACGCGCCTTCCGGAGTAGCTCCTCCCGCGGACGCCCCTCCTGGAGATGCCCCTTCCGAAGGGCCCGTCTCCGTAGAAGCGCCCTCCGTAGAAGCCCCCTCCGGTAAGCCGCTCTCCGAAGGCGCGCCCGCCGAGAAGCCCGGCGCGCGTCCCGCGCCCTCGCGGCGGCTGTTCGTCTCCCGTGTCGTCGGCGGGACCGCCGCGGCCGTCGCGGCGGGGACCGTCGGCTACGGGGCGTACGGCGTGCTGCGCGGCCCCAAGGTGAAGCGGGTCACCGTGCCGCTGGCCAAACTGCCGCGCGCGGCGCACGGATTCCGGATCGCCGTGGTCAGCGACATCCACCTCGGGCCGATCCTCGGCAGGAACTTCACGCGGCGGGTGGTCGACACGATCAACGCCACGCAGCCTGATCTGATCGCCGTCGTGGGCGACCTGGTGGACGGCAGCGTCGAGGACCTCAGGCCGGCCGCCGCGCCGCTCGCCGGGCTGCGGGCACGGCACGGCGCGTTCTTCGTCACCGGCAACCACGAGTACTTCTCCGGGGCCGACCAGTGGGTCGAGCACGTGCGTGAGCTGGGGCTGCGGCCGCTGCGGAACGCCCGTACCGAACTGCCGGGATTCGACCTGGCGGGGGTCGACGACGTGGCGGGCGAGAGCGAGGGGGAGGGGCCCGACTTCGCCAAGGCGCTCGGCGACCGGGACCGTTCGCGGGCGTCCGTGCTCCTCGCCCACCAGCCCGTGGTCATCCACGACGCCGTCGAACACGGTGTCGACCTGCAGCTCTCGGGGCACACCCACGGCGGCCAGCTGTGGCCCGGCAATCTCGTCGCGGACCTGGCCAATCCGACGCTCGCGGGCCTGGAGCGGTACGGCGACACCCAGCTGTACGTGAGCCGGGGCGCGGGGGCGTGGGGGCCGCCGGTGCGGGTCGGGGCGCCGTCGGACATCACGGTCGTCGAACTGGCGGCACGCCGGGCCTGAACCCCTTCTGGGAGCGGGCCGCCCCCGCTCCCACCAGGCCGGATCCACGAAGTTCCGTCCCTGTAGGGGTGGTTGATTCGAACCTGGCCGGATCTGGCCGGATACCGGTGGGTCCGGGGGTGACGCAGTGACATCGCGCCGTCTCTCTGCGCAGCATGAGTGTCGGATGTGTGTGCGGTTCTTGGCGCATGCCGAGCCGGAGGGGGATCGGGGATTGTTGAGACGCGATGTCTTCCGGCTGCCACCGCACCCGGCGTCCGTGCCGCTGGCCCGGACCCGGGTGCGTGATCATTTGTCGGCCTGGGGGCACGCGTCGGGGCGGGCGACGCTCGACGACACCGTGCTCCTCGTGTCGGAGCTCGCGACGAACGCGATCCTGCACGGTCCCGTCGTCGAGCGGGACTTCGAGGTCGCGGTGACGGTGCTCGCCGACGGTTCGTGCTTCATCGAGGTGTCCGACGAGGGCCCGGCGGAGCCCGAGCCGCGGGTCACGGACGCCTGGGAGGACGAGGGCGGCCGCGGCCTGCGCCTGCTCGACACGCTCGCGGACGCGTGGGGCGTGTGGCGGCGCGGCAGCCACGGCAAGACGGTCTGGGCGCTGGTGCGGGGCTGAGGGCCCGTGGAGCGCCCGCCACCGACCGGGCCGACGGGCGGACGCGGTGAACTGACGGGTGTGCCGGGGGCGTTGTCAGTGGCGGGCTCTACCGTCGAGGCATGGGAATGGTGACGTTCGTCGACGAGACGACTGTGGGGGAGCGCCGGGGCGTCCGCGAGCTGGAGTTCGCGGAGGAGCGGCTCGCGCTGCGCGAGGTGATCAGGCGCCGGGTGGTCCGGGAGGCCGAGGAGTACAACGCCGGTGCCGGTGCCGGCGCCCGTGGCGGTGACGAGTTCCGCGGATGGCTCCTGCGGCCCGTGGAACTCGCCGCCGGGCGCGCCGGAGCGGTGCACGAACCCATAGATCCCGAGCGGCAGTTCCAGCGGGCGGTCGAGGCGTTCGGGCGCAACGGCTTCCTGGTGCTCGTCGGCGAGCGGCAGGTCGAGGACCTGGACGCGGAGGTCGAGCTGCCGCCCGGCACCGAGATCACCTTCCTCGAACTCGTGCCGCTGGTGGGTGGCTGATGGCCGGGCGCTACCCGCAGCGGGTCGAGGACGTCGCGTGCCTGGCGGCCGCCGGTGACATGGCTGGGCTCGCGGAGGAACTCCTCAAGACGGCGATCGCCAACGGAAACCGGTGGGACGGCGACGGCGAGCTGGTCCTGGCCACCGTCCGCGGCCTGCCCGCATCCGAGCGGACGGTGCTCGCCGAGGCCCTGTTGAAGCTGGGCAACCCGGAGTCCGGGCACCAGACGGTCGTCAACCACCTCACGCTCATCGGCGTCGTCGCCGAAGGGCTGCCGGGCGACCTGCTCTCCGTGGCGCGCGTCAGACGGCTTGAGGTGCTCGGCACGGCGTACTGCGTATGGGCGGGCCGCGAGGCGATGACCCTGGTCGACGCCGAGCTCGCGGCGGGCCACGCGGTGCCGCCCGCGACGGTCGCCGCGCTGCGCAGGACCGCGCTGGTCGACCACTACGCGCAGGAAGGCATGGCTGGCTTCGTCAAGAAGCTGACCGAGCCGGTGCTCAACCCCGGGGAGGCCTGGTCCGACCGAGCGCTCGCGGACCTCACCGACCTCACCGACCGCGCGAACCTCACCGACCGCGCGGACCTCGCCGACGGACCGGAGGGATCGGACGGACCGGGCGGGATCTGGCAGGAGCTGGTCCGGCACGCCGTCGGTGCCACCTCCGCCAAGCCCAGCGCCGCCTGGGAGAAGAAGGCCCGCGCGCTGCTCGACCGCCTCGCCACCGCCATCGCCGCCGCTACCACCGACGTCGAATCCACCCCCACCACCGACGTCGAATCCACCCCCGCCACCGCCGTCGAAACCGCCACGACTACGGTCACGGCCACCCCCACCGCCCCCATCCGCGACACCCTGACCGGATGGCTCGCCCTGGTGGGCCGCCCCCGCACCCAGCCCTTCGAAGGCTCCGCGTACGCCGTCGCGCCCAACGACGAGTACGACCCCTACAACGCCGATGCCCTGCGCGGACTCACCTGGCTCCTCGCGCTCCTGCCGCCGCACCCGGACACCGCCCGCGCGCTCGGCGCCCTGGTCGAGGTCTCCCTGCGCAAGATCCCGGGACTCGGACCGCGCAGCCCCAAGGTGGCCAACGCGGGCGTCACCGCGCTCGTCAGGACCGAGGGCGACGCGGCCCTCGCGGAACTGGCGCGCCTGGCCTCGCGGGTCACCTTCAAGACCACGCTCAAGATGATCAACGCCGGTCTTGAGGCGCGGGCCGATGCGCTCGGTCTGAGCCGCGAGGAGGTCGAGGAGCTGGCCGTTCCCGCGTACGGCCTCACGGACGTCGGCCGCGCGGTGCGCCGACTCGGCGACTGCGAGGCCGAGCTGACGGTCCATGGGCCCAAGGCCGCGCTCCGGTGGCGCAACGCCGCGGGCAAGCAGGTCAAGGCGCCGCCCGCCGAGGTCAAGCGCGACCATCCCGACGAGCTCAAGGAGCTCAAGGCCGCGGTCAAGGACATCGACAAGATGCTCTCGGCGCAGGCCGAGCGGCTCGACCGGCAGTTCCTCGCCCGCAGGGAGTGGCCGTACGCCGCGTGGCGCGAGCGCTGCCTCGACCACCCGTTGCTCGGCACGCTCGCCCGCCGCCTCCTGTGGACCGTCGACGGCACGCCCTGCGGGTTCGCGGACGGCGAGCTGCGCACGCTCACGGGCGCGCCGGTGACGGACGGCGCGACGGTCGGGCTCTGGCACCCGGTCGGCCGCGACACCGCCGAGATCACCGCCTGGCGCGACTGGCTGGAGCGGCACGGCGTCACCCAGCCGTTCAAGCAGGCCCACCGCGAGGTGTACGTGCTCACCGACGCCGAGCGGGCCACGGGGACGTACTCGAACCGGTTCGCCGCGCACATCCTGCGCCAGCACCAGTTCAACTCGCTGGCCGCGGTGCGTGGCTGGCGCAACGTGCTGCGGCTGAGCGTCGACGACGAGTACCCGCCCGCCGTCCGCGAGCTGCCCCGGTGGGGGCTGCGCGCCGAGTACTGGGTGGAGGGCGTCGGCGGCGAGCGCTGGGCCGAGGAGCTGACCGACGCGGGCAGCTATCTGCGGGTCCGCACCGACCAGGTCCGCTTCTACCCGATCGACGCCCCGCACAACACGGCGCACGCGGGCGGCGGCGACTACCGGATGCGGCTCGTCGACGGCAGTGCCCCGGTCGACGCGCTGCCGCTGACGGAGATACCCCCGCTCGTCCTGAGCGAGGTCCTGCGCGACGTGGACCTGTTCGTGGGCGTCGCCAGCGTGGGCAACGACCCCACCTGGCAAGACGGCGGCCCCGAGGGGCGCTTCAGGGAGTACTGGACGGCGTACGGCTTCGGCGAGCTCGGCCCGAGTGCCGCGACGCGGCGGGACCTGCTCGCCCGGCTCGTGCCCCGCCTCGCGATCGCGGACCGGTGCGCGATCGAGGGACGCTTCCTGCGGGTGCGCGGCGACCTGCACACGTACAAGATCCATCTGGGCTCGGGGAACATCCTGCGGACCCCATCGGATCACTACGTCTGCATCGTCCCTTCGAGTACGCGGGCGAGTGCCGCGGACGGTTCGGGGACGCCGGGGCACCTGCCCTTCGAGGGCGACAGGACGCTGACGGTCATCCTCAGCAAGGCGATGCTGCTGGCCAAGGACAAGGAGATCACCGACCCCACGATCCTCAGCCAGCTCTGAGGCTGGCCAGCTCCGTCGCCGGCCAGTTCCGTCACCGGCCAGCTCCGGCGCCCGCCAGCCCCGGCGCCGGCCAGGTGCGTCGCCGGTCACGCTCGGGCTCCCGCTACGCCCGAGCCAGCTCCGGCCGCTTGCGGTAGTCCGTGAAGCCCACGACGTTCCCCCACGGGTCGGCGATCTCCACGGTCCACCCCGTGGCGACGGAGAAGGGCCCGGTGATCGGCTCGATGCCCGCGGCCGTGAGGGCCCGGCCCTTCTCGCGGGCGTCCGGGACCTCCAGCCACACCCGCGGCGTGGGCCACGGCGGGGGCCGCTGCCCGATGCCGTCCTCGACGCGCAGCAGCACGCCGGGCGTCTCCTTGCCGACCTTCAGGATCGCGAGCCCGATCTCGTCGAGCCGGAACGCCACGGGAAACCCGGCGCGTTCGTAGAACCCGACGGCCTCGCCGAGCTCGCCGACGGGGAAGAGGACGTTGTCGAAGCCGAGGACCGCGGTCGCCTGCTCGGCGGACTGCTCGACGGGCTGCTCAACGGACAGGCCGACCGACTGGTTGTCTGACATTCCGTCAGCGTAGGGCGAAGGGCCCGGGGCGGGCGCAGGCGCGCATGCGAGAACCCCCGGACGGCCAGTTCTTCGGCCGTCCGGGGGTTCTCGGTGTCCTGCGGGAGGAGACCCGCGATCAGAAGCGACCCGCGATGCGGAAGCGACGCGTGGTCAGAAGCGACGCGTGATCAGCGCGCGCTTCACTTCCTGGATCGCCTTGGTGACCTCGATGCCACGCGGGCAGGCGTCCGTGCAGTTGAACGTCGTGCGGCAACGCCACACGCCGTCCTTGTCGTTGAGGATCTCCAGGCGCTGCTCGCCCGCCTCGTCACGCGAGTCGAAGATGAAGCGGTGCGCGTTGACGATCGCGGCCGGGCCGAAGTACTGGCCGTCGTTCCAGAACACCGGGCACGAGGACGTGCACGCGGCGCACAGGATGCACTTGGTCGTGTCGTCGAAGCGCTCGCGGTCCTCGGCGGACTGCAGACGCTCGCGCGTCGGCTCGTTGCCCTTGGTGACCAGGAACGGCATGACGTCGCGGTAGGCCTGGAAGAACGGGTCCATGTCGACGACCAGGTCCTTCAGGACCGTCAGACCCTTGATGGGCTCGACCGTGATCGGCTTGGCCGGGTTGACGTCCTTGATCAGGGTCTTGCAGGCAAGGCGGTTCTTGCCGTTGATGCGCATGGCGTCCGAGCCGCAGATGCCGTGCGCGCAGGAGCGGCGGAACGTCAGCGTGCCGTCCAGGTCCCACTTGATCTTGTGGAGACCGTCGAGGACGCGCTCCTTGGGGTCGATCTCCAGCTGGAAGTCTTCCCAGGTGGCGTCCGCCGAGACCTCAGGGTTGAAGCGGCGGATGCGGAACGTCACCGTGATCAGGTGCGTGCCGTTGTCCGCTTCGAGGGCCTCGAGCTTGTCCATGGTCGGGGTAGCCATCAGTACTTACGCTCCATCGGCTGGTAGCGGGTCTGGACGACCGGCTTGTAGTCGAGCCGGATCGAGTCCGTGCCGTCGTCGGCGACCTCGCGGTACGCCATGGTGTGGCGCATGAAGTTGACGTCGTCGCGGTTCGGGTAGTCCTCGCGGTAGTGACCGCCGCGGGACTCCTTGCGGGCCAGGGCCGACTGCGCCATGACCTCGGCCAGGTCGAGCAGGTTGCCCAGCTCGATGGCCTCCAGGAGGTCGGTGTTGAACCGCTTGCCCTTGTCCTGGATGGAGACGTTCTTGTAGCGGGCGCGGAGTTCCGCGATCTTCTCCACCGCGGTCTTGATCGTCTGCTCCGTGCGGAACACCATGACGTTGGCGTCCATGGTCTCCTGCAGCTCCTTGCGGAGCTCGGCGACCCGCTCGGTGCCCGTGGCGTCGCGCAGCTGCTCGACGAGTCCGACGACCAGGTCCTCGGGGTTCTCCGGAAGCTCGACGAAGTCGTTCTTGGCGGAGTACTCGGCGGCGGCGATGCCCGCGCGACGGCCGAAGACGTTGATGTCCAGGAGCGAGTTCGTGCCCAGGCGGTTGGCGCCGTGCACCGAGACGCAGGCGACCTCACCGGCGGCGTACAGACCGGGAACGACGGTCGAGTTGTCCGCGAGGACCTCGCCCTCGACGTTCGTCGGGATGCCGCCCATGGCGTAGTGCGCGGTCGGCTGGATCGGGATCGGGTCCGTGTAGGGCTCGATGCCGAGGTAGGTCCGCGCGAACTCCGTGATGTCGGGGAGCTTGGCGTCCAGCTGCTCCGGCGGGAGGTGCGTGAGGTCGAGGTAGACGTGGTCGCCCTCGGGACCGCAGCCGCGGCCCTCACGGATCTCCGTGTAGATGGAGCGGGACACGACGTCACGGGACGCGAGGTCCTTCATGACCGGCGCGTACTTCTCCATGAAGCGCTCGCCGTCCTTGTTGCGGAGGATGCCGCCCTCACCGCGGGCGCCCTCCGTGAGAAGGATGCCCATGCGCCAGATGCCGGTCGGGTGGAACTGGAAGAACTCCATGTCCTCCAGCGGCAGACCGCGCCGGTAACAGGCCGCCTGGCCGTCACCGGTGAGGGTGTGCGCGTTCGAGGTCACCTTGAAGAACTTGCCGGTGCCGCCGGACGCGTAGACCACGGCCTTCGCCTGGAAGATGTGGATCTCGCCGGTGGCCAGCTCGTAGGCGACGACGCCCGCGCTCTTCTTGACCCCGTCCTCCTCCACGATGATCTGGTCGAGGACGTAGAACTCGTTGAAGAACTCCACACCCTCCTTGACGCAGTTCTGGTAGAGGGTCTGGAGGATCATGTGGCCCGTGCGGTCCGCGGCGTAGCAGGACCGGCGGACCGGCGCCTCGCCGTGGTTGCGGGAGTGCCCGCCGAAGCGGCGCTGGTCGATGGTGCCGTCCGGCGTGCGGTTGAACGGCAGGCCCATCTTCTCCAGGTCGAGGACGGCGTCGATGGCCTCCTTCGCCAGGATCTCGGCGGCGTCCTGGTCGACCAGGTAGTCACCGCCCTTGATCGTGTCGAAGGTGTGCCACTCCCAGTTGTCCTCCTCCACGTTGGCGAGCGCGGCGGCCATGCCGCCCTGCGCGGCGCCCGTGTGGGAGCGGGTGGGGTACAGCTTCGTGAGCACGGCGGTGCGGCTGCGCTTCGTCGACTCGATGGCCGCGCGCATGCCGGCGCCGCCCGCGCCGACGATGACGGTGTCGTACTTGTGAATCTTCACGTGGGTCGCCTCGGCTTTAGCGGATGTTCGGGTCGAAGGTGAAGATCACCAGCGTGCCCAGAAGGATGGTGAACACCGTGGCGGTGTACAGCAGGCCCTTGAGCCACAGACGCGTGTTCGGGCGCTCGGCGTAGTCGTTGATGACCGTGCGCAGGCCGTTGGCGCCGTGCAGCATCGCGAGCCACAGCATCAGCAGGTCCCAGACCTGCCAGAACGGCGAGGCCCAGCGACCCGCGACGAACGCGAAGCCGATCTTCGAGACACCGCCGTCGAGCACCAGCTGGATCAGCAGGTGGCCGAGGACGAGGACGACCAGGACGACGCCGGAGAGACGCATGAAGAGCCATGCGGCCATCTCGAAGTTGCCGCGGGTCGAGCGCGGGGTCTTGGAGGTCCGCTTGCGCGGGGCCTCGATGACCGGGGCCGGGTTGTCGGCGTCGTAGAGCGACACGCCCTCGACGGGGCCGACGCCGGACGTACCGGACTTCTCAAGCGTGGTGTCGGACATGTCTGGCCTCAGCTCCCGAAGAGTTCACGGACGGCGTGGCCAAGGACGGGGTAGAGCGCCCCGACCATCAGGACGAGCCAGACACCGACGACGGACCAGAGCATCTGCTTCTGGTAGCGGGGACCCTTCGACCAGAAGTCCACGGCGATGACGCGAAGGCCGTTGAGCGCGTGGAAGAGGATGGCGGCGACCAGGCCGTACTCGAGGAGCGCGACGATCGGCGTCTTGTAGGTAGCCACGACATCGTCGTACGCCTCCGGAGAGACGCGGACGAGAGCGGTGTCGAGGACATGCACGAACAGGAAGAAGAAAATGAGGACACCGGTGACTCGGTGAGCCACCCATGACCACATGCCTTCCCGGCCGCGGTACAGCGTTCCAGCCGGCACGGAAGAACCCTCCGGGAGCGGGGATTGGGGCCGGCCGGCTTCTCTGTCGGACGAGCCCGGCCGGGTACGGTCCACCGGCCGCTCGTCATCGTATCGACGAGTTGTCGGTGGACCTGCCCCGGGTCCGCCGGTGTGATCAAACAGGCAATCAAACAGGCACGTACGGGCTATCGGGACGCGATTGCGGACGGGTTTCGCGGGCGGCGTGTCCGGGGCCGCGATCATGCGCGGGATCCGTGTCGTGGCTGGCCGGGGCCATCGTGAGGCGGGCCAGCCGGCCGCGGGCGAGGCGGCGCAGCTCGTCGGCCGCGATGGCGCGTTCCTCCTCCGGATCGTTGCCGAGGCGTGACCGGATGCCGGAGAGCAGCAGGTCGAGGGCCTCGTCCGGCGCGGCCTCGTCGAGGCAGATCACGAAGGAGTGCCCGAAGCGGCTCTCGTACGCGGCGTGGGCGGCGCTCAGCGCGGTGTGCACGGCCGTGTAGGTGCCCAGCGACCCGCTGACCTGGGAGGCGGCCGGGTGGGATCCCTGGTGGGGGACCGTGGGGTCGAGGGGCTCGCTGGCCAGGGCCTCGGCGAGGTCCGAGGGCGCCAGGTCGTACGACGCCTCGTCGCTCGCGGCGAGGAGCGCTTCCAGGTCGGGGTAGGGCCGGTGGAAGGCGACCTGGCGAGCCCAGTGGCCGCTGCCGCAGCAGGTGAGCAGGGCGGCCTCGGCCGCCTCCGGCGTCGCGGAATTCAGGTGGTGCGGGGCGGCGCGGCCGGTGGGACTAGGGGAACGGTGCGGGGGCAGCGTGCGCTCCTGGGCAGGGGACGGCAGAAGGGGGCGGTGCGGTGTGGGGGTGGTCGTAACGCTAGCGAGACGTGATGACGGGTGTCCGATGGCTGAGCGAATTTCACCCGTACGGGAGAGTTTGGCTTCGTGGTGTGGACGGGTGGCTCACGGGGGCGCGTCGTAGCGTGGATCTATGGGTCTGACATGTGGCTTGGTGTCGTACGGGGTGTTTTGTGCCGCTGCTTCGCGGCGGAATTCCCCCACCCGCCCGCTCTTTCTCCGTGGTGCGCGAGGTGTGCTGTGAAGCGCGGGGCCGTTGTGGCTGCGGGGGGTGCCGTTGTTGCCGGGGCCGTTGTGTTGGCCCTCGGTGTCTGGCCCGGCGGGGACGGGGCGGACCCCGCGGATCCGCCGCCCTCGGACGGGAAGTCCGCCTCGTCCCCTTCTCCCAGTCCCGCCAGGAGCTACGCCCTCTCCAAGGCCCCGGCCACCATCCCCGCGGTGCGCGAGCACGAGGCGGCGCGCGGTCCCGGCTGGCGCCCGGCGGACTCGGGCAGGGTCGTCGTACGCGACGAGGACCTGGCCGACGAGGGCAGGCTGCTCGCCGGTGAGCTGAAACTGACGTACGCGGGTGAGGGCGATGCCCGGCAGGGGGACGTGGAGCTGGCGCTCACGTCCGGGGCCGGCGGGGACGAGGGCGCGGGCCCGGAGTCGTACACGCTCTCCGTGAAGAACCGCCGGGTGCGGATCGAGGCCCCCACGGACACGGGCGTCTTCTACGGGACGCGGACCCTGAAGCAGGAGGTGCACGGGGACAAGACGGCTCCCGAGGGCGTCGTGCGGGACCGGCCCGCCAAGGAGCGGCGCGGTTTCATGCTGGACATCGCGCGCAAGCACTTCGACGTGGGGTGGATCGAGGACCGCATCCGCGAGCTGGGCGACCTCAAGTACAACCAGCTGGGGCTGCACTTCTCCGACGACCAGGCGTTCCGCATCGAGTCCGACTCGCACCCCGAGATCGTCTCCTCCGACCACCTGACGAAGAAGCAGGTCAGGGGCATCCTGAAGCTGGCGGAGAGCCGGCACATCGCCGTCGTGCCGGAGATCGACTCGCCCGGCCACCTCGGCGCGGTCATCCGCCAGCACCCCTCCCTCCAGCTCCGCGACGCCCGGGGCATCGCCACGCGCGGCGCGGTCGACATCTCGAAGCCGGGCGCGGCCGAGATCGTCGACGATCTGCTGGAGGAGTACGCGGAGCTGTTCCCCGGCGCGTACTGGCACCTGGGCGCCGACGAATACCGCGCCCTCACGGTCAAGAACCCCGAGTCCTCCTACCCGCAGCTGGCGGCCGCCGCCCGCGAGCGGTACGGCCCCGACGGGCGGGTGCAGGACCTGGCGACGGGCTGGCTCAACGACCGGGCCGACACCGTGCGCCCGTTCGACAAGAAGCTCAAGGCCTGGAACGACGGGTTCTTCCAGGGCGGCACCGAGCAGGCCGCCGACGACCTCGAAGTGGCGTACTGGACGGGCAAGGAGATCGGCGCGCGCGAGCCCGTGGAGTATCTGCGCGCGGGGCGGAAAGTCGTCAACTACAACGACGAGTACCTCTACTACGTGCTCGGCCAGCCCAACACCTTCCGCTATCCGACCGGGCAGCGGATCTACGAGAACTGGACCCCGCGGGTGCTCCGCGGCACGGCACCGGTGGGCAAGGAGTACGACGCCCAGATCCTCGGCGGCACCTTCGCCGTCTGGTGCGACCTGGCGGGTTCGCAGACCCAGGAGCAGGTGGCGCGGGGCATCCGGATGCCGCTGCGGGCCACGGTGCAGAAGCTGTGGGATCCGCGCGATCCGGGGCGCTCCTGGGCCGACTTCGTGAAGCTGGCCGATGAGACGGGCTGACGGGACGGGCTGACGAGACGGGCTGACCTGCGGGGAGAGCCGGGAGGCAGGGCGTCCGAGCTGGGGCGTTCTGTCCTGATGGGGTATGGTCTGTCGGCCGTCGTACGCGCCCTGGGGAGGGACGCGGGCGGTCTTCGAACACCGGACCGAGTCCGTGAATCCGTGGGGGGTGGCGCAGCCATGCTGTGCAAGGAATGTCAGCTGAACACGGCGACGACGTCGGAGGGGCTCTGCGACGTCTGCGTCACGGTGGCGGCCCACGCCGCGCCGCCGCCCGCGGCCGTGCCCGTGCCCGGCGGCGGTCCCGCCGTCTGGCTGCGCTCGCCGGTCGGGCTCGGCCGGGCGGTCATGGCGCTGCTCGCCGTCGTCATCGTCGTCGATCTGTACGCGCTGTGGGCGGACGCCGCGGTGCGCGGTGTGATGGACGACCTGATCTCGGGGGAGTACGACGAGGACATCGCACGGGACGCCGAGTTCGCCGACAACCTCTACACCGCCGCCGCCGGAGCGCAGCTGGTGGCGCTCGTCGCGACCTGCGTCGTCTTCCTCGTCTGGTTCCACCGCGTGCGCGTGAACGCGGAGGCGTTCGACCCGCACATCCACAGCAAGTCGCGCGGCTGGACGGTGGGCGGCTGGTTCGTGCCGGTGGTGAACCTGTGGTTCCCGCGCCGGATCGCCATCGACATCTGGGACGCGAGCGGTGACCGCTCCAGGAGCCTGGAGGCACCGGCCGACCGGGAGACTCCTGGGCTGATCAACGCCTGGTGGACGCTGTGGCTGCTGAGCATCATGGCGGGCCGCTACGCCGGGCGGCGCTACTCGGCGGCGGAGGAGCCCGAGGAGATCAACTCCGCGCTCACCGCGATCATGGTGTCGGACGCGCTCGACCTCGTGGCCGCGGTCCTCGCGATCGTCTTCGTGCACCGCCTCACGCGCATGCAGGACCAGAAGGCGCGCTCGGGCCCCGGGGCCGTGCCGGGAGGCGTTCCGGCGGGCGGCCGGTAACCGCTGACGAACGGTTCTGTTCGTTCTCTTCCTCTTTGGTCTCCCCTTCGTTTTCTCCTTTGGTTTCTCCTTTCCGGTGGCGAACTCGCCCACGCCTGTGGTGTATTCGCCCGAAGAAGGCGGAACGGGGCAGCGCGGAGCACAGCGGGGGTACGGCGATGGGCTACTGGGGGTACTACGTCGTGGGCAGGAGCGAGCGGCCGCTCGCGGAGCTCTCGGCGGTGGCGGGGGTCCGCGAGGACCTCAGCCTCCTGGTGCGGCGGGACGACGGCTGGCAGGTGTGGGAGGTCGCGGGCGGCGACGGCACGCGCGACGTCGGGAACATGAACACGCTGGCCCTGGAGACGGGTGCGCCCGCGCTCTTCGGATACGTCATGGACAGCGACTGCGTCGTCATCGAGGCGTCGGCGCCGGAGAGCGGGGCCTGGACCACCTGCCTGGCGCGCCGCGCGATGGCCGGCTACCTCGGCGACGGCGGACTCACCGTCGAGGACTACTTCCTGGAACCGCGCGACGCGGCCGAACGCGCGGTCGCCTGGGCGGCCGAGTCGGGCCGTACGGCGCGGACGGGGCCGCTGCTCGACGTGCTGAACGCGGAGGCCGAACCCTCGGCGGAGGAACTCTTCTTCCGCCTCCTCGACCGGCTCGGTGTCGTGCCGCAGTGACGGCAGTGACGTTCCCGGGGCAGCGCACGCAGTAAGGGGCAGTGCAGGGTCCGGGACGGGAGACGTACAGCATGAGCCTGGTGGAGCTGATCGCGCAGGCCGACGAGAGGGGCCTCGCGGCCAGCGGCCTCGCCTGCCTCGACCGGTGCGTGCCGGTGCTCGGCGGGGACGACGAACTGCTGCGCCCGCTGTGGGCGAGCCTCGCCGACGGCGGTGACTGGGGCGGGGCGCTGGCCGACGCGCGGCAGACGCTCGCTCCCGCGGCGCGGCCGCCGGGGGCGTCCGGCGAGGCCGTGGCGCTCGCCCGCCGCATGCTCGACGCCGCCCCCGACGCGCACTCCGGCGCCGAGGTGCGCGAGTGGGCCGACGGCTGCTCGGTCGCCGCGCTCCAGGTGCACAGGCTCCTGGACACCGCACCGGACGGCGCGGGCCGCTCGGTACGGGCACGCCGCGAGGGCCGCACGGACAGCATGTCCCCCCTGGTCGCGGCCGAACTCCGCCGCCAGATAAGGATCCTGGAACTCCTGACGAACCGCGGCGCGGGCCCGGCGGGCGGCCTGCGACAGGCCCTGGACGTGTCCATGGAGGGACGCAGGGTGCTGCGGGCGGTGGTGTCGCGGCGGGCTCGGGGGCGGGGGTGAGGGGGCCCGCTCCGGGGCGACTTCGGCTTGGCTCCGCCGGTGGGGCCGTGCCGTGGTGCGCCTGTGCCGCGGTGGGCGCCGTCGCGTGGGCGGGCGGTGCGCGCGTGACGTAGTCAGCTCCGCTTCCTCGCTGGTAGCTCCGCCGTGCAGGTCGCCCGACCGTAGGTGCCGAACGCGGTCGCGCGGCGCCGGTGTTCACCGCCTATCGCGAGCGCGCAGCTCGCCTCCCCGCCGTCCTTCCCGAGCCGGACGCTGACGGCCGGGTCCTCGCCGAGTGGTACGCGCACGGTCTTGCGCCAGGGCAGCTCGACACCGGCCCGCACCGTGGCGCCGCCCTTCGCGCCCCCGGCCACGTACGAGACCCCGGCCTCGCCCGTGCCCGTGACGCGGTAGGTCACCGACGCGGTGGGGACGGGGCGTTGCCGCTCCGGTTCGTCCTCGTCGAGGACGCCGTAGGCGACGAAGGCGGCGCAGAGGCCGATCAGCGCGGTGCCCACGGACAGGACGCGCCGGTTGGATATCTCGCTGACCGTCTTTCCCTCGATCTCGCTTTCCGGCACGACGGTCTCCCCGACTTCGTCCGCCGTGCCGAGATCCGTCTCCGCTTCGTGCGCGATCTCATTCTTCATTTCCCCACCCCAGGAGCTATAGGGGCCGGTGGCGGCCCCGGCAATTCGGCCCGGTTATACAACATCCCGACCGTCGTTCACCAGGGCGGGACGATAGCGGACCTAATGGGTGATTGTCCGTCATGTTCGGGTGGTTGACGTGCTGTTGACGGAGTGCGTAGAACTCTCGGCTGCTGCTTGATCCATGTTTCCCGCACTGCTCCAGGAATTCCTCGAGCGGTACTCGATCATGCCCTCTTTCCGTTCGCGGGTACTGGCTGCGCGAATTGACGGAAGAAGGTTGCGGAAGGGTAGTTGGCACGGTGAGAAATGGTTCCCGAAGGCTGCTTGTCGGCCTTGTCGCATCGGCGGTGGTGGGCGCTGCGCTGCCCCAGGCCGCATTCGCGGAGAATGACGAAGGACCGCCGACGGCGGGGGCGTCGGCTGCGGACGAGGCCGAGAGACCCGCCAAGCGGGTCGACGTCCCGCGGACCCCGGACCGGAAGTACCCCACCAACTCGCCGGATCCCCACGTCACTTACGGCGCGGCTGGCATCGCGCTAGACGCCCCCGACGTGGTCCACGGCACGGGGCCCGAGCTGTCCTGGCCCACGTACGCCCCGCCCAAGAACGCCTCGAAGGGCGATGAGCTGGTCGGCTATCAGCTGCACCGCTCCACCCGCGCCGGCTTCAAGGCGACCGGCGCCACCCTGGTGGCCCCGCTCAGCAAGGGTGCGACCTCCTACACGGACAGCACCGCCGTACCGACCCGTGCGAAGAGCGCGACGGAGATCGCGCGCCACTACTCGTACCGCCTCCTTGCGCTGACCAGGGACGGGAGGCTGCTTGCCTCGCCGGTACGCCGCATGGGGGTGCCCAAGGCCGGGCACACGCTGCGGATCCTGCGCGCCGGGCAGACGGACACCACGCTCTCCGCCGCGCGACCGGGCACGAACCTGGACGGGGAGTGGCTGAGCGTCGGCGCGGACGGCACCACTCGCGCAGCGCTGCGGTTCCCCGCCGACGGCCTGCCGAAGAAGGCGACCGTCCTCCAGGCCGAGCTGCGGTTGCGTTCGGCCGGTGGCGGCACCGGCACGGCGAAGACTCCGCTCGTCGAACTCAGCCCGCTCAAGCGGAAGTTCGACGAAAAGACCGCCACTTGGCGGAAGTCGGGCGCCAAGACGCCGTGGCGTGCGGCAGGCGGTGACGCCTCCGGTGCGGTCTCCGACACCACAGGCCAGGACGGGACGTACGCCTGGGACGTCACCTCGCTCGCCAGGCAGTGGGCGAAGCGCCCGAGCACCAACAAGGGCGTTCTTCTGGCGGCCGCGGGGAAGTCGGCGAAGCCGGGGGAGGCGGGGAAGTCCGGGAAGCCCGCCGAGTCCGTCGCGCCCGTCCGCTTCGCGTCGAGCGAGGCCCCCGAGCCCGCCCAGCGGCCCCAGCTGCACGTCGTCGCCGCCGAGCCCACCCCCTGGAACACGTACTACGCGCCCGGCACGCCCACCCGCATGTCCGAGAACAACACCTATCCGGTGGACGTCACGGTCACCAACACCACGACCGCGGCCTGGCCCGACGGCGAACGCGCGCTCTCGTACAAGTGGGCCCTGCCCGACGGCACGGACGCGACCACCGCCGAGAACCAGCTGAAGGCCGACATCCCGGCCCTCGCCCCCGGCGCCTCCGCCATCGTCAAGGCGACGGTCAAGTCGCCGTACACGGCCGACGGCAACCGGCGTTCGGGCTACACGCTCACCTGGGACGTCCTCAACAAGGCGGACGGCAGTTGGCTCTCGCAGAAGCCGGGCATCGGCGGTCTCGCGCAGACCACCGCCGTCGAGGACCCCACCGCGGACCGCGTCGGCATGGAGAAGCACCACGCGTTCACCGGCAAGAACACCGGCGCGGGCTCGACCCTGATGAGCAACATCGGCTCGGGCAACGCCGCGTGGTCGTACAACGCCTTCAGCAACCCCGGGCGCGGCATCAACACCTTCGCGCGCTTCACCTACAACGCGCAGGACACCTCCGACAGCCAGCTCGGCCACGGCTGGTCGGCGCAGGCCGCGGGCCCGATGCGGCTCGGTTCGACGCTCGACTTCCACCCGGACGCGGATCCCGGCGAGGCGTACGTCATCGACGGCGACGGCACGCAGCATCTCTTCCGCAAGCAGGGCGACGGGAGTTGGAAGCCGTCGGCGGGCTATCACTACCGGCTCACCGCCAAGCCGAACGTCACGTCGGTCTGCCGCACCGGCGACCCCGAGGTGCCGGACGCCTGGACCCTGACCCGCCCCGACGGCACCCGTTTCCTCGTCGGCTGCGACGGCTATCTGACGTCGATCGTCGACAAGAACGGCAACACGCAGACGTACGTCTACGAGCTGCGCGACTCGGGCAACCGCCGCGTCAAGTTCCTCACCGAGATCAAGGATCCGGCGGGGCGTTCCTCCCTGAAGCTCGACTACTACCGGGCGGGCGACGCGTCGTACGAGTACATCGACGACAAGGGCGCGAAGGCCACCGGCAAGGACCTGTGGAACCCGAAGATCTACGACCACGTGAAGTCCATGACGGACGTCTCGGGTCGCAAGGTCGCCTTCCGTTACACGGTGAAGGGCCTGCTCGGTCGCCTCACGGACGGTGAAGGGGCCGCACAGGCAAAGGAGTTCTCGTTCGGCTATGACGCCACGCAGGGCAACAAGAACACCAAGGACCAAGGTCACCGACCCCCGGGGCAACGCCACCGACGTCGAGTACGGCGACGGGCCCGAGTCCAGCTGGTCGACCAAGACGATCACGGACCGGCTGCGCGCCACGACGGGCTTCACGTACACGTCGGGGACCGACGGCGGCACCGAGACCAAGGTCACCGACGCCGAGAAGAACACGACGACGTACGCGACGGACAGCCAGGACCGCCCGGTCAAGGTCACCAACGCCAAGTCCGAGCAGACGCGGATGACGTGGGACGCCGAGCACAACGTCACCCTCCTCGAAGAGGAGAACGGTCCGAAGACGGCGAGGACGGCGTACTGCTTCGACGAGCGGACCGGCTACCCGCTCTGGGAGCGTTCGGCGGAGGAGAACAAGGAGGGCCTGCCCTCCGCCGCGGACTGCGCTCCCGGCAAGTCCCCGCCGCACTCCGTCCGTTACGAGTACAAGACGCGTGCGGACGGCTACGCGGCCGACCTGGTCAAGAAGACCTCCGCGGAGAACCGGGTCTGGCAGTTCGGCCATGACGCCAAGGGCAATCTGAAGACGGTGACCGACCCCAAGGGCGTCGCCTCGGCCACGGAGGGCGACTACACGACGAAGTACGAGTACGACGGTTACGGGCAGTTGACGCGGGCGACGGACGCCAACGGCAACCCGACCGCCTACAAGGACTTCGTCGCGGCGGGCTACCCGCGCACCACGACGGACGCCCTCGCGAAGAACACGACGACCGAGTACGACACGCGCGGCCAGGTCACCGAGGTCGTCGACGCCCTGGGCAAGAAGACGACCCAGACGTACGACGCGTTCGGCCGCCCGCTGGTGTCGAAGGCACCCAAGGACCAGACGGCGGGCGTGTACATCACGACCCCGGCGCCCGACTACGACGCCAACGACAACGTCACCACGTCGACGGCGCCCAACGGCGCGGTCTCCAAGGCGACGTACGACCACGCGGACCAGGTCCTGACGGCCACGGCGCCGAAGGACACGGCCACCTCGGGTGAGCGGAAGACGGCGTACACGTACGACAGTGTCGGCAACCTCAAGACGACGACGGAGCCCAAGGGCACGGCGACCCCCGCCGATCCCGACGACTACGTCACGACCAACAACTACGACGAGATCTACCAGCTCACGTCGGTGGTCAACGCCAAGAAGGACAAGGTCAGTTACGTCTACGACGGCGTGGGCAACGCGGTCCGAGTCATCGACCCCAAGAAGAACGCGACCGCGGACCCGGACGACTACACCACGAAGACCGACTACGACATGAACCACCGCGTCGTCGCCGTCACGGACGCGGCAGGGCGCACCGTCACCCAGTCGTACGACAAGGACTCCCTGGTCGTCTCGACGACCGACGCCGAGAAGAACACGACCGTCAACCACTACGACGAGCGCGGCAAGCTGGCCGTGGTGGACGTCCCGCACGAGGGGGCGACGCTCCGGACCACGAAGTTCGGGTACGACGAGGTCGGCAACCAGATCAAGGTCTTCACGCCGCGCGGCGTGAACACGGGGGCCGAGCCCGACGACTTCGTGGCGGAGACCACGTACGACGCCCTGAACCGACCCTCGCGGCAGATCCAGCCGTACGACCCGAAGGACCCGCGCTACAACAGGAAGGTCTGGACGGAGACGACGTACGACGCCGTGGGCCGGGTGGAGAAGGTGTCGGCGCCGCCCTCGGAGGGCGAGGTGACCCGCAACGACACGACGTACGGGTACTACGACAACGGCTGGGTCAAGACCTCGCAGGACGTGTGGGACATCCGCACCACCTACGACTACAACGACCTCGGCCAGCAGAACGCGCGCCAGCTGACGTCGGCGGGCGGCTCGACGAGCCGGACCATGCGCTGGGGCCACTACCCCGACGGCAAGCTCAAGTCCCGTGACGACGACGGCATTCCGGTCGGCGCCAGCGAACTGCTCGCCTCCGAGGCGCAGGCGCGTTCGGGCAAGGGTACGGACGCGTCCCCGCACGTCTGGAAGCTGAACGTCGCGAAGGCGGGCAGGTACACGGCGTACGCCTCGGACACCGGGGGGAAGTGGACCAAGCTCGGCACCGACACCTACAAGAAGGGTGAGAACGCCGAGCTGACGGCGGCGGCGGACACGGTCAAGCTGGTCCGCGACCACTCGGCCGACGCGGACACCGAGCGCAAGCGCTTCGCGTACGCGTACGACGTCAACGGCAACCTCACCTCGATCGACGACACCTCGACCGGCACGAAGGTCGACGCGTACACGATGTCGTACACGGGCCTTAACCAGGTCGAGAAGGTCGTCGAGGCGCTGGCGGGCCAGGAGAAGAAGGCCACGTCTTACACGTACGACGCGAACGGGCAGCCGGAGACGCTCAAGCACCCCGATCAGTTCACCAAGTACACGTACGACCTGCGGGAGTTGGTCAAGACGGTCTCGGTGGGCAAGTCGGCCACCGACGCCTCGCCGAAGGTCACCTCATACGACTACACCTACCGGGGCGAGCGGAAGACGGAGACCAAGGCCAACAAGAACACCGTCGCCTACGACTACTACCTGGACGGCGCCCTCAAGTCCCAGACCGAGAAGAAGCCGGACGCCGGCACGCTCGTCTCCTCGCACGCCTACGCCTACGACGCCAACGGCAACAAGGCGCAGGACGCCGCGAAGAAGATGAACGCCGACGACCACGCGAAGTACGTGTCGTCGACGACGAAGTACACCTACGACCCCGCCGACCGCCTCGCCACGTCCGTCCGCACCGGGGACGGCGCGGGCACCGAGACGTACGTTCACGACGACAACGCGAACGTCATCTCGCAGACGGTCAAGGGCAAGAAGACGACGTTCGGCTACGACCGGAACCGGCTGCTGAAGACGACGGTGGGCGGGGCCTCGGCGTCGTACACCTATGACGCCTTCGGCCGCCAGGACTCGGTGACGGCCGGTGGCAAGGTCATCGAACGCAGCTCCTACGACGGCTTCGACCGGGTCAAGCAGCACGAGAAGGCCGACGGGGCGGGCGGCGCCCTGAAGACGACGAAGTACGCCTACGACCCGCTGGACCGCACGTCCACCCGGACGGACGCGTCCGGCAAGTCGACGGACTACACCTACCTCGGCATGTCGGGCGAGGTCCTCGGCGAGGAGGTCGCGGGCAAGCTCACGAAGTCCTACCAGTACGGGCCCTGGGGCGAACGCCTCTCCCAGGTCAAGCACGCCGCCGACGGCTCCGCCGGGGAGTCCTCCTTCTACGGCTACAACAGCCATACGGACGTCGAGACTCTGACGGACAAGGACGGCAACACGAAGGCGACGTACGGGTATTCGGCGTACGGGTCGGATGATGCTGCTGACTTCACGGGCATCGACAAGCCGAGCGCGACCGATCCGACGAAGGAGTCGTACAACTCCTATCGGTTCAACTCCAAGCGCTGGGAAGCCGGTTCGAGCACCTATGACATGGGATTCCGTGACTACAGCCCAGGTCTGAACCGGTTCACCACCCGAGACATGTACAACGGGGCCCTGTCCGACATGGCGCTCGGGATCGACCCGCTCAATGGGAACCGGTACGCCTTCGCTGGAGGAAATCCCATCACCAATGTGGAGATCGACGGCCACATTTCGTGGGGTGATATCGGGGATGGCCTCAAGAAGGCCGGAAAGATCGTCGTGAAGGGCGGAGTCAAGCTGGCGGGGAAGCGCAACCCCGTCGGCACTGCGCTCACTGTCCTGGACGCGATCGGGGTCATCGACAATCCGTTGGACCGCGTGGTCGACGATGCCGCGGATGCGGTTGCTGACAGCATCTTCGGGGCGGATTCCGATGAAGGGAACTCGCGAGGACTCACCCGGAACAACGACAAACGCTGCGATGACGACCCCCGAGAACAGCGCTACAAGTACCAGGCGCTGGACGGGAACGGCAGGTCCCAGGGGGCCAATGCACTTATCTGCCCGAGCGACGTGAAACCGACCGGAGCGAGCCGGGATGACGGAGCATCCGTGGACGTTCACGGGTTTCCGGACGCGGCGGACAACATCGGCTCCGACGGAAAGCCGATCTACCACCGCTCCCACATTCTCGGTGACAAGTTCAACGGTGAATGGAGCAGTCGAAATCTCTTCACCGGTCATGGGCGGATGAACACGAGTGGGATGAAGCGCTGCGAGAACAAGATGGTGAAGCAGCTCAAGGGGGGCAGCTGGGTGGAGTATTCCGGCAAACTGAACTACTCGGACGAGGATGGAATTCCGGACAGTATTACGATGACGGCGCACACCAGCCAGGGTCTGTTGTTCAGGAAGACCATAGAGAACAAGCCGGGATGGCAGGAATCATGCTGATCATCGAGGAACTCGAGCGCACTGTGCCTTCGCTGACGCGGTGGCGGTCCACCGGCGGGCGAGACGTGGACTGGCGGCTCATCGAGAACGAGTTGGGCACCCCGCTGCCGACCGACTACCGGGCTCTCGCCGAGTCCTACCCCACGCTGCTGATCGATGACTTCATGGTCGTGACGCTGCCCGCTCCCGCGAGGGAACGCGACTTCGTCTCCGGTGTCCGCGAGACCGCGGAGACCCTCCAGGATCTGGCGGAGGTCGACGAGAGTCACGGTCATGTCCCCTTCCCGGAAGCGGGCGGGCTGCTCGGCTGGGGCTCCTCCCTCTCCGGGGATCAGTTCTACTGGCAGGTCAACTCATCGGAACCGGAATCCTGGCGGATCGTCGTCAGCGGCCGGAACGACGACTGGTGGACGTTCGACGGCGGCGTCGTCGAATTCCTGGTGTCGGCCCTGGGGAGGCGCATCGACCTTCCCGGACTGCCGGCGGCATTCCCGAGCGAGTCGCCTGAAGTGAGAGGCATCGAACCGCAGTGACACCTGGGCCGCCGCACCGCAGGACGTCCAGTGGTCTCCTGCGGTGCGGCGTTCCCCGACGCGTGAGCCTCATCAACAGTTGTACCGGCCAGGGTATTTGACCGCGTGAGAAGGGCCACGCCCGGGATCCGTCACGG
Source organism: Streptomyces sp. NPDC087300 (assembly GCF_044744425.1). Taxonomy (NCBI): domain Bacteria; kingdom Bacillati; phylum Actinomycetota; class Actinomycetes; order Kitasatosporales; family Streptomycetaceae; genus Streptomyces; species Streptomyces sp. NPDC087300. Next base: position 155,164 of record NZ_JBIUYI010000002.1, read on the forward strand.
AAGTGCCAGGTCTTCCGCTCGGTAGGGGGAGGGTGCGTCGCGCGCTCTCCCGATCACCGAGCCGAAGGGGTGGGAATCATGGACGGGGACGGAAGCGGCGGGGGAAGACAGGTGCCGATAGCCGCGGAGATGCGAGGGCGGGCGCGGGGGTTTGTCGCTCACGTGACCACACGGAATCGGCTGCCCCTCGATTTCTCCGTAGCCAGCCTCCGCGTGGTCGACTTCCTCATTGACGGGCTTCGCAAGGGCGGGCGTGAGCGGAGCGAGATCGCAGGGGCTCTGTTCGGGCTCGGGGCCTATGTCGGGGAAGTCCTCGTACGCCGCGCAGGAGCCGTCTGGGTCGACTTCGACGACGGGCAGCGGGAATTCTTCGGGCAGGCCGTGGGTGTCCGAATGCCGGACGGTCGGGTTTGGAACCCCTTGGGGAAGGTCGTCAATTGTCTTGAACGGGGCGGAACAGAAGGTTCCGAAGCCTCGTTGCAGACCTTCTATCTCACGCTGCCGGGACGTGTGCGGCACGCGGCGTGAATTGGCCGCCGTTGAATTATTGAGTCTTCTTTTGTTTTGGGTGACTGCGGCAGAGTGAGCCGCGGAGCGGGAACCGCGGGCGCGGGCAGGGCACGGGCACGGTGGGCGGTGTCAGCGGGGTTAAGAGGAGAGCGTGGGGCAGGGTGGGGTACATCGCCGTTCGGCGGCTCATGACGAGGAGTTGACGCGGGCGCTGGAGGATGCGGGTGCGGGGGACGAGGCCGCTTTCGCTCTTGTCTACCGGAGCGTCCATCCGGGGCTCCTGCGGTATCTGCGCGGACTCGTGCGTGCGGACGCGGAGGACGTGGCGTCCGAGACGTGGCTCCAGATCGTCCGTGACCTGGACGGATTCCGGGGCGGAGGACCGGAGTTCCGCCGCTGGACCGCGACCGTCGCGCGCCATCGTGCCATCGACCATCTGCGCCGGCAGAAGAGCAGACCGCGCCCTTCCCTCCTCTCCCAGGACGCCCTCGACCTGCCCGGCGCGGAGGACACCGCGGGTCAGGTCCTGGAGTCGATCGCCACCGCCCGCGTACTGCGACTCGTGGCCCAACTCCCGCCGGACCAGGGCGAGGCGGTCCTGCTGCGCGTCGTGGTGGGTCTGGACGCCCCCGCGGCCGGTCGTGTCCTCGGCAAGCGCCCCGCGGCGGTGCGGGCGGCGGCGTTCCGTGGACTGCGCCGCCTGGCAGGGGAGTTGGACCCCGAGGTCCCGTCGCGACGGCGCGCCGCCGGGGGCGAGTACGCGGTGCGCAGGGAGAGACGGGCGGCCTGCTGAGAGCGTTTCCGGCCTGATCTCACCGGCTGAGTGAATCTCTCCCCAGAGATGGGGCCTCTTCGTTAGCCTGACGAGCCATCATTCGGCGATCTGGCCGCTCACGGCCGCGGAGAGGGCCCGTGCCTGACGAACTCGGATTCGATGAGCTGCTGGACGACGGCGGCCTGGTCGCCCGGTTGCTCGGCAGGACCGCGGCGGGGCGCAAGAGGGAACTGCTCTACGGGGACGATCTGCCCGTGGTGGTCCTCGTCGGCGGGCCCGGCACGGGCAAGGGGCGGCTGCTGCGGTGCGTGCGCGGGCGGTTCGGGCCGCGCGTGCCCACCGCGTACGTCGACTGCGCGCTGACCGACTGCCGGGAACAGGCCGAGGAACGGCCGGGGAGCCGGTCGGAGGTCACCGAGGTGCTGCGCAAGATCGCCTCGCAGTACGGCGACTGGGGCGGCGACGGCGGCGGGATCGCCGTGCCGCGGCTGTACGCGGGGCTCGCGGCCGTGGCCGCCAGCGACCGGCTCGCCGGGGCCGCGCCCCTGGTGGACGAGGTGGGCAGGCTCGAAGGGATCCTGCCGCCCGGCTCCTTCTGGCGGGGCGTGCTGAAGGGGACGGCCAAGAACTATCTGGGGTATCTGACGGGGCTCGTCACCAGCGCGCTGGTCGGCCCCTTCCTCAACGCGCTGCTCGACGGACTCTTCGCCCGCGCCTCCGCCGAGGGCAGGGCCGCACTCGCCGACTGCTACGGCGAGTACCCCGGCGCGGGCGGCCAGCCGCTCGCCGGGCTGCGGGCGCTGGGCGACGACTTCCAGCAGGGCGGCGAGGCGCGGCGGATCGCGGAGGGGTTCCTCTTCCGCGCGCTGCGCCAGGACGTCGACGCGGCCTACCGCTCCGTACGCGGGCGCATGTCGCGGGTGGGGCGGCCCGCGCTGCTCCTCGACCACGCGGACGGCGCGCTCGGCAGGCGCCTGCTGAAGCCCGCCCTGGAGGACAGGGAGCGAGGGCACCACGACCGCCTGGTGATCTTCGCGACCGCCCGGCGCGAGGACGGCGGCCGCTATCTGCACCGGGCGGGCGGCACCGACGCGTCCATGGCGACCTGGCGGCCGTTCATGGGGACGCTGCCCGAGTGGCGGCGCCCGCCGGACGGCGTGCCCGACCACGCGCCGCTGTGGCGCGGCGTACTGCGCGTCCGGATGCCCGTGCTCACGCGCGACCAGCAGAAGGACGAACTCAGCAGGCTCAGGGGCGGCCGCGAGCAGCCCGACAACGCCGTACGGCTGCGCGTGCACAGCGGGGTGCACCGGCTGAGCGGCGGCCGCCCGCTGTTCGTGACGCGGCTCGGCGAGGCGATCGCGGCGGCGTCCTTCCCCACGCCCGAGGAGTGCACCGACTGGGCGATCCTGGGCGCCCGGGTGCCCGCGGGCGAGGACGAGCAGGGGCGGCCCGTCGCCGACCGGCCGGTGGCCGACGTGCTCGTCGACGAACTCGTGGGCCGCGAGCGTCCCGAGGAACTGCCGCCGGAACACCGGGGCCACTGGCTCGACCTGCTCACCCACCTGTCGGTGGCGCACGACGTGGAGTGCGCCCAGACGCTGGTGCGCGCCGTGCAGGAGGGCCGCACCGAGCGCCTCAACGCCTACCGCATAGCCGAACTCCTGGAGGACACCGGCTGGCCCCGCTGCCCCCGGCACTTCATCGGCGACCTCGGCCTGCGCCGGCTGCTCACCCGGCGGCTGCACCGGCTGCGCGGCCTGGCACGCCGACCACGCGCTGTTGCAGGGCCACTATCGCGACCTGGGCGACCGGCACCCCGACGCGCTGTTCGTCACCGCGGGCGCGCACCGCATGCACCACCTCCTCGCCTCCGACGGCGCGGACCTCGTCACGCGCTATCTGGCGGACACGTTCCTGACCCGCCCCGCCGCCGAGTGGTGCGAGGAACTCCTCGCCGTCGCGGACGCCGCACTGATCGGCGCCGACGACGAGCGCTACGCGCGTGCACTCGGCGAGACACAGGTGCGCGGCGACACCCTGCGGCGCCGCGTCGACCGGCTGCTGCACGCGGTGTGGCTCACCGAGGACCGGACGCAGCCGCTGGACGAGACCGTGCCGACGGTGCTGCGCGGGCCGCTGCGCGAGCTCAGCGAGGAACTGTCGAAGATCGCCGACGAGGCGGTCCGCGACCAGGGCCCCGAGGGCGCCGACGTGGCACGGGCCGCGGACGGGGCCGCGCTGCTGATCCGCGTGGCCCGCGACTGGGGCGACCGTGCCGAGGACAAACAGCCGCTCCAGCGGTGCGTGTGCACGGAGCACATCGGGTTCGGCTGACCGGCACGACAAGGCTTCACGAAGGCGTCACGGCAGAGGGAGGGCAGCGTTGAGGCAGTTCGGGAACTGGCTGTACAACACGTTCTGGGCCAACTGGATGCGCAGGGTCCTCACGCTGTGCGGCCTCCTGGCCGCGGGCGTACTCCTGTGGGTGTTCCTGCCGCCCTTCGGCGCACCCGAGAGCTGCGCGTCCGGCGTCGAGAAGCACGGCGGCGAGTGCATCGGCGTCAACGGCTCCGGCTACGACTTCGGTACGCGGGAGATCGCCGACGTCACCCGGGCGATCGCGAAGGAGAACAAGGACTTCGTCGGGGACAAGCCGCATGTCACCGTGGCCCTGATGCTGCCGTTGCAACCCGACATCGCGGCGGAGCGGGTGCAGTTGCGCAGTGAGATCCAGGGGGCGTATCTGGCGCAGTACCGGTCCAACCGCAACGAGAGCACCCCGCTGATGCGCCTCGTGCTCGCCAACCCGGGCGACGCGTACGCCGAACAGGCCCGCGTGGTCGACCAGTTGGCGGACATGTCGGCCGACAAGGACGACAACCTCCGCGCCGTCACGGGATTCAACCTCAGCCTGGACGCCACGGAGAAGGCCATGGCGCGCCTGAGCGAGCTGCACATCCCGGTCCTCGCCAGCCGCGTCAGCGCCGACGAGCTCGCCAACCCGGAGAAGGGCGGCGGCAAGGAACCGTTCCCCGGCCTCGCCCGCATCATCCCGACCAACCGCCAGCAGGCCGACGCGCTGGCCAGCTTCCACGGCAGGCTGCGGGACGAGCAGACCGTGCTGGTCAGGGACGAGCGGCCGCACGACATCTACAACAACTCGCTGGCCAAGGCGTTCAGCCGCAAGGAACCGGGCCCGCCGGGACCCAAGGACCAGACGTTCGAGTCCCCCTCGATCACGGATCCGGGGGACACGGGCAACGACTTCACCCTCATCGCCCAGAACATCTGCCAGTCCTCGGCGCGCTACGTCTACTTCGCGGGCCGCCCGGTGCACCTGCGGCTCTTCGCCCTGAAGCTCGCCGAGGCGCAGTGCGAGGGGAAGAAGTACACGATCGTCAGCGGCTCGGGATCGGCCACGCTCAACCGCTACATGAAGGACGACGACTGGGCGAAGCTGCGCGGCGGCGACGGCAAGGAGCCCGCCATCACCGTGCAGTACGCGGCTCCCGCACATCCCGACGCGTGGGACACGGAACTCCGTGGCAAGGACGGCGCGAAGGAGCGCCCCGCCTACTTCACCGAGCCCCAGAAGGAGGTGCGGGAGCTGCGCCTGCTGATCGGCAGGGGGAGCGCGGGCGACATCGGGGACGTCCGCCTGGAGGACTCCCGCACCATGCTGGTGCACGACGGCGTACGGACCATCGCCAAGGCGGTGCTGCTCGCCAACGCCAAGACCGAGGGCTCGGTACCGCCGCTGAAGCGCGTCTCCGCCATGTGGCAGCGCCTGGAGGCGGCCAACCGGGTGGCGGGGACCAGCGGCTGGATCTGTCTGACCAACGCGGGCAACGCCTACGACAAGCCGGTGGCGGTGGTCGAGCTGAACCCGACCACGAAGAAGCTGGAGTTCGTGGGCATCGGCTGGCCCAAGGGCAAGCCGCAGCCGGACGACTGCCGGGTGCCCAGCGACACGGACTGAGCGGGCCGCGAGGAGCGCCGTGCCGTACGGGGTGCGGCACGGCGCTCCGGTGCGGTCCGGTCCGCTACGGCGTCAGCGCCTGCCCCAGCCGCGCCCCCGCAGGCGTGCCGAGCGCCGTACGTCCGTAGTAGACGCCGCTCGAACCGGGCACGCCCGAACTTCCGCTGTCCAGCTGGAGGATCGTGCCGTCGCCCGCGTCCTCGCCCTCCACGCCGACGGCGAGATCCGCGCGGCCGGAGCCGTCGAAGTCGGCCAGGGTCACCGCGGAGCCGAGGCGGTCGCCCGTCTCGGTGGCGCCGGGGACGCCGGGCTCGTCCTGCGAGAAGGCCTTCGCGCCCGTGCCGGTGAGGCCGGACGACGAGCCATTCAGGAGGAGGGAAGTGCCCGCGTCCGCGCGGCCGGTGGAGCGGGTGATGTCCTCGCCTGGTGCGCCCGCGAGGACGTCCGCGTAGCCGTCCGCGTTGTAGTCGCCCGCCGCGACCGACCAGCCCATCGCGTCGCCCGCCTCCGCGGCGCCCGGAACTCCGGACGTGGCCTGGTGGACGGTCTTGACGCCGGTCGTCGTGAGGCCGGTCGGGGAGCCCGGGACCACCGTCACCTGGCCGCCCGCGTGCGCGCCGGACTCGGCGGTGTACGGCTGGCCGATGACCAGGTCGTCGTAGCCGTTGCCGTTCACGTCGCCCACGGCGACCGAGCGGCCGCCGGGCACGGCGAGCGTGCCGACCCGGCTCAGGCCCGAGCGGCCGCCCCTGAACCAGGCGGCCCTGCCCTTGCCCGCCTGGTCGCGGTAGGTGAGCGCCACGTCCGCGTAGCCGTCGCGGTTGAAGTCGCCGGACGCCGCGTCGGGGTACGCGATGGCCGTGTCGCCCGAGGTGAGGCTGCCGCCCGACTCGTGCTCGGGGCCGACGCGCGCGGCCCACGAGCCGCCCGTGCCGGTCGACGCGGCGAAGACGTCCGCCTTGCCGTCGGCGTTGAAGTCGCCGGCGGCGACCGCGGAGCCGAACCTGGCACCCTTGTAGTGGAAGTCGTCCGCCAGCTGCATGTCCGTGCCGGAGGTGAACTCCGGGCCGTAGAGCATGGTGACCGCGCCGCGGTCGGTGTTGCCCGAGGAGTCGTCCTCGCCGGGGGCGCCGATGACGAGGTCGGCGTGGCCGTCGCCGTTCAGGTCGCCCCACGCGGTCGCCGCGCCCCAGTCGTCGCCGGCCTCCGAGGCGCCCGGCACGCCCTCGCTCGCCTGCGTGAGGGAGATCTTCGACGCGGCCACCGGCCCGTCGGGGCCGCCGGGCACGACGGTGACGCGGCCGCGGTTCGACGAGGCCTTCGGGGTGGCCGCGACCAGGTCGGTGCTGCCGTCGCGGGCGAAGTCCCCGGTGGGGATCGCGGGGTTGCTGCCCGCGCCGGCCGCGTAGCGGCGTATCTCGCCGAGCGGCCGGGTGACCGTGGAGGATGGCGGGGTCGGCCGGGTCGGGGTGGGGTCGGGGGCGGTGCCCGTCCGCTCGGCCGTCGCGTCGGTGCCCCCGTCGAGTGCCGGGTCGCGCGCCTCCTTCGACGTCACGCCCGGGTCGACGAGGCTGACCTCAAGTCCCTTGGGTGGCAAGGTATGTGACGTATCGTCCGCCGCGACGACCCGTACCTCCACGCCGTCCGAGGGCCCGACCCGGGGCGGCCGCAGCGCGGTGCCGTCGGACGTGAGCGCGAGAGCGTGCACGCTCACCGGCCGCTCGGCGCGCGGATCGACGTCAGGGCGGCCCGCCGGGCCGGGATCGGCCACCGTGTACGACGCCGTGCCCGCGCCCCCGAGCACGACGGCGCCGATCGTCAGCCATGCCCTGCGCCGGAGGCCCAGAGGTCTGTACGCAGGTATGGAACGTGCTCTTTCCCGTGGATTGCGCGGGCCCAATTGCCCCACCCCTCAGCGGATTTCCGGTGAACCAAACGAGTCCGTACGACTGACCTAGGGGAGAAAGGGTTGTAGCCGCGCGGGCGATTTGTGACGTGATGTATCCCGCACGCCGCAGGTGTGACAGCGGGGCGGACGAGTGCGCTGGGTCATGTGAGAGTTGTGCCGGGCGGACGTCCCGGCGGCTGACGGGGTGGGGAAGAGAAGTGCGGGAACGGGTGGGGAGTCACGTGGACGTACGCAGGGCGGCAGCGGGCGGACGATGGACGCGGGTGGCCGCGCTGTCGCTCGCGGCGGCCGCGACGGCGGGCGCGCTGACGTCCTGCGGTGTGGAGGACCGCGGCGCGAGCTACTCGGGCGGCAAGCTGGAGAAGGTCGTGCCCGAGGACGAGCGGCGCGGCAGGGACCTCTCGGTCCGCGCCATGGGGCTCATCAAGGGTGCGGAGTCGATGCGCGTCGGCGTCGAGATGGCCGCGCCCAAGGGCCGCCAGAAGATCTCGCTGCACATGGACCGCGACGGCAACTGCACCGGCACCTTCGACGGGGGCCCGATGCGGAGCGGCGAGCTCATCGTGATCGAGGGCGAGGCGACGTACGTGCGGCTGAGCGACGAGTCCCTCGACGAGATGACGAAGGTGGCGCGGCTGCGGGGCCCGGAGGGCGCGGCGCGGGCCCAGGAGCGGGTGGCGCTCGCCCGGGGCAAGTACCTGAAGGTCGCGGCGGGCAAGTCCTTCGGCGGCTCGTCGGCGCCGGTGGACAGCTGCGACCTGGACACGTTCCTCAGCGCGATGCCGGGCGCCCCGTCACCGGACAACGTCGTCAAGGCCCTTCCGCGGACCAGGCGTTACGGCCAGGACGTCATCCCGCTCGTCGAGCACGAGGGCGGCGAGGGAGGGGACGAGACGTCGGTCTACGTGGCCGCGCACGGCAAGCCGTACGTCCTCGGCCTGGAGACCCAGGAGGACGGCGGGACCATGAAGATGCGGCTGTCCGACTACGACGAGCCGGTCGGGGCGGTGGCGCCGGACCCCGCGCGCACGCTCGACATCGCGAAGCTGGGCGGCGGCAGCGGCGGAGGCTCGCTCTTCGAAGTGTGACGCCGCGGTCCCACGGGGGTGTGTAAGGCGCCCGCGCCGGGGGACCCGCGCACCTGACCGTGCGGCCCGCGCATACGGCCGTACCCTCCCGCGCTGTGACATTTCCGTGCCGGGGGACGCTGGTGACCGTAGGGGCACGGGCACGGTGAACTGTGCCGCGTCGGCCGGATGGGAAAGCGTTGGGCCAGGGTGGGAAACCCCGTCGTACGCAGGCGCACGACGAGGAGCTGGGCAGAGCGGTCACGGCGGCGCAGCGGGGCGACGAGGCCGCCTTCGCCATCGCGTACCGGCTCGTCCAGCCCGGCCTCGTCGGCTACCTGCGCGGCCTCGTCGGCACCGAGGGGGAGACCGCGGAGGACGTCGCGGCCGAGACCTGGCTGGAGATAGCGCGGGACCTGGGGCGCTTTCGCGGGGACGGGGCGGGCTTCCGCGGCTGGACCGCGACGATCGCCAGGCACCGGGCCTTCGACCACCTGCGCAGACAGAAGACCCGGCCGCGCCCCGCCGCTCTCGAACAGGACGTGCTCGAACTGCCGGGCCCGCACGACACCCCCGAACAGGCCCTGGAGGAGATCTCCACCCGGCGGGTGCTCGACCTGATCGCCGAACTGCCCCGCGACCAGGCGGAGGCCGTCCTGCTGCGGGTGGTCGTCGGCCTCGACGGCCCCGCGACGGCCCGCGTCCTCGGCAAGCGCCCCGGCGCGGTCCGCACCGCCGCCCACCGCGGACTGCGCAGGCTCGGCGAGCGGCTCGGCGTCGACGGTGTGACGGATGAAGGCCCCGGCACGCTGGGGGAGTCGAGATGAACGCAGCCGAACCCTCGGGCCCCGGAGGTACGCGGGGCCGGCCTTCCCCCACCACCCTCGACGCGCTGCTGTCGTCGGCCGTGCGGTCCGACGCGGTGGACACGGACGCGCAGCGCCAGGCGGTCGCGGCGTTCCGCGCGGCCCGCGACGAGGGCGCACACCGCGCCCGAACCCGCCGCCGCGACGACTGGCGCCCGGCACCGCCGCGGGCTCTCAGCGGCTCCGCGGAGGCGTGAGCTCGTCGAGGCCGAGGGAGATGTCGAAGGGCACCGGCCGCCGCAGGACGCCTCGGAAGATGCCGGCGGGGGCGTACGCACCGGTGCGCCCGTCGAGCTCGCGATTTGCCCACCCTCTACAGCAGTTGACGACAAGAGCAGCCAGCTTTTGCAGCAAGCGTGTAGAGGGCGGCCGGTGGCAGCCGGTACGGGACCAGGCTGTGGTGCGTCACTTCGAGCGGTGCAGGTGCTAGCGGTAATGAGGATCTCGACTGTGGCTCAGGTGCAGAAAGTGCGCCTTCAGCCCTCAGGTCCGATCGGCGTCCTGGTTGTCACCCAACTGTTCGGCTGCGGCGTGGCAGATGGTGTGAGCGCAACGGGCAGCGCCGACTCTGGCTTGTCCCGTAGCGCGCGGTGTGCGCGCCGACGCCGTGGGGTTCAGCTTGCGCTCCTCTTACCTGCAGAACGGGCAGGCGCCATCAGACACTCGTCAGGCTGCATCCCGTGAATGCGTTGGCCGCGCGCCCAACTGTCCGGTCATACAGGCACTTCTGATTAGGCAGATTGCTCACGGAACTCTGGCACTCGGGCATAGGCACGTGCCGTGGCGAGGGCTCCAGCGATGTTCCTGTGGGCCTCGGTGTCGACGTCGTCGGATGCGGCGGCCAATAGGCGGTCGAGGGTCGGAACCGTGTCTGCCGCGTTGGGCCAGAGCGCGGCCAGCAGGTCCACTGCCGTTGTCCGGACATCCTTGTCCGTGTCCTCCAGCGCGGAGAGCAGGTATGTCGGTGCGGCCGGATCCGTGTCCCGCCAGGCGCGGTCTTTGAGCCGGGCGATGTGGACGGCCCGGCGCACGTCTGGAGCGGCAGCCGGGTCGTCGAGAGCATCACCGGTGGCGGGGTGCCCTGACCAATGGGTCAGGAGCTTGTCGACGGCATGCAGACGCACGCGCTCGGCGGGGTCCGTGAGCGCGTGCTGCAGGAGCAGGTCGCGGATGGTGGTGTCATCCGGGGACTTGGCGGTGATCGTCCACAGACACCTGCGCCTGACCTCAGCGTCGGGGTCGTCCACGGCGGCCCGCAGAATCGCCGCGCGCACGGTCCCCTCAGTGATCCGCCCGAGCACATCCCACCCCGCGATCCTGACTTCCGGACTCGCGTCCTCCTCGATTCGACGGCGGACGAACTCCGTGGCTTGTGCGCTTTGGCGGTCGGCGACGAAGTACGCCTGCAGCGCCGCACCTCGGGCCTGACCGTCAGGGTCCTCAATAGCGCGTTCGCGCAGCAGGGGCACGGTCGGGTCATCGACGGCAGTCCCTGGGAGCCAGTTCAGCGCGGAGGCGCGCACGAGGCCGTCCGGGTCGTGGACGGCACGGTCGCGCAGGAACGCCGTACGGTCGTCCCCGACCGGGCCAGCCAGGGCGAGGCCGAGCACCGCAGCGCGCCGAATCTGCTCTGACGCGTCCTCCGTCGCGAGGCGGCGCAAGTACCGTTTCACGTCCGGGTCTTCGGGCCACTGCCTGCCGATCCTGGACAGGACAACCGAGCGAGTGCCGAGCTCCGGATCTTCCTCGCCCCGGCGCAGGACCAGGCTGCGCACCGCCGGATCGTCGGGGTGCCTGGCGGCGAGGGCCGTGAGGATCTCGGCACGGTCGAGGTGACCGGGTGCCTCAGTGGCCAGGCAGAGAAGTCGGCGCCCGTCGGCGGAGTCGAGCTGTGTGCACCGGACCAGGGCGGCGGCGGCGCGCAGGTTCTCATAGCGTCCGTGGGCGCTGACCGCCAGCAGCCAGGGACGACTCGGGCTTAGTGAGGCGACCAGGTACGGCATCCAAGGACGGGACCAGTCGATCTGGGTTGCGCGGAGTAGGAGGGGCCGCCCCGACCAGTCCTCGCCCAGGCTTCGCAGCGCGCTCGTCAGGTCACCGTCGAGGGAATCGTTCCAGTAGTGCCGGTCCAGCCACACGTGTGCGGCGGCCGTCGCCACCCGTCGGTTGACGTCGCCCAATGTGCTCGTCCTGCGGACCTGGCCCAGGGCGCGCAGGGCCAGGGACGCGGGCGGGTGTTCGTCGAAGGATCGGGTGTCGGTGGGGCCGCGGTCCCGGTCGAGGATCGCCTCTACGAGCGCCCGTGCCGTGCGGGTTCCGTTCTGCGAAACGAGAGCGGTGACGAGGAGGATCACCTCATGCCACGACGGGTCGCCCATCCGGGCGTCGACCAGGTCACGGATCAGCTCCTCAGTGGTCAACTCGCGGGCATCGAAGCGGTGGACGATGTCGCGCGCGCTCAGATACTCCAGGAAGGTTCGGTGGACGAAGCCGTAGACCTCGCTGCCGTAGTGGCACAGGATGAAGTTCCGCTCGCGAAACTGTTGGATCATGGCGCGCGCTGTCCGTCGGGCGTCGCCTGTTGAAAGGTCCTGCTCGTCGCGCAGGTAGTCGGCGAAGACCTCCTCGATGTCGTCGCCGAGGATATGGTTCCCGGCGAGCCCGCCCGTACCTTCCTGCATGCGACGAGCCAAGTGTTCAAGCATCTCCAGGCGGTCGCGGTCGTCGAGCCGGATGACAGCACGGACGTCCTCGGGCAGGTCGAGGTGCTTGGACTCTTCGTCCCAACGGGCAACGAGGACGTCAACGGCCTGCTGGTAGACGTCCACGCGTTCACGGGGCAGGGCGCGGCGGCGCCCGATGATGGCCAGAATCGTCAGCAGGAGCGGATTTCCTGCCAGTTCGCGCACCTGCCGGGAGTGGTCAATGGCATCCAGGAGCCGGTCCCCGAGCCGCTCCGCGTGCTCGGCTTCGTGCGGGAGGGCCGCTGAGAACCAGCGACGCACGAAGTCGGTTGTCTGTTGCGGTGTGAGGGGCTGCAGCATGTGGTGGCGGAAGCCGGCGGCGTCGAGTGTGTGCCGGTCGTAGCCGACGCTGCGCGAGGTCACGATGATGCGTGCCTGCGGGTAGTGGGCAGCGAACCCTTGGATGCGGCGGGCCACCTCTGCCCGCGTCCTGGCAGTGAAGAGCTCGTCCAAGCCGTCGAAGACGACGAGGGCCCGGCCTTGTGCGAGACGGCGACTCAGCAACTCCGGATGCGGGGCGCGGCGTTCGTGCTCCCACACATGTGTGAGGAAGTCCTCGAAGGTGCGCTCTCGCCAGGTCGCGTCGGCGTAGCGGCGCAGTTCCACCACGACCGGCAGCAGGCCGGAGAGCGGGTGCAACGGTGCGACGGGCTGTGGTGTGGTGAGGTTGAGCAGCAAGTAGCGGGCAAGGGTGGATTTTCCTGAGCCCGGGTCGCCGAGCAGGACAAGGCGGGTGGCGCCGGGGGCGGCGAGTGTCGCCAGTAGGTCGGCAGTCGGCCCGCTCAGCGCGTCCCGGGCGCTCGCCCAGGTGCTGTCATCCACACCCAGGTCCGGCAACTCGCCTTGTTCGACCAGGCGTTGGCGCGGCTCCACGGGCAGGTCGAGGAGGGGTGGGTCGGCGCGCACGGTTGGGGGGACGAACACATCCCCGAGGCGGACGTGCGGATGCTCACCTTCGCCGGCCGGTATGAGAACCTCCAGGTCCAGACGGCCGTAGCAGTCCCGAAGCTGCCGCGCGTAGGCTGTTTCTGCCTCCTCTTCCTGGGCGGGCGTGAGCGAAGACCGGCCTGAGCGCGGTGACAGTGCGACGTAGGTGTGATGGATGCTGTAGGTCCTGCCGTCGTGGACCGAGCTGTATTTCCCGGCTGCGTTGTACGAGGCGTCGCGACCTGCGCCGACGGCACCTTGTCCGCGTGCTGCCACAGGAGGCGAGGGCTCGGGCCGGCCGATGCCGTCGGACTCTCCGGTCATGACTCCTCCGTAGGCGGCAGTTGGACGCGACTGCCCTCGCCTGTGGCGTTCCCCACGGCATCACGGCCGGCGGCGACAGCCCCCCGGCCGCGCGCACGGACTGCGCCACGGCGGGTGGACGGCTCCGAACTGTCCGTTGTGGGAACGGAGTCGGGCGGGCGCAGGGAGACGACCAACGCCACCACGCCGGCCACCGCCCCGACGAGGCTGGCCACCTGGTCCCCGATGTCGAGGCCTGCGAACAGGGCGGTACCTCCTAGTGCCAGAACGCACGCTCCGCACACGGCAGCCACGATCGATCTGAACAGGCTCCGTTCCCCGCGCCCCCGCACCCTTGCCCCCTCCGGCGATGCGACCGTGAGGCCACCACTATTCCACCGTGTCTGTTCCGCGACCAGAATTCCGCGCCGGTTACCCGCTTGTCAGCGGTCGGCGGTTCCCGGGGCTGCGACCCATTGGGCGGGTTGGCCGGTGAGGGAGGCGATCATGTCGAAGTCGCCGTCGTAGTGGAGGACAGTCAGCCCGTTGAGTTCAGCGGTGGCGGCGATGAGGAGGTCGGGGAGGGAGAGGGCGCGGTGGAAGCCTGCGTTGAGGGCGTGGCGTTGGGTTTCCAGGGCGCGGGTGAAGGCCCTGTCGTCGCAGGGGATGTAATCGAAGGCGTGCAGCCAAGTGCTGATCCGAGTGGCCTCGTGCGTGTCCCGCGCAGAGTGGATCATTTCGTACTCGGTGGGGGTGCACACGGCGAGGAGGTAGCGCTCGTGGAGGGGCTTGAGGACACCGCGGACGGTTGGCTTGGTCCAGCGGGCCAGAGCCGACTTGTCGATGAGATAGCGGTCTTGCATCAGGCGGCCTGAGTGTCTTCGTTCCGCGCGAGGGAGCCGTCCGCGTTGCGAGGGCCGGTGGTGTCGATGATGTCGCTGAAGTCGAACTCGCCGGCGTCCATGGCGTCGAAGCCTTCTTGGCGGAGATGGCGTTTGACCGCGTCCTCCATGGCCATGCGTACGGCCTTGGCTTTGGTCTTCGTGCCGTAGATACGCATGGCGGCGGCGACCATGTCGTCGTCGAGATCGATGACGGTACGTGCCATAGGGGCTCCTCGGGTCGCACGGTAGGTGACAGCAGAAATGATACCCCCGTAGCGTTGTCAGCGATATCATTTCGTCGGTAGTCATGGGCTCTGGTGTGCCCCGTCGACGTTTGCTGGACCTGCCCCAGGCCTTGTCCCGCTCAGGGGGTTCTCGCGAGTAGCACTACGCCCTCGCAGGCAAGCGTGTGGTGAGGCGGCTGGCTGGTACAGGCGGCGATTTGGAGGGAGGCGGGGGTATGGGCGCTGGAGGGGGATGGCGGGCTGCCGCCGCAGGCCAAACCGCCTGGTTGAGCGTGTCGACCGCAGCGCTCCGGCCGGTTGGCCATGCGTTGGCCATGTTGGTCATTCGACTCGTGCGTCGTACCAGGTCAGACTGGGTGGACCGAGCGACCGACCGGGGCCGCCACCCCCCACAGGAGAGGCCCCGGCCGGCACGCGGCACGAACCGCGTGCGGTCCGTACTTCCTTCAGCGCCGCGCGTGCGTTTTCTGTCACACCGCGCTGTGTCACCCGCTAGTTGCACGTTGTACAAACATGGACGTGGGCCCTGACGAGGCCGTAGCGTGCTGCTTCGCGCCGGGGCCGGGCGCAGATCTCCGAGTGGCAGGATTGAGAGAGTGCTGGGGGACGACGCGGAGCTGACCGCCGCGGTGCTTGCGGCGCAGGACGGGGACGAGACCGCGTTCCGGACTGTGTACCGCGCCGTGCACCCGCGGCTGTTGGGATACGTACGCACGCTGGTCGCCGAGCCGGACGCCGAGGACGTCGCCTCCGAGGCCTGGCTCCAGATAGCGCGCGACCTGGAGCGTTTCAGCGGTGACGCGGACCGGTTCAGGGGCTGGGCCGCGCGCATCGCGCGCAACCGCGCGCTCGATCACATACGCATGCGGGGCCGGCGCCCCGCGATAGGCGGCGACGAGTCCGAGCTGACCGGCAAGCCGGGCGAGGCGGACACCGCGGGGGAGGCGATGGAGTCCCTCGCCACCGGCGAGGCGCTCGCCCTGATAGCCAAGCTCCCGCAGGACCAGGCCGAGGCCGTCGTGCTCCGGGTCGTCGTCGGCCTCGACGCGAAGAGCGCGGCCCAGACCCTCGGCAAGCGCCCGGGAGCCGTCCGTACGGCGGCGCACCGCGGTCTGAAACGGCTCGCGGAACTGCTCGGCGCGGACGGCGCGGAGCCGACGGAGGCGCTGGGCGCCGTACCCCCTCAGAGAGAGCCGCGCGGGCGCGCGGTGACGTCCGCCGGTGTGACGCATTCGCGTACGCGGACGCAGAAGGACATGTGATGGCCGACGAGCAGTACCAGTGGCTGGACCGCGACGCGGCGGAGCGTCTGCTGCGCGGTGAGCCCCTCGAAGGCGTCGACCCTCACGTACGCGCACAGGCCGACAGGATCGCCCAGGCACTCGGCGCGCTGGCCGCCGACGACCGCGCGGCCGTTCCCGGAGCGGACGGTTCCACCGCCGCGTCCCAGGGTGCCGCCGCGCACCGGGCGCCGGACCAGACGCAGGACGAACTCCCGGGCGAGGCAGCCGCGTTGGCCGCTTTCCGCGCGGCGGGCCCCGGTTCGGCGCGGGCCGCCGCCACCCGCTCCGGCGCCTACGCGACGCCCGCCCACGAGGCCGCCGCGGGCGAGACCGTGCGTCTGGGGCGCGCGGGCGAGCGGCCGCGGCCCTCCCGCTGGGGCAGACCGGTGCGGTTCGGGCTGGCCGCCGCGCTCGCGGCGTGCATGGTCGGCGGTGTCGCCGTGGCGGCGGGCACGGGCGTGCTGCCCTCGCCGTTCGGCAGGCACGGCGACCCGGGCCCGGCCGCTTCCGCGTCGCCGGTCGCCACCCCCGAGGAGTCCCTGCCCACCCCGTCGGACGCCGCGGACAGTCCCTCCGAGGACCTCAACCCGGACGCCAGCAGCACGCCGGACGAGGAGCCGACCCGCCGGCGGGACAGCAGCCCGCCCCCCGAGGCCGAGGCCGGCGGCGACACCACGGGCAGCACGCGCAGGCCCGGCGGCGGCGAGACGCCGCGGGGTGACGACACCAGGAACTGGTACCGCAAGGCCGTGGCCGCCTGCCGCGCCTACCGCAGCGGCGAGCTCCAGGGCGAGAAGCGGCGCCGTCTCGAAGAGGCCGCCAAGGGACGCGCCCGCGTGGAGGAGTTCTGCGGCCGGGTGCTCGGCGGGCCCGGCGGCGGCAACGGCCACGGCGGCGGTGGCAACGGCGGCGGCAACGCGGGCGTCGGCAACGGCGGCGGTGACAACGGCGGCAGCGACGGCGGTGACGACGGAGACGGCGGCGGCGACGGCGGCGACGGCGGCGGTTCGAGCGGCGGCGGTGGCGAGGACGGCGGCGGTGAGGACGGCGGATCATCGGGCGGTGACACCGGCGGCGCCCCAGGCCCGCCCCCGGCGACCCCGTCCGTCCCGGGCACGGCCCCCACGCCCGCGTACAGCGCTCTGCCGCACCTGCCGTAGCCCCCGCGTGGCGCGATTCAGAGACCGGGTGTGACGTTTTTCGGCACGGTGGCGCAGTAAGTAGTGAGCCGACTGGTCATCGGCCCGCGCACGAGCCGGGGGTTCCCCCCGTACCTTCGGCTCCGTGCCACCAGCGTGGGCGGGATACGTTCCCCCGATCCCGCCCACGCTGATTTTCCGGCCACGTCGCGCAGCGCCGCACGCGCGGACCCGCGGAGCGCCTCACTTGTAGACGACGACCTTGTCGCCCTTGCGCACCTCGCCGAACAGCTTCGCGATCTTCTTCTCGTCCCGTACGTTCACGCAGCCGTGCGAGGCCCCGTTGTAGCCCCGCGCCGCGAAGTCCGACGAGTAGTGCACGGCCTGGCCGCCGCTGAAGAACATCGCGTACGGCATGGCGGTGTGGAACAGCGTCGAGACGTGGTGCCGCGACTTCCAGTAGACGCTGAAGGTGCCCTCGCGGGTCGGCGTGTATTGCGCGCCGAAGCGCACGTCCATCGTCGAGACGGCCTTGCCGTCGACCATCCAGGTCAGTGTGCGGCTGCTCTTGGCGATGCACAGGACGCGCCCGGTCAGACAGCGCGGATCCGGCTTCGCGGGCGGGATGCCGCCGCCCGCGTACAGCTCCAGGCGCGTCGGCTCGCGCGTCATGGCCCGCAGCCGCTGCCAGGTGACGGTGTCCACCGTGCCGGTGCGGGGCAGTCCGCGCTTGCCCTGGAAGCCCTTGACCGCGCCGGCGGTCGCCGGGCCGTACGTCCCCGTGGGGTTCTGCTGGAACCAGGCGACCTGGCGCAGCCTGGCCTGCAGCTCCCGCACCTGGCCGCCCCGCGCGCCCCGCGCCAGCAGCGTCTTCGGCGGCACGGTCGGTGTGGCCGGCCCGGTCCGTTCGGCGGGCCGCGAAGGCCCGGGTGTCCGGGACGGCTCCGTGCGGCCGGGTGTCGGGTCCGGCGCGGGCGTCACCGGGGCGGACGCGCCCGGCTTGTCGTCCGCGCCGCCCTCGCCCGACGCACTCGGCCGCCCGCCGTCCGTGTCGATCGCGGCGGCCTTGCACCCCGCGGCCAGCATCAGCACCGCCACGGCTCCCGCCGATATCGCGCCCTTGCCCATCACGCCCCCCGTGCTCCTGGACATCACTCCTGGAAGTGTTTCCCGGTTTGCCGCGAGTGACGCGTGCCGGTCGCGGGCGCAAGCTGGAGACATGACATACGAGTCGGAGTCCGGACTGCCCGTCGAGCCCGTCTACGGACCCGAGGCGCTGGCCGGCTGGGACCCCGCCGAGCGGCTCGGCGTGCCCGGCGCCTACCCGTACACGCGCGGCGTCTACCCCTCGATGTACACGGGCAGGCCCTGGACGATGCGCCAGTACGCGGGCTTCGGCACGGCCGCGGAGTCCAACGCCCGCTACCGGCGGCTGATCGAACAGGGCACGACGGGCCTGTCCGTCGCCTTCGACCTGCCGACCCAGATGGGCCACGACTCCGACGCCCCGCTCGCGCACGGCGAGGTCGGCAAGGTGGGCGTGGCCGTCGACTCGGTGGAGGACATGCGGGTCCTCTTCGACGGCATCCCGCTGGGCGAGGTCTCCACCTCGATGACGATCAACGCGCCCGCCGCGCTGCTGCTCCTCATGTACCAGCTGGTCGCCGAGGAACAGGGCGTCGACGCCGCGCGGTTGACGGGCACGATCCAGAACGACGTGCTCAAGGAGTACATCGCGCGCGGCACGTACATCTTCCCGCCGGGCCCCTCGCTGCGCCTGGTCGCGGACACCTTCCGCTACTGCGGGAGCGAGATCCCGAAGTGGAACACCATCTCGATCTCCGGCTACCACATGGCGGAGGCGGGCGCCTCGCCCGTGCAGGAGATCGCCTTCACCCTCGCCGACGGCATCGAGTACGTCCGTACGGCCGTCGCGGCGGGCATGGACGTGGACGACTTCGCCCCGCGGCTCTCCTTCTTCTTCGTCGCCCGTACGACGATCCTGGAGGAGGTCGCCAAGTTCCGTGCGGCCAGGCGCATCTGGGCCCGGGTGATGCGCGAGGAGTTCGGCGCGCGGAACCCCAAGTCGCTGATGCTGCGCTTCCACACGCAGACCGCGGGCGTCCAGCTCACCGCGCAGCAGCCCGAGGTGAACCTGGTCAGGGTCGCCGTCCAGGGCCTCGGCGCGGTCCTCGGCGGCACCCAGTCGCTGCACACCAACTCCTTCGACGAGGCCATCGCGCTGCCCACCGACAAGTCCGCGCGGCTGGCCCTGCGCACCCAGCAGATCCTCGCGTACGAGACGGACGTGACCGCCACGGTGGACCCGTTCGCCGGGTCGTACGTGGTGGAGAGCATGACGGACGACGTGGAGGACGCGGCCCGTGAACTGATGCGCCGCGTCGAGGACTTGGGCGGCGCGGTGCACGCCATCGAGCAGGGCTTCCAGAAGGGCGAGATCGAGCGCAACGCCTACCGGATCGCGCAGGAGACCGACTCCGGCGAGCGCGTCGTCGTCGGCGTCAACCGGTTCAGGTCCGCCGAGGAGGAGCCCTACGAGCCGCTCCGCGTCGACCCGGCCATCGAGGAACGGCAGGCGGCCCGCCTCGCCCGGCTGCGCGCGGAACGCGACCGGCGGGCGGTGGACACCGCACTCGCCGCGCTCCAGGAGGCGGCGAAGGGCGAGGCGAACGTCCTGCCCCCGATGAAGGACGCGCTGCGGGCGCGGGCGACGGTGGGGGAGGTGTGCGGGGCGCTGCGGGAGGTGTGGGGCGCCTACGTGCCCGCCGACACGTTCTGAGGGGGGGGCACCCCGCTGCCCTCAGGGCTGCGGCTGGAAGAAGTCCTTGATGATCTGGGCGAGTTCCTGGAGGTAGCCGGCCGTCGGCGGCTGCTGGGAGAGCTCGAACTCGACCTCGTTGGCGCCGTCCTTGCGGTGGAAGCGGAAGTCGACCTTGAGTCGCAGCCAGGCGATGACCGCGCCGATCACCACGATGTGGTCGGCGGACTCCGCGAGCCCCATCTGGTCGTCGGCCGGCGGATCGGCGAGCACGGGCGCGCTCACCGCGGCGCTGTCCTCGTCCGTGGCGAGCCGGGCGAGCACCGCGCGGGCGGCGCCCGCGTCCGCGGTGCCGAGCCGGGGCGGTTGAAGGCGCGCGGCCGCGAACAGCGCGTCGATGACGTCGGCGGCCTCCGCGGCGCTCGCCACCGGCAGCGGTGTCGGCGCCGCCCCGGTCAGGGTGTGGGTGATCTCCTCCAGGGCCAGGACGACGGTGCGGTCCGGCAGGCGGGCGAGGTCGGCGGTGCTCATGGTCTGCTCTCTCCAGGGCTGGTGGGGGCCGGTCGGTGGAGCCGGTCGGGGGTTCACCGCCAGTCGCCGAGCGGGATGAAGCCCGCCCAGTGGTAGGGGTGCGCGAGCCAGGGCCGTTCGGCGTCGGTCATCAGCCGCCGCTGGGCGTCCCGCAGCGCGCGCCACAGCGGCACGCCGGCCATCCGCTCGCGCGCGATGCCGTCGAGCAGCTCGGCCGAACTGTGCTGGTTCACCCGCCAGACGGGGGCAACCACGGTCTTCGTGCCCTCGCGGAACAGCGCCTGCGTCAGGCCCGTGAAGTCCTCGCCGAGGTGCGCGGGATCGTGCCAGCCCGCCGAACAGGCGCGCAGGACGACCGTGTCCGGGGTGGTGGACGTGGTGCCGATGTCCCCGGCGCGGAGCAGGAACGGCAGCGCGTCGGGCAGTGCGGCGCTCGTGTGCATGCTGGCGTGCGCGTGGCCGTCGGTCAGGATCAGCGCGGCGTCGCCGGGCTCGCCGTCGCCCGAGTGGCCGTGGCAGGCGATGTACGCGAGGTCGTGCTCGCCCAGGGCCTTCAGGACGCTGCGCGGGGTCGCCGCGGTGCCGGTCAGGACGGTCGTGCGGGGCCCTTCGAGCGCCTCGGGCACGGAGTCGTCGAAGCCCTGGACGGTGTCCGTGGCCGCCAGGTCCTCCAGCGAGGCGACGTCGACGCGCAGGACGCGTTCGGGACGTGCGGGCCGGTCCAGGAGCAGGTACTCCAGGGTGGACACGCTCGGCGTGTAGACGAGGGCGGCCCGCTCGGCGAGGTGGCTGCCGTCGGCCAGGCGCACCGCGTGCAGGGGCAGTACGGAGAGCGGCCCGTGCGGCGCGACGCACAGCAACTCCCGGCCCGCCAGGACGTCCTGGAATGGCAGCAGGTCGCGGAGCCCGTCCAGCGGGAGCGGCACCGGGCGGCGCGGATGGATCTTCGGGCGGGGCGGGAAGACCGTCGGATCGCCGTCGACGGTGCGCCGGATCGTGTCGGCCGCGCCGTGCAGGGCGCTGCGGGTGGTGGGCACGGGGTAGACGCGCAGACGGCGCTCGCCGGAGGCGATCACGAAGCAGAAGCTGTGCCGCTCCCCGATGAAGTACGAGGCGAGGACGAGCCCTTCGGCGGGCGCGTGCGCCTCGACGAGATCGAACGCGCCGTCCAGGCCGATGCCCTCGGCGAGCCGCAGCCGCGCGTGGCGGGGCACGGCCCGGCCGATCTCGGCGGCCTTCTCGGCCAGCGACCGCCGCATGCCGTCCAGTAGCGCGGTGCCCCGCGCCTGCCCGCGTCCCGGCTCGGCGCGGTCCGCCTCGCGCAGCAGCCTGCGGATGCCGGGCAGCAACCCGGCCTCGGACGCGAGGAGTTCGGGATCGACGTACACGGAGGCGGGCCGGGGTAACGGCAGCCGCGACCGGTCCTCCACGATGCCCCGGGACTTGACCTCCTCGTGCAGTTCGAAGGCGAGCCACGGGGCGGCGCGGTGGTCGGGCAGTCGCAGCTGCTCCGCGTCCTCGCCGAGCAGCAGGGCGAGCAGTTCCTCGTGGACGGGCAGGGTCTGGCCCGCCCACTCCTGCCAGGAGTACGCGCCGTGGTCGTTCGCGCGCTGCCCGAGCAGCAGCCCGCGGCACTCCCACAACTGGTCGAAGGCCTCCTGGCGCCGGGCGGGCCGGGCGGCGAGCAGACGGGCGAGGGCCAGGCGCATGCCGACGGTGTCGCCGGACCTGTCGTGGCGTTCGGCGGCGGCGAGCGTGGCGCGCAGATGGCGCTCGGCGGCGGCGGGGCCGTGCGCGGCGGCGAGGAGGTCGGCGACGGGCAGACAGAGATCGCGTACGACGTACCAGGCGTCTTCCGCCAGGGCGGCTGTGTACAGCTCGGTCAACTCGGCCTCGTACAGCCCGCGTTCGCGGTCGGTGGGGGCGATCCTGGCCAGCCGCTGCAGGGCCAGCAGGCGTACGCGGGTCAGGGCGACCCGCACCTGGGGGATGGTCGCGTTGGAGACCCGCACCCGGTGGCAGACGAAGGCGAGGGACTCTCCCAGGTCGTTCCCCCGCGCGCCCAGGACCCCTTCGGCCGCGGCCCGTTCGAAGGGGGCGAGGGCGCGGGGCGGCAGCCGGAGCGGGTGGGGCTCGTCGTCATCGGCGGCGCCGGTCGTCATGACCAGCGCGTCCCGCAGGCAGTCGACGGCGTTCGCCGGATCGCCGTCGAGCACGGCCAGGTCCGCCAAGCTGAGGAAGGCCTCGCCCACGCTGCCCCACAGATGCCTGCCCGCCGAGTCGAACAGGCACAGCACGAGCCAGTGGGCCGCCTCGCCGAGCCGTGCCTCACGCTCGTGGCCGCCCTCGGGGGCCTCGGCGGCCTCGCGCAGCAGGGACTTGGCGACCAGGTGGCGGATCTGGGGGAGCTGCGGGGCCGCCTCGGCGTCGGTCCTCGCGGTCTCGGCGAGCAGGATCTGCCGGGACTCGCGGTGACGGCCGCGCGCCGCCGTGCAGCGGGCGAGCCACAGGGTGAGCTGGCGCCGCCGGTCCCCGGTGCCGTCCCCGGCGGCTTCGGCGAGCAGCTGCCGGAACGTGCGCACCGCCGCGCCGTACGCCCCGACGCCCTCCCACGCGCGGGCCTGGAGCTCCCGCAGTTCGGGCTCCGACAGCGGGGGCCTGGCCCCGCGCTCCCGCAAGGTCTGTACGGCGTCCAGGTGGTCGAGCGCCTCCTGGTACCGCACGTCCTGATAGACGCAGAGCGCGGCGAGCTGGGTGTGGGCGTTCGCCGCGTCGTGCGGGGACGCGGCGGGGCGGCCGTGGGCCCGGACGAGCGCGTGGTTGAGCACACGGCGCACCTCGGCGCGGTCGCCGAGGTCGGCCATGGCGGCGGCCAGCGCGAGGTAGGCGGGCAGCAGGGACCGGTCGTCGCCGGCCGCCTCCTGGAGCGCGACGGCGCGCGAGGCGTGGAACAGGGCGCGGCGGGCCTGCTTCCGCTCGACCAGCGCGCGGGCCCAGTTGCACAGTCCCGTGAGCCGGTCCGGCGGGCTCTCGCTCAGCGGGGTGAGCGCGGCGAGCAGGTCCTGCTTGACCGTGAACTCCCGCTCCACGAGGCAGGGTTCGTCCATGAGCGCGAGGGCTTCCCGTACGGGCTCGTCGGGCAGCAGGGCGCGGTGCGCGCGCAGCGTCCGGTGGGCGGCGAGCATGCCGGGGGCCCGGGCGGCCAGGGTGAGGAGGGCGAGGAAGTCGGCTGGCGGCGCGGGGAGTTGAGGGGTTCGGGGTGGTACGGGTGGGGCTGCGCTTCCGGGTGGGGCTGCCGTGTCCGAGGAGCGCGTCCGGTACGGCGGAGCCGGAACCGTCGTGCTCGGCGGGGCGTCCACCGCGTCGGCCGTCTCGGCCGTCTCCGCCGTGAGCCCGGACAGGCAGAGCTGGGCCAGGAACTCGTGCAGCTCCGCCATGCGGGGCAGGTATCCGCTGCCTTCCGACTCGTCCGCGCCCGGGTCCGAGTCCGTGCCTGAGTCCGCGCCCGCGCCCGCGCCCGCGTCCGAGTCCGCGCCCGCGCTCTCCTTCAGGGCGTCCATCCACCGCAACAGCCCCGCCGCCGCATCCCGTTCGGCCGGGGGGATGCGGTCCAGGAGCGTCAGCACCTCGTCGAACGTCGCGGCCGACATCAGCCGGACGACGGCCGACGCGGCCGTCTCACCGAGCTGTGCCATCGAGAGCCTCCATGAGCGCCGCGGCGCGGGCCGCCGCCTCCGGATCGTCGGTCTGTCCGGCGCAGCGCCGCGCGTGGCCCAGCGCCTCGTCCCGCAGTCCGCTCCGCGCGAGCGACTCGGCGACGGAGCACAGGTCGAGGGGGTCCATGTCCGGTTCGCGCGCCACCTCGTCGCTCAGTTCCCGTACCGCGTCCAGCTCTTCCGTATGCGCGTTGTACGAGATCCAGCTGGCGAGGAACGGCGAGCGGTAGTCGCCGCACATGGCCCGCCGCTGGATCCGGTCGAGGGCACGGTGCAGCGTCTCCTCGTCGCCGTGCGCGATGTCGTCGGAGATGACGTACCACTCGGACTCGGCCTCGCGGCGGCGCAGCACGCGTTCCTCCAGCGTGGCGGCGCGGGCCTCCCTGAGCGCGGGCGAGCCGGGATCCTCCGCGCGCAGTGCGGCGAGCGCGTCGCGCCGCAGTGGCGCGGGCAGGCTGGAGCGGGCGATCCGGACGAACATCTCCAGGGCCGAGATCCGGCCGGGTGCCGCCGCCATCACCCGGGTCATGATCTTCGCGGCCTCCCAGAACGGCGGGATGGCGTCGTCCAGTTCACCGAGGGCGCACAGCGTCCGCGCGTGCAGGAGCAGGGTCTCGGAGGGCACCGCCGCCTCGGGCGGAGCCGTGGCCGTGGCCTCGGCCCAGGCGGCCGCGCGCAGCACCAGGAACTTCCGTTCCAGGGCGTGCAGTTCGAGGGCCCGGTCCACCCAGGCGACGCGCCGCTCGATCCGTCGCAGCCAGCGGGTGCTGAGCCCGTCGCCCCGCTCCGCCAGGATTCCGGCGGCCCGCGCGAGCACCGTGCGCGCCGTCCCCGGCCGTCCCGCGTGGACGAGCGCGGTGGCGAGGTCGGCGCGGACCGGCACGTGCTCGGGCCGCTCCTCGACCAGCCGGGACAGGATGAGCAGCGCGCCGAAGGGCATGCCGCACTGGAGGTGGGCGAGGCCGAGGAGGTACGTCCCCTCCCGGTGCTCGTCGGCGTGCTCCTCGAAGTACTCCAGGAAGCGGACCCGGTCCGTCATGCCCGAGCCGACGGCCATGAGGAGCGTCAGGTGTTCCCTGGGCAGCGACTCCGCCGCGAACGGCACTTCCCAGGAAGGCAGTGATCGCCCCATCGCACCCCCGTGCGCGTCGCCCGGCGTACCGGACGCACCCCTTTTGGCCCGGTTCCGTAGACCGCATGGTCCGCGCTCCTGGTACCCGGCGCAAGGGTGCGTCGGGTACCGGCAGGGGTGCGGTGTCCGGACGTCGGACAGGCGTGCCCGATGTCGTATGCGCGTGCGAGACTCCGGCCATGCTGGGTGTCATCGATCTACCGACCTATCTCGCGGGCCTCGTCCTGATCGTCCTGTTGCCGGGACCGAACTCGCTGTACGTGCTCTCCGTCGCCGCGCGCCGGGGCATACGCACCGGGTACACCGCGGCCGCGGGCGTCTGGTGCGGTGACACCGTGCTGATGACGCTGTCCGCGGCCGGTGTGGCCTCGCTGCTCCAGGCCAACGCGGTGCTCTTCGGGATCGTGAAGTACGTGGGCGCCGGGTATCTGACCTGGCTCGCGGTGGGCATGCTGCGGGCCGCCCTCGGGATGTGGCGCTCCCGGCGCGAGCGGCTCGCGGACGTGGATCCGGCGGACGGCGGGGCCGAGGGCGCGGCCGAGCGCCCGTTCCGCAGGGCGCTGGTGATCAGCCTGCTCAACCCGAAGGCGATCCTGTTCTTCATCGCCTTCTTCGTGCAGTTCGTCGATCCCGGCTACGCCTACCCGGCGCTCTCCTTCGTGGTGCTCGGGGCCCTCGCGCAGATCGCGAGCTTCCTCTACCTCACGGCGCTGATCTTCAGCGGCACCAAGCTGGCCGCCGCCTTCCGCCGCCGCAGGCGGCTCTCGGCGGGTGCCACCTCGGCGGCGGGCGCGCTGTTCCTCGGCTTCGCGGTGAAGCTGTCGCTCAGCAGCGTCTGAGCGCGGGCCGCCGCGGCGGCTCAGTGGTGCCAGGCCGTTCCGCCCACGTTGTGGATCATGCGTTGCAGGGTCTTGAGCGTCCGGACGTACTCCTCGTCCGAGACGCCCTCCCTGATCTCCGCGAGGATCTGCCGCTGCCGCTCGGCCGCGCGTTCGCGCACCGCCCGTCCCTCGTCGGTCAGGGCGATGCGGCCCGCGGTGTCCTCGGTGATCAGGCCCCGGTCGTGCAGGGCTGCGATGTCGTGCAGCAGGGGGCCGTCGCCGGTGTCCAGGTAGCCGCGCAGGATCGCGACGACCTCGTCGCGGCCGCGGCCGCCGTCGGGTGCGCCGTGCAGCTGCCCCATCACCCACCACTGGGGCTGGGTGAGGCCGAGCTCGGCCAGGTTGGTGCGGATGTGGTGGACCACGGCGCCGCCAGCGGCCGAACTCCAGTATCCGATGGGCTGGTTGAGGAGTTCCGCGTCACTGTGTGAGTACGTGAAGGTCGTCATGGCCACGAAGGTAGGACCTCAAGTCGACTTGAGGTCAACCTCCGAGCCGGGCGTCCAGATACTCCCGCGGTCCCGTCGCGTCCGCGCCCGCCCAGCCCACGTACCCGTCGGGCCTGACCAGGAAGAGGCCCTTGCCGTAGGGCTCGTACGCGGGGACGCGGTGGGTGTGGACCGGCGCGGCGTCCAGGGGCGGGAGTTCCGCGTCCGTGCCCACCGCGAGGAGCGTCCAGTGCGGGCCGCGGAACGCGTCGAAGAGCCGTCCGCCCGCCGCGCCGTCGCAGGGTCCGTCGGGTGCCCGGTCGCCCGCCCGCAGCGCGTCGTCGGCCAGGCCCGTGCGGGTCTCCGCCGCGAGCGAGGACTCGCGGTAGCCGATGCCGAGCTGCTGGGTGGCCGCCCCGCGCCTGGTCTCGCCCCGGTGGATGCTGGTGGAGAGGCCCAGCATCCGCGCGGCGTTGGGCAGCCGCTCCTCCTCGTAGGTGTCGAGCAGGGCGTCGGGGGCGCCGTCGCGCAGGACCGCGCCCAGCTTCCAGCCGAGGTTGTAGGCGTCCTGGACGCTGGTGTTCAGGCCCTGTCCGCCGGCCGGTGAGTGCACGTGCGCCGCGTCACCCGCCAGGAAGACCCGCCCCGAGCGGAAGCGGTCGGCGAGCGCGGCGCGCGGGCGGAAGTCCGAGGCCCAGCGGACCTCGGTGACGTCGTCGGCGGACAGGTGCGTACGGGCGGCGACGACCTCGCGCACGCCCTGGAGGGAGAGGTCGGGCGTCGTCCCCACGGGGAACCGGGCGATCAGCTGGAAGTCCGGGATGCCGGGCAGCGGGCAGAGCGCCAGGTGGCCGCCGTCGTCGACGGGCGGGAACATGTGCCAGTTGTCGCGGTCGAGCCCTCGGACGAGGACGTCCGCGACCAGGACCGGCTGCGGGTCCACGGTCTCGCCCGTCATGGCGATGCCGAGCGCCCTGCGCAGGGTGGAGCGGCCGCCGTCCGCCGCCACCGCGTACGCCGCGCGCACCGACGTGCCCGTCGAGAGGCCGACGGTGACGCCGTCCCCGTCCTGCGTCAGGTCCGTCACCGCCGTGCCGAACGCGACGTCGCCGCCCAGCTCCCGAAGCCGCGCGAACAGGATCTCCTGGGTGCGCCACTGGGGGAGCATCCACGGTCCCGCGTACGGTGCGTCCCCGGTCGGCTCCGCCACGTCGAACATCCGTTGCTCGCCCTGCCGTTCGCCGTCGCGCCACACCATGCCGACCGGGTAGGGGCCGCCCGCCGCGAGCACCGCGGCGCTCACCCCGAGGTCGTCGAAGACCTCCATGGTGCGGGGCTGGATGCCCTTGCCCCGCGAGCCGGGGAAGAGGGCGGGCGCCTTCTCGACGACGAGGGCGGGCACGCCGCGCCGCGCCAGGTCGCAGGCGAGGGCGAGTCCGCTGGGTCCGGCGCCCGCGATGAGGACACCGGTTTCCTTAACGTTGTTAAGTTCCATGGGTCAGAGCGTGCGCTTAACGGTGTTAAGTTGTCAAGGTGGCTACGACGAAGCTGGACCGCGCC
This sequence comes from Streptomyces sp. NPDC087300, assembly GCF_044744425.1. NCBI lineage: Bacteria > Bacillati > Actinomycetota > Actinomycetes > Kitasatosporales > Streptomycetaceae > Streptomyces > Streptomyces sp. NPDC087300. The sequence goes on from NZ_JBIUYI010000002.1 coordinate 182,825, forward strand.
CTGGTGGCGCGCACCGCGCTGGACCTGCTGAACGAGACCGGACTCGAAGGGCTGACCCTGCGCGCCATCGCCCAGCGTCTGGACGTCAAGGCGCCCGCGCTCTACTGGCACTTCAAGGACAAGCAGGCGCTGCTGGACGAGATGGCGACCGAGCTGATGCGGCGCATGAGCGAGGAGTTCCTCGCCGACCCCGACCCCGACTGGCGGGTGGCGCTCACCGGCTCGATGGGCGGCTTGCGTGCGTACCTGCTGCGTTACCGCGACGGCGCCAAGGTCTACAGCGGCACGCACTTCACCGACACGTCGTACGGCGCGCCCATGGAGGCCCATCTGCGGGTGCTCACCGAGGGGGGCTTCACCCCGGCCGCGGCCGCGCGGGCCTGGTTCACCGTGTACAGCTACACCATCGGGTACGTCATCGAGGAGCAGGCCACGGGCCCGGATCCGGCCCGTGGCGACGAGGGGTACGACCTCGTGGCCCGCGCCGCGCGCCTGGCCGCGTACCCGCTGGCCGCGGCCGCGGGCGAGGAGGTGTTCCGCGACCACGACCGCGGCTTCGAGGCGGGACTCGCCGCGGTCGTGGCGGGGATCGGCGTGACGCTCGGGGCTACCGGCTCCGGCTGAGCGCCGTGCGGATGAGCGGGGTCAGCCGCTGCTCCACGAGGCGGTGCAGGAGCCAGGCGAGGAGCAGCATCGCGGCGATCGTCAGGGCGAACGTCGCGTACGAGGGCAGGCCCAGCTTGCGGTGCAGCGCGGCCACCGTCACCCAGCCCAGGTGCTCGTGCACCAGGTAGAACGGGTACGTCAGCGCGCCCGCCACGGTCAGCCAGCGCCAGTCGGCGCGGTGCAGGTACCCGAGGGCGACCAGGAGCACCGCGACGAAGCCCGCCGTGACGATCGCGATGATCACGGACGACGAGCGGTAGGAGAAGAAGTCCGGGTTCGGCGCGTGCCAGAGCCCGGCGACCGCGTAGTGCTGGCCGATCAGCCAGCTCACCCCGACGATGCCCCACGCGGTGGCGTCGCGGCGGTCGCGGTGCAGCAGGTAGATGCCGATGCCGCCGATGAAGAACGGCGCGTACTCCGGCATCAGGACCAGGTCCAGGAGCGGCTGGTTCGCCGCCTCGGCGATCGCCGCCGCCAGGGTCCAGCCCGCGCAGAACAGCACCACGCGGGCGCGCGTCGCGCCCGGCATGACGACGCAGAGCGCGAACAGGGCGTAGAAGCGCAGCTCGGCCCAGAGGGTCCAGCAGACGCCGAGGACCCGGTCGGCGCCCAGCGGCTGCTGGAGCATGGTGAGGTTCACCAGCGCGTCGCTGGGCGAGACCGCGGCGTAGGTGACCACCGGCAGCGCGAAGACCGCCGTCACCAGGACGATCGCCGCCCAGTAGGCGGGCAGCAGGCGCGAGGTGCGGGAGGCGAAGAAGGAGCGCAGCGGGCGGCCCCAGCCGCTCATGCAGATGACGAACCCGCTGATCACGAAGAAGATCTGGACGCCGAGGCAGCCGTAGGCGAACCAGCCGCTCGCGGTCGGGAACTGGTCGGCGGGGGAGCTGCCCCAGGCCCGGGAGATCTCACCGTCCCGGCCGCCGTAGTGGTAGGCGGCGACCATCAGGGCCGCCACCAGCCGCAGTCCGTCCAGGGCGCGCAGCCGCGGGCGGGCCCGGACGGGCGGCGGGGCGGCCGGAGGTGCGCCGGACGTGCTGTCCGCTCCCGGTGAGACCTTCGGGAGCGTGGGTGCCGGAGTGGTCATCCGAGCGCGGTCCTCTTGATGGTGCGCTGCACCGAGCGGGCCCGGCGGGCGACCCGGCGTACCGTCGCGTTGCGCGGGATGAAGGCGAGCTGGGAGGGGAGCGCGCCGGGCAGGGCGAGCGCGGTGAGGCGGCGCCGCTTGAAGTAGCGCCAGGTGTGCGCGTCGAGGCGGGTGGCGAGGTGCCGCTCGGCGTCGGGGCGCAGGCCCGGGTAGATCTGCGGCTGCATCGCGAAGCCGACGGCCTTCAGGAGCTGGGTCAGCTCGGCGACCCCCATGCCGGTGCGCTGCTCGGTGACCGCGGTGCGGTCGGTGAGCTCGGGCAGCAGCGCGTCGACGATGGTCACCGGGACGCGGTTGCTGTTCTGGTAGGGCGCGAGGCGCTCCAGGAGCAGGTCGGTGCCGGTGCGCGCGGCGGGCAGGCCGTAGAGCGCGGACGCGGTGAGCAGGGCGGTGGAGAAGCAGCCGACGACGAGCGCGGGCCGCATCCGCTGGTAGAGCACCTCGGCGAGCACCGGCGTGTCCAGGACGGTGAGTTCGACGCCCATCGTCCGCGCCGCCTTCTCCAGGGAGCGCGACCAGCGGGCCGGGGCCGTGGGGTGCGGCTTGAACACCACGCGGGTGTGGCCGAGGTCGGCGGCGCCGCGCACCATGCGGATGTGCAGCTCCTCCTCTTCCTCGGCGGTCAGGATGGAGAGCGCGGAGAGGTACTGGCCGAGGACCAGCGCGGGCGCCTCGATCTCGGACAACTCCCGCTCGTCCTCTGCGAGTTCGCCGAGCACCTTGAGGAACGTCTCGGTCGGTACGACCTCGGGGGCGACGTCGAACTCGGTGAGCAGGAGCGGGGTGAGTCCCGGCACCAGGTCCAGGTGGAGCAGGCGCCGCACGCGGGTGCCGACCAGCGGGTCGATCTTGTTGCGGGTGGGGCCGTAGCTCATCAGGCCGTCCGCGTACACGTCCACGGGCGCGCCGGTGAAGATCTGCGCGAGGGCCAGGGCCGGGTTGACCTGGATCGACTCCACGGCCAGTTCGACGTCGTCGTCACCGAGGTCCCAGAGCAGCCGGACGTAGCGCTCCCACAGCACGACGTCGTCGCCGCGCGGGGCCCAGCCGCCGGGATGGAAAGGGGAGATGGCCTCGTTCCAGGAGCGCACCTCGTCGAACCGGCCGCGCAGCCGCTCGAACCCCGGCATCTCGTCCAGCGGCGTCGTCGTCTCGGGCGTCGCCGCGTTGTTGCTGACGAGCAGGACGCGCCGGTGGGCCGGGCCGAAGCGCTCGGCGTCCAGGGCGGCGGCCAGCGTCGCGACGCCGTACAGGGTCGACGCGAGGAAGATCTGCGTCGTACGGGGCTTCGCCATTACGCGGCCACCTCCGCCGACACCGGGCGCCTGCGCAGCCTGCGAAGGCGGGTGGCCCGTTGTATGTCCATGGAGTCGAGCGCGTCGTCGAGGACGCCCTGCGGCATCCGCTTCAGCGCGGCCGCACTCATTGACTTCAATTTGCGCGCCACGGATGGCTCGAACCTTTCGATGGATCCCAAATGGTGGGAGATGATCGCACAGTAAGTCCGCACGGCCTTCGGCAGCAGTTCGTCCGCGTCACGGTCCGCCGCGGTTTCCCGAACCACCTGGTCGAATGCCTTGATGAAATCGAGCTGTCGTACGTCGCCGATCTGCGTGAGCGAAGAGGCGACGCCGCGCCGGTAGAACACCCCGAGAAGTCCCACCACGGCGAACGACCGTGCCTCGCGGTGCAGCCGCCAGATCCAGGGCCGGTCCTCGGCGGTGCGCAGCCCGTCGGTGAAGTGCAACAGGCCGGCGTCGGCGAGCCTGCGGTGGTAGACGCCGGCCCAGGCGTAGGCGTAGTCGACGGACGTCGAGCGGTCGGCGGGCAGGATCACGTCGCGCGGATCGAGCACCTCGTTGCGCCTGCCGTGCGGCACGCGGTGGACGGTGCGGGCCCGGCCGGTGCACTGCACATGGTCGGTGCGCACGAAATCGCAGCCCAACTCCTCGATGGCGCCCACCAGTTGGGTGAAGTAGCCGGGAGCGAGCCAGTCGTCACCGTCCAGGAAGGTGAGGTACTCGCCGCGCGCCGCGTCGAGACCCGTGTTGCGGGCGGTCGCCAGGCCGCCGTTCGTCTCATGTCTGAGATGGACGGCGCCGGGGAGTTCGCGCGCGGCACGCTCCAGGATGTCCGGTGTCTCGTCGCGCGAACAGTCGTCGACGAGAATGAATTCGAAGTCGTCACGTGCGTTCGCACGCAGACTCCTCAAGGTGTCGGGCGCGTATTGCTGCACGTTGTAGAACGGCACGATGACGGAGAGCTTAACCACGTGGGTGACGTTAGGTGTCGGCCCGTCATTCGGGTCGACCCGCAGTGGGATGTCAGGTGAACGACGTGTGGCGGAATGGTTAACCAGCCTTCCGGGACGGCATTTCCCGGGCTGATTCGCCATTCGTCGGCTCGCTGTTAACCGTTTGTTGCACCTGAGTTGGGCCGCCAATCGAAATGCCTTCCTAGCGTCTGGGACGTGCAAGGAAGTCATCGAAACCCGCTGCGGGTCGCCGTGCTCGCCGATTCCGATACGCGATGGAAATGGGGCGCTCTCACCGCGAACCGCATCGTATCGGACAATCGGCCCGACGAGCATGGGCCGGAGAACCACCGGCTGAACGGCTACCTCCTCCGCGGCCGGGCCACCCCGACCCCCCGCCAGCTCGAAGAAGTGGGGGTGCGCGCGGACTCGCTGCGCGAGGTCACCGCCGTCGAGTTCCTGCGGGAGATGGGGCGCGAGGCGCCCGACGTGATCGTGCTCGCCCTGGTGGGCGGCGCGGTCCAGGCGGTTCTGCACGGCCTCGCCCGCGTCGTCGAGGACGCCCGCCTGACCGGCGGGCGCGGCAAGCGGCCCGTCGTCGTCACCGGCTACGTCGGCGTCGTCTACGAGAAGCTCGCCGACGGCCTCCTGCTGCGGCACGGCGCCGACGTCGTACTCGCCAACTCCCGCCAGGACGCGGAGCGTTTCCGCGCCGTGTACGAGGGAGTGGGCGCCGACGCCACCGCGGTGACGGAGGCCGCGCTGCCCTTCCTCGGCGGCGCGCCCTACGAGAAGCACGACCCCTACACCGTCGTCTTCGCCGCCCAGCCCTCCGTGCCCGACAGCGCGGCCCAGCGCACCTACCTGCTGCGCCGCCTGGTCGAACACGCCAGGCTGCACCCCGACCGCGAGGTGCTGCTCAAGCTGCGCAGCAAGCCCGGCGAGCACACCACGCACATCGAGGAGCTGCCCTACCAGAAGCTGGCGCAGCGCATCGAGGGCGGACCGCCCGCCAACTTCCAGCTCGTCTACGGCCACATGGGCGAGGTCCTCGACCGCACCGACCTGCTCGTCACCGTCTCCTCGACGGCGGCCCTTGAGTCCCTGCACCGGCGCATCCCCACCGCGGTCCTCACCGACCTCGGGGTGCGCGAGGCGCTCGGCAACCACCACTTCACCGGCTCGGGCTGCCTCACCTCCTGGGACAGGATCGACGCGGGCGACCTGCCCGAGCCCGACGAGCGGTGGCTGGCCCGGCAGGGCGTCGCCGCCGACGGCGGCTACGAGCGGGCCTTCGACGGCGCGCGCGAGCGGGTCACCGCCCTGCTCGCCGACGCGGCCGACGGTCAACTCCCGCCCCTGAAGCCGTACTACAGCCTCGTCACCGCCCGCGGCTACCTGCCCGGCATCCTCGCCCGTCACCACCTCGGGCCCGACGGGACGCCGCTGCCCGGCGCGCCCGCGGCCGACAAGGACCCGGGTCCCGTACGGCAGATCGTGCGCCGCGCGGCCCGCGGCGCCTACCGCCACGGCGTGCAGCGCGTGGCGCCCGTCATCCGGCGGATGGGCGAGCTGTGACGCCCGGACGTGCCGCGCGGACGAGCCCCGCCGTGCCTCCGGCACCCGCCGCGGACGCGGTGACCACCCCCCACCCCTCCTCAGCCGACCTCTCAGGAGCCCCCATGTCCCACCCCGACCCAGCGGGCACGCAGGTACGCCGCGTCCTCGCCGTCATCCCCGCCCGCGGCGGGTCCAAGGGCGTGCCCGCCAAGAACCTCGCCCCGGTCGGCGGTGTGCCCCTGGTGGCCAGAGCCATCCGTGAATGCCTGGCGTCCCGCCTGGTCACCGACGTCGTCGTCTCCACCGACGACCACGTGATCGCCGAGGCCGCCCGCGCCGCGGGCGCCGAAGTGGTGCTCCGCCCCGCCGCGATCGCCGGTGACACCGCGACCAGCGAGGCCGCCGTCCTGCACGCCATGGACGCCCACGAGGCCCTGCACGGCGCCGCCGTGGACGTCGTCCTGCTCGTGCAGTGCACCAGCCCCTTCCTCACCCGCGAGGACATCGACGGGGTGGCCGGCGCGGTCGTCGAGAACGGCGCGGACACCGCCGTCACCGTCGCCCCCTTCCACGGCTTCATCTGGCGCGACGCGGCGGACGACGCCACGGACGGCGCGGCCGACGTCGCCGAGCGGCGCACGGACGCCGTCGGCGGCACCGCCACCCTCGCCAACTCCACGCGTACGCGCGGCGGTTACGGCGTCAACCACGACAAGTCCTTCCGGCCGCGCCGTCAGGACCGCCCCCAGGACCTCCTGGAGACCGGCGCCGCCTACGCGATGGACGCGGCGGGCTTCCGCACCGAGAAGCACCGCTTCTTCGGCCACACCGAGCCGGTGCGCACCGACCCCGCCCGCGTCCTGGAGGTCGACGACCCGCACGACCTCGCCCGCGCCCGCGCGCTCTCCCCGCTCTTCGACGCGGATCGCCCCGACGGCGACGCCGCCCTCCCGACCGCCGCGGACATCGACGCGGTCGTCCTCGACTTCGACGGCACCCAGACCGACGACAGGGTGCTGATCGACTCCGATGGAAGGGAGTTCGTCTCCGTGCACCGCGGGGACGGCCTCGGCATCGCGGCCCTCCGCAGGAGCGGCCTGGACATGCTGATCCTCTCCACGGAACAGAACCCGGTCGTCGCCGCGCGGGCCAGGAAGCTCAAGCTTCCCGTCCTGCACGGCATCGACCGCAAGGACCTCGCACTGAAGCAGTGGTGCGAGGAGCAGGGCATCGCTCCCGAGCGCGTGCTCTACGTCGGCAACGACGTCAACGACCTCCCGTGCTTCGCCCTCGTGGGCTGGCCCGTGGCGGTCGCGAGCGCCCACGACGTCGTGCGCGGCGCGGCCCGCGCGGTCACCACCGTCCCCGGCGGTGAAGGCGCGATCCGAGAGATCGCCACCTGGATCCTCGGCCCCTCTCTCGACTCCCTCCACAGTTAAGGACTGTTCTGTCATGAGCTCCATCACCCCCATCGGCGCCAACTCCCGTCTCCGCCAGTTCGGTTCGAAGACGGCGGGTCCCGGTCAGCCCGTGTACATCACCGGTGAGATCGGCATCAACCACAACGGTGACCTGGAGAACGCCTTCGCGCTCATCGACGTGGCCGCCGAGGCCGGCTGCGACGCGGTCAAGTTCCAGAAGCGCACGCCGGAGATCTGCACCCCGCGCGACCAGTGGGACATCGAGCGCGACACCCCCTGGGGCCGCATGACCTACATCGACTACCGCCACCGCGTGGAGTTCGGTGAGGCCGAGTACCAGGCGATCAGCGAGCACTGCGCCAAGCGCGGCATCGACTGGTTCGCCTCGCCGTGGGACACCGAGGCCGTCGCCTTCCTGGAGAAGTTCGACCTGCCCGCCCACAAGGTGGCCTCCGCCTCGCTCACCGACGACGAGCTGCTGCGCGCCCTGCGCGCCACCGGCCGCACGGTCATCCTCTCCACCGGCATGTCGACGCCGAAGCAGATCCGTCACGCGGTCGAGGTCCTCGGCTCGGACAACATCCTGATGTGCCACGCCACCTCGACGTACCCGGCGCAGGCCGAGGAGCTCAACCTCCGCGTCATCAACACCCTCCAGGCCGAGTACCCGAACGTCCCGATCGGCTACTCCGGCCACGAGACCGGCCTGCAGACCACGCTGGCCGCGGTCGCCCTCGGCGCCGCCTTCGTCGAGCGCCACATCACCCTGGACCGCGCCATGTGGGGCTCCGACCAGGCCGCCTCCGTCGAGCCGCAGGGTCTGACCCGCCTGGTCCGCGACATCCGCACCATCGAGGCCTCCCTCGGCGACGGCGTCAAGAAGGTCTACGAGTCGGAGCTCGGCCCGATGAAGAAGCTGCGCCGCGTCGCGGGCGTCGTCGCCGAGAGCGAGTCCACGTCGGACACCGAGCCGGTCGCCGTCTGAGCACGCGGCCCGCTTTACCGGGATACGGACACACGGGATACGGATCTACGACGATGAGCCCCAGAGTCGGCCGAGCCGCCGACCACACCGGCACCACCGCTCCCTCCACGCTCGCCTTCGTGGAGAGCCCCGTTCAGCTTCTGAACGTCCTGGAGTGGGCGCACGCCGCGGCGGCGACCGGGCCGACCGGGGGCCTCACCGTCGTCGTCCTCTCCCCGAACGACCCGATGACGCGCGGGCAGCTGCGCCGCATGGCACAGCTGGCCCGCGACGAGGGCGTCGAAGTCCGCTGGGAGGAGGCGCGCGGCGGCACCGCGGCCCCCTTCCACACCATCGGCGGCCTCGCGGGCGCGCTGCGCAGGGCCGACCGGATAGTGATCGGCGACCCGTTCTCCCGCTACGTGCAGCTGCTGCTCACCATCACCAAGGCCCGGTCCCTGGTGGTGGTGGACGACGGCACGGCCACGATGGAGTTCATCGCCCAGCTCGCGCGCGGTGAACGCCTGGTGCGCTGGCACCGCAAGGGCGGCCGTCCCGGCCCGCGCGACCTGGTCTTCGCGCCGGTCTCCGCGTCCGCGCGGCGCAGGCTCACGCCCGGCGGCACGCGCGCGGTGGAGGTCTTCTCCGCCATGCCCATCGAGCAGGCGCCGGACGGGGTGACCGTCACCGTCAACGCGTTCGCCTGGACCAGGGAACGGTTCGGGCCGCCCCGCATCACGCGCGGCGCCGACCTGGTCGGCACCTCGCTGGTGGAGACGGGCGTGGTCGACCCGGACCGCTACCTCGACGCCGTGCGCGCGCTCTCGCACACGCACGGCGCCAACCGCTACTTCGCCCACCGCAGGGAGAGCGCCGAGAAGCTCCACCGCCTCGCGGTCGAGACGGGCCTCCAGGTCGTACGCCCCGATCTGCCCCTGGAGCTGATCGCACGGCGCGGACCGATCGGCCGTACGATCCTCAGCTTCCCCTCGACGGTCGTGCACACCCTGCCGCTCGCCCTCGCGGGCACCGACGTGAAGGTCGCGGTCTGCGACATCGACCCGGCCTGGCTGACCGAGACGGCCTCCCCGCGCGCCCAGGGCTTCCTGTCCGGGGTCACCGGCACGGCGCGCGACGTGCACCGCCTGACGTCGGTCGTCGCGTCACCGGCCGGCTGATCCGGGCGAAGGGCGGTCGAAGGGACGGTCGAGGGGCCCTCGCTCAGACGCTGGTCCGCAGCCAGGTCCAGGTGTTGGGGCCGACGATGCCGTCGTCCGGGAGCCGGACGCTCCGCTGGAACGCCCGCACCGCGGAGCGGGTGTCCTTGCCGAACTGGCCGTCGATCCCCGACGAGCCGATGTCTTTGCCGTGGAAGCGCAGGAGGGCCTGGATCTCCTTGACCTTCTTGCCGCTGTCGCCGTAGTCGGCGTAGGTGTTGTGGGTGTCGTAGCCGCAGTAGAAGCCGAGGCCGGTCCGCCACGAGCAGCCCGCCAGGGCGGTGGCGGCGGACGGCTCGGCGGAGGGGGCGGCGGCCGATGCCGTGGCGGCCGCTCCGGTCACGGCGGTGGCGGCGAGCAGGCCGGCGGTCAGGACGGCCGCGGCCACGCGGTTGACGGGCATGTGGGCTCCAGTGGGTCGGGCGGCGCGGACGGCCGCCTCGGATGGGAAACTTGCCGCCCGGGCGAGGCCCACGCTAGGACGGCGGCCACGGGCCGCGCGTCCCACGGTGGTGTGACTCCCGACTGCACCGACGGTTGCAGCACCGTCAACCAGTGACGTAGCGGCCGCCTGGCGTCCACCCCACGGGGTAGTGCGCCGCGGGCGTCAGCGGGCCGCCGACAGCGCGGCGGCGAACGGCACCCACAGCGCGGCGCGGTAACCCTCCAGCAGCGCGGCGGGCGCGTCCGACGCCGTGGCCGCGACGTTGACCGCGGAGACGGCGGCGAGGCCGAGCGCGGCACCGAACTGGAACGACGTGTAGAGCAGCGCGCCCGCGAGCCGCCCCGGCATCACCTACGTCCCCGTCACCGACGCGGCCCCGACGGGTACGGCGTGGTGTGGCGCATCGGCCACGACACGGCGGCGGTGGCGGCGTTCGCGCGGACGGCGGGCGAGGCGGCGCGTGGGGTGTGAGCGGGCCTGGGGTCTTTCGTGAGCGAGTGGTGGAGCGTGTACCGCCGCACGCCGGGTGCGTCCGTGGTGGCCTTCACGTGGGCCGAGGCGTCGGTCCACTCCGAGACGACGATCGCGCGGGCGCCGTCCGTCGTCATCGTGATCGCGAAGACGCCGGGGGAGTGCCCGGCGTCGTGCACCACGCTGCGGTGCAGCCGGGTCCTGTTGAGGCCGGGCCGTTCGATGCCGGGGACCAGCGTGTCGACGCGGTTGATCACGGTGGTGCGGTAGGCGCGGGCCCACGCGAGGTGGTCCTCGCGCTCGTCCACTGCGCGTAGTGGAGGAGGCCGGTGCCGTCCGTCGCGACGAAGAGGTGCTGCGCGAGCCGCGCGGGAGGTGCCTCGGCGGCGGCCCACTCCTCGATGACGGCGTCGGCGGCCGCCCGGGTGCGCTCCGGGGTGCCGGTGCGCCACTCGCTGATCAGGACGGTCCCCGCGTCGGGATGGAGGAGATCCAGGAAAGGTGTCATGCCACCCGACGCTCCTCCCTCGACCACGGTTGAGGTCAACCGCGCGGAAAACTTGAGGAACCGGGCGTACGGCCACGGCTACCCTCCCCGGATGACGATCACCTACGAGTGGCGAGGCCCCTTCGAGGACACGGAGGTCAACGTCCTGCACGCCGAGGGGTTCGGGCACCCGGTCCTCGACATCGGCTGGCGGGCGCAACTGGCACGGCACAGCCTCGGCTGGGTCTGCGCGCGGGACGACACCCACGGCGACCTCGTCGGCTTCGTCAACGTCGCCTGGGACGGCGGGGTGCACGCCTTCGTCCTCGACACCGTCGTGACGGGGCCGCACCGGAGCCGGGGCACCGGGGCCGGACTCGTCGCGCGCGCCGTCGAAGGCGCGCGCGAGCAGGGCTGCGAGTGGCTGCACGTCGACTTCGACGACGAACTGCGCGGCTTCTACTTCGACGCCTGCGGGTTCCGGCCGACGGCGGCGGGGCTCATCGCGCTCTGAGCACGGGGGCGGACGCCGTCGCACGCCGTCGCCGGGGCGCCGCGGAACAGGACGTCAGCGGAACGTCAGCGAAGTGACGGCGAAGCGTGAGCGGCAGGGCGCAGACTCATGGATGTCCGCAGGTCAGGCGCGGCTTTCCGGTAAGACCGGGCGGCTGCCGTGCCGCGCCTCGGGCGCACGACCACGCTCATCACCACCTCGGGGGATCTCCCATGCGTACGTTCCGCAACCGCACCACCGTCCTCGCCGCATCGGCCACCGCCGCCCTCGCCCTGACCCTCACCGCCTGCGGCGGCGGGGACGGGGCCGCCGACGCGAAGTCCGCGGGCTCCGCCGCCGAAAGCTCCGCGTCGGCGGCCTCGCACGGCGGCTCGGGCAAGAACGATGCCAAGGGCGACTCGGGCAAGAACGATTCCAAGAGCGGCTCCAAGGGCGGCGACGCGGGCACCGGCGGCGCATCGGCGCACGGCGGCTCCGGCAAGGGCGCGACCGGCGGTGACAGCGCCGTCAAGGCGTCCACCGGCGGCGGCTCCCAGGCCGCGCAGGTGTGCACCACCAAGGACGTCCGCATCAGCGCCGCGTACCGGGGCGGCGCGCCCTACACCCACATCGTCCTGACCGCGAAGAACACCTCGGGCCACAGCTGCACGATGCGGGGCTTCCCGCGGGTCCAGTTCCTGGAGAGCCACAAGCAGGACGTCCCCGCGGTCGCCAAGAGCAAGCCCGCCGCCCCCGTCGTGCTGCCCGCGGGCGCCCCCGCGTACGCCCTGGTCAAGCTGTCGGACGGCGGCAAGGACGAGTACACCGAGCCCGTCACCGCCTTCTCCGTGATGCTCCAGGGCGGCAACGGCCAGGCCGCGGTGCGGGCCCCGGGCAGCGGCATCGCCGTCGACCCCGCGAAGTGGGCGACGGGCTACTGGACGCCCGAACTCCGCAACGGCGCCGACGACTTCTGAGCCGGCCGGGCCGACCCCTTCGGCCCGGTCAACGCGGCGGCCGGGACCCCCGACCCGGCCGCCGACCCGGCGGGGCCCCTCACCGGGCCCCGCCACCGTCTTCCCCGGCGGCTCATCGAGGCCGGGCGATCACGTGGAAGGTGGTCCCCAGCGGATCGGTGACCTGCGCCATCCGCCCGTACAGCGTCGCCGAGGGGGCCTGGGCTGCGCCGCCCGCCGCCGTCGCGCGGGCCACCGTCACGTCCGCGTCCGCCACTTCGAACGTCGTCTCCCAGCGGGAGACCGGCGCCTCCGGCGTCCCGAGGACGCCGCCGATCTCGTGCCCGTCCGGCCGCCGCAGGAACGTGAAGTCAAAGTCCGGCAGGTCCTTGTTCCCGTCCAGGGTGTAGGAGAAGACCGCCGCGTAGAACGCCCTCGCGCGCTCCGCCTCCGGCGTCGACAGGTCGTTGCGCACCAGCGTGTCCGGCTCGTTCACCCGCTCGCAGCCGAGCAGGTCACGCCCCTGCCAGAGCCCGAACTCGGCGCCCACCGGGTCGACGGCCACCGCCGCCCGCGCCAGCCCGCCGAGCTCCGCGGGCGCCCGCCGCAGCTCCCCGCCCGCCGCCACGACACGCCCGGCGACCGCGTCGCAGTCGTCCGCGGCGAAGTACGTCCGCCAGGCGCCGAGCCGCTCCGCGCCCGCGGGCACCGTACGCAGCCCCGCGACCGGGCGGCCGCGCAGCAGGAAGGTGACCCCGTGCCCCCGCTCGGCGCGCGGCTCCCAGCCGAACAGCGCCCCGTAGAACTCCACCGCGCGCCCGGCCCCGTCCCCTTCGGTGACGTCGAGGTCGGTCCACGTGGGCGTGGACTCGGGCTGGTTCCTGGTGACTAGGCTCATCGGGTCCACCGTTCGCGTTCCTCGGGGTGCGGTCAGGTGTCTCCGACGCTAGAGCCCATATAGGTCGGATCCTGTCCCAGTTGGCGGCGGACCGGACGTCCCGCCCCGCTCACGGCCGGGGCACCGGCCCCCTACAGGCGCCGAACGGCATCCGCATCCTTCGAGGCGACCCAAAAGTTTACCCATCGCGACCAACGCCCATGCGCCACGCGGCCACGAATTCTTCCCCTAACGGGCTGAACTTTTGTTGATCGTGGGTCAGTTGGACCCCGCGTCGCCTTACCCTTCACAGGGTGAACCAATTGATGTCCCGCGAGTCCGAAGCCGAGCCGGGATCCGAGTCCGCTCCCGCGGAAGCACTCCCCGGCGCGCTGCCCGAAGCGCTGCGCGCCGAACTCGTCGCCTTCCGGCGCGACTTGCACATGCACCCCGAGCTCGGCAACCAGGAGTTCCGTACCACCGCGGCCCTCAAGGCCCGGCTTGAGGAGGCGGGCCTTGAGCCCCGTGTGCTCGCCATCGGTACGGGTCTGACCTGTGACATCGGCGAATGGGACGGCGTAAGGCCCATGCTCGCGCTGCGTGCCGACATCGACGCGCTGCCCATCCCCGACACCAAGCTGGGCGTGCCGTACCGCTCGACCGTGCCCGACCGCGCCCACGCCTGCGGACATGACGTGCACACCACCGTCGTGCTCGGCGCGGGTCTGGTCCTCGCCGCGCTCGCCGAGCGCGGCCAACTGCCCTGCCCGGTCCGGCTGATCTTCCAGCCCGCCGAGGAGGTCCTGCCGGGCGGCGCGTCCGACGCGATCGAGTCGGGCGTCCTCGACGGCGTCGGCCGGATCATCGGAGTGCACTGCGACCCGCGCGTCGACGCGGGCCGCATCGGCCTGCGGCACGGCCCCATCACCTCGGCCTGCGACCGCCTGGAGGTCGCGCTCGACGGTCCGGGCGGACACACCGCGCGCCCGCATCTCACCACCGACCTGGTGACCGCGGCCGCCAAGGTCGTCACCGAGGTCCCCGCCCTGGTCGCCCGGCGCATCGACGCCCGCTCGGGCCTCTCGGTGACCTGGGGCCGCATCGAGTCCGGGCACGCCTGCAACGTGATCCCGCAGCACGCCGAACTCTCCGGTACGGTCCGCTGCCTCGACCTCAAGGCCTGGCGGCAGGCGCCCGACCTGGTGCACGGCGCGATCCAGGAGGTCGCCGAGCTCTACCGCGCCAAGTCCGAGATCAACTACATCCGCGGCGTGCCCCCGGTGGTCAACGACCCGGTGGTCACCGACCTGTTGCGTGAGTCGATGACCGAGCGCCGCGGCCCGCTCTCCGTCGAGGACACCGAACAGAGCCTCGGCGGCGAGGACTTCTCCTGGTACCTGGAGCACGTGCCGGGCGCCATGGCCCGCCTCGGCGTCCGCAAGCCGGGCGAGCGCACGGTCCGCGACCTCCACCAGGGCGACTTCGACGCGGACGAGTCGGCCATCACGGTCGGCGTGGAACTCTTCACCGCCGCCGCGCTGCTGGATGCCGCCCGGGTCTGACGGGGCGGAAAGGGCCGGTTGCGCACGACCCGTGCACCCGGACGTAACCGGCCCTCGGCACGAATAGGTAACGGCAGTGCGAAACCCCGTTCCCCTCCCTTTCTACGCGCGTTACTGTGCGCCGAAATCAGCGTCGTACGCGGCGCGTTGGGGATCAAGGGGTGCTTCCTGTGCGTCGTCTCTCTCGGAAATCTCAGGGCCGTAAATCTCCGGGCCGCACGTCCCGGGCCACTCACGTCGCGGCCGCCGTCGCCGTGCTCGCCCTCGCCGCCGCGGGCTGCGGCAAGACCAGCGACGAGGCATCGAAGGACGACGGCAAGGACAAGGGTTCCGCCGGTTCGTCGAAGTACGACGGCAAGGGCATCGGCCTGGCCTACGACATCGGCGGCAAGGGCGACCAGTCCTTCAACGACGCCGCGTACGCGGGCTACGCGAAGGCCCGCAAGGAGTTCAAGATCGGCGGTGTGGACATGGAGCCGGGCGACGGCGAGTCCAGCGCCGACAAGGTCCAGCGGCTCGAACAGCTCGCCAGGCAGGGCTACGACCCGGTGGTCGGCGTCGGCTTCGTCTACGCGCCCGCCGTGCAGGCCGCGGCGAAGAAGTACCCCGACACCACCTTCGGGATCATCGACGACAACACCGTGAAGGCGGACAACGTCGTCGACCTGGTCTTCCACGAGGAGCAGGGCTCCTATCTCGCGGGCGTCGCCGCGGCCGAGGTCACCAAGGCCAAGCACGTCGGCTTCGTGGGCGGCGTGGACATCCCGCTCATCCACAAGTTCGAGGCGGGCTTCGTCCAGGGCGTGAAGTCCGTGGACCCGAAGATCGAGATCGAGAAGCGCTATCTGACCGAGAAGCCCGAGGAGGGCGGCTTCTCCAGCCCCGACAAGGGCCAGAACGCCGCCAGCGGGCAGATCGAGGCCGGCGCCGACGTGATCTACCACGCCGCCGGGCTCTCCGGGCAGGGCGTCATCCAGGAGGCGGGCTCGCAGAAGGTGTGGGCGATCGGCGTCGACTCCGACCAGTACAAGCAGAAGGCGCTCGCCAAGTACAAGGACTACATCCTCGGCTCGGCGTTCAAGGACGTCGGCGGCGCGGTCTACGACCTGACGAAGTCCGTCGTCCAGGGCAAGCCGATGCAGGGCGAGCAGCGCTACGACCTGAAGTCGGGCCGCGTCGGATTCTCCGACTCGAATCCGAAGTACACCGCGATGAAGGACGTCGTCGCCGCGGTGGAGAAGGCCAAGAAGGACATCATCAGCGGAAAGGTCAAGGTCAAGATCGCGCCATAGCGCGCGGACCGAGAGACGTTTTACGTAGTACGTACTGCGGCGTCTGGGCGTCCCCACGAAGGGGGCGCCCACCCGGCGTTCGGGCGCCGGACATCTGGTGGCCACAGCTCGATAACGGACCGGACAGAAGGGTTCTTATGTCAGGTCTACGCGCGTTACGCTGCGGCGAAATCAGCGCCAGGTGAGGCGCTCGTACGTGCTTGTGCTTGCTTGTACTAAGGAGTTCGTCTCTATGCGCCGGGTGTCTCGAATAGCTGTCGCGGGCGCCGCGACCGCAGCCCTCGCCGTCTCCGTCTCTGCCTGCGGTGGCACGTCAAGCGACGCCGCCGCCAGCAAGGACGACAAGAACAAGGGCGTCGCCATCGCCTACGACGTCGGCGGCGCCGGCGACCAGTCGTTCAACGACGCCGCGACCGAGGGCATGAAGAAGGCCGCCGCCGAGTTCAAGACCGGCGAGAAGGCCGTCGAGCCGGTCGACGGCGAGTCGGACGCCGACAAGGCGCAGCGCCTGACGCAGCTCGCGAAGCAGGGCTACAACCCGGTCATCGGTGTCGGCTACGCCTACGCCCCGGCGATCAAGGAAGTCTCCGCGAAGTTCCCGAAGGTCTCCTTCGGCATCGTCGACGACGAGACCGTCAAGGCCAAGAACGTCTCCGACCTGGTCTTCAGCGAGCAGGAGGCGTCCTACCTCGCGGGCGTCACCGCCGCCAAGGTCACCAAGTCCAACACCGTCGGCTTCGTGGGTGGCGTGGACGTGCCGCTCATCCACAAGTTCGAGGCGGGCTTCGTCCAGGGCGTCAAGGACACGAACCCCAAGGTCAAGGTCGTCAAGCAGTACCTGACCGAGAAGGCGGAGGACGGCGGGTTCACCAGCCCCGACAAGGGCAAGACCGCCACCCAGGGCCACATCGAGAAGGGCGCCGACGTGGTCTACCACGCCGCGGGCCTCTCCGGTCAGGGCGTCATCGAGGCCGCCGCCGCCAAGAAGGTCTGGGCGATCGGCGTCGACTCCGACCAGTACAAGCAGGACGCGCTCGCCAAGTACAAGAAGTACATCCTGACCTCGGCGACCAAGGACGTCGCGGGCTCGGTCTACAACCTGGCGAAGGCAGTCGAGGACGGCAACGCCAAGGGCGGCGTCGTCCGCGCGGACCTCGCCTCCGGCGGTGTCGCGCTGACCGACTCGAACCCCGCGTTCAAGAAGATGACCGATGTCCAGGCCGCCGTGAAGAAGGCCGAAGAGGGCATCAAGAGCGGCAAGATCAAGGTCAAGGCCAAGCCGTAACGGCGTGACCGCGTAACGGTGTGACGGCCGCACCGACCGCCCTCGCGGCGGCCGGTCCGGCCGTACCGACGGCCGTAACAGCAGCGTGATTCTCGTGCGACGGGGTGTGGGGGACGATGGTTCACCCGCGCCCCTTTCGCGCGGAGCACACCCCAACTTCCCCCCACACCAGGGAAGTTCCCTAGAAGCAGGGGCACTGCGCGCGTAGGCGGCCCCTTTCCCTCAGGCCCTTCAAGGCCTTTCGGCCTCCGAGGAGAGTGCGCCATCGACGCGTCCACCAGCCCTCCGCCCACCGGAAGGGCATCAACCCCCGCCAGTGGCACCGCCGTTGAACTCAGCGGCATCACCAAGCGCTTCCCGGGCGTCGTGGCCAACCACGACATCCACCTGACCGTCCGCAAGGGCACCGTGCACGCCCTCGTCGGCGAGAACGGCGCGGGCAAGTCGACCCTGATGAAGATCCTCTACGGCATGCAGAAGCCGGACGAGGGCACCATCACCGTCGACGGCGAGCAGGTCTCCTTCGCCAGCCCCGCCGACGCGATCGTCCGCGGCATCGGCATGGTCCACCAGCACTTCATGCTCGCGGACCAGCTCACCGTCCTGGAGAACATCGTCCTGGGCAGCGAGAAGCTGCACGGCATCGGCGGCGCGGCCCGCCGCGCGATCGTCGAGATATCCGAGCGGTACGGCCTCGGGGTGCGCCCCGACGCGTACGTCGAGGACCTCGGCGTCGCCGACCGTCAGCGCGTGGAGATCCTCAAGGTCCTCTACCGCGGCGCCACCACGCTGATCCTCGACGAGCCGACGGCCGTGCTCGTGCCGCAGGAGGTCGACGCGCTCTTCGACAACCTGCGCGAGCTCAAGTCCGAGGGCCTGTCCGTCATCTTCATCTCGCACAAGCTCGGTGAAGTCCTCTCGGTGGCCGACGACATCACGGTCATCCGGCGCGGTACGACGGTCGGCACGGCGATCCCGTCCGAGACGACGCCCCGCCAGCTCGCCGAGCTGATGGTCGGCAGCGAGCTGCCGACGCCGGAGACGGCGGAGTCGACGGTCACGGACCGTCCCGTGATCGAGGTCGCCGACCTCACCGTGTACGACAAGGGCACGGTCTCGACCGGCCAGTCGTCGGCGAGCCTGCTCATGGACGAGGTCCAGCGCGGCGACGCGCGGCGCGTCCTCGACGACGTGTCGTTCACCATCCACGCGGGTGAGGTGATGGGCATCGCCGGTGTCGAGGGCAACGGCCAGACCGAGCTCATCGACGCGCTCATCGGCCTCAAGCACGCCGACATCGGCACCATCCGCTTCCTGGGCGAGGACATCACCGGCAAGCCCACCCGCAAGCGCCGCGAGACCGGCATCGGCTACATCCCCGAGGACCGCCACCGCCACGGCCTCCTCCTGGAGTCGCCGCTGTGGGAGAACCGCATCCTCGGCCACGTCACCGAGAAGCCCAACACGCGCGGCAAGCCGGGCTTCTGGCTCGACCCCAAGGGCGCCCAGGACGACACCCGCCGCATCGTCGAGGAGTACGACGTCCGTACGCCCGGCATCGACGTCACCGCGGCCTCGCTGTCCGGCGGCAACCAGCAGAAGCTGATCGTCGGCCGCGAGATGAGCCACAAGCCGCGCTTCCTGATCGCCGCCCACCCCACGCGCGGTGTGGACGTCGGCGCGCAGGCGCAGATCTGGGACCAGATCCGCGAGGCGCGCCGCGAGGGCCTCGCCGTCCTGCTGATCTCCGCCGACCTGGACGAGCTGATCGGCCTCTCCGACACCCTCCGCGTGATCTACCGCGGCCGGTTCGTGGCCGACGCCGACCCGGCCACCATCACGCCGGAGGAGCTGGGTTCGGCGATGACGGGCGCGGCCTCAGGCCACCTCGAACACGTAGAAGAAGACCCCGAAGAGGGCTCCGCAGGCACTTCGGAGGACGAGGCCCGATGAAGAAGTTCGACAAGGAGCGCGTGCTCCTCGCGGTGGCAGGACCGGTCATCGCGCTGATCGCGGCCGTGGCGCTGACCTCGGTCGTGCTGCTCGCCTCGGGCAAGAGCCCGATCGAGCCGTACAGCCTGATGTTCGAGCAGGCAACCTTCTCCGACATCCAGGTCCTGATCATCAACCAGGCCGGGATGTACTACCTGGCCGCCCTCGCGGTGGCCGTGGGCTTCCGGATGAACCTGTTCAACATCGGCGTGGACGGCCAGTACCGGCTCGCCGCGATGGCCACCGCGGTCGTCGGCGCGCACGTGGCGCTGCCCGCCCCGCTGCAGATCCCGCTCCTGATCCTGGTCGCCATGCTCACCGGCGCCTTCTGGGCCGGCATCGCGGGCATCCTGAAGACCACCCGCGGCGTCAGCGAGGTGGTCGCGACGATCATGCTCAACGCCATCGCGACGAGCGTCATCGGCTACCTCACCCTCACCGAGAACTTCGGCGTCCCGGTCGGCAACAACCAGACCACGGGCGTCATGGAGAAGTCCGGCTGGTTCCCCGGCATCGGCATGGGCGCCTCCGGCGAGATCTACGGCTTCGTGTTCGTCGCGATCCTCGCGGGCGTCCTGTACTGGCTGATCCTCAACCGCACCCGCTTCGGCTTCGACCTGCGCGCCACCGGCGCCTCCCCGTCGGCCGCCGCGGCCTCCGGCGTCAACGCCAAGCGCATGGTGCTCAGCGCGATGCTGATCTCCGGCGCGGTCGCGGGCCTCGCGGGCATGCCGATCCTGCTCGGCGACGTCCACACCTACAGCCTCAGCTTCCCCACGGGCCTCGGCTTCACCGGCATCACCATCGCCCTGCTGGGCCGGAACAACCCGGTCGGCATCGCCTTCGCCGCCCTGCTCATCGCCTTCCTCGACAAGGCGTCGCCCGCCCTCGACTACGCCACCCCGGTCGCGTACGACAAGGAGATCGCGGTGATCATGCAGGGCCTCATCGTGATCGCGGTCGTCGTCTCCTACGAGGCCGTACGCCGCTGGGGCCTGCGCCGCCAGCAGCAGCGCGTGGGTGAGGAACTGGCCGCCGCCGCACGGGCGAACGGCAACAACGACACCGTGAAGGAGGTGGCTGCCCGATGAGTACGGCATCCGTGGCCAAGCCCCCGGCCAAGCAGTCCGCGCCGGGCCGCCGCCGCATCTCGCTGCCCGTCCTGATGCTGGTCATCGCGGGCGTCCTGGTGCTGACCTCGGTGGTCCGCATCATCACCGGCGCCGACGGCATCACGTCCACCGGACAGATGTCGACGGCCCTCCAGCTCGCCGTGCCGATCGGCCTCGCGGGCCTCGGCGGCCTGTGGGCCGAGCGGGCCGGCGTGGTCAACATCGGACTTGAGGGCATGCTCATCCTCGGCACCTGGTTCGGTGCCTGGGCGGGCTTCCAGTGGGGCCCCTGGGCGGGCGTCCTGTTCGGGATCATCGGCGGCGCGCTCGGCGGTCTGCTGCACGCGATCGTGACGGTCACCTTCAACGTCAACCACATCGTCTCCGGTGTGGCCCTCAACATCCTGGCCCTCGGCGCCACCCGCTACCTCGCCACCTTCGCCTTCGAGGGCGAGGAGGGCGGCACCTCCAAGCAGTCGCCGCCCGTCGACTCGCTCGGCAGCTTCTCCGTGCCGGGGCTCTCCGACTGGCTCGCCGATCTCAACGGCAAGCACTGGTTCCTGGTCTCCGACCTCGCGGGGCTGCTCGGCGGACTGATCACCAACCTGTCGCCGCTCACCCTGGTGGCCGTCGCGATGGTCCCGCTGAGCTGGTGGGTCCTGTGGCGCACCTCGTTCGGCCTGCGCCTGCGCTCCTGCGGCGAGAACCCGATCGCGGCCGAGTCGCTCGGCGTGAACGTCTACAAGTACAAGTACCTGGCCGTGGTCATCTCCGGCGGCCTCGCCGGACTCGGCGGTGCCTTCCTCTCCCTGGTCGCCTCCAACATCTACCTGGAGGGCCAGACCGGCGGCCGCGGCTACATCGGCCTCGCCGCGATGATCTTCGGCAACTGGATGCCGGGCGGACTCGCCCTCGGCGCGGGCCTGTTCGGTTACACCGACAGCCTGAAGCTCCGGGGTGGCGGCACGAACGTGCACGCGCTGCTGCTGCTCATCGCGATCCTGCTGGTCATCGGCGCGATCTACCTCGCATGGCGCAAGCGCTACGTGCCCGCGGTGATCACCGCGGCCATCTCCGCGCTGATGTTCCTGTGGTACGGCTTGACCGACGAGGTCCCCAACCAGGTCGTCACGGCCACCCCGTACGTCGTGACCCTGCTGGTCCTCTCGCTCTCCGCCCAGCGCCTGCGGATGCCGAAGGCCGACGGAATGCCCTACCGAAGGGGACAAGGCAAGTGACGACCACCGCTGTCGACGCCGACTGGGACGCCCTGCGAGAGGCCGCGCGCGAGGCCATGTCCCGCGCGTACGCGCCCTACTCGGGCTTCCCGGTCGGCGCGGCGGCCCTGGCAGACGACGGCCGCACGGTCTCCGGCTGCAACGTCGAGAACGCCTCGTACGGGCTCGGCCTGTGCGCCGAGTGCGGCCTGATCTCCCAGCTCCAGCTGACCGGCGGCGGCCGTCTGACGCACTTCACCTGCGTGGACGGCAAGGGCGAGATCCTGATGCCGTGCGGCCGCTGCCGTCAGCTCCTGTACGAGTTCGGGGGCGCGGGGCTCCTCCTGGAGACGTCGTCGGGGGTGCGCACGCTCGGCGATCTGCTGCCGGATGCGTTCGGCCCCGAGCACCTCAACTGAACGCCGGCCCCCGCCTGTTGGCGGGGGCCTCTGTGCGACACGACTCTATGCGCGTAGAGTCACGACGGTACCTATGTATGCAGGTATGTACGCACGCCGTTGTACTGCTGGAAGGACATGCCATGGACGTCATTTCCGTCATCCGCACCAAGCGCGACCGGGGCGAGCTCAGTGACGAGCAGATCGACTGGGTCATCGACGCGTACACGCGCGGCGCGGTCGCCGACGAACAGATGTCGTCCCTCGCGATGGCCATCCTCCTCAACGGCATGAACCGCAAGGAGATCGCCCGCTGGACCGCCGCGATGATCGCGTCCGGCGAGCGCATGGACTTCTCCTCGCTCTCCCGCCCCACCGCCGACAAGCACTCCACGGGCGGCGTCGGCGACAAGATCACGCTGCCGCTCGCCCCGCTGGTCGCCGCGTGCGGCGCGGCCGTGCCGCAGCTGTCCGGTCGCGGCCTCGGCCACACCGGCGGCACCCTCGACAAGCTGGAGGCCATCCCCGGCTGGCGCGCGCTGCTCTCCAACGAGGAGATGCTGAACGTGCTCGAAGGCGTCGGCTCGGTGATCTGCGCGGCGGGCGACGGCCTGGCCCCCGCCGACAAGAAGCTCTACGCGCTGCGCGACGTGACCGGCACGGTGGAGGCGATCCCCCTGATCGCCTCCTCCATCATGTCCAAGAAGATCGCCGAGGGCACGGGCTCCCTGGTCCTCGACGTGAAGGTCGGCACCGGCGCCTTCATGAAGAACCTCGACGACGCCCGTGAACTGGCGTCCACCATGGTCGAGTTGGGCACGGACAGCGGCGTACGCACGGTCGCCCTGCTCACGGACATGTCGACCCCGCTCGGCCTGACCGCGGGCAACGCCCTCGAAGTCCGAGAGTCGGTGGAGGTCCTCGCGGGCGGCGGCCCGGCGGACGTCGTCGAACTCACCCTCGCCCTTGCCCGCGAGATGCTGGACGCGGCGGGCCTCAAGGACGCCGACCCGGCGAAGGCCCTCGCGGACGGCTCCGCGATGGACGTCTGGCGTCGCATGATCGCGGCGCAGGGCGGCGACCCCGACGCGGAGCTGCCGGTGGCACGCGAGCGGCACGTGGTGACGGCCCCCTCGTCCGGGGTCCTCACCCGCCTCGACGCGTACGACATCGGCGTCGCCGCGTGGCGCCTGGGCGCGGGGCGTGCGCGCAAGGAGGACGTGGTGCAGGCGGGCGCGGGCGTGGAACTCCACGTGAAGCCGGGAGCGACGGTCGTGTCGGGCCAGCCCCTCCTGACCCTCCACACGGACACGCCCGACCGCTTCGCGTACGCGCTCCAGTCGGTGGAGGGGGCGTTCGACATCGCTCCCGCCGGAACGGGTTTCTCGCCGGGGGCGATTGTGCTGGGTCGGATCGGTTGAGTTCTCGTGTGCGGGCGCGTGGTGGCTGGCCGCGCAGTTCCTCGCGCCCCTGAACGACTGCGTCGTTCTCGGCGCCCCCCCCAAAGGGTCGCGTGGTTCCCGGCGTCCCCTGAACGACTGCGTCGTTCCCGGCGCCCCGTGCACGACTGCGTCGTTCTCCGCGCCTCCTAAAGGATCGCGCCGTTCCTCGCGCTCCTAAAGACTGCGCAGTTCCCCGCGCCCCTAAAGCCGCCGCCGCCCCGCTCCTCGCGCCCCGGGGGGGAAAATTTCAGCCCCTCCGGCGTTTGAGGAGCGGGGTCTGGGGCGGAGCCCCAGGGGCCCGCGGGGGCTGGGGGATTCGGGTGCGGGCGCGTCGTGGCTGGCCGCGCAGTTCCCCGCGCCCCTAAAGAACGACCCGCGCCCCCCGGGGGGGAAAATTTCAGCCCCTCCGGCGTTTGAGGAGCGGGGTCCGGGGCGGAGCCCCGTGGGGTGCGGGCCGCACGCGGGGTTGCGTGGATGCCGACCGCAGGTCCGCGGACGGTGTACCGATGAGTTCCGGGGCTCCCCGCGGTCAACCCTGCGTGGCTGATTCCGAAGAGAACCTCATCCGTATCGCGGGGCCCCTGCGTCCGGGCGACGTCCCGCCGCTGTGCGAACAGGTCGCGGCCGCCCGGCACGGCCCCGGCGACGTCATCTGCGACGTCGCCGCCGTCACCACCGCCGACCTGTCGACCGTCGACGCCATCGCCCGGCTGCAGCTCGCGGCCCGCAGGGCAGGGGGCCGGATCCGGCTCAGGAACCCCGCCCCCGCCCTGCTCGCCCTGCTCGGGCTCGTCGGACTCGTCGAACTGCTCGGGCTAGTCGTCGAGATGGAGGGGCATCCCGAACAGCGGGAACCACCGCGGGGTGTCCAGGAAGCAGTGGAAGCCGGCGATACGGCCCTCTGAGATCTCGATGACCTGGATCGCCCAGGGCGAGAAGCCTCCGTTGTCCGGGTCGGGCTTGTAGTGGGCGAAGCCCGGGGTGCCGTTCACGTTCACCGGGACCAGGCGGCTGTTGGCGCAGGAGGCGCCGATCGTGGTCATGAAGCCCGTGATGTCCTCGGTGCCGCGCAGCCAGAGGTCGAACGGCGGCATCGTCATGATGGCGTCCTCGGCGAGCAGCGCGGTGAGCGCCGCCATGTCGTACCCCTCGAAGGCGGCGACGTAGCGGTCGAGGAGCTTCCGCTGCTCCTCGTCCAGCGGGTCGGAGACGGCCGTGTCGTCCTCCGGCCGCTCGGCGAGCGTGGCGCGGGCCCGCTGCAACGCGCTGTTCACCGAGGCGACCGAGGTGTCGATCAGCTCGGCGACCTCACTGGCCTTCCACGCCAGGACCTCGCGCAGGATCAGCACCGCACGCTGCTTGGGCGGCAGGTTCTGCAGGGCGGCGACGAAGGCGAGCCGCACCGACTCCTTGGCGACGGCGGCCTCGGCCGGGTCGTGCGGGGTGGGCAGCACGCGGGCGTCCGGGATCGGCTCAAGCCACGTGTTGTCCGGCCGGGGCGTGAGGGCCGCCTGGGCCAGCGGCGCGGCGGCGGTCAGGTCCATGGGACGGGCCCGGCGGTTGCCCGCGTTCAGCATGTCCAGGCAGACGTTCGTCGCGATGCGGTAGAGCCACGAGCGCACGCTGGAGCGGCCCTCGAACTTCTCGAAGCTGCGCCAGGCGCGCACCATCGTGTCCTGCACGGCGTCCTCGGCCTCGAAGGCCGAGCCCAGCATGCGATAGCAGTACCCGGTCAGTTCGACCCGGTGCTTCTCGAGTGTGACGTCCAGTTCGGTCGTCGTCCCTGCGGCGTCGCTCATCCCAACCCACCCCTGCGGCTTCCGTGAAAGGCCCAGCACTTCGGAAGCTACCGCAGCCCACTGACAACGGCCCCCTGAGTGGGAAAAACAGCAGGTCGAAATCAGTGCGCGGCGGCCATGCCCCCGTGCCGCCGCTCGACCCGCGCGGCGTGCGAGCCCCACACCGTCACCGATACGACGCCGAGCACCGCGAGAATCCCGAGGCCCACCGTCCCGGCCCAGCCGCCCGCGTGGAAGGCGACGGCGCCGAGCGTGCCGCCCGCGCTGGAGCCCAGGTAGTACGCGGACTGGTAGAGCGCGGAGGCCTGCGCGCGCCCGGTCGTGGCCGTGCGGCTCACCGACGAGGACGCGACCGCGTGGCCGGCGAAGAAGCCCGCCGTGATCAGTACCAGCCCGAGCAGGACCATGACCAGCGCGGAGGACAGCGAGAGCAGCAGGCCGCCCGCCGTCGTGCTCACCGCGAGGTACAGCGCGCCGCGCCGCCCGAGCCTGGCCACCAGCTTGCCCGCCGCAGCGGAGGAGACCGTGCCGACCAGGTAGACGAGGAAGATCGAGCCGATGACGCCCTGCGGGAGCGAGAAGGGCGCCTCGGTGAGGCGGTAGCCGATCACCGTGTAGACCGCGCCGAAGACGGTCATGAAGAGCGCCCCGATCGCGTACAGCCTGCACAGGAGCGGGTCCGACAGATGCGTACGCACCGTGCGCGCGAGGGGCTTGGGGCTCAGCGTGCCCGGCGTGAAGTGCCGGGGCGCGGGCAGCAGCGCGCGGAAGGCGAGGGCGCAGAGCACCGCGATGACGCCCACCACGCCGACCGCCGTGCGCCAGCCCCAGGCCTGCGCGACCCACCCGGTGATGACGCGCCCGCTCATCCCGCCGATGGAGTTGCCCGCCACGAACATGCCGATCGCGGCGACCAGCGCCTTGGGCCGTACTTCCTCGGCGAGGAACGCCATCGCGGACGCGGGCAGCCCCGCGAGCGCCGCGCCCTGCACGGCGCGCAGTGCGACGAGCACCTCCACCGAGGGGGCGAAGGGCACCAGCAGCCCCACCGTGACCGCGACGGTCAGCGACGCCGTCATCATGGCGCGCCGCCCGAACCGCTCGCTGAGCGCGCTCAGCGGCAGCACGAAGAGGGCCAGTGCGCCGGTCGCCGCCGACACCGTCCAGCTCGCCGTGCTCGCGCTCACGCCGAAGTCGGCGGAGACCAGGGGCAGGAGGGCCTGCGTGGAGTAGAGGAGCGCGAAGGTGGCGACGCCCGCCAGGAAGAGCGCGAAGCTCATGCGGCGGTAGCCGGGCCCGCCGGGGGTCAGGCGCGTGTCGGCGGCGGGGGACGACGGAGTGAGGGCGGCCGCGTGGGTGGTGGCGGACGCCCCGCGACTGGCAGGAGGCATACCGCAGAACGTACGGCCGCCTTTTTGATGCGTCCAATGCATGGAATCGCCATAATCGTTCCCATGCAGCATCAGCACAGTTCAGGGCCGCACCTGTCACGGAACAGTGACGCGCAGGACATCGTGACGCTCCTCGCGCCGCGCCTCGCGTACTTCGCGGGGGTCGCCCGCACCGAGCACGTGACGCGCGCCGCGCAGGAGATGCAGATCCCCCAGTCGACGCTCTCCCGCGCCCTCGTACGCCTGGAGAAGGACCTCGGCGTCGACCTGTTCGCGCGCCGCGGCCGCACGGTCTCGCTGACCCCCTCGGGCCGCACCTTCCTCGCCTCGGTCGAGCGGGCGCTCGGCGAGGTGGAGCGGGCCGCCGAGTCGGTCAGGGCGGACGCCGACCCGGCGTCCGGCAAGGTCGCCTTCGGCTTCCTGCACACCATGGGCTCGGAGACGGTCCCCGGACTGATCCGCGCCTTCCGCGCCGGCCATCCGCGCGTCCGCTTCAGCCTCGTCCAGAACTACGGCGAGGCGATGATCGAGCGGCTGCGCGCGGGCGAGCTCGACCTCTGTCTGACCTCGCCGGTGCCCGACGCCCCCGACCTGGTCGCCCGCCGCCTCGACGAGCAGCGCCTGCGCCTGGTGGTCCCCGACGACCACCGCCTCGCCGCCCGCAAGCGGGTCCGCCTGGCCGAGGCCGCCGACGAGGCGTTCGTGACCCTGGAGCCCGGCTACGGCCTGCGCAGGATCACCGACGACCTCTGCCAGGAGGCGGGCTTCAAACCCCGGATCGCCTTCGAGGGCGAGGAGGCGGAGACACTGCGCGGGCTGGTGGCTGCGGGCCTCGGCGTGGCCCTGCTGCCCCCGCCGGCCGTACCCCGCCCGGGAGTTGTGGAACTGACGGTGACGGGCCAGCGGGCGGTACGCGAGATCGGCGTGGCCTGGCTGGACGGCCACCCGGACACTCCTCCGGTGGCGGCGTTCAAGCAGTTCCTGCTGAGCAGAAAGGGGAGGCTGCTGCCACAGCTGGGATCAGGCCCGCAGGCGGAACTCGGTCCGCACGCAGGTCACAGCCCGTCCGGCGATTGAGGACGAACGCGGCGAAGCCGGTGATGGCACAAGCCCCGTCGCAGACCTACCGCCGAAGGGACTGCCCAAAGCCGGAGGCAAGCGGCATCCGCAACCCCAACGGCGGCGGAGCCGCCAACGCGTCCTCCAGCGGCCGCGCGAAATCCGCCCCGAACAGCACACCCATCACGAAGTCCGAAGCCAGCGCCAGCACTTCGGACTGGTGTTGGTGCAACCGGTGCCCGTCGGAGTGGACTTCGAACCGGCACACGTCCCGGTTCACCTTCTTCGCCCGCTCCGCCAGCCGGAACGACAGCTCGGGATCGGTCCGCTCGTCGTTCGTGCCGTGTACGACGAGGACCCGGCGCCCCACCAGCTGCTTCACCGGCTCGGGCGGCGCGGCCACGTCGTCCTCGGGCAGCCAGGGGGCCAGCGCGAGCACGGAGTTGACCGCATCGTGGCCACCCGCGCGCAACGCCGCACGGCCGCCCATGTCCACTCCGGCCAGACAGACGGGGACGTCGCCGTAGAGCCGTACGATCTCGTCCGCCGCCCAGTTCGCGTCCCGCGCGAGCTGCGCCTGCGCCCCGTTCCAGCCCCGGCAGCCGTAGTGCACGACATGGGTGGCGAGCCCCGCTGCACGGCCGTCCTGGGCGAGTCTTCGCCCGAGCGCGCGCACCCCGCCCGCGGCGAGCGGGGACGGTCTGCGGGTGGACGTCTCGGTGCCGCCGGGCAGCAGGAGCACCACCCCGCTCACGGCCGATGGTCCGGTCCCGATCACGCGCCCGAGCCTCGCCGTGCCCGCAGGGCCTGTCGTCCCTTGCTGTGCCATGACAGAACAGTGTCAGAAGCGATGGTGTACGCCACCCGTCCGCAGGGTCACTGTTACGTATCGACCAGTGAGTTCTACGCGCGTAGGCGCTACAGTGCCGAAATGACGAGCCAGACTCACGCAGCCGGTCACACGGACCGCGAAACGCCCAGTGCCGAACAGATCCGCCGCGCCCCGAAGGTGCTTCTGCACGATCACCTCGACGGCGGCCTGCGCCCCGGCACGATCGTCGACCTCGCCCGGGACAACGGGTACGAGGGACTGCCCGAGACCGACCCCGACAAGCTCGGGATCTGGTTCCGCGAGGCGGCCGACTCCGGCTCCCTGGAGCGGTATCTGGAGACCTTCGCGCACACCTGCGCCGTGATGCAGACGAAGGACGCCCTCAAGCGCGTGGCCGCCGAGTGCGCCGAGGACCTCGCCGAGGACGGCGTCGTCTACGCCGAGATCCGGTACGCCCCCGAGCAGCACCTGGAGAGCGGCCTCACCCTCGAAGAGGTCGTCGAGGCGGTCAACGAGGGCTTCCGCGAGGGCGAGCGCCGCGCGAAGGCCAACGGCCACCGCATCCGCGTGGGCGCGCTGCTCACCGCCATGCGGCACGCGGCCCGCGCCCTGGAGATCGCCGAACTCGCCAACCGCTACCGCGATCTGGGCGTCGTCGGCTTCGACATCGCGGGCGCCGAGGCCGGGTTCCCGCCCACCCGTCACCTCGACGCCTTCGAGTTCCTCAAGCGCGAGAACAACCACTTCACCATCCACGCGGGCGAGGCCTTCGGCCTGCCGTCGATCTGGCAGGCCCTCCAGTGGTGCGGCGCCGACCGCCTCGGCCACGGCGTGCGCATCATCGACGACATCGAGATCGCGGCGGACGGCTCGGTCCAACTCGGCCGTCTCGCCTCGTACGTGCGCGACAAGCGCGTTCCGCTGGAGCTCTGCCCGACCTCCAACCTCCAGACGGGCGCGGCCACTTCGTACGCCGAGCACCCGATCGGTCTGCTGCGCAAGCTGCATTTCCGCGCGACGGTGAACACCGACAACCGCCTGATGTCCGGCACCAGCATGAGCCGCGAATTCGAGCACCTGGTCGGCACATTCGGCTACACGCTCGACGACATGCAGTGGTTCACTGTCAATGCGATGAAATCAGCATTCATTCCTTTCGACGAACGACTCGCCATGATCAACGACGTGATCAAGCCCGGCTATGCCGAGCTGAAGTCCGAATGGCTGTTCCGTCAGACCGTCTCGACCAGCGCTTCTGTCGAGAAGTAGCCGGAATTCGCACGTATTTGCGTGGCACGTCAGCGGCCGGGAGTCATAATCCCCCGGCCGCTTTCCGTCGTCCTGGGGCCGTGATCGCGGCTGAAGACGGTCGTTGGACCGCTCGAAGCCCCGTTCACCAAAGACACAAGGACGCATTGAAGATGAAGCAGTCAGCCGTCAAGACCCTCGGTGTCGCCGCTCTCGGTGCCGCTTTCGCCGCCGCAGGCGCGGGTGCCGCCACCGCCGCCCCCGCCCTCCCCGACGCCACCGGCGCGCTGGGCACGGTCTCCTCCGTGCTGCCCCTGGACCAGGCCGCGAAGACCCTCCCCGCCGGCGCCCCCGAGTCCCTGACCGCCGGACAGAACGCGCTCTCCGGCGGCCTCGCCGGCGTCGAGAAGCCCGGCCCCGGCGACCCCGTCTCCGGCCTGCTCGGCGGCCTGCCCGTCGCCGGTGCGACCGGCGCCCTGCCGCTCGGCTGAGGCAGACGCCTCCCCGTACGTAACGCCGATGGGGCGCCCCTCCTCGTGAGGGGCGCCCCATCGCGTCGTTCCCGCCCGGCCGGTACGCGTCCGGCCGGTGTCTCACCAGGCCTGGCGGGCGGCCTTGTCCTCGGAGGGCAGCAGGACCCACAGCGCGATGTAGAGCAGGAACTGCGGGCCCGGCAGCAGGCAGGAGAGCACGAAGATCACGCGCATCGTCGCGGCGGACGTGCCGAAGCGCTTGGCAAGGGCTGCGCACACTCCGCCGATCATCCGGCCGTGGGTGGGGCGGGCAAGGGCGGTCATGTCGGGCTCCTTCGTGAACCGTGGGTGTGAGGCTTCGTCGTCTGCCTCGATGTTTCAAAGGTACGGTCGCGAAGACGGCAAAGCGTCGCTCTACGGTGCGATGCCGACCCTGGGAATCGTCGGGGTCGGACCCTGAGACAGCTCCTCCCGGGGGAGGGCCGCGAACCGCTCCGGGTCCTCATGGCGACGGAGCCTGGCCCTGACCGCGGGCACCACGGCGACATGCGCGAGAGCCACCCCGAAGGTGTTCAGGAGCAGCGAGTCGATGTCGACGACCTGACCGGGGACACCGGTCTGCAGGAGTTCGATGCCCAGCGAGAGCAGCGCTCCCGCGGCGACCGTTCGCACCAGGGAACCCCACGGTGACACCACGAGCCGCCCGCCGGCCAGCGGCAGGAGTATGCCGAGCGGGGCGAGCAGCAGCAGGGCCTCGCCGATCCGGCGGGCCGCCTGGACGCCGCCGAGGGCGAGGTCCGCCTTGATCCCGGCGAGCGGCTGCAGGTTCGCGGCGCTCACCCAGGGCACGTCCAGCGGACGCAACGTGATCCACCCGACGAGCAGAAGGTGTACGGCGAGGAGGAATCCCCCCGCCGCACGGAAGCGGATGGCGGCAATGCGGCCGCCCGAGCCTTGACGCACGCCCCCCAAGACGCCCGGAACGGCAGGATCGGTTCCGCGTCAGGAGTCCACGCTCTGTGTGGGCGGCGCCACGGTGCCGGGCCGGGAGCGGACCTCCTGCGTGCACTCGTAGCGCAGCAGCGGCGTCCCCACGGGCCCGCCCATGATCACCGAGTGGTCGTCGGCCGCCGCGCTGTCCGCGAGCGTGCACACGATCTGGGCCAGCGCGAACGCCGACAGATCCGCCGGCGGAGTACTGAAGCGGAGGGTGCCCTCGGGGTCGTCATCGCCCGGACCCGCCACGGTGGTGCCCGCCCGCACGTCCGTGACGAAGCCCGCCTGCTTCTCCTGGTCCGCGGGCGGGGTGGCCAGCTCGTCCAGGAGGGTCTGCGCGATGCGCACCCGGTCGGCGGTCCCCTTGTCCGTACGGATCTGCACGCTGCGGTCCACCGTCACCAGCTGCGACGCGCACACCAGGAAGACCTGCACGGGCACGCCGTCGCCCGACTGCGGGGACAGCGCGGAGTTCGACATCACACACGGCATCCGCGACGGCGCGGGCCCGAAGTCGGTGGGCACCTCCGTCGAGCGGATCCCGCACCCCGCGAGCGCGGCGGCGAGCACCAGGCCGGTCACCGCACCACGGATCCTTCGCCCGTTCATGCCTGGCCCCCTTCGGCCCGCTCGTCCTCGTCCTCGGCCTCGGAGCTGTCGCGCGGCAGCCACAGCGTGAACACCGCGCCGCCTTCCGGCGAGTTGGCGGCCGTGATCTCGCCGCCGTGGATGTGCGCGTTCTCCAGCGCGATGGAGAGCCCGAGCCCGCTGCCCTCCGAACGCGGCCGGGACGCGCTCGCCTTGTAGAAGCGGTCGAAGACGTGTGGCAGCACGTCCTCGGGGATGCCGGGACCCCCGTCCCGTACGGCGATGACGAGCTTGTCGCCGTCCAGCCGCACCGACACCTTCACCGGGGAACCGCCGTGCTTGAGCGCGTTGCCGATGAGGTTGGCGAGGATCACGTCGAGGCGGCGTGGGTCGAGGCGCACCATGATGCCGCGCTCCGCGTCGAGCTCGACCGCGTCGAGCCAGGCGCGCGCGTCGATGCACGCGGTGATCTGGTCGGCGATGTCCACGTCGTCCAGGACGAGCCGCGCGGTGCCCGCGTCGAACCGGGTGACCTCCATGAGGTTCTCCACCAGGTCGTTCAGCCGCCGCGTCTCGCTCACCACCAGGCGTACGGCGGGTTCGATCATCGGGTCCACGGAACCGGTCTCCGCGTCGAGCTCCTCCTCCAGGACCTCGGTCACCGCGGTGATCGCGGTCAGCGGGGTGCGCAGCTCGTGCGACATGTCGGCGACGAAGCGGCGCGACGCCTCGTCGCGGGCGCTCATGTCGTCGACCTTCTTCTCCAGACTCTCCGCGGTGCGGTTGAACGTCCTGGAGAGATCGGCGAGTTCGTCCGTGCCCGAGACCCTGAGCCGGGTGTCGAGCTTGCCCTCGCCGAGCCGCCGCGCCGCGACCCCGAGCCGGTGCACGGGTTTCAGCACGGTCGTCGCCGCGGCCTGCGCGAGCAGCGCGGAGCCGATCAGCGCGAGCCCGGTGGCGATCGCCAGCGACCAGCCGAGCGAACTCAGGTCCTTCGCCTCCGGCTCCAGGGACTTGAGCATGTACCCGGTCGGGCCGCCGCCGTTAACCTTGGCGCCGCCCACCAGGTAGGGCGTGCCGTGGTCGACGGTGCGCTGCCAGTACAGGTGGTACGTGCTCTTGTTGCCCGAGGTGACCGGCTGCTCCTTGTTGACCGCCTTCTGCAGCGACCCCGGCACCTTGGTGAGCGTGAACTCGTCCAGGTCGGAGTAGCCGACGATCTTCCCGCCGCCCTTCTTGTCCGCGACCAGGAGCACGCTGTAGCGCTGGCTGCTGGTCGCCATCTGCCCGGCGGCGGACTGCAGTTCCTCCTGCGAGGGGTGCGCCTGGAGCGCGCCCGCGCGCGTCTGCATCTGCTGGCGGAAGTCCTTGAGCGCCGCGTCCTGCGCGCGCGTGAGCACCGCCTCGCGGTTGAGCCAGTACGCGATGCCGGACGCGGACACGGCGGCGGTGAGCGCCACCAGGCCGAACACCACGACCAGTCGCAGCCGCAGGCTGGTGAAGCGCAGCCCCGCCAGTATCGCCTTGCGCGCCGCGGCCCAGCCGCGGAGCTTGTCGTGCGGTTTGGTCACTGAGGTGTGTCCAGCCGATAACCGACGCCGCGCACCGTACGGATCAGGGTCGGCGAGGACGGCACGTCCTCCACCTTCGCGCGCAGCCGCTGCACACAGGCGTCGACGAGCCGCGAGTCACCGAGGTAGTCGTGCTCCCACACCAGGCGCAGCAACTGCTGCCGGGACAGGGCCTGTCCCGGCCTGCGGCTCAGTTCCAGGAGCAGCCGCAGCTCGGTCGGCGTGAGCTGGAGGTCCTCGCCGTTCTTCGTCACGGTCATCGCGGCGCGGTCGATGACGAGCGAACCGAACGTCGCCGCGTCGTTGGCCTCGCGCTCGCCGCGCCGCAGCACGGCACGGATCCGGGCGTCAAGCACCCGTCCCTGCACGGGTTTGACCACGTAGTCGTCGGCGCCGGACTCCAGCCCGACCACCACGTCGATGTCGTCATTGCGCGCGGTCAGCAGGATGATCGGCAACTGGTCGGTGCGCCGGATGCGACGGCACACCTCGAACCCGTCGATGCCCGGCAGCATCACATCCAGCACGATCAGGTCAGGACGCTGCTCACTGAGCAGCTTCAGACCGTCCTCGCCGGTGGCAGCAGTGGCCACCCGATGCCCCTGGCGCGTCAGCGAAAGCTCCAGGGCCGTCCGGATGGCGTCGTCGTCCTCGATCAGCAACAGGGAAGGCACGGACGTCATTCTGTCCCATGCCACGGCCCCAGTTCGACTGCTGGAGCGCTCCCACACCTGACCCTCACGCCAGGAACGGGGTCGGGAACCGCTGTGACAGGCCTGTGACAGTCGGCGGACACCGTCATGAAGTGGCTCGGGCAGAGTTCTGGTCACAAGCAAGAAGCACCGAAGCACGACGGATCAAGCCGGACTCCACCGACGGGGGGCGCGAGATGAATACGCTGCACAGCACCAGCTCAAGCGCAGTTGTCACGCGTCTCCACGACGTCGGGCGGGGCTCTGAGAAGTCCGGTGCCGTGAGCGGGCGGGGGTGCGCTCGCGGCACCGGGCGTCAGCACACCACGTACATGACGGTGGTTGACGCCTGCCAGGGGGGACACGGGGGACACGTCGTTCCTGCGGGAACCGACGGGGGAGCCGCGTACAGGGGGGACACGGGGGAACGGACGTCCCTGTCGGAGGCGGAGTTCACCGCCTACGTCCAGGAGCGCCGGGCCTCCCTGTACGCCACCGCCTATCACTTGACCGGTGACCGCTTCGAGGCGGAGGACCTGCTCCAGAGCGCCCTCTTCTCGACGTACCGGGCCTGGGACAGGATCAGTGACAAGGCCGCGGTCGGCGGTTACCTCCGCCGCACCATGACGAATCTGCACATCAGCGCGTGGCGCCGCCGCAAGCTGAACGAATACCCGACCGAGGAACTGCCGGAGACGGTGGGCGACACGGACGCGATGCGCGGCACCGAGCTGCGCGCCGTGCTGTGGCAGGCCCTGGCCCGGCTGCCCGAACTCCAGCGCACGATGCTGGTCCTCCGGTACTACGAGGGCCGCACCGACCCGGAGATCGCGGACATCCTCGACATCAGCGTGGGCACGGTGAAGTCCAGCATCTGGCGCTCCCTGCGCCGGCTGCGCGAGGACGACGTCCTCAGCTTCGGCCGTGACCAGGAGGAGTCCTTCGGCGAGTTGGTCGCCTGAGGATCGGGGCCCGCGGCGTCAGCCGCGCGAGGGTCCGAGGGGTAGGGGAAAACGGGGGAGAGTACGGGGGCCGCCGCACCGGGGGGCGCGGCGGGAGCACGGGGGAAACGCACGGGGGAAACAAGGGGCGGGACCGGAAGGCCGGGGGGTCTTTCCGGTCCTCGCCGCTTTCCCGCGTTCTGTCGTACGGCGCACGCCCGTCGGGTCCTGACCCGGCGGGCGCCGTCGTGTCTCAGGCGGCGTCGGCGCGGGCCTTGACGCAGCGTCCCGCCGCCGCGGCGGCGACCCGGCCGAGGGCCTCGTCCTTGCCGCAGGGGTGCGCGCCGAGCGCGCTCTGGCGGGCCACGATGGCGCGTTCGGCGCGCATCAGGCGCCAGCCGCGCCGCAGCAGGAACGGCACGGACTTCCTGCCCTCCCGCAGATCCCGCAGCAGGCGCCTGCGGAAGGTGGTGGAGGGGCGGCCGCGCAGACAGATCGCGTCGGCGAGCACATCGATCTCCCTGCACCGCGTCACGATGTCCGCCGCGAAGATCCCCTCGGCGACGAACAGCGGCGTGCGCTCGATGTCGAGGGACTCCTGGCCGACCCGGGAGCTGGTGGCGATGTCGTACACGGGTACGCGCGTACGTCCCGTGCGGCACAGCTCCTCGATGGCGGCGACCGCGACGTCCGCGTCCCAGGAGAGCGGGGAGTCCCAGTCGATGTCCGAACTGCCGGGGACCTGCGGCAGCGTGGGGTCGTCGCCCTCCTTGTAGAAGTCGTCCAGGCACAGGACGGGCAGCCCGGAGCGGGCGGCGAAGGAGGACTTGCCCGAGCCGGAGGGGCCGGTGAGCAGCACGACACGCGTGGGTATCGGCGGGTGGGAGCTCAAAACGGTGACTCTTCTCCGCTGGGAGTTGTCCGGAACGTCGACCATTATCAACCGACGCGCAAGGGTGCGGGGCCACAGGGGCGTTCGGGACCCCGTCGGGAGACCGAGGACCGGGGACCGAGGACCAAGGGCCGAGGCCCCTCGCGGAATAGCGTCGCGGGGGAGATCGCTGGCGATGTCGTACGCATTTCGGCAGGTGACGCGATGATCCAGATGACCCAGGGGGCATTCCGCATGTGGCACGGCGACGCACTCGACCTCGACGCCTACCTCGCCCGGCTCGGGTACGAGGGGGACCGCTCTCCCACGGAGGAGACGCTGCGCGCGCTGCACCGGGCGCACGTGCTCTCGGTGCGCTGGGAGAACCTGGAGGCGGTGCTGCGCAAGAAGCGGCCGCTCGATCTTGAATCGGTGCAGGCCAAGCTGGTCGGCAGCCCGCGCGGCGGCACCTGTTACGAGCATATCACCCTGTACGCGGCGGCCCTGGAGCGGCTCGGGTTCCGGTTCTTCGTCGTACAGGGCCGGGTGCAGATGGGCGAGACGGTCAAGATCAGGCCCGAGTCGCACGCCATGGTCGTGGTGGAGCTCGGGGGCAGGCGCCTGCTGAGCGACGTCGGGTTCGGGTCGAGCCCGCTTGAGCCCATCGAGCTGGCCGACGACACGGAGGTGTCGGACGGCACCTGGGCGTACCGGCTGCGGCGCCAGGAGGTCACGCCGGGTGCCGAGGGCTGGGCGCTGTACCAGCCCGTGCGCGAGGGTGACGGGCAGCCCGACACCACCGGTGACGGGTGGATGGTCCGGCACACCTTCACACTCCACCCGCAGTACCCCGCCGATCTGCGCGTGAGCAACCACTTCGGCTCGTCGAGCCCGAACTCGCCCTTCAGTGACCGGGTCTTCGTGCAGCGCGTGCACGAGGACCGGCTGCACGTCCTCGACAACCGGCGGTTCACCACGGTCACGCCGGGGGTTCCCGGGCCGCCGCGGAGCCGGGAGCTGGCCGCGGACGAGGTGCCGAAGGTGCTGGCCGACGTCTTCGGGATCGAGCTGTCGGAGCGGGACGCCGAGCTGCTGCTGCCCAAGCTGGTCTGAGGGGACCCACCCGTCCGTGACGCGGGTCGGCTTTGGGCGCCGACGCCCGCCTCAACTACGCTACGTGTGCGCTCGATCACCCACCACGTACGGATATGGGCGGTACCCATGGCACGAAACACAGCATCCAACTCCCCGCGTCCCGGCTCCCGCGCCCTGCTGCGGCTGGGTCTGACCCTCACCGCGGCGGGCGCCGCGCTCGGCGCGGGAGGCGCGGCGAGCGCGAGCGCGGTGGAGCCGGCGCCGGCGCCGCAGGGGCCCGGCTTCGCCACGCCCGTGGGCGACGTCGACGCGGGGGCGCCGGGGCAGGCGGTCCTCCAGGCGGTGCAGCGTTCGACGGCGGGCGGCCTCGGCCCCGCCAAGGCCCTGCGGCTCAACCCGCTGGCCGGTACCGGCGTCGACCCGCTCGACAACTCGCTCGGCACCCAGGTCGCCGACTTCAAGCCGGTCAGCACGGCGCCCGTCACCGCGCCGCTCACCGAGGGCGCCGCCCTCCAGGACCTGCCGGTGGTCGGTCCCGCGACGGGGCTGCTGCCCGGTTAGTCGGCCGTCCGCAGCGGCACCTCGCGGATCAGCCAGGCCGCCGCGAAGGTCACGGCGCACAGCGCCGCCGTACCGATCATGACGCCGTGCAGCCCGCCCGTGACACCGGCGCGGAAGGCGTCCCGCACCGGCTCGGGCAGGGCGTCGAGGGCCGTGGGCGTCATCCGGTGGCCGTCGGCGACGCGCCCGCCGTCCGGGCCGAGCCGGTCGGTGAGGGTGCCGGTCAGGCGGCCGGTGTACACCGAGCCGAGCACGGCGACGCCCAGTGAACCGCCGACGGTGCGCAGCAGCGTGCTGGTGCCGCTCGCCGCGCCCATGTCGCGCGGCTCGGCGCTGTTCATGGTGATCAGCAGGGCCGGCTGCGTCAGGCAGCCGAGACCCGCGCCGAGCGCGAAGGTCAGTGCGGAGGTGACCGCCGTGGCGGTGTCCACGCCGACCGTGAGCAGGGCGAGGGCGCCCGCCGACGCGAGTGCGCCGCCGACGATCGGATACGCGCGGTAGGTACCCCCGTTGCCGACCGCGCGTCCTATGTACAGCTGGGCGCCCATCATGCCCAGCATCAGCGGGAGCAGCAGCAGGCCGCTCCCGGTGGAGGTCATGCCGCGCACGAACTGCATGTACTGCGGCAGATAGCTCGCCGCCCCCAGCATCGCCGCGCCCGCGAGGAAGGTCAGCACCTGGGCGAGCGTGAAGTTGCGGTCGCGGAACAGCCGTGGCGGGACGATCGGTTCGGGCGCGCGCAGCTCCACGCGGACGAAGGCGGCGAGCGCGCCGACGGTGACCAGGGCGAGGCCCAGGATCTGCGGGGAGAGCCAGTCGTACGTCGTGCCGCCCCAGGTCCCGAGCAGCGTGAGCGCCAGGGTGGCCGCGGTCAGGAGCGCGGTGCCCGCGTAGTCGATGCGGGCGGTGCTGCGCGTGC
Organism: Streptomyces sp. NPDC087300; assembly: GCF_044744425.1. Taxonomy (NCBI): domain Bacteria; kingdom Bacillati; phylum Actinomycetota; class Actinomycetes; order Kitasatosporales; family Streptomycetaceae; genus Streptomyces; species Streptomyces sp. NPDC087300. Next base: position 221,119 of record NZ_JBIUYI010000002.1, read on the forward strand.
CGGGCAGCCGGACGAGCAGGCCGACGATCAGGAGGGCCGCCGCGCCGACGGGCACGTTGACGTAGAAGACCCAGCGCCAGTCCAGCTGGTCGGTGAGGAAGCCGCCGAGCAGCGGGCCGCCGATCATGGCGGCGGGCAGCAGTACGCCGATCATGGACTGTGAGCGGCCGGCCTGCGCGGGCGGCAGGAGCGTCCCGATGAGGGAGAGCGCGCCGACGAACAGGCCGCCCGCGCCGAGCCCCTGGAGCGCCCGGAACGCGATCAACTGGCCGATGTCCTGGGCGAGTCCGCAGAGCACGGACCCGATGAGGAAGGCCGCGATCGAGGCCAGATAGCCGCCCTTGCGGCCGTAGAGGTCACCGGCCTTGCCCCAGATGGGGGTGGAGACGGCGGCGGTGAGCAGATAGGCCGTCACCACCCAGGAGAAGTGGTCGAGGCCGCCGAGGTCACCGACGATCGTCGGGAGCGCGGTGCCGACGATCGTGCCGTCGAGCGTCGCCAGGATGATGCCGAGCAGCAGCCCCAGGATGACGAGGCGGGACGGCGGCGGCGCCTGCGCGGGGGCCGTCGCCTCGGCCGAGCGGGGCGGGGGTGCTTCCTCCGTGCGCTGATTCATGGCTTCCCCGAGGTGTATGACGTGACGTCAGGCGGCGTACGGGCGGGCGTTCCTGGCGCTACGCAGGGCCTCGGCCCACCAGGCGAGCTGGCCGAGCATCGACTTGGCCGCGGCGTCGCTCTCCGGGTCCTTCATCGCCCCGTCCTCGTCGAACAGGCCCCAGACGTGGTGCAGGCTGACCGTGTTGCGGATGGTCGTCGCGTTCAACTCGGCCATGACCGGGCGGAGTTGCTCGACGGCGCGCAGGCCGCCCGAGAGGCCGCCGTAGGAGACGAAGCCGATCGGCTTGGCGTGCCACTGCTCGTTGTGCCAGTCGACGGCGTTCTTCAGGGACGCCGGGAAGCTGTGGTTGTACTCCGGGGTGACGAACACGAACGCGTCGGCCGCCGCGAGGCGCGGTGAGACCAGGGCGAGGGCCTCGGTGGTGGCGGCGGGCGGCGCCTGGCCGAAGTCGGGCAGGACCGTGGGCAGCGGGGTCTCCGTGAGGTCGACGACGTCGACGCTCATGTCGGCGCGCTGGCCGGCGTGGCCCCTGATCCACTCGGCGACGACGGGTGCGAAGCGGCCCTCGCGGGTGGAGCCGACGAGGACGGCGACGCGGAGCGCGGCCGGGGCCGTGGTGGTTGCGGACATGGGTGTCCCCCTGGAATGTGTACGGCGTATCGAACGCGTACAACGTACACATCGATGTGTACGGCGTCCACAGGGGATACGGTGTACGCATGGCCACACAGAAGAAGGGCGAGCCCGAGGTCTCGCTCTGGGAACGTCTGGACCGCCCCGCGGCCACGCAGCGTGCCGCGCTGACGCCGCAGAAGATCGCGGCGGTCGCGGTGAAGGTCGCCGACGCCGAGGGCTTCGCGGCCGTCACCATGCGCCGCCTCGCCACCGAGCTGGGCGTCGCGCCCATGGCGGCGTACCGCCACGTCTCGGGCAAGGACGACCTGTGGGCGCTGATGGTCGACCGGGTCACGGCCGAGACCGTCGTCCCCGAGGACCTGACCGGCTGGCGCGAGGTGCTGCGCGCGTACGCCGTCGGCAGCCGTCAGCTGATGCTGGCGCACCCCTGGCTCGCCCAGCTCCCCACGCCGCACTTCGCCCTGACGCCGAACCGGATGGCCGTGGCCGAACGGCAGTTGGCGGCCCTGGAGCGGCGCGGCCTCGACGCCGACACGGCCATGACGGCCTTCCGCACCGTGGGCGCCTATGTGCACGGCGTCAGCCAGTCGGAGGTGGCGCTGCGCCAGTACATGGAGCACAACGGCTGGACCAGCGGCGACGAGACGCGCCAAGGACTCGCGCCGCAGATGATGTACCTGATGAACACCGGGCGTTACCCGGCCTACCAGCGCTACGCCCTCGCGGCGGGCCGCAAGGACGACGCCGCCTGGCAGTTCGAGACGGGGCTCGACTGCGTCCTGGACGGCATCGCGGTGCGGCTCGGCATCGAAGAGCAGGAATGACCGGAGCCCCGGCCTCCTGGACGGCGGAAGCCGGGGCTCCGATGCGGGGGAGCGGCTAGTAGGCCGAGCCCGACGCGCCCAGCGACCCCGTCGGGTGCCAGACCGTCTTCGTCTCCAGGAAGGCCGTCAGGCGGTGCGTACCCGGATCGGCCGAGAAGTCCACAGGCTGTGGACGCAGCACGCGCTTGAGGTTGTCCGCGGCCGCGATCTCCAGATCGCGGGCCAGCTCCGCGCCCGCCCCCGTGAGGTCGATGGCGTTGACGTCCTGGTGCGCGGCGAGCGGCGCCGCGATCTCGGCGGTCCTGCCGGTGAGGATGTTGACCACACCGCCCGGCACGTCCGAGGTCGCGAGGACCTCACCCAGCGAGAGCGCGGGCAGCGGCGCCTCCTCCGAGGCGATCACGACGGCCGTGTTGCCCGTCGCGATCACCGGGGCGATCACCGAGACCAGGCCCAGGAACGAGGACTCCTGCGGGGCGAGCACCGCGACCACACCGGTCGGCTCCGGCGTCGACAGGTTGAAGAACGGGCCCGCGACCGGGTTGGCGCCGCCCACGACCTGGGCGATCTTGTCCGTCCAGCCCGCGTACCAGACCCAGCGGTCGATCGCCGCGTCCACGACGGCCGCCGCCTTGGACTTGGACAGGCCCTCCGCGTCGGCCACCTCGCGCACGAACTGCTCGCGGCGGCCCTCCAGCATCTCGGCGACGCGGTAGAGCACCTGGCCGCGGTTGTACGCGGTCGCGCCGGCCCAGCCGCCCTGCGCCTTGCGGGCGGCCACGACCGCGTCACGCGCGTCCTTGCGGGACGACAGCGGTGCGTTGGCCAGCCACTTGCCCTTGCTGTCCTGCACTTCGTACACCCGGCCGCTCTCGGAACGCGGGAACTTCCCGCCGACGTACAGCTTGTAGGTCTTGAAGACACTGAGTCGGTCAACTGCCATCTTTATCGCTCGCCCTTCGGGCTCGACGGGGCGAGGTACGCCTCCAGGCCGTGGCGGCCGCCCTCGCGGCCGAAGCCCGACTCCTTGTAGCCGCCGAACGGCGAGGTCGGGTCGAACTTGTTGAATGTGTTGGCCCAGACGACGCCCGCGCGCAGCTTGTTCGCGACCGCGAGGATGCGCGAGCCCTTCTCCGTCCAGATGCCCGCCGAGAGGCCGTACTGCGTGTTGTTGGCCTTGGCGACGGCCTCGTCCGGCGTACGGAAGGAGAGCACCGAGAGGACCGGGCCGAAGATCTCGTCGCGGGCGACGGTGTGCGCCTGCGTCACGTTCGTGAACAGCGTCGGCGCGAACCAGTAGCCTGCGGACGGCAGTTCGCACGGCGCCGACCAGCGCTCGGCGCCCTCCGCCTCACCGGTCTCGGCGAGCGCGGTGATGCGGGCGAGCTGCTCGGCGGAGTTGATCGCGCCGATGTCGGTGTTCTTGTCGAGCGGGTCGCCCAGGCGGAGGGTGGAGAGCCGCCGCTTCAGGGAATCCAGCAGCTCGTCCTGGATCGACTCCTGTACGAGCAGGCGCGAACCGGCGCAGCAGACCTGGCCCTGGTTGAAGAAGATGCCGGTGACGATGCCCTCGACCGCCTGGTCGATGGGGGCGTCGTCGAAGACGATGTTCGCGCCCTTGCCGCCCAGTTCGAGCGTGACCTTCTTGTCGGTGCCCGCGACGGTGCGGGCGATCTGCTTGCCGACGGCGGTGGAGCCGGTGAAGGCCACCTTGTTCACGTCCGGGTGGGCCGTGAGGGCCGCGCCCGCGTCGCCGTACCCGGGAAGGATGTTGACGACACCCTTGGGCAGACCGGCCTGGCGGCAGATGTCCGCGAAGAACAGGGCGCTCAGGGGGGTGGTCTCGGCGGGCTTCAGGACGACCGTGTTGCCGGTGGCGAGCGCCGGGGCGATCTTCCAGGCCAGCATCAGGAGCGGGAAGTTCCACGGGATGACCTGGCCCGCGACGCCGAGCGGCGCCGGGTTCGGGCCGTACCCCGCGTGGTCGAGCTTGTCGGCCCAGCCCGCGTAGTAGAAGAAGTGCGCGGCGACCAGCGGGAGGTCCGCGTCGCGGGTCTCCTTGATGGGCTTTCCGTTGTCGAGGGTCTCCAGGACGGCCAGTTCGCGGCTGCGCTCCTGGATGATCCTGGCGATCCGGAAGAGGTACTTGGCGCGCTCGGCGCCCGGCAGGGCCGACCACTTCTCGAACGCCTTGCGGGCGGCCTTCACCGCGCGGTCGACGTCTTCGGAGGAGGCCCGCGCGACTTCGGAGAGGACCTCTTCGGTCGACGGGGAGACCGTCTTGAAGACCTTGCCGTCGGCGGCCTCGGTGAACTCGCCGTCGATGAACAGGCCGTACGACGGGGCGATGTCGACGACCGAGCGGGACTCGGGTGCGGGTGCGTACTCGAAAGTCATGGGTCAGTCCACCGTGACGTAGTCGGGGCCGGAGTAGCGGCCGGTGGCCAGCTTCTGACGCTGCATCAGCAGGTCGTTGAGGAGCGAGGAGGCGCCGAAGCGGAACCAGTGGTTGTCCAGCCAGTCGGGCCCCGCCGTCTCGTTCACCAGGACGAGGAACTTCACCGCGTCCTTGGTCGAACGGATGCCGCCCGCGGGCTTCACCCCGATCTGGACGCCCGTCTGCGCGCGGAAGTCGCGGACGGCCTCCAGCATCAGGAGCGTGTTGGCCGGGGTGGCGTTGACGCCGACCTTGCCGGTCGAGGTCTTGATGAAGTCGGCGCCGGCGATCATGCCGATCCAGCTGGCGCGCTTGATGTTGTCGTACGTCGAGAGCTCGCCGGTCTCGAAGATGACCTTCAGGCGGGCGGTGCCGCAGGCCTCCTTCACGGCGCGGATCTGCTCGAACACCGTCATGTAGTCGCCGGAGAGGAACGCGCCCCTGTCGATGACCATGTCGATCTCGTCGGCGCCGGCCGCGACGGCCTCGCGCACGTCGCCGAGCTTCACGTCGATGGCGGCGCGGCCCGCGGGGAAGGCGGTCGCGACGGACGCGACAAGGACCCCGCTGCCCGCTACGGCCTCCTTGGCGGTGGCCACCATGTCCGGATAGACGCAGACGGCGGCGGTGCGCGGGGTGCCGCGGTCGGTCGGGTCCGGGTGGACGGCCTTGGCGCCGAGCGCCCGGACCTTGCCCGGGGTGTCCGCACCCTCCAGGGTGGTCAGGTCGATCATCGAGATGGCCAGGTCGATGGCGTACGCCTTGGCCGTGGTCTTGATCGAACGGGTACCGAGCGAGGCGGCACGCGCCTCCAGGCCGACCGCGTCGACGCCGGGCAGCCCGTGGAGGAAGCGGCGGAGCGTGCTGTCGGACGCGGTCACGTCAGCGAATGCAGTGGGCATGGTCACGAGGGGAGCATATCTACGCGCGTAGCGGCTGTACAGGGGGCTCGGGGCGGGTGGGTCTGCTCCGGGGTGGGTCTGGGCGTTGGGCTCGTGCCGTGCGGGGCTGGTCGCGCGGTTCCCCGCGCCCCTATCAGTTGCTGCCTTCGTCGCGGGCCCTGTGACTTGGTGGCGTCGGCGTGGGGGAGGCCCCAGAGGGGGCTGCGTGGGGGGTCAGGCAGAATCAGGGTATGAGCGATCCTCAGAAGCCTGTGGTGGAGCCCGCGTATCAGGACCGCACCTTCCGGTCCCCTGCCGGTATCGCCGGTGGTGTCCTGCTGCTCGCCCTGGGCGCCTGGCTCGGTGTCGACGCCGTCATCCGGGGCGAGGGGCGCACCCCGTGGCTCGCGGTCGCCGGACTGCTGCTCGCGGTGCCGCTGGTCGTCGCGTACACGGTGCGCCCCTGCGTCTACGCCAACGACGACCGGCTGCGCGTCCGCAATCCCTTCCGGAGCATCACGCTGCCCTGGGCGTCCGTCGCCACGCTCCGCTCCGGGTACTCCAACGAGGTCCTCACCAACGACGGCACCAAGTTCCAGCTCTGGGCGATCCCCGTCTCGCTGCGCGGCCGGAAGAAGGCCGCGCGCAGGCAGTCGCAGGCCGTGGCGGCCGGTGACCCGACGAGCGGCAAGCCCTTCCTCGACCCCTCGGCGCGGCCCGCGCGGTCCACGGGCGACCAGTCCATGGACCAGCTCCGCGACCTCGCCGAGCGGCAGGCCGACGTCGAGTCGGCGCAGGGGGAGCCGGTGGTGCGCTGGGCGTACGAGATCCTCGCCCCGGCCCTCGTGGGAGCCGTGCTGCTCGTCGTGCTGCTCGCGGTGACCTGAGCCGGTCGCCGTACCCGGGGCCTACGGAGGCCCCAGCCACGCCAGGAGCATGTGGCCGCCGAACGCCGCCGACATCAGTGCCGCCGCCGTCAGCGCCGTCACCAGCACGTGCGTGCGCGCCCGTGCCAGCGCCACCGCGACCGGCAGCAGCAGCGGGAAGCCGGGGAGCAGGAAGCGCGCCCGCGGGAAGTAGACGCCGCTGCTGCCGAGCACGATCAGCAGGAGCAGGCCGGTGAAGACCAGCAGCGGCAGCGGCTGGCGGTCGGCCGCCGAGAGCGCGTAGAGGACCACCGAGCCGAGCAGCACCGCCGTCACCATCGCCAGGAACAGCTGCGGCCGCTCGATCACGAACAGCGCGTGCATACGGCGCAGCGTCTCGACGCCGCCGTCCCACTCGTTGTGCCACAGCTTCTGCACGGCGAAGTAGCCGTCCCAGCGGCCCAGGCGCAGGCCCACCCACCCGACGTACGAGAGCCAGCCGAGGGGTGCGAGCAGCGCGCCGAGCAGCGGGCGTACGGCGAAGGGGGCGCGGCGCAGGGAGAGCAGCGCCGTCAGGGACACCGCGGCCGCCAGGGCGACGCCGGTGGGGCGCGTCAGGCCCGCCAGCGCCGCCAGGGAGCCCGCCCACAGCCAGCGGCCCGTGAGCACGGCGTACAGCGACCACGCCGTGAGCGCCGTGAACAGCGACTCGGTGTAGCCCATCCACTGCACCAGCGCCACCGGCAGGCTGCCCCACAGCACCGCGAGGACGACGCCCGCCCTGCGGCCGTACAGCCGGTCGCCCACCGCGAAGATCCCCCACGCCGCGGCGAACGAGCAGACCAGCGCGACCGCCAGGCCCACGGCGCCGCGCGGCAGGCCGGGCGCGACCGTCTCGCCCGCCCTGATCAGGGACGGGAGCAGCGGGAAGAACGCGAGGTTGTTCGCGTCGAAGTGGGTGCCGAGCGTCTGCGCGTAGCCGTGCTCCGCGATCTTCAGATACCAGTCGCAGTCCCACGACTCCATCAGCAGGTGACGGACCCCGCGGTGCTTGTGGTGCGCCCACGCCGCGAACACCAGCAGGCCCAGGCCGCGCACGGCCGCGTACGCGAGGAGCGCGGGGGCGGCGTGGCGCAGGGCGCGGGCCGCGCGGGCGCGCAGGGCCTGGGACGGGCGTGCGGCGTTGCGGGGGCGCCGGGATGCCGGGACCCGGGACGGGGCGGCGGTCGGTGAGATCGGTCCGTACGGCACTGCGGCAGCTCCCGGAACGTGATCGTGCGCTACCGGTCGACCCTTCCTGGGGGACCGGCAGCGCACCGGATCACTGCGTCAGCTGCCGTAGTGGAACCACTCGCGCGGGTGGCTCCGCCACGGGTTCGGGCGCTGCCCCGTGCGGGGGCGCGCTCCTTCAGATGCCCGCCGCCGCGGAGAGGTCCCGCTTGATCGCGGCGAGCAGTTCCGTCGCCCTGGCGCGCGCCGCGGGCAGGTCCTGGCGCGCGGGCACCGGGACGACCACCTCCAGGTAGCACTTGAGCTTCGGCTCGGTGCCGCTCGGGCGGACGATCACCCGGGCGCCCTCCAGCGTGTAGCGCAGGCCGTCCGTGGGCGGCAGCTTGTCCGTGCCCCGCGTCAGGTCCTCCGCCTCGGTGACCCGCAGGCTCGCGAGCTCCGTCGGCGGCTGCTCGCGCAGGCGGCGCATCGCGTCCGCGATCAGGGACAGGTCCTCCACGCGGACCGACAGCTGGTCGGTGGCGTGCAGCCCGTGCTCCAGGGCCAGGTCGTCGAGGAGGTCGAGGAACGTGCGGCCCTCCTCCTTGAGCTCGGACGCCAGCTCGGTGAGCAGCAGCGCCGCCGTGATGCCGTCCTTGTCGCGTACGCCCTCGGGGTCCACGCAGTAGCCGAGCGCCTCTTCGTAGCCGTAGCGCAGGCCGTCCACGCGGGCGATCCACTTGAAGCCGGTCAGGGTCTCCTCGTACCCGAGGCCCGCCTTCTCCGCGATCCTGCCGAGCAGCGACGACGAGACGATCGACTCCGCGAAGGTGCCGCGGGCGCCGCGCCTGACCAGGTGCGCGGCCAGCAGCGCGCCCACCTCGTCGCCGCGGAGCATCCGCCAGTCCGCGCCGTCCTCGACGGCCGCGGCGCAGCGGTCCGCGTCCGGGTCGTTGGCGATGATCAGGTCCGGGGCCGGGGTGGTGCGGGCCGCCGTCGCGAAGGACAGGTCCATCGCGCCCGGCTCCTCCGGGTTCGGGAACGCGACCGTCGGGAAGTCCGGGTCGGGCTCGGCCTGTTCGGCGACGAGCGTCGGCGCGGGGAACCCGGCGCGTGCGAACGCCGCGAGGAGGGTGTCCTTGCCGACGCCGTGCATCGCCGTGTAGACGGCGCGGGCGGTGCGGGGGGAGTCCGGTGCCAGGACGGCGTCCGTGCGCGCCAGATAGGCCTCCAGGACGTCCTCGGAGAGGATTTCCCAGCCGGTCTCGGGGCGGGGTACGTCGTGCAGGCTCGCGATCGCGTCGATCTGCTCGGCGATCTCCGCGTCGGCGGGCGGGACGATCTGGGAGCCGTCGCCGAGGTAGACCTTGTAGCCGTTGTCGCGCGGGGGGTTGTGGCTCGCGGTGACCTCCACGCCCGCGACCGCGCCGAGGTGCCTTATGGCGAAGGCGAGCACGGGGGTGGGGAGGGGGCGGGGGAGGACCGCCGCCCGGAGTCCGGCGCCGGTCATCACGGCGGCGGTGTCGCGGGCGAAGTCGGCGGACTTGTGGCGGGCGTCGTAGCCGATCACGACGAGGCCGTCGGTCTCGCCCTGGGCCTTCAGGTACGCGGCGAGGCCGGCGGCGGCGCGGATGACCACGGTGCGGTTCATGCGCATGGGGCCGGCGCCGAGCTCGCCGCGGAGGCCGGCGGTGCCGAACTGGAGGGTCCCGCTGAAGCGGGCCGTCAGCTCTTCGGTGGCGTCGGCGTCGATGAGCTTGGCGAGCTCTTCGCGGGTCTCGGGGTCCGGGTCCTCGGCGAGCCATGCCTGGGCCCGTGCGATGAGTTCGGAGTGGTCCTGCACGTGTCTTCAGCCTCTCGTGTGCGGGTCGTCTCGTGCCGTCTCGTTGTGGGGCGGGGCTGCCTGCTGTGGGCACGCGTTCCGCAGGGCGGAACGGGTGGGCACAGCCCCCGTCGCCGAGGGGCGGTGACGGGGGCGTCGGCCACGTCGCGGAGGGAACCGTTCCCGCGAGGTCAGATGCGGCCGAGGACCTTGCCGAGGAGCTCGCCCATGCGGGTGGCGCTGTCGCGGCCCGCCTGGAGGACCTCCTCGTGGTTCAGCGGCTCGCCCGTCATGCCCGCGGCGAGGTTGGTGACGAGGGAGATGCCGAGCACCTCCGCGCCGGCCTCGCGTGCGGCGATCGCCTCGAGGACCGTGGACATGCCGACCAGGTCCGCACCGATGGTGCGGGCCATGCGGATCTCCGCCGGGGTCTCGTAGTGCGGGCCGGGGAACTGCGCGTAGACGCCCTCCTCGAGGGTCGGGTCGATCTCTTTGCAGAGCGCCCGGAGCCGCGGCGAGTACAGGTCCGTCAGGTCGACGAAGTTCGCGCCGACGATCGGGGACGTCGCCGTGAGGTTGAGGTGGTCGCTGATCAGCACCGGCTGGCCGGGGCGCATGCCCTCGCGCAGGCCGCCGCAGCCGTTGGTCAGCACGATGGTCTTGCAGCCGGCGGCCACGGCGGTGCGGACACCGTGCGCGACGGCGGCCACGCCACGGCCCTCGTAGTAGTGGGTGCGCCCCAGGAAGACGAGGGCGCGCTTGTCGCCGACCTTGAAGGAGCGGATGCGGCCGCCGTGGCCCGCGACGGCCGGCGGCGGGAAGCCGGGCAGCTCGGTGACCGGGAACTCGGCATCGGGCTCGCCGAGCGCGTCGACGGCCGGCGCCCAGCCGGAGCCCATCACGAGGGCTACGTCGTGGGTCTCGGCGCCCGTCAGCTCACGCAGGCGCGCGGCGGCGGCGTCGGCGGCGGCGTAGGGGTCGCCCTGGATGTCGTCCGGAATAACTGAAGCGTTCACGCGGATGAGAGTAGCCGGTCACGCCCTACGCGCGTAGATGACGATGCTTACGGGATTGCGATCGTTGTCTTGTCGTTTCCGACGAGAGTGGTCCCTGGAGGTTCCGGTGGGCGGAGGCCGGAGCCGCGGAGCGGCGAGGCCGGCCGCTCCGAGCCCCCGGCTAGCAAGGACGCTTGCGCAGTTCCATCACGTAGTCGTGCGGCGCGCCCGCGGATTCCGCCGCGTCCGCGAGTTCGCCCAGGTAACGCGCCGAGGGCAGACCGCCCTCGTACCCGTTCAGGACGTACAGCCACGCGGGCTCCTCGCCCTCCAGGGTGTGCACACGGACCCGCATGCGGCGGTAGATGTCCAGGCCCACGCCCTCCCACCGGTCCATGGAGTCCTCGTCCATGGGCGCGATGTCGTACAGCGTGACGAAGACCTGGGAGCGCGGTGCCTCGACGATCGTCGCGAGCGCGCCCTCCCATCCCATGTGCTCCCCGCCGAAGGTGAGCCGGTGGCCGTTGAGCCAGCCGGTCGCGCGCAGCGGTGAGTGCGGGGCGCGGCGTGACATGAGCCGCGGATCCAGATTGCCGGCGTACGCGGCGTAGAGCGACATGTGGTCGAGGGTACGGCAGCGAGACCTGGGCCTCTCCCGTAACAGAGGGGCCGGGTCCACGGACGGAGGGCCCCGGGGCGAAGCAGCTTGAAGCGTGCGGGACAATGAGTTACGTGACTCGGATCGTGATCATTGGTGGCGGACCCGGCGGATACGAGGCGGCCCTCGTGGCGGCCCAGCTCGGCGCGGAGGTGACCGTCGTGGACTGCGACGGTCTTGGCGGGGCGTCGGTGCTCACCGACTGCGTGCCGTCGAAGACTCTGATCGCCACGGCCGAGGTGATGACGACCTTCGACTCTTCGTACGAGGAGCTGGGCATCATCGTCGCGGACGACACTCCGCACATCGACAGTCCCGCGCGCGTGGTCGGCGTCGACCTGGGCAAGGTCAACCGCCGTGTGAAGCGTCTCGCGCTGGCCCAGTCCCACGACATCACCGCGTCCGTCACGCGTGCGGGCGCCCGCGTGCTGCGCGGCCGCGGCCGTCTTGAGGGCCAGCAGGACATCGACGGCTCGCGCAAGGTCGTGGTGCGCGCCGCCGACGGCAGCGAGGAGACCCTCGTCGCCGACGCCGTGCTCATCGCCACCGGCGGCCACCCGCGCGAGGTCCCCGACGCGCAGCCCGACGGCGAGCGGATCCTGAACTGGACGCAGGTGTACGACCTGGACGAGCTCCCCGAGGAGCTCATCGTGGTCGGCTCGGGCGTCACCGGCGCCGAGTTCGCCGGTGCCTATCAGGCGCTCGGTTCGAACGTCACGCTCGTGTCCAGTCGTGACCGGGTGCTTCCGGGTGAGGACCCGGACGCCGCCGCCGTCCTGGAGGACGTCTTCCGGCGCCGCGGCATGAACGTCATGTCCCGCTCGCGCGCCGCCTCCGCCAAGCGGGTGGGCGACCGGGTCGAGGTCACGCTCGACGACGGCCGCGTCATCTCCGGCACGCACTGCCTGATGGCGGTCGGCGCCATCCCGAACAGCAGCGGCATGGGCCTGGAGGAGGCCGGGGTCAAGCTGAAGGACTCCGGGCACATCTGGACCGACAAGGTCTCGCGTACGTCCGCGCCGGGCGTGTACGCGGCCGGTGACGTGACCGGGATCTTCGCGCTCGCGTCCGTCGCCGCGATGCAGGGGCGCATCGCGATGTACCACTTCCTGGGCGACGCGGTGACGCCGCTGAACCTGAAGACCGTGTCGTCGAACGTCTTCACCGACCCGGAGATCGCGACCGTCGGCTACAGCCAGGCCGACGTCGACGCGGGCAAGATCGACGCGCGCGTGGTGAAGCTGCCGCTGCTGCGCAATCCGCGCGCGAAGATGCAGGGCATCCGCGACGGTTTCGTCAAGATCTTCTGCCGTCCCGGTACGGGCATCGTGGTCGGCGGAGTGGTCGTCGCGCCGCGCGCTTCGGAACTGATCCATCCCATCTCGATCGCGGTCGACAACAATCTGACGGTCGAGCAGATCGCGAATGCGTTCACCGTGTACCCATCGCTTTCGGGGTCGATCGCGGAGGTCGCGCGTCAACTCCACACGCGGAAGACGGCGGGCGAGGGCTGATCCGGGCGGCGGCCTGATTCAACTCTTCGCAGGTCACGGACTGTTGTCGCCCATTCTCGCGGCATAGGCGGAGTGGGTAGGCACCTATACCACTTCCCACCCTGCCGTGCGAACAACTTCTGTAATTCGGCGCAAACTGCTGAAAGCAGACGGTCGTTGGGGTTACTGTCAGTTTCGTGTTCGCTGCAGAACGTCGCCAATTGATCCTCGAAATGGTGCGGGCCAACGGAGCGGTATCGCTCCGTGAGCTCGCCCGCGTCGTCCAGACCTCCGAAGTGACCGTACGGCGGGACGTGCGCGCGCTGGAGGCAGAAGGACTCCTCGACCGCCGACATGGCGGTGCGGTATTGCCGGGCGGATTCACGCGGGAGTCCGGCTTTCCGCAGAAATCACATCTCGCGACCGCCGAGAAGACGGCTATCGCCGATCTCGCGGCGGGACTCGTCGAAGAGGGCGAAGCCATCGTCGTCGGGGCGGGTACGACCACGCAGGAGCTGGCCCGACGGCTCGCGCGGGTACCCGGTCTGACCGTCGTCACCAACTCACTGCTGGTGGCACAGGCGCTGGCGCATGCCAACCGGGTCGAAGTCGTCATGACCGGCGGCACCCTGCGCGGCTCCAACTACGCGCTGGTGGGCAGCGGGGCCGAGCAGTCCCTCCAGGGGCTGCGGGTCTCCAGGGCCTTCCTCTCGGGCAGTGGTCTGACCGCCGAACGCGGCCTCTCCACGTCCAACATGCTCTCCGCGAGCGTGGACCGCGCGCTGGTCCAGGCGGCGGCCGAGGTCGTGGTCCTCGCCGACCACACCAAGCTCGGTACCGACACGATGTTCCAGACGGTGCCGACGGACGTCATCACCAGGCTGGTCACGGACGAGCCGCCGGCGCACGACGACCGTGCCGCCACCGAACTGCAGGCCCTGGCCGACCAGGGCGTACAGATCGCGGTGGCGGGCGGCTCCGCAGGCCCTAGCGCCGGGCCCGGTGTCGATTCCGTCCAGGCGGGGCGCCAGCCGCGCCGGGACGTGCCCCTGCCGGGTCAGCGTCGCAACCACGGGGCCGGTCCTGGACAGCAGCTGCGCAGTGCGCTTCTCGGGGAGCAGCCGCCCGGTGAGCGCTCCGCGCGGGTCGCCGACCTGCGTCGCCGCTGACCGCCGGGCCTGCGCCTCGCGGTGCGGGCCCGGACGGGAGTGACGGCGGGCGATGCGCCCTGCCCTGCGGCGGGGTGGCTACGCCGTCGGCCGCTCGTCCGCCTTCAGACCCCGCAGGGTCAGGAGGAGCAGGCGGTCGGCCAACTCCGGGTCGTCCGGGGTCTCTTCGGCCGCCAGTGAGATCGCGTTGGTCAGCTGGAGCAGGTCGGAGATGGAGACGTCGGCCCGTACGGCCCCCGCCTCCTGCGCGCGGGCGAGCAGGGTCGAGCCCGCCTCGCGCATCGGCTTGCTGCACCGGGAGAGCGCCGAACTGTCGTCGTGCGACGCCGACATGAGCGCGCTCGACAGGCCGCGGTACTCACCCGCATGAGTGACGATCGCGCGCAGCCACGCCACCAGTGCGGAGCAGGGCTGCGGGTCGTCGATGAGCGCGTGCGAGCGCGCGAGGAGATCGCTGACCGCGTCCTCCCAGACCGCGCTCATCAGCGCGTGCCGGTTCGGGAAGTGCCGGTAGAGCGTGCCGATGCCGACGCCCGCGCGGCGTGCCACGTCCTCCAGGGACGCGCCCGTGCCGTGCTCCGCGAAGGCGGTGCGCGCCTCGGCGAGCAGCCGCTCGTAGTTGCGGCGTGCGTCGGCCCGCATGGCGCGCGCGGACTCCTGCGGGGGTCTCGCCTGCTGTCCCGTGCCGGTCGTCATACGTCAAGGATGCCACTGCCGGGACCGGCCGATCGGGTCGGCGCCGGCCGGGTCAGGACGTCCGGTGACCGAAGAAGGCGTTCAGCTCCGTGCGGGCCCTGCGCTCGCGGCGGTGCGGCGGCAGCGCGCCGCCGCGCAGACCGCGGGTCAGCCAGAGCACCAGCGGATAGGTGACGCAGGTGCCCACGGCGAGCCCGGTCAGTGCGCCCGCGGCCAGCTCTCCCATGATCCTCAACTCACCTTCGCGCGCTGCGGCTTGGCGCCGGGACGCAGTCCGTCGCGGGCCGTGGCGATCATCGTGGCCCCGTTGTCCGGCACCGCGGCTCCGTAGCCGAGCAGCCGCCAGCGCGGGTCCACGGCGTCGCTCTCGTAGTACGGCACGGGTCCGGCCGCCGAAGGCACCAGGAGCGGGGCGGGCTCCCGCGCGCAGCCGTCGCAGGCGGCCACCTCCACCGCGGTGCCCTCCAGGACGGCGGGCGGCGCCACGCGCGCGTGCCCGCGGTCGTGCAGGGGGTTGAAGTAGCAGGGCGGGTCCGGGCGCAGCGGCCGCTCCGTCACCAACGCCTCCAGGGCCCGCAGCCCGATGCGGCTGAACTCGATGCCCGCGACGAGCTCGCCGACCGCGTGCGCGGCGTCGTACGCGGGGTCCGGGCTTTCGGGGCCCTCGAAGGACGGCAGGATCACCGAGTTGCTCGCCTGGATCGACGCCGTCGTCGCGAACGAGGTCAGCTCGGTGCGCAGCGGCGGCGTCAGCGAGCAGGTGTCGCGCAGGCTGTCGCCGAGCGCGGCGGCGTCGCTCAGGAGCGCCGCGCGTTCCTCCGCGTACCCGTGCAGGGCCGCGGGGTCGCCCCGTGGATCCGGCAGTGGGGAGCGCCAGTCGGGCGCGGGCAGCGGCAGCGCGAAGGTGTAGGGGCGGCGGCGCCCCAACGGCAGTGTGGTGAAGCGGCGCAGCAGGGCCACGGTGAGGGCCGTGGCGAGGCCGAGCAGGAGTCCCGCTTCGTAGCGGTCGCCCGGTGCGGCGTGCGCCGCGTACCAGGCGGTGCCCGCGATGACGCCCGCGGCGGGCGGCAGGCAGAGTACGTCCCCCGTGCGTGTCACTGAAGTCCCCCCGTGGTCTTCGGTTCTACGTGGGGGTAGGACGCGGTGGGGATGGGGGCGGTTGCATGTCCCTCGGCACCGTGGCTGACGCCGGTCACCGGCTCCGCCGAGTTCGTCCTCAAACGCCGGACGGGCTGGATACTCGCGTACCCAGCCCGTCCGGTGTTGCGGAGTCAGTCCTTGATCTCGCAGATCACCGCACCGGAGGTCAGGCTCGCGCCGACCTCCGCGACGAGGCCCTTGACCGTGCCCGAACGGTGCGCGTTCAGGGGCTGTTCCATCTTCATGGCCTCCAGGACGACGACCAGGTCGCCCTCGTTGACCTCCTGGCCCTCCTCGACCGCGACCTTGACGATCGTGCCCTGCATGGGCGAGGCGAGGGTGTCGCCGGAGGCCGCGGGGCCGGACTTCTTGGCCGCGCGCCGCTTGGGACGGGCGCCGCCCGCCGCCGCGGTGCGGGCGATCGTCATGCCGAGGGAGGACGGCAGCGAGACCTCCAGGCGCTTGCCGCCGACCTCGACGACGACCGTCTCGCGGCCCGGCTCCTCGTCGGTCTCCGCGTCCGCCGCGGGCGCGGCGAAGGCCGGGATCTCGTTCTTGAACTCGGTCTCGATCCACCGCGTGAAGATCGTGAACGGCTCGTCGGAGCCGGTCAGTTCGGGCGCGAACGCCGGGTCCCTGACGACGGCGCGGTGGAACGGGATGGCCGTGGCCATGCCCTCGACGTTGAACTCGTCCAGGGCGCGCGCCGCACGCTGCAGCGCCTGCTCGCGCGTCGCGCCCGTCACGATCAGCTTGGCCAGGAGCGAGTCCCAGGCCGGGCCGATGACCGAGCCCGACTCGACGCCCGCGTCCAGGCGGACACCCGGACCCGACGGCGGCGCGAAGGCGGTGACGGTGCCGGGCGCGGGCAGGAAGCCCCGGCCCGGGTCCTCGCCGTTGATGCGGAACTCGAAGGAATGGCCGCGCAGTTCGGGGTCGCCGTAGCCCAGTTCCTCGCCGTCGGCGATGCGGAACATCTCGCGTACGAGGTCGATGCCCGCCACCTCTTCGGTGACCGGGTGCTCCACCTGAAGACGGGTGTTGACCTCCAGGAAGGAGATCGTGCCGTCGGCGCCGACGAGGAACTCGACGGTGCCCGCGCCGACGTAGCCGGCCTCCTTCAGGATCGCCTTCGACGAGCTGTACAGCTCCTCGACCTGGGCGTCGGAGAGGAACGGCGCGGGGGCCTCCTCCACGAGCTTCTGGTGGCGGCGCTGCAGCGAGCAGTCACGGGTCGAGACGACGACCACGTTGCCGTGCTGGTCGGCCAGGCACTGGGTCTCCACGTGCCGCGGCTTGTCCAGGTAACGCTCCACGAAGCACTCGCCGCGGCCGAAGGCGGCCACCGCCTCGCGCACCGCGGACTCGTACAGCTCGGGCACCTCTTCGAGCGTGCGGGCGACCTTCAGGCCGCGGCCGCCGCCGCCGAACGCCGCCTTGATGGCGATCGGCAGGCCGTGCTCCTCGGCGAAGGCCACGACCTCGTCGGAGCCCGACACCGGGTCCGGGGTGCCCGCGACCAGCGGGGCGCCGGCGCGCTGCGCGATGTGCCGCGCGGCGACCTTGTCGCCCAGGTCGCGGATGGCCTGCGGCGGCGGGCCGATCCAGTTCAGGCCCGCGTCGATGACGGCCTGCGCGAAGTCGGCGTTCTCCGAAAGGAAGCCGTAGCCGGGGTGGATCGCGTCCGCCCCCGCGTCCTTGGCCGCGGCCAGCACCTTGGAGATGTCCAGGTAGCTGGTGGCCGGAGTGTCACCGCCCAGCGCGAACGCCTCATCGGCCGCCCGTACATGCAGAGCGTCCCGGTCGGGGTCTGCGTAGACGGCTACGCTCGCGATCCCTGCGTCCCGGCATGCCCGAGCAACACGGACAGCGATTTCGCCACGGTTGGCGATGAGCACCTTGCGCACGATGGCTCCCTCCTTGAAACAAGCCGAGTTTAGGGACTGCCGACACGGGCTTACGACCCGTCCCCAAGGGTGAGCTTGCCCACACGGAGTGTGATTCGAGGCCCGCTCGATCCGTGAAATCCCTTGTCGTACCACGGTACGCAGGGTTCCTTCTCGGCAGCGTAGCCCTCCGGTGTGGCCAAGGTCTCTGTGAGTCAGCGCTGCGGCGGGGCGGCTTTCTTTGTGGAGTCCCTACGAATGGCCCAATGATTCTTTGCCTGTGGCACAGCCCTTGTCCCCCGGTTTACCCGTTAGTAGCGTTCGCGATGGCTCGAACGTACTTGGGGTAACAGCAGCGGAAAGTGGGTGGGGCGCCGTGGCGCGCAGACCGGTGGCCTGGGTGGGCGCGATCGTTCTCTTCGCGGAGGCGGTCGGCATCGCGCTCCTCAACTGGTTCCTCGGCCTCGTCGTCGACAAGCAGGACATGTCCCTGGCCGGGCTCGACCCGCGCGCGATGACCGTGTCGACCTGGATCGCGGGCGTCCTCTTCGGCGGCTATCTCGCCCTGTGCGGCATCGTCTTGGCCCGCACGGCGGCCCGCGACCGCGCCCCCGGCACCTTCGGCCGGCTGCTCCTGATCAGCTGCGCCGTCGTGCACGCGCTGCTCGGCGCGTTCTCCGTCGGCCTGGTGGGCTGGCCCGCCTTCGTGTTCATGATGGTCGTCCTCGGCCTGCTCGTCCTGACGCTCGTGGCGTACGACAAGAAGGCCCAGCAGGACGGTGGCGCGCGGGCCGACGGCGGCAGCGGAGGGACGCCCGAGAACGGCGCCCCGCAGCCCGCCTGAGGCGCTCCGGGCGCCCTGGGGTCCTAGGCCCACAACTGCGTGATGCCCACGTCCAGTTGCGCCAGAAGGCGGCGAAGGAGCGGCAGCGAGAGGCCGATCACGTTGCCGTGGTCGCCCTCGATGCCCTCGATGAACGGGGCCGAGCGGCCGTCGAGGGTGAACGCCCCCGCCACGTGCAGCGGTTCGCCGCTCGCGACGTACGCGGCGATCTCCTCGTCCGACGGCTCGCCGAAGCGCACCACGGTCGACGCCGTGCCCGAGGCGTACCGGCCCGACGCGGTGTCACGGACGCAGTGGCCCGTCTGCAGGACGCCCGCGCGGCCGCGCATCGACTTCCAGCGGGCGGTGGCCTCCTCGGCGTCGGCGGGCTTGCCGAGCGCCTGCCCGTCCAGTTCGAGCACCGAGTCGCAGCCGATCACCAGGGCGCCCTTGACGTCGGGGCGCGCGGCGACCACCGATGCCTTGGCCTCGGCGAGGGCCAGGGCGAGTTCGGCGGGGGTCGGTGCGGAGACCGCGTCCTCGTCGACCCCGCTGACGATCACCTCGGGTGCGAGGCCCGCCTGGCGGAGCAGCCCGAGGCGGGCGGGGGACTGGGAGGCGAGCACGAGACGGCGGCGCGGATCACTCATGCGGCCAGCGTAGCGAGCGGCGGCGGGGACGGGGTTCAGCGGATGCCGAGCACGCACATCGCCACCACCATGGCCAGGGCAAGGACGAGTCCCGCACGGCGCATCTTCGCCTGCATGTCCCGCATGTCCTTGGGCGGGCTGTTCTCCGGATCCGACCACAGCATGCGATCGATGGTGCGCTCGGCGGGGGCCGGGGCGCCTGAGTACGCGTACTCAAGTTCCCCGGCCCGGTGTTCCTAGCCCGGCCAGTAGGTACGTCCCCACGTCGTGGGGCCCGGCGCGGGCAGCCGGTGCCGGGCCACCCGCGCGGGGTCGGCCCAGGCGTCGGGGGGCGCGGGCGCGCCGGACGGCTGGTTCGCCACCGCCGCGGCGCGCGCCTGGACCACCGCCAGGGCGGCGGCGAGCTCCTCCGGGGTCGGATTGCCCCGTACGACCTTGATCATGACTGCTCCCTGGGGGGCTAGGGGGCGACTGGGTGCCTCGGCGGACTACAGGGGGATGTTGCCGTGCTTCTTCGGAGGGAGGGATTCCCGCTTCGTACGCAGCTGACGCAGGCCGCGGACGAGGTGGGCGCGGGTCTCGGACGGCATCACGACCGCGTCGATGTAGCCGCGCTCCGCCGCCGTGTAAGGGTTGAGCAGCGTGTCCTCGTACTCCTGGATCAGCCGCGCCCGGGTCGCCTCCTGGTCATCGGCGGCGGCGATGGTGCGCCGGTGCAGGATGTTCACCGCGCCCTGCGCGCCCATCACCGCGATCTGCGCGGTCGGCCAGGCCAGGTTGAGGTCGGCGCCCAGGTGCTTGGAGCCCATCACGTCGTACGCGCCGCCGAACGCCTTGCGCGTGATGACGGTGATCAGCGGGACCGTCGCCTCGGCGTACGCGTAGATCAGCTTCGCGCCGCGCCGGATGATGCCGGTGTGCTCCTGCTCGACGCCCGGCAGGAAGCCCGGCACGTCGACGAAGGTGATGACCGGGACGTTGAACGCGTCGCAGGTGCGGACGAAGCGGGCGCCCTTCTCGGAGGCGTCGATGTTCAGGCAACCGGCGAACTGCGTCGGCTGGTTGGCGACGATGCCGACCGGGCGGCCCTCGATCCGGCCGAAGCCGGTGATGATGTTCGGCGCGAACAGGGGCTGCGTCTCGAAGAACTCCCCGTCGTCCAGCACGTGTTCGAGTACGCCGTGCATGTCGTACGGCTGGTTGGCGCTGTCCGGGACGAGCGTGTCCAGCTCGCGGTCCTCGTCCGTCAGCGCCAGGTCCGCCTCCTCGGGGAAGGCCGGCGGGTCGCTCAGGTTGTTCGAAGGCAGGTACGAGAGCAGGGACTTGACGTACTCGATCGCGTCCTTCTCGTCGCCCGCCATGTGGTGCGCGACGCCCGACGTGCTGTTGTGCGTCCGCGCGCCGCCGAGCTCCTCGAAGCCGACGTCCTCGCCGGTGACCGTCTTGATGACGTCCGGGCCCGTGATGAACATGTGCGAGGTCTGGTCGACCATCACCGTGAAGTCGGTGATCGCGGGGGAGTAGACGGCGCCGCCCGCGCACGGGCCGACGACCAGCGAGATCTGCGGGATCACGCCGGAGGCATGCGTGTTGCGGCGGAAGATCTCGCCGTACATGCCGAGGGCCATGACGCCCTCCTGGATGCGGGCGCCGCCGGAGTCGTTGATGCCGATGACCGGGCAGCCGGTCTTCAGCGCGAAGTCCATGACCTTGACGATCTTCTGCCCGAAGACCTCGCCGAGCGCGCCGCCGAAGACCGTGAAGTCCTGCGAGAACACGGCCACGGGGCGGCCGTCCACGGTGCCGTAGCCGGTCACCACGCCGTCGCCGTACGGCCTGTTCTGCTCCAGGCCGAAGTTGGTCGAACGGTGCTGCGCGAACTCGTCCAGCTCGACGAAGGACCCCTCGTCGAGCAGCAGCTCGATCCGCTCACGCGCCGTCAACTTGCCCTTGGCGTGCTGCTTCTCGACCGCGCGCGCCGAGCCCGCGTGTTTGGCCTCCTCGATACGGCGCTGCAGATCGGCGAGCTTGCCTGCGGTCGTGTGGATGTCGATCTCGGACATAGGGATGCGGCTCCCTGCCTGCTCATCGGGGCGTCTGGCGGCTTGCGGTGCGGCTGGCTACTGACCCGTAGCGTATCGGCGCCGATACGGTTCGGCAGTGCGGCGTTTACCACACCTAGGGTGGCTTGCATGACGTCGTCCGATGCTGAAGACAACCGCTGGTCCGACCTGGCCAGGCCGCCGCTGAACGCCGCTTCGCTGCGGCGCGCTCTCGTCCGTGAGGGCGGGCTCTGGACCTCCCTCGACGTGGTGGCGAGTACCGGCTCCACCAACAGTGACCTCGCGGGGCGGGCCGGTGAGCTGCCCGAAGGGGCCGTGCTCGTCGCCGAGGAGCAGAGCGCGGGGCGCGGGCGCCTCGACCGGCAGTGGTCCGCCCCCGCCAGGTCCGGGCTCTTCTTCTCCGTCCTGCTCAAGCCGTCCGAGGTCCCCGTCGAGCGGTGGGGATGGCTGCCGCTGCTCACCGGCGTCGCCGTCGCCACGGGGCTCTCCCGGGCCGCCGGGGTGGACACCGCACTCAAGTGGCCCAACGACGTCCTGGTGACTGTGGACGGGGCCGAGCGCAAGGCCGGGGGCATCCTCGCGGAGCGGGCGGGGCCGGTCGACGGGGGCGGGGTCGTGGTGGGCGTCGGGCTCAACGTGACGCTGCGCGAGGACGAGCTGCCGGTGCCGACGGCGGGGTCGCTGGCGCTTGCCGGGGCGGCGTCGACGGACCGGGACCCGCTGCTGCGGGCCGTGCTGCGGTCCCTTGAGCAGTGGTACGGGGACTGGCGGGCCGCGGGCGGTGATCCCGGGGCTTCGGGGCTCCAGGAGACGTACGCGGCGGGGTGCGCGACGTTGGGGCGTGCGGTGCGGGCGGAGCTGCCGGGGGATCGGGCGATCACCGGGGAGGCGGTCGCGGTGGACGGGGACGGGCGGCTCGTGCTCGCTACGGGGGACGGGGTGCAGGAGCCTGTGGGGGCGGGGGACATCGTGCATCTGCGCGCTGCGGGGTGAGGGGTGTCCTCGGGCCGGTGCGCCTTGGGTGCGGTCGTGGGGCGGGGCCGCGCCGGTATGTCCGTCCTCGCTGTCCCGGTGAACCGCCACCCTCGTGCACCTCGGCTCGTGGCTCTCCGTACTCCGGGCAGACATACCGCCACGTTCCCTCAGGAGCGCTCGCGGCTGCGAGCGGGTGGGGCTGCACCGCCGGGGGGGCTCCCGCTGTGGGCAATCGTTCCGCAGGGCGGAACGGGTGGGCACGGCCCCCGTCGCCGAGGGGGATTACGGGGGGTTGAAGGCGTTGGTCGTCGTGCAGGACCGTGGGTCAAGAGGTGGGTAACGGGAGTCGGGAGTGAGCTGCGGCACACCTGCCGTAAAGTTGGCGCCGGTCGATACCTGACCGCGGCAGATCGGAAGGGCAGCAGGCGTGACCGTCGACGACACGGGATCCGGCGAGGTACCGGAAGTGGGCGCCGGGGTCCCCGAGGTGGACGACGAGCCGGACAAGGATCCTCTCGCTCTGCGGCTGGAGCAGCTGATCCTCGGGGCCGACCGTCGCTATACGCCGTTCCAGGCGGCCCGCAGCGCGGGCGTCTCCATGGAACTGGCCTCGCGGTTCTGGCGCGCCATGGGCTTTCCCGACATCGGGCAGGCCAAGGCGCTGACCGAGGCCGACGTGCTGGCCCTGCGCCGGCTCGCCGGACTCGTCGAGGCGGGCCTGCTGAGCGAGGCCATGGCCGTACAGGTGGCGCGCTCGACCGGGCAGACCACCGCGCGCCTCGCGGAGTGGCAGATCGACTCCTTCCTGGAGGGGCTCACCGAGCCGCCCGAGCCGGGGATGACGCGTACGGAAGTCACGTATCCGCTCGTCGAGCTGCTGCTGCCCGAGCTGGAGGAGTTCCTCGTCTACGTGTGGCGGCGCCAGCTCGCCGCGGCCACCGGACGCGTGGTGCAGGCCGCCGACGACGAGGAGATGGTCGACCGGCGGCTCGCCGTGGGGTTCGCCGACCTCGTCGGCTTCACCCGGCTGACCCGGCGCATGGAGGAGGAGGAGCTCGGCGAGCTCGTCGAGGCCTTCGAGACCACCGCGGCCGACCTGGTCGCCGCGCACGGCGGGCGGCTCATCAAGACGCTCGGGGACGAGGTCCTGTACGCGGCCGACGACGCCGGGACCGCCGCGGAGATCGCGCTGCGCCTGATCGAGACCATGGCCAACGACGAGACCATGCCGGAGCTGCGCGTCGGCATCGCGTTCGGGACCGTGACCACGCGCATGGGCGACGTCTTCGGCACGACCGTGAACCTCGCGTCGCGGCTCACCTCGATAGCTCCTCGGGACGCGGTCCTGGTGGACGGTGCCTTCGCCGAGGAGCTGACGCGGACCGGTGACGCGCCCGCCTCCGAGGCGGACGCCGCCGCGCTGGCCGAGCGCGCGGAGAAGGAGGGCGAGGACCCGCCGACCTACCGCTTCGCCCTCCAGCCGATGTGGCAGCGGCCGGTGCGCGGGCTCGGTGTCGTCGAGCCCTGGCTGCTCGCCCGCAGGGGCTGACCCTCGGGCGGCCCTTCCGTGGGCCGGGAGCGGCTGACATGATCCCTCGGTAACGATCGTTAACCGGGTGGAGGAGACGTCATGGGTGACGAGCAGCGGTACGGGGAGTACGTGGCGGTCAGGCGGCACGGCCACGTCGTCGAGCTCGTTCTCGACCGGCCCAAGGCCATGAACGCCGTGTCGGCGGAGATGGGGCGCTCGATCGCCGCCGCCTGCGCCGCACTCACGGACGACCGTGAGGCCCGCGTCGTCGTGCTGACCTCCACCCACGAGCGGGCCTTCTGCGTCGGCGCCGACCTCAAGGAGCGGAACTCCTTCAGCGACGCCGAGTTGCGCCGTCAGCGGCCCACCTCGCGCGGTGCCTACGGGGGCGTGCTCGAACTGCCCATGCCGACGATCGCCGCCGTGCACGGCTTCGCCCTCGGCGGCGGGTTCGAGCTCGCGCTGTCGTGCGACGTCATCGTCGCCGACGCGACCGCGGTGGTCGGCCTGCCCGAGGTGTCGGTCGGCGTCATCCCCGGTGGCGGCGGCACCCAGCTGCTGCCGCGTCGGGTCGGGGCCGCCCGCGCGGCCGAGCTGATCTTCTCCGCGCGGCGCGTGGAGGCGGCGGAGGCGCGGGAGTTGGGCCTGGTGGACGTGCTGGTCGAGGCGGGCGAGGCACGTACGGAGGGCCTCGCGCTCGGCGCCAGGATGGCCGCCAACTCGCCGGTCGGGCTGCGTGCCGCCAAGCGCGCGCTGCGCCTCGGCCATGGCCTCGACCTGCGCGCCGGGCTTGAGGTGGAGGACGCGGCGTGGCGCGATGTGGCGTTCTCGGGCGACCGGGTGGAGGGTGTCGCCGCGTTCAACGAGAAGCGGAAGCCGGAGTGGCCCGGCGAGTGAGCCCTGGTGTGGCTCGGGTGACGTTCAGGGGATGTCCCAAAGTTCCAAAATGCCGTAAACCTCCTAGCCTGGAGTAATGGGTGAGGATGTCCGGCTGCGGGCCGTGGTGGAGCTGGCGCAGGGGATGGCGGCGGCGCACGCTCCACGGGAGTCCTGGCGCGCGGCCGCCCTGGGCGCCTGCCGCGCGCTGCACGGGAGTTTCGCCGCGCTGTCGGTGTGGGAGCGGGATCTGGGGCGGCTGCGGGTGCTCGTGAACGCGGGCGAACGCGCCCAGGGCGAGGAGGAGTTCCCGGAGCGGGAGGCGTACCCCGTCCACCAGTTCCCGGAGATCACCGAGTTCCTGCACGAGCGGTGGGCCGGAGGCGGTGAGCCGCACGCCTGGGTCGAGACGGCTCGGGGGGCCGCGGGCGGTGGGCCTCCGGCCGGCCGGAGCGGCCGGGTCGCGGAGGGTGTCGCCGGGTACTGCCACGAGCGGGTCACCGCGCTGCGCAGGCGTGGACGCGGCTGCTGTGTGGTCGCGCCGATCGTGCTGCACGGGCGGGCCTGGGGCGAGCTGTATGTGGCGCGGCCGGTGGGCGCGCCGGTCTTCGACCGGGCGGACGCCGACTTCGCCACGGTCCTCGCCGCGGTGGTCGCCGCGGGGATCGCGCAGACGGAGCGCCTTGAGGAGGCGCGGCGGCTCGCCTTCACCGACGCGCTCACCGGGCTCGCCAACCGGCGTGCGGTCGATCTGCGGCTCGACGAGGCGGTGGAGCGGCACCGGACGGACGGCGCCGTGGTGAGCCTCGTGGTCTGCGACGTGAACGGGCTCAAGCGGGTCAACGACACCCGGGGCCATGCGGTCGGCGACCGGCTCCTGGAACGGTTCGGCTCGGTCCTCTCCCTCTGTGGCGCGATGCTGCCCGGGGCGCTCGCGGCGCGGCTCGGCGGCGACGAGTTCTGTCTGCTCTCGGTGGGGCCCACGGCGGACGAGGTGGTCCGGGTGGCCGATGAACTGTGCGTACGGGCCGCCGAGTTGGAGCTCGGCGACGGGATCGCCTGCGGGGTCGCCTCGACCGGCGATCCGATCGGTCCGGTGCGCTCGGCCCGCCGGCTGTTCCGGCTCGCGGACGCGGCGCAGTACCGGGCGAAGGCGGCGCGGGCGGGGAAGCCGGTGGTGGCGGGGCGGGAGGGCGTGGACGATCCGGTGATCCGGCTCGCGGACGCGCCGGCGGGGGAGGGGGAGGTCGGGGACCGGCGGAGGTTCCGGGGGCGGTAGGTCCGGCCGTGCGGGCGCTGGGCGCGGGCCGGGGCGGGGGTTGTCTGCGGGTCCGGGTGGGCTGGTGTGCTCTGTTCATCTGTGGGGCGGGGCCGTGGGGGTATGTACGTACTCGCTATCCCGGGGCAAGAGCCAATGGGCTTGCTTCCTTGCCTCGGTGGCCACTTGTGCTCCGTGCGCACATACCCCCACGTCCCCTCGGGACGGTTGCGCGGCCGCGGCCCGGTGGAGGGCTGCCCCACAGACGCCCGGACCGTGCTGCTGCCCCACCGGCCCGCAGTCGCGAGCGCTCCTGAGGGGACGTGGCGGTATGTCTGCCCGGAGCACAGAGAGCCGCGTGCCGAGGTGCATGTCGGTGGCGGTTCACCGGGATAGCGAGGACGGACATACCGCCGCGGCCCCGCCCCACGACCGCGCCCGAGGCGGAGCACCCGCGGCCAAGGAGGGAGTAAGTGGTCCGGGACGGATCCACCCGTGACACTTGGCGATTCAGTCCGTACGCTGCTGAATATGGATATGCACAGCGTGGGCACTGTGGCCCTTGGGACGTCCGGCGTGCGCGCCGAGGACGTCATCGCCGTCGCGCGGGGCAACGCGCGGATCGAACTGACCGCCGAGGCGCGCACCGCCCTCGCCGCGTCCCGCGAGATCGTCGACGCCCTCGCGGCCAAGCCCGAACCCGTGTACGGCGTCTCCACCGGCTTCGGCGCCCTCGCCAGCCGGCACATCGGACCCGATCTGCGCGCCCAGTTGCAGCGCAACATCGTCCGCTCGCACGCGGCCGGCATGGGCCCCCGGGTCGAGCGTGAAGTGGTCCGCGCGCTGATGTTCCTGCGGCTGAAGACGGTCTGCTCGGGGCACACGGGCGTACGCCCCGAGGTCGCCCAGACCATGGCCGACGTGCTGAACGCGGGCATCACCCCGGTCGTCCACGAGTACGGCTCGCTCGGCTGCTCCGGCGACCTCGCGCCGCTCAGCCACTGCGCGCTGACGCTGATGGGCGAGGGCGACGCCGAGGGCCCCGACGGGCAGGTGCGGCCCGCGGGCGAGCTGCTCGCCGAGCACGGCATCACCCCCGTCGAGCTGCGCGAGAAGGAGGGGCTCGCCCTCCTCAACGGCACGGACGGCATGCTCGGCATGCTGGTGATGGCCCTCGCCGACCTGGAGACCCTCTACAAGTCCGCGGACGTCACCGCGGCCCTGACTCTTGAGGCGCTGCTCGGCACCGACAAGGTCCTCGCGCCCGAGCTGCACGCCATCCGCCCGCACCCGGGCCAGGCGGCCGCCGCCGCCAACATGCTGGCCGTGCTCGCCGGTTCGGAGCTCACGGGCCACCACCAGGACGACGCGCCGCGCGTCCAGGACGCCTACTCGGTGCGCTGCGCCCCGCAGGTCGCGGGCGCGGGCCGGGACACGATGGCGCACGCCCGCACCGTCGCCGAGCGCGAACTGGCCGCCGCCGTCGACAATCCCGTCGTCCTGCCCGACGGCCGCGTCGAGTCCAACGGCAACTTCCACGGCGCCCCGGTCGCGTACGTCCTCGACTTCCTCGCGATCGCCGCCGCCGACCTCGGCTCGATCGCCGAGCGCCGCACCGACCGGCTCCTGGACAAGAACCGTTCGCACGGTCTGCCGCCGTTCCTCGCCGACGACGCGGGCGTCGACTCCGGCCTGATGATCGCCCAGTACACGCAGGCCGCCCTGGTCAGCGAGATGAAGCGGCTCGCGGTCCCGGCCTCCGCAGACTCCATCCCGTCCTCCGCGATGCAGGAGGACCACGTCTCCATGGGCTGGTCCGCGGCCCGCAAGCTGCGCACCGCGGTCGACAACCTGGCCCGCATCGTCGCCATCGAGCTGTACGCCGCCACGCGCGCGGTCGAGCTCCGCGCCGGCCTCACCCCCGCGCCCGCCACCCGCGCCGTCCTCGAAGCCGTCCGCAAGGCGGGCGTCGAGGGTCCTGGCCCGGACCGCTTCCTCGCCCCCGACCTCGCGGCGGCGGACGCCTTCGTCCGCTCCGGCGCGCTGGTCGCGGCGGTGGAGCCGGTCACCGGGCCGTTGAACTAGGCAGGGGAGAGGGGGAGGGGCGCGGGCCGGTCACCGGCCCGCGCCCCTCCTCGCCGTACGCGGTCGTACGTGGGCGTACGCCCCTACTCAGCCGACCGCTTCCCGCACGCGGTCCGAAAGCGTGTGCCAGGGGCGGGCGTCCAGCACGGGCAGCCCGTGCTGCCTCGCCTGCTCCGCCAGCCAGTGGGAGTACGCCGCGCTCACCCGCGCCCGTGCCGTCTGGCGCCCCGCAGTCGGTTCCCGCGCCGCGTAGTTGGCGGTGATCCGCCCGGCGTCGCCCTCGTGCAGGAACACCGCCCGCACCCGTCGGCCCGCCGCCGTCCCCGCGCGGACGGCCCGCGCCGCCGCGGCGGGGGTGAGGTAGTCGCCCTCGATCACCGCGGGCGCGTCGACCGTCAGCCGGTTGCGTACGACACCGGTGAGGGCGGGTTCGAGCGCACGGGCGGTGGCGATCTGGAGGCCGAGCACGCGGTCCTGCGGCAGCGTCTCCTCGATGTCGTCCGGCAGTTCGTCGAAGAGGTGGAGTCCGGGGTGCCGGTCGGCCGTCGTGATTTCCCGCACGGCCTCCACGACGTCGTCGAACTCCACCACGAACGCCTTGTGTTCGTCGGCCAGCTGGGCCGCGAGCAGGCTCTTGCCGATGCCGGACGCGCCGCCGAGCAGCAGTACGTCCCAGGGGGTCTCCGTCACGGGGTGACGGTATCGGTCCGCTCGGGCGAGCCTTCTGCCGGAGGATTCAGATACTCCTCCGAGATCTCCTTGGGTCCGAACGGCCAGACCTTCTCGAACCGCGCCCACAGCAGGAACGCCACGCATCCGAGCCCCAGCCAGGCGAGCGACCACTCGATGGGATGCCGTCCCGGCGAGTTCTTGTCGGCGTATCCGTAGATGACGAGCCAGCCGACGAGCGCGACGAGGCTCGGCACCGGGTAGAGCCACATGCGGTAGGGGCGCCGCAGCCCCGGCTGCCGTCTGCGCAGTACCGTCACCGCGGCGATCTGCGCGAGCGCCTGGACCAGCACCATCACGGTGGTGAGGAGCTGGATCAGCGTGGCCAGGTCGGTGTGCCTGCCGAGCAGGAATCCGGCGGCGCAGACCACGCCCATGGTCGCGAGGCCGAGTGTCGGGAAGCGGTGCCGGTGGTGCAGCCTGGCGTACGGCCGGAAGAAGACCCGGTCGCGCGCGGCGTCGTAGGGCACCCGCGAGCCGCCGAGCAGCCCGGCGAAGACCGAGGCGAACGCGGTGACGAGGATCAGGACCGTGACGACGTCGGCGGCGCCCTTGCCCCAGGTCTCCTCCAGTACCGCCGACGCGACCGAGGTCGACGCGATGTCGCCGGGGTCGGTCATCCGGTGCCAGTCGATGACGCCGAGCGTGCCGATCTGGAGGAGCAGGTAGATCACCATGATGCCGAGGATCGAGAAGATGATGGCGCGGGGCAGGGTGCGGCCCGGGTCCTTGATCTCGGCGCCCATGTACGCGGCGGTGTTGTAGCCGAGATAGTCGTAGATGCCGATGGTCAGGCCGCCGGCGAAGCCGATCCAGAAGTGGTTGCTCGTCAGCTCGAAGGCGTTCGCGGGGTAGGTGAACGCCATGTCCGCGTTGAAGTGGGTGGCCGCCGCGAGGATCACGGCGCCGACCGAGACGAGCATGACGACCCACATCACGGCGGTGATCCGCGCGATGTGCTCGATGCCGCGCCACAGCAGCGCGATCACCAGCACGATGATGCCGAGCCCGACGAGGTCGCCGGTCGTCTGTCCCATGCCGGGCGCGAGGTATCCGAGGTACTGGACGAGGCCGACGATCCCCGTCGACATGCCGACGGGGATGAACAGCATCGCCGTCCACACGAACAGGAACGGCATGAGCCGGCCCGTGCGGTACTGGAAGGCCTGGCGCAGATAGACGTAACTCCCGCCGGAGCCTGGCATGGCCGCGCCGAGCTCGGCCCAGATGAGCCCGTCGGCGAGCGCGAGCAGCGCGCCCGCGACGAACCCGACGACGGCCTGCGGCCCGCCGAACGCGGCGACCATCAGCGGGATCGTGACGAAGGGCCCGATGCCGCACATCTGGCTCATGTTGATGGCGGTGGCCTGGAAGGGACCCACGCGACGGACGAAGCCCTTCCCGCTGTCGCTGTCGCTGTCGGTGGCGCGTGGCGGGGCTCCGGACACGGATCCTCCAGGCCGCGGGAGAGGGGGCAGGGCCGGGACGGACCTGTGGGGCGCGACCGGGCGACATGGTTGAGGGGGTTGGCCATCTACGTCAAGAGGCCGGGCGCCGCCCTGTTCGCCCTCTTGGAGTGGCACTCAGCCGTCCGTGCCCAACGACTGGCGTGTGGCAAGCTGGAATGTTTGATTCAGTTAGCTGCTTCGAGTTGGTCAAGCATCAAGAGGGCCCGGCTCCGAAGACGGAGCCGGGCCCTATCGCAGCGCGACGCATGTCGGCGGTTCGCCTCCCGGCGACCCGGATCATGGCCGCAGTCTCTTCCTGGCCCAGAGAGCCCCAATCACCATGCCAAGAGCGGCCATATATGCAGTCAGTGGACCGTCCTTCACGAGGAGTCCTGGCAGAGCGACTACCCCGACGATCAGGACCCATCCGCAGCCGACAACTGCCAGATCTGCCGAGTCCGGACGACTCGCCCGTTGCCTGCGCACCCGACTCCCTCCAACGGCGCCTTCGCCCTAATGCATCCACACGCTAGCAGGGCCTGTCGCGCGGGCCGCGTGGCGCCAACTCAGCCCACTCTCAGCGCACTCGTCAACCGCG
Source organism: Streptomyces sp. NPDC087300 (assembly GCF_044744425.1). NCBI lineage: Bacteria > Bacillati > Actinomycetota > Actinomycetes > Kitasatosporales > Streptomycetaceae > Streptomyces > Streptomyces sp. NPDC087300. The sequence goes on from NZ_JBIUYI010000002.1 coordinate 251,486, forward strand.
TCGGGTGTCAGGCGCAGTGGATGCCCGTGGTAGCTGAGTGCACGTTGTGCTTGCCCCAGTATCCGTTGCCGTTTCGCAGCGTGGCGTTAGCTATGTCTGCGCGGTATATCCATTTGGAGGTCGTGAGCTTGCTGCAGTTGAAGCTCATGATCAGGGGGAAGTTCTTGCCCTGTTTGTTGGTGTAGGCCTTGACGTCCTTCTCCTTCCACACGCCGAGCCCGTGGTACTGGCGCAGGACGGCGGTGAAGTTGCCCTTGCCCTTCTGGCTGCAGAGCATCGAAGCCTCCGCCTGTATGTGCTTGGCGCCTCCGTGCGTGAACGGCTTCGTAAGGATCAGCTGGCAGCTGGGCTTGGCGCGCAGGGCCATGGCAGAGGTGGCGGTAATGCGGCCTGGCTGCTGGGCGTCGATGGCGGTCGCCCACTCTGTGAGCTTTTCTACGGTGAACGGAGCAGCCCCAGTGGCGCCGGGCGCCGACCACGTCGTCAACTGGCCGGCCTTGGAAAGCGTGGCCACCATGATCCCATCGCTGCCTTGGGCGGTCATGAGCTGGTTTCCGTTAGGGAGCGTAGCGCGGTGCGTCACGTCCCCCTCAGAGGCGATGACGGACTCTGGCACATCTCCCTTGACCGTCACCCGGGTGACGATAAGGGGATGTGCGTAGTCCTTGTCGCCCATGTTGAACCGCAGTGTCTGACCAATCTCTTCGTAGTGCTCCTCGATAGGACCCTGGACGAGTTCGAGCCCCGATGTGTTCACTAGTAGATCCGCGAAGGCCTCAACTTCCGGGCCCTCAGCAGGAGTGGCTTCCCCCGTCGGGAGCATGGACCTAGGGTCCGTCCCTCCCTCATTGGTATACGTGGCCGTGTCGACGATCTGCGGACCGTCCGCTGAGTCGGCGTAGCTTGCAGACATCGTGCCCATCGCTAGGGCAGCGGCAGCCAGCGTTACGAAGGTCAGACGGCCCGCGGTACGTGCACGCATAGGTTCCCCCCTCTGGTGAAGTCGGCAAGGCACCCTTGCCGGGATACAGGTCGACAGCTCTGGACCTGGTCAGGTGGTCAGAGCTGCGATCTTTCACGCGAGACCGTAAGTGAGATCTGCGCAGGTCAGGAGTTCGCCAAGATTACTTGGCCAAAAGGATTTAGGCTATTACCGGCCGTTACCAGCCGCTATGCAGCCCAATTCCCCAACTGCTTAAGCGAGTTGAGGGTCACCCTCAGTCGCACCTGCACCCTCCCCAGGTAAGCGGAATGTCCTATTCTGGCCTCGTTGGGAGGGCCGTGCTTTGTGCACATCACTCAAGCGCGAACAGAGCCGTGATGGCGTCACACTCTCGACTTTCGCGGCATTCGAGTTGGGCAAGCACCGCCTTCTCGCGCCCTGGGAGGAGCACAACCACAGGCATTGGTGGCGGCAGCAAGGGCCGTGCAAACCAACGTGACTGTCGAAACGTCATGCACGAAGGTGTCCTGGGCGGACGTCACGATTGACCTGGCCTGGTCGCCCCGGCGGCTACTCGGCTGTCTGGACGGCTCCGGCGGCGTTCTCGCGGATCACCTCGCGTGCCCCTGTCGAGGCGCCGTTCTGGCGCTAGGCGGCCGAGGGCCTCCACCGCGGCGCGGTCCGGCCCGCTCATGCCGAGGGAGGAATCAGCGGGACAGCCTGGTCTGCAGGCTGGTCAAGTTGCTGCTCACGCTTCCTTTGCTCATTGCGCAGAGTCTCGACGCGGTGAGTGAACTTGGCCAGTGCCTGATCCTCTTGCTCCTGGGTGAACTCGCGGTACTCGCCGATGCCCAGTATGAAAGCGTTGACTTCCTCTGCGATGGCATCCGCGGTCTGCCGCAAGAAGTAGCTGCGCCCCCGGTGCTTGTAGTACCCGTTGAAGGCGGTGGCCAGGGTCACGCCGAAGGCAAGGCAGATCACCGAAACTTTCTGCCAGTTCCGGTACTTCTGGCTCTCCTGCTGGAGCTGCGCGATGACGTCGGCCACATCTACGCGGTACAACCCTCTGTGCTCCCGCAGCGGAGCTTGCACGCGCGCACTTAATCTCCGAAGGGACTCCTGATGCGACTCCGGAAGCTCCTGTATCTCCTCCCGGCCGTGGTTACCGGTACGGAATGACCTCGGCCGCAGTGGCCGCAGAGAATGCTCCCACCGTGATCATGTAGTCGAGAAGCATGATCAGCAGAATCAGCACCGAGACGGTCAGTACTGAAGCCAGGTTCGCGTTCGGTCTCCCGTACGGATACCTCAAGGCGCCTGATCTGCTCCGGCACCTCAGCTAAGGGGGTGTCCTACGCGCCACTGGCCAACTCTGCTCCCGCTTTCGTGTGCCCGCCTGACAAGAGCGCTGAGTATTACGCAGCTGTGCGCCGCTTCAGACGTTCACCACTCAGGCGCCGGCGCGAGTGAGGACGCCCTGGTCACCGCTGTCTGGCTCGAATCGACCAGGGCCTTGGTGGTTGATCGCGGATATCAGGGCGCGGAGTTGGCGTGGGCCTGTGGTGAGGATGGCTTCGGGGTGGTCGTCGCTTTCGTGGAGGTGGATGGCGCCGGTGGGGGTGGCGGCGACGTAGACGCAGTTGGCGGCCTCGGCGCTGAACGTCGACTTCTGCCAGTGCAGCTCGGGCATGGGGGTCCTTAGGTGTCGCGGGCGGCGATGTGCTGGATGAGGGTGCGTGACTTGCTCTCGGAGAGGGCGCGGGCATCCATGCGCTCCAGCACGGAGCGGTAGCGTTCCAACTGTGCTGCCGCGTCCAGGAATTCGCACCCGTGGTCAGTGTCCAGGACGACGGTGTCCAGTTGCGGGACTGGCCCCAGCGCGTAGGTGATCGGCTGACCCGAGGCAGGGAATCCGGCCTCGCCGAAGGGGATCACCCGCAAGCTGATGGTGTCGTGCTCGCTCATCTCCAGCAGGTACTTGAGCTGCTCACGGGCGACGTCCGCTCCTCCGAAGCCCATACGGAGCGCGGCTTCGTGGACGATGGCTCGGTATGGCGTCGGCGTGCCCTCGAAGAGAACGGCCTGACGCTTCACTCGGTACGAGACACGGTGCTCGATCTCGTACGGGCGAAGGGGCGGAACCGACTCGCGCATGGTGGCGCGGGCGTGCTCGGTGGTCTGCAACAGTCCTGGCACGTGGATGGTGACTGCCACGCGCAGCTCTTCCGTGTGATGCTCCAGTTCGGCCAGGTCGAGCAGTCCGGACGGGAGAGTGCCGCGGTACTCCTCCCACCAGCCGCGCTTGCGTCCGCCGGTCATGTCGGCAAGAGCGTCGACGTACTGGTCGTCGGAGCAGGTGTAGTTGCGGGCGAGTGTGCGGACGCGGTCGGCGCTCACTGCGTAGCGTCCGGCCTCGATGTTGCTGATGCGAGCCTGTGGACCGCCGAGGAGGTTGGCAGCCGCGGTCGAGGTGAGACCGGCGCGCTCACGGAGCTTGCGCAGCTCGGCGCCGAGACGCTGCTGGCGCAGGGGCACGTTGGTGCTGGGCGGCATCGGCGTTCACTTTCCTTGCTGCGTACCGGAGTTGTCACCCACACGAGTGGGAATGGAAGCTCTTCCCGCCTTTGATGTAAGACCTTA
>NZ_JBIUYI010000002.1:255167-1213210 GCF_044744425.1 Streptomyces sp. NPDC087300
GGGCGGCATCGGCGTTCACTTTCCTTGCTGCGTACCGGAGTTGTCACCCACACGAGTGGGAATGGAAGCTCTTCCCGCCTTTGATGTAAGACCTTACATTTTCGCCGCTACGGTGTGTGGAGTACGCCGCTCAACTGGCTCCGCCCTCAAGTCGGAAGCGCACCGCAAGCCGCGACACTGCCACCGCCCGGCGCAGCCGAAGAGCATCCAAGTCCCGCCACCGCAGGAGGCATTCATGGTCACCGTATCCCCGCCGAAGCCCACCTCGGACCCGCTCGTCGAACCCGTCCCCTGGGCGTACGCCCTTCAGTTGCCGCATGACGCCCGTGCCCCGCGCGTCGCCCGCAGCACGCTCCGCGTGGTCCTGGCCACCCATGGGCTCATGGCGTTCGCCGAGGCCGCCGAACTGTTGACGTCGGAGCTGGTCAGCAACGCCTACCTGCATGCCGAAGGAGACGCCACCCTGCGGCTGCGCGCGCTGGACGGTGGGCGGCGGTTGCGGGTGAGCGTGTGGGATTCGAATCCGCACATCCCACCCCCGTTCGACCGGCGGCCCGGCGGCCCGGGGCTGTGCTCCGTGCCGGTCGAGGCGGACGGCGGGCGTGGGCTCTTCCTCGTATGCCACTACGCGGACGCGTGGGGCGGCTACCCGCTGGGCGACGACCTCTTCGGGCGCGGCGGAAAGCTGCTGTGGTGCGAGCTGGGGCGCCACGCGGCGCGGCAGGGGGCAGCGGCGTGACCGTCAGGGGCGCGGCCCCTCAGTAAGCCGTCCCGTCCGACCTCTCCCTGCGTACCGAGAACGCCACGAAGCCCGCCCCCAAGCCCAGGAACGCCGTTCCGCCGATCACGTACGGCGTGGTGTCGAAGCCGCCCGTCTCGGCCAGGCGGGCGCTCTCGTCCGCGGCCGTGTACGCGTCGGTCTCCTGGTGGGCGGTGGCGGTCGCCGCGGGGCGCTCGCGGGGTATCCCGTGCGACGCGGGGGACGTCGCGTTCGCGGAGGGGACGAACCACATCGCGCCGAGCAGGGCTCCTGCGGCGGTGGCGGTCAGCAACGATCGGCGTGCGGACACGGAATCGGATCCCCCTTGTGGCGCTGGCGAATTGGCCGTGTGGGGCGATGGTAATGAAAGCCGCGGGTCGCGGGAAAGTCGCGGGGGACACGGGCCTTACGCTCCGTCGTATGAGTGCAGATGACACATCACGTTTTGTACGCCTGAGGGTCGAAATGGTCGTCGAGGTGGACGACGCGCAGAAGCTGACCGGCGCCGCGCTCGCCCGCGTCGCCGAGGACGAGCAGATGCCCGCCGACGAGCGCGCGCACGCCGAGGCCGCCGTCAAGGCGGACGAGGCGGAGGCGCTCGCCTATCTCGTGGACCCGTTCGACCTGGTCAGCCAGGTCCCCGGGGTCGAGCTCACCCAGGCGTCGTGGAGCAGCGAGCAGATCGACTACGACCCCGATTCGCCGGACTGGGACCCGGACGAGGATGATGGCGGCGAGGACGACGACGTGTAGCGACCCCGGGCACCGGAAAGAAGCGGAACCAGGGGCCCCGGACGGCAACCGTCGTCCGGGGTTCCGGCGTCTCAGGATGCACGGCGAGTGGCCGTCACTCGCCGCACAGTGACGTTCGGCCGTCATTCCAGCACCACGGACGTGGTGTTCCCCACATTCCCCGCGGATGTGGAACGGGACGAACCGGGCAGGACGTTATGCGGGCGGGATTTCGGGGACTCTCGGGGTTGGTTTTGGGGATTCGGCAACTATGGAGATGCGTGTGATGACGGACAGTAGGCGTCCCGGGTCCAGGCGCGGGCGCAAGAGCCTCGCGGCCGTGTCCGCCCTGGTGGGTGGCGTCCTGGTGCTCTCGGCCTGCAGCAGCGACGACGGTGACAAGGCGTCGGGCGGCAAGGAGTCGCAGAGCCAGGTCGACGAGGCCGCGGCCAAGAAGACCTCGGCGGCGCGGATCAAGATCGCGCCGAAGAACGGCTCCGACAACGCAAGCATCAACAGCGCGGCCAAGGTCACCGTCAGCGACGGCACCCTCTCGGACGTGACGATGAAGACCGACGCGGGCAAGACGGTCGCCGGTCAGATAGCCGCGGACAAGAAGAGCTGGAAGCCCAGCGCCCAGCTCGAGCGCGCCACGAAGTACGAGATCTCGGCCACCGCCAAGGACTCCGAGGGCCGCAAGGCGCACGAGAACTCGACGTTCACCACGGTCTCGCAGGCCAACAGCTTCATCGGGAACTTCACGCCCGAGGACGGCTCGACCGTCGGCGTCGGCATGCCCGTGTCGATCAACTTCGACAAGGCGATCACCAACAAGAAGGACGTGCAGTCCTCGATCAAGGTGTCGTCCACCAGCGGCCAGGAGATCGTCGGTCACTGGTTCGGGAACAACCGCCTGGACTTCCGCCCCGAGGACTACTGGAAGGGCAACTCGACCGTCACGCTGAAGATGAGCCTGGACGGCGTCGAGGGCGCCGACGGCGTCTACGGCGTGCAGCAGAAGACCGTCCAGTTCAAGATCGGCCGCGACCAGGTCTCCATCGTCGACGCGAAGACCAAGACGATGAAGGTCACCCGCGACGGCAAGGTCGTGAAGACCATCCCGATCTCCGCGGGCTCGCCCGAGAACAAGACGTACAACGGCAAGATGGTGATCTCCGAGAAGTTCAAGGAGACCCGGATGGACGGCGCGACCGTCGGCTTCAAGGACGGCGACGGCAAGGGCGAGTACGACATCAAGGACGTGCCGCACGCGATGCGCCTGTCGAACTCCGGCACCTTCATCCACGGCAACTACTGGGGCTCGCCCTCGATCTTCGGCGGCGCCAACACCAGCCACGGCTGCATCGGCCTCCAGGATGCCAAGGGCGCGGGCGACAAGAGCACCCCGGGCTCCTGGTTCTACGAGAACTCGATCACCGGTGACGTCGTCGACGTCCGCAACACCGGTGACAAGGTGATCGCCCCGGACAACGGCCTCAACGGCTGGAACATGGACTGGGCGCAGTGGAAGGCCGGCTCCGCCGTCTGATCCCACGCGCTCCCGCGTGAGCCCGCGCGCCCCGGCGCGACACGGTGGCCCGCACCCCCACGGGGGTGCGGGCCACCGTCGTCGGTGGCGCCGCCCGCCTCGCCGCCCACTCCTTCTCATCCTGCTTTCAAGCGCGCCTTATCCGTTCATCACCGGGCGTACCTACCTTCGCGACCATGTACGAGCTCAGAGGCGTCACCAAGCGGTACTGGCGCGACGGGGAGACGGTGGACGCGCTCGCCGGTGTCGACCTGGTCGTCGGCGACGGGCACCGGCTCGTCGTCCAGGGCCCCGCCAGGAGCGGCAAGTCCACGCTCCTGCGGCTGCTCGGCGGCTTCGGCAGGCCCACGGCGGGCAGCGTCGAACTGGACGGCACCGATCTGGCCGCGCTGCCCGAGGCGCGGCTCGCGGCGGTCCGTGCCGAGTCGATCGGCTATGTCTCGGGGGACGGCGATCCGGTGCCCGCGCTGAGCGTCCTGGAGAACGTCGAGACGGCGCTCGCGCCGCTGGGGTTCGGCGGGGCCGCCCGCCGTGCACGGGCCGTCGACGCCCTGGAGTCGGTGGGCCTCGGCGCGTTCGGCGACCGGCTGCCCGGTGAGCTCCACGACGGCGGCAGACGGCGCCTGGCCATCGCCCGCGCCCTGGCCAGACGCCCCAAGGTGCTGCTCGCCGACGAGCCGACCGCCGATCTGGCGGGGGCCGTCCGCGACGAGATCATGGAGCTGCTCGAAGAGATCTGGAAGACGCACGGCCTGACCTTCGTGATGGTCACCCACGACGGCGCCGTGGCGGGCCGGGCACCGCGGCTGGCCAGGATCGCGGGCGGGCGCGTTTCGGTCGCGCGGAACGTGGTGCCGAGGTAGCGGCGAGCGGGCTCCGGGACCTCCACCTCGGCCTGCTCCCGGCCCCGCCCGGATCGGCCTCCGTTACGCCCCCGTGAATTCGCCACCGCCTCAACTCCCCACATCTGTCTCACTATTGAGCAGATGTTCCCCCCTGGGCATACTTCGACTTCCGAGGGGCGGCAGCCCCTTAACCTCCAGGGGGAGACTTGCACAGACAAGTGAAGAGAGCGTGCGGGGCCGGTATCGCCACGGCGGTCGCCGTGGCACTCGCGGCGGGCATGACCAGCCCGGCCACCGCGGACCCGGCCGCCGCGGGACAGTCGGCGGGGAAGACCGCGGGTGAGCTGACGGCCAAGCGCCACGTCACGCTGATCACCGGTGACCGCGCGACGCTCGACGCCCGAGGGAACGTGGTCGGGTTCGACCGTGCCGAGGGGCGCGAGCACATACCCGTACAGGTGCGCCGCAGCGACGGCCACACGCTGCTCATACCCGCGGACGCACGGCGTCTGATAGCCGAGGGCCGGGTCGACCGACGGCTCTTCGACGTCACGGAGTTGAGCGCCAAGCGCACCCTCGCGGCCCAGCGCAAGGGCCTCAAGCTGATCGTCGGCTACAAGGGCGCGGCGGCCGGCGCCAAGGCCGATGTCCGCGGCGCGGGTGAGACCACCGTGCGCCGGTCCCTGAAGTCGCTGAATGCCGACGCCCTCACCACCCCCGAGCGGGACGCCGCCGACCTGTGGAAGGCGCTGACCAGCGAGCAGGCGGGCGTCCGTACGACGGCGTCCGGCATCGCCCACGTCTGGCTCGACGGCATCCGCAAGGCGAGCCTGGACAAGAGCGTCAAGCAGATCGGCGCCGACAAGGCGTGGGACGCGGGCTACGACGGCAAGGGCGTGAAGATCGCCGTCCTGGACACCGGTGTGGACGCCACGCACCCCGACCTCAAGGACCAGGTCGCCGCCGAGAAGAACTTCACCGGCTCCGCGGACGCCAAGGACCACTACGGACACGGCACCCACGTCGCCTCCATCGCGGCGGGCACCGGCGCCAAGTCGGGTGGCAAGTTCAAGGGCGTCGCGCCCGGTGCCAAGCTGATCAGCGGCAAGGTCCTCAGCGACGAGGGCTACGGCGAGGACTCCGAGATCATCGCGGGCATGGAGTGGGCGGCAGCCGAGAAGGCGGACGTCGTCAACCTCAGCCTGGGCGGCGGTGACACCCCCGGTGTCGACCCGCTGGAGGCGACGGTCAACAAGCTCTCCGCGGACAAGGGCATCCTCTTCGCGATCGCCGCGGGCAACGACGGGATGCCGGGCTCGGTCGGCTCGCCCGGCAGCGCGGACGCGGCCCTGACCGTCGGCGCGGTCGACGACGACGACAAGCTGGCGGACTTCTCCAGCCAGGGCCCCCGGGTCGGCGACGGCGCGATCAAGCCGGACGTGACGGCCCCCGGTGTCGACATCACGGCAGCGGCCGCCCCCGGTTCCGTCATCGAGAAGGAGGTCGGCCAGAACCCCGAGGGCTATCTGACGATCTCCGGCACCTCGATGGCGACCCCGCACGTGGCGGGCGCCGCCGCGCTGCTCAAGCAGCAGCACCCGGACTGGAAGTACACCGAGCTCAAGGGCGCGCTGACCGCCTCCACCAAGGGCGGTAAGTACACGCCGTTCCAGCAGGGTTCGGGCCGCATCGCGGTCGACAAGGCCATCAAGCAGTCGGTGATCGCCGACCCGGTCTCGGTCAGCTTCGGCACGCAGCAGTGGCCGCACACCGACGACAAGCCGGTCACCAAGAAGGTCACCTACCGCAACCTCGGCAAGGACCCGGTCACCCTCGACCTGACCGCCGAGGCCACCGACCCCAAGGGCCGTCCGGCCCCGGCAGGTTTCTTCACGCTCGGCGCGAAGAAGGTGACCGTCCCCGCGGGCGGCACCGCCTCCGTGGACCTGACCGCCGACTCGAAGCTGGGCGGCACGGTCGACGGCACCTACTCCGCGTACGTCGTGGCCAGCGGCGGCGGCCAGTCCGTGCGCACCGCCGCCGCGGTCGACCGCGAGGTGGAGTCGTACGACCTGACGCTGAAGTTCATCGCTCGTGACGGCAGCCCCGCCAAGACCTACGACGGTGACCTGGAGGGTCTGAGCGGCCTCGCCACGGGCAAGTCGTACAACCCCTACGACGAGTCCGGCACCGTCAAGGTCCGGGTCCCCAAGGGCGGTTACATCCTGAACTCGGGCATCTACGTCGACCCGGCCGACTTCAGCAAGGGTGCCGACTGGATCGCGCAGCCGAAGCTGAACGTCACCAAGGACACGACGATCACGTTGGACGCGCGGACGACGAAGCCCGTCGACATCACGGTGCCCCAGGGTGGGGCCAAGTTGGATTTCGCCTCTGCGGACTTCAGCGTCGACACCCCGAACGCGGGCTACGGCTTCGGCTGGTGGCTCGACTCGTACGCGAACTTCCGATCCAAGCACCTCGGTCCGCAGGTCACCGACGGTTCGCTGTTCCAGCAGTGGAGCGGGCACTGGACCAAGGGTGACGACACCGAGTACGACATCGTCACCGGTGGCCGGGTCAAGCAGATCGCGACCGGGTACACCAAGCACTTCAAGGCGGCCGAGTTGGCCAAGGTGAAGGTGGACGTCGGCGCGTCGTACTCAGGCAAGAAGGGTTTGCTGAGTGCCATGGGTGTCCTCCCGGGCAGCTTCAGCAGTTCCTCGGCCGGTGTGCTGCGTCCGCTGCCCACCACCCGGACGCTGTATCTGTCGAGCGTGGACAAGGCGAAGTGGAGCCTTGACATGGAACAGCACGGAACCCTGCCGGACGGTCGGCCCACCGTTGAAGCCGGTTACACGCTCGGCGCCGCGCAGACCTTCAAGGGTGGGCAGAGCTACGAGAAGACCTTCAACACGGCCGTGTTCGGGCCGCGCATCGGCGGCGACTACGGCGTCTACCGCGACGGCAACGAGATCACCGGCTCCCTGCCGCTGTTCGCCGACGGCAAGACGCACGCGGGCTCCTCGGTGTACTCGTCCGTGAAGACGACGCTGTACCGCAACGGCACGAAGGTCGGCGAGAACGACGACCCGCTGGTCGGCGAGAAGCCGTTCAAGGTGCCCGCGGCCGACGCGGCGTACAAGCTGTCGACGTCCGTGAAGCGCAGCGTCAACGTGGCCGCGGCCTCCACGCGCATCGACGCGAGCTTCACCTTCCGCTCCAAGAAGGTCGACAGCGCCAAGCTCCCGGTCTCCACGGTGCGGTTCAGCCCCGCGGTCGACCTGAGCAGCAGGGCGGAAGCGGGCAAGAAGCAGTCCGTGCCGGTCTCGGTCCTGGGCGCGGCGGCCGGCTCGAACCTCAAGTCCCTGGCGGTGTACGTCTCCTACGACTACGGCCAGACCTGGAAGAAGACCACGGTCAGCGGCGGCAAGATCTCCGTGCAGAACCCGGCCGCGGGCAAGGGAATCTCCTTCCACGCCAAGGTCGCGGACAAGAAGGGGAACAAGTCGACGCTGTCGATCTACAACGCGTACTACGGGAAGTGAGCCTCCCGTACTGACCGACGCGCGGACAGCGCGTCGACGCGGGCGCGGCGCCGAAGGGGCAGGCGATCTGAGATCGCCGGACACCCGTCGGCGCCGCGTCGTCGTCCGTGCTACGCGCACAGCGAACTGGCCATCCCCCAGGGGCAGTTGTCGGCCACAGTGCTTCTGGAACATCGGTGCCGGTCCGGCGGCATCGGGGCCCGTCCCGGAGGAAGCCGCCGTCTCATGACCCTGCACACCGTCGAGTACATCCGCTATCGCATACCGGCCGACCGCTCGGCGGAGTTCCTCGCCGCGTACACCCGCGCCGCCGTGCCGCTCGCCGCCGCCCCGCAGTGCGTGGACTATGAACTCACGCGCTGCGAGGAGGACTTCGAGCACTTCGTCCTGCGCATCACGTGGACGTCGACCAAGGACCACATGGAGGGCTTCCGCGGCTCGGAGCGGTTCAGGGAGTTCTTCGCGGAGATCCGGCCCTATGTGGAGCACATCGAGGAGATGCGCCACTACACGCCCACCGCGGTGCGCGGCACCGGCGCCTCCACGCCCACGCTGTACGCCTGGGCGGGCGGTGCGGAGCGGCTCTCCCGGCTGACGGAGATCTTCTACGAGAAGGTCCTCGCGGACGATCTGCTGGCACCCCTCTTCGCCGGTCTCGACGAGGAGCACGCCGCGCACGTCGCCCAGTGGCTCGGCGAGGTCTTCGGCGGCCCCGCACGCTACTCCCAGGAGCACGGCGGCCACTCCCACATGGTCACCAAGCACCTCGGCAAGGGCATCACCGAGCCCCAGCGCCGCCGCTGGGTCAACCTCCTCCAGGACGCCGCGGACGACGCGGCCCTGCCCACCGACGCCGAATTCCGCTCGGCCTTCGCCGCCTACATCGAATGGGGCACGCGCCTGGCGGTCCACTTCTCCGGCCCCGAGGCCACCCGCCCCACCGACCAGCCGGTCCCGCTGTGGAACTGGGGGGCGGCGCCGCCCTACCAGCCCTGAGCCCGATCAGCCCTGAGCGGCGGCCCGGTGGCACGGCGGGCCTGAGCGGCGGCCCGGTGGCACGGCGCGGCGATTACTGTGAGGTCATGACGACCTTCCCGCCCTCGCCGTCACCCGCGGACCGCACCGCCCACGACGGGCTCCCCAAGGCCGAGTTCGCCTTCCCCGGAGCGCTGCGCGACCAGCTCGTCGCGGCGATCCTGGACGGGTCCAAGACCTCCACCACCGGGCTCGTGGCCGGCTACGAGCACGAGGGTGAACCGCTGCCCCGGGCCGGGGAGCGGTCCGTGGTCGTCGACTCCGAGGGGCGGGACGTCGCCGTCATCGAGGTCACCGAGGTGCGGATCGTGGCGCTCGGCGAGGTGGACCTCGCGCACGCCGTGGACGAGGGCGAGGGGTTCACGACGGTGGCGCAGTGGAGGGCCGGGCACGAGGAGTTCTGGCACGGGGCCGAGATGCGGGAGGCGATCGGGGACGCGGGGTTCACCGTGGACGACGGGACCCGGGTCGTCCTCGAACGCTTCCGGCTCGTCGCCGACCTGCGCGAGCGGCCCGCGGCCGGTCCCGGGGAGAAGTGAGCGGACGTGCCCTTCGCCGAAGCGGCCGACGGCGTCGCGCTCCACTACGAACTGCACGGCCAGGGGGAGCCGTTGGTGCTGCTGAGCGGGCAGTCCAACGACCACCACTGGTGGGATCCGGTGCGCGCCGACTTCGCCGCGCGCTTCACCGTCGTGGTGACGGACCACCGGGGGACCGGCCGCAGCGACCGGCCCGACACCGACACGTACAGCACCCCCGGCTTCGCCCGTGACGTGCTCGCGGTCCTCGACCACGCGGGGATCGGGCGCGCCCACGTCTACGGCACGTCGATGGGCGGGCGGATCGCCCAGTGGCTCGCCGCCGACTTCCCCGAGCGCGTCGAACGCCTCGTGCTCGGCTGTACGTCGCCCGGCGGCCCGCACGGCGTCGAGCGCGGGCCCGACGTCCGCGCGGCCCTGACCCAGGCCGATCCGGACGCCGCGCGCCGCGCTCTGCTGGAACTCATGTACACCCCGGCCTGGCTGGCCGAGCAGGAACGCCTCAGCCCCGGGCGGACGTACCACACCGTGGGCGATCCCACGATGCCCGCGTACGCCCGCCGCCGGCATCTGCGGGCCAGCGCCCGGCACGACGCCTGGGACGCGCTGCCAGGGATCAAGGCCCCCACGCTCGTCGTGCACGGCACGGACGACGTGTTCAACCCGGCAGCCAACGCCCCGCTGCTCGCCGGGCGCATCCCGGACGCGCGGACCCTGCTCGTGCCCGGCGCCCGGCACGCCTACTTCGAGGAGTTCGCGGACGTGGCCACCGAGCCGGTGCTCGCGTTCCTCGCCGGGTCCCCGGAGCCGTGCTGGCCCCCGGAGGCCTAGGCCCTGGTGAGGATCTCCAGGATGTGGCCGTCCGGGTCGTCCCAGTAGACGCCCCGGCCGCCGCCCCTGGTGTTGATCTGATCGGGGTGGTGGTGGTGCGGGTCGGCCCAGTGCGGAAGGCCGCGCTCCTTGATGCGTCCGAAGATCGCGTCGAAGTCGTCCTCGGACACCAGGAAGGCGTAGTGCTGCGACACGATCGGGCCGCCGTCGCCGTCGGCGTAGTCGAGGGTGACCCCGTTGGGGATCGTGACGGGGAGGAACGGGCCGTCCTGCGGGCCCACTTCCAGGCCGAGGACGTCCGCGAGGAACTGCGCGGACGCCTTCTTGTCCGTGGCCGTGACGATCGTGTGGTTCAACTCGATGGACACCGTGTGACCTCCTCGGCTGCCGTGACTCCCGCTGGATCGCGGTGACATGGCAACCGTAGGCGCGGGCCCCGCGAGCCGTATCGGTCACAGGGCCCCGGTGCGCTGCGCATTGCGGACTAGGCCCCGGGACCCAGAACGGTTCCGGCCACCGGTGTCCGGCGCGGCCGTCGCCGCCCGCGCCGGCCGGGATCAGATCGTCGCGTTGTCGATCACGAAGCGGTAGCGCACGTCGCTGGCGAGCACCCGCTCGTACGCCTCGTTGATCTGGTCGGCGCCGATCAGCTCGATCTCCGCGCCCAGCCCGTGCGCCGCGCAGAAGTCCAGCATCTCCTGGGTCTCCTGGATGCCGCCGATGCCGGAGCCCGCGAGGGTCTTGCGGCCGGCGATCACCGAGAACAGGTTGAGCGAGACGGGCTCCTCGGGCGCGCCGACATTCACGAAGGCGCCGTCCGTGCGGAGCAGGCCCAGGTACTTGTCCAGCGGCAGCGGCGCCGAGACCGTCGAGACGATCAGGTCGAAGGACGAGGCGAGCGCCTCGAAGGTGGCGTCGTCGCTGGTCGCGTAGTAGTGCTCGGCGCCCAGCTTCAGGCCGTCGTCCTTCTTGCGCAGCGACTGGCTGAGCACGGTGACCTCGGCGCCCATCGCGTGCGCGATCTTGACGGCCATGTGGCCGAGACCGCCGAGACCGACCACGGCGACCTTCTTGCCGGGGCCCGCGTTCCAGTGCGCGAGCGGGGAGTACGTGGTGATGCCGGCGCAGAGCAGCGGCGCGGCCACGTCGAGCGAGAGCCCGTCGGGGATGCGGACGGTGAACGCCTCGTCCACGACGATGTGCGTGGAGTAGCCGCCGTACGTCGGCTCGCCGTTCTTGTCGAGCGCGTTGTACGTGCCGATGTTGCCCTGCGCGCAGTACTGCTCCAGGCCCGCCCGGCAGTTCTCGCACTCGCGGCAGGAGTCGACCATGCAGCCGACGCCGACGCGGTCACCGACGGCGAACTTGGTGACACCGGGACCGACCTCGGTCACGACTCCGGCGATCTCGTGGCCCGGCACCATCGGGTAGATGCCCTCGCCCCAGCCGTCGCGGGCCTGGTGGATGTCCGAGTGGCAGATACCGGCGTACTTGATGTCGATCAGGACGTCGGACTCGCCGACGGTGCGGCGGGGGACGGTGGTGCGCTCCAGGGGCGCACCCGGAGCGGGAGCGGCGTAGGCGGTAACGGTGGTGATCTGCTTCGTCATGCTTTCGAGCATGCCGATGACCTGCGGACTTACCCAGACACCTGTTCTGCCTACGTCCAGCGGTCCTACCACTGGCGGGGTCAGGCTCGGAATCGTACGACTCCGGGGACTGGCTGGATACTGGAGAGCATGGACGGACGGATGGGCGGACGCGAGGACGGCACGGACGGGGTACCGGAGGCGCAGGCCCTGGACCGCAGGGCCGAGCTCAGCGAGTTCCTGCGCACCCGCAGGGCGCGGCTCCAGCCCGCCGACGTCGGCCTGCCCGACTTCGGCCGCCACCGCAGGGTGCCGGGGCTGCGCCGCGAGGAGCTCGCGCAGCTCGCCGGGGTCTCCGTCGCGTACTACACCCGTCTCGAACAGGGCAACGGCCGCAACGTCTCGGCGGAGGTGCTCGACGCCATCGCCCGCGCCCTGCGCCTGACCGACGCCGAGCACGCCCACCTCATGCACCTCGCCAAGCCCAAGGCGCACAAGAAGAAGAAGGCGGGCCGCCCGCAGTCCCTGCGGCTCGGGCTGCGTCAGCTGCTCGACGCGATGGACGGCGTGCCCGCCTACGTGGTCGGCCGCCGCGCCGACATCCTCGGCTGGAACGCGCTCGCCGCCGCGCTCTTCGGCGACTGGGGCGAGCTCGCGCCCAAGGACCGCAACTGGGCGCGGATCTCCTTCCTCGACCCGCGCTCGCGCGAACTGTTCGTGGACTGGGAGCAGAAGGCGTCGGACGTCGTCAGCCACCTGCGGATGGACGCGGGCTGCTACCCCAACGATCCGCAGCTCTCCGCCCTCGTCGGTGAACTCTCCGTCAAGAGCGAGGAGTTCAGGAGCCTGTGGGCCCGGCACGACGTCCGCGAGAAGGGCCACGGCACCAAGCGGATGCACCACCCGCTGGTGGGCGACCTGACCCTGTCGTACGACACGCTGCGGCTGCCCGACGACGGTGACCAGTCCCTGATCGCCTATCACGCGGCGCCCGACTCGGCCTCGGCGCAGTCCCTGCGGCTGCTGGCCAGTTGGGGCAAGGACGCGTCGTCGGTGGGGTCGGCGCGGTCCTGATTTCGCGAGGGGCGGAACGCCGGGCGCTGTCCTGTGGCGTTCTCGCTCCTAGGCTGGGGGAGTGAGCAGCCATGAGGCGTATGAGTCGAAGCGGAAGCCGCAGCAGGAGCCGGGGCGCGAGCCGCGGCAGGAGGTGCGGCGGAAGCCGGGTGTGGCCCGCGTCATTCCGCTGCGGCCCGCGGGCCCGGAGGGAGCGAAGGAGGCCAAGGAGCCGCTCTGGCGTGACCTCGTCGGGGACGTCCTGCGCCGTGAGCGCCTCGCACAGGAGCGCACCCTGAAGGACGTGGCGGACGCCGCCCGGATCTCCATGCCCTACCTCTCCGAGCTGGAGCGCGGCCGCAAGGAGGCCTCCTCCGAGGTCCTCGCGGCCGCCGCCCACGCGCTCGGCCTCGGCCTGCCCGAGCTGCTCTCGCTGGCCCAGACGCGCCTGGCCGGCCTCCCCCGTGCGAGGCCGGCCAGGGCGTCGTTCCAGGGCGAGGTCAGGCTGGCCGCCTGATGTCCTGGGCCGTCTGACACCCGGGATCAGGCGGCCACGGGGACGACCCGCCTGCTGAGCACCTGGTCCGCCAGGCCGTACGCCACGGCCTCCTGCGCGGTGAAGAACTTGTCCCGGTCCATGTCGGCGCGCAGGGTCGCCACGTCGTGCCCGGTGTGCCGGGACAGCACCTCCTCCACCTGGGAGCGGATCCGCAGCATCTCCTTGGCCTGGAGGCTGAGGTCGGAGACCGTGCCCTGCTGGCCCCGGCTCGCGGGCTGGCCGAGCAGCACGCGCGCGTGGTCGAGCACGAACCGCCGTCCCGGGTCGCCCCCGGCCAGCAGTACGGCGGCGGTGGAGGCGGCCTGGCCGACGCAGAACGTCGAGATCGGCGCGCTGATGAAGCTCATCGTGTCGTAGATCGCCATGAGTGAAGTGAACGATCCGCCCGGCGAGTTGATGTAGATCGCGACCTCGCGGTCGGGCGCGGACGACTCCAGGTGGAGGAGTTGCGCGATGACGACGTTGGCGACGCCGTCGTCGATCTCCGTGCCGAGGAAGATGATGCGCTCGGACAGCAGGCGGCTGTAGACGTCGTAGGAGCGTTCGCCCTGCGGGGTGCGTTCGACGACGGTGGGAATGGTGTACTGACTCATCTTCGGCTCCATTCTCTGAACGATCCTCTGGCCCGACATCTGACTCCCTCTCAAGTCCCCAGCCCGATACGGTGCTTGGGTCCCGCGGGGCGCACGTCCGTCAGCGACTCGACGACCTGGTCGACCATGCCGTACTCCTTGGCCTGCTCGGCCGTGAACCAGCGGTCGCGGTCGCCGTCGCGGGAGATCGTCTCCTCGCGCTGGCCCGTGTGCTCGGCGGTGATCCGCTCGATCGCCTTCTTCGTGAACTCCAGGTTCTCGGCCTGGATGGCGATGTCCGCGGTGGTGCCGCCGATGCCGGCCGACGGCTGGTGCATCATGATCCGCGCGTTGGGCAGCGCGAAGCGCTTGCCCGGGGTGCCGACGCAGAGCAGGAACTGGCCCATGCTGGCGGCGAATCCCATGGCGAGCGTGGAGACGTCGTTGGGGATCAGGCGCATGGTGTCGTAGATGGCGAGTCCGGCGGAGACGGAGCCGCCCGGACTGTTGATGTAGAGCCCGATGTCGGTCTTGGGGTCCTCCGCGGACAGCACCAGGAGCTGTGCGCAGACGCGGTTGGCGGAGACCTCGTCGACCTGCGTTCCGAGCAGGATGATCCGCTGGTCCAGCAGTTGCTCGGCGAGCCGGTCGTCGATCCGCGAAGGAGCGGTGTCCCCGTCCGCTCCCCGGGGCCGCGCCACGTCCCACCCGCTGTCGTTCACAGACATGGTTCCTCCCACGATTCCCGCGGCTCTCGACGCCGCGCCCTGCCCTCACTGTTGCCCGGGGCGGGCCCCGCTGTCAGAGATCTCGGCTGGTGGCAGATTCGCTGAGGGCAGAGGGGCGGCACGGACGGGCACGGCCCCCGTCGGCGCCGAGGGGCGGGGACGGGGGCCGTGCCACGTGCCGGATCGTGGGCGGCGGTTACTTGGGAGCGGGGAAGGTCCAGACGGCGTGGGCGCCGGGGCCGACCGTGAGGGTGGAGCCGCCGAGCCGCTCCACGTGGCGCTTCACGGGGTGGTTCAGGGACATCTCGACCTGTCGCACCCCCGCACGGTCACGCGTGGCGGGCGTGAGACGGATGGTCGTGCCACCGCCCCGTGCGACGACGCCGTCGTCCGGCGTGGTCGACACCTGGAACCCGCCGGCCCGGAGCAACGGCACCGTGTTGTCGAGGTCCCGGGGAGTGACCGCGATGCTGAGGGACGTCACGTCGCGCATCAGGTGGTCGCGGTAGGCGTCGGAGAGGTAGCGCTCACGGCCCACGTCGCCGGGGTAGGCCGCCGGTTCGGTGTTGCTGCGCGGGTCCGCGAAGTACTCGGGCCTGTACTCCATCCCCCAGGCGCCGAACGCGTCGTACTGGTCGGTGGTGAACACCGCGTCGAACCACGGCACCCGCACTCCGTCGCCGAAGTCCCGCGTCTGGGCGAACTGCACCGGCTTCTCGACGCCGAGGTCGCGCAGCCGGTCCAGGACCTTCGCCATGTCACCGGCGCGCTCGGTGGAGATCCCCATTCCGGCGGAGCCGAGGGTGCCGTCCGGCCCGGAGATGTCCCCGATGCCGAAGAGTTCGAGGTACGTCTCGCGGCCCATCAGATAGCGGCCGGTCCAGGTCTGTCCGTCGGCGCCGGTCGTGGTGCGCACCTGGAAGTTGGCGAACTCCCGCAAGTAGGTGGAGTGTTCGATCGCGTCGGCGGTCTCCCGGTCGAACACTCCGTAGGCGTGGTTGTAGAAGAGCAATTGCCGGCCGGAGGGCGGCTTCCCCTCGTCGGCCTGCACCGTCGCGCTCCCCTGTACTGCCCCCACCAGGGCAAGCGCGACAACCATGACGACCCGCAACACTCTGCGCAGCAGCATCATGCGGGTCATCGTAGGAGGTGGGGGCGGGGTTCGCCGCGGGTTGCCGGAACTACCCGAACTACCGGAACCCCGCAACAAACGGAACTACCGCATCTACTCGGCGGGCTCCGGAGCCGTGGCCACCCCGGTCGGGCAGGACGCGCCCCAGTTCGTCTCGAACGGCTCCTCCAGCGTGACGCCGGTGCCGCCGATCCCGCAGTACCCGTCGGGGTTCTTGTCGAGGTACTGCTGGTGGTACGCCTCGGCGGGCCAGAAGGGCCGCTCCGCGGCGGGCAGCACCGTCGTGGTGATCGTGCCGTGCCCGGCGGCCGTCAGGACCTTCTGGTACGCGTCCCTGGACGCGGTGG
Organism: Streptomyces sp. NPDC087300; assembly: GCF_044744425.1. NCBI lineage: Bacteria > Bacillati > Actinomycetota > Actinomycetes > Kitasatosporales > Streptomycetaceae > Streptomyces > Streptomyces sp. NPDC087300. The sequence continues at coordinate 270,987 of NZ_JBIUYI010000002.1, forward strand.
CGACGGCCTCCTGGTCGGCGGAGTGGGTGTAGATCGCCGAGCGGTACTGCGTGCCGACGTCATTGCCCTGGCGGAAGCCCTGCGTGGGGTTGTGGGACTCCCAGAAGAGCTTCACCAGCGCCGCGTACGACACCTTGGACGGGTCGAAGACGACACGCACCGCCTCGGTGTGGCCGGTCAGGCCGGAGCACGCCTCTTCGTAGGAGGGGTTCTCGGTGAAGCCGCCCTGGTAGCCCACGTACGTCGTCCAGACGCCCTCGGTCTGCCAGAACTTGCGCTCGGCGCCCCAGAAGCAGCCGAGGGCGAAGTCCGCGACCTCCAGGCCGTCGGGGTAGGGGCCGAGCAGCGGGTTGCCGAGCACCGTGTGGCGCGAGGGGACCTCGAATTCCGGGGTCGCCCGGCCCTTCAGAGCCTGCTCGGGGGTGGGGAGCTCGGGCGTGCGTCCGAAGATCATGTGGGTCTCTCCTCGTGCGTGACAGGGGTCCTCCGTGAGAACGCTCGTCCGGCCTCCGGCATTCCTGCGGCTCAGTGCGACAGCGTCGCCGGGTTGCCGCCGTTCGCCTCGTACCCGGCGACCGCGAGCGCGCGGTACACCGCGTAGTCCGCGGCCGGGTCCTGCGACAGCGTCCAGGGCAGCGCGCCGACGTGGCCGTCCACGCGCACGAGCTGGTTCATCGCCTCGGACCAGCGCTCGCAGCGCACCAGGAAGAAGACCAGGAGGTGGCGCACGTGCGCCAGCATCGGGTCGTCCGCGCGCGCGGCGTGCACCGCGAAGAGCGCGCCCTCGACGGCCTTGGTGACGATCTCGCTCTGGTAGAAGCCGCGGACCAGATTGACCTCGGGCAGGTGCTCGTACACCGCGAAGAGCGGCAGCGCGGCGAGCAGCGAGCCCCGGGGCGCGCGGGCCGCGGCGGCCTCCGCGAAGCCGTACGCCAGGTCGCGCGAGCCGTGCCACTTCTCGCACCAGTAGTGCAGCGCCGCCAGGTGCGCGCCCATGTGCGCGGGCGCGCGGTCCAGGATCTTCAGCCACAGCTGCTCGAAGTCCTCGCGGGAGTACGCGAGGCCGCGCGCGATGGAGAGCTCGACGATGTACGGAACGGGGTCGCCGGGGGCGAGCAGTGCCGCCTGCCCGCAGGCCGCCTTGGCCTCCTCCAGGATGATCCGGAACTCGTCCGTGCCCTGCGTCGAGGTGCGCCACGCCTGCTGGACCAGGAACTCCGCGTGCACCGCCGCGCCGCCCGCGTCCTTGGGCGCCTCGGCCCGCCACACCCGCAGCCACTGCCCGCCGGGGCCCTCGCTCACGCCGCCGGGCCGCTGCTGGAGCTCCAGGGAGGCCGCGCCGGCGAAGGCCTGCACCCGCTGCCAGCGCCGCTCGCCGTGCGTCTCGGTGCCCGCCAGGAGCTGGGAGGCGGCCTTCCACTCCTGCGTGCGCTGCACGAGGTCGAGGACTTCGAGGAGATCGGCGTCCGGGCCCGGCATGCGGATGTCCAGCTCCTCCTGGCGCAGGAAGCCGTAGTTCGCCGGGTCCGCGGCGTCCGGAGCGCCCGGGTCGACCTGCCGGATTCCGCCGCGCCTGCGCAGCAGTACGGGCCCGAGGACCGCGCCGATCATGACCACTGCCATCAGGACCCAGAGAATCTCCATGGGACAAGCGAACCAGACGCGTCCGACAATTGGCCAACCTGGCGGGACGTACCCGTACCGACCCGGCGGAAGGACCCGTGCGCGCACTACGCTCAGGCCGCATGAGTGACTCGCACAGCACGCAGAATTTCGAGACGGTGGCGATCCACGCGGGCAACACCGCCGATCCCCTCACCGGCGCGGTCGTCCCGCCCATTTACCAGGTCTCCACCTACAAGCAGGACGGCGTCGGCGGCCTGCGCGGCGGCTATGAGTACAGCCGCAGCGCGAACCCGACGCGCACCGCCCTGGAGGAGAACCTCGCCGCCCTGGAGGGCGGCAGCCGGGGCCTGGCCTTCGCCTCCGGTCTCGCCGCCGAGGACTGCCTCCTCCGTACGCTGCTCGCCCCCGGTGACCACGTGGTCATCCCCAACGACGCGTACGGCGGCACCTTCCGCCTGTTCGCCAAGGTCGTCTCGCGGTGGGGCGTGGAGTGGTCGGTGGCCGACACCTCCGACCCGGAGTCGGTGCGGGCCGCGCTGACCGACCGTACGAAGGCGATCTGGGTGGAGACCCCCTCCAACCCGCTGCTCGGCATCACCGACATCGCGGCGGTCGCGCAGATCGCCCGCGAGGCCGGTGCCCGCCTGGTCGTCGACAACACCTTCGCGAGCCCCTACCTCCAGCAGCCGCTGGCGCTCGGCGCGGACGTCGTCGTGCACTCCATGACGAAGTACATGGGCGGTCACTCCGACGTCGTCGGCGGCGCCCTGGTCGTCAACGACGCGCAGCTGGGCGAGGAGCTGGCGTACCACCAGAACGCGATGGGTGCCGTCGCGGGCCCCTTCGACGCCTGGCTGGTGCTGCGCGGCATCAAGACCCTCGCGGTGCGCATGGACCGGCACGGTGAGAACGCCACCCGCGTCACCGAGATGCTGACCCGGCACGCACGCGTGACGCGCGTCCTGTACCCGGGCCTTCCGGAGCACCCCGGTCACGAGATCGCCGCCAAGCAGATGCGGTCCTTCGGCGGCATGGTCTCCTTCCAGGTCGAGGGCGGCGAGGAGGCGGCCGTCGAGGTCTGCAACCGCGCCAAGCTGTTCACCCTGGGCGAGTCCCTCGGCGGCGTCGAGTCCCTCATCGAGCACCCGGGCCGCATGACGCACGCCTCGGTGGCGGGTTCCGCCCTTGAGGTCCCCGCGGACCTGGTGCGCCTCTCCGTGGGCATCGAGTCGGCGGACGACCTCGTCGCCGACCTCCAGCAGGCCCTCGGCTAGAGCCCTGGCCCGTTACCAGCGGGTGAGCGGTGGAGTCGTCCGCGAGGGCGGCTCCACCCAGGGCTGTGCGAAGGACGCCCAGACGGCGAAGGCGACCGCGGCCGCCAGGAGCAGCGTCCAGAACAGCCGCCGTGCCGCGGTACGGCGGCGCAGCATCCGCCCGCCGCGCCGCACCGCGTCGGTGTACAGCTCGGGCGGGACCGGCGGCGGAGTGCCCTCCAGGAGGCGCCGTACGGCCGTTTCCTTGCGCTCGTGCTGGCTCATCAGCGTGCCGCCCGCCTCATGAGGGTGCCGCCCCGCTCAGCGCGCGCGTGGGCGCGGGGCCGCGCGGGGGATGCAGGACCGTCGCCATCGCGCGGGCGCAGATCGTGTGCACCCGGTCGGTCGGCAGCCCGAGGAGCGCCGCCGTCTGTTCCTCGGCCACGCCTTCGTACATCCGCAGGACGAGCACGAGGCGCTCCTGCGGGCCGAGCCGCTCCAGTACGCCGCCGTGGCCGCGGTGCCTGCGCCAGGCCGCCCGGCCGAAGCGCAGGGCGAGCTGCTGGCGGGTGCGGTCGTAGGGGTCCTCACCGCGCAGCCGGTCCCAGATCGCGTACGTGTGCGCGAGGGAGGCGGTCAGCAGGGCACGCGCGCGTGGATTGTCGTCGGCGGGTTCGGCGGTGAGCAGTGTGGCGGCATGCAGCAGCCGCCCTGCCGCGCCCGCGACGAACGCCTCGAACTCCCGGGCACGGCGGGCGTTCTGGAACGCCTGCCGTTCGCGCACCGCACCTCCCGGCCACCAGGAACGGGGATCCCGGTCTCATCTGAGGCCAGACGCGGGGCCGGGGTCAAGACTCCGGAGCGGGCGGAACCTCTCCACCGGGCGCGGAGTGTGACGTCTGGCGCGCCGAGAGGGCGGAATTGAAGCGCGTGAGGAGCGCGCAGAAGCTCTCGCGCTCCGCCGGGTCCCAGTCCTGCGTCAGCTCGGCCATCAGCTCGCGCCGCGAGGAGCGCACCTCGTCGAGGCGGGCCTGGCCGCGCGGCGACAGCTGGAGCACCACGGCCCGGCCGTCCTCGGGGTGCGAGGTGCGCTTGACGAGCCCGGTGTCGACCAGCGGTGCGACCTGCCGGGTGACCGTCGACGAGTCGATGCCCATGCTCGCCGCGAGCGCCTTGACGCCCATCGGGCCTTCCTTGTCGAGCCGGTTGAGCAGCAGATACGCGGCGCGGTCCATGGAGTTGCGGACCTGGCCTACGCCGCCGAGGCGGGTCTGCTCCGCGCGGCGGGCGAAGACGGCCACCTGGTGCTGCAAGGTGTCGAGCAGGCCGGGGTCGCTGGCGGTCGTCATGTCCGGAGTTGTGGGCATGGCCGGGGGCTCACTTCATGCGAGGGCAGTGGGTTGGGGGACAGGGTACGCGGCCGGAGCCCGGACCGTACCTGCGCTGCGCAAACCTACGGGGAGAACGGTCTCGGCCCTTGGTCACCGCAGGAGGAGTCGGACGACGGCTGCAAGACTTGCCGTCATGAGCTACCGCACGCGCGACCCCTTGCCGACGGTCACCCTCGACGATGTGCGCGGCGCGCAGAAGATGCTCTCCGGAGTGGCCCGGTCCACGGCGATGGAGGGCAGCAGGCACCTGTCGCGGCTCGTCGGCTCCCCGGTGCACCTCAAGTGCGAGAACCTCCAGCGGACCGGCTCCTTCAAGCTGCGCGGCGCCTATGTGCGCATCGCGGGCCTGCTCCCCGAGGAGCGCGCGGCCGGTGTGGTCGCCGCGAGCGCGGGCAACCACGCGCAGGGCGTGGCCCTTGCCTCCTCGCTGCTCGGGGTGCGCTCCACGGTCTTCATGCCGGTCGGCGCGCCGCTGCCCAAGGTCGCGGCGACCCGGGACTACGGCGCCGAGGTGCGGCTGGAGGGGCAGGTGGTCGACGAGACGCTGGCCGCCGCGCAGGAGTACGCGCGCGAGACGGGCGCCGTCTTCATCCACCCCTTCGACCACCCCGACATCATCGCGGGCCAGGGCACGGTCGGCCTGGAGATCCTGGAGCAGTGCCCCGAGGTGCGCACGGTCCTCGTCGGCGTCGGGGGCGGCGGTCTCGTGGCGGGCGTCGCGGTCGCGGTCAAGGCGCTGCGGCCCGATGTGCGCGTGGTCGGCGTGCAGGCCGCGGGCGCGGCGGCGTACCCGCCCTCGCTGGCCGCCGGGCACCCGGTGTCGATCGTGAACCCGGCGACGATGGCCGACGGCATCAAGGTCGGCCGCCCCGGAGACGTACCGTTCCTGCTGGTCGAGGACCTGGTGGACGACGTCGTCACGGTCTCCGAGGACGCCCTGTCCAGCGCGCTGCTGCTCTGCCTGGAGCGGGCCAAGATGGTCGTCGAACCGGCCGGCGCGAGCCCGGTGGCCGCGCTGCTCAGCGAGCCGAAGGCGTTCGAGGGCCCGGTGGTGGCACTCCTTTCCGGCGGCAACGTGGATCCGCTCCTGATGCAGCGGATCCTGCGCCACGGCATGGCGGCGGCGGGCCGCTATCTGTCGCTGCGGCTGCGCCTGACGGACCGGCCGGGCGCCCTGGCCACGCTCCTCGGGGTGCTGTCGGAGGTGGACGCCAACGTGCTCGACGTGAGTCATGTGCGCACCGATCCGCGGCTCGGGCTGACGGAGGCGGAGGTCGAGCTGCACCTGGAGACGAAGGGGCCCGCGCACTGCGTCGAGGTGGGCGCGGCGCTGCGGGACGCGGGCTACACGGTCATCGGCTGAGCCCGGAGGTCTTCGGCGGAGCCCCCGAGATCCTCGGCGGAGCCCTGAGACCCGTCCTTGGGGAGCTTCTTCGGAAAAACAGCGGCGCGGACGCGATGTATCGCGTTATGGTGTGTCCTGCGTCACCGGTCGCCGGGCGAGTGAAGTCCGGCAAATCTAAGCTTTTCCGTAGGAAGTCACCCACACCACGGGAGAACCCACATGCCAGGCGCCATCTACGCCGAAGGCCTGGTGAAGACCTTCGGCGATGTAAGGGCTCTGGACGGCGTCGATCTGGATGTCCCGGAAGGCACCGTCCTCGGCCTCCTCGGTCCGAACGGTGCGGGGAAGACCACGGCGGTCCGCTGCCTGACGACGCTCCTCACACCCGACAGCGGAAAGGCCGTCGTCGCGGGCATCGACGTCCTCAAGCACCCGAACGAGGTGCGCCGTTCGATCGGCCTGTCCGGCCAGTTCGCCGCCGTGGACGAGTATCTGACGGGCCGTGAGAATCTCCAGATGGTCGGCCAGCTCTACCAGATGCGGGCCAAGGAGGCGAAGGTCAGGGCGGTCGAGCTGCTCGACAGGTTCCACCTCACGGACGCCGCGGACCGGCCCTCCAAGACGTACTCAGGAGGCATGCGCCGCCGCCTCGACCTCGCCGCCGCGCTCGTCGTGTCGCCGCCCGTGATGTTCATGGACGAGCCGACCACCGGCCTCGACCCGCGCAACCGCCAGCAGCTCTGGGAGGTCATCCAGGAGCTCGTCGCGGGCGGTACGACGCTGCTCCTGACCACCCAGTACCTCGAAGAGGCCGACCACCTCGCGCACGACATCTGCGTCGTCGACCACGGCCGCGTCATCGCGCGCGGCACCTCCGACCAGCTCAAGGCGCAGACCGGCGGCGAGCGCGTCGAGGTCGTGGTGCACGAGCGCGAGCACATCACCCCCGCCGCCGAGGTGCTTCGCGGCTTCGGGAAGGGCGAGGTCGCCGTCGCCGAGCACACGCGCAAGCTGACCGTGCCCGTCACCGGCGGCGCCAAGCTGCTCGCCGAGGTCATCCGCGAGCTGGACGGCCGCGGCATCGAGATCGACGACATCGGGCTTCGCCGCCCGACCCTGGACGACGTCTTCATCTCCCTCACCGGCCATGTCGCCGAGCTGACGGACGACGGCGCCGGCGCGGACGCGGAGGGCGCGCCGGACACCCAGGGCAGGACCAAGGGCAAGAAGGAGGCCGACCAGTGAGCACCGTCACCGACACCGTGCGCACGACGGGTCCCAGGCCCGCGGGCGGCATCGGCCAGTCCGTCAGGGACTCCCTGGTCGTCGCCAAGCGCAATCTGATCCGCATGACCAGGATTCCGGAGATGATCCTCTTCGGGGTCATCCAGCCGGTGATGTTCGTGGTCCTGTTCACGTACGTCTTCGGCGGCTCGATCAACATCCCAGGGGCGCCGGCGGGCAGTTCGAGCGCCTACAAGGAATTCCTGATGGCCGGCATCTTCGCCCAGACCGTCACCTTCGCCACCGCGGGCGCGGGCGCGGGGATCGCGGACGACATGCACAAGGGCCTGATCGACCGGTTCCGCTCGCTGCCGATGGCACGCGGCGCGGTCCTCACCGGGCGCACCCTCGCCGACCTCGTGCAGACGGCCGTGACGCTCGCCGTCCTCGCGGTCGTGGCGCTGCTCGTCGGCTGGCGCACCCACGAGAACATCGGCAAGGTGCTGGCCGGCTTCGCCCTGCTCCTGCTGCTGGGCTACGCGTTCACCTGGATCGGCGCCCTGATCGGCCTCTCGGTCCGCACCCCGGAGGCCGCGACCTCCGGCGGCCTGATCTGGCTCTTCCCGCTGACCTTCATCTCGAACGCGTTCGTCCCGGTCAACGGCATGCCGAAGGTCCTCCAGTACGTGGCCGAATGGAACCCCTTCAGCGCCACGGTGGCAGCGGCCCGCGAGCTCTTCGGCAACACGATCGACGGCGTCCCCAAGTCGGTCACCGGCGCCTGGCCGATGGAGCACCCGGTCTGGGCCTCGCTGATCTGGTCGGTCCTGATCATCGTCTTCTTCCGCACGCTGGCGGTGCGGAAGTACCGCAGGGCGGCGGGCTGAGACACGGCGAAGGCCCCCGGCGCCGTGCGCCGGGGGCCTTCGTCGTGGACAAGGACGCGGAAGAGCCGCGCTCAGGCCTGGTACGGCTTGGCCGCGAGGATCTTGACGGAGGCGAGCTTGCCGTTCGGCAGCTCGTACTGCGCGTCCTCGCCGATCTTCTTGCCGTTCACGCCGGTGCCCAGCGGGGACTGCGGCGAATACGTCTCGATGTCGGTGCTCGCGTACTCACGGGAAGCGAGCAGGAAGGTCACGGTGTCGTCCTCGTCGCCGTCGAAGGCGATGGTGACGACCATGCCCGGCTCCACGACACCGTCGTCGGCGGGGGCCTCGCCGACCCGGGCCGTCTCCAGGAGCTGGGTCAGCTGGCGGACGCGGAGCTCCTGCTTGCCCTGCTCCTCCTTGGCCGCGTGGTACCCGCCGTTCTCACGCAGGTCGCCCTCCTCGCGCGCCGCGGCGATCTTGGCCGCGATCTCGGTGCGCGCAGGACCAGACAGGTACTCCAGCTCGGCCTTGAGCTGGTTGTACGCCTCCTGGGTCAGCCAGGTGACGTTCTCGCTCGTCTGGGTCACAGGTGCTCCTCGTAGGTACTGGGAATACAAAGCATCGCCCTACCCAGAAGGATGTTCCCTCACGGGTGGGCGAAACCACGAGCCTAACAATTCAGGCGCGCCAGGGGGAGGACATAAGCCATCAGAAATACGTCAGCGCAGGTGAGCGCCGCAAAGGCGGTGAGCCTCAGTCGGAGTGGCAGCCGAGCAGCTCGGCGTTGGTGCCCCGGGCCCTGGTGCGCAGCGTGACGAGCTTGTCCACGCGGTCCTTCCGCTGGTCGAAGCGGAAGTCCGCGCGGCCCACCTCGGCGCCGTCCTCGGACTGCGAGCGCAGCGTGCAGTAGCCGCGGGCGTCGCTGTCCTTGCGCACTTCCAGGTGGACCTTGACGGTGTCGTCCGAGACGACGTCGAAGGTGATGACCTCGGCGCTCAGCTTCGTACCGTTGATGTAGTCGTAGCCGAACCAGCCGACGACGGCGAGGAAGAGGACACCGAGCACGGCGCCGACCAGCTTGAGCTTGCGATCGGCGGCCTCGTCGGCCGTACGCGAGCGGCCGTAACGGCCCTCGGGGAGCTTCGAGCCCACCGCCGCCATGATCGTCCTCCAGGAACAGGGGATGCCGGAATTTTCCGCCCCCCGGTTCCGTCACTATAGAAGCCTCCCATCGCGCCGAAGCACCCAGGGGCGCCCGATTATCCAAGGATCGAGTCTTGACTGAGCAGCTGCGACTGATGGCCGTGCACGCCCACCCCGACGACGAGTCGAGCAAGGGCGCGGCCACCATGGCCAAGTACGTGTCCGAGGGGGTGGACGTGCATGTCGTGACCTGCACGGGCGGGGAGCGCGGCGACATCCTCAACCCCAAGCTCCAGGGCGACACGTACATCCAGGAGAACATCCACGAGGTGCGCCGCAAGGAGATGGACGAGGCGCGCGAGATCCTCGGCGTCAAGCAGGACTGGCTCGGTTTCGTCGACTCCGGGCTGCCCGAGGGCGACCCGCTGCCGCCGCTGCCCGAGGGCTGCTTCGCCCTGGAGGACGTGGACAAGGCGGCCGGTGAGCTCGTCCGGCAGATCCGCTCCTTCCGTCCGCAGGTCATCACGACGTACGACGAGAACGGCGGATACCCGCACCCCGACCACATCATGACCCACAAGATCTCGATGGTCGCCTTCGACGGTGCGGCGGACGCAGAGAAGTACCCGGAGTCGGAGTTCGGCCCGGTCTTCCAGCCGCAGAAGCTCTACTACAACCAGGGCTTCAACCGGCCGCGCACCGAGGCGCTGCACCGGGCGATGCTCGACCGCGGCCTGGAGTCGCCGTACGGGGACTGGCTCAAGCGCTGGGACGAGTTCGAGCGGGTCGAGCGCACGCTGACCACGCACGTTCCGTGTGCCGACTTCTACGAGATCCGCGACAAGGCCCTGATCGCGCACGCCACGCAGATCGACCCCGACGGCGGCTGGTTCCGCGTCCCGATGGAGATCCAGAAGGAGGTCTGGCCCACGGAGGAGTACGAGCTCGCGAAGTCACTCGTCGATACTTCCCTCCCCGAGGACGACCTCTTTGCGGGCATCCGCGACAATGCCTAGCGTGAACGCACATCTGGCAATGACGCAGCTCGTCCCTCTCGCCAAAGAGGTCGACGAGAACAAGGTGACTCCCGGCGTCCTCGGCTTCATCGTGTTCGCGGTGATGGCCGTGGCCGTCTGGGGCCTGATGAAGTCCATGAACCGGCACATGGGGAAGGTCGACTTCAAGGAGCCGGAGGACACCGCCGCGAAGGCGGCGTCCGACGCCGAGCCCCAGCGGAGCTGACCCCCGCGCGCACCCGCGGCCGCGGTGATCAGGGGGTCGGCACCGTCACCCCCATCACCTCCCGCGCATGGCGGCTCGGCACCATGCCGAGGCGCCATGCCTGCCATCCCGTTTCCAGGTCGGCGCCCCGCTCCAGGAGCAGGGCGAACGCCTGGACGTAGTCGGCGAGCTTGCCGTCCCGGGTCGGGTGCTCCTCGCGTGCAAGAACCGCCAGCTCCTCCTGGGCGACCGCCGTGCCGATCTCCCAGCCGCCGGGCGACGCGTACGGCAGCAGGGTGCAGCGCAGGAAGCGCGCCCAGTCGCCGCCGCGGCGGTCGCCGTACGAGGCGAACAGCTCGATGGTGTCGTCGCACAGGGCCAGCGCCTGCTGGGTGCGGTTGTTGCCCGCGTCCACGACGACCAGCTCCAGGCACGTCCAGGCCTCGCCGTGCGCGACGCCGATGCGCTGGAAGTCGGCGCGGGCGTCCATCAGGAGCTGGCGGGCGAAGCCGGAGTTGCGCAGCGAGCCCGTCTGGGCGGCGCGCTGGTCGCGGGTCACGCGCGCCGAGTGGTGGCGGGCGCACGCCAGGCCGTACACGTCCCGCATCCGGGAGAACATCGTCCGGGCCCGCTCCAGCTCCCGCACCGCCTGGTCGAGGCTGCCGGTCTCCTCAAGTGCCTGGCCCAGGTAGTACAGGGACCAGGCCTCGCCGCGCGCGTCCTCGTTGTCGCGGTGCCGGGACACCGCCTGGCGCAGCCCGTCGACGGCGGGCGAGGGGTCGCCGTCCACCAGGCGGGCGCGCGCCAGCTGCGTCATCGCCCAGGCCTCGCCGCGCGGGTCCCTGGTGCGGCCGTACAGATCGAGGGCGCTGCGCAGCTCGCCCTCCGCGCGCGGCACGTCGCCCATGCGCAGCCGGAGCTGGCCGAGCTGGAAGTGCGTCCAGGCCTCGCCGTGCACCGAGCCGCCCGCGCGGTGCAGGACCAGGGCCGTCTCCAGCATGGTGAGGGCCTGCGCGAGACGGGCGCGGTCCCGCTCCACCGCGGCGAGCGCGTGCAGCGTCCAGGCGCGGTCGCCCGCCAGCTCGTCGGCTGACTGGAGTTCCAGGGCCTCGTTGAGGCGGGCGGCGGCCTCCTTGAGGTTGCCCTGGTGGTGCAGCGTGATGCCGAGCGAGCCGAGGGCGCGGGCGGCCGCCGCGTCCTGGTGGGCCTCGAAGTAGAGGTCGACCACGGAGTTCAGCGTCGTACGCGACTGGTCGAGCTCGCCGAGCTGGCGGGCCGCGATGCCGGTGCGCCACTGCACGCTGCGGCCGAGCAGGCCCTGGTCGATGGCGTGGGTGAGTTCGTTGATCTCGCCGAGCCGGTAGAGGTCGCCGCGCAGCAGGCAGTAGTCGCACAGCGCGCCGAGGAGGCTCAGTACGGCCTGCTGGTCGACGCCCTCCGCGTGCCGCAGCGCCGCCGTGATGAACGTCGACTCGTCGTCCAGCCAGCGCAGCGCCGCGTCCAGCGAGGTGAAGCCGTGCTGTCCGAACTGGTCGGCGCGGGTGGAGGTCTTGCCGTCGACGAGGCGGATCACCGTGTCGGCCAGCTCGCCGTAGCTGGCGATGAGGCGTTCCTGCGCGGCGGTGCGCTCGGCGGGCTCCTCCTCGTCAAGGAGCCGGGCCTGGGCGAAGGTCCGTACGAGGTCGTGCAGGCGGAAGCGGCCGCCCCGCAGCTGGTCGACGAGTCCGGCCCGGGAGAGCGCGGACAGCCGGCGGGCGGCCTCCTGCTCGTCGGTGGCGAGCAGCGCGGCGGCCGCGGCGGTGCCGAGCGAGGCCCGGCCGGCCAGCGCGAGGCGCCGCAGCAGGCGGCGGGCCGACTCCGCCTGGTCGGTGTAGCGCAGCCACAGGACGCGCTCGACGGGGCCGACCTTGTCGACGGGGCCGTACGCGGAGAGGTCACCGGCGAGCCGGCGCGGTGAGCGCGGGCCGAGCGCGGAGCCCGCGGCGCGCAGCGCCAGCGGCAGGCCGCCGCACAACTCCCTTACCTCGTCGGCCGATTCGGCGTCGTAGGGCCCTGAGAGGTCCTCGGCGCTCTCCCGCAGCAGCTCCTCGGCGCCCGCCTCGTCCAGTGCCTCGACCGGCAGCAGGTGCACCCAGGCGGGCAGGTCCGAAGGGAGCTCCAGGGGTTCGCGGGTGGTGACGAGGACGAGGCTGTCGGAGCGCTCGGGGACCAGGGTGCGGACCTGCTCGGCGTCGCTCGCGTCGTCCAGGACGATGGTCACCGCGAGGCCGGTCAGATACTGGTGGTACAGCTCGCTGAGCCGCTTGACCTGTTGCTCCTGCGAGGAGCGCTCGCGGAAGAGCAACTGCTCGCGCGGGGCGCCCAATCGATTCAGCAGATGCAGCAGGGCGTCCCGGGTGGACAGCGGGGTCTCTCGCGGGGCGTCGCCGCGCAGGTCCACCACGCACGCGCCGCGGAACTGGTCGCGCAGGTCGAGCGCGGCCCGCACCGCGAGTGAGGTGCGCCCCGATCCCGGCACGCCGTGCAGCATGACGACGGTGGGCCGGGTGTCGGTGCTGGCGCGCGCGGCGTGCACCCACTGCGCGATCCGTGCGAGTTCGGTCCTGCGGCCCGCGAAGGGCCCCGAGTTCTCCGGGAGTTGGGCGAAGGACTGTTCAAGGACGGAGCGCCTGCGCGCCGCCGCGCTCTTGTCCGTGCCGCGCAGTTGGGGCGCCGGCTTCTTCGCCGTCCGTGCGCCGGTCGACGCGGCGAGCACCCGCTGCTGGTCCAGGAAGGGCCGGATGCCGCGTACTTCGAGCGCCGTCAGCCATTGCAAGCGCAGCTGCTCGGGTCCGCCCGGCTGGCTGAGCGCCCCCGCGCGGCGGCTGGCCGCGGGCAGATGGGCGGCCGTCACCTTCGCGACGGTTGCCGCCGCGCCCGCCACGGCGACGACGGCGCCGGTGCCGAGGGCCGTGCCGATGCTCGTGCCGAACGAGAGGTCGGAGACGCCGGCGGCGATCGCCGCGACCACCGCTACCAGAAGAGGAGTCCCCGCGCCCTCGCGTGCGTATCGCTGGCCGAAAGTGAGCTGTCCGGCTTGTGCCTCGTCGAGGGCGTGGGTGTACGTGTCGTACTCCTCGCCGGCCGTCTGGGCCATCGCGTCCAGGGCGCCGCGCGCCCGCGAGAGCAGGACGCCCCCGTCGACGCGTCCGCCCGCACGCCGGACCTCTTCCTCGACCGCCCGTGCCAACAGCCGCTCGGCCTCGGCCCGATGGCTGTCCCGCATATGGGTTCCCCCTCCGAGAGCAACAGTTGCCCGCCGTGCACAAGTGTCCTGCGTACGGGGCCCGGAAGCGAGGGCACCGGCGAATTGGTGACCTTTCCGCGGGGGCGTCAGGACGTGATCCTCCGGCGTGGCGGGGCGGCGAGCCCGCTCCACGGTTGGCTGAAAATGTAGTGGCGCATGTGGCGCGACAACTCCCTTGTGGCGCAAGGTTGTTGAAGGGTCAATTGTGCTTGACGCGTTCTTGAACGTCTGCTTATGGTCGGTCCGCGACGTCAAGTTGCAGACGTTGTGCGGCACGTTCACTCAGAGCGGGCGACGGGGGTGGCAACGTTCGGTACGCCGAAACCATTCGCTCGCATTGTCCACCGACGAAAGGTTAGTGAAGTGCGATCTGAATTGACTGTTAAGCGAACCGATTCCGCTGCCGTCCGCCCCGAGGCGATGGCCGCACAGGACTTCGCGAACACCGTTCTCAGCGGTGCGGCGCCGGGCTTCCACGCGGACTGCGAGACCCCCGCCATGGCCACCCCGGCCACGCCGACCGCAGCTCAGTTCGTCATCCAGGGCAGCACCATATGCCTCGTCTGCTGACGAACGATTGACCCACGCGCCGGAGGAGCCCGGTTTTCCGGGCTTCTCCGGCGCGCGGTTCCTGAATGCTCGTGACGGCGACCAGGTGTGCGGGGGAGACGAAGAAGCCGGTGAATTGGAAGCCGTGGAGACAGCGCGCCACGAATGCCACCACCGCCCAACAGGCGGCTGATCGCGTATTTCTGCCGATAGCGGTCGGACAAATCTTTGCGTCCGTGGAGACTCTCTTTCTCCGGGAGGAATTCGAGGACGACGGATATCTGCGGGGCACCTCGGCGGCGCAGTATCCGCAGGGCAGTCTGCGCAACAGGCTCGGCCGCGTCCTCGACCATCCGCGCACCCCCAGGGTGCTCGCCGGAGTGACCCTCGCCGCGTCGGCGGGGCTGCTGCTGGCCCGCGGGAACCGGAAGGCGCAGATCGCCGCCGCCACGGTCATCGGCACCTGCAACCGGCTGAGCGAGGTCCGCACGCCCTACGGCAGGGACGGCGCCGACCAGATGACCGCGGTCATCACCCAGTACCGCGCCCTCACGGCGCTGATCCCCGACGAGAAGGTCTCCGACGACCTCTTCCTTCGGGCCGTCAACTTCCAGGCCGGGCTGAGCTATGCGGTCTCCGGCATCGCCAAGGCCTTCGGCAGCAGCTGGGTCCAGGGCGACGCGCTGCTCGAAGTCCTCCAGACGGAGGCCTACGGCAGCGGCCCCGCCGCGGCGCTCCTGCGCAAGTACCCGAAGATCTGCCGGGCCCTGACGGTCGGCACGGTGGCGTGGGAAGCGTCCTTCCCGCTCGTCTACCTGCTGCCGCGCGACCAGGCCTCGCACGCGCTCACGGCGGTCAAGGTCTTCCACGCGGGCGTGGCAGCGGCGATGGAACTGCCGCGCTTCGTCTGGGGGTTCTACGGCTCGCACGGCGCGGTCGGCTATGTCCTTGACACCCGTGGAGCGCGGCGCACGTTCGAGAAGACCGTGGTCGGCATCGCCGGCGGCGTCGGCCTCGCGAGCGCGCTGATCGCCCGCGAGAAGCGCGCGATCGCCGCGCAGCGCAGGCTCGGACCCAAGGGCGCGGCCCGGCTCCGGCACGCCGACGGCGACGTCGAGTACCGCGTGGACCGGCCCGCCGACGGCTTGGCGTCGCGCTCGGTGATCGTCCTCGAATGCGGCCTCGGGCAGTCCCTCGAATCGTGGGAGTGGGTCGCGCAGAGCCTGGCCACGCACCACACGGTCATCCGCTACCACCGCGCCGGGTACGGCCTCACGACGTCGCGCGCGCCGAGCGGGGACCTCCTCGCCGCGGTGCTCGACGAGGTCGGCGCCGAGGGCGAGGTCGTGGTGGTCACCCACTCGATCGGTTCGCTGAGCGCGGCCTCGTACGTGGGCGACGAGCGCTTCGCGGGCCGCGTCGACAAGCTGGTCGTCGTCGACGGCACCGACCCGGTGCTCCTGGACGAGGACCGCACGGACCGCAGGCGGCTCGGCAAGTTCCTCCAGGCGCAGGTCTACACGCTCTTCGCGGCCGTGACCGGGATCTACGAGTGGGCGCCCAACGCGGTGGAGCGGCAGGCGGGTTACACCCCCGACACCCAGTACAGCCACGTGCAGTTCGTGTTCTCGCCGCGGAACATCGTCAACTCGGTGCGGGAGTACCGGGGGATGGGCACCGGCGACGCCGTCGCGCGCCTCGGCGCCGTCGAGTCGGTCCTGGTGATCGCCTCGGACGAGTTCGCCGAGCAGCAGGCGGTCCTCGCCGAGAAGCTCGGCGCGAAGATCCAGGTGGTGCACGGCTCCGCGCACCGGTCGATCATCGGATACCGGGACCATGCCGAGCAGGTCGAAGGCGCTATCAGAAGGTTCATCGATGCTTGCTGACCGGATCAAGGGCGCGACGGGCTCCGTCGCCGTGGGCGTGCTCACGGCGCACCTGGTGGCGACCGTCCTGCAGAACACCCCCGACTCCTACAACCAGGACCTGCGCAAGTTCACCGGCGGCTGGCCCATTCCCGGCTGGCGGTTCTTCGCACCGAATCCGGGCGTGCAGAACGTGCACCTGCTGATCCGCGAGACGACCCCCGAGGGCCCGACGCCGTGGCGCGACGTGACCCCCGTGGTGCCGCACGGGTGGACGCAGGTCCTCTACAACCCGCGCAGCCGCGGTCCCAAGGCGCTGTTCGACGCGATGCAGCAGCTCTCCGTCATGAGCGCCAACCAGGCCGACTTCTCCTGGGTCACCCAGAGCCTGCCGTACGACCTGGTGCTCGCGGCGAGCCGGGCCGCGGCGGTGGAGGACGCGCAGGCCCTGCAGTTCCTGCTGATGAACGTGTTCCCCAGCGCGCCGGTCGAGCACCGGATGAAGCCGATCCTCACCTCCGAGTGGATCCCGCTGGGCACCGCCCCGCGCCTGGCGGGAGCCGCCGGGTGAACGTGGAGAAGTTCGAGGGCACGGAGCTGCACGTCCACATCACGGGCTCCATCAGCGCGGCGCTCGTGCCGTGGTGGATCCACTGGCTGCGGGAGCTCCATCCGGAGCTGACCGTGAACGTGTCGGTGACGTCGGCCGCCTCGCGGTTCCTCGCCGTCCGCTCGCTCCGGCACCTGGCCAACGGCAAGGTGTGGGTGGACTCCTGGGACGACGAGGGGACGCCGCCCGAGGTCAACTCCGGCCGGAGCGGCGGCTCCGAGTGCTTCCTCGTCTTCCCCGCGACCCTGGACACCGTGATGCGCCTGGCGCAGGGGCGCGCGGACTCGCCCGCCCTCCTGATGCTCCAGGTGACCGACGCGCCGATCGTGATCGCGGATACGTTCCCGGGGTCCAACGAGATCGTCGAGAGTCATGTGCGCACGCTCAAGCTCCGGCCGAACGTCGCGTTCGCGCCGCGGGTCAACGGCGTACGCGCGAGCAACCGGGCGACGGCCGAGGTGGGCTTCAACCTGCCCGGTGCCCTGGCCGTGGCCAACAGAATGCTGAAGGAAGGTCGACCCGGTGAGTGACCCGAGCGTGTACGACGAGGCGGCGATCGAGGCCTACGACCTGGTCTCCTCGATGCTCTCCCCAGGGGCCGGGCTCGCCGCCTGGGTGTCGGCGCACCGGCCGCTGGACGGCCTCGACGTCCTGGACCTGGGGTGCGGCACCGGCGTGTCCTCGTTCGCGCTCGCCGAGGCCGGCGCGCGGGTGGTGGCCGTCGACGCCTCCCGGCCGTCCCTCGACGTCCTGGAGAAGAACCGTCTCGACCGGACCGTCGAAGCGGTGGAGGGCGACTTCCGCGAGCTCCGGTTCGACTCCGCGTTCAACGTCGTCACCCTGTCGCGGAACACCTTCTTCCTCGCCCAGGAGCAGGAGGAGAAGATCGACCTCCTGCGCGTCATCGCCCGCCACCTGAAGCCGGGCGGCGCGGCCTTCCTGGACTGCACCGACCCCGCCGAGTTCCTGCGCACCGGCGGCGACGCGCACTCGGTCACCTACCCGCTGGGCCGCGAGCGCATGGTGACGGTGACGCAGACGGCGGACCGCGCGGGCCAGGAGGTCCTGAGCATCTTCCTGGTGCAGAGCGCGTCGACCCTCACCGCGTTCCACGAGAAGGCCACCTGGGCTACGCTCGCGGAGATCCGGCTGATGGCACGGATCGCAGGCCTGGAGGTGACGGCCGTCAACGGTTCGTACGCGGCGGAGCCCTACGGCGCGACGTCGCGGAACATGCTCGTGGTCCTTGAGCTGCCCGGTGAGTCTCGTGATGCTGGAGCCGCCCGGTGAGTGACGTGCCCGCGATCGCCGCGGCGGGCGCCTCGGTCGTCCTGGACGGCACCACGCTCCTCGCACCGACGACGTTCGAGGTGATGCCCGGCGAGTTCTGGTGCCTCACCGGCAGCAACGGCTCGGGCAAGACGACCCTCCTGCGCGCCTTCCTCGGCAGCCGCAGGCTGACGGACGGCGCCGTCCTGGTGCGGGGCGAGTCCATCGACCTGGCCAGGCCCCGGCACCGGCGCCTTGTGGCATCCCTGGTCGAACCGGTGCCCGTGGCCCGCGACATGACGCTGCGCGAGCAGGTGACCCTGGTCGCCGCCTCCTGGTACGGCAACACCAGGGCGACCGCCGAGCGCGCCGAAGAGGTCATCGGACAACTGGGCCTGGACGAGCTGGACGAGCGGTTCCCCTCGCAGCTCTCCTCCGGTCAGCTCCAGCTCTTCAACCTCGCGCTGACCCTGGTCCGCCCCGCCGACGTCATCCTGCTCGACGAGCCCGAGCGGCACCTCGACAGCGATCGCGTCGACCTCGTCGCCACGCTGCTCACCGAGCGTGCGGAGGAGGGAACCGCGTTCCTCGTCGCCACCCACGAGGCCGCCATGGTGGACGCCTGCGACGGCGTCATGGAGTTGGGATGACGACGGACAGCATCACCGCGGTCGAGTCCGACCCCAGGGCCCGCGTCCACGCCGTACGGCACCGGTACGCCCGCCGCGGCGACCGCGCCACGGCGCACGACTGGGCGTACACCATCTACCTCTGCGTCATCCTCGCCTTCGTCTACGTGGCGCCCGTCGTCTACCTCGTCAGGACCTCGCGGGCACTCCTCTCCCTGGAGTCCGCGGAGGCGGCGACGCCCGTGGCGTGCCTGGCCGCGGCCGCGGTGGTCTGGGGCGCCCAGCTCACCGGACGGTTCTGGGGACCGCTGGTGCTCAAGCCGTTCCTGCTGCACGTCTTCACGTCCACGGACCTGTCCCCGACGCACTACCTCGGCACGATCGCCCGCCGCCGCCTGGCGTACGCCGGACTCGGCACGCTGCTCGCGGTGTGCACGGCGACGTTCCTCGCCACCGACCTGTTCGACCGGCAGGGCGCCGCGCTCGTACCGCAGGGCGTGGCCGTCGCGGTCGGCATCGGCGCCGTCGCCCCCGTGGCGTGGCTGTGGGGCCAGGTCAGGACGGTGCGCGAGAACCTGCTGCTGGCCGCCGCGGTGGGCGCCGCGGCCGCCGTCGTGGCGCTGCTCGGCCACTCCGACTTCCTGGGCGGCGGCGGCCTGTGGCCGGCCGCCGCCGTGCTCGCCCTCTCCGCAGTGGCACTCGGCCGCTCCGCCTTCCGGTCGGTGCCCACCGTCGACCTCGCCCGGCTCGCCCGCGAATCGGCGCGCGCCGCCGAGGCCCAGACCTTCGCCTGGACGGGCACCCTGCACCACGCGCTCGACCTGTACCGCCCGGCGCCGCGCGGACTCACGAAGGCCCTGGTGCGTCCGGACGGGCGCCTGCGCGGTCACCTCGCCCAGGGCGCCATCCGCGCGCTGCGCACACCGGGCCGCGCGTGCGCGGGCGCCGCGTTCCTGCTGGCCGGCGGCGCCCTCCTGACGCTCGGCGTCGCGGAACCTGACGCCCGCCTCGCGACGCTGACATGGGTGACCGGCGCGGTCGCCGTCTACTGGGGCTCGGGGTGGGTCGGCGAGACCTGGCGCGGCCTGCGCGACGAGCTGACCCTGGCCCCGCTGTTCGGCGAGTGGTGGGGCGGCCTGCTCGCCCGCACCGTGGCCTGGCCGGTCGTCGCCGTGCTGGCCGCGGTGGGGCTCGCGAGCGGCGTCACGGCCCTGGCCCTGTGGCCGTTCGGGAGCGGGACGGCGGACGCGTCGCTGCTCGCCGCGGGCTCCCTGGTACTCGTGCTCGGCGCCAGGTTCCTGCGCGAGATGAAGATGAACCTGCCGATCGAACTGCTGCTCCCCATCATCACACCGCTGGGCGACCTCTCCGGACTCCGCGTCTTCATCTGGCAGTTCGACGGACTCGTCGTCGTCCTGGCCGGCGTCCTGATGATGAACGAGATGCCGTCCGCGTCCGGCGCACTTCTGGTCGCCCTGGGCACCACGTCCTGGTGCGTCTGGGCGGGCCTGCGCCGCACGGGGTGGGCCCGACGGGGCCTGTTCACGCGCCTGGGCCGGGTGTAGCGGCGCGCTGCCCCGCCGCTCACGGGGCGGCGGGGGACGGGCTCACCCCAGGTCAGAACTACCTGGTTGTGTTCAGCTACTGGCACCAGTGGCAGCCGGTCGACGCCTTCGAAGAGGCGCGCGAACGCGGCGTGCCGGTCCTGCTCAGCGTCGGCTGCAGCACGATGGCAAGGAGTGTCACTGTGGATACACAGGATGACCAGGTGGGCGGCGAGATCGACGCCTGGGGCGCCGACCAGCTAGCCGCCTCTCCCGAATGGGCTCCCGAGCAGTATGTGCACGTCCGCTCGTGCCTGGAGGGCGACTCCGTCCTCGAACAACTGCTCACGGCCGGGCACGGATTCGACGCCGGAGCACGAGGACCGCCCCGCACCTGCGAACGCCGAGCCGACCACGCCTTCGGAACCCACGCCGACGGCTGACCGTCCATACGCTCACCTCGGTAACTCGGCACTTCGTGACGCTGTGCGCAAGGCGGCCATCGCCGCCCGTGCCACGAGGACGGCGGCCGACAAGGCGGAGACCGCCGCCGATTGCGCCGAACGGGCCGTGGCCATCCGAGAAGTCCGGTCGCTGGACGGCACGATCGCGGAACGTACCGCCCGACTGCACGGCGCTGAGGCCCGAATCGAGGACCTTGAACAGCAGTTGGCCGCGACGGGCCGTTTCGGACGGGCGGCGCTCCGCGGAGACGAGCGTGCTGCGGTCGAGGCGGACCGGGAAGCCCTCCTTCGTACGCGCGAGGAGACCGCCCGGGAGCTGGAGCAGATGGGCACCCGGCTCCAGGACGTTACCCGGCAGGCCGGACCCGTCAACGAGCACGAAGCCGTGCTGACCGAAGCTGACATGCCGCAGCAGGAGAAGGCCGCGCTGCTTCGGCGGGCCGAGGCCCTAGGGAGAGGGGCACTCCAGCTAGAGCGCCCCTTCTGACCTGGTGAGGAGCATGCGGAGGTCGATGAAGCGGTAGCCGCGGGCGACCACGGCGTCGAGGATCCGTGGCAGGGCCAGGGCGTCGAGCACGGCGCCGCTGCCCGTACGCGTGCCGACGTGCATCTGGAGGATCATCCCGGGCCGCAGGGCCTCAAGCGCCCTGCCCACCGCGAGATCCACGGTCATGCCGCCCTCGGCGCCCTTCCAGCCGTTGGTGTCGGCGGTGAACTCGATGTCGGCGAATCCGAGCGCGTTGACCTCCCTGATGAGGGCGGGTCCCGTGGCGCTGTAGGGGAACCGGAAGAACGGGGTCAGTGCGCTGCCCGCCCCTGCCATGCGCAGGGCCACGTCCGCCGCCCTGACCTGACGGGCCCTCACCTCGGCGGTCACCTCACGGAAACGGGGATGGCTGTAGGAGTGGTTGCCGAGGCCGTGCCCTTCGCGCACGATCCGCCGTACGGCCTCGGGTTTCCGGTCGGCGAAGTCGCCGGTCAGGAAGAACGTGGCGGGCGCCTGCCGCCGGGCCAGTTCACCGAGGACGGAGTCCAGCCCGCCGACGTCCCAGGCCGCGTTGAAGGTCACGGCCATGACCCGCTCGCGCGTGCGCATCACGCGGTTCTCCGACCCGAACAGCGCCCGCAGTCCCGAGTCGTCCGGGACGGCGGCGCGACCTCCCGGAGCGGCTTGGGCCGACCCGGCGGTGAGCCCCGGCAGTACTGCCCCCGCGAGGCCGAACAGCCCGGTGCCCAGCACGCTTCGGCGACGCGCCACGGCACGGTTCACAGCATCCGAGGAGTTCATCAGCATGTGCCCTTCGGAATCGGACCATCGACGTCGATCGTCGCGGTCGACGCATACCGACCCTGCCCGACGGCTCCCTGACGCCCCGGCCGCCACGCCGGATCCACGCCGCGCTCACACCGGAACGATCAGCCTCCGAGCGGCAGCCGCGCCGTCAGCCCCGGCCACGGGAACCACATGTCCGGCCGCCCTCATGTCGATCACTCCCCCCGCGCTCCCTGATCACTCCGGTACGCCTCCATTTCGCCGAGCGCCAGGGCCCATCTGGTGGGTCAGTGACGATCAGGCGTGGACGCTCGTTCCAGGCGTGTGGGGCGAGGCGGGCGTTGGAAGTGTCACCGCAGGGTGATCAATGGGATTCTGTTCCGGTTGCGGACTGGTATCCCGTGGCGCACCACGAAGATCCACCTGGTCGGTGAAGGCGGCCTGCGGCCTTTGGCCCTGCTGATCACTCCGGGGCGGTGGGGCGACGCACCCCAGATGATTCCGGTCCTGGACCGCATCCGCGTCGCACGGCCGAACGGTGGGCGCTCGCGCACCCGCCCGGACCACCTCAGCGGCGATCGCGCCTACAGTTCCCGGCGCAATCGCCGCTACCTGCGCCGCCGATGGTTCGACAAGCGGGCCTATGTCTTTCACGACACTGTGACCGTTGCCGCCGTTCGCCTGTGGCTTCGTGCATGACCCGCCAGACGGAACCCAGCCACACGCAGGACAGCCGCAGGACTGAGAGGTCGCGTTGAGCCGAGCCGAAGGCGAAGCCAACGCGACCGCGTAGCCCGGATGGCAGAGCGCGCGAGCGCCCCCCGGCGAGCAGGGAAAGTTGCTCCTGTACGCCCCTTGATCACCTCTGAGCGCCTTCGGATCGGGGCTCACGGAAGCGATCTACCGGAGACGATCATTCCGGATGGCTGACATCTGGTCGGCTGCCACTGAAGAGAGGAACCCCCCCGTGCGTCTTCGTCATGCGGTCGGCGCCGCCTTCGGCGCCCTCGCCCTCATCGCGACCATCCCCGCCTCGGCCAACGCCACCGACGGCTTCTTCATGTACCAGTACGGCGACTCGGCCAACCCAAGTAGTGGGCAGCTGGAAAATCCGAGCACGGCCGTATGCATCAATATCCCCGAGGTCGAGGGCAAGCCCGGCAGCGCGTTCTCGGCGAAGAACGACGTAGGCGACACCCTGGGCATGATCTACAGCGAAGAGGACTGCCAGGGCGTGGCCACGGAGATCAACTTCGGCGCCGAGCTCGGCCGCGATGTGAAGTTCAAGTCCGTGATCCTTGAGATTGAGTGAGCCGCCACACTCCGCCCCGGTGCGAGCCGCCACACTCCGCCCTGGTGCGAGCCGCCACACTCCGCCCTGGTGCGAGCCGCCACGGCCCGCACCGGGGCGGAGCCGCGTGCGAGGTGGCGCCCGGGCGCGTGCGTACTCGGCCACCGTGCGCCGGTCCAGACCCAGCTCACGGGCCATTGCGCGGAGTGAGCGGCCTGAGTCGGCGACTGTGTGCACCGCCTGGAACAGCCGCTTGGCGTGACGCCGGGCGGGAGTGTCATCCGCTGCGGACGGTTCCGGCGACGGCGGTGGCATGCCGACGGGCGTCGAGCCGCACGAGCGGCGTCCGTTGCTTCCTCTGCCCCGGGCCCGGGCGCGTCCGTCCGGCCGCGGGGCGAGCCAAGGCCCTTGGCTCGCCCCGCGGTCACGGGCACAGTACGGCCCTGCCTCGGATCCGGCCCGCCTTCAGATCGGCAGCGGCGCGTGCCGCGTCCGCCAGCGGGTAGCGGCGGACGTGCCCGAGGTCGAGGCGTCCCGCGTGGGCCAGTTGCAGCAGATCGTGCAGTTCGGTGAGGCCGCCCCAGACGCTCGTGGACAGTTCGGTCTCGAAGGGCACGTCGGGGCTGCCGACCCCGAGGGAGACGGTGCCCCCCTTCGCACCGACGACCAGACAACGGCCGGAGGGGCGCAGCACGGCCGCGGCCAGTTTCATCGACTCGGCGGTACCGACCGTATCGATGACCGCGTCCACCTCACCGCCGGGCGCCAGGTCGCGCAGGCAGCCGGGCCCGTCGGCGAGCCCTGCGAGGGCATCGGCGCCGAGCCGCCGCGCATGGTCGGCGAGTTCGGCCGGGCGTCGTACGCAGCTGACGACCATGGCCGGGGCGAGCAGCCGGGCCAGTTGGACGGCGAAGGAACCCACACCGCCCAGACCGATCACGACGACCGCCCCGCGTGGACCACGGGAGGCCAGTGCGGGGAGCGCGCGGCGCACGGCATGGTAGGCCGTCAGCCCGGCATCGGTCAGCGGGGCCGCCTGCTCGGCCGGAAGCCCCTTGAGGGGGAGCAGGTGGCGGGCGTCGGACACAGCGACGTACTCCGCGAAGCCGCCCGCACGGCCCACGCCGAGCCAGCCGCCGGCGCCGGGGCACAACTGCTGGTGGCCGGTCGTGCAGCGTGCGCAGTCGCCGCAGCCGCCGGGGCCGTACACCGCGACCGGGCTGCCTTCGGCCACGTCGGCGGGTGGCCGTGCGTCCGGGCCCAGTTCGGCCACCACCCCTGCCACCTCGTGCCCGAGGACCCAGGGGAACTCCGGCAGCGGGAACAGGGGCGCCAGCTCACCGGCGGCCAAGTGCAGGTCGGTGCCGCACAGGCCGCACGCCCGCACCTGGACGAGTGCCCCGTGCGGAGGGACCGGAGGCAGCGGGTGGTCCCAGGCCGCGAGCGGGGAGCCGTAGGCGGTGAGCAGAACGGCCTGCATCGTGGGCATGGCGGATCACAACGCCTTTCCGGGGGAGGCGAGGGACGGGACGCGGGAGGCCAGGGTGCGGTGCTCGGCCGAGCCCAGTTGCAGGACCACCGGAGCGGTGACCCGGCCCCGGATGAGTTCCGCCAGGAAGTGCGCCGCGCCTTCGTCCTGGGTGAGCCCGCTGAGCTGGGCCCGGCGCGCGCCCAGCGCCTGGGTGAGGGGCGCGGAGCCCATGCCGACGTCCCGCCACAGGGTCCATGCGATGGTCTGTTCGTCGTGCCCGGTGGCATGGGCCAGTGCCGCGCAGGCGCCGAGGTAGTCGTTGGCGGCGGCGTAGTCGGCTTCGCCGGGCTGGCCCAGGGTTCCGGCGAGCGAACCGAAGTTGACCCAGCGACGGCAGCGGGTGCCGAAGGCGTCCTTGAGGTGGTGGTAGCCGGTGGTCTTGACCTCGGACACGGCGCGGAAGTCGGCGAGGGACTTGCGGCCGGGGACAGTGGAGCGGTTGATGCCCGCGCCGTGCACGAAGAGATCGATGCGGGGGTGCTGATGGAGGACACGGGCGGCCGCGGCGGTGACGGAGTCGGCGTCGGTGACGTCGCAGCGGACGTAGTGGACGCGCTCGGAGCCGAGAAGAGAGCGCAGCTCACCGAGGGTTCGGCTGGTCTCGGAGGCGGCACCGGCACGTTCGTGGGCGCGGACGGCGTCGGCGAGGGAACGGCCAGGGTGGGCGGCCAGCCAGTCGCGTAGGAACGCCTTCCGTTCCTGACCGACGGCTGCATCCGGGTCCTCGTCGGGCTCGGGTGAACTCCCCAGGAGCCACAGGTGGACCCGGGCGGTCGCGGCCAGTGCGCGCAGACAGGCCGCGGTGATACCCCTGGCGCCGCCGGTGGCGACCACCACCGCGTCGTCGGACACCAGTGCTTCGCCGGCTGGCGGCCCGGCGGCCCGGACGCGTTCCGTGTAGCGCCGTCCACCCCGGTGATGCACCCCCTGTGCAGCGGGCGCGCAGGCCGTTTCCGCGGCGAGCCCGCGCAGCCCTTCGTCCAGGTCGGTGCTGTCGGTGAGCACCGTGGTGAAGCGCAGGCCGGGCAGGTCCAGGGTCAGGCTCTTCGCCAGGCCGGTGAGGAGGGCGGTGTCGGGATGCGGCGTGGAGCCGAGGAACGCGCGCAGACACAGCGTCAGGAACGAGCCGGCGTCGGCGTTCTCCTGCCACAGTCGGCGGGCGGCGAGGAATCCGAGTTCCTGGAGGCGGACGGTGGCTGCTTCGGCATGCGGGACGTGCGGTGGTTTCGGTGCGGCGCAGAGGTTCACCAGACGGACGTGGCGGAAGCCCACCGCGAGGGTGTCCAGGCTGGTGTCGGTGACCTCGGTGAGGGTGTGAACGGCGGGGTGCGCGGCGCCCGACCGCGTGCAGACGACGACAGAACCGGAGTGCCGTTCGGCCAGCGTGTCGGCGATGTGGCTGTCGTCGCAGATGACGAGGGTTCCCGGGGGCATGGCCTCGACGGGGGTGCGTACGGCGGTCGGGGCCTCCTGAACACGCCCCAGGACGTGGCGACGGGCGGTGAAGGCCGCGCCCGGGGCGCCGACGTCGCTCTCGGCCTGCTTCTCGCCCACGGCCGCACCGCCCCGAGCGGAGCGGCGCAGCACCAGGGAACGGGCCCGGCCCGGTACCCGTACCACCGGCGTGTCCGCCTGGCGCAGTGCGGTCGCCAGCGCCGCTGCCGGGTCGTCGCACTGCTGAGGGCTGTCGGGCACGGTGCGGGTGGCCGCTGCCACCCGATCCGCCGTGACTTCGGCGAGCACCGGCCAGCCGTGGGCGCGGGCACGGTCGGCGCGGGCGAGGGCGAAGAGGTGGGTGGTCGCCGCGGTCTGCGGGCCCGCGTGGGTGAGAGCGGTGGCCCAGGGATCCGGGTTCGTCGGAGGGGACAGCACGAGCGCCAGTTCCAGGTCGCCGCCGCGCAGGTAGCGGGTGGCGAGGTCGACGGCCGCGTGCAATGAATCGGGGCCGTCGCACACGGCCATGGCCAGGCCTCGCAGGTTCTCCCGGTTGGTGATGCGGGACGGGGTGACGTTGGGCATCAGACCCGGTGCGGTGTCGGGGCCGATCGGCGCGGCCCGGTTCTGAAGTGCGGTGAGCCCGGAGCGTACGCCGACAGCGGCGCGGGGCATCCCGGACGCGGACAGGTCGTCGGCGATGCGTGCGACCACGGTGCGGTAGGCGCGGGCCGTGACGTCCGCCGAGCGGGCGGGCGGTTCCCACATCGCCGAGATCACACCGGTGCGTTCGGCGATGTCGGGGTCCTGCCACAGACGTCCGTGCTCGGCCGCGAATCGCTCGGTCACGAGCAGGGCCTGGACCTGCGTCGCGTCGATCTCCCGCACCGTCCGTGGGGTCAGGCGCAGTTGGCCCGCCGGGGGAGGGGTTGGGGAGGTGGGCGGCGTCGGCAGGGCGGTGAATGCGAGGAGTACCAGAGGCACGTCGCTGTCGGCCTGGGAGGCCGGGGCGGGAGCGGGTTGGTACGGGTCGCTGACCAGGAGATGGGCGTCCGTACCGCCGAAGCCGAATCCGGAGATCCCGGCGACGCGCGGTGACGTGTTCCCGGACCGGCGCCAGGGCACTTCCACGGTCGGTACCTCTACGGCCGGCAACTGTTCGGCGAGGCTGGCCGGCAGGCGTGTGAAGCGGGCCTGGGCCGGGATGAGGCCGGCGTCGAGCGCGGTCACGGCCTGGACGAGGGAGACGGCGCCCGCCGCCCAACCGGTGTGTCCCAGTACGGACTTGTTCGCCGTCACGGTGACGGGGCGCTCGCCCCTGCTCTGCTGGATGACGGTCAGTTCGGTGCTGTCGCCTGCCACGGTGCCGGTGGCGTGGGCGAGCAGCCACTGGGACGGGGTGCTCCGGGGATCGCGGTGGCGTGCGGTGGCCCGTTCGATCGCGTGGCGCTGGCCTTGGGCGTTGGGGGCGCTGATGCTCTTGCCCCGGCCGTCGCAGG
Organism: Streptomyces sp. NPDC087300; assembly: GCF_044744425.1. Classification (NCBI taxonomy): domain Bacteria; kingdom Bacillati; phylum Actinomycetota; class Actinomycetes; order Kitasatosporales; family Streptomycetaceae; genus Streptomyces; species Streptomyces sp. NPDC087300. Next base: position 298,303 of record NZ_JBIUYI010000002.1, read on the forward strand.
CGGCGCCGAAGCCGCTGAGTACCGCGAGGACACGGTCTCCGTCCGCGCGCGCCCGGTCGAGACGTTTGAGAGCGACGATCGCCGCACCGTCCGTGAACATGGTTCCGTCGGCGGCGGCGTCCAGCCCGCGTACGTCTCCGGAGACGGAGAGGCCCTGGAGCTTGCTGAACATCACCGAGTAGCGGGGCGTGTTCTGGTAGACGCCGCCGCACAGCGCCACCTCGCAGCGTCCCTCGCGCACGGCCCTCGCCCCCAGGTCCACGGCGTACAGGGAGGAGGAGCAGGCGGTGTCGACGACGAGCCTCTCGGTGAGCTGCGGGAACAGTCCCTCCAGCGCGGCGTCCAGGACGGCCTCGGGCAGCAGGGTGCTCGGATCGTCGGTCAGCCGGGGCAGGTGCTTGCGCAGTACCGCCTGAAGCCGGGTCGTGTCCGCGGTGCCGGCCCAGGTACGCAGCAGCAGCCCGAGAACGTTCTCCTCCAGGTCCTGGTTGCCGTCCACCCACTGACCGCTGTAGCAGGCCACGCGGTGGGCCTCTTCGATGCGTACCTGCTCCGCGGCCTGGATGAGGCTGTGCCGCAGCCAGTGCGCACAGTCGCCGCCCGATGCGGGGCGCGCGGCCTTGGGATGCGGTACGAAGTCGTGCAGGTATCCGGAGAGCCGTGAGTACGTCTTGTCCTCGGCGGTACGGTCGGCGGACCAGAAGTCGTCGATGTCGAAACGGTCGTGCGGCTCGTCGAAGACCGGACGGCCTTCCTTCACCAGCCGGTGCAGTTCCTCGGGCGAGGAGGCGCCGGGAACGGCGATGCCGCAACCGACGACGGCCACCAGATCGCCGTCCGTGCCCGGGGCGGCCCGGGGCGCGGGCTCGGAGACCGACAGTGAGGCCGTACCTACCCCTGCTCCAGCCGTACGGGCCCCTGTTCCCGGTGTTTCCGGGAGCCCGGGGGCCGCCGGCCGTCGGGGTGGCGACAGCATCACGCCGCCCAGCGACAACCCTCCGTCCGCCATCACGGACTGCCCCGTGACCCACTCGGCCGCCGGGGAGGCGAGGAACCCGACGACTGCGGCAAGGTCTTCGGGGCGTCCCATACGCCCCATGGGGGTCGCTGTCGTGACCGCCGCGCGCACCTCGTCCGGGTGCGGGAACAGTCCCGTGACCCTTCCCTCGATGAAGCTGGCGTTCGCCGTGTTGACCCGGATGCCGAGCGGTGCGTACTCGTACGCCAGATAACGGGTGTACGCCTCCTGCGCCGCCTTGGAAGCGGCCACGGCAGCGTAGTTGTCGATAATGAACTGTGTGCCGATGGAGGAGACGTTCACGATGGCCGCGTGCTTCCTGCCGCGCATGAGCGGAATCGCCTCGGCGCAGGACCAGCGGACGCCGTGGAAGTTGAGGCCCATCACCCGGGCCCAGTCCTTCTCGGTCAGCTCGGGGAGCGGCACGAAGCTGCCGTACGCGGCGTTGTTCACGAGGACGTCCAGTCCGCCGTGGCGTTCCCGCACCTCGGCGAACATCTGCCGGACGCTGTCCTCCTTGGCGACGCTGGCACGGATCAGCTCCGCCGACAGCCCGTCACCCGTCAGCTCCGCCAACGTGTCCTCCGCCGCCTCCTGGGAGTGGAACCAGTTGATCAGAACGTGGGCGCCCCGTTCGGCGAAGTACCGTGCTGTCGCCCGGCCGACCCCCTTGCTGGCGCCCGTGATCAGTACGACGCGTCCCGTGAACTCGCCCGTGGCAGGCTCGCCGCTCATGCCACCGCTCCCGTCCCGGCCTGGGTCTCCAGCAGTGCGGCGACCTCACTCAGGGTGGTGTACTGAGTGATCCGGAGCGTGTCCGGAAGGTCTCCCAGGCCGTACTGCTCCATGGCCTGCGCGAGTACTTCGGTCTGCCGGATGGAGTCGACTCCCAGGTCGCCTTCCAAGTCCGCCTCGGCATCGATGAGTTCCTCGGGATACTCCAACGCCTCGGCGTACAAGGTGCGCAGGTCGGCGAGGAGTTGGCCGTGCGCGGGCAGAGTGCCGGATTTCCGGGCCTGTCCGGTCCTCGCGTCTGTTGTCGTGGCAGCCGCTGTTGCCGGCTGCGGCACGGAGGCGACCGGACCCAGGCCGGGGGAGGTGTCGGTCACCGGTTCCGCGGCGCCTCGGGGGCGTACGACATGGGGTGCTGCGGAGGCGGGCAGCGCTGTCACGACCCGCAGCAGACCCCGCAGTTCCTCCCCGGAGACGGTTGACTCCAACGGCGCCACCGTCTGGATCTGCGCGACCGCCGCACGGGCCAGTCCCGTCAGCGTGGAGCGGGCTCCGGCCTCGACGAAGAAGTCCGTTCCGGCCGCCTGCAGTTCACGCACGGCACGCAGGAATCCGACCGGGTGGGTCAGATGCGCGCACATCAGCCCGGTGACGTCGTCACCGTCCGCGTACCAGCGGTGATGCAGGGTCGAGTGCACGGGAAACCGCATCGGCCGCACCGGGACATCGGCGAGAGCCTGCTCCAGGTGCCGGGCTACGGGTTCCAGGAACCGGTGGTGGTAGGGGTGGGGAGACTCCAGCCGCTTGCGCGGAACACCGAGTTCACCGGTGATCGCGGCCAGCTGCTCCAGGGATGTGTCAGGGCCTGAGAGCATCGTCTGGCGCGGACCGTTGACCGCGGCCACGTCGATGTCGACCAGCCCCGCACCGGTGACGAGCCGGTGCGCCCGCTCGGCGGACAGGCCCACTGCCAGGAGTCCTCCGGCCGGTACGTCGTAGGCGCCCATCGCCTTGTCACGTTCGCACAGGACCCGGGTCCCGTCAGCGACGGAATAGGCACCTGCGGCGGTGAGCGCGGTGATCTCACCCACGCTGTGCCCCACCAGTACGACATCGCTCAGGCCGAGTTCCTCGACGGCCAGCGTGGCGAGGACCAGTGACGCCGCGAAGATCGCGACCTGAAGCCGGCCGGGGTCATCGGCCAGGAGGACGTCGAGCGAGGGCGAATCGGAGTCGGTGAGAAGCGGTGACACAGGAGCGACGCCGTACTGCGCCGCCGTTCGGTCGATGGTGTCGAGTTGCTCGGCGACCAGTTCGTGGTCGCCGTGCAACTTGTGCAGGGCCCCCGGCAGGTAGGCACCTTTCCCGGGGAAGAGCAGCGCGGTACGGGGAGCGGTCAGGACAGTCATACGGACATACCTCCGGGACGAAGGGCACAGGGACGAGGTGAACGGGTCGGACGGCACAGGCCTGGGACCCAGCCGGCCACAGGGCCTCGCTGCGGGGCGAGGTCCAGGACCGCGCGCGGACATTCGGGCCGGGGCGGAACCCGCCGAGTCCCGGGGTTCCAAGGGGACATGACGGATGCGGCGGGCAGCCTGATCGGCAGTCGTGACACCGCCGGGGCATCGTTCGGCCAGAGGCGTGGATGCCAGGGCCCGCGACAGGGCGCTTTCCTTGCTGCCCTTTCCCGACCCGTGCTGCGTCTTCGGCGTGGGTCACGCGCAGGCGCGAATCCCTCCACGGAGCGGTAGTTCATGAAGAAGCAGGTGCCGTTGAGCTGTTCGCGATCCGGAGTACGTCCGTCACCCGTGGCAGCGCGACGGCGTCGCACCACCGCACGGTGCGCACTCCCGCTCGGCAACCGCCGCCTCCAGGGCACCGGCGAGCCGCACCGGCTGGGCCATGACGTCGCCGACCTGGCCGCCTCACCGTCCCTCGTACGCGTACATCTGCCGCTGACGGCACAGCGGTTCGGGTGTCACCTCCTGTCCCGCTCGGAGCAGGGGGGCTTTGGGCGGTTTTCCGGCAAGACGAGGACAAGGGGCCCGCAACCCGCCGAGTCGGAGCCGGCACGGTGACCGCCCCTCCGCACGAGGCCACCGGCGGCCGTCAGGAAAGGGTGGGTCCCGGGCCGAACTCCGCCTCCATGGGGACCGACTCCTCGTCCTGCTCCACCGCCATCGCGCTCCTCGGCATCTGTGACGACTTCACCTGCTGGATTTCACAATGAATCTCAACATTCCTGATAGCAATAGCCCTAAAGGGCTACTACCACACATCAGGGACAACTCCTTATAGTTTGCAAACGTGAGCGCATGTGATCCTGTTGACACCTCCCACGGACTCCAGCCACTCGAACCTCTGGCCGACCAGGACCTCCCCCCATACGAACTCACCGTCGCCATCAGGCACGCCGTCATCCAACTGGGCGATAGCGCGGACCAGTTGGCTTCAGACGCGAAACCACTACCGGAAGACGCGGAGCCAACCACCGACGACACGGGGCTCCGGGCCCCCCAGGCCCCCCGGGCCGCCTGCAGCCTGAGCCGCCGAGAGCTCGGCGTGGCGCTCCTGATTGCGCAAGGACACACCAACCAACGGATTTCCAGGACCCTGGGGATCTCTCTCAACACGGTCAAGAACCACAACAAGAAGATCCTCGCGAAACTGGGGCTGCGCAGCAGGACCGAAGTGGCCATCGCCGTCCACCGCGTACCTGGGCAATGCCGGGGAAACCGGAACGGCGATGCCTGACGGCACTTCCCCCCGCTGGTCCCAGGGCATGCCCTCTCCCGAAGGGCTGGTCGCGCAACCCGGCCCGGCCTCAACGTCCCTGTACTGGTGGCCCGTTCCACAAGTGCGTCCCGTGTCGGCTCCCCAGGTGCTGACCCTTCGGGAGAGACGCCGTGTCACAGCACTTCCGCCCAGCCCGGGGGCCATCTACGAGTCCACCCGGACAGGAACTCGTATCCTCCTGGCGGCCTTGCTCGACGAGGATCCGCGTCGCCTCGTCGTGCGTCGTACTCGCTGCCCCTTGTGCGGTGCCCACCGGCACGGTCCACCTGAGGTCGCCACCCCTCGTGGCCCGTCACCGGTACAGATCGCGCTGACGCATACGGCCGGCGTGGTTCTGCTCGCCGTGTCGACGGAGCATCGGCCCGGTGTCGATGCAGAGATGCCGCACCGTAGTCGTGCCCAGCCGTCCCCGGCAATGCTGCGACTGCTCTCCGGGCCGGTGGAAGCAGCCCACATCACAGCGGCGAATTACCTGAGGGCCTGGACTCGCAAAGAAGCGATCGCCAAGGCCATGGGGGTCGGTCTGGGCGTCCCGCTGCCCGCGCTCCGGGTTCGGCCTGAACATGAGAGTCCTCTGGAGATCCGCGTTCTCCCGGGCCCCTGGTCCGATGTCTGGCGCGTGGACGACCTGAGGTGTCCACTGCCCGGCGCGGAGGGCACGGTCGCGGCACTGGCGACACCGAGCCGGGGGAGCCGTCCTGGCCCGGACGGACGACGTCCTCGAACCTGAACGACACCCAGTCCAACAGCGGAGTCGTCCACGCTCGCGCTTGCCCTCTGCGCACGACACCTCGACGTAGGGCACGACCACGTCCGCCTCAGCCGATGCCGACATTTGACACCCCCAGCAGCTCCCCCAGCGAAGAGGCGTAAGCCTTCGCGTTGTCGGTTTCACGGAAGCGCAGGACCGGTACGGTCCCGCCTGGATGCCCGGCATCCAGAAGCAGCCCGTAGTGCGCGTCCGTCTCGGCCAGCGCAGGGATCCATGACGGCTTCCACCAGTCCTCGTCGCCGATGTCATCGGCAATGCGGAGATGGTTCTGGTACCGGTCGATGATGCCTTGACAGTCGAGGAACACCTCCCCGCCGGGAAAGATCTTGGAGCCCAGGTGAGGAATGAGCTTGAAGCCTCCGGCCTCCGGCCTCCGGGAGTCCTTCGCCGTGCTTCCGTTGTTCAGGCGGAGCCATGCTTCAAGAACATCGGGAATTTCACACCTAAGCGCTCTGCCGAGCGTAGCGATGTCCTCATCTGTCGCTGGTTGGCTCAGCGCCTGCGCACTGAGCGGGGCGTTCACCTCCATCCACCGGACGATCCTCGTCCACGCTGACATGACGTCATCGACCTCTCCGGTTGTGCTTCCTCGGCCGGAGCGGCAGACTCCTGATCACGTGTTGCATGCGAGCTCCTACTCCTGGCCTACCCGGTGGAAGATGCGGGCCGGACGGAGTGGATCGTGAAACTATGCCGGTATGAACCGACTGGCTAACTCGCAGTCGCCCTACCTGCTCCAGCACGCCTCCAATCCAGTGGACTGGTGGCCATGGGGAGAGGAGGCGATGACGGAAGCTAAGCGGCGGGACGTGCCCATTCTCTTGAGTGTGGGCTATGCGTCCTGCCACTTATGCTTCTACTAATTCACTGGTGCCACGTCATGGCCCACGAATCCTTCGAGGACGCGGCGACGGCCGCGCTCATGAACGAGAACTTCGTGAACATCAAGGTCGACCGGGAGGAGCGGCCCGACGTCGACGCCGTCTATATGGAGGCCGTGCAGGCCGCGACGGGGCAGGGCGGCTGGCCCATGACCGTGTTCCTCACGCCCGACGCCGAACCCTTCTACTTCGGCACCTACTTCCCGCCGGAGCCCCGGCACGGCATGCCGTCCTTCCCGCAGGTCCTCGACGGCGTCCACCGGGCGTGGACGGACCGGCGCGGCGAGGTCGCCGAGGTGGCGGGCAAGATCGTGCGCGACCTCGGCGAGCGGCAGCTCACGCAGGGCGGGGACGGCACGCCGGGCGAGGACGAGCTGGCGCAGGCGCTGCTCGGCCTGACCCGTGACTACGACGCGGCGCACGGCGGATTCGGCGGCGCCCCCAAGTTCCCGCCGTCGATGGCCGTCGAGTTCCTGCTGCGGCACTACGCCCGCACCGGCGCCGAGGGCGCGCTCCAGATGGCCGCCGACACCTGCGAGCGGATGGCCCGCGGCGGCATCTACGACCAGCTCGGCGGCGGCTTCGCGCGCTACTCCGTGGACCGCGAGTGGGTCGTGCCGCACTTCGAGAAGATGCTCTACGACAACGCCCTGCTGTGCCGCGCGTACGCCCATCTGTGGCGGGCCACCGGATCGGACCTGGCGCGCCGCGTCGCCCTGGAGACCGCGGACTTCATGGTCCGCGAACTGCGCACGAACGAGGGCGGGTTCGCGTCCGCGCTGGACGCGGACAGCGAGGACCCGGCGACCGGCGCGCACGTCGAGGGCGCCTACTACGTATGGACGCCCGCCCAGTTGAGGGAGGTCCTGGGCGACGCCGACGCGGAGCTCGCCATCGCCCGCTACGGCGTGACCGAGGAGGGCACCTTCGAGGAGGGCGCGTCCGTCCTCCAACTCCCGCCCACCGAAGGACCGGTGGCGGACGCGGCGCGGCTCGCGTCGATCCGTGAGCGGCTGCTCGCCGCGCGCGGGGAGCGCCCCTCGCCGGGACGCGACGACAAGGTGGTCGCCGCCTGGAACGGCCTGGCGATCGCCGCGATCGCCGAGGTCGGCGCGTTCTTCGACAGGCCCGATCTGATCGCGGCCGCGGTGGGCGCGGGAGACCTCCTCGTACGCCTCCACATGGACGCCCGCGCCCGGCTCGCCCGCACCTCCAAGGACGGCAGGGCGGGCGCCAACGCGGGTGTCCTGGAGGACTACGCGGACGTGGCCGAGGGCTTCCTCGCGCTGGCCTCGGTGACGGGGGAGGGCGTCTGGCTGGAGTTCGCCGGCTTCCTCCTGGACCACGTGCTCGCGCAGTTCGTGGACGCGGAGAGCGGCGCGCTCTTCGACACGGCGGCCGACGCCGAGCAGCTGATCCGCCGCCCGCAGGACCCGACGGACAACGCGGCGCCCTCCGGCTGGACGGCGGCCGCGGGCGCCCTCCTGTCGTACGCGGCGCAGACCGGCGCCGAGCCGCACCGCACCGCGGCGGAGCGGGCGCTCGGCATCGTCAAGGCGCTCGGCCCGCGGGTGCCGCGCTTCATCGGCAACGGACTCGCCGTCGCCGAGGCCGCACTCGACGGACCGCGCGAGGTGGCCGTCGTCGGCGAGGTCCTCGGCGACCTGCACCGCACGGCGCTGCTCGGCACGGCGCCGGGCGCGGTCGTCGCGGCGGGCGCGGAGGGCGGTGACGAGCTTCCGCTGCTCGTGGGGAGGGGGCGGATCGCGGGTCGCCCGGCCGCGTACGTCTGCCGCGGTTTCGTCTGCGACGCGCCGACGACCGACCCGGCGGACCTGGCGGCGAAGCTGTCGGGGTGATCCTTCGGGGTGATCCCCGGGGCTCCGCCGTCCCGGCCGCCGTCCCGGCCGTCGTCCCGGCCGCCGTCCCGCCCCAGACCCCGCTCCTCAGTCGCCGGAGAGGCTGAGGCGTTCGGCTCCCCCGAACTCCTCCACCGCCCGCCCCACGATCGTCTCGAGGCGATCGTGGTGGGCGCCCCGCCAGAACACGCGGGCGCAGCCCTCGCACTCGGCGAACACGTCGTACGTCCCCTTCGTCCCGCCCTCAAGGCGGTCCGCCACCTCCTCCTTGGTGGCGGACCGCAGGGTGCCGTTGCAGGCCGTGCAGCGCGTCCAGGGGGCCAGGCGCGGGGCGAACCTGCCGAGCACGTCGCGGAGTTGGTCGTCGGGGCGGTCGCTGTAGACGTAGCCGCCCGCCCACAGCTCGCGGCGGCGCAGCAGGCCCCGGTCGCGGCTGAGCAGGACGCGGCGCTCGGCGGCCGAGAGCGCGGCGAGCGCCGGGTCGCCGATGTCCGTGCTCTCGTACGCCGCGTCGACGCCGAGGAGCCGCAACCGCCTGGCAAGTGTGCCGAGATGGACGTCGAGGAGGAAGCGGAGCGGGGCGCCCGGCACCTCCTGGGGGCGGGACACGGCGCGGACGGCGACGGTCTCGCCCGCCACGGGGACGTGCCCGGCGGCGGCCTCGCGGCCGTCGACCACGAGCGCGCCGACCTCGGTGAGGGGCACGCCGAGCGATTCGACGACGTGGCCGAGCGTGGCGGCGCCGTCCGTGACGGCCCGGGTGGGGCCGCCCCTGCGCTCGTGCGGGACGAACAGGGCCAGCTCGGGGGCGAAGCTGACGAGGATCTCCGGACCGTTCATGCGGTCAGGATGGCACGGCAAGTGCCGTGGCCACCCGGGGTTTTCGCGCGTTCCTCAGGGGCTCTACGGGCCGGCGAACCCGCTCGTCAGCATGGCGAAGGTGCGGTCCACGAGGGCGCTCAGATCGTCCTCGTGGTCGTGCTCGGCCCAGTACGCCGTGGTCTCGGTGAGCGCGCCGATCAGGCCCATGGAGAAGACCCGCACCTCCAGGTCGCCCGCGTCGCGGCCGGTGCGCTCGGCGATGACGCGGCACAGGACGGCGCCGGTGACCGACATGCTCTCCAGCATCCGGGAGCGCACGGCGGGCACCTCGGTCATCAGCTTGGTGCGCAGCCGGGTGACCTCGGGCTCCTCCGCGAGGCCGAGCGAGACGGCCCTGCGGAGCACGTGCCGCAGCGACTCCACGATCGGCTCGTCGGCGGGCCTGGCCCGCAGTTCGCTCTCCAGGAGCGGGTCGTACTCGTCGGTGAGGACGATGTCCTCCTTGGTGGGGAAGTAGCGGAGGACGGTGGAGGGGGAGACCTCCGCGGCCTCCGCGATCCGCTCGACCGTCGTCGCCTCGTACCCCTGTTCCCTGATCAGCCCGTAGGTCGCCGCGCGGATCGCCAGACGGGTCTTGAGCTTCTTGCGCTCGCGAAGGCCAGGACGGGGGGCGCTCGCGGGGGCGGGGGCGGATGCGGCGGTCATGACGTCATTGTCCCCGCGGGCAGGAAGAAAAGTGGCCGCGGCTGGTGAGCCGCGGCCACTGGAGAGGGGGCGCGTCAGCCGTGCTGGTACGCCACCAGGGAGATGCCTACGTAGTGCACGGCGAAGGCCGCGAGGGTCAGGGAGTGGAAGACCTCGTGGAAGCCGAAGAAGCGGGGCGAGGGGTTGGGGCGCTTGATGCCGTAGATCACGCCGCCCGCGCTGTAGAGCAGTCCGCCGACGACGACCAGGACGAGCACCGCGATGCCGCCGGTGCGCATGAAGTCCGGCAGGAAGAAGACCGCGGCCCAGCCCATCGCGATGTAGCACGGGGTGTAGAGCCAGCGCGGGGCGCCGACCCAGAAGACCCGGAAGGCGATGCCCGCGACGGCGGCGCCCCAGATGCCCCAGAGCAGCCACTGCCCCGTCGCGTCGGGGAGCAGCAGCATCGTCAGCGGGGTGTAGGTGCCCGCGATGATCAGGAAGATGTTGGAGTGGTCGAGTCTGCGCAGTACGCCGTCGGCCCGCGGGCCCCAGTTGCCCCGGTGGTAGAGCGCGCTCACGCCGAAGAGGAGACACGCGGTCAGGGCGAAGATGCCGCAGGCGATCCGGCCGCGGGTGGAATCCGCGAGCGCGGTGAGCACCAGGCCGGCGATCAGCACCGCCGGGAACATGCCGGCGTGCAGCCAGCCGCGCATCTTCGGCTTCGCGGGGAGCGGCAGGGGCAGTGCGGGTGAGGCGAGGGAACCGGCGCCCGTGGGCTCCGGGATCGCTTCGGGGACGGGGGCGGTCATGAGCGGCATCGTACCTACGGACCCGTAAGTCGGACATCAATCGCACCGAACCCTGACGTCCTCGTACAAGTGGCGATGCTCACGCCGCTCAGGTGTGAAGCCCTCTGGACAGATGCGCGGTTGCGTCGGATGATCAAATGAGTGCGGTCGGCACCGGATGAGCGCCAGAGGGAAATTCACGTGAAGCGTCCGGGTCGCGGCCCCCACGGGGCATACATCATCAAAAACCCCTCGATTAGGAGCAATCGTGGCGCGCGACATCGCGGCTCCCGTGTCCTTGGACACTGTCCCGACCAACCACCAGGAGCTGGCCTCCTGGGTGAACGAGATCGCCGAACTGACGCAGCCGGACAGGGTCGTCTGGTGTGACGGCTCAGAGGCCGAGTACGAGCGCCTGTGCGAGGAGCTCGTGGCGAAGGGCACGTTCAAGAAGCTCGACCCGATCAAGCGTCCGAACTCGTACTACGCGGCCTCCGACCCGACCGATGTCGCGCGCGTCGAGGACCGCACCTTCATCTGCTCCGCGAAGGAGGAGGACGCGGGCCCGACCAACCACTGGAAGGACCCCGCCGAGATGCGGGAGATCTTCGCCGGTCAGCAGGGCGTCTTCCGCGGCTCCATGCGCGGCCGCACGATGTACGTCGTGCCCTTCTGCATGGGCCCGGTCGGCTCCCCGCTCTCCGCCATCGGCGTCGAGATCACCGACTCCGCGTACGTCGCCGTCTCCATGCGCACCATGACCCGCATGGGGCAGCAGGTCCTCGACGAGCTCGGCGCGGACGGCTTCTTCGTGAAGGCCGTCCACACGCTCGGCGCCCCGCTGGCCGACGGCGAGGCCGACGTGCCGTGGCCCTGCAACTCCACGAAGTACATCTCGCACTTCCCCGAGGACCGCGAGATCTGGTCGTACGGCTCCGGGTACGGCGGCAACGCCCTGCTGGGCAAGAAGTGCTACGCGCTGCGCATCGCCTCCGTCATGGCGCGCGACGAGGGCTGGCTGGCCGAGCACATGCTCATCCTGAAGCTGACCCCGCCGCAGGGCGAGTCGAAGTACGTGGCCGCCGCGTTCCCGAGCGCCTGCGGCAAGACGAACCTCGCCATGCTGGAGCCCACGATCTCCGGCTGGACCGTGGAGACCATCGGCGACGACATCGCCTGGATGCGGTTCGGCGAGGACGGCCGCCTCTACGCGATCAACCCCGAGGCGGGCTTCTTCGGCGTGGCGCCCGGCACCGGCGAGCACACCAACGCCAACGCGATGAAGACGCTCTGGGGCAACTCCGTCTTCACGAACGTCGCGCTCACGGACGACGGCGACGTCTGGTGGGAGGGCATGACGGAGGAGACTCCCGCCCACCTCACCGACTGGAAGGGCAACGACTGGACCCCCGAGTCCGCCCGCGAAGCAAATGGATACCGTCCCGCCGCGCACCCGAACGCGCGCTTCACCACGCCCGCCTCGCAGTGCCCGATCATCGCGCCCGAGTGGGAGGACCCCAAGGGCGTGCCGATCTCGGCGATCCTCTTCGGCGGCCGCCGTGCCTCTGCCGTGCCGCTGGTGACCGAGTCCTTCGACTGGAACCACGGCGTCTTCCTCGGCGCGAACGTGGCGAGCGAGAAGACCGCCGCCGCCGAGGGCAAGGTCGGCGAGCTGCGCCGCGACCCGTTCGCCATGCTGCCGTTCTGCGGCTACAACATGGGCGACTACATGGGGCACTGGGTCAATGTCGGTAAGGCCGCCGTGTCCAAGGGGGACCAGGCCAAGCTGCCCAAGATCTACTACGTCAACTGGTTCCGGAAGAACGCCGACGGCAAGTTCGTCTGGCCCGGATTCGGTGAGAACTCGCGCGTCCTGAAGTGGATCGTGGACCGCCTGGACGGCAGGGCCGAGGGCGTCGAGACGCCGATCGGCATCCTGCCGACGGTCGACTCGCTGGACACGGACGGCCTCGAACTGGCCCAGGACGACCTGGAGTTCCTGCTCACGGTCGACAAGGAGGTCTGGCGCGACGAGGCCTCGCTGGTGCCCGAGCACCTCAACACCTTCGGCGACCACACGCCCGCGGAGCTGTGGGACGAGTACCGCGCCCTGGTGAAGCGTCTCGGCTGACGCCCCACCTTCCGGACGGGCCCCGCACAACGGCGTGCGGGGCCCGTCCGCGCGTGCGGGGCCCGTCCGCGTCCGCCGGGCGGCCCCGCCGCGACGCGCGCACAACTTGAACGCCTTGCCTTCACATCCCCCTCACATGCTTCAATGAGCCGCACGGGGCCCGACGATCACCACGGGCCGTCAAAAATGCCTGTGGGGGGCCAAGTTGAAGAATTCTCAGGGGTTGAGACGTGTCACGGGTGCCGCGCTCGCGGTGGTGCTCGGCTCGGCGGGTCTGGTCGCGGTCGGCACGCCCGCCGCGTACGCCGCCACTCCCTCCGACGAGGTGGCCAAGCTGCCGATCTCGTCGTTCGGCGCGCTGGTCGTCGACTCCGCGCACGAGCGCGTCTACGTCACCGACGGGAGCAAGGGGAGCGGGGCCAGCCAGGTCCTCGTCTACAACTTCCAGGGGCAGCGGGTGGGCTCGCTCCCCACCGACAAGGCCGTCTCCGGCATGGCGCTCAGCGCGGACGGCGCGACGCTGCACGTGTCGCAGTCGAACCGGATCCTGACCTTCGACACGGAGACGCAGGCCAGGACCGGCGCCAAGTACACGTCGTACGACGTGTACTGCGGCCGTGAGATGGCCCTGGCGGGCGGCAAGACGTGGTTCACCGAGACGGCGTACACCGACTCGTACTGCGACAGGACCGACAACACCACGACGCTCAACCAGGCCGCCGACCCCTCTCCGGTCAGCACCGGCTGGAGCACCCAGGGGCGGATGCGCCTGGAAGCGGGCCCCGAGGCCCCGGACCGGCTCGTGATGGGCCAGGCGGCCGCGGACCCGGCCGCCAACCCGTTCCTGACCACGTTCGACGCGAGCGGCGACACCCTGGTGCGCGGCCCCCAGCGGCGCTTCGCGGACGCCGCGGGCAAGGGCGCGCTCGACCTGAAGGACATCGCGCAGAGCACCGACGGCAAGCGGATCGCCGTCGCCGACGCGGCGTACGGCACCCGGCTGCTCGACGCCGGGGACCTGTCGGACGCCCCGCGGGGCTACCAGCCGCTCCCCCAGGGCGCGAAGGCCACCGCGGTGGCCTTCAGCGGCGACGGCAAGTACGTGGCGCGGGGCGCCGCGGCCACCGGCAGCACCGCCGATCTGCTGATCCAGCCGGCCGACCCGGCGGACGGCACCGAGCCGCTGGAGTTCGCCTTCGAGAGCGAGCTCGACGGCGCGCGGGTCGTGCCGCAGGGGCTCGGCTGGTCCAAGGACGGCGCGCGGCTCTTCGCCGTGACGTCCAGCGGCTACCAGCACTGGCTGCACGTCATCAAGCCGCCGGCCGCGCAGTACGACTCGCGCTTCACCGGCACGCTCGGCACCACGCCCGCCAAGCCGGTGGTCGGTGAGCCGCTCGGCATCCGCGGCAGGCTGGAGCTGACCGGGCCCGCGGCCGCCGAGCCCGCCAAGGTCGTCGCGGTCCGCAAGGACGCCGAAGGGACGCAGGAGGTGGCGGCCGCCAAGGTCGCGGCCGACGGCAGCTTCACCGTCCTGGACGTGCCCGACCGGCTCGGCGAGGCGACGTACACGCTGCGCTTCCTCGGCGACGTCACGCACCGGCCCGCCGAGGACGTCACGGTCACCGTCGACGTCGCCAAGGCGCCCACGTCGGTCGAGCTGACGGCGCCCGCGGAGGCGACCCGCACGGGCGGTGTGGAGATCACCGGCAAGCTGACCGGACAGGGCCGCGCGCTGCCGTCCGGGATCGGTCTGAAGGTGACCCGCACGGACCGGTTCGGGACGACGGGCGAGCTGACGTCGGCGTCGGTCGCGGCCGACGGCACGTTCCGGATCAAGGACCTGCCGAACAAGCGCGGCAAGACGGTCTACGAGGTGGGCTACGCGGGCGACGAGCTGCACACGGCGGCGTCGGCGCGGGCCACGGTCAAGATCACCGGCTAGGGGGGCGGGTACCCCCAGCCGTCACCCTCGCTGGTGGCACCCGGTCCGCGGCCTCCCCGGCCGCGGACCGGGGCCGTTCAGGAGGCGCCGACCAGGCGCGTGGCGTCCGCGTGGACGTCCATGCGCTCGGCGGCCAGGATCGCGGCCGCGGTGTCGGCGCGCGATGCCGCGACGACCAGGGCGCGGCCCGCGAGGGCGTGCGCGCGCTGGTGCAGGGCGGCCACATGGGGCTCGTGGATGGCGGCGGCGACGGACGAGCGCGGCGGCAGCACGCCGTGCCGGAGCCGGGCGACCTGGTGCGCGATGCGCTCGGCCGCGGTGTCGAGTTCGCCGGACGGGGCGAGGGCGCGCAGCTCGTCGGTGACGGCGAGCAGCGCCGCGAGGTGCCCGGCGAGCTGGATGTCCAGCTCCTCCTCGCGGGAGCGGTGCGGGAAGACCGCGTCGTCGGCCATCGAGTGGACCGACTTGGTGCGGATCGGCTCGTACATGGGATGGCCTCCAAGCGGTTTCTTGAAAGCCATCCTAGCTTAGATTCTGTCTAAAGTTGAGCCGGACCCGTGGAAGGCCCCTCACGGCTGGCTGTAGCCGTCCAGGAAGTGGCCGATCCGGGTGACCGCCTCCGCGAGGTCCGTCGCGGTCGGCAGGGTCACGACCCGGAAGTGATCGGGCTCGGGCCAGTTGAAGCCGGTGCCGTGCACCACCATGATCTTCTCGGCCCGCAGCAGGTCGAGGACCATCTGCCGGTCGTCCTTGATCTTGAAGACCTTCGGGTCGAGCCGCGGGAAGAGGTAGAGCGACCCCTTCGGCTTCACACAGCTCACGCCGGGGATCTGGGTGAGCAGGTCGTACGCCGTGTCGCGCTGCTCCAGGAGGCGGCCGCCGGGCAGCACCAGATCGTTGATCGTCTGGCGTCCGCTCAGCGCCGCGACGACGCCGTGCTGGCCCGGCATGTTCGCGCACAGGCGCATGTTGGCGAGGATCGTCAGGCCCTCGATGTACGAGGAGGCGTGCGCCTTCGGGCCCGAGATCGCCACCCAGCCCACCCGGTACCCCGCGACCCGGTACGCCTTCGACATGCCGTTGAAGGTGAGGGTCAGCAGGTCGGGGGCGACGGCGGCGGTCGGCGTGTGCGTCGCGCCGTCGTAGAGGATCTTGTCGTAGATCTCGTCCGAGCAGACCAGGAGGTTGTGCCGGCGGGCGATGTCGGTGAGGCCGCGCAGCATGTCCTCGCCGTAGACGGCGCCGGTCGGGTTGTTCGGGTTGATGATCACCAGGGCCTTGGTGCGGTCGGTGATCTTGCGCTCGATGTCGGCGAGGTCCGGCATCCAGTCCGCCTGCTCGTCGCAGCGGTAGTGCACCGCGGTGCCGCCGGAGAGGGAGACCGCGGCCGTCCACAGGGGGTAGTCGGGGGCCGGGACGAGCACCTCGTCGCCGTCGTCGAGCAGGCCCTGCATGGCCATCACGATGAGCTCGGACACGCCGTTGCCGATGAAGACGTGTTCGACGTCGGTCTCGATGCCGAGGGTCTGGTTGTGCATGACCACCGCGCGGCGGGCCGCGAGCAGGCCCTTCGCGTCGCCGTAGCCGTGCGCGTCGCCCACGTTGCGGAGGATGTCCTCCAGGATCTCGGGCGGGCACTCGAAACCGAAGGCGGCGGGGTTGCCGGTGTTGAGCTTGAGGATGCGGTGGCCCGCGGCCTCCAGGCGCATCGCCTCCTCTAGGACCGGGCCCCGGATCTCGTAGCAGACGTTGGCGAGCTTGGTGGACTGGATGACCTGCATGTCCGCGAGGGTAGCCGTCCGGCCGGGGCGGGGCGGGCCTTTTCCCGGCCGGTGATCCCCGGGCGCGGGCCCCGCGCGGCGGAGCACGGGAAGCCCCCGCACCCCTCGCGGACCGCTCCCGAAGGCAAATCTGTTCTGTCAGCGGTCAGTTGTGTCCGTATGCGGTCTTGTCCTCGGGCCCCGGGGCCTCAACAATGCGCATGACAAAACCGAAGTCACTTCGGTCACACAGTTACTCAGAGGGGACCCCCACATGAAGAAGCCTCTCGTCGGTGCGTGCTTCGCCGCCCTCCTGATCGGAGCGACGGCGGCGCCCGCGACGGCAGTGAGCAACGAGGCACCCGCGAAGCCGAGAGCCAAGGCCGTCAACTTCGCGGGAACGGTCGCGCTCAGCAACTGTTCCGGCTCCGTCGTCCGCGTGCCCGACTCGAAGCCCGGCGACCCCGCGCTCGTCCTGTCCAACGGCCACTGCCTGGAGAGCGGCTTCCCCGGTCCCGGTGAGGTCCTCGTCGACCGGCCGTCGTCCAGGAGCTTCACGCTGCTCAATGCCTCGGGCGGCAACGCGGGCACGGTCAAGGCGAGCAAGATCGCGTACGGCACGATGACCGACACCGACATCTCGCTCTACCAACTCACCAGCACCTACACCCAGATCGAGAGCAAGTACGGGATCAAGGCGCTCGAACTGAACTCCGCGCGCCCCGAGCAGGGCCGGGCGATCACCGTCGCGTCCGGCTACTGGAAGAAGCTGTACAAGTGCAACGTGGACGGCTTCTCGTACCGCCTCAAGGAGGGGAACTGGACCTGGAAGGACTCGGTCCGCTACACCCCCGCCTGCCAGACGATCGGCGGCACCTCGGGCTCCCCGGTGATCGACGACCAGACCGGCAAGGTCGTCGCCGTCAACAACACCGGCAACGAGAGCGGTGAGCGGTGCACGGACAACAACCCGTGCGAGGTCGACGAGAACGGGAAGGTCACGGTCCGCAAGGGCATCAACTACGCGCAGCAGACCTACTGGATCGTGCCGTGCGTCGCGCCCGGCAACAAGATCGACCTGAGCCGTTCGGGCTGTGAGCTGCCGAAGCCCTCGGCCGTGAAGTAGTCACCGGCGGGCGCCCGCGCCCCTGCGAAGGCCGCGCAAAGCTGTCACGGCCGAAGCAGACATGCGCGGGCGCCGTTGGTAGCGTTCCACCGGTGAAGCCCACGCACGGCCCCGACCGGCTCGATGACGACGACTACCCCGCCTACACGATGGGCCGGGCCGCCGAGATGATCGGTGCCACCCCCGGCTTCCTGCGGGCGGTCGGCGAGGCCCGGCTGATCACGCCGCTGCGCTCCGAGGGCGGCCACCGCCGCTACTCCCGCTACCAGCTGCGCATCGCCGCGCGCGCCCGGGAACTCGTCGACCAGGGCACACCCGTCGAGGCGGCCTGCCGCATCGTCATCCTGGAGGACCAGCTGGAGGAGGCGCTGCGCGTCAACGAGGAGCTGCGCGGCGGGGACGGCGCCGGAGCCGGGACGCGGGCCGGGTGAATATCTGGTCCGGCAAATAGAGAATTTCGCACGATGCGCGATGAGGGTTATTCGCGTACGGCGGTTCGGTGACAGTTCGGGCGCAGTTCCGGGCAACAGTTCCAAACAGGAAATCCGGCGCCGACGAGAGTGCCGTGCTACTGTCGATATCAGTTGCAGTTGTGGTTCCCAGAGACTTCAGGTGCTCCGGTCGGCGATCCGTGCCGACGGGGCACTTTGTTTTTCCGGCCGTTTTCGGACGGCTGGACGGGGCAATCATCGCGGCGACGTGGAGTCCGCACAGTGTGGGCTCCCGGGCACTGCCCCGAAGGAGATATGACATGGCTACTGGCACCGTGAAGTGGTTCAACGCGGAAAAGGGCTTCGGCTTCATCGAGCAGGAGGGTGGCGGCGCCGACGTCTTCGCCCACTACTCCAACATCGCCACCCAGGGCTTCCGCGAGCTCCAGGAAGGCCAGAAGGTGACCTTCGACGTGACGCAGGGCCAGAAGGGCCCGCAGGCCGAGAACATCGTTCCCGCCTGACGCTCACGCGTACTTCGTAGCTGGGGCCCGCACTTCGGTGCGGGCCCCAGCTCGTTGCGTTTCGGGGGTTTCAATTCACGCGCCCGAATTGTTTTTCATTTATTCTCCGCGGGTTCCGTTTGCGCGCGGGATGCCGCATCCGTCGTTTCCGGGGTGAATTCCCGGGCGCCCGCCCGGCCCGTGCAGGCCGCCGCGACGCCCGGCAGCCAGCCGAGGGCCAGGCCCCATAGCGCACCGGCCAGCGCCCCGGCCAGTACGAGACCAGGCCAGCCCCAGAGGCCCGCCTCGACCATCCGGGCGGCGACCAGGCCCCGCCAGACGCCCGCGGCGGCCGCGCCCGCGATCAGCGCCGTCCAGCCCGCGAGCAGCCTGCGTCCCCCGCCGGACGCGGGGCGCAGCCGCAGATGACGGCGCATCCGCGCGGCGGCCACGGCGATCAGGAGCAGGGCCGCGAAGTTCTCGCAGAGCTGCCAGGACCAGTCCGTCGCGCCCAGCGGGGTCGCGCGCAGGCCCGGCAGGGCGAAGGGCACGCCCAGCGCGCTCGGCGCCACCGAGAGGCCCGCCCGCGCGGTGAACGCGGTCAGCAGGGTCGCGCTGCCGTGCAGCAGTACGAGCAGCAGGCAGACGCAGGCCACCACGGCCGTGCCGTCCGCCCGTGCCCGCAGTGCGTCGATCGTCGTCCGCATGGCGCGTCACTGTAGGGCGCGCGGGCCGCGGCCGACAGGGGTCCGGCCGGGGAAAGTGAACAATGCTCAGGTCTGTTGCGGCGGGGTCCCCGCGATCTACCATCCGGGCCAT
This sequence comes from Streptomyces sp. NPDC087300, assembly GCF_044744425.1. Taxonomy (NCBI): domain Bacteria; kingdom Bacillati; phylum Actinomycetota; class Actinomycetes; order Kitasatosporales; family Streptomycetaceae; genus Streptomyces; species Streptomyces sp. NPDC087300. Next base: position 317,373 of record NZ_JBIUYI010000002.1, read on the forward strand.
GAAGTCCCCCTGGGCGATGAAGTCCCTCCGGGCCGTGAAGTCCCGTGGGGCGGCGCGTACTTGGGCCGTCGGCGGCCTCGTGCTGGCCGTCGCGGCCGCGCTGCTCGTCGCGGTCGGCCCCGAGGGCGCGGGCGCCGGCCGCGCCGACACCGCGAGCGGCCACCGGTGGATCACCGACCGGCAGGGCAGGGCCCTGGTCCTGCGCGGCCTGTCCACGGCGAGCAGCGCCAAGCAGGCGGCCGACGGCATGCCGTGGATCGAGGAGAAGGACGTCGCGCGCGAGCGGCGCGACCTCGGCACGAACTTCGTCCGCTTCCTCGTCCAGTGGCGCAACATCGAGCCCGCCCCGGGGGACTACGACAGGACGTATCTCGAACGGGTCGCCGAGCGCGTGCGCTGGTACGGCGAGCGGGGCTATCACGTGCTGCTCGACCTGCACCAGGACGTGTACGGGCCCGCGGTCGGCGGCAACGGCGCACCGCCGTGGGCCACCGAGACCGACGGGCTGCCCGCCGCCCCCACCGACCCCTGGGAACTCGGCTACGCCGAACCCGGGACCGTCCGCGCCTTCGACCGTTTCTGGGGGACGGTCGAAGGCGGCGGGCGCGATCTGCGCGGGCACTACGTGGGCGCGCTGCGCGAGCTGGCCCGGTACTTCGCCGACGACGACACCGTCATCGGCTACGACCTGATGAACGAGCCCTGGGGCGGCAGCGTGCAGGGTCCCGCGTTCGAGTCGGGGCCGCTCGCCCGGCTCTACCAGGACGGCATCGACGCGGTCCGCGCCGTCGACCGCGACCACTGGATCTTCGTCGAACCCTCCGCCATCGGCGCCAACTGGGGCTTCGCCACCGGCCTGCCGCGGCTGACCGACCCGCGCGGCGACGGCGAAGCGGCCAGGATCGCGTACGCGCCCCACCTCTATCCCCTCCCCATGGACCTCGGCGGCGGCTACACCTCAGACACCAAGGGGCAGGTCGACGCGTCGCTGCGGTCCTGGCGCGAGCAGACCGAGAAGGCCGCGCGGCGGCTCGGGGCGCCCGTGCTCATCGGGGAGTTCGGGCTGGACGTGGGGCTGCCCGGCGCAATGGAGTACGTCGAAAAGGTGCAGCGGACCGCCGACGAGATGGGGGCGGGCATCGCCTACTGGTCCAACGACCCCGGTTCCTGGGCCCCTTGGGACGCGAAGCTGCGGCCGACCGCGCTGCTGCCCGTGCTCGACCGGCCCTATCCCCGGGCCGTCGCGGGCGATCCCGTCGGCTACCGGTGGGACGCGGCGGACAAGGCGCTCACCGTGCGCTGGCGGGGCAAGGCCGGGGTGCGCGGCGGCACGGAGGTGTATCTGCCCGCGCGGCACTTCCCCGACGGCGGGCGCGTGACGGGCGCGGAGCAGGGCTCCTGGGACCCCGAGTCCCGGATCCTCACGCTCGGTTCGGGACCCGGTGAGCACGCCGTCCGCATCACGCCGCGGGGGTGAAAGGGAAGAGTTCCGACCTCTTGTCCGTCCGCAACAGGGACCCCAAGAATGCCCGTGACAACCGCACGATCGGCGTACGTCACAAGGGGGGCTCCACAGATGGGAAAGATGGGCAAGGCGCTCACGGGCGGACTGCTCGCGCTCGCACTGGCCGGCGCGGGGGCGGCACCGGCCTTCGCGGGGAACACCCAGCCGGCCGGGAAGACACCGGCGAAGAAGGCCAAGGCGGTCGACTTCGCGGGGACGGTGGCGCTCAGCAACTGCTCGGGCTCCGTCGTCCGAAGCCCCAAGTCGAAACCGGGCGACCCGGCGCTCGTCCTGACCAACGGCCACTGCATCGAGTCCGGTTTCCCCGGTCCCGGTGAGGTGGTCGTCGACCAGCCGTCCACCCGCACCTTCAAGCTGCTCGACGCCAAGGCGGGCGAGGTCGCCACGCTCACCGCGTCCAAGGTGTCGTACGCGACGATGACGGACACCGACATCACGATCTACCAACTGACCAGCAGCTACCGGGACATCACCAAGAAGTACGGCATCAAGCCGCTGGAGCTCGCGGACAGCCACCCGGTGAAGGGGCGTGCCATCACGGTCGTCTCCGGCTACTGGAAGAAGACCTACAGCTGCGACATCGACGGCTTCGCCTACCGGCTCAAGGAGGGCGACTGGACCTGGAAGGACTCGGTCCGCTACACCCCGGCCTGCCAGACCATCGGCGGCACGTCGGGTTCGCCCGTCATCGACCACAAGACCGGCAAGGTCACCGCGATCAACAACACGGGGAACGAGGACGGCGAGAAGTGCACGTTCAACAACCCCTGTGAGGTCGACCGCAAGGGCAAGGTGACCGTGCGCAAGGGCATCAACTACGCGCAGGAGACGTACGGGATCGTGCCGTGCGTCGGCAAGGCGAGCCGGATCGACCTCGACCGGCCGGGCTGCAAGCTGCCCCGGCCGGCCGCACAGCGGTAACGAGCGGGTCCGTCAGGGGGTCCGGCGTACGGAGCGTCCCGCGATGACGTCCGTGCGTCGGCCGTCCCGCATCACGAACCTGCCGTCGATCAGGACGTGCGGGATGCCGGTCGGCAGCGTGCGGGGGGCCTCGAAGGTGGACCCCGCCGCGACCGTCTCCGGGTCGAAGAGGACCAGGTCGGCGCGGTAGCCCTCGCGGACCGTGCCCCGGTCGGCCAGGCGCAGCCGGGCGGCCGGGCGCGAGGTGAGGTGCGCGACGGTCTCCTCCAGGGTGAGGACGCCCAACTCCCGTGCGTAGCGCCCCAGATACTGCGGGAACGTGCCGTACGCGCGCGGGTGCGGCTTGAAGCCCTGGAGGATGCCGTCGCTGCCGCCGGTGTGCACCCGGTGGCGCATGATCGCCTGGACGTTCTCCTCGTGGCCCACGTGCTGGAGGATCGTGGAGCCCAGCTTGTCGTTGATGAGGAGACGGCGCGCGGTGACCCACGGCTCCTCGCCGCGCTGGGCGGCGGACTGCGCGATCGTCTTGCCGACGCAGGAGGCCAGGCCCGGGTCGCTCACCCCGGAGATCTCGATGGTGTCCCACTCGATGGGCACGCCGTGGCAGCCGTCGGCGCCGATGACCTCCATGTGGTGGCGGATCTTCTCGGCGGTCCCGTCGTCCTGGAGCCGCGTGAGGATCGCGTCGGGACCGCCCTCGCTCGCCCAGCTGGGCAGCATCGCGACCAGCGTCGTACAGCCCGGCGTGTAGGGGTACGTGTCCAGGGTGATGTCGGCGCCCTTGGCGAGCGCGTCGTCCAGGAGCGCCAGCAGGTCGGGCGCCTTCCCCTTGTTCACGCCGAAGTTCATGGTGGCGTGGGCGAGGTGGAGGGGGCAGTGCGCGGTACGGGTGAGCTGCACCATCTCCTCGTACGCCTGGAGGGCGCCGGCGCCGTAGCTGCGGTGGTGGGGGCAGTAGTAGCCGCCGAACCGGGCCACCACCTTGCACAGCTCGGTGAGTTCGGAGTCGTCGGCGTACATGCCGGGCGTGTACGTCAGGCCCGACGACATGCCGACGGCGCCCTCCCGCATCCCCTCGGCGACGAGCTGCTTCATGCGGTCCAGCTCGGCGGGGGTCGCCGGGCGGTCGTCCCAGCCCATCGCGTGCATGCGGACGGTGCCCTGCGGGATCAGGTACGCGGCGTTCACCGCGATGCCGTGGCCGCCGTGGGCGTTGTCGAGCGCGTCCAGATAGCCGCCGACCGTACGCCACGAGAAGTCGATGTCGCTGCCGTCGCCGTTCCAGCCGGTGATGGCCTGGCGGACCTGGGCCAGGGTGCGGTCGTCCACGGGGGCGTAGCTCAGACCGTCCTGGCCGATGACCTCCAGGGTGACGCCCTGGGCGGCCTTCGCGCTGTGCGCGGGGTCTCTGAGCAGGGCGAGGTCGCTGTGCGCGTGCATGTCGATGAATCCGGGCGCCAGCGCCAGGCCCTCGGCGTCCAGGTTGCTCTGCCCCGTGGGGCGGGGGCCCGCGCTCCCCTCCTTGTGGATGGTGCTGATTCTGCCCTCGTGTATGCCGACGTCGGCGCGGTAGGAGGCACCTCCGGTGCCGTCTATGACGCGTGCGTCCCGGATCACCAGGTCCATGGTGGTGCCTTTCCTCTGCGTTCGGCTTTGGCTGTGTCTGCGGCTGCTCTGTGGTGCACCCGGCCTCCGGCCGGGTCTGTCGCTCCCACCCGCACCACCCGTGCGGGTTTCGTTGCCGGGTGCGGGTGGCCCTGGCGGTGGGGGCTTCGGGTCCCTACGTTCAGGGCCCGGCGCGGAGAAACGGGTGGGCGGGTGGGAAGGATCCGGCGCGGAGCGGCGGTTTAGGCCCCTACGCAGGGGAACCGGTGCGGACAAGCCACCCACCCGCCCAAGACCCCCCGGTCAGAAGTACGTGCGGATGTAGTCGACGACCGTCCCATCCCCCTCCACCAGGGGGATCAACTGCCACTTGTCGAACGCCGTGCACGGGTGCGAGAGGCCCATGCCGATCCAGTCGCCCACGGCGAGTTCCGCCTCGGGCGTCGTACGGACCCAGCCGTGCTGGTCGGAGAGGCCGGTGACCGTGACGCCGGTCGCGGGGGACTCCACCCCACCCCGCCGTACGACCTGCGCCTCCGGCAGATCGAGGTCGTACGCCGCGTCCCGCTTGCCCGCGTTGGTGAACGCCTGCTCGGCGGAGGGCCGCGAGACCACCTGGGCCCAGAGCCGGAAGGCGGGCTCAAGGGCGCCTTCCTCGGGCACCCGGTTGAACGGCGTGAGGTGCCGGTAGTGGCCGTCGTCGTGCGAGACGTACGCGCCCGAGCGCAGCAACTTCAGTACGGGCAGGGACAGTTCGGGGATCTCCGCGAACACGTCGGCGACCGCGTCGAACCACGCGCTGCCGCCCGCGCTGACCACGACCTCCGGCAGATCGGCGAACCGCCCCGCCTTGTCGAACTCGACGAGCAGCGCGACGAGCCGGCGCAGCCACGCGGTGACCGTCCCGGTCGACGCGTCGGGGACCTCGCCCTCGTACCCGGCGATGCCCACCAGGCGCAGCGTGTCCGAGCCCGCGACGGCGTTGGCGATCTCGAAGCACTCGGCCTCGGTGCGCGCACCGGTCCGCGCCCCGTCGCCCGCGGCCAGTTCGACCACGACGTCGACCGGACGGGTGGCGCCCGCCTCGCTGAGCGCGGCGTGCATGAGGTCGGCTCCGCGTACGGAATCGACGTAGCAGATGAAGCGGAAGCCGGGGTCGGCGGCGAGTTCACCGGCCAGCCAGCGCAGCGCCGCCGCGTCGACGAGTTCGTTGGCGAGGAAGATGTTCGGGACGCCGAACGCCCGTGCCACGCGCACCTGGTGGGGGACCGCGAGGGTGATGCCCCAGGCGCCGCGGTCCAGTTGGCGACGGAAGAGCTGGGGGGCCATGGACGTCTTGCCGTGCGGGGCGAAGGCGAGGCCGTGCCGCTCGGCGTACGTCTCCATGAGCGCGAGGTTGTGTTCGAGGCGCTCGGCGGAGAGTGCGAGGACCGGGGTGGTGAAGCCGTCGGTGAAGAGGTTCCTGCGCTGGGCCGCGAGCTCGCCGACGGTGAGTCCCTCCGCGTCCGGCGGCAGTCCCTTGAAGCGGTGGTCCACCCGCTCGTCGGCGAGCCGGGCGAGCCGGTCGTCCGGTGACTCGGCGGGACGGACGACGGCGTTGTCGGCGGCCATGGGCGCCTCCTCCAGGAGTGCGTTGCATCATCTGCAACGGTCATTGCGTATGTCGCTTACTGCTGTCTAACATCCGAGCCAACGCCGGGTCAACGGATCCGGAGAGTCGGTTGAGGGGCTGAAGAGATCGTGACCGCACAGGCAGCCGCAGGAGCGGCCGCACCCGCAGCAGTGGACGTCGTGGCGCTCGGTGAGTCCATGGTCACGTTCCTGCCCGCGCGGCCCGGACGCCTCGCCGACGTGCCGTCCTTCGGCCGCGGGATCGGCGGCGCCGAGTCCAACGTGGCCTGCGCGCTCGCCGCCGCGGGGCACACCGCCCGCTGGGTCAGCCGGGTCGGCACCGACGGCTTCGGCGACCACCTCGTCGAGACGATCGGCCGCTACGGGGTCGACACCTCCGCCGTCGGCCGCGACCCGCACCGGCCCACCGGCATCTACTTCCGCACCGCCGACGACCGCGACACCGACGCCCACGAGGTCGTCTACTACCGCGCGGGCTCCGCCGCCTCCGCCATGTCGCCGGGCTCCGTGGACGCGGACGCGCTCACCTCGGGCCGCATCCTGCACCTGTCGGGCATCACGCCCGCGCTCTCCGCCGACTGCCTCCAGCTCGTACGCCACCTGTGCGCCCGGCGCGAGGACCGCCGCCCGCTCGTCTCCTTCGACGTCAACCACCGGCCCGGCCTGTGGAAGGGCGCGGCGGCGGGCCCGGACGTCCTGCTCGACCTCGCCCGCGGCGCCGACCTGGTCTTCGTCGGCGAGGACGAGGCCGCCGCGGCCTGGGGCGTCACCGGCGGCCCCGAGGCCATCCGCGCCGCCCTGCCCGAGCCCGCCACCCTCGTCGTCAAGCAGGGCAGCAGCGGCGCCACCGTCTTCGAGCACGGCGCGGAGCCCGTCTTCAAGGCCGCCCTGCGCGTCGACGTCGTCGCACCGGTCGGCGCGGGCGACGCCTTCGCCGCCGGTTTCCTCTCCGCCACCCTGCGCGGCCTGACCGCCGCGCAGCGCCTGCGGCACGGCCACCTGATGGCCGCCGCCGCCCTCACCGTCCCCGGTGACCTCGCCACACCCCCTGCCCGCGCACACGCCGACCGCCTCGCCGCCCTGGACGACGCCGCCTGGGGGACACTGCGTCTCGGCCCCGGCTGGACGGCGCACGTCCCGGAGGACACCGAGGCCGAGGAGGAGGTACGTACCCCATGAGCCAGACCGTCGACCGCGCGCTCTCGATCCTTCCGCTGCTCGCCGAGGGCCCCGCCGACCTGGGCCAGGTCGCCGACCGGCTCGGCGTCCACAAGTCCACGGCGCTCCGACTCCTTCGCACCCTCCTGGAACACGGCCTGGTCTTCCGCCAGTCCGACCAGCGCTACCGCCTCGGCGCGCGCCTCTTCGCGCTCGCCCAGGAGGCCGTCGAGAACCTCGACGTACGCGAGATCGCCCACCCCCACCTCCTCGCGCTCAACGAGAAGTGCGGCCACACGGTCCACCTCGCCGTGTACGAGGAGCAGGAGGTCGTCTACATCGACAAGGTCGAGAGCCGCTACCCGGTGCGGATGTACTCCCGCATCGGCAAGCCGGTGGCGATCACCGTCGCCGCCGTCGCCAAGCTGCTGCTCGCCGACTTCCCGGAGGCCGAGCGCCGCGCCATCGCGGAGAAGCTCGACTACCCCACCTACACGTCCCGTTCCACACCCAACGCCCCCGCCTTCCTGCGGGAGCTGGACAAGGTGCGCGAACAGGGCTGGGCCACCGACCTCGGTGGCCACGAGGAGTCCATCAACTGCATCGGGGCCCCCATCCGCGGTGCGGACGGGCGTGTCGTCGCCGCGATGTCGGTCTCCGCGCCGAACGTGGTCGTCACGGCCGAGGAACTCCTCACCCTGCTCCCGCTGGTGCGCCGCTCGGCGGACGCCATCAGCAGGGAGTACTCCGGCGCCGTCCCCGAGGCGAAGGCCGAGGCGACAGCCGATCCGAAAACCACCCCTCTCAAGGAAGCCTGATCAGCGAATGACCGAGAAGACCGCCCTCACCCCGGCCACCCACACCACCCCGCCCGCGAAGTTCTCCCACGGCGTGAAGAAGGGCAACATCCTTCAGGTCGCCGGCCAGGTCGGCTTCCTGCCCGCCGAGGAGGGCAAGGCCCCCACCCCCGCGGGCCCGACCCTGCGCGAGCAGACCCTCCAGACCTTCGCCAACGTCAAGGCGATCCTCGAAGAGGGCGGCGCGACCTGGGACGACGTGATGATGATGCGCGTCTACCTCACGGACGTGGACCACTTCGCGGAGATGAACGAGATCTACAACGCCTACTTCGAGGAGCAGGGCCTGAAGGCCCCCGCCTCCGCCCGCACCACCGTCTACGTGGGCCTGCCCAAGGGCCTGCTCATCGAGATCGACGCGCTCGCCGTCCTCGGCTGAGCCGCATCCACCACCAGCAAGCCGTTCGTCGTCACGGCGCGGCGCCTCTCCGCAGGGCGCCGCGCCGCGATCCCCCCTGCTCCGAAAGCCCCATGCACTTACGAGGTCAAAGATGTCCCCGTCCCCCTTCACCGCGCTCGCGGCCGCCCCCGAGGCGCCATCGCACACCGGCGGAATCCTCACCCTGATCGACGGCACGGCGGGTCTCCTGACCGTCGCCGCGCTCGGCATCGTGCTCCTGCTCTTCCTGATCATCAAGATCAGGCTGCAGCCCTTCGTGGCGCTGCTCGCGGTCTCCATAGTCGTCGGCCTCTCGGCCGGCCTCTCCGTCACCGAACTCTTCGGCACGGTCCAGAAGTCCGACGCCGTCTCGGTGATCGAATCGGGCATGGGCGGCATCCTCGGCCATGTGGCGATCATCATCGGCCTCGGCACGATGCTCGGCGCGATCCTGGAGGTCTCCGGTGGCGCCGAGGTACTGGCCTCCCGCCTGCTCGGCCTCTTCGGTGAGAAGCGCGCGCCCCTGGCCATGGGCCTGACGGGTCTGATCTTCGGTGTCCCCGTCTTCTTCGACGTCGGCATCTTCGTCCTCGCGCCGATCGTCTACGCCGCCGCCAAGCGCTCCGGCAAGTCGATCCTCCTCTACTGCCTCCCCCTGCTCGCGGGTCTCTCCATGACCCACGCGTTCCTGCCCCCGCACCCCGGGCCCGTGGCCGCGGCGGGACTGCTGAAGGTGGACCTCGGCTGGGTCATCCTCATGGGCATCGTCTGCGGCATCCCCGCGGTGCTCGCCGCCTGGGCCTTCTCCGCGTGGATCGGCAAGCGCATCTTCGTGCCCGTGCCGCAGGACATGGTCGAGGCGGCCGACGAGGCGAAGGCCGCGGTCATCGCCGAGCAGCGCGCGGCGGGCGTCCAGCCCAGCGAGAAGCCGGTGCCGCTCGGCGTCGTCTTCACCATCATCGGTACGCCGCTGCTCCTGATCCTGCTCGCCACCTTCTCCTCGATCGCCTTCGACCCCTCCACCTTCCGGTCGGTCATCGAGTTCTTCGGCAGCCCCTTCGTCGCCCTGACGATCGCCCTGCTGATGGCGTACTACCTGCTGGGCATCCGGCGCGGCTGGTCCCGCAAGTCCCTGGAGACGGTGTCCACCTCGTCCCTGAAGCCGGTCGGCAACATCCTCCTGGTGGTCGGCGCGGGCGGCATCTTCGGCGCGGTCCTCAAGGCCAGCGGCGTCGCCACGGCCATCTCGGACACCTTCCAGGACGTCGGCCTGCCGATCATCGTCCTCGCCTACCTGCTCTCCCTGATCCTGCGCGTCGCCCAGGGCTCGGCGACGGTGGCGATCGTCACCACGGCGGGCATCGTGGCCCCCCTCCTCTCCGAGGGCGACTACTCGCAGGCGTTCGTGGCCCTGGTCATCATGGCGATCTCGGCGGGCTCGATCTTCGCCTCGCACGTGAACGACGGCGGCTTCTGGATGGTCGCGAAGTACTTCGGCATCTCGGAGCGGGACACGCTGAAGACGTGGACGGTCCTGGAGTCGGTGCTGTCGGTGGCCGGGTTCGCGGTGGCGGGTGTGGTCAGCCTGTTCGTGTGACGGCTCTCGCCCTCGTACGCCGACGGGGCACCTGGCAGCGCTTGCCGGGTGCCCCGTCTCGTCTGTGCGCGACCCTAGAGGAGGTGGTCTGCTTTGCCTGCTTTGATGTCTCGGATGAGGGTGCGGAGGGCTTCGCGGGTGTCGGTGAGGGGGTTCTCTTCTTGACCGGCTACGGCGATGTAGGCGTTGCCGGTGGCGTCGGTGCCTATGCGGAAGCAGCTGGCGCCCTCGCCGCAGAAGGGGTCTTCCCACGTGATCTCGGGCATGGTGTCGCTCCTGGAGATCGCTAGAGGAGGTGGTCTGCTTTGCCTGCTTTGATGTCTCGGATGAGGGTGCGGAGGGCTTCGCGGGTGTCGGTGAGGGGGTTCTCTTCTTGACCGGCGATGGCGATGTAGGCGTTGCCGGTGGCGTCGGTGCCTATGCGGAAGCAGTTGTTGCCTTCGCCGCAGAAGGGGTCTTCCCAGTTGATGCCGGTCACGGTGTCGCTCCTAGAGGTCACGGGCGATGGTGCGGATGAGGTCACGCGAGGCTGTGGGCGACAGTGCCGCGTGGTCCATCCAGGCCAAGTGGGCACGGTACTTGGTGAGCTGCGCCTCGGCGTGAGTGAACTCCGGCCCGTGTGCGGAGTCCAGTTGAACGGTGTCGAGTTGTGGCACGGCCCCGTCCGCGTACAGCAGCGCGTGCCCGGCTCCAGGGAATCCGCCCACGCTGGTGGGGATGACGCGCACCTCGATCGTTGCGTGCTCGGATTGCTTGCTCAGGTGGTCGAGTTGCTGCCGGGTCGCCTCGGTGCCGCCGAAGGGCATACGCAGAGCCGCTTCGTGGACGTAGGCAATGTAGGGAAGGGGGTCGGCCCGCTCGAAGACCCGCTGGCGCTCCATGCGATGTGCCACGCGTAGCTCGACTTCGAGGCGGGTCAAGGGAGGTAGCACGGCGGCGAAGATCGCTCGGGCATACTCCTCGGTCTGGAGCAGCCCGGGCACATGGACGACCTGGGCGGTACGTACGCGCGTGGCGCACCACTCCAGCTCGGCGATGTCCAGGAGCCCGGACGAGAGCGTGCCTCGGTGTCTCTCCCACCAGCCGCGAGCCTTGCTGTCGGCCATGGATACGAGAGCCTCAACGTAACTCTCGTCCGCGCAGGCGTAGTTGCAGGCGAGGGTGCGGACACGCTCACCGGAGAAGTGGCGAACTCCCGACTCCATGTTGGACAGCCTCGTCCGGTCGATCCCGAGGAGTCCTGCGGCGTACTCCGTCGTACGGCCCGCGGCTAGACGCATCTTGCGCAGCTCGGCCCCGAGGCGCTTCTGCCGTTCCGTCGGTGTTGTTCTGGTCGCCATGCCGCCCCTTCTTTTGCCGTGGTGGCCCAGTCTGCCTGTGCGGGGCACCGCCGTCCATCTCGTTAGGGGTAATTACCCCTTAGTTATATGGACACTGTTGCCCCAGCTCTACTACCTTAAGTAACGCACAAGCTACACACGGCAGTTGGCAGTGCATCGCGCGAGCCTGCCCGCAACCTCCTCCCCTGGGAGGGGCGCGGCCCGCGTCAGGGAGACGAGCCACCGACGGCCGAGGTCAGGACAACACCCGCTCGCTCCGAAGGAGTTCCGCATGTCCACACCCGTAGGGCAAGCAACCGTGACGATCTGCCCCACCCGGAGTGACCACTCCGCCCCCACCCCCGAAACCCTCGCGTACAGCCTCACCCTGCCCTCCACCCTCACGTCCCCGGCGATCGCCCGCGCAGCGACCCGCACCGTGCTCGCCGCGCACGGGCTTGCCGTACTGGTCGACCCGGCGACGCAGCTCGTGGGTGAACTGGCCGCGACCGCCTGTCAGTTCAGCACCACGGCCGAGATCTACCTCTCCCTCCGCTTCCGTGAAGGAACCCTCCGCGTCATCGTCTACGACAGTCACCCCAGCCACACGCACCCGCGACTCGCCGCCGCCTGTGACGCCCGTCGCCGCGCGGCGCTGCGACTGCTCGCGTGCGTGGCGCGGGCCTGCGAGGGGGACTGGGGATTCGGGGAGGCGCGGGAACCGGGCGGAGGGACGCGGATGTGGGCGACGGTGCCGTACGCCGGGGGAGCGACGTACGGGGCGGCGGCGCCACTGGGGTGACGCGGAAACGGGGCACCCGGCGGCGTGCTTGCCGGGTGCCCCGCGTGTAGCGCCCTAGCCGGACCTCCGGGAGCAGGTCCGGTCGGAAGCGGGCAGCTTGCCGGTGGCCAGGTAGCGGTTGACCTGGTTGTCGACGCAGGCGTTCTCGTAGAGGCCGTAGACCGCGTGCCGGTTGGCACCCTTGACGGTGATCAGCTTGGAGCTCGGCAGCAGGCCGTGCAGGGCGACGGCGCCCTTGTGCGGGGTGCGCGGGTCGCCGGTGGCGGACACGATCAGGGTCTTGGCGTCGCGCTTGACCTGGGTCGGCCGCTCCTGGGGCCGGTCCCAGAAGGCGCACGGGCCGATGTTGTTGTTCACCGCGGCGAAGCGCGGGAACGCGGCGCGGCCGCGCTGGATGTCCCGCCAGTAGACCTCGGGGTCGCGCGGGGCGGCCTTGTCCCCGCAGATGACCGCGGTCTGCGCACTGCCCATGGTCGACTGCTCGCCGGTCGTCGCGAGCCGCAGGAGCCCGGCGAACTGCGGTGAGAGCGTGGTCGGTTGACCGGCCGCGGCCTTGTTCAGCACGGACAGCTGCTCGCCGAGGGACGCCCGCGAGGCGTCGGTGTCGCTGTCGAGCCCGGCGAGCAGGACGAACGGGACCTGGCTGTCGTCGAGCCGGAAGGTGTCCGGGCCGGCGCCGACGGTCAGCGGGCCGCGCGCGGACTTCTTGATGACGCGGTCGATGGTGGCGAGGACCTGGGCGCGGCTGCGTCCGAGGCCGTAGGTGTCGTCCCGCCGGGCCGCCCAGGCGGCCCAGTCGGCGAGCGCCCGCTCGTTCTCGCCGACGGCCTCCTTCAGCAGCCGGGGGCCGAACTCGCGCGGGTCGATGGCGCCGTCCAGGACCATGCGGTCGGTGCGGCCGGGGAACATCTGGGTGTAGACGGTGCCGAGGTAAGTGCCGTACGAGTAGCCGAAGTAGGAGATCTTGCGCTCGCCGAGCGCGCCGCGGATGACGTCCATGTCGCGGGCCGTGTTGCGGGTGCTCACGTGCGGCAGCACGTCGGCGTTGGTGGCGCGGCACTTGGCGGCCAGGTCCTTCTGCAGGTCGACCTGGCGCTCGAAGCCCGCCCGGCCGAGACCGGCCGAGAAGAGCGTCGTGCCGACGTTCCAGCCGCAGTCCAGCGGGGTGCTGCGGCCGACGAAGCGCGGGTCGAAGCCCACGATGTCGTACCGCGGACCCGTCTTCTTCATCCACGCGTGGAACTCCGGCGGTGACTGGACGGCGCCGTTGCCGGGGCCGCCGTTGTTGAGCAGCATCGAACCGATGCGGTGGCGGGTGTCGGTGGCCTTGAGCCGGGATATCGCGACGGTGATCGTACGGCCCCGGGGCTCGGAGTAGTCGAGCGGCACGGTGACGTCCGCGCACCGCACGCCCGCCTCGTCCAAGTCGCGGCCCATGGCGTCGTCAGGCCCCTTGACGCAACTGCCCCAGCCAAGGCGCTGGTCGTAGTAACGGTCGAGCCCGGCAGCGGACTTGGACGCGGTGGTGGGCTTCGGCGCGGCGGCGGTCGCGGTCGTGGCGGTCGCGGCCGTCGCGGCGGGCGCGGCGCCGAGGCAGGTGGCGAGGACGAGGCCGACGTTCCGTATATGTCTCATACCGTCAGACGCTAAGCGGAACACCAGCCCCCGCTCACTACGGCTGTCTCCCCGGCTTTCGTTGGGGGCTGCCCCCGCCCGTCGTCCACTGGACCCGGCCGAAGGCGCGCCGCGGCCCCGGACCCCTGCGTGGGCCCGGGGCCGCTCCGCCGCGAGCGTCAACTCGTGCAGTACTGCTGCTCCTTCCCGATCGACCGGTACATGCAGTCCGAGTTCTCCAGGAGTTGGAGGACCGCGTCCCGGTTCCTGGCCGTCTCCCGCTCGATGACCTCGTCGGGCGGGTAGAAGCCGCCGCCGCCACCTCCGGACGACGGGTACATCTCGAAGGTGTAGCTGAAGATCTTCTGGTTGCCCCACAGCCAGTCGTCGATCGAGCCGTCCGTGATGTAGAGGTCACTGGACTGCTCGGGCGTGTAGCCGTTGCTCGCGGCCATCTTCCTGCCGACCGCGGCGTGTGCGTCGCGGTCGTCCTGGGTGAGGCCGGGGGCCGTGTCGCTGTACGTGTAGCCGTACGGCCACAGGACCAGCTCGCTGTAGGTGTGGAAGTCGATGGCGGCCTTGATCTGCTGCTTGCCGCCGACGACCCGGCTGCGTACGAAGTCCGCGACCACCTTCACCTCGGGGGCCGACTCGCCGCTCTTGCCGCGGTAGGTCTCGGAGCCCGTGGAGCCCGAAGAGCCGCCGCAGCAGCCCCACTTGAAGTTCCAGTTGCGGTTCAGGTCGGTGCCGACGTTGGAGGAACCGCTGTTGGGCTGCCGGTTCTTGCGCCAGCTGCGGTAGGAGCCGGTGGCGATGTCGTACTCGCCGCCGTCCGGGTTCATGTCGGGCACGATCCAGATCTCGCGGGAGTCCACCATCTTCTTGATGCGCGCGTCGGAGGCGTAGCCCGCGCCGAGTTCGCGCAGGAGGTACAGCGCCATCTCGACGGTCAGGTGCTCGCGGGCGTGCTGGTGGTGGGTGAAGAGGACTTCCGGCTCGGCCTCGTCGGTGGCGGCGTTGTCGCTGACCTTGATGGCGACGATGTCCCTGCCGGAGTACGACTTGCCGATGACCTTCTTCGTCATCAGGCCCGGGTAGGCCGCGATGCGCTGGTCGATCTCCGCGTTCATCTCGGCGTAGTTGTGGTACCTGGCGTCGGCGGGCGGGAAGTCCTTGACCTTCACGCCCGGTCCGGCGCCGCGCTTCGGGGGGCCTGCCAGGGCCGTGAGCGAGTAGCCCGACTCCCGTAGCTTGGCGGCCTCTTGTCCGTCGGCGGAGACGACGACCGCGCGGGCGTCGATCTCGTCGATGGCGACGCCGGTGCGGGCGAGCGCGGTGCGGGCCGCGCGGTCGTCGCGGAGCGGGATCTCGTACTGGCGTATCTCGTCGTCGTCCGTGGCGGCGGCCTTCCGGGGGGCCTGGCCGGCCTGGCCCGGTGAGGCGTTGGCGGTGATGGGGGCCGCCACGGCGAGTGCGAGAAGTGCCGCTAGCGCGGCGGATCTTCTGCCGCGTATCCGAAGTCGCATGAAGTCTCCTCGGGGGTGGGGGTGGGTTCAGTGCGACGCGTGCGGTGCGGGCCCATCGTGGAGGTGTGGCATGCTCCGGTCAATGCTGTCTTTGGCCAAACCGTCACGCACCGCGCTGACCGGCACGGCGGCCCGCACCAACCCCTTGTGCACCAGCTGTCTTTGCGGTTTCTTGATCGCATGGCTGAAACCACGGGTGGCGGGACCGGAACGGGTGAAGGCACGGGCGAAGGCGTCGTCCGGCTCCGCAAGGCGAGCTGGAAGTACGTCGGCCCGGGCATCGTCGTCGCGGCGACCGGCGTCGGCGCCGGCGACCTGGTCGCGACGCTCATCGCGGGCAGCAAGTTCGGCTACACCCTGATGTGGGCCGCGATCATCGGCTGTCTGGTGAAGATCTCCCTCGCCGAGGCGACGGGCCGCTGGCATCTGGCCACCGGGCGCACCCTCTTCGAGGGCTGGCGCAGCCTCGGGCAGTGGACGACCTACTACTTCGCCATCTACGTGGTCATCTGGGGCTTCGTGTACGGCGCGACGGCCATGTCGTCCAGCGCCCTGCCGCTCGTCGCGCTCTTCCCCGACGGGCCGAGCCTGAAGACCTGGGCGATCCTGTGCGGACTGCTCGGCCTCGCCTTCGTCTGGTTCAACCGGTACGCCGTCTTCGAGAAGGTCATGACGGTCGTCATCGGCATGAAGTTCCTGATCGTGGTGTACGTCGCGATCCGTGTCGCCCCCGACCTCGGCAACGCCTTCGCGGGCCTCGCGCCGGTCCTCCCCGACGGTTCGCTCCTGTACACGCTCGGACTGATCGGCGGCGTCGGCGGCACCATCACCATGGCCGCGTACGGGTACTGGGTGAACTCCAAGGGCTGGACCGACATCAGCTGGCTCAAGGTGATGCGGCTCGACAACCGCGTCGCGTACATCACCACCGGCGTCTTCGTCGTCGCCATGATGATCATCGGCGCCGAGCTCCTGCACTCCACGAACGTCGCCCTCACCTCCGGCGACCGGGGCCTCATCGACCTCGGCAAGGTCCTGGAGGACAAGTTCGGCGCGGTCACCGCCAACCTCTTCCTGATCGGCTTCTTCGCCACGTCCTTCGGCGCGCTGATGGGCGTGTGGCACGGCGTGAGCCTGATGTTCGCCGACTTCGTGGAGCGCATCCAGCGTGAGCGCGGCGGCCCGGCCGGTGCCGAAGAAAAGGCGGAGGGCATGGTCGCGGAGGTCGCCGCGGGCAAGCGCGAGAAGTCGGTGCCCTTCCGGGCCTATCTGCTCTGGCTGACGTTCCCGCCGATGGGTCTGCTCTTCCTCGACCAGCCGTTCGGCCTGGTCATCGCCTACGGCGTACTCGGCGCGTTCTTCATGCCCTTCCTCGCCCTGACCCTGCTCTGGCTCCTCAACACCTCGCGCACGCCCAAGGAGTGGCGCAACGGCATCCTGAGCAACGTGATGCTCGCGGGCGCCGGACTGCTCTTCCTCGTCCTGTGCGTGCAGCAGGTGCGCGACCTGCCCTGGTGACGCGCGCAGCGCCGCCGGGGGAGCGGCGGCGCTGCGGTCCTTGAGGGGGGAGGGGTTACGGCAGGCCGTGGACGTGCGCGCCGACCGACTTGGACCAGGAACTGCCGTCCGTCGCGTCCCAGTTGGTGGACCAGGCCATCGCGCCCCGGATGTCCGGGTACGTCTTGGACGGTTTGAACGAGCCGCAGCCGGTGCCCTTGGCGAGACAGTCGAGGGCGTCGTTCACCACGTCGGGCGCCGCGTAGCCGCCGCCGGCCGCCCGGCTCGACGCGGGCACGCCGATGCCGACCTGGGACGGCGCGAGGCCGTTCTCCAGCTGGATGCAGGCCAGCCCGGTGAGGAAGTCGACCGTGCCCTGGCTGTAGACCTTGCCGTCGCAGCCCAGCATCGAACCGCTGTTGTAGTACTGCATGTTGACCACCGTGAGGATGTCCTTCACGGCGAGCGCGGTCTTGAAGTACTCGTTCGAAGGCGACTGCATGTCGATGGTCTGCGGCGCCATCGTCAGCACGAAGCCCGAACCCGCCTTGGACCCGAGGGACTTGAGCGCCTGCGTCATATAGGTGGAGTTGAGGCCGTTCTCCAGGTCGATGTCGACCCCGTCGAAGCCGTACTCCTGCATGAGCTCGTACGCGGAGTCGGCGAACGCGGCCGCCGATGCGGCGTCGTTGACCGCGACCGCGCCCTTCTCGCCGCCGACGGAGATGATCACCGACTTGCCCGCGGCCTGCTTGGCCTTGATGTCGGCCTTGAACTGGTCGACGGTGTAGCCGCCGAGTCCGGCCGAGTCGAGGTTGAAGGTGATCTGGCCCTGGGTGGCCGTGGCGTCGGCGAAGGCGACGGCGACGATGTCGTACTCGTCCTGCACGTCGGCCAGCTTCTGCACCTGGGCACCGTTGTCGAAGTTCTGCCAGTAGCCGGTCACCGCGTGCTTGGGCACGGCGCGGGTCGCCGCGTCCGCGCTGCCCGCGCCGCCGGTGATCAGGCCGGTGACGGCGAGTGCCAGGGCCGTGAGCGATCCGAGTACTGCTCCCGCTCTGCTCCGTGTGCGGTCCACTGTTGCCTCCGGTGGGGGGAGTTGGTGGGGGGAGATGCTGGGGGAACGGTGGCCACCGTCGTTCGCCAGGGTGGTGCCCGCTCGGCATGGTGTCCCTGGCTTGGTCGTACAAGTTGGTCCAGACCAATTGAGTTGTCAAGGCCTCAAGCACCACTTGGTTCACGCCGCGCCGCACCCACCTCCACATGAACAGTGCGAAGTTGGGTGTTGAGGCGACCATGACGTGGATATGGTGCTGAGGCAGGAGTGCACGAGGACCGGGGGTGTACGCGTTGCCGACCGCCATAGCCGTCACCGGCCCCGATCTCGTGCTGCCGTCACCCGACCGGCACACCCCCTCGGCAGCCGTGCTGCAGAGCGCGGTGCGCTCCTCGCGGGCGTACTCGCTCGACCAGTCGATCACCGAGATGGACACGCTCATCGAGCACCACGGCTATGTGGTCGTGCTGTGCCCGGCCTCCGCGCCCCCGGCCGTCGTCCACCGGCTGCACGCGGTGCGTGCGGTCCTGGAGAGCGACCGCGTCGCCATCCTCCGCTCCGACCTGCCGCCGCTCGGCATCGCCGTACTCGCCCTCCAGCTGCGGCAGTTGTCGATCTGCGACTTCAGCCCCGGCGTGCTCGCCTCCGCCGCGCGGCTGCTCTCGCACTACATCTACGCGGGCGCCCTGCTCGGCTCCGTCGCCAAGCTCGACCGGGTGCCCGTCACGCTCCAGTCGCACGCCAAGTCCTGGGTGCCCGGCACCCAGTTCGCCGTCCTCGCGACCCCCAGGCCCGAGCTGGTCAAGGTCAGCGGAGACGGCGAGGCCCGGCTCCAGGGCCCCGGCTTCGGCACCAAGCTGCTCTACGCGCCGGGCCGGATCTCCCCCGACTGGGTCACCACGACGCTCGCCCCCGCCTGGCACGCCCAGGGCGTCGAGGAGGCGCGCCTTCCCGCGGAGTCCGCGCGCTGGTGGGCGACCGGCAAGCTCGTCGAGTTCGCCGCCGCCATCCCGGACATCTCCGTCCTCTACCAGCTGGTCTCGTCCGTACGCCGCGACGACTGCCACTGGTGCGGGCTCGAACTCATCGGTGACCGCTGCGCGTTCTGCGCGGCACCGCTGCCGCCGCCCGCCGAACGCCCCGCGCAGCAGACCCGCGCCCTGACACCGCCGGGTGCCCGGCTCCGCCCGGCCGGGTCAGGCCCCGGCCGCGGCCCGACCGCCCTGCCCAGAGGCGCCACCTAGGCCCGCCCGCTCCGCCTCGCACCCGCACCTCGTACGCGACCGACGACCGCACGCGCGCCACCCCGCTCACCGTCCGTAGCCAACCGCACCCGATCGAGGTAGTCCGGCCCATGAACTCACGCCAGCGCCGCGGCGTCATCCTGCTGGTCCTCTCGGTCCTGTGTGCGCTCGGCGCGTTCGCGGGCGTCCTCTCCGTGATCCGCGACGTGAACTCGAAGGTGGGCCCCGAGGTCGCGGCGTACAAGCTCAAGGGCGACATCGCGCCCTACAAGGAACTCACCTCCGGGCAGTTCGAGAAGGTCGAGATGCCCGAGCGGTGGCTGTCCGACAACGCGGTCACCGACCTCCGCGAGATCCGCGGCAAGATCGCCGTCACCCAGCTGCGCAAGGGCTCGCTGCTCCAGTCCGACATGATCGTGAAACAGCCCGAACTGGAGCCGGGTCAGCAGGAGATCGCCATCATGATCGACGCGGCCACCGGCGTCGCGGGCAAGATCACCCCGGGCTCGACGGTCAACATCTACGCCACGTTCAAGGGCGAGACCGACAAGGCGAAGGACCAGTCCAAAGTCATCGTGGAGGGCGCCAAGGTGCTCGACGTCGGCAAGCTGACCCCGCTCGAACCGAACCAGGACGACCGCACGCGCCGCAAGGCGACGGAGGCCGTGCCGATCACGTTCGCCCTCGGCACGGCCGACGCGCAGCGCGTCGCGTACGCCGAGTCGTTCGCGACCCACGTCCGGCTCGCCCTCGTCGGCGCGGGCGGCGACGCCACCGTGCCGCCCAGGGACCGGACGTACACCCTCGACGAGGACAAGTAGGAGGTCTCGTATGGCCACTCGGATCCTCCCCGCCGTCGGCGACATCGACGCCGCGAGGGCGCTGTCCACCCTCGTGGGACAGCTGCCCGACGCCGAACCCGCGCTGCCCGTCGGGGACTCCACCGCGCTCCTGGACACCCTCGCCAGGCTCGCCGCCGAGTCCCTCGACGAGCTGCCCGAGGTCGTCCTGGTGCACGAGCGGATCGGTCCCGTCGCCGCGCTCGACCTGATCCGCGACCTCGTGCTGCGCTTCCCCGCCGTCGGCGTCGTCCTGATCACCGCCGACACCAGCCCCGGCCTGCTCACCGCCGCCATGGACTCCGGGGCGCGGGGCATCGTCACCTTCCCGCTCGCCTACGACGCCCTGGCCGAACGCGTCCAGGCCGCCGCGTCCTGGTCCACCGGGATGCGCCGCCACCTGGGCAGCGGGGGCATCGAGCTGTACGGGGGCGGCGGCGCTCCCGGGGCGCCGGGCGCGGGCACCGTCGTCGCGGTCAGCGGGGCCAAGGGCGGCGTCGGCGCGACCGTCACCGCCGTCCAACTGGCCCTCGCCGCCCAGGCGTCGGGGCGCTCCGTGGCCCTCCTCGACTTCGACCTCCAGTCCGGCGACGTCGCCTCCTACCTCGACGTGCAGTTCCGGCGCTCCGTCGCCGACCTCGCCGCCATCACCGACATCACGCCCCGCGTCCTCCAGGACGCCGTCTACACCCACGAGACCGGCATGGGCCTGCTCCTCGCCCCCGCCGACGGCGAACGCGGCGAGGAGGTCACCGACCGGGTCGCCCGCCAGACCGTGGGCGCCCTGCGCGCCCGCTACGACGTGGTGGTCGTCGACTGCGGCGCCTTCGTCACGGCGGCGAGCGCGGTAGCCGTCGAACTCGCCGACCAAGCCCTGCTGTTGGTGACGCCGGATGTGGTGGCCGTACGCGCAGCCAAGCGCATGGTGCGGCTCTGGGACCGCCTCCAGATCCGCAAGGCCGAGGAGACCGTCACCGTCGTCAACCGGCACGGCAAGGCCTCCGAGATCCAGCCCTCCCTCGTGGAGCGCGTCACCGGCACGAAGACCGCCAGGTCCACCGTGCCCGCCGCCTTCAAGGAACTCCAGACCGCCGTCGACGCGGGCCGCATGCAGGACCTCGACAGCCGCTCCTCGGTGAAGCAGGCGCTGTGGGGCCTGGCCGGCGAGCTCGGCCTGATCGACCAGGAGGCCGCGGGCCACGGCAGGCGCGGCGGGCTCGCCCTGCGCAAGAAGGCGGCGTCCGCCGACCGGGGCGCGGTCACCCTCGAATTCGCCGGGATGTTCCCGCTGCTGCTCGTCGTCATGACCCTGCTGTGGCAGTGCGCGCTCTACGGCTACTCGTACTCCCTCGCGGGCAACGCGGCGGACGAGGCGGCGCGGGCGGCCACGGCGGCGTACGCGACGGGCGACGGCGGCGGGGCGGCCTGCGCCACGGCGGCCAAGAAGCACTTGCCGGACGCCTGGCAGAACGCGGGGATCTCCTGCAACGACGAGGGCCCCGTGTGGAAGGCCCACGTCTCGGTCAAGGTCCCGGTCTTCTTTCCGGGCATCGACGCGGGGTGGACGGTCAAGGCGGAGGCCGGGGCGGCGAAGGAGGGGGAGGACGGGTGAGGCCCGCCGCGAGCAGGCGGGGGAGGGCCGGGACGGGAGCGCCGCGTCGGCGCCGCTGGGACGACCGCGGAGTATCGATCCTGGAGTTCGCGGGCTTCCTGCCGATCCTGCTCCTCGTGGGGCTGGCGGCGATCCAACTGGGCCTCGTCGGCTACGCCGCGAACCAGGCCGGTTCAGGCGCCCGCGCGGCGGCCCGCGCCGCATCGCAGGGCGACTCGGGCGAGGCCGCGGGGGCGGCGGCCATGGACAGCGGCCTGAGCGCCGAGGTTCACGTGGGCAAGGGCGACGCCACGACTACAGCCACCGTAGAGGTCCAGGTCCCCAGGCTGCTCCCCTTCATCGGCACGGACTGGCGCGTCACCAAGGAGGCCACGATGCCGAACGACCACGATGACGGCGACACCGGCTGAATCCCCGTACCGCCTAAGGAGGTTGAAGCACACCATGAGCCTGCGCGACCGCGTCGCCCCCACCCACCACACCGAGCCGAGCCGCGACGACGGCCTCGTAGCCATATACCGCTCCAAGCTCCTCGAAGAGATCGACCTCGCCGAGATGTCCTCGCTCGCCGCCGCGGACCGCCGCGTCCGCCTGGAGCGCGTACTCGGCCACATCATCAGCCGCGAGGGCCCGGTCCTCTCCACCTCCGAGCGCTCCCAGCTGATCCGCCGCGTCGTCGACGAGGCGCTCGGGCTCGGCGTCCTCGAACCGCTCCTCGCCGACGCGTCCATCACCGAGATCATGGTCAACGGCCCCGACTCGATCTTCGTCGAGCGCAACGGCCGCGTGGAGCAGCTCCCGCTCCGCTTCGCCTCCAACGACCAGCTCATGCAGACCATCGAGCGCATCGTCTCCACGGTCAACCGCCGCGTGGACGAGTCGAATCCGATGGTCGACGCCCGGCTGCCCACCGGCGAGCGCGTCAACGTCATCATCCCGCCGCTCGCCCTCACCGGCGCGACCCTCACCATCCGCCGCTTCCCGCGCGCCTACACGCTGCCCGAACTCATCGGCCTCGGCTCGCTCGACGAGCACATGCTGATGCTGCTCGCCGCGTTCGTGCGGGCCCGCTTCAACCTCATCGTCAGCGGCGGTACGGGCACCGGCAAGACGACCCTCCTCAACGCGCTCTCCGGACTGATCCCGGCCCATGAACGCATCATCACCATCGAGGACTCGGCGGAGCTCCAGCTCCAGCAGGAGCACGTCATCCGCCTCGAATCCCGCCCCCCGAACGTGGAGGGCAAGGGCCAGATCACCATCCGCGACCTGGTCAGGAACTCACTGCGCATGCGCCCCGACCGCATCATCGTCGGCGAGGTCCGCGGCGGCGAGACCCTCGACATGCTCCAGGCCATGTCGACCGGCCACGACGGCTCGCTCGCCACCGTCCACGCCAACACCGCCGAGGACGCCCTGATGCGCCTGCAGACCCTCGGCTCCATGTCGGAGGTGCAGATCCCGTTCGAGGCGCTCAAGGACCAGATCAACTCGGCGGTGGACGTGGTCATCCAGCTCTCCCGGCACGGCGACGGCTCCCGCAAGGTCTCCGAGATCGTCCTGCTCGTCTCGCACGGCCGCCAGCAGTTCCGCATCGTGCCCGTCACCCGCTTCGTGCCGCGCCCGCTCGGCGCCGACCGCGTCGTGCACGGCTACTTCGAACACCTGCCGCTGCCGCGCGAGGTCGCGGACAAGCTGTACGTCGCCAACGAGCCCGTGCCACCGGCGTTCGGCGTGGCGGAGGCCGTCGACGTCATGAACACGAGGGAAGCCATCGGATGAACGACCCCGCCCTCCTCGCGCTCGGCGCCACGATCCTGACCGGCACGCTCGCCGTCGCGGGCATCCATACGTACGCGTCGGGGCGGGCCCAGCGCCAGGCCCTGGTCGACCGTCTCGCGCTCGGCCCCGGCGACGGCGGCGCGCAGGGCCGCACCCGCCGCTTCGCCTCCGTGGACCGCCGCCTGCGCCGTACGCGCCTCGGCCGCGACATCCACCTGCGCCTCTCCTCGACCGGACTCGACCTGACGGCGGGCGAGTTCTTCACCTACGTCGTCGCGGTCGTCGCCGCGCTCTGGCTGATCGCGGCCGCCACCCTCGCCCCCTTCTTCGGCCCGATCGCGGGCATCGTGGCGATATGGGGCGCGATCGCCTTCCTCAACTGGCAGCGCCAGAAACGCATCGAGGCGTTCATCAACCAACTCCCCGACGTGGCCCGCATCCTGGCGAACGCCACGGCGGCGGGCCTGGCCCTGCGTACGTCACTGGCGATGGCGGCGGAGGAGCTGGAAGCCCCCGCGGGCGAGGAACTCTCGCACGTGGCCGACCAGTTGACGCTCGGTCGCTCGATCGACGACACCCTCGGTGAACTGGCCGAACGCCTGCCGTCCCGCGAGCTGATAGTCCTCGTGACCACCCTGGTCCTGTCCAACAAGGCGGGCGGCACGGTGGTGAACTCCCTCCGCAACCTCACCCAGACCCTGGAGGACCGCAAGGAGACGAGGCGCGAGGTCCGCACCATGCTCTCGGAGGTCCACGCGACGGCCTTCACGGTCCCGCTGCTGGGTCTGGGCTCGCTGCTGTTGATCAACTCCTCGAACGAGGGAGCGCTGGAGCGGGTGACCGGCTCACCGATGGGCCAGACACTGATCCTGATCTCGCTGGGCCTGTACGGCATAGGTTTCTTCGTGATCAGACGCCTGGGCAAGATCGAAGTCTAGAAGAATCCTTGGAAAGCACCGACCTGGCAGGGGAGTTACGTTGATAGCGCTGGCGTTGGCGGCGGTGATGGGCCTGGCCGTGGCGGGTGTCTGCCAGGGCATCCGCATGTACCGCGCGGACGCGAAGCTGCCCACCGACCTGGCCGTCGCCCTGGAGGTCGGCGCGACCCGCGTCTCGGTCGCGGGATCGGCGGTGGACCGCCTGGGCATGCGCTTCGCGCCCCTCGTGCTGCGCCTGATGGGCCCCCGCAGGGTCGACGCCAAGCGCCGCAGGATCGACATGGCGGGCAACCCCGGCGGCCTCACCATCGACCGCTACGCGGCCCGCCGCGCGGTCTACGGCATCTTCGGGGTCGTCCTCGGCCTCGTCTTCCTGACCAACGGCTCCCCGCTCTTCGGCCTGCTGACCCTCGCCTTCGGCGCGACGGCGGCGGACGGACTGATCTGGCAGGCGATCAGGGAACGCAAAGAGGTCATCGACCGCACGCTGCCCGACTTCCTCGACGTGCTCGCGGTGGTCGTCTCGGCGGGCCTCGGCTTCCGCCAGGCACTCGACCGCGTCGCGGAGAAGTACGAGGGCCCGTGGGCGGACGAACTCCGCATCACCCTGCGGCAGATGGACATGGGCGTCAGCCGCCGCCAGGCCTTCGACGAACTGCGCCGCCGCAACGCGTCCGAGCAGGTGGCCCAGTTCGTCTCCGCGCTCCAGCAGGGCGAGGAGCTGGGCTCCCCGATCGCGGACACCCTGATCCAGCTCGCCACGGACATGCGCCGCACGGACGCGCAGAACTCCCGCCGCAGGGCGGCGAAGACGATCCCCAAGGCGACGATGGTGACGCTCGTCTTCATGCTGCCCGCGACGATGATCCTCATCGCGGCGGGCATGTTCCTCGGCTCGGGCTCCGACTTCGGCTCCATCCTGGGGCGTTGAAGTGCGCCGGGCGAAGGCAGGGACATCGACTCCGCGAAAACCCTTCGCGGCTGCAACTCGATGTGGGACAGTCGGGTCTGAGTTCACGGTTCGCGGGAGGGGACTTCGTGCATGGTGATCTCAACGAGGGGGAAGAGAACCCGCCAACTTACGGACCGGGCGACCGGGATACCGCATACGTTGCGCAGAGTTGCTGCCGATGCACGCCTTGTGGCGTACGTTTCCTCTGACCACAAAGGGCGCGGTATCTGGTGGGAGAGAAGGAGCCGTCGTGCTGAAGGAACGCGTGCTCAGAGTCTGGGTCGACTGGACGGTGGCGGTCGCTTCCCGGGTGCGGGGGAGGGAGCGGGATGCGGGGGCCGGGTTTGTGGAGTATGCGGGGCTCATGATTCTTATTGCGGGGATCTACACGCTGATCGACGGACTGGCCCTCGACAACAAGATCTCCACGGCAATCGGCAATGCGGTGAGCGACGTCGTAGGAGGATGACGCGTCGCTGCTTGCGAAACGACCGAGGGCAGACTCTTCCCATCTACATTTGGCTCACGGGGATTTTGCTCTTTGTTGCGTTCGCCTTCTTCGCGTTCGCCCAGGCCGCCTCGGCTCGGAACGGAGCCCAAACAGCTGCTGACGCCGCTGCGTTGGCGGCTGCCCAGGACGCCAGGGATGAGCTCATCGATGGATTGGTGCTGTCCATCGGTGAGAGTGACGACTGGCTCGACTGGCTGGCCGGAGACAGGTTCACCGGCGAAGGAGCCCAGCAGGCGGCATCTGCGCTGGCTGCGGAGAACGACTCCACCGCCACCGTTTCACCCGCCGAAGTGAACGGCTATCCGGGCTTCCGGGCGGAGATCGAGACCAACTACACGGTGGGCGACTCGATTATCCCTGGCACGGAGTCCAAGCACGCCAAGGCCGATGCCACAGCCATCATCAAGCCCCGCTGTGACGTCGATCCGTCGGCCGACCCGAAGAAGGCCGTGGAGCTCAAGTGCGACGGTGAACTTCCCTTCGAGATCGACCCCGATGAATTCGAACCGGGCGACCTCCCGGATGCGTCCGTCCTCTTCTCTGTCCACCTGGCCGACTGACCGGTGATCGACGAAAGAAGGAAGCCGTAGCGATGAACACTCGGCGCACCATGTTGGCCCGCAGGGCAATGACCGCTGTGGCGATCACGACTGGGCTGGTCCTCACGGTCGCCGGTTGTGGCGGCGGCGGTGACGGGGATGAGAAGAAGTCCGACAAGAACTCCCAGCCTTCGTCGCCCGCCAAGAAGGGCGACGGCAAGGAGGAGTCGCAGAAGCCTGCTGCCGATGAGGTCCTGGCCGAAGCCAAGGGTGACGGAGTCACGCTTGTGATCACGTCGGCGAAGCGGGACGGAGGCGGCTTCCTCACCGTCTCGGGCAAAGTCACCAACTCGTCCGGAGGCCTCTGGACGGGTGGCCAGTGGCGCGGGGACGAGAAGGAGCTGCAGAAGAACGGAGGCTCCGTCGCCGGGGCCAGTCTCGTGGACGGGCAGGGCAAGAAGCGTTACCTGGTCCTGCGGGACACGAGCGGGCGCTGCCTCTGCACCAAGTTCGAGGGCGGCCTCGACTCAGGGCAGACGGTTGACTGGTTCGCCCAGTTCCCGGCCCCGCCGGAAGGCACCGACAAAGTGACCTTCCAAGTCGGATCGATGCCCCCCGCCCCCATAGAGATCTCCGAGGGCGAGTGACCCATGATCCGCCACCCACTCACCCGCACCGCAGGCGCGGCCACCCTCACGGCGCTGGTGATCCTGCTGGCCCCGTGCCCGGCGGTCGCCGCGGACGACGACCCCACCGCCCCCCCTGGCAGCACCACCACCTCCCCACCCCCCGAAGTCGACTCCAACAGCCCCGGCCTGAAGCTCGCCGACGGCGCCACGCTCGCGCCGGCCAAGGTGCTGGACATCAAGTCCGTCGTCGAGGACCTCGGCGGCGAGGAGCGGCGCGAGGACACCAACACGGATGTGAAGTTCGCGCTCCAGGCGGAGGTCCTGTTCCCCAAGGACAGCGCGAAGCTGAACCCGGAGGCGAGCGCGCGGATCAAGGCGATCGCCGAGGAAGCGAAGACGCAGAAGGCCACGGACGTCCGCGTCTTCGGCTTCACGGACGACCTCGGCTCGTACTCCCACGGAAAGAAGCTCTCCCGCCAGCGCGCGGAAGCCGTGCACGACCAGCTGTCGAAGTACCTCGGCCCCGAGGTGACCTACGCCGTGCGCGGCTACAGCGAGGACTACCCGATCGCGGACAACGGCTCGGAGGAGGGCCGCAAGAAGAACCGCCGCGTGGAAGTCTCCTTCCCACGAGGCGCGTCCGGCACCGGCGGCGACTCCGGCACCAGCGACGCCCCTGGTAACGGAAGCGACTCCGGCACCGGAAGCGACTCCGGAACTAGCCGCTGAGCCACGGATACCGCGCCACGTCCCCGCCCGCGTACTCCGGATCCAAGTAGACGAAGCACCGCTGGATCAGCCAGTCCCTGATCTCGAAGACGTCGCAGAAGCGGCCCGCGCCCCACGCGGGCAGATCCGCCCGCCACGGCCCGTCCCGGTGCTCCCCGTGGGGAAGTACACCTGGGCGTCGTCCGCGAAGAGATCGAGGAGCGGGACGCCGTCGACGGTCTTGCCGCCGTGGTCGAGCGCCTTGAGATAGGCGAGCACGACGGACTTGCGCTGCTCGTCGGTCATGGCCGGGCGATGCGGGGCCGGACGATCCGGGGCCGGGCTGTGCGAGGTCTGGCCGGGCACGGTCATGGCGTGGTCCTCCCGTAGACGCACCTTCGACGCACCTTCTGCGCGCCCTCTGTGCTCTGCGCACGCTGGAGATCCCGTAGTCCCCCGTAGTCCGGAGTGTGACGGCCCCGCGGTCCCGCCGTCACGCCCGGTGCCTGAACCCGCACCGCAACCCGCACCGCGCTCCCACGCCGAGAACCCGACACCGCCCCCGTGACCTGCACCTTCCGCGCAACCGTCCGCCGAAAACCGCCGTGCGTCCCGCCGTCCCCGATGCGATCATGGGGTTCATGAGTGCCACGAGCCCCGACCGTCCCCGCAGCTTCGACGACCTCGTCGAGGAGGCCGTCGCCGCGCCCACCGCGGGGTGGGACTTCTCCTGGTTCGACGGCAGGGCGACCGAGGCGCGGCCCTCGTGGCGGTACGCGGAGGCCATGGCGGATCGGCTCGCCGGTGCCACCGCGTCGCTCGACATCCAGACCGGCGGCGGCGAGGTCCTCGCCTCCGCGGCCACGCTGCCCCCGCTGGCCGTCGCCACCGAGGGCTGGCCGGCGAACGTGGCCAAGGCCACCGCCCTGCTGCATCCGCGCGGGGTCGCCGTCGTCGCGTCGCCCGAGGACGCGCCGCTGCCGTTCGCGGCCGAGGCGTTCGACCTGGTGACCAGCCGGCACCCGGTGAAGGCCCACTTCCACGAGATCGCGCGCGTGCTGCGCCCCGGCGGCACGTACTTCGCACAGCACGTCGGGCCCGCCAGCGTCTTCGAGGTCGTCGAGTACTTCCTGGGGCCGCAGTCGGCTGAGACCAGGAACGGACGCCATCCGGACCTGGAGCGCGCCGAGGCGGCGGCCGCGGGTCTGGAGGTCGTCGAGCTGCGGGCCGAGCGGCTGCGGATGGAGTTCTTCGACGTGGGCGCCGTCGTGCACTTCCTGCGCAAGGTCATCTGGATGGTGCCCGACTTCAGCGTCGAGAAGTACCGGCCGAGGCTGCGTGAGCTGCACGAGCGGATCCAGGCGGAGGGCCCGTTCGTGGCGCACAGCGCCCGCCACCTCTTCGAACTCCGCAAGCCGTAGCGGGCAGCCGCACGCGTGGCGATAGCGATAGCGGTACCCGTAGTCGTACGCATATGACAGCTCCGCCGGCCCCTTAGGTACTGTCGATTCGGCAAGTGACCTGGCGGATCAGAGGAGTTGACCATGCGGAAGGACGACGAGCCGTACTCCTGCGGACTCGACGCCGCGGTGGATGTCGTCGGCGGCAAGTGGAAGCCCATGATCCTGTGGGCGCTGAACGACGCGACGACGCTGCGCTTCGGCGAGCTGCGGCGGCAGATCATCGGGGTCAGCGAGAAGGTGCTGATCCAGCAGCTGCGGGAGCTGGAGTCGGACGGCATCGTGCACCGTGAGGTGTACCGGGAGGTGCCGCCGAAGGTCGAGTACTCACTGACCGCACTCGGCACCTCCCTCAACACGGCCCTCATTCCCCTCGGGTTGTGGGGCGATCAGCACATGCAACAGGTGATCGCCAACAAGGCGGGGGCGGAGAGCGCCGCCTGAGGGGTAATTCCGGCATACGGGATCAACTGTGCGTGGCGCGCAAGTCGTGCATACGTCGTGGACGGTGACGTACGTCCCGGAATCGAAGCCTTGATTCCGCATTGTTATCAAGACTGGCTCGTTCCGCCCCTAAGCGTCACGTAAGTTCAGACCAAGGCTAATTCGCGTGAGCAAAGCTCTGCGTGCGGTGCCGTGCGGCGGAGGGGGCCGCGCGGCACCGCGAGCCGTCACTCCGTACCGTGCAGGGCGATCCGCGCACCCCGGCGTACGCCCCATCCGTCCATCGATCCGGCCGCCGCTTCGAGGACGTGCCGGGCCCGTGGTCGCGGCAGTCCCACCCGGCCTGGACGCATCGTCCGCACGGACAGCACGCGCAACTCACGGTCCAGATACGCCACATCAATGGCGAAGCGCATCCCGAGGGTGTGTACGCCGCGCGCCGGAGTCAGCAGGAGCGCCCCCGCGATCCCCGCGCGCCCGAGCAGCCCGCGCCGCCGCGCCCGCGCCGAGTCCGCGATCTCCACATCGATCTCCGGGCCCCGCGCTCCGGTCTCCCGCGGCGTCGCCGTCGGGGCTCCGGAGACCGTCATCGTCGCCATGGCCGCGACGGTAGCGGCCGGGCGTCCCGATGCGTCAAGCGCGCGAACCGTGCCGGGGTCCCTCTTGGGGGGTATCGCCGCGCCCGGCCGAAATCCGCCTCAGAACGCCGAATTCCGCTGCCAGAACGGGGTCTCGCAGTTGTCGGCCGGTCTCGGAGAGTAGTTGTGGAGCGCCAATGCACGCAGCATCACTTACGAAGGGTTATGGTGGAAACCCCCCCTCGGGCCGGTCCGTCTCCCCCCCACGGACCGGCCCGTTTTTTTGCCCGCGCGCCCGGCGGCCCCGCCGCCCCCGCGCGAAGGCCCGTACGACGGCGGAAGATCGACATCCAGTTATGGTCAGGGACATGTCGAACCAGTTCCCCCCACCGCCCGGCCCGCAGCACGATCCCCAGCCCGGTCCCCAGGGCGCCCCCCAGACCAATCCCCAGGTCAACCCCCAGGCAGGTCTCCCCACTTACACCGGCCCCGCGCAGGACGCCGGCTACGGATACGGCCCCGGCTACGGATACGGCCCCGTGCCCCCGCACCAGATGCCCGGTGTCGTCCGCGCCGCGCAGATAGTCCTCTGGGTCTTCGCCGGACTCATCGTCCTCGGCACGGTCGGCCTGATCTTCACGGTCAACCCGGAGACCGCGGGCGCCGCGCTCGGCGTGAACATCTGCCTGCTGGTCTCCGCGGGCATGGCCTTCCGCTACGGGACCGTCGGCAACGGCATCCGCGTCACCTGCATCGTCCTGATGAGCGTGCAGATCGCCTTCGCCCTCGGCGGCGCGGCGAGCGGCAGCCCGGCCGGCCTGCTGCCGCTGGCCGGCGCCATCGCCGTCGTCGTGCTGCTCGCCCAGCGCACGGCGGGCGCGTGGTTCAAGCGCCCGCGCGCCTGACGGCGGACGGACCCACAGGAAGTACGGGAAGTACAGGAAGTAGGGGAGGGCCCCGCACCGGACACCGTCCGGTGCGGGGCCCTCCGCGTCACACCCGTCAGGCCCGGCCGGCCCAGATGTTGGTGCCGGGCGTCGACACCGCGAACGTGTCGATGGCCTTGAGCTCCTCGTCCGTCAGCTTCGGACCCGCGAGCGCCGCCACGTTCTCCTCCAGCTGCTTGACGCTGGAGGCGCCGATCAGCGCCGAGGTCATCCGCTCGTCGCGGAGCACCCAGTTGAGGGCGAGCTGGGCGAGGGACTGGTCCCGGCCCGCCGCGATGTCGTTCAGGCCGTTGAGACGACGTACGACCTCGTCGCTCAGCAGGCCCGGGTCGAGCGACTTGCCCTGCGTCGCGCGGGAACCCTCCGGGATGCCCTTCAGGTACTTGTTCGTGAGCAGGCCCTGGGCCAGCGGCACGAAGGAGATGCAGCCCATGCCCGCCGCCTCCAGGGTGTCGAGCAGGCCGTCGTCCTCCGTCCAGCGGTTGATCATCGAGTACGACGGCTGGTGGATGAGCGCGGGCACGCCCATCTCCCGCAGCAGGCGTGCCGCTTCGGCGGTCTGCTCGCTGTTGTAGGAGGAGACGCCGACGTACAGGGCCTTGCCCTGCTGGACGGCGGAGGCGAGCGCGCCCATCGTCTCCTCGAGCGGGGTGTCCGGGTCGAAGCGGTGGGAGTAGAAGATGTCCACGTAGTCGACGCCCATCCGCGCGAGCGAGGCGTCGAGCGAGGAGAGCAGGTACTTGCGGCTGCCCCACTCGCCGTACGGGCCGGGGTGCATCAGATAGCCGGCCTTGGTCGACAGGACGAGCTCGTCGCGGTGGGAGGCGAAGTCCTGCGCGAAGAGCTTGCCGAAGTTCAGCTCCGCCGAGCCGGGCGGCGGCCCGTAGTTGTTCGCCAGGTCGAAGTGGGTGACGCCCAGGTCGAAGGCGCGGCGCAGGATCGAGCGCTGGGTGTCGAGGGCCTTGTCGTCGCCGAAGTTGTGCCAGAGGCCGAGCGAGACGGCGGGCAGTTTCAGGCCGCTGCGCCCGGTGCGCCGGTACTCCATCGAGTCGTAACGGTCCGTTGCCGCGCGATAAAGAGACGTGTCGTTCATGAGGACGAAGCTACGTCAGAGCGCCGGAAGCCGGTGGCGCGTGCCCCGGTTTCACGGCGGTACGCTTTCGCCTTCGGGGACTGCCGTCTGCACGGAGGGGTTGGAAACACCGTGAACCTGCGGGACAGGCTGCGCGGCCTGCTGGTCAGGCTGTACGCACGCCGGGTGGAAGGTCACCTGGACCATGACCAGGTGCCCAAGCACATCGGGGTCATCATGGACGGCAACCGACGCTGGGCGAAGGCCGCCGGGTCCACCACGGCCCAGGGCCATCAGGCCGGCGCGGACAACATCGGCGAGTTCCTCGGCTGGTGCAGCGAGACGGACGTCGAGGTCGTCACGCTGTGGCTGCTCTCGACGGACAACTTCGACCGCCCCCAGGACGAGCTGGGTCCGCTGCTCGGCATCATCGAGGACACGGTCCGCTCGCTGGCCAGGGACGGCCGCTGGCGCGTCCACCACGTCGGCGCCACCGACATCCTGCCCTCGGGGATGCACAACGTCCTCAAGGAGGCGGAGGAGGCCACCGCCCACGTCAAGGGGATAGTGGTCAACGTGGCGATCGGCTACGGCGGCCGCCAGGAGATCGCCGACGCGGTCCGCTCGATGCTGCTCGACGCCGCCGACAAGGGGGAGTCGCTGGACGAGGTGGCCGAGAAGGTCGACGTCGACCTCATCGGCAAGCACCTCTACACCCGGGCCCAGCCGGACCCGGACCTGGTGATCCGAACGAGTGGTGAACAGCGCCTGTCCGGGTTCATGCTCTGGCAGACCGCTCACTCCGAGTACTACTTCTGCGAGGTCTTCTGGCCGGCCTTCCGGAAGGTCGACTTCCTGCGCGCGCTGCGGGATTACGCGGCACGGCACCGTCGCTACGGGGGCTGACTCCCGCACGCCCCTGAGGTCGGGGTAACCCAGAGTTAACCAACGCGTCGTCATATGCCCTGGCATGGCTGCGCTTGTTCGAGGGAATAAGCCTTCCAGGCCGACATCCGATTCACGGATGTCGGATCTCAGCGGACGGCACGGGGCCGTCCGCCCGGGAGGCCCTTTGCACCAGGACGACCGCACGGAGAGTACGTACTCCGTCGGGAACCGGGAGGGCCGGATTCCGGCCCGCGCATCGCGGTCCGAGACCGGCCGGGATTTCTCCCGCCCGACCCGGCCCAGCAAACCCTCCGTCGCTCCCCGACCTCATCCGAGGGGGTACGTCCTTCCGTGGTGACCAGCACAAAGCGCCGCATGCCCGACAGGCGCACCTATGTTCTCGACACCAGCGTCCTGCTGGCCGATCCCAATGCCCTGACCCGCTTCGACGAGCACGAAGTCGTGCTGCCGATCGTCGTGGTGACGGAGTTGGAGGCCAAACGGCACCATCCGGAGCTCGGTTACTTCGCCCGGCAGGCGCTGCGCCTGCTGGACGACTTCCGCATCCGGCACGGCCGTCTCGATGCCCCGATCCCCATCGGGGACCTGGGCGGCTCGCTGCGCGTCGAGCTCAACCACTCCGATCCCGGCGTGCTCCCGGCCGGCTACCGGTTGGGGGACAACGACTCACGGATCCTCGCCGTCGCCCGCAACCTCCAGGCGGAGGGGTACGACGTCACGGTCGTGTCGAAGGACCTGCCGCTCAGGATCAAGGCGTCGTCGGTCGGTCTGCTCGCCGAGGAGTACCGCGCCGAGCTCGCCATCACGGACTCCGGCTGGACCGGAATGTCCGAACTGACCCTCTCCGGCGAGCAGGTCGACCTCCTCTTCGAGGAAGACACCCTGTACGTCCCCGAAGCCGCCGACATGCCGGTGCACACGGGACTGACCATCCAGTCGGAGCGCGGCAAGGCGCTCGGCCGCGTCACGGCCGAGGGCAACGTCCGCCTCGTGCGCGGCGACCGGGAGGCCTTCGGTCTCAAGGGCCGCAGCGCCGAGCAGCGCATCGCGCTGGACCTCCTGCTCGACCCGGACATCGGCATCATGTCGATGGGCGGGCGCGCGGGCACCGGCAAGTCGGCCCTCGCGCTCTGCGCGGGCCTGGAGGCCGT
This sequence comes from Streptomyces sp. NPDC087300, assembly GCF_044744425.1. Taxonomy (NCBI): domain Bacteria; kingdom Bacillati; phylum Actinomycetota; class Actinomycetes; order Kitasatosporales; family Streptomycetaceae; genus Streptomyces; species Streptomyces sp. NPDC087300. Next base: position 351,177 of record NZ_JBIUYI010000002.1, read on the forward strand.
CCTGGAGCGCAGGCAGCACCAGAAGGTGATGGTCTTCCGGCCGCTGTACGCGGTGGGCGGGCAGGAGCTCGGCTATCTGCCGGGCACCGAGGCCGAGAAGATGGGTCCCTGGGCGCAGGCCGTCTTCGACACGCTCGGCTCGGTGGCGGGCAAGGAGGTCATCGAGGAGGTCACGGCGCGCGGGATGCTCGAAGTGCTCCCGCTCACCCACATCCGCGGGCGCTCGCTGCACGACGCGTTCGTGATCGTGGACGAGGCGCAATCCCTGGAACGGAACGTCCTGTTGACCGTTCTGTCCAGGATCGGGGCGAACTCCCGGGTCGTCCTGACCCATGACGTGGCCCAGCGCGACAACCTGCGCGTGGGGCGGTACGACGGAGTGGTCGCCGTCGTCGAGAAGCTGAAGGGCCATCCGCTCTTCGCCCACGTCACGCTCACGCGCTCGGAGCGTTCGCAGATCGCGGCCCTGGTGACCGAAATGCTGGAGGACGGTCAGATCTGAGGTAGTAGGCGGCAGTTGTGCCGCATGGGGCGCCGCCCGGCAAAGCGAAGGAGCTTAGCCGGGCGGCGTCTTGATGCGCGCCTCTTTCCGTAAAACTCCTGGGGCAAACGAGGTGTGAGCTTTCCCACGCAACGGAGAATTGCCTCGCGGCGTTCGGCTGGGGCAGAGTCTGGGTCCTGTCAGGCCCCGCATGCGACACACGTGTACCCCCAGCGGTACGGCACAACAGAACTTCATAGTGGCCGTCGCATGCCGCCCGAAGCACCACGCGGCGCTCCCACACCGGGAGTTGTCCACCGGGCCCGTGCCTCCCGTGACCGATTTGCCAGCGGAGGCCAGCGCCAGGGGCACGATTGCGTCCGCGGGGTCACCTATGCGGGCGATGCTGGAAGGAAACCGTGTGAGCCGGATTTCGGTCCGGGGATTCGCCGTGGCATCCGCCACCGCGGTCACCACCGTCGGCGCTGTCGTGGGTGTGGCTTCGGGCGACACCCAGCCCTCGAACACGAACGATCTCGAGGCAGCGGCAAGCGACGCGACGCTCCTCGCAGACATACCCGCGGGCCAGCAGGCCCAGGTCCAGACCGCTTCTCTGACGCAGCAGGCCGACGCCCAGGCGATGGCCGCGGACACCGCTGCGAAGAAGACCGCCGCGGAGGAGGCCCGTAAGCAGGCCGCCGCATCGGCGATCGAGAAGCAGAAGGCCGCGGCGAAGGCGGAGAAGGAGGAGGCAGCCGCCAAGGCCGCCGCCAAGAAGGAGCGCGAGGAGAAGGCCGAGACCAAGGCCAGCCGTTCCTCCGGACGCGATGCTTCCAGCTTCGCTCCCCAGAGCTCTTACTCGGTCTCGCAGGTCCAGGCGATGGCACGGCAGATGGTCCCCGGGGACCAGTTCCAGTGCTTCAGCAACATCGTCAACCACGAGTCGACGTGGAACTACAAGGCCACCAACGCCTCTTCGGGCGCGTACGGCCTCGTTCAGGCACTGCCGGGTTCCAAGATGTCGTCGGCCGGCGCCGACTGGCAGACGAACCCCGCCACCCAGATCAAGTGGGGCCTGAACTACATGAACGACCGCTACGGCAGCCCGTGCGGTGCCTGGAGTTTCTGGCAGGCGAACAACTGGTACTAGGCCCCCGCAGGCCCGTACCGTGCTCAACCTTTCGAGGCCCCTCACCGTCCTTCGGTGAGGGGCCTCGCACGTGTACGGTCGGTCCGGACAGCTCCAGGGGGGAGTGGTGGGGAAAGACGGGGGAAGAGGACGGATCATGTCGCGAGTGCCAGGGTGGCTCGGACGGCTCGGTGCACGACTGAGCGAGATGAGCGAGCGGTTGAACGAGCAGCGCCGCGACAAGGACGTCGACGACGCCGACGACGTGGTGCGTGAGGGCCGCGACGACCCGGCCGGGGAGGCCGGGGCGCGCGAGGCCGTCCACGACCGCGCCGCCGACGGCCCGGACGGGCAGGGCGCCGAGCAGGAGCAGGAACACGTGCCCCCGCCGCCCGCCTACGCGCCGGCCATAGCGGCAAGGCCCGACCCCGTCGCGGCGGTGCCGTGGGGGATGCGGGTCGCGGCCGAGGCCGGCTGGCGGCTGCTCGTCCTCGCGGGCACGCTCTGGGTGCTCATGAAGGTCATCAGCGCCGTGCAGTTGGTGGTGCTCGCCTTCGTGGCCGCCCTGCTGATCACCGCGATGCTCCAGCCCACGGTGGCCCGGCTCAAGCGGCTCGGTCTGCCGCGCGGTCTGGCGACGGCCGTGACGGCCATCCTCGGCTTCGTCATCATGGGCCTGGTCGGCTGGTTCGTGGTCTGGCAGGTCATGGACAACGTGGACGAACTGTCGCGCCAGGTCCAGGACGGCATCGAGGATCTGCGCAAGTGGCTGCTCAACAGCCCCTTCCACGTGACCGAGGACCAGATCAACAACATCGCCAAGAGCCTGCGCGACGCGGTCGGCGCCAACACCGAGGAGCTGACCTCCGCGGGCCTCGAAGGCGTCACGGTCATCGTCGAGGCGATGACGGGCATCCTGCTCGCGATGTTCTCGACGCTCTTCCTGCTCTACGACGGCAAGCGCATCTGGCAGTGGACGCTGAAGCTGGTGCCCGCGCAGGCGCGGCCGGGTGTCGAGGGCGCGGGCCCGCGGGCCTGGCGCACGCTCACCGCGTACGTGCGCGGCACGGTGATAGTGGCTCTGATCGACGCGATCTTCATCGGCCTCGGCATCTACTTCCTCGGGGTGCCGATGGCGGTGCCGCTCGCCGTCTTCATCTTCCTGTTCGCGTTCATCCCGCTGGTCGGCGCCGTCGTGTCCGGCGCGCTCGCGGTGGTCGTCGCACTGGTCACGCAGGGCGTGTTCACCGCGGTGATGGCGCTGGCCGTGGTCCTCGCCGTACAGCAGATCGAGGGCCACATCCTGCAGCCGTTCATCCTGGGCCGCGCGGTGCGGGTGCATCCGCTCGCGGTCGTGCTCTCCGTGGCGGCGGGCGGCCTGGTGGCCGGGATCGGCGGCGCGGTGGTGGCGGTGCCGCTGGTGGCCGTGACGAACACGGTCGTGGGCTACTTGCGGGCGTACTCACGGGAGGCGGCGCTGAAGCAGTCGCCGCAGCCGCGGGGCGCGACGGCGACGGATGCCGCTCCCGTGGAGTCGCCGAAGTAGCGTCGGCGTACGCGAAACGCCGGACGGGCTGAAGGGATTCAGCCCGTCCGGCGTTTGAGGACGAACCCGGCGGAGCCGGTGATCGACAGGGCGGACTACTCCGCCAAGTGAGCCTCAGAGTCAAGCGTGACGCCGACCGCCTGGATGACCGAGGCGACCTTGAAGGCCTCCTGGATCGTCTCGCGGTCGACGCCGGCCTTGCGCAGCACCTGCTCGTGCGAGTCGAGGCACTGGCCGCAGCCGTTGATCGCGGAGACCGCGAGGGACCACAGCTCGAAGTCGACCTTCTCGACGCCCGGGTTGCCGATGACGTTCATCCGCAGACCGGCGCGCATCGTCCCGTACTCGGAGTCCGAGAGCAGGTGACGCGTGCGGTAGAAGACGTTGTTCATCGCCATGATGGCGGCGGCCGACTTGGCGGCCGTGTACGCCTCGGGGGAGAGGTTGGCCTTCGCCTCGGGCTCCAGCTCGCGCAGCACCTTCGGGGAGCGGGACGCGATCGCGCAGGCGAGCACGGTGCCCCAGAGCTGCTGCTTCGGCAGGTCGCTGTTGCCGATGACCGAGCCCAGGTTCAGGCGGAGGTCCTTGGCGTAGTCCGGTATGGCGGACTTCAGTTCGTCGAGTGCCATGTCAGAAGGCTCCGTTCACTCGCCCGAGAGGAGCGCGACCGGGTCGAGGGTCTCGTCGCCCTTGGACCAGTTGCAGGGGCAGAGCTCGTCCGTCTGGAGCGCGTCCAGGACCCGGAGGACCTCCTTCGGGTTACGGCCGACGGAGCCCGCGGTCACCATCGTGAACTGGATCTCGTTGTTCTGGTCGACGATGAAGACGGCGCGCTGCGCGAAGCCGTCCTCGCCCTCGATGCCGAGGTCACGCATGAGCTCGTGCTTCGAGTCGGCCAGCATCGGGAAGGGCAGGTCGGTGAGGTCCGGGTGGTCCTTGCGCCAGGCGTGGTGCACGAACTCGGAGTCACCGGAGAAGCCGAGGATCTGGGCGTCACGGTCGGCGAACTCGTCGTTCAGCTTGCCGAAGGCCGCGATCTCGGTCGGGCACACGAAGGTGAAGTCCTTGGGCCACGCGAAGACGATCTTCCACTTGCCCTCGTAGGTCTTGTGGTTGATCTGCTCGAACTCCGAGCCCTTCTCCAGCGAGACACAGGCAGTCAGGTCGAACTCGGGGAACTTGTCACCGACAGTGAGCACGCGCTCTCCTTGCAGCAAAGAAAATCCCTTTTGGGGAGTTTCCTGGGGGGTTGGACTGCTGTCGATGGTGGCACAGGGTGCATTGATTAGGGAAATAGCTAGAGTGGGTCATGTTGATCGGTTCCAGCTATCAGTCACCGTCGTATAGAGGAGTGCCCGTGGCCACCCCCAAGGCCGTCACCAAGAGAGGCGTGCGCCAGCCGAGCCTCGCCCAGCTGCGGGCCTTCGCCGCCGTCGCGGAACACCTGCACTTCAGGGACGCGGCCGCCGCGATGGGGATGAGCCAGCCCGCGCTCTCCGGCGCCGTCTCCGCCCTGGAGGAGGTCCTCGGGGTGACGCTCCTGGAGCGTACGACGCGCAAGGTGCTGCTCTCACCGGCGGGGGAGCGGCTCGCGGTGCGCGCCAAGGCGGTGCTCGACGAGGTCGGCGCGCTGATGGAGGAGGCCGACGCGGTCCGCGCGCCGTTCACCGGGGCGCTGCGGCTCGGTGTCATCCCGACCGTGGCGCCGTACCTGCTGCCCGCCGTGATCACGCTGGTCCACGAGAAGTACCCGGACCTCGACCTCCAGGTGCACGAGGAGCAGACCTCCTCGCTCCTGGAGGGGCTCACGGCGGGGCGGCTCGACCTGCTGCTGCTCGCCGTGCCGCTCGGGGTGCCCGGGGTGAGCGAACTCCCGCTGTTCGACGAGGACTTCGTGCTCGTCACGCCCCTGGACCACTGGCTCGGCGGCCGCGAGGGCATTCCGCGCGAGGCGCTCAAGGAGCTGAACCTGCTGCTCCTCGACGAGGGGCACTGCCTGCGCGACCAGGCGCTCGACATCTGCCGCGAGGCGGGCCGCGCGGACGCGCCCGTCACCACGACCGCGGCCGGGCTCTCCACGCTGGTCCAGCTGGTGGCGGGCGGGCTCGGTGTGACGCTCCTGCCGCGCACCGCCGTACGCGTCGAGACCAGCCGCAGCAATCAGCTCCTGACCGGGTACTTCGCCGATCCCGCGCCGACCCGGCGGATCGCGCTCGCGATGCGTACGGGGGCCGCGCGGGCCGCCGAGTACGAGGAGTTGGCGCTCGCCCTCAAGACGGCGGTACGGCCGCTGCCGGTGCGGGTGGTGTGAACCCGCACCGGCAACGTGCCTGAGGACGCGCGGAGTTACTCCGTGCGCAGGCCGTCCGGGCGCATCATCCTGCGCAGGGGCGGCAGGCTCAGGAGGGTCACCGCCACGACCATCGCCGCGCCCGCGCCCGTCAGCGGCACGAACGACCACCAGTCGGTGACGCCGTGGTCGATCATGCGGGTCATCACCACGCCCAGGCCGAGCCCGCCGCCGATCGCGAGGGCGAGGCCCAGGGCGACGGGGAGCGCCGTCTGCCACAGCAGCGACCACGCCATCGACGAGCGGCGCGTACCGAAGGCGGTGAGGACCGCGAGCAGCCGCTTGCGCTCCCGCAGTTGCTCGATCATCGACACCAGCATGGACGCCGCGATCAGGGCCATCGTGGCGCTCGCGCCGATCTGCAGACCGCGCGCGATCGAGGCGTACTGCTTGTCGCGGTCGACCGCCTGGAGCGAGTCCACGCCGATGAAGGGACCGAGCCGCGCCGCCGTGTTGCGCACGTACTCCTCGGCGTCGGGCACCTTCGGGTCGATCTTGACCCAGGAGGTCGTCGACGCGTCGTCCAGCTTCTTGATGTCGACGGCCGAGGGCGTGGCGAAGATGCCGTCGATCTTCGTGCCGGACGGGTTGGGCCTGGCGTCGACGGTGGTCGTGCCCTTCGGCAGCGTCCACAGGACCGGCTTGGCGTTCTTGTCGAAGTCGGGGTCGGGGCCGACGTTGACCGGCTTGCCGGGGCGCGCCGTCTGGTCCACCCAGCCGTTCTGCTCCTTGCTCCCGGTGTGCGCGACGAACGTGTCGCCGTCCTTGCAGGAGCCGATGTGCGCCAGCTCGCGCAGGGTCGCGCAGCTGCCGATGGTCAGCTGCGTGGTCGGCGTCATGTCGTTGACCTTCTTGCCGCCGGGCCGGGTGACGAACGCCTGCACGGTCCCGACGACCTTGGTGACGCCCTCGGTCGCGGTGAAGTCGTCGATCATCCGCTGGGCGAGCGGGCCGCTGGCGGTCCCGCTGCGGACCGTGAGCTCGGCGCGCGTGGTGTCCTGCCCGGTGACCTTGTTGAAGTCGTCGTGCATGGAGGCGAACATCATCTGGAGCGCCACCGCGCCGGCCACCGCGACGGTGATCCCGCTGACCGCACGGGATGCCGTGCCGGTGGTCAACTGGAGCCTGCGGACGGCGAGCTGCCAGGGCACGGGACCGCCGCGCAGGCGTCCCACGACGGCCTCGACGAGCCAGGGCAGGAGCGCGCTGAGCCCGATCAGGGAGAGCGCCGAACCCACCGCGATCGCCGTCACGTTGACCGCGTCGTTCCCCATGGAGCGGTCGATGCGGCCGGAGTAGAGCAGGGTGCCGATGCCGACGACCGGCAGGAGCACCCGCCACCACAGGCGGCGCTTGCGCTGCTTGGCGCCCCGGAACACGCCGAGCGGTTCGATGGCGACCGAGCGCAGCGAGACCAGCGTCACCAGGACCGCCGACACCGGCACGGCCATCGCGACCAGCGCCACCAGGGCGGCCGACGGCACCATGTCGGACGGGTAGGCGCTGACGTTCGTCAGGTCGACCACGCCCACCAGCTGACGGAGCAGCAGGAAGAGCACGGCGCCCACGGCGAGGCCGAGGACCGCGCCGAACAGCGCCTCACCGGCCGCGATCCTGCGCACCGCGCGGGCGTCGGCGCCGACCAGGCGCAGGGCCGCGAGCCGCCGGTCGCGCCGGTCGCCGCCGAACCGCACGGCCGTACCGATGAAGATCGCCACGGGGGTGAGGAGGACGACGCAGATCAGGACGACGAGTGCCATCAGGAACGGGTCGAGGGGCAGTGAGTCGTCCTGCCCGAACTGCTCGACGCGGTAGTTGTTGCCGGTCGCGGTGATCTTGTCGCTGCCCGCGTAGTAGAAGAGCTCCACCGGTGAGAGGAGGCCCGCCTCGCCGATGGTGCCGGTCACCCGGACGTCGGGGAAGCGCTCCTTCAGCAGCTTGTTCGCCGGGTCGTCGAGCAGATCGCGCATCGCGGGCGAGACGACCATCTCGCCGGGCCCGGGGATCTTGTCGAGTCCCGGCGGCAGCGCCGGGCTCTTGCCGTCGGCGCGCAGGAAGAGGCCGGTCAGGCTCTTCCCGTGGAAGGTGGTGCCGGTGTTGCGGATGACCACCGTCGAGTCGCTCGCCTTGAGCGGCTCGCCGTCGAAGGAGGAGTGCGGCGTGCGCGCGAACGACCGGTCGTCGCGGTTGTGCAGCAGGTTGGGCACCGACGCCGCGCCGAGCAGCAGCGCGACGCCGAGGCCGACGCCGACCGCGGTCAGGATCGTGCGGGTCCAGCCCTCGCGCCCGCCGCCCGCCGCGAACCTGATGCCCATGCCCAGGTCGCGCAGCCAGGCCGCGACGCCCTGGGGCGCGACGGCGGCGGGGGCGGGGCCGGTCGCGGCGGCCGGCGGGTGCACCTTGGTGGCACTCATGCGATCCGCTCCATGTCGCGGGACTTGCCGTCGCGCACGACGATCTCGCGGTCCGAGTACGCGGCCACCCGGGTCTCGTGCGTGACCAGGACGACGGCGGCGTTGGTGGAGCGGGCGGCGTCGGTGAGCATCTCCATGACGCGCTCGCCGTTCAGGGAGTCCAGGGCGCCGGTCGGCTCGTCGGCGAAGATCACCCGGGGGCTGGTGGCGAGGGCGCGGGCCACGGCGACGCGCTGGCCCTGGCCGCCGGAGACCTCGCCGGGCCGCTTGGCGCGCACCTCGCCGACGTCGAGGCGGTCCATCCAGGTCAGCGCGGTGGCCTCGGCCTGCTTGCGCTTGACGCCGTTCAGGCGCAGCGGCAGCGCGACGTTCTCCACACAGGTCAGCTCGGGGACCAGCTGGCCGAACTGGAAGACGAACCCGAACTCGCTGCGGCGCAGGGCGCTGAGCTCGGCGTCCGACATGCCGGTCAGCTCGCGGCCGCCGTAGGTGATGGAGCCCTTGTCGGGCCGGACGATGCCGGCCAGACAGTGCAGCAGCGTCGACTTGCCCGAACCGGAGGGGCCCATGACGGCGACGACCTCGCCGGGGTGGATGGAGAAGTCCGCGCCGTCGAGCGCGGTCGTCGGGCCGTACTCCTTGTGGAGTCCGTCGGCCGTCAGAAGGGAACCTGCGGGGGTCATGCGGAGCGCACCTCCTGGGCGAGCTTGCCGAGACGTGCGGCGGCCAGTTCCAGCCAGCGCAGATCGGCTTCGAGATGGAAGAGCGCGTGGTCGCAGATGAGCTGATCGGCGAGATCGCCCTTGCGCTTGCGGTCGGTGAGGATGCGCATCAGGCGCAAGTGTTCGGCGCGCTGCACGTCGAGCAGCTCGGCGGCGTCGCGGCCGGTGAGCAGGGCCAGGACGACCTTGGTGTAGAGGGTCGACTGGAGGTAGGGCTCCGGCTTCTCCGGGGTGCCCAGCCAGCGGTGGACGTCGGTGATGCCGGCCTCGGTGATCGCGTACCGCTTGCGCTCGGGGCCCTCGCCCGCCTCTATGCCGTCGACCTCGACGAGGCCGTTCTTCAGCAGCCGGGACATGGTCGAGTAGACCTGCCCGTAGTGCAGGGGCTTGTCGTGCCCGAAGCGTTCGTCGAAGGCGCGCTTGAGGTCGTAGCCGTGCCGGGGGCCCGACTCGAGGAGTCCCAGAAGGGTGTGGCCAATGGACATGCGGAGCACTCTACACGGTGTGTATACCTGCGATGTATATCCACCGTTTAGAGCTCACAGGTTCGATATCTGGGCAACCATCTGGGCCTTGGGATCGTCGGTTTCATAGGGGCAGGTGCTCATTGTCACGTCCGGAAAAGACCGGATCGGCAGGAGTTTGCCCCGAGGTGCGGTGTTAGCTTCATGAGCTGACTCGACGTACGCATGAGGACTAGACGGAAGCGGAGCACTCTCAGTCATGGGCCGAGCCGAAGAACGACAAGCGCGGCAGCGCGGTGCCCGCCGGGCAGCGCGCGGGCGCACGTCCGGCGGCAAGCGCACCGGCATACGCCGCTTCTTCACCTGGAAGAAGCTCCTCGGGACGTTCTTCGGGTTCATCCTGCTCGGCATGCTCGGTTTCGTGATCCTGTACCTCGTGGTGGACATACCCGAGGGCAATGCCGCCGCGAAGAAGCAGAGCAACGTCTACCGGTACAGCAACGGCAAGGTCATCGCGCGCACCGGCGACGTGAACCGCGAGATCGTCGACCTGGACAAGGTCCCCGAGGCCGTCCAGAAGACCTTCGTCGCCGCCGAGAACAAGTCCTTCTACAAGGACGAGGGCATCGACTTCAAGGGCACCGCCCGCGGCGTCCTCAACACGGTGACCGGCAAGGGCAAGCAGGGCGGCTCGACGATCACCCAGCAGTACGTCAAGAACTACTACCTCAGCCAGGACCAGACCGTCAGCCGCAAGCTGAAGGAGCTCGTCGTCTCGCTGAAGGTGGACCGCGAGAAGAGCAAGGACGACATCCTCGCGGGCTACATCAACACCAGCTACTACGGCCGCGGCGCCTATGGCATCCAGGCCGCCGCCCAGGCCTACTACGGCATCGACGCCAAGAAGCTGGACGTGAACCAGGGCGCCTACCTCGCCGCGCTGCTCCAGGCCCCCAGCCAGTACGACTGGGCGGTCGCGTCGCCGACCGGCAAGAAGCTCGTCAAGCAGCGCTGGAACTACGTCCTCGACAACATGGTCGAGGAGGGCTGGCTGGACTCCGGGAAGCGGGCCGGGCTGAAGTTCCCCACGCCCGAGCCGCCCAAGGCGCCGCCGGGACGCGAGGGCCAGATCGGCTATCTGGTCGAGGAGGCCAAGCGCGAGGTGCTGCGCGACAGCGGCCTCAGCGAGGCCGAGTTCGAGGCCGGCGGCTACACGGTCACGCTGAACATCGACCCGAAGAAGCAGAAGCAGCTGGAGAAGGCCGTCGACGCCAAGCTGAACGACAAGCTCGACCGCAAGAAGAACAAGGCGGACGCCCGGGTCCAGGCGGGCGCCGCGTCCGTCGACCCCAAGACGGGCAAGGTCCTCGCCATGTACGGCGGCGAGGACTACGTGAAGCACTACACGAACAACGCGACCCGCCGCGACTACCAGTCGGCCTCCACCTTCAAGCCGCTGATCCTCGCCGCGGCCCTGGAGAACGGCGCACGGACGCAGGACGGCAAGCCGATCACGGCGAGCACCGTCTACGACGGCACCAGCAAGCGCCCGGTCAAGGGCAGCGACGTCGCCTTCGCCCCGCCGAACGAGGACGACGTCAGCTACGGCCCCGTCACCGTCCAGAAGGCGATGAACAAGTCCGTGAACTCCGTCTTCGCGCAGATGGGCGTGGACGTGGGGATGTCCGAGGTCATGGACATGGCGGGCAAGCTCGGCATGAACGTCAAGGGCCTGCCCGCGGTGCCCGCCCAGACCCTCGGCTCCATGGGCGCGAGCCCCCTGGAGATGGCGGGCGTCTACGCCACGCTCGACAACCACGGCAAGAAGGTCACCCCGGCCCTGGTCGCCTCCGTCGAGCACAAGGACCGCACGGTCGACCTGCCGAATCCGATCGGCGAAGAGGTCATCAAGCGCGGCACCGCCGACTCGATCACCTCGGTCCTTACCGGCGTGGTCGACGACGGTACGGGCCGCGCGGTGCGCAACGACTCGCAGGACATCGCGGGCAAGACCGGTACCTCCGACGACAACAAGTCGGCCTGGTTCACCGGCTACACGCCCAAGCTGGTCACCTCGGTGGGCCTGTTCGGAGAGGGCGAGAAGGGCAACCAGGTGTCCATGCGGGGCGCGGGCGGCTTCAAGCGCATCAACGGCTCCGGCTTCCCCTCCGAGATCTGGGCCGCGTACACGTTCGACGCGATGGGCGCGCCGAGCGAGTTCGACCTGGACACGAGCATGGGCGCGGCCGTCGCGCCGCCCGCGGAGCCGACGACCGAGGAGCCCAAGGACCCGACGGGCGAGCCGACGAAGCCGGACGACGATCCGACGACGAAGCCGACGACCAAGCCGACGCCGACGACCGATCCGACCCCCACGACGGATCCGACGCCGACCACGCCGACTCCGACGATCACCCAGCCCACCGGTGATCCGGACCCGTCGAGTTCCGTCGGGATCCCGGAGGATCCGGACGACTCGCTGTCGGGCAGGGACTGACGTCCGGGACCGCACGGCGGCACGGCGACGAAGGCGCCCCGAACCGGATGGTTCGGGGCGCCTTCCGCGTGCCGCGGGGGTCCGTCAGCCGTCGCTGACCTTCGCCGCGACCCGGTCGCCGAGGTCCTTGTCGACGTTGCGCCAGTACTGCAGGGCGCGCTCCAGCACCGGCTTGGAGACGCCGTCGAGCAGATGGCCGCTGATGTTGCCCACCAGACGCTCCCGCTCGGCGTCGTCGAGGACCTGCCTGACCTGGGTGCCCGCCTGGCCGAAGTCGTCGTCCTCGGCGTGCGGGGCGTAGGCCTCGCGGACCATCTCGCCCACCACCTGCCAGCCCGCGGGGTCCACGGACTGCTGGACGGCCGCCGCGGGGCCGCCGTAGGAGTTGGGGGCGTAGGGCCGCGCCACGTTCGCCGGCTCGTAGCGCATCGGGCCGTCCTTCGCGTACGAGGAGATCGGCGAACGCGCGTGGTTGGGCGGCAGCTGCGCGTAGTTGGGGCCGATCCGGTAGCGGTGCGTGTCCGGATAGGAGAAGAGCCGGCCGAGCAGCATCTTGTCCGGGGACGGGCCGATGCCGGGCACCATGTTGGAGGGCTCGAACGCCGCCTGCTCGATGTGGACGAAGAAATCCTCGGGGTTCTTGTTCAGGGTCATCCGGCCGACGTCGATCAGCGGGTAGTCGCCGTGCGGCCACACCTTCGTCAGGTCGAACGGATTGAAGCGGTAGTCCGCCGCGTCCTCGAACGGCATGATCTGGACCTTCAGCGTCCAGCTCGGGTGCTCGCCGCGCCCGATCGCGTCGTACAGGTCGCGGCGGTGCGCGTCGCCGTCGGTGCCCGCGAGCGTGTCGGCCTCGTCCTGGGTGAGGTACTCGATGCCCTGATCCGTCTTGAAGTGGTACTTCACCCAGAACTTCTCGCCGCCGCCGTTGATCCACATATAGGTGTGCGAGCTGTACCCGTTCATGTGGCGGTACGTCTTCGGGATGCCGCGGTCGCCCATCAGCCACGTCACCATGTGCGCGGACTCGGGCGAGAGGGTCCAGAAGTCCCACTGCATGTCGTGGTCGCGCACCGCGCTGCCCAGGGTGCGCTTCTGGGAGCGGATGAAGTCCTGGAACTTGATCGGGTCGCGGACGAAGAAGACCGGTGTGTTGTTGCCGACCATGTCGTAATTGCCGTGCTCGGTGTAGAACTTCAGCGCGAAGCCGCGGGGGTCGCGCCAGGTGTCGGGGGAGCCCTGCTCACCCGCCACGGTCGAGAAGCGCGCCAGCATCTCGGTGCGCCGGCCCACCTGGAAGAGGTCGGCCTTGGTGAACTGGCTGACGTCGTTGGTGACTTCGAAGGTCCCGTAGGCGCCGGAACCCTTGGCGTGCACCACGCGCTCGGGGACCCGCTCCCGGTTGAACTGGGCCATTTTCTCGATGAGGTAATGGTCGTGGAGCAGGATCGGGCCCGTCGAGCCGACGGTGAGCGAGTGTTCGTCGCTCTCGACCGGGATCCCGGCGTTGTTGGTCGTGTACGTCATGAGCGTCCTCCCATCGGACGGAGCTCGGGCAACACACGCCAGTGAACTCTTCCGACAGGCTGTCGGCAACATTTGGAGAACGTCGATTCCGGTTCAGGGCATCGGCTGGTTCCGGTTCAGTTCGAACCAGACCACCTTTCCGGTGCTCAGCCGCGTGGCACCCCACCGCCGGGCCATCTTGTTGACCAGGTAGAGGCCGCGCCCGCCCTCGTCCGTCGCCCGCGCCTGGCGCAGCCTGGGCAGCTGCGGCACGTCGTCGCCGACCTCGCAGCGCAGCACGTCGGTGCGGAGCAGACGCAGCGTGATCGGCCGCGACGCGTACCGCACGGCATTGGTGACGACCTCGCTGACCAGCAGCTCCACCGAGTCCGTCATGTCCTCGAGGCCCCAGCGCACCAGCGCGCTGCGGGCGAGCCTGCGGGCCCGGGACGGCGTCGCGTCCTCCGGTTCCAGGAACCAGTACGCGACGTCGCTGGGCGCGATGCCGTCGAAGCGGGCGGCGAGCAGCGCGATGTCGTCGTCCCGGTCGCCGGGGCCGAGCATGTCGAGCACCTCGTCGCAGAGGGCCTCCAGGGGTGGCGGGTGGTCCGGCCCCGTCAACTGGGCGGTGGCGGCGAGACGTTCACGCAACTGCTCTATGCCGGTCCACACGTCCCGGAGCCGGGACTCGACGAGCCCGTCCGTGTACAGGAGCAGCGTGGCGCCCGCGGGGGCGTCGAGCTCCACCGCCTCGAAGTCCACACCGCCCACACCGATCGGCGCCCCCGGCGGCACCCGGAGCACCTCGGCGCGGCCGCCCAGGTGCAGCAGGACGGGCGGCGGGTGTCCCGCGTTGGCGATGGTGATGCGGTGCGAGACCGGGTCGTACACCGCGTACAGGCAGGTCGCCATGCGGTCCGAGCCGAGCCGCTGGGCCTGCTCGTCCAGGTGGTGCAGGACCTCCTGGGGCGGCAGGTCGAGCCCGGCGAGGGTCTGCGCGGTCGTCCGCAGCTGGCCCATGATCGCCGCCGACGTCATGGAGTGCCCCATGACGTCGCCCACGACCAGGGCGACGCGGCTGCCGGGCAGCGGGATCGCGTCGTACCAGTCGCCGCCGACCCGGGCCGTCTCGGCGGCCGGCAGATAGCGCGAGGCGAGCCGGACCCCGGTGGGGCGCGGCAGCGTCTCGGGCAGCATCGTGCGCTGCAGCTCGTCGGCGATGTACGCCTCGCGGCCGTACAGGACGGCCTTGTCGATGCCGAGCGCGCTGTGCGTGGCCAGCTGCGCCGCGACGAGCAGGTCGTCCGCCTCGAAGGCGGCCCTGTCGGGGCGGCGCAGGAACACCGCGGCGCCGATCACCCGGCGCCTGCCCCGCAGCGGGGCCAGGATCGCCCGCTGCCCCGAGGGCACCGTGCGGCCCTCGCCGAGCAGCTCGGGCAGCGCCGCGCGGGCCGCCGCCGAGTCCGCGAAGACCGGGCGCACGCCCCGCAGCACCTCGGCGAGCGCGCCGCCGGGACGCACCTCGCACAGCTCCGCGGTGGACATCACCTCCGTGATGTCGGGCTGCACCACCTGGAGCGCGGGCATCGTGCCGCCGCTCTCGGTGTCCGGGTCCTCGGAGGTCTCGTCGATGGAGCGCAGCCGGTCGGTACGGCGCAGGCGCAGCACCAGCGGTCCGATGGGGCGCTCGTCGCCGACCGGGAGCGGGTCGCGCAGATAGACCAGGATCGCGTCGGAGAACGTCGGCACCGTGGCCCGGCACAGGCCCATCACGATCTCGTCGAGGTCGATGCCGCGGGCGATGCGCCGGGTGGCCGCGCCCACGTAGCGCAGCCGGTCGCCGTCGCGCCGCATCGCGGCGGGCCCGGTGCCGGGCGGCCTGGGCGCGCCGACGCGCCGCTCCTCGCCGTCCGGCGGGCCGGGCGCGGCGGGTGCCGGAAGGGCGGGGCCGCCCTCGGGCTCCGGGCGCGGCCGGTGCGGGTCGGGCTCGGCGGCGGAGGACTGGGAGTGCTCGTCACCTGACGTCATCGGGGCTCCCGAGGGCGCGTCGCCCGTGCGTGCCTGTGCCGGTAAGGCGGCGGTGCCCCCGCTCTCCGGCGTCTCGGGGGAACGCAGCAGCGCCCCGCGGGGATCCGCGGGGGCGGTCGTCCCGGCACCTGGTGCCTTGCGACCCTCGTGGGGGGTGAGGTGCTCCGTCACGCGTTTCGAATCCGTCCGTCCGGGGCTGCGCGCCGTGCGCGCCGTCCAGCGTTGCACGTTGCTCAGCCGCGTCGGCAGTGCAGAAAGACCTGGTGCTCGGGTGGTGCGTCGGTGCTCGCGGGGGCGTACGAGTACGTGTCCTCGCCGGTGATCTCGAAGCCCGCGTCCTGTACGACCCGCCGCAGTTCGTCCCGCAGGTAACCGGATACCCGGATCGTGTGCCCCAGGAACGGAATTGCCGAGTCGTCCAGATCGGCCTCGACCATGGACAGCTCCATCAGGCCGCCGGGACGCAGCAGCGAGTGCAGCCGCCGCAGCGCACCGGGGATCTCGGCGCGCGGCAGCATCAGCAGGGCGAAGAAGCACGCGACGGCGTCGAACGTGCCGACCCCGTCCGGGCCTTCGGCCCTGAGGTCGGCGATGTCCAGCAGCCGGAACTCCGCTGCCGGGACGTTCTTTCCCGCCAGTTCGAGCATGCCCGAAGAGATGTCCGTGCCGAGCACGGTGTGACCCGATCCGGCCAGCTGCAGAGCGGTCGGCAGACCCGTTCCGCAGCCCACGTCGAGGATCCGGGAGCCGGGCGCGAGCGCGTCGAGCAACCGGCGTCCCGCGGCCAACTGGCCCTCCTTGTGGGGGAAGGCGTCGTCGTAGTGCTGCCCGATGGCGTCAAAGGCCTCGGCCTGGCCCCTGCGGTCCTCGCTCACGTTCTGCCGCCCCTCGATGACTTCCTGTCAGGCACCGTGCAGACCCACCGAGTTACTGCTGTGCGCCCTTGCGGAGGACGATCCTACGTTTGAACCACGGGGGCGCATCAAGGGTCTCATGAGGACACATGCGCGGGCGTACGGTCCCAGTCATCCGGCAGCGGCGGTACGACCCAGGACGGATCGGGACGCCAGTGCTGCCAGCCGTCCGAAAAAGGTGCCCCCCAGGCGCCGATCACGTCAAGGGCGGCCCGGCCCGCCGCGCGGACGTCAGCGGCCTTTCCCGCGTCCAGCAGGCCCACCCGCAGGGCCTGCGCGAACTCGTCCTCGTCGTGCCAGCGCCAGCTGCGGTCGGGGCGCACGGAGATGTCCAGAAAGTGATCCTCGGAGTCCACGCCGCCATCCCAACGGGTGCGCGGCTCCTCGAGGTTCACGTACCAGTTCTTGAACGTCCAGTCCGGATCCCAGAACAGCCAGACCGACCACGGCTCGCCGGTCCGGGCGAGCTTGAGCACGCCGGTGCCGAACCAGCGGTCCCTGCGGACGGCGCGCGGCCTGGTGTAGCGGGTGGCGAGCGGCTCGCGGTGCACCGGGGTCCCGTCGGCGATCACCGGCTTCACCAGCTCGGTGCCCGGCGCCATCCACACGGCGAGCAGATCCTCGCTGTCCCGCACGACGGTGACGGGGCGACAGATGTGGAACCGGCGACCGGCGTTCTCCCGGTACCGCCACAGAATGTGCTCCCCGGGCGCCCACCGAGCCGCCCCACCCGTCGCCGTCTTCCCGTCGAGCTCTGTCATGAACAGATACTAGACGCCCGGGGAGCGCGGGCTCAGGGGTGTGTCATGCGCAGCACATCGAGCGCCTCGTCCAGCTGCTCAAGGGTGAGATCGCCCCGCTCGACGTACCCGGACTCCAGAACGACCTCACGGATCGTCCTGCGCTGGGCGAGGGACTTCTTCGCGACCTTCGCCGCCTCCTCGTACCCGATGTACTTGTTCAACGGCGTCACCACGGACGGCGACGACTCGGCGTACTCGCGGGCCCGCTCGCGGTCGGCGGTGATCCCGTCGACGGTCCGGTCGGCGAGCAGCCGCGACACGTTGGCCAGCAGCCTGATCGACTCCAGGACGTTCTTGGCGATGACGGGGAGCATCACGTTGAGCTCGAAGTTGCCCGCGGCGCCGGCCGCGGCGACCGTCGCGTCGTTCCCCGTGACCTGCGCGGCGACCATCAGCGCGGCCTCCGGGATCACCGGGTTCACCTTGCCGGGCATGATCGACGAACCGGGCTGGAGGTCCGGCAGGCTGATCTCGGCGAGACCCGTGCGCGGCCCCGACGCCATCCAGCGCAGATCGTTCGCGATCTTCGTCAGGCCGACGCCGATCGTCCGCAGCTGCCCGCTCGTCTCGACGATGCCGTCCCGCGCGCCCTGCGCCTCGAAGTGGTCGCGGGCCTCGGTCAGCGGCAGCCCGGTCGTCCGCGCGACCTCGGCGATCACGGCGGCGGAGAAGCCGGGCGGGGTGTTGATGCCGGTGCCCACGGCCGTGCCGCCGAGCGGCAGTTCGGCCAGGCGCGGCAGCGAGGCGCGCAGCCGCTCGACGCCGTAGCGCACCTGCGCCGCGTAGCCGCCGAACTCCTGGCCGAGGGTGACGGGCGTGGCGTCCATCAGGTGGGTGCGCCCGGACTTCACGACGTCCGAGAACTCCTCGGCCTTGCGCTCCAGGGCGGCGGCGAGGTGTTCGAGGGCGGGGATCAGGTCCCCGGTCACCGCGCCGGTCGCCGCGATGTGGATCGAGGAGGGGAACACGTCGTTCGACGACTGGGAGGCGTTGACGTGGTCGTTGGGGTGCACGTCGCGGCCGAGCCGCTCGGTGGCGAGCGTGGCCAGGACCTCGTTGGTGTTCATGTTGGACGAGGTGCCGGAGCCCGTCTGGAAGACGTCGACGGGGAACTGGTCGTCCCAGCGGCCCTCCGCGACCTCGCCCGCCGCGTCCGCGATGGCGTCGGCGACGTCCTCGTCGAGCACCCCGAGCCCCGCGTTGACCTTGGCGGCGGCTGCCTTGATCCGCGCGAGGGCGGCGATGTGCGCCCGCTCCAGGGTCTGCCCCGATACGGGGAAGTTCTCCACCGCGCGCTGGGTCTGCGCACGCCACTTGGCGTGCGCGGGAACCCGCACCTCACCCATGGAGTCGTGCTCGATCCGGAACTCGCCGGTGCGGTCGTCGCTGGCGTCGCTGGTCATGCTCTCGAACCTACCTCTCGTTCAAACCCCGTAAAAAGTTGAGCACTTGTCTTGTTCCAGGTATTCCCAAGCCTGCTACTGACCAGTAAAAACCCTGGGTAACACCGAACCGGGGAGGCGCAATGAAGCGCATCAGGCGCAGCGGACGGAGCCGGCTGCGATGTTCGTTCGCGGCAGCCGTCGCGATGACGGCCGTGCTCGGCACGGCGGCGGCCGTGCCCGCCCAGGCCGCACAGGACGACGGGACGAAGGTGGCGCCGAAGGCGACGCCGCTCCCGCCGGACCTGGAGAAGATCCGCGCGGACGAGGCCACCAAGCTCTACGGCAGTCCGGGCGAGCGCCCCATGGCCGACCGCAAGACCGGCCTGATCTCGCTCGGCGACAGCGAGATCTCGGGCGAGGGCGTCGGCACCTACGAACCCGGCACGAACGGCCCGGACAACTGGTGCCACCGCTCGCCGGACGCCGCGATCCACCGCACCGGCATCCCGGCCGACGTGACGTACAACGTCGCCTGCTCGGGGGCGCAGACCGCCAACATCAGGATCGGCGGCCAGAAACAGTACGCCGACGAGCTGGTGCAGAGCGACAACCTCGCGATCAAGGCCCGCAACACCAGGATCAAGACGGTGATGCTCGTCATCGGGGCAAACGACGACCTGGACTTCTCCGGGGTGATGACGGACTGCGTGACGCGCTACCTGCTCAGCCAGGGCGCGTGCGCGGGCAAGTACAACGACGGCTGGCAGGCGCGGGTCGACGGCCTGGTGCCCAAGGTCGAGCAGTCCATCCGCGACCTGAAGACCGTCATGAAGGACGCCGGCTACCAGGAGGGCGACTACAAGCTCGTCGCCATGGGGTACCCGAGCCCGATCGGCCCGGACTTCCGCGACAACCCCCAGTTCCCCGGCAAGCTGGCCTGCGGCGGACTCGGCTACGACTCCGACACCGAGTGGGGCCGCAACTACGCGGTGCCGACCTTCGAGACCGGCATGCGCAAGGCCGCCAAGAACGCGGGCGCGACGTACCTCGACAACTCCCGGCTCTTCCAGGGGCACGAGGTCTGCATGGAGGACACCTGGGCGCGCGGTCTCTACATCGACCTGTCCAACCCCTTCCCGCCGGACTCCAACTCGGTGCGCCAGTCCTTCCACCCGAACGCCCGCGGCCACGCGGCCTTCGCGTCCTGCCTGACCCAGATCTACAACTCGGGCCAGCGTGAGGGCAGTTGCGCGGACCCGGCGAGCACGGGCAGCCCGAAGCTGTACCCGGGCGCGTGGGACGACCTGTACAAGCCGCTGAAGAACGAGGCCACCGGCACCTGCGTGGACGTCGACGCCTCCAAGAGCCGCAACGGCACCAAGGTCCAGGGCTGGGACTGCACCGGCAACCGCAACCAGACCTGGTGGTACGACGGCGCCCAGCAGTCGCTGCACACCGGCCTGACCCAGGACCGGTGCCTGGACGTGCCCGACAGCGCGTACAAGGAGGGCGCCGCGGTCACCCTGTGGAACTGCCACGGCGGCGGCAACCAGAAGTTCGTGCGGGAGGCGGGCACGGTGCGTCCCGCCGCCGCCGGCGGGCTCTGTCTGACCCTCTCGGGGGCCAAGGAGCCGGTGCGGCTGCAGAAGTGTGACGGGTCCGCGGGCCAGCGGTTCGCCTGACGGTTCGTCATGCCCGCGGGTGCGTCGTGGCCGGGCGCGCCCACGCGGCGGAGCCGCACGTGTCAGGGCCCCGCGCCCTGAAGGGGCGCACCCGGCGCCGATCGCAGAAGGGCCCTCTCTCCGGAGAGGGCCCTTTTCCGTCCTACGCCTGGCCGGGCCCGCGCACCGGAATGTGCGTGAACGTCGGCTCCGGGGCCGGGTTCTGGAAGAAGTCGTTGCCCTTGTCGTCGACGACGATGAACGCGGGGAAGTCCTCCACCTCGATCTTCCAGACCGCCTCCATGCCGAGCTCCTCGTACTCGACGACCTCGACCTTCTTGATGCAGTCCTGCGCCAGGCGCGCCGCCGGGCCGCCGATCGAGCCCAGGTAGAAGCCGCCGTGCGCGTCGCACGCGTCGGTGACCTGCTTGCTCCGGTTGCCCTTGGCCAGCATCACCTTGGAGCCGCCCGCGGCCTGGAACTGCTCTACGTAGGAGTCCATCCGGCCCGCCGTCGTCGGCCCGAAGGAACCGGACGCGTAGCCCTCGGGGGTCTTCGCGGGACCGGCGTAGTAGACGGGGTGGTCCTTCAGGTACTGCGGCATCTCCTCGCCCGCGTCGAGCCGCTCCTTGATCTTGGCGTGCGCGATGTCGCGGGCCACGACGAGGGGGCCGGTCAGCGAGAGGCGGGTCTTCACCGGGTGCTTGGTGAGCTCGGCGAGGATGTCGTCCATCGGCTGGTTGAGGTCGATCTTCACGACGTCGGCCGACTCGTCCAGGTGGGAGTCCTCGGTCTCCGGCAGGAAGCGCGCCGGGTCCGTCTCCAGCTGCTCCAGGAAGACGCCCTCCGCGGTGATCTTCGCGGTGGCCTGGCGGTCGGCCGAGCAGGAGACGGCGATCGCGACGGGCAGCGAGGCGCCGTGCCGGGGCAGGCGCACCACGCGCACGTCGTGGCAGAAGTACTTGCCGCCGAACTGCGCGCCGATGCCGATCTTCTGGGTGAGCTCGAAGACCTTCTTCTCCAGCTCCTCGTCCCGGAAGCCGTGGCCGAGCGCCGAGCCCTCGGAGGGCAGCTCGTCCAGGTAGTGCGCGGAGGCGTACTTGGCGGTCTTCAGGGCGAACTCGGCGCTCGTGCCGCCCACGACGATCGCCAGGTGGTACGGCGGGCACGCGGCCGTGCCGAGCGAGCGGATCTTCTCCTCCAGGAACTTCATCATGGAGGCCTCGTTGAGGACGGCCTTCGTCTCCTGGTAGAGGAAGGACTTGTTCGCCGAGCCGCCGCCCTTGGCCATGAAGAGGAACTTGTAGGCGCCGCCGTCGGTCGCGTACAGCTCGATCTGGGCGGGGAGGTTGGAGCCGGTGTTCTTCTCCTCCCACATGGTCAGCGGGGCCATCTGGGAGTAGCGCAGGTTCAGCTTCGTGTACGCGTCGAAGATGCCCTTGGAGAGCGCCTTCTCGTCCTCACCTTCGGTGAGGACGTGCTGTCCGCGCTTGCCCATGACGATCGCGGTGCCGGTGTCCTGGCACATGGGGAGCACGCCCGCGGCCGCGATGTTCGCGTTCTTCAGCAGGTCGAGGGCCACGAACTTGTCGTTGCCCGACGCCTCCGGGTCGTCGACGATGCGCCGCAGCTGGGCCAGGTGCGCGGGCCGCAGGTAGTGCTGGATGTCGTGGATCGCCTCGGCGGCGAGCTTGCGCAGCGCCTCCGGGTCGACCTTGAGGAACGTCCGCCCGTCGGCCTCGAAGGTGGCGACACCCTCGGAGGTCACCAGCCGGTACGGGGTGGTGTCCTCTCCCAGCGGGAGCAGATCGGAGTACGCGAACTCAGGGCTGGGTGACATTACGGCCATTCCTCACTCGGCAGACAGCGGCGCGGCCTCCATTGGCGACGCGCCAACCAGCGTAGAGCGCGCGGTGCGGGCCGGGTTTGTGAGGTAAGGCTCAGTAAATCCGCGGCCCCTCGGTCTCCCGGGTTGTCCACAGGGGGTAGTCGCGATCTATCGCGTTTGGGTACGCTGCTGATGTGGACCTCGAAAAGCGCCCCTCGCAGCCCGCTCCCGCCGTGACCGACGAGCCGGGCTCGCTCCGTGCCTCCGACGCCGACCGGGACCACACGGCGGACATCCTCCGCGAGGCCCTGGCCGAGGGCCGCCTCACCGCCGAGGAGCACGCCGAGCGCATCGAGGGGGTCTACAGCGCGCGGACCATGGCCGAGCTGGAGCCCTGGGTCAGGGACCTGCCCGCGGCGCACGGCCGCGCGCCGGTGGGCAGCCACGCCCCCGCACCCGCCCCCGCCAGGCCGTCCCCGGGCGCCGTCCCGCCGGTCGCCGACGAGAACCTGGTGGCGGTGCTCAGCAGCAGCGTCCGCAAGGGCCGCTGGCGCGTGCCCCGCCGCACGCATGCGTACGCGATCTTCGGCAGTGTCGAGATCGACCTCAGCGAGGCGATCTTCGAGCAGCGCCAGGTGGTCATCAAGGCGGTCGCGATCTTCGGTTCCGTCGACGTCCGCGTCCCGGAGAACGTCTCGCTGCGCGGCAGCGGCACCGGCGTTCTTGGCAATTACGAGGTGGACACGCTCGACTCCGCCGACCAGGACGCCCCCGTCGTCTTCGTGGACGGCATGGCGATCCTCGGGAACATCGAGGCCCGGCCCAAGCGCGGCCGGATCGTCCGCGATCTGCACAAGCAGCTGCGCAAACACCTCGGACACTGACGGCGCACGGACCTCTGACGGCGGCTGAACTTCCGTACATCGGAACTCAGTGCATAGGCGCGCACACAGCGGGTAGAGCTTGCTGCATCGTCTCTCGCTCGCGAAGCCGTCGTCAGGAGTAGACCGTGCTGCAACCGTCGCATCAGTCCCCGCAGGTCGCCGCCGTACCGGCTCAGCGGGGGCCAGTGCGGGACCGGAACGATGACGCCCCATGGCACACCGAAGCCGTGTGCCGCCGAGACGAAGCCGGACTGTTCTTCGCCCCGTCCAAGGAACCGACCGCGGCCAGGCTCTCCCGCGAGGAGGCGGCGAAGCGCGTCTGCGCCCGCTGTCCCGTGATGGTCGAGTGCCGCGAACACGCCCTGCTCCAGCCCGAGCCGTACGGGGTGTGGGGCGGCCTGACCGCCGCCGAGCGCCGCGTGGTCCTGGCCCGCCGCCGGCGGCGCGACCTGGAGCTGAAGAAGGCCGCGCACACGGCGGGGATCGCCGCCGCGGGCTAGGGCCCGCACCGTTACCGCGCACGCCGAAGGGGGCGTCCCCCGCACGGGACGCCCCCTTCGGCGTGGGTGCGCTCGGCCGGCCGCGGCCGACGGCTCAGCTCACTTGGCGCGGTCGAAGTCGATCGCGCTGTACGCGCGCAGCTTCGACAGCCGGTGGTCGGAGTCGATCTTGCGGATCGTGCCCGACTTGGAGCGCATGACCAGCGAGGACGTCGACGCGGTCGCCGCGCGGTAGCGGACGCCCTGGAGCAGCTCGCCGTCGGTGATGCCGGTCGCCACGAAGAAGACGTTGTCCCCGCGGACCAGGTCGTCGGTGGAGAGCGTGCGGTCCAGGTCGTGGCCCGCGTCGATGGCGCGCTGGCGCTCGGCGTCGTCCTTGGGCCACAGCTTGCCCTGGATCACACCGCCGAGGCACTTGATCGCACAGGCCGAGATGATGCCCTCGGGGGTGCCGCCGATGCCCATCAGCAGGTCGACGCCGGTGCCCTCGCGCACGGCCATGACCGAGCCCGCGACGTCGCCGTCCGAGATGAACTTGATGCGGGCGCCGGTCTCGCGGATCTCCTTGACGATGCCCTCGTGCCGGGGGCGGTCCAGGATCATGACCGTGACGTCCTCGGGCGAGGAGTTCTTGGCCTTGGCGACGCGGCGGATGTTGACCGACGCGGGCGCGTTGATGTCGACGTAGTCCGCGGCCTCCGGTCCTGTGACCAGCTTGTCCATGTAGAAGACGGCCGACGGGTCGAACATGGCGCCGCGGTCGGCGGCGGCGAGCACGGCGATGGCGTTCGGCTGGCCCTTCGCGGTCAGCGTGGTGCCGTCGATCGGGTCGACGGCGATGTCGACCTCGGCGCCGGTGCCGTCGCCGATGCGCTCCCCGTTGAAGAGCATCGGGGCTTCGTCCTTCTCGCCCTCGCCGATGACGACGACGCCGTTCATCGAGACGGTGTGGACGAGGGTCCGCATGGCCCTGACAGCGGCGCCGTCCGCGCCGTTCTTGTCGCCGCGGCCGACCCAGCGGCCCGCGGCCATGGCGGCCGCCTCGGTGACCCGGACCAGCTCCAGGGCGAGGTTGCGGTCGGGAGCCTCGGGAGAAACCACGAGCTCGGAGGGGAGATGATGCTCGGTCATCGGAGCGCACCTTTCTGCTTGATACGACGACGGCCGGATGAGGGATTTGTGAATGACTCTATCCGCAGGCTGACAAAATGAGCAGAGGGCCCCACGCATGAGCGGACCGGGCACCGGGGGAAGGGCTGGATCCGGCGCCTGAGACCATGGGTGCGTGGCAGGCAGACAAGGCAACCAGACCGTCAAGAACATGCTGTGGTCGTTGGTGGTGATCGCTCTCGTCGCGGGCGTGATCTACATCTTCATCCCGCATGACGACTCCAAGAGCCCCGTCGAGCGGAAGGACTACCGCGTGGAACTCCTGACCGCTCGCCGCGCCGCGCCCTATCCGGTGGCGGCGCCCGAGGGGCTCTCCAGGGACTGGAAGGCCACGTCGGTGCGGTACAAGGGCGAGGAGCACAACAGCTGGCACCTCGGCTTCCTCGACCCGCAGGACGAGTACGTGGCGATCAAGCAGTCCACGGACAAGCCCTCGAAGTTCGTCGCGGACGTCACCAAGGAGGCCAAGCGCACCAAGGCCACCGAGGAGATCGGCGGCCAGGAGTGGCAGCGGTACAAGGGCGAGACGTACGACGCCCTGGTGCGCACCGAGAAGGGCGCCACGACGGTCGTCCTCGGCACCGCGCCCTTCGACCGGCTGACGAAGATGGCGGAGTCCCTGAAGACGTCCTGAACACCTGACGGCACCCGGGTACGGGTACACGAGAGGCCCCCGGCGGTTGCCGGGGGCCTCTCGTCGTACGCGGGTCGCTCAGACCGTCGTGACGACGTCCTCGTAGGACAGGCGCGGGGAGCGCGGGAACCAGGGGTTCTCGCCCGGCTTGCCGATGTTGACGACCATCAGCGGGGTGTGGTCGTCGTCCAGGAACTCCTTCTGGATGCCCGCGGCGTCGTAGCCGGTCATCGGGCCCGCGGCCAGGCCGGCGGCGCGCACGCCGATGATGAAGTACGCGGCCTGGAGGCCGGCGTTCAGCGACGCGGCCTGCTCGCGGACCGGGCGCTCGGCGAAGAAGGCGTCCTTGGCCTGCGGGAAGTGCGGGAACAGCGCCGGGAGCTCCTCGTGGAACTCGTTGTCGGCGGAGAGGATCGCGACGAGCGGCGCGGTGGAGGTCTTCGGCCGGTTGCCCTCGGCCATGTGCGCGACCAGGCGCTCGCGGGCCTCGGGGGAGCGGACCAGGGTGACGCGCAGCGGCGACTGGTTGAACGCGGTCGGGCCGTACTTGACCAGGTCGTAGATCGCCTGAACCTGCTCGTCGGAGACCGGCTCGTCGGTGAAGGTGTTCGCGGTGCGGGCCTCGCGGAAGAGCAGGTCCTGGGCGGCGGGGTCAAGGGCGAGAGACATGGATCTACCTTCTCGATACGTACGGGGCTGTCGGGCATGCCCGTTTCCGGGCTTGCGTCCACGACAATACGCCGTCACTGTTCAACTTTCAACAAAAGCCTGTGCTACGTGATCCGCTTCACAAGCGGCGGGCCGGAGAGGTGCCGCCGTGGAAGTCGGCGAGGTGCCGCCTCGGACGTCGGTGACGTGCCACCTCGGAGGTCAGTGACGTGCCACCTCGGAGGTCAGTGACGTGCCGCCTCAGGAATCGGCGTCGTCGTCCGGGTCGCCGTCGGCCGCCGGGGCCGCGAGGGCCGCGTCCAGGCGGGCGCGGGCGCCGTCCAGCCAGCGGCGGCAGACCTTCGACAGTTCCTCGCCGCGCTCCCACAGGGCCAGCGACTCCTCCAGGGTCGTGCCACCGGCCTCCAGGCGGCGCACCACCTCGATCAGTTCGTCCCGCGCCTGCTCGTAGCCGAGGGCGTCCGCCGGGCCCGCGGCCTCGTCCGTTGTGCTGGTCATGAGCCCACCCTAAATGTCGTCTCGTGTGGTTCGTACGGTGAATTCGCCCCCGGCGACCCGGGCCCGCAACTCCTCGTCGCCGCCCACCTCTTCGGGGTCGCGCACCACGGAGCCGTCCGCCTTCTGCAATACCGCGTACCCCCGCTGGAGGGTCGCGGCGGGGGAGAGGGCCACCACGCGCGCGTGGGTGTGCGTCAGCTCCGAGCCCGCCCGGTCAAGGAGGTGCCCGAGCGTGCGGCGGCTGCGGTCGACGAGCGCGGCGACCTGCTCCTCGCGCTCCTCGATCATCCGGTGCGGATGCTCCATGGAGGGCCGGGCCAGGGCGTGCGCGAGGCCGCGCTCCTCGCGGTCGAGGTAGGCGTCGATGCTGCGCCGCGCGCGGTCCCGCAGCCAGCGCACCCGCTCGTGCTCCTCGCCGACGTCCGGCACGACCTTCTTGGCCGCGTCGGTCGGCGTGGAGGCGCGCAGGTCGGCCACGTGGTCCAGGAGGGGGTTGTCCGGTTCGTGGCCGATCGCCGAGACCACCGGCGTACGGCACGAGGCGACCGCCCGTACCAACTGCTCGTCCGAGAACGGGAGCAGGTCCTCCACGCTGCCGCCGCCCCGCGCCACGATGATCACGTCGACCGCGTCGAGCGCGTCGAGGTCCTTGACGGCCTGGACGACCTGCGGCACCGCGTGCACGCCCTGGACGGGCACGTTGCGCACCTCGAAGCGGACGGCGGGCCAGCGGTGCCTGGCGTTCTCCAGGACATCGCGCTCGGCGGCCGACGCGCGGCCCGTGACCAGCCCGATGAGCTGCGGCAGGAAGGGCAGCGTCTTCTTGCGCTCGGGTGCGAAGAGCCCCTCGGCGGCCAGGCTCTTCTTCAACTGCTCGATCCGCGCGAGCAGTTCACCGACGCCGACGGGCTTTATCTCCGCGGCCCGCAGCGAGAGCTGGCCACGCGGCGCGTACCACTCGGGCTTGGCGTGCACCACGACGCGGGCGCCCTCGGAGACGACGTCCGCCACGGCGTCGAACACCTGTCGGTAGCAGGTCACGCTCACGGAGATGTCGTGTGACGGGTCGCGCAGCGTCATGAAGACCACGCCGGCGCCGGGCCTGCGGGACAGCTGCGTGATCTGTCCCTCGACCCAGACGGCGCCGAGCCGGTCGATCCAGCCGCCGATGAGGCGTGACACCTCCCCGACGGGTAGCGGGGTGTCCGCGGACGTGTTGAGAGCCATGCGTTGAGCCTAGTCGGCGGGTATGACACCGCTGTGGCGTCCGCACCGGGGTGACGCCCTGCCGGGAGGTCGGATCCCGGGTGCGGGTCGTCCTTGGCTGAGCGCGCAGTTCCCCGCGCCCCTTACGGGGCCGCGGTTCCCCGCACGCCTTACGGGGCGACCACGCGCCGCCCCCGCCGCTGTACGAACAGGACCACCAGCCCCACCGCCAGCCAGACCGCGCCGACCACCTGGGCCGAGCCCGACGCCTCCCAGATGACGGCCACCACGATCGCGGCGCCCAGGACCGGGAGCAGGATGTGCCGCCACCAGCTGAAGGCCGCGTCGCGCTGCCGGATCGCGAACCAGCCCACCACGCTCGCGTGCAGCAGCAGGAACGCCGTGAGTGCCCCGATGTCGACCACCGACACCAGGTGGTCCATCCCGTCGTCCCGCCGGGCCGCCCAGACCGCCGCGACCATCGTGACCACGGCCGCGCACAGCAGCGCGACCCGCGGCGTCCCCGAGTCCGTCCTGGACAGCGCCTTCGGCAGCCTCCGGTCCCGCGCCATGGCGAACAGCAGCCGCCCCGCCGCGGCCTGCCCGGCGAGCGCCGCGAACGCCGCCCCGATCGCCTTGCTGACCGCCACCAGCTTGGACAGCCACACTCCGGCCGCCGCCTCCGACGCGTCGTAGAAAGCGGTCCCCTGCTTGCCGGGGTCCGCCGCGAGCTCGGCCGACGACAGCGGTTCGATGAGCGCCACCAGATACGTCTGGAGGATGAACAGGAAGCCCGCGAGCGCGAGACAGATCAGCACCGCGCGGGCGACCTTCGCCGAGCCGCCCGTGACCTCCTCGGCGAACGACGCGATCGCGTCGAAGCCCAGATAGGAGAGCACGGCGATCGACACAGCGCCGATCACCGCGGAGAGCGCGAACGTGCCCTGCGAGCCGTCACCGGTCAGCGGCGAGAGCCAGCCCCGCTGGGCCCCGTCCTGGACGAGTACGACGACGGCGGCGACCACGAAGACGAGCAGCACCACCACTTCCATCGCGAGGACCGCGAAGCCGACCCGCGCCGCCGCCCGTACGCCCCACAGGTTCAGCGCGGTGGTGATGAGCACGGCGAGCGCCGTCCACACCCACCGGGACACCGAGGGGACCAGCGAGTTCATCGCGATCCCGGAGAAGAGATAGGCCACCGCGGGGATGAGCAGGTAGTCGAGCATCGCCATCCACCCGGCGATGAACCCGGGCCCCTGGCCGAGCCCCACGCGCGCGTAGGCGAAGACGGAGCCCGCAAGGGGGACCACCTTCACCATCTGCGCGTAGCTGAATGCGGTGAACGCCATGGCGACCGTCGCGATCAGATAGACCAGGGCGACCGCCCCGTGCGACTTCGCGTCGAGCGTTCCGAAGACGCCGACCGGGGCCATCGGAGCGATGAAGAGCAGGCCGTAGACCACGAGGTCCCGGAAGCCCAGACTTCGCCGCAGCCCTTCGCCCTCGGCGGGTTCGGTGCCCCCGGCGGGTACTCCGGTACTGGCGGACTGTCCGGACATGGTGCCTCCGTAGCTCAGCGCAGGCCCCCAGTGTCTCCAAGAAGCCGATCTTTGACGCGCTGAACGCGGCCTTACGATGGTGGGTATGACTGCAACGCCTGGCACCCGCCGTGTCCTGCTCGCCGCTCCCCGTGGCTACTGCGCGGGCGTCGACCGTGCCGTGATCGCCGTCGAGAAGGCCCTGGAGCAGTACGGGGCCCCGATCTATGTCCGCCACGAGATCGTCCACAACAAGTACGTGGTGCAGACCCTGGAGAAGAAGGGCGCCATCTTCGTCGACCAGACGGCGGAGGTCCCCGAGGGCTCCATCGTGATGTTCTCGGCGCACGGCGTCGCCCCGACCGTCCACGCGGAGGCCGCCGAGCGCAAGCTCGCCACCATCGACGCCACGTGCCCGCTGGTCACCAAGGTCCACAAGGAAGCGGTCCGGTTCGCCAAGGAGGACTACGACATCCTCCTGATCGGGCACGAGGGCCACGAGGAGGTCATCGGCACCTCCGGCGAGGCCCCCGACCACATCACCCTGGTCGACGGCCCCGACGACGTCGCGAACGTCGAGGTCCGCGACCCCGACAAGGTCGTCTGGCTCTCCCAGACCACCCTCTCCGTGGACGAGACCATGGAGACGGTCGACGCCCTCAAGGGCAAGTACCCGAACCTCCTCTCGCCGCCCAGCGACGACATCTGCTACGCCACGCAGAACCGTCAGATCGCGGTGAAGAAGCTCGCCGAGGACGCCGAGCTGGTCATCGTCGTCGGCTCCAAGAACTCCTCGAACTCGATCCGCATGGTCGAGGTCGCCCTGGAGGCGGGCACGCCCGCCTCGCACCTGGTGGACAACGCCGAGGAGATCGACGAGGCCTGGCTGGAGGGCGTGACCACGGTCGGCCTGACCTCCGGCGCCTCCGTGCCCGACGTCCTGGTCGACGGCGTCATCGAATGGCTGGCCGAGCGCGGGTACGGCGACGTGGAGACCGTGAAGACGGCCGAGGAGTCGATCACCTTCTCGCTGCCCAAGGAGCTCCGCAGGGACCTGCGCGCCGAGGCGGCCGAGCTGTCCCAGCGCTGACAGCGCCGACCGGTCGAGCTGTCACCGCGGTGACCGCCCCGTAACGTGGAGTCCATGCAGATCTTCGGTGTGGACATCGGCGGATCCGGGATCAAGGGCGCTCCCGTGGACCTGGACCGCGGAGACCTTGCTCAGGAACGGCACAAGGTACTGACCCCGCATCCGGCGACGCCGGACGCGGTGGTCGGGGGCGTCGGCGAGGTCGTCGGGCACTTCGACTGGACGGGCCCGGTCGGCGCGACCTTCCCCGGCGTGATCACGGACGGCACGGCGCGCACGGCGGCCAACGTCGACAAGAGCTGGATCGGTACGGACATCAGGGCGCTGCTCTCCGACCGGCTCGGCGGCGTCCCCGTCACCGTCCTGAACGACGCGGACGCGGCGGGCGTCGCCGAGATGCACTTCGGCGCGGGCGCCGGCCGCACCGGCACGGTCATCCTGCTCACCTTCGGCACGGGCATCGGCAGCGCGCTGTTCACCAACGGCCGCCTGGTGCCGAACACGGAGCTCGGCCATCTGGAACTGCACGGCCACGACGCGGAGAAGCGGGCCTCCTCCAAGGCCCGCGAGGACGAGGACCTGAGCTGGGAGCACTGGGCCAGGCGTGTCCAGAAGTACCTGGCGCACGTGGAGATGCTGTTCTCGCCCGAGCTGTTCATCATCGGCGGCGGCGTGAGCCGCAAGGCGCACAAGTTCCTGCCGCTGATCGAGGGCATCAGCGCGGAGATCGTTCCCGCGCAGTTGCAGAACAACGCGGGGATCGTGGGGGCGGCGATGGCGGCGGCGGGCAAGGCGTAACGCTCCGCTGTGGCGGACCCGGGGCTGCGCCGGTCCCAGGGGCGTGCCGGTCCCGGGGTGTGCCGGTCCCGGGGCGCGCCGGTCCCGGGGCGCGCCGGTCCCGGGGCGCGCCGGTCGCGGGGCGTCAGGAGGCGGACAGCCGCTTCCCGCCGCGCGTGGTCCCGCCCGTGGTCCCGCCCGTGGTCCCGCCTGTGGGACCACCCGCGTGACCCCCTGCGGGGCCGCCCGCGGGACGGGCCTGCCGGCGCTGCGCCATCAGCCTGACCTTGCGTACGGTCACGATGAGCCCGGCGACGAGCGTGCCGCCGTACAGCCAGCCCGCGTGCAGCGCGAGCGAGGTCACGAGCCCCATGAAGTGCCCGCCGAACCCGCCCGTGCCCCCGGAGATCGGCACGATCCCCGTGGCGAAGGCGATCGGCACCGCGACCGGCGCGGTGACCAGGTCGGCGGGGCGCACCCACAGCGCGGTGAGCGCGGCCACCGGCAGGAAGAGCACGCCGTACGTGACGGCGGACTCACCGATCAGCAGCCAGATCAGGCAGGCGAGCAGGAACATCACCGCCGAGCAGAAGAGCCCGCTGCCAAGACCGGTGAGCCGGGGGTTCGGCACCCGGCGCAGCGCCCGGTACACGGGCATCCTGCTCAGCGCGAGGACGAACGGCGGGACGGTCCTGCGGGGACGTGCCGAGGCCCGGTAGACGGTCGCGGACCCGGCGGACCGGTCGGCGGCGGGGCCGCCTTGCGGAGGCAACGGCGCGGTGCGCCGCTGCCGGGCCTTGGGGGTGGCCTTCGGGGCGGACTGAGGGGGACGCGTCCTGTGTTGCTCCACCGGACCAACCTAGGTCGGCCCCCGGGCGGAATCGTGCGCGGGACACGCGCTTTGGCCGAGCTTGGCCATGCGTTCGATACGTAGCCGGTTAGGAGACGGGGGCCGGGCCCGCACGCCGTAGACTGGGGGATCGCCCCGAGGTCGCTGCGGCCCTCAGGGCCGCCCACCCCAAGACCTCACCTCACGTACGGGAAGTCGCAACGTGTCGCTCACGATCGGAATCGTCGGTCTGCCCAATGTCGGCAAGTCGACCCTGTTCAACGCCCTGACCAAGAACGACGTCCTTGCGGCCAACTACCCGTTCGCGACGATCGAGCCGAACGTGGGCGTGGTCGGCGTCCCCGACCCCCGCCTGACGAAGCTGGCCGAGATCTTCTCCTCGCAGAAGATCCTTCCCGCCACGGTCGACTTCGTCGACATCGCGGGCATCGTGCGGGGCGCGAGCGAGGGCGAGGGCCTCGGCAACAAGTTCCTCGCGAACATCCGCGAGTCGGACGCGATCTGCCAGGTCATCCGCGCCTTCAAGGACGAGAACGTCGTCCACGTCGACGGCAAGGTCTCGCCCAAGGACGACATCGAGACGATCAACACCGAGCTGATCCTCGCCGACCTCCAGACCATCGAGAAGGTCCTGCCGCGCCTCCAGAAGGAGTCGCGCATCAAGAAGGACATCGCTCCGAAGGTGGCAGCGGTCGAGGCGGCCAAGGAGATCCTGGAAAAGGGCGACACGCTCTTCTCCCAGGGCATCGTCCAGGGCTCGGGCAAGGAGGAGCTCCTCCACGACCTGCACCTCCTCACCACCAAGCCCTTCCTCTACGTCTTCAACGTCGACGAGGACGAGCTGACGGACGACGCCTTCAAGGCGGAGCAGAGCGCGCTGGTCGCCCCCGCGGAGGCGATCTTCCTCAACGCCAAGCTGGAGCAGGACCTCGCCGAGCTCGACGACGAGGAGGCACTCGAACTCCTCCAGTCCGTCGGCCAGGAAGAGCCCGGCCTCGCCACCCTGGCCCACGTAGGCTTCCGCACCCTCGGCCTCCAGACCTACCTCACGGCAGGCCCCAAGGAGTCCCGCGCCTGGACGATCAAGCAGGGCGCCACGGCCCCCGAGGCGGCCGGCGTCATCCACACGGACTTCCAGAAGGGCTTCATCAAGGCCGAGGTCATCTCCTTCGAGGACCTGGTCGAGACGGGCTCCGTCGCTGACGCTCGGTCGGCGGGGAAGGCGCGGATGGAGGGCAAGGAGTATGTGATGCAGGACGGGGATGTGGTGGAGTTCCGGTTCAACGTGTAACCACTTAGCTCCCGCATGGAGCTGAACCTCACGAGGGGTCCAGCTCTATGCCCGTTGGCGAGCCGTCCCCGACCCGTCAGCCCCGCCCCCGTAGAAGGCCGATATCAGCCCCACCACCCCCCGCCCCGCGGGCAGACTCCCCGCATGGACATCTGCCTGCTGGACGCCACCGAGCTCGTACGTCTCGTTCGGCGGCGGGAGGTCTCCGTGCGGGAGGTGGTGGTTGCTCATCTGGAGCGGATCGAGCGGGTCAATCCCGTCGTGAACGCCATCGTCACGCTCGATGCGGAAGGGGCGATCGCCGCAGCCTCGGCGGCCGATGAGCGGATCGCCTGCGGGGCCGAGCCGGGGCCCCTGTGCGGGCTTCCCATCGCCTTCAAGGACACCCATCTCACCCGGGGGATGCGGACCACGCAAGGGTCGCCGCTGCTCGCCGACTTCGTGCCCGATGAGGATGAACTCCTCGTCCAGAGGATCGAGTCGGCAGGGGCAATCCGTATGGGGAAGACCAACATCCCTGAATTCGCCGCCGGTTCGCACACCTTCAATCCCGTCTTCGGCGCCACCCACAATCCGTACGGGCTCGACCGCAGTGCCGGCGGTAGTAGTGGAGGTGCGGCCGCCGCGCTCGCCGCCGGGCTTCAGCCGATCGCCGACGGCAGTGACATGGGCGGGTCGCTGCGCAATCCGGCCTCCTTCTGCAATGTCGTCGGGCTGCGTACGACGCCGGGGCGCGTGCCGTCCTATCCGGCCCTCGACGTGTGGGGGAGCCTGACCGTCGCGGGGCCGATGGGCCGCACGGTCGGCGACGTCGCGCTGCTGCTCTCGGTGATGGCCGGGCCCGATCCGCGGTGTCCGCTCTCCTTGGAGACGCCGGGCGAGACGTTCCGGGCGCCCCTTGAGCGTGATCTCCGGGGGCTGCGGGTCGCCTGGGCGCCCGATCTCGGCGGGAGGGTGCCCGTCGATCCCGATGTGCGTGCCGTGATCGGTGAACAGGTCAAGTTTTTCGCGGAGTTGGGGTGTCACGTCGAAGAGGACTGCCCCGACCTCGACGGGGCCGACGAGGTCTTCCGTACGTTGCGCGCGCAGTCCTTCGAGCAGTCGCTCGGGGTGTTCCTGGAGGCGTCACCCGGCGCCCTCAAGCCCAGCCTCGTCTGGAACATCGAGGAGGGGCGCAAGCTCACCGGCGCCGACCTCGCCCGCGCCACCACCGAGCGCACCCGCATCCATCTGGCCGTGGCCCGCTTCTTCGAGCGGTATGACGTGCTGCTCGCCCCGGTGAGTCAAGTGGCGCCGTTTCCCGTCGAGTTGGAGTATCCGGTCGTCGTCGACGGGCAGCCGCAGCACACCTACATCGACTGGATGCGCTCGGCCTACCTCTTCTCCGTCCCCGCCACGCCCGCGCTCTCCGTGCCCGCCGGGTTCACGCCCGACGGGCTTCCCGTCGGGCTGCAGATCGTCGGCCCCTCACGTGCCGACCGTGCCGTCCTGGAAGTGGGTGCCGCCTACGAAGCCGCGACCGGGCACGGACGGCGCCGACCGCGGCTTCCTGAGTGATGACAGTTCTAAGGGTGACGGATTGCCTTCAACTCCCTTAGAGACGGCGGCGTTTGGACTGCGCCGACCGTGATCCGTACGTAGCGGACCGGCGTCGCGTCGGGGGCGTGCCAGGTGTCGCCGTTCCTCGACGCCTCCACTCGGTGACTCGCCGGCCGCACCGCCCAGTCGGGGGTGATCGCGCCGAGACGGGCCGGGCGGCCGAGGTCGACGGTCAGGGACGCGTTCCGCGCCGTCGGCGACCAGGTCGTGGCCGGGTTGCCGTCCACCGCCGCGGCCGCGTAGAGACCGGGGTCCTCGGAGGTGGCCGTCGCCGGGCGGCAGCGTGCCGCGTTGGTCGTCGGGGTCAGGTCGGGGCGGCGGGTCTTGAGTGTGGCGGGGGCGTTGGTGGTGACGGTGAGTGTGCCGTCGCGCGGTGACTCGACGCGGAAGGGGGATCCTGAAGTCAGCCTGACCGTCGTCCTCTTGGGGCCGATCGCGATGTCGTACGTCCGGGCGCGCCACCGCATCCCGCGCAGCGTCACGCCCTCGGCGAGCTGCGGCGGCAGCGTCGGGTCCAGGTGCAGCGCGTCGTCCTCGCGCAGCCGCAGGCCCGTCAGGCCGTGCGTGAACACCTGGAGGAAGCCGCCCTTGCCGGTGAGGAAGTCCTGTGCGGGCGAACCGGCGAGCGCGTCGCCCGCGCCCGCCTTCGTGCCGCGCGCCTCCGAGAAGAGCGCGAACGGGCCGCGCATGAAGGGGCGTACGGACCGCTGGAGGTAGGTGTACGCCGAGCAGCCGGGCTCACCGATCGCCGCCGCGTCGATCGCGTGCACGGAGTCCGTCATCGCCGGTCCGTCCGGGTCGGTGCGGGCGCTGTAGTGGTCGAGCGTGGCGGCCGCCGCGCCCTTCGGCATGGGCCAGTCCAGGGGGTAGGTCAGCAGGACGGTGTCGGCCTGCTTGATGGTCGACCCGGCGTAACCGGCGTACTGGAGATAGATCTTGCGCTTCTTGTCGTACGGGATGCGGATCCTGCCGGCGGTCCGCGTCCATGCCTCGGGGGGCCGATGGCCGAGGGCGCGGGCGGCGCGGGCGGCCGCGCGCAGGGAGGTCGCGGCGACGGCGTTGGTGTAGACGCCGTCGGTGACGCCGTTGCTGTACTCGTCGGGTCCCGCGACGTTCTGGATGGAGTAACTCCCGTCCCTGTTAAGGGTGGTGCGCGACATCCAGTATTCGGCGATGCCCTTCAGGAGTGGTCCGCCGCGCTCGCGCAGCCAGGCGCGGTCGCCCGTCGCGAGGTAGTACTGCCAGGCGGCGAGCGCGATGTCGCCCTGGAGGTGGTTCTGTTGGACGCAGTGCGGCGGGTACCAGCTCTGGCACTCCGACCACAGGGCGCCCCGGCTCGCGCTGGTCCACGGATAGAACAGGCCCTTCACGGAGGTCTTCCGTGCGTTCTCGCGGGCCGCATCCGCGGTGAAGTGGCGGTAGGAGAGGACCGGTTCGGCGAGCTCGGGGCGGGTCGCCAGCAGTGCGGGGAACATCCAGGTCTCGGCGTCCCAGAAGATCATGCCCGCGTAGTTGTCGCTGGTCAGACCAGTGGGCGCGATGCTGTCGCGGGAGCCCGCGCGGGTAGATGAGAGAAGTCCGTACTGCGCAGTACGCGCCCAGAGTTGGAGGTCGCGGTGTCCGGGGATCTCGATGTCGGATGCCCAGAGCCGACGCCAGGCCGCCGTGTGCGAGGCGAGGAGCGCGTCCCAGCCGAGCGCGGCGGCCCGGCGCGAGGCGCTCTGCGCGGCGGCGCGCGGCGTGCGCGAGGTGAGGGCGGTGTCGACGCCGACGTACTTGGCGATGTCGTACGTCCCGCCGTCCTGGACGCGGAAGTCGGCCGACTGGCTGTTGCTCAACTCCCGTGCGCGGCCCGCCTCGT
Organism: Streptomyces sp. NPDC087300; assembly: GCF_044744425.1. Taxonomy (NCBI): domain Bacteria; kingdom Bacillati; phylum Actinomycetota; class Actinomycetes; order Kitasatosporales; family Streptomycetaceae; genus Streptomyces; species Streptomyces sp. NPDC087300. The sequence continues at coordinate 387,475 of NZ_JBIUYI010000002.1, forward strand.
GGGTCACGCCTGGCGCCTTGAGGGTGGAGGTGACGGCGCCGTCCGTGCGGGTGCCGTCGGTGCGGAAGGTCACGTCCATCGTCTTCTTGCCGCGCGGCCCGCCGCCGGTCTGCGCGATCCGCCTCGCGCCGCGCCCGTCGACGCGGTCGGTGACGGTGGCGGTGCCGGTCCAGTGCGGGGTGAGGCGCAGCCGTACGGCGCCGGTGTGCGCCCGGTCGCGGGCCGCCAGGACGTCGTACGTCAGGTCGGTGCGGCGCCCGTCGGACGTGGTCCAGGTCAGCGAGGTGCGGACGAGGCCGCAGCGCAGGTTCAGGGTCTGCCGGTAGCCGGAGACTCGGCTGCGCGGCCCGTAGGTCTCGCTGCCGACGGTGACGTCGAGGGCGGTCCAGTGGGGGAGCGCGGCGATGGCCTCGCGCCCCGCGGTGTTCTCGGGGCCGCGCGCGTACAGGCCCGCCGCGAACGCGCCGTCGTAGCGCGGGGTGTAGAGGGGCCAGCCGGTCTTTTCGTCCTTGTCGCCCGGGTCGGGCGGGCTGTAGCCGCTACCGGCGGGCGGCACGCGTACCCCCAGGTAGCCGTTGCCGACGTACGGGTTGTAGGCACCTTTCGCGGGGCCGCGCCGGGTGGCGGTCGGCGTCCAGGCCGGGTCGCCCGGGGGGCCGCCGCAGCGTGACTCGGGATGGGGGGTGGGGGCGGGGGCGTCCGCTACGGCTGTGGGGGTGCCGGTGCTGATCAGGGTCAGGGCGGCGGTCAGGAGCGCGGTGGCGAGGTGTGGCTGCACGGGCTGACGATGCGCTGTGGGACGGCCCGGACACGGCATGCCGCGCCGGGGCCGTCCTGCGGACGGGTGGTGCGTGAGCGCGTGGGGGTGAGGTGCGCGCCGGGGGGCGTCTGGCCGACGCGGCCCCTGGAGCGCCTCTGGTGGCGCCCGCGCCCGCCGGAAACCCCGGGCGTGGGCGCGCCGTCTGCCGCCAGTGCGCCGACAGCACGTTTCTGGCCACGCCGAGGAGCCAGGCCCGCGCGGGCCCGCGCGCCGCGTCGAACCCGCGCCGCGCGGCGTACGCCTGGAGCCACGCCTCGGCCAGCAGATCGTCCGCGGCGCCGGGCGCGCGCCGGGCGAAGTACCCGTGCAGCGCCGCCGAGTGGCGTACCACCAGCGGTTCGAGGGCCGTCGCGTCCCGTGTGGCGCGGGACAGCGGGGCTTCGTCGCTGACGGGTCCCGCCCGTTCGTCCGGTGTCATGAGCGCTCCCTCCGAGGCTGCCGGGCGGCGGTCCCACCCCGTACTCGGCGGCGGGCCGCCGGAGCGTTCGCGCCCATCACTCCGCGGCCTCTCCACGCCCACCTTGCACCCACCCCCGCCCGCCCCCTCCGCACCGCCGCCACCGGCCCGGCCTGGCCGAGGAGCCTGGCCGAGAACCCGCCCCGCGACGCCCCGCCCCGTCCGCCGTGATCCACCGGTCGGTCCCCCTTGTGGCAGTTGATGACGATGCGTCATGTCGGGTGCGTGGCAGGCGTGTTACGTCCGAACCTGACCCTTGTGGGATTCCTATGGATCCGCCAATCTTTCGTCCCGACGGAGGCAAGGAACGGCAAGTCGTCTTGACATGTTCCTGTCTGATGCTTCCGCGAGTGTGGGCACCAACGGCACCCAACCCCCACCAGCGCACCACCTATTGAGGAGGACCCCTCAGATGGCAGTGATGCGTCATACCCGCCGAAGACTGGCCGGGATCAGCGCGACAGCGGTCGCGGCCCTCGCCCTCGGCGTCGTCTCCGCCCTTCCGGCGACCGCTCAGCCGGACCGTGCGGAGGGCACGATCGAGAACGCCGGTCTGCCCGGCACGATCAAGAACAGCTACATCGTGAGCCTCGACAAGGACGCGCCCAAGGCCCGCTCCGCCGAGGGCAAGGCCCTCGCCAAGGAGTACGGCGCCACGATCGAGCGCACCTACGACAAGGCCCTCAACGGCTACGCGGTCGAGCTCACCGAGTCCGAGGCGAAGAAGTTCGCCGCCGACCCGGCCGTCGACGCCGTCGTGCAGAACCGGACGTTCACTGCCACCGCGACCCAGAACAACCCGCCGTCCTGGGGTCTGGACCGCATCGACCAGAAGAACCTGCCGCTGGACCAGAAGTACACCTACCCGGACTCCGCGGGCGAGGGCGTCACGGCGTACATCATCGACACCGGTGTCCGCATCAGCCACACCGACTTCGGCGGCCGCGCCTCCTACGGCTACGACGCCATCGACAACGACAACACCGCGCAGGACGGCCACGGCCACGGCACGCACGTCGCGGGCACGGTGGCGGGCACCCTGCACGGCGTCGCCAAGAAGGCCAAGATCGTCGGCGTCCGCGTCCTCAACAACCAGGGCTCGGGCACCACGGCGCAGGTCGTCGCGGGCATCGACTGGGTGACCAAGAACGCGGTCAAGCCCGCCGTCGCCAACATGTCGCTCGGCGGCGGCGCCGACAGCGCGCTCGACACGGCCGTACGCAACTCCATCGCGTCCGGCATCACCTACGCGGTCGCGGCGGGCAACGAGTCGACCGACGCGTCCACCAAGTCGCCCGCGCGCGTGGCGGAGGCCATCACCGTCGGCGCCACGACCAGCACCGACGCCAGGGCGAGCTACTCGAACTACGGCAGCATCCTCGACATCTTCGCGCCCGGCTCCTCGATCACCTCGACGTGGAACACCAACGACACGGCGACCAACACCATCTCCGGTACGTCGATGGCCTCCCCGCACGTCGCGGGCGCGGCCGCGATCTATCTGGGCCAGAACCCCACGTCGACCCCGGCGCAGGTCTCCGCGGGCCTGGTCAGCGCCGCGTCGACCGGCGTCGTCGGCAGCCCCGGCTCCGGCTCGCCCAACCGCCTCCTGAACGTCACCGGCGGCACCACGAACCCGCCCGGCAAGACGTTCAGCAACCCCGACGACTACGCGATCAACGACAACGCCACGGCCGAGTCGCCGATCACCGTCAGCGGCGTCACGGGCAACGCGCCCGCGTCCCTGGCCGTCCCCGTCGTCATCCAGCACACCTACATCGGCGACCTCCAGGTCCAGCTGATCGCGCCGGACGGCACGGCGTACACGCTCAAGGGCTATGGAACCGGCGGCAGTTCGGACAACATCAACACCACGTACACCGTGAACGCCTCCTCCGAGGTGGCCAACGGCACGTGGAAGCTGCGGGTCAGCGACAACGCGGCGCAGGACACCGGGAAGATCGACTCCTGGGGTCTGCAGTTCTAGGCCGTAAGCCCCGCAGGCCCTGACCGGGGCCGGCGCGGTGCGCACGCTCCCGCCCCCGGGGTGGTCCAGGTCGTCGCCGACCAGGGCCGCTCCGGGGGTGAGGGGTGTCCGGGCGGCGGGTGTGCGGGGCCGGGTGGCGGGGTCCGTGCGGCGGCCGGGAGCTCGGGGTCGTACGCGGGCAAAGTGCCCGAGATAGCGGGATTTGCGGCTCCATTGCCCTTTCGCCCCCGCTCCCGACTACGATGCGCCAAGCTCTTCGCAACGCCCACCTCAGGAGCATGGCCCCGTGGACACACCGCCGCCGCCCGGTCCTTACCCGCCCTACCCGGGGCCGCAGGGCCCGCACGGACAGGCCCCGTACCAGAACGGGCAGCCCCCGTACGGGTACGGGCAGCCCCCGTACCAGCAGTGGCCGGGGCCGTACTCGCCGTACTCCCGCCCGCCCGTGAACGGCTTCGCGATCGCCTCGCTGGTCCTCGGCATCCTGTGCTGCATACCCGGCGTCGGTCTGATCCTCGGGCTCGTCGGCCTCTCGCAGATCAAGAAGAAGGGCGAGCGCGGCAAGGGCCTGGCGATCGCGGGAAGCATCCTCTCCGCGCTCGGCGCCGTGCTGCTCGTGCTCGCCGTCACCACGGGCACGGCCCGCGACTTCGTGGACGGCTTCAGGGAGGCCGCGCGCGAGTCCCGCAGCGCCACCTTCCCCGTCGGCAAGGGCGGCTGCTTCAACGTCCCCGACAGCGATCTCGGCAGCACCACGTACGAGTACGAGATCGACGAGGTGCCCTGCGCCAGGCCGCACGACGCCGAGGTCTTCGCGTCGTTCCGCGTCAACAACGACAGCTTCCCCGGTGACGCCGCGGTCCAGCGCCTCGCCGAGCGCAGGTGCACGGCGTACGCGACCTCGTACTCGAAGGGCTCGTCGGCCGATCTGAGCTCCGCCGAGGTCGTCTTCTTCGTCCCGGACCGCGCGACCTGGCGCTCCGGCAACCGGCACATCACCTGCCTGTACGCCGCGGTGGACGAGTCGCGTTCCCTGGAGGGGTCGTTGCGGGGCGACGGTACGGGGGACGGCACGGGCGGCGGTACCGGTGGTGGCACCAGTGGGCGCCCGGACGACGGGGCGGACGGCGGCGACAGCGCCGAGGTCTGAGCGGCGGCTGTCTCAGGAGGGGCGCGCGGCGCGGATGGTGCCCAGGGCGTCCGTCCTGAGGGCTTTTTGTCCGCTTCTGTGATATTTCTTCGGCGTGACGTCCGTCAAGCCGCCGCCCGCCGCGGCACGGGCCCTGCTCCTCTCCGCCGGACTCCTGAACACCGCGCTCGCCGTGCTCGTCGCCGCTCCGCTGCCCCGCGTCCCGCTCCTGGTGCTCGTCGCGGCCGCCGTCACCTCCTGGGGGCTGCTGCTCGTGCCGCCGGGGCTGCTCGGCCTCGTGGCCGCGGCGGCCGCCGGACGGCGCCACCCCTGGTGCGCGGGGCTCGCCGCGCTCGCCTCCTTCGCCGCCCTGGTGTACGGCGTGATGCCGTACGCCGCGGCTCTGGGCGCGGCCGAGCGGGCGGGTCAACACCTCGGCGCTGCACGCTACTTCGACGGCGTCAACTACGCGAAGGTGCCTGCCCGGGGGCGTTCCGTCACGTACGCGCGCGTGGGCGACGGGCACGGCGCCCGGCGCAAGCAGAAGCTGAAGCTCGACCTGTGGGCGCTGCCCAAGCGGCACGCGGTGCGGCACCCGGCCGTCGTGTGGGTGCACGGCGGCGGCTGGAACAAGGGGCACCGCAGCCAGACCCCCGAGTGGAACAGGTGGTTCAACGCGCGCGGGTGGTCCGTCTTCGACGTCGACTACCGCCTCGCGCCCCGGGCCACCCAGCTCGACCAGATCGCCGACGTGAAGTGCGCGGTGGGCTGGGTGCGGCGGCACGCGCGCGTGTACGGCATCGACCCCGACCGCCTTCTCCTGGCGGGCAGTTCGGCCGGCGGCAACCTCGCGCTCTCGGCCGCCTATACGGAGGGTGACGGCCGGGTCCCGGCCTCCTGCGCGGTGCGTGACAGCTCCGTGGCCGGGGTGATCTCGCTCTACGGGCCCACCGACATGCGGCGCCTGATCGCCGGGACCGTGCTGCGCCGCGACCCCATGATGCCGCGCCTGATGGGCGGTTCGGCCGCAGCCGTGCCCGCCCGCTACCGGCTCGGGTCGCCCGCGCGCCTGGTCAGGAGCGATGTGCCGCCGACACTGTTGTTGCACGGAAGTGCGGACCGCGCGGTTCCGGTCGGCCAGGCGCGCGAGCTCGCACGGCGTTTGAAGGGGGCGGGGGCCCCGGCGACGTACGTCGAACTTCCGTGGGCCGATCACTGTTTCGACGTGAACTGGGGCGGCTGGGGCAGCCAGATCGCCCGCGCGGCGACCGAACGTTTCCTCACCACGCTTGAGCGATCGCTATATCCGGGGAAAGGCCCTGCGTAAAGACCTGCGGGGAGAGAAATCATCACTTCGGGTGATTCCTTGGCCTTGGGTTGCACCCAACAACCCACGGTTGCCAGGCTGTTGCTGTCTGTCAACCTGATGGGAGTGGCCAGTGACTTTCGGTGAGCAGCCGGCGTATCTGCGTGTCGCGGGTGATCTCCGCAAGAAGATCGCCGACGGTTCGCTGCCGCCGCACACCCGGCTCCCCTCGCAAGCCAGGATCCGCGAGGAGTACGGAGTTTCGGACACGGTCGCCCTCGAGGCCCGGAAGGTCCTGATGGCCGAGGGGCTCGTCGAGGGCCGCTCCGGTTCGGGGACCTATGTGCGCGAGCGACCCGTCCCGCGCAAGATCGCCCGCACCGGGTACCGCGCCCTGTCCGGCGGCTCCACGCCCTTCCGCCAGGAGCAGGCGGCCGACGGCGCGCGCGGCACCTGGGAGTCCCGCAGCGAGCAGGCGGAGGCCAGCGCCGTGATCGCCGAGCGGCTCGGCATCCGCGCGGGCGACCGCGTGATGTGCACCCGGTACGTGTTCCGGGACGCGGGCGAGGCGATGATGCTCTCCACCTCCTGGGAGCCGCTCGCCGTCACCGGCCGCACCCCCGTGATGCTTCCCGAGGAGGGCCCGCTCGGCGGCTGCGGGGTGGTGGAGCGGATGGCCGCCATCGACGTGGTCGTGGACAACGTGGCGGAGGAGGTCGGCGCCCGCCCCGGCCTCGCCGAGGAGCTCACCGCGCTCGGCGGCGTCCCCGGCCATGTCGTCATCGTCGTCCAGCGGACGTACTACGCATCGGGCCGCCCGGTCGAGACCGCCGACGTCGTGGTGCCCGCCGACCGCTACCGGATCGCGTACCACCTGCCGGTCAAATGACCCCGGCGCACGCTGCCCCGCACCGGCCCGCCCCGGACTGCTGAGCCCCGCCCCGGCGACCCGGTAGGGCGGCTTTCGGCTCTTTCGCCTCGGCCCCCACGTCCCTCGTCCACGCCTCGTTCACGGCCGTCCGTCCGGCCGCCGTCGTGGACCGGCCGGGGGCGCATCCGCGCGATGCGCCCCCGCCTCCGGGCGCCCGTTGGCCGATTGCGCACCTCCTGCGTATCTCTTTGTGCAAACTCGTATCCGCTGAGTAAAGGTCGGGCGTAGGCTCGGGCATATGCGGATTGCGGTTTCCTTACTGATCGAGGCGTGGGGCGCGCCGGGGGCGGCGAGCGGAGGGGCGCGATGAACGACGGGACGGTTCTGCTGCCCTGGCTCGTGATACGTCAGGACGACAACGGCAACCGCTACCGCGTGGGCAGGTACGCGACGAAGGCCGAGGCACAGAAGATCGCGGACAGCCTCGACGACCGCGGCCACAAACAGCTGTACTGGATCGAAAAACTGAGCCCGAACGGCAGCGGCCGCTGAATCCGGGGCCCTGAGGGGCCCCGTCAGGGGCGCGGGGAACTGCGCGCCCAGCCACAGCGAACGCGCAGGCAAAGAGACCACCCGAACCACCCCGGACGGGGACGGGCGACCCCGGACGGGCTGGGGGCCCCGGACCACCCGGACCACGGGAACGCCCAAGCACAGCGCAGCGTCTACGCTCACGAGACATGAACGAACGCATCGTCGTAGGCGCCGCCCTGTACGACGACGACAACCGCCTGCTCGCCGCACGCCGCTCCGCCCCGCCGGAACTGGCGGGCGGCTGGGAGCTGCCCGGCGGGAAGGTGGAGACCGGCGAGCGCTGCGAGGACGCACTCGTGCGCGAGCTCCGCGAGGAGCTGGGCGTCGAGGCCGTACCCCTGGAGCGGGTGCCCGGACAGTGGCCGCTGCCCAAGGGGTACGCGCTGCGGGTGTGGAAGGCCCGTCTGGTCTCGGGCGAGCCGAAGCCCCTGGAGGACCACGACGCGCTGCGCTGGCTGACGCCGGACGAGGTCTGGTCGGTCGACTGGCTGGCCGCCGACGTACCGGCGGTGACGGCGGCGCTCGCGCTGCCGGGCGCCGGACACTGACTCCGCCTACGCCGTTCGTGCCACAGTGCGCCCAGGTAAGCGGTAATCCTGCCGGGATATCGGGTATGTGCCCATTAACCCCATGAAACCGGACAGGTTCCGCATCTGGTCTGGAAGTGATTCGGCGTGATCGACACTGAAGGCGACTGCGCCGAATGGGACTTTCCCGCGGACCCCGGCGCCGTCCGCACCGCCCGTGCCGTCGTCCGCGAACAGCTCGGTGAATGGGGCCTCGCGCAGCTCGGTGACGTCACCGTGTTGCTCGTGAGCGAGTTGGTGACCAATTCGCTGCGCTACGCGTCGGGGCCCATCGGCGTACGTCTCGTACGCCCCGTGGACCCCATGGGCACGCTGCGTGTGGAGGTGTCCGATCCGCTCCCCGACCCGCCCCTTGAGCGGACCGCGGGGCCCGATGACGAGGGCGGTCGTGGCCTTCAGCTGGTGGCCCGCTCGGCCAGGAGCTGGGGCACACGGCCGGGCCGTACGGGCCGGACGGGAAAGACGGTGTGGTTCGAGCTGGCGCTGCCGGGTTAGAAGACTGGCAGTGTGCGATGGGCGTCGGGCACAAGAGCGGCACGGGCCAAAAAGAGTCGAGTCCGTGCTGTGATCGTGAACGCCGTGTGGCGCGTTGCCGTAGTGCTGGATACTGCGGTCAGCCGCATGCGGTGACCGGTGCCGGACGCGGTGAGCTGGAGGGGACGGTTCGCGTGAGCGAGATACCAGCGAAGACGACGGAGCCGAGTGGCCCGTCGGGCGACGCGACTGCCGAGGGTGCCGGCGACGGCATGACCGAGGAGCCGGGCGATGCCGGGGCCGAGGGGCCCGTGGCGACGCCGCCGGGCGACGAGACCTGGCAGCGCAATCCACCCGGCTCGATCTACGACCACATCAAGGTCGCCTCGTTCTCGATCGGCGCCGACGGCCTGGTCGACCAGTGGAGCGTGCGCGCCGAGCGGCTGTTCGGCGTGGCCGCGCGGGACGCCGTGGGCAAGGACCCGATCGAGGCCTTCGTGCCGCCCGAGCTGCGCGCGGGCGGTCACCGCAAGATGGCGGAGATTCTCGACGGGCGCGAGTGGACGGGCGTCGTCCCCTTCCGCTTGCCCGAGGGCGGCGAGATCGACGGCGGCGGCACGGAAGGCGTCGCCGAGGTCTACGTGATGCCGACCGAGACGGAGGACGGCGAGCGGGCCGCGGTCTGCATCGTCGTCGACGTCCGGGCGCTCCGGCAGATCGAGACGGACCTCGCGGCCTCGCAGGCCATTTTCGGCCAATCTCCGTTCGGCTTCCTGCTGTTCGGCACCGACCTGAAGGTGCAGCGCGCCAACCGCCGCTTCGTCGAGGTCTTCGGCGGCGGCGCCGAGGACCAGCGCGGCCGTACCGTGCACGACTACCTGCCGCGCCACGAGGCCGACCGCATGGCCGCCGCGCTCAAGCGGGTCCTGGAGACCGGCGACGCCGTCACGGACATGCAGATCGTGGGCCCCACGCCCGGCAGCGCCGACCGCAGGCACTGGTCGATCAACCTCTACCGCGTGCACAGCGGTTCGGGCCGCCCCATCGGCGTCGCGGGCCTCGGCACCGACGTCACCCGGCGGCACGCCGCGGCCCGCGAAGCCGCCCACGCCCGCCGCAACCTCGCACTCCTGAACGAGGCCGGCGCCCGCATCGGCAACTCGCTGGACCTGGAGACGACCGCGAGGGAACTCCTCGACGTCGCCGTCCCCGGCTTCTGCGATCTGGCCTCCGTCGACCTCTACCAGGGGCTCCTCGACGGCGACGAGACACCGCCCGGCCTCGCCGACGGCAGCGCCGAGCTGCGCAGGGTCGCCTTCGCGAGCGCCGTGGCGGACGCTCCGTTTCCGGCGGGCACCGGGCCCGTGGACGTCGGCGCCGTGCACCGCTACGCCTTCACGTCGCCCTGCGCCGATGCGCTGCGCACCGCCAGGCCCCGGTTGCTCACGGCGGGGGACGACGAGTCCGCGAGCCGCCTCACCGGCGGCCTCATCCAGTCGACGCTCGCCGTGCCGATGGTCGCGCACGACACCGTGGTCGGCCTCGCCCAGTTCTCCCGTACGAAGGGCAGCGAACCCTTCGGGGAGCGCGACCGGGCCCTCGCCGTCGAACTGGCCGCGCGTGCCGCCGTCTGCATCGACAACGCCCGGCTGTACCGCAGGGAACACGAGCGCGCGCTGATACTGCAACGCTCCCTGCTGCCGCCCGGCGACCCCGAGGCGTCCGGACTCGACATCGCCTGCCGCTATCTGCCGGGCAACGCGGCCACCGAGGTCGGCGGCGACTGGTTCGACGTCATCGAACTCCCGGGCCACCGCACCGCCCTGGTCGTCGGCGACGTCATGGGCCGCGGCCTGCGCGCCGCCGTCGCGATGGGCGAACTGCGCACCGCCGTACGCACCCTGGCGCTGCTCGACCTGGAGCCCGCGGACGTCCTCTCCGCGCTCGACGAGATCGCCCGCGGCCTCGGCAACCCCGCGGGACCCCAGCAGGCCACCCGCGCGGCCCGCAAGGCCGCCGACGCGGACCTCAGCGAGGTGTACCTCGCCACCTGCGTCTACGCGGTCTACGACGCCGTCACGCGACGCTGCACCTTCGCCAACGCGGGCCATCTGCCGCCCGTGCTCGTCGAGCCGGGCGAGCCCGCGCTCATGCTCGACGTGCCCCCCGGCATGCCGCTCGGCGTCGGCGGCGAGCCCTTCGAGGACGTCGAGGTCGAACTCCCCGAGGGCGCCCTGCTCGCGCTCTACACCGACGGCCTGGTCGAATCCCGCCACCATCCGCTCGACGAGGGTCTGAACGCGTTCGTACGCGCCCTCAGCGACGCCCCACCGGCCCTGGAGGACGTCTGCGACCACGTCCTGAACACCCTCGACACCCACCACGGGGAGGACGACATCGCGCTCCTGATGGCGCGCGTCGAGGGCCTTCCCGCCGAGCACGTCGGCGACTGGACGCTGCCGCGCGACCCCAAGTCGGTGGGCCGCGCCCGCGAACTGGCCTGCGAACAGCTGCGCTCCTGGGACCTGGAGCGGCTCTGCGACACGGCGGAACTGCTGGTCAGCGAGCTGGTCACCAACGCTCTCAGATACGGCGAGGGCGACATCAGGCTCCGCCTCCTGCTGGACCGCACCCTGGTGTGCGAGGTGTGGGACGGCGGCTTCGTGCAGCCCCGTCGGCGCCGGGCCCGCGACACGGACGAGGGCGGGCGCGGACTCCAGCTCGTCGGGCTCCTGAGCGCGGCCTGGGGCTCGCGCAGGACGCCGCACGGCAAGACGGTCTGGTTCGAGATGGCGCTGCCGAACGGTGATGTGGAGCCGATGGACGCGGCGGAGGCGCTGCTCAGTCTGTTCTGATCAGCCTGTCGTTGTGCTCCTTCCGCGTCGGCCCGCTGTGAGCGGGCCGGTCACGTGGTGGCCTTGAGGGCGGCGAGGCGGGCCTCGACCTCCGCCGCGTCGCCCAGGCCGTCCAGCTCCTCGAACTGCGCGTCGAGCGAGGACGCGGCGAGCTCCTGCTTGCCCAGCGCCCGCGCCTCCTCGCGCCGCACCTTCTCCTCGAAGCGGCTCAACTCGCTGGTCGGGTCCAGGACGTCGATGTTCTGGGCCGCGTCCAGCATCTGGTTCTGGGCCTGCGCGGTCTTGGCGCGGGCCACCAACTGGTCGCGTCGCGCCTGCAGTTCCGTCAGCTTGACCTTCATCCGGTCGAGCCCGGACCGCAGCTTGTCCACGATCTCGGTCTGCGAAGCGATCGTCGGCTCGGCCTCCTTGGCCTCCTTCTCGGCCTGGAGCTGCCGGCCGAGCGCCACCTTGGCGAGCCGGTCGAACTTGTCGGCCTCCGCCGCGTTCCCTTCCGCGCGCAGTCCGTCGCCCTTCTTGCTGGCGGCGAGCGCCTTGGCGCCCCACTCCAGGGCCGCGTCCTGGTCCTCCTTGTGGTCCTGTTCCAGCATCCGCAGGTTGCCGATGGTGGTCGCGACCGCCTCCTCGGCCTCCCGGATGTTCGCCGTGTAGTCGCGGATCAGCTGGTCGAGCATCTTCTGGGGGTCCTCGGCCTGGTCGAGCAGCGCGTTGATGTTCGCCTTGGCGAGCTGGGCGACGCGGCCGAGGATGGTCTGCTTGGTCATGGCTGTCCTTTGCGTCCGGCTTCGCGGTCAGATCTTCGTGAAGGGATCAGATCCTCGTGGAGCGGTTCTTCGTAGGGCGGTGCTTCGTGGGGCGGTGCTTCGTGGGGCGGATCTTCCTGGAGGGGTTCCGCCTGAGGGGTTCTTCCTGGAGCGGTCAGAATCGTCCGCCTCCTCCCCGGCGCCCCCGCGTCCCGCCGCCACCGAAGCTCCCGGGCCCGCCGCCACCGAAACCGCCCCCTCCGTAGTGACCGCCTCCGCCGCCCCTGCCACCGCCCATGCCCCGGCCCATGCCTCCCAGGAGCTCGCCCAGGATGATCCCGCCGAGCACCGCGCCGCCCGTGCCGCCGCCCCGCCCACCGCCTCCGCCGAGCCCTCCGTAGGGGTTGCCGTAGCCCCGTACGTCCCGTTCCGCGAGCTGCTGTGCCTGCCGGGCCAGCGCGTCCGCCTGCTGGGCGTCGGCGAGCGCGGCCGTGGCGTCGTCGTCCTGGGCGGAATCCGCCTGCGCGAGGTGGCGCTGGGCCTCGGCCAGGCGGGTCCTCGCCTCGCTGCCGACGGCGCCCCGGTGCGTGGTCACGTAGTCCGCGGCCACGCCGACGGCGCTGCGCGCGGTGAGCAGGGCCTGGGCGAGCAGGGACCGGGAGCGGCGGTCGGTGACCTCGCGCTCGCGGGCGCCCGCCAGTGCCGCGTCGAGTGCCGCGTCGGCCTCCTCCACGCGGCGCAGGGCCTCGATGGGGTCGTAGGGCCCCGCGGAGGCCAGCCGGCGCACCTCGGCGACCACGGACTCCGCGCGGGCCGCACGGCCCCGCAGATCGGCCGTGGAGACGCCTTCCGCGGTGCCTTCCAGGAGGCCGCGCGCGTCGGCGAGGTCCGTCTCGGACTCGGCGAGCGCGGGGGTCAGCTTCTCGGCGGCCCGCGCGAGCTCGTCGGCGAGGCGGTCCACGGCGTCCACGAAGGTGGCCGCCTGGTCGACGGCGCCCTCGGCGGCGCGCAGATGGACGGCGGCGTTCCCGGTCTCGCCCGCGTCGAGGGACTGGCGGGCCTGGTTGAGGTGCGTGGTGGCGAAGACCAGCCGGTCCTTGGCCTGCTCGACATGGCCGACGACGGACGCGGAAGCGGTCGGCGCGTACGTGGTGCGCAGCGCGGCGAGGGTGTCGTCGGCCGCGGTGGTGCGCCCGGCCACCTGCCGGAACACCGTTTCCGCGTGCTCCAGGGCGGCCGGGGCGTTCTTCTCCAGGGCGCGCAGTTGGTCGAAGCCCGCCGTCTCCGCGTCGAGGCGGCGGCCCGCCTCCGTGCAGCGCGCCACGATCTCGTCCAGCATGCGGCGCCTGGTCGCGTCGTCCTCGGGGAAGGCGTCGTCGAGCTCCTGGCGCAGCCGGAACGCGGCCGTCAGCTCGGACTGCGCGTAGGTGAGCGCGGCGCTGAACGGCCGTACCGCCTCCTCGCCGTACTGCGCGGTGGCGAAGCCGAGTTCCTCGGTGCTGGTGCGGATCGCGTCGTCGGCCTCGACGAGCAGACGGCGTGCCTGGCCGTCGAGCTCGGGCAGCGGGGTGAGGTCCTCGGCCGCGCCCCGGTTCCAGCCGCCGCCGGGCGTCGTACGCGTGGTCATCCGCTTCCTGCGCCGCTTGTACGCGACCGTCGCCGCGACACCGGCCGCGCCCACCGCCACCACGGGGAGCACCAGGTCACCGGCGGTGGAGTCGTCGCCGGCGCCCGGGTCGGCCTCGCCCGGGGTGATCGCGGGGGTCGGCACCGCCTGTCCCGCGAGCACCGCGCGGTAGCCGTCGGCGGCGCCGATGGCCGCGCCCGCCCAGTCGTTCTCGCGCAGGGCGGGCCGGATCGCGGTGGTGGCGACCTCTCTGAGCTGGGCGTCCGTGAGCCGCGACGCGTCGTCCACGGAGTAGGCGAACTGCCGGTCGCGGGTGGCGACGGCGAGCAGTACGTCGTCGATGCCGAGGCCGTTGCGTTCGGCGGTGGCGTCCGCCCAGCTCTGCGCGGAGCGGCCGGAGAAGTCGCGTACGTAGACGACGAAGAGCTGCACGCCGCGGTCGTCGTAGAGCCGGTCGAGGGCCTGCTCGGTGGCGTCGTCGCGGTCCCCGAGCGCGCCCGTCTTGTCGGTGATCTGGCCGGAGCGGGAGAGCGTGACCGGATCGTCGGCGGCCGCGGGCGGGGGACTCAGCAGCGCGAACCAGGCGAGCAGCACGGCCACCGCGGCCGCTGCCGCCCGCCCGGCCAGGTGCGAGGGCGGCGTCACATTTGGGAGCGTATGGCGGTATCCGGGGTGCCGCGACCGGACCGGAAACGGCAGCCCGGAGCGACACCCGGGAGCGCACCCGGGAGGAGCGCCTCAGATGCTGAGGCGCTCCTTGGCGAGCAGCGGCCGCACGCGCGTGGGGTGCGCGGGCTCGTGCGGGTCGTGCGTGCGGCGGTGCGGGGGCCGGCCGCTGTCAGGTGCGGCCGGCCCCCGGTATGGGGCGCGCCCGCGAGGGGCGCGGGGAACGGCGCGGCCGGGCACGGCGAACCGTGGCGGCCCCGCGGAGTTCCTGCCGGGCGGAGCGCGGGCGTTCCTACTGCGCGAGGCGCGGAAGTTCTCGCGTGCGGCCGAGCCCGCCCAGCCAGTGGGCGGACGGCTTGGGCGTGCGGGCGAACGTCTCGCGGTCCCAGGCGATCAGCCCGAAGGCGGGCAGGTAGGAGCCCCACTCGTAGTTGTCCAGGGCGCTCCAGGCCAGGTAGCCCCCGATGTTGAGGCCCTCCGCCAGGCAGGCGGCGACCTCGTCGAGCGCGCCCTTGTAGTAGTCGACGCGGCGCTCGTCGTCGTCCGTGGCGATGCCGTTCTCGGTGACGATCAGGGGCACGTCGGCATCGGCGAGCACGGCGGCGGTGTGGCGCAGCGCGTGCCCGACGGCGGCCGGGTAGTACTCCCACTGCGTGAGGGTCCGCTCGGCGTCGGCAGGCGCGGGTATCGGGCCATCGGGGCCGATCCGGGTGCGCGTGTAGGACTGCACGCCGAGCCAGTCGTCGCCGCGCGCGGCCTCGATGAAGACGTCCTCGCGGGGGTGGCGGTAGGCGGCGGTGACGTCCTCCGCGCCGGGCAGCGCCTGGTAGACCTGGTTGGCGACGGTCCAGCCCACGCGGATCGCCGGGTCGATCGCCCTGACCTCCTTGACGGCGGCGCGGTGCGCGGCGATCACCGCGTGCGTGGTCTCCTCGTCCGGGGTCGGCAGCCCGGCGGGCGGGAAGCCGATGTCGCCGCGCTTGGCCTGCCCGGCCATCACGGCGATCATGTTGGGCTCGTTGATGGTGCAGACGTACGGCACCCCGTCGGCGATGACCGGCGCGCAGGCGGCGACGTAGCGCGCGAACAGCTCGGCGGAGTCCTCGGCCGTCCAGCCGCCCCGCGCCTCGAACCACTGGGGCACGGTGAAGTGGTGCAGGGTGACCATCGGCCGCAGACCGCGCTCGATCGCGCCCTCGACCATCCGCCGGTAGTGCGCGAGCTCCGCCCGGGAGAAGCGGCCCTCGGCGGGCTCGATGCGGGCCCACTCGATGCTGAACCGGTAGTCGGTGAAGCCGAGTCCGGCGAGCACGTCCATGTCCTCGGGCCAGCGGTGGTAGCTGTCGCAGGCGTCCAGGCTGGGCTCCTGGATGTGGGTGCCGGTGCTGTGCTCCTTCACCCACCAGTCGCTGTTGGTGTTGTTGCCCTCGATCTGGTGGGCGGCGGTGGAGGCGCCCCACAGAAAGCCTTCGGGGAACGGGATCGGGGTGTGCGTCATCGCGAGATGTCTCTCTCTTGCAAGGTGGGGGAGTGCCGGGTGGGGGAGTGCCGGGCGGGGCGGGCGGCGGCCCGGGGGCTACTTCATGCCGGCGGTGGCGATGCCCTGGGTGAAGTACCGCTGCAGTACGGCGAAGACGATCAGTACCGGCAGCACGATCAGGAACGCCCCGGCCATCAGCATCCCGTTGGAGCCGGACGACTTGTTGGGGTCGGTCGCGAAGGTGGCGAGGGCGACCGGGAGGGTGTACTTGTCGGGGTCGTTGGTCGCGATCAGGGGCCAGACGAAGTTGTTCCAGGACCCGAGGAACGTGAAGATCGAGAGCGTCGCGAGGGCGGGCTTCACCAGTGGCATCACGATCCGCCAGAAGATGTACCACTCGCTGGCGCCGTCCATCCGGGCCGCTTCGAGCAGCTCGTCGGGGATCGACTGCATGAACTGCCGCATCAGGAAGACCCCGAAGGCACCGGCCGCGAAGGGCAGCACGAGGGCGGCGTAGGAGTCGATCAGCTGAAGCTTGCTCATCAGCACGAACAGGGGCAGCAGCATCAGATTGCCGGGCACCATCAGGGCGCCGAGCACCAGCGCGAAGATCTTGTTCCGGCCGATGAAGTTCAGCTTGGCCAGGGCGTATCCGAGCATCGAGCAGAAGACGAGATTGGCCACGGTGACGAGCACCGCGACGATCACCGAATTCATGAAGTAGAGCGGCAGATCGAGCTTGTCGAGCAGCCGGTCGAAGCTGTCCAGGGTCCACTCGGACGGAATCCACACCGGCGGACTCGCGGTCAGGTCCCCGGCCGTCTTGAACGCCGAAAGGGCCATCCACAGGAACGGCGCGGACATGATGAGGAGGCCGGCGGAGAGGAGCACATAGACGAGCGGCCGCTTCAGGCCGCGCCGGGCGCCGGAGGACTTCTTCGCGCCCGGAGTGCCGGAGGAGTTCTCCGGTCCCTCCTGCTTCTGCACCACCAGGGAATCGGCGCTCATTTGGTGTTGTCCTTCAGCAGTCGGAGCTGGAGCACCGTGATGCCCATGATCACCACGAAGAGGACGTACGCCATGGCGCTGGCATAGCCCATGTGGAAGAAGTTGAAGCCCTCGCGGTACATGTTCAGCGACACGGTGAGCGTGGAGTCCGAGGGACCGCCCTGCGTCATGACGAACGGCTCCTCGAAGACGTTGAGATAGCCGATCGTGGTGATCACCGTGGCGTAGAGCAGCGTGGGCCGCAGCAGCGGGACGGTGATCCGGCGGAACTCCTGCCAGGTACCGGCCCCGTCCAGCTTGGCGGCCTCCCGTACCTCGGTGGGAATGGCCTGTAGTCCGGCGATGAAGAGCACCATCACCGTGCCGAGATTGCGCCAGACGGCCATGGCGATCAGCGAGGGCATGGCGAGCGTCTCGCTGCCGAGGAAGTCCGGTGCGGTGAGACCGAGTTCGGCGCAGAGCCCGGCGATGAGCCCGTCGCTCGGATCGAGCACGAAGCGCCAGACGACGGCCACCGCGACGATGGAGGTCACGACGGGCGCGTAGAAGCCGACCCGGAAGAAGGTCCGGGCGCGATCGATCCCGTTGTTGAGGAGGACGGCCACGAAAAGACCGAGGAAGACGGTGAGCGGAACGCCGATCACCACGAAGTACCCGGTGTTGAAGAGGGACTTGAGGAACTTCTCGTCGCCGAAGAGCTTGGTGTAGTTCTCCAGGCCGATGAAGTTCGCTTCCCAGGGGCGGGTCACGTTGCGCAGCCCGAAGTCCGTGAAGCTCATGGCCAGCGTGGCGACGATGGGGAACGCCATGAAGACGGTGAAGAGAACCAGGAACGGGGTGGAGAAGAGCCACCCGGCCAGATTCTGCACGCCCATGCCGCGCCCGCGCCCGCGCCCGCTCCCGCGCCGTCGGCCGTCGCGGCCGTCGTGGCCGCCCTTGGATCCGGCGGCCCGTGACGCTCCCGTCTCCTGGGAGCCGTCCCGCACCCCGGCCACCGGTACGGCGGCCTCTCCGCTAGTGGTGCTCATGGTCGCCGCCTACTTCACGAGGTTCTCGATCTCGGACTGCGCCTTCGCGGCGGCGTCCTCGGCGGAGGCCTTGCCCTGGGTCACCGACTCGATGGCCGCGTCGACCTTGGAGGTCACCTCGGTCCACTTGGCCAGCGCGGGCGAGGTCTTGGCGGTCTCCATCTGCTTCTTGAAGACCTGGAGACCGGCGTTGTCGGCGAGCTCGCCGCTCTCCCACGCCTCGGTGTTGGCGGGCAGATCGCTGGTGCGCTCGAACCAGTCGGCCTGGCCCTCGGCGTCGGTCAGGTACTGGATGAACTTCTTGGCGGCGGCCTTGTGCGCGCTGTCCTTGGAGATCACCAGGCTCGATCCGCCCGCCATCGAGGTGGAGGTCTTGTCGGCGGGGACGGGGGCGACGGCCCACTTGCCCTTGAGGTCCGGGTACTGGTCCTTGATCAGGGTGCTGATCCAGGGGCCGGAGAAGAACATCGGGACGTCGCCGGTGTTGAAGTCCTTCAGCGGGTCGTAGCCGGGCTGCGCGCTCTTCGTGCTGAGCCCGTCCTTCATGTACGCGCCGTACTCCTTGAGGGCCTTCACCGTGGCGGGGCTGTCGAAGGCGGCCTTGCCGTCCTTGTCGACGATCTCGCCGCCCGCCGAGTACAGGAAGGAGTAGAAGGACTGCACGGTGTCGAGGCCGCGGGGCTGGAGGTAGATGCCCCACTTGCCGTCGCCCTTGTCCCGCAGGGCCGTCGCCATGTCCCGCAGGCCCTTCCAGTCGGCCGGGGGCTCGTCGACGCCTGCCTTCTTCGCGAGGTCGGTGCGGTAGTAGAGCACGCGGGTGTCCACGTACCAGGGCACGCCGTACGAGGTGCCGTCCACCTCGCCCTGCTGCCAGCCCGCGGGGAAGAAGTCCTTCTCGTCGAAGGTCTTGGTGTCCACCGGTTCCAGGACGCCGAGTTCGGCGAACTCGCCCATGTAACTGCCGCCCATCTGCGCCACGTCGGGCAGCTTGCCCGCGGCGGCGGCCGAGACCAGCTTCTGGTGGGCGACGTCCCAGCCGACGGGGGTGACCTTGACGGTGATGTTCGGGTTCGCCTTCTGGTACTCCTCGGCGACCTCCGCGAGCTTCTCGCCCTCGGCACCCATGGCCCAGACGGTGAGCGTCTGCTTCTTGTCGGCGGCGACTTCGTCACCGGCGGAGCTGCCGCACGCGGTGACGGCGAACGCCGTCGCGAGTGCGATGGCGACCGAAGCGGTTCTGGCGGCGGGGTGCATGGACGGCTCCTCCTTGAGCTTCCCTGACGTTCCGGCGTCTCGCGGCGCCGGATGTATGCGCTGTCTGTAAGCGCATACATCACTCTGTGGCAGTGCCCCTGGTGACCGCAAGAGGGTCTTGGTCACACTCCCGTAACGGGGGTGAGGAGGGGGGTGTGGGTGATCTGCGTGGCTTGAGCAAGCTATGCGGAATGTTTGCACCCTGAAAGGAAATGTGGCGGTCGCCTCATGCGTCGCAGACCAGTTGGGCCGGGGTGGCCTGCCGCGCCGACGGACTGGTCCGTTCCGCCCGGCTACGCTCCGCCCTGCCCGTCTCCGCCCCGCCCCGCTCCGGGCCTGGTTAGGGTCGCGGCATGCCCGCGTTCTCGCACGACTTCCCGTTCGACCCGGCGTACGGCTACACGCGCGAGGACCTCCTCGCCGTGCCCGCGCCGCCCGCACCGGCCGACTTCGCCGCCTTCTGGCGGGCCCGCCACGAGGCCGCCCGCGCGATCGCGACCGCGCCCGTCGTCGGTCCGGTGGAGGAGGTGCGCGACGGTGTCCGTGTGTACGGGGTGACGTACGCGTCGGTCGGCGGGGTGCGGCTCGGCGGCTGGCTCGTGCTGCCCGCCGAAGACCCCGTGGAGCAGGGGTTCGTGGTGGGGCACGGCTACGGCGGGCGGGATGAACCGGGGCCGGACGTTCCGCTGCCGCTGCCCCGTTCGGCCGCGCTGCTGCCCTGTGTGCGGGGCATGGCGACCCGGGGGCGTCACCCCGGCATCCCCGACCGGGCCGACGCGCACGTCCTGCACGGCATCGGGTCCCGCGACACGTATGTCATCGCGGACTGCGTGGCCGACCTGTGGTGCGCGGCGTCGGCGCTGCTCGAACTGGTCCCCGAGCTGACCGCGGGAGTGCGGCGGCCCGCCATCGGCTACCTCGGGGAGAGCTTCGGCGGCGGGCTCGGCGCGCTCGCCCTGCCCTGGGACGAGCGCTTCGCTGCCGCGCAGCTGACCGTGCCCACCTTCGGCAACCATCCGCTCCGGCTCACGCTCCCGTGCGCGGGCAGCGGCGAATCGGTCCGCGCGTACCACCGGGCGCACCCCGAAGTCGCCGATGTGCTGCGCTACTTCGACGCGGCGACGGCGGCGACGTACCTGCGCCTGCCGACCCTCACGGCGCCCGCGCTCTTCGACCCCTCGGTCCCTCCGCCGGGCCAGTTCGCGGTGCACAACGCGCTCGCGGGCCCGCGCGCACTCCACGTACTCGAGGCGGGTCACTTCGCGTACGAGGGCGCGGAGAGGGAGGCGCGGGACCTGCGTGAGGCCCGCGCCGCGTTCTTCGCCACGCACCTGGGCTGAGGGCCGCGTCCATCGGCTGACTGCCGCGCCCTGGCTGGCGGCGAGGCCCATGCGCCTCGGCTGACTGCCGCTCGCCCCGGGGCCGGTTGGCGGGTGCCTCGGCTGACCGACGTGCGTCTGGGCCTGCTGACCACGCACCTCGGCTGCCCGCCGCTCACCTCGCCCGGTTGGCCGACGCCTCGGCTGGCCGTCGCGCCCCAGTAGCCAACCGCTCGCCCGGGCCCGTGGCCGCGCGCCTCAGTCGACCGCCGACCGCCGACCGCCAGCCGCATCGGCCGACTCACCCTGCCCGCGGGCCCGTAGGCCCTACCCGCACCCGCAGCTCGTCCGGCGCACCACGCTCACCGGGAGCATCAAATCGACGGGGTCGCGGTCGCGTTCCGGGCCGAGGCGGCGCACGAGGAGTTCGACCGCCTCCTCGCCGAGGCGGCGCATCGGCTGGCGCACGGTCGTCAGCGCGGGTCGCACCAGGCGGCCGAGCGGGATGCCGTCGAAGCCGGTGACAGCGATGTCGTCCGGCACCCGCACGCCGCGCCGCTCCAGCGCGTGCAGCGCGCCGATGGCCATCTGGTCGTTCGCGAAGAGCATAGCCTCGGGCGGTGACCCGGCCGCCTCGGCCCGGTCGAGGAGCGCGTCGGCGGCGCGCGCGCCCTCCGCCTGGGTCATCATCCCGGCGCGCAGATCGGGCTCTTCGCGTACGGGAAGGCCCGCCTCCCGGCACGCCTCCTGATAGCCGAGGAACCGCGCCTGCGCGTCGGGCGAGCGCTCCTCGCCGCCGATGAAGACCAGCCGCCGCAGACCGTGGTCGGCGATCAGGTGCCGGGTCAGCTCGCGCTGGCCGTCGGCGTTGGCGACCTCGATGTGGTCGAGGTGGTCCAGCTCGTCGTTCTCGCGGGGCCCCGCGAGCATCACGACGGGCAGCCGCCGCGAGATCACGTCCAGGTCCTCGGTCGGCACGGTCCGGGAGAGGACGGCGAAGCCGTCGACCCGCCCCGCGACCTTGGCGACCAGGCTCTCCGGGCCGCCCTTGAGCGACGCGGCGATCAGCAGCGCGTACCCGTGGCGGCGGGCGGCCCGTTCCATGCCGCGGATGATCTGGTCGGAGTAGAGCATGAAGGCGTGGTCGTCGTCGGCGTCGGCCGCGGCGGCCTCGGTCTCGGTGTCCGGGTCCGAGTGGTCGGGGAAGCAGAGCCCCAGCACGCCGGTGGAACGGCTGGCGAGCCCGCGGGCGTTCCCGCTGGGCACGTAGCCGAGCTCGCGGGCCGCGGCGAGGACCCGTTCGCGGGTCTGCTCGCGGACCGAGTCCGGGTTGCGGTAGACCCGCGACACCGTCGCGATGGAGACGCCCGACCGCTCGGCGACGTCGTACACCGTGGGAGTTGTGCTCACCCGATCGCCTGCTCGTTTCTCGCTGCTGATGTCGTGATCGTTGTCCTGGCCGATGCCTCACGGAACCGGCCCCGGCCGGATTGAAAGCGCATTCACACTAGGCGCGTACGGTGACCGTGAGCAAGGCCGGGTCCCCTTCCGGGGGTGTCGGGAACGGGGAGGTGCGCAGGTGGGCGGGGTCTGGGCAGGCGTGCGGGAGCGGGTGCTCGCGCTGCGTGAGGCGCCGAACGGGCGGGCGGTCTTCGGGGCGTACTTCCGCGAGCACGGCCACCGCTTCGAGCTGCGCCCGGTGCTCACCGAGGAACAGGTCGGGGCCGTGGAACGGCGGCGCGGCGTGACGTTCCCGCCCGAGTACCGCGCGTTCCTGCTGGAGGTGGGCGCGGGCGGCGCGGGCCCGGACTACGGGCTGTTCCCGGTGACGCCGGACGAGTACGAGGATGAAGGCGAAGGGGGGTACGAGGGCGAAGGCGCGTACGCCGACGACGATGCGGTCCCGGGCGAGGCCGACGCCCCGCCCCCGCTCTTCCGCCCCGAGCGCACCGCCGAGTGGGAGGAGCACCAGGCGGCCGAGCCCTGGCGGACCGCGTACGGCGACACGGACGAGGAAGCCGAGAGGTTCCGCCGGGACCACGCCGCCTGGGACGCCCGCGACGACGAACTCCTGGAGGGGCTGACCGACGGCGCCCTCTACGTGAGCGAACAGGGCTGCGCCTACTACACGCTGCTCGCCCTCACCGGCCCCGAACGCGGCACGATGTGGCACGACGCCCGCGCGGCGGCCGAAGGCGTGATTCCGGTCGAGTTCGTCGGCAGCACGGAGAGGGTCACGTTCGCGCGGTGGTACGTCCACTGGCTGACGGTCGCGGAGCGCCGGGCCTGGCAAGAGCCCACGCCCGCAGCGTAGTTCGGGGTCACCTCGCCCCGCACTCCGTCACCGGGACGAGACCCGCGTCCCTTCCCCACGTCCCCTCACCCCTTCGACCGCCCCCAGATCAGCAACCCCGGCAGCTCGCCCGTCTTGTCGTTGTCACCGGGGCGCAGTCCCGACTCGGCGCGGTTCTTCCACGTCATCGAGACCAGCGGGGTCCCGCCCTCGCCGACGGTCACCTTCGAGCCCGCGTAGCGCTCGCCGGGTGCCGTCTTCTCGCGGAGCCGGGCCGCGGCGTTCTTCGCCGCCTTGCGCGAGCCCGTCCGCGCGCACAGCTTCTCCGTGGACGACTCGCGGTCCTTGCCGAGGCGCCCGCCGATCGCGAAGAGCACGGTGTCCGCGTCCGCGCGCTCGGCGTAGTACGACGCCTCGTACACGTCACCCAGGCAGTCGGCGACCTCCGCGTAAGTCTCCTTGTCCAGAAGGGACTTGTCGGGGGCTTCGATGCCGAGTGCGACGTCGGAGCGGATGCTGGTGCGGACGGATTCGGAGGCCTCGAACGTCGTCGGCTCGCCGGACTTCTTGTAGCGGGTGCCGCCGTCGGAGTCGGTGGGCTTGTAGCCCTGCTTCTTCATGGCGCGGGCGATCGCGTCCGTGTCGAACCGGCCGGTGAGCAGCGAGCCGTCGCCGACCTGGACGGCGGCCCGTACGTCCTTGGCGTCGAAGCCCCAGTCCGCGCGGACGCTGCCGCCCGTGTAGCCGTGCTGGACGACTTCGAGGATTCCGTACCCGGCCAGGCCGCGGTAGAGCGCGGGGTCCGCGGCGACGAGCCGGCGCGCGGTCCGCACGTCCCGGTAGGTCACCGCCTGGTCGGCGGCCGACGCGGGCACCGCGTCGAGCGCCCGTTCAAGACCTGTGTCGCCGTCGCCGCCCCCGTCGTCCCCGCCGGGCAGGGAGCACGCCGCCGCGCTCGCGGTCAGCGCGCCGGTGAGCAGCACGGCCAGGAAGGGGCGGGGTAGACGCATGCGCGGCAGTGTGGCACAGGGGGCCGGGCGGGGAGGCTCACCCCGTGAACTCGATCTCCGGGTACCGGGCCGAAGGACCGTCGAGCAGTCCGTCGTCCTCGTTCTTCAGCCACCGGTCGAAGAACGAGGCCACGTAGGCGCGTTGGGCCGTGACGGCCCGTCCCGGATCGACCGTGCCGATGTTCTTCTCCAGGGTCGCGCGGTCCGCCCCGGTCTGCGGAAGGAGCGCGGACAGGTCGGTGTAGGCCTGGTGCAGGGAGCCGCGCAGCGTCAGCTCGCGGTGCGGTCCCGTGCTGTGGGAGAGGAAGGCGCGCCAGGACGGTTCGGTGGGGCGGTCGCTGCCCATCAGCAGGAACGGGCGGTCCAGGCCGTGTTCCGCGACCGGCATCAGGTTCGTGCCCTGCGGCTCGGAGTTGAACTCCAGGGTGCCGTCCAGGTTCACGCCCGCCCTGACCCTGCGGTCCTCGTACATCGTCTGCGCGGCGGCGATACCGCCCGCGGAGTGGCCGACCATGCCCACGCGCCGCCGGTCGACGAGCGCGGACAGGCCGTGCGGCAGCGAACCGAGGCTGTCGAGGAGGAACTTGGAGTCGGCGACCCGTACATCGGTGGTCTTCTTGAGCAGTTGGGGCACGGTGCCGTTCTTCTCGGCCTCCTGGAACGCCTTCATCACCGGTCCGAAGTCCTTGACCGAGCCGTCGGGGAACTGCACCGCCGGGCTCTCGTAGGTGTGGTCGAGGGTCACCACGACGTAGCCGCGGCCGGCCATCTCCTCGACGAGTGCGGTGCCCCAGGTGCGCGGGTCGCCCGCACCCGCCGCGTACACGAGCACGGGACGCCGCCCGCCCCGGGTGTCGGCGGGCGCGCCCTCGCGGGCGTGCGTGCGCGTGGCGGCGAAGTCGAGCGCGCCCTTGGGGATGCCGTGCGGCGCGCTCGCGTCCCAGGGGGCGGCGGCGCCCGGCGCCATGTAGCGCGCCCGCGGCCGTCCGTCGCCCGCGCCGGGCGCGGCCGGGTACCAGACGCTGACCATCAGCTCCCGGTACGGCTGCGCGGGCACCCACGGGTCGTGCCGCGAACGGTCGACGAGCCGCGCGGAGACGGTTCCGATGCCGTAGGGGCCGGTGGGCGCGGGGAGGCGGGCGGCGACGGCCCCGGCCTCCGTGGCCGCACGCGCCGACCCGGGCGCGGATGCGGACGCCGACGCGGACATCGGCAGCAGGGCCGCCGCGAGCCCGGCGGAGGCGAGCCCCAGCAGCGTACGACGCGTCAAAGCCGAGGAGCCCGAGGAAGCCGTGGAGTCCGAGGAAGAAGTCATGCCTCCATGCTGGTCGCGGCCCGTCCGCCGAACCATGGGGGAGATCACGAGAATCCCCCTGGGGGATTACCCCCAGGGGCCCGTCCGGCGGCTACTCCCCGCGCCGCCGGATCTTGTTGCCGAGCCAGACCAGCGGATCGTACTTGCGGTCAACCGCCCTTTCCTTCAAGGGGATCAGCGCGTTGTCCGTGATCTTGATGCCCTCGGGGCAGACCTCCGTGCAGCACTTGGTGATGTTGCAGTAGCCGAGCCCGTGCTCGTCCTGCGCGGTGCGTTTGCGGTCCAGGCCGGAGTCCGCCGCCGCGTCCAGCGGATGCATGTCCAGCTCGGCGACCCGCATCAGGAAGCGCGGCCCGGCGAAGGCGCCCTTGTTCTCCTCGTGGTCGCGCACCACATGGCAGGTGTCCTGGCACAGGAAGCACTCGATGCACTTGCGGAACTCCTGCGAGCGGTCCACGTCCGTCTGCTGCATGCGGTACTCGCCGGGACCGAGGTCGGCGGGCGGTACGAAGGCCGGGACTTCGCGCGCCTTGGTGTAGTTGAAGCCGACGTCCGTCACCAGGTCCCGCACCACGGGGAAGGCCCGCAGCGGCGTCACCGTGATGACCTCGTCGGGTTCGAAGACCGACATGCGCGTCATGCACATCAGCCGGGGCCGCCCGTTGATCTCGGCCGAGCACGAACCGCACTTGCCCGCCTTGCAGTTCCAGCGGACCGCGAGGTCGGGCGCCTGGGTGGCCTGGAGGCGGTGGATGATGTCGAGGACGACCTCCCCCTCGTTGACCTCGATCTTGAAGTCCTCCAGGGAGCCGCCACCGGTGTCCCCGCGCCAGACCCTGAATTGCGCGTCGTACGAACTCACTCGTACAGCTCCTCTTCGGCCAGGTACTTGACCAGCTCCTCCTTCTCGAAGAGGGCGAGCAGGTCCGGGCGGATGGGCTCGGTGCTCACGCGGACGAGGTCGATCTGGCCGCGTACGGGATCGGTGGCGGCCAACCCGCCGCTGGGATCGGCGAGTTGGCAGAGCAGATTGACCCGGCGCCACTCGCGGCTCATCGCGGGATGGTCCTCGCGGGTGTGGCCGCCGCGGCTCTCGGTGCGCTCCAGGGCGGCCCGCGCCACGCACTCGCTGACGAGCAGCATGTTGCGCAGGTCGAGCGCGAGGTGCCAGCCGGGGTTGAACTGCCGGTGCCCCTCGACCCCGGCCCGCCGGGCACGCACCCGCAGGTCGGCGAGTTTCTCCAGGGCCTGGGCCATCTCTCCCTCGCGGCGGATGATGCCGACCAGGTCGTTCATCGTCTGCTGGAGTTCCTGGTGGAGGGTGTACGGATTCTCCGGCGTCGCCCCGTCCTCGGGCCCCTCGGCGCTGAACGGCCGCAGTGCCTCGGCCGCCGCGGTGTCCACCTGCACCTCGTCCACGGCGGGCCTGGCGGTCAGGCCCGCGGCGTACCGCGCCGCGTGCAGCCCCGCGCGCCGTCCGAACACGAGCAGGTCGGAGAGCGAGTTGCCGCCCAGCCGGTTCGAGCCGTGCATGCCGCCCGCGACCTCGCCCGCGGCGTAGAGCCCGGTGACGCGGCGCGCGGCCGCGGTGTCGGAGTCGACCGCGATGCCGCCCATCACGTAGTGGCAGGTCGGCCCGACCTCCATCGCCTCCGCGGTGATGTCGACGTCGGCGAGCTCCTTGAACTGGTGGTACATGGACGGCAGTCGGCGCTTGATGACGTCGGCGGGCATGCGCGTGGAGACGTCCAGGAAGACACCGCCGTGCGGCGAGCCGCGGCCCGCCTTCACCTCGGAGTTGATGGCGCGCGCGACCTCGTCGCGGGGCAGCAGTTCAGGGGGGCGGCGGTTGTGGTCCGGGTCGTCGTACCAGCGGTCGCCCTCCTCCTCCGACTGCGCGTACTTCTCCTTGAAGACGTCGGGCACGTAGTCGAACATGAACCGCTTGCCCTCGGAGTTCCTGAGGACGCCGCCGTCGCCGCGCACGGATTCGGTGACCAGGATGCCCTTCACCGACGGCGGCCAGACCATGCCGGTCGGGTGGAACTGCACGAACTCCATGTTCAGGAGCGGGGCCCCGGCGAGGAGCGCCAGCGCGTGTCCGTCACCCGTGTACTCCCACGAGTTCGACGTCACCTTGAAGGACTTGCCGATGCCGCCGGTCGCGAGCACCACGCTCGGCGCCTCCAGGACGAAGAAGCGGCCCGACTCGCGGTCGTAGCAGAAGGTCCCGCAGACCCGTCCGCCGCCGCCGTCGCCGGTCTCCTCCTTGAGGACCCGGGTGACCGTGCACTCCTGAAAGACCTTCAGACGTGCCTCGTAGTCGCCGAATTCGCGGAAGTCCTCCTGCTGGAGCGCGACGATCTTCTGCTGGAGGGTGCGGATGAGTTCGAGGCCCGTGCGGTCGCCGACGTGGGCGAGGCGCGGGTACTCGTGGCCGCCGAAGTTGCGCTGGGAGATCCGGCCGTCCGGCGTGCGGTCGAAGAGGGCGCCCCAGGTCTCCAGCTCCCAGACGCGGTCGGGCGCCTCGCGGGCGTGCAGCTCGGCCATCCGCCACTGGTTGAGGAACTTGCCGCCGCGCAGCGTGTCCCGGAAGTGGACCTGCCAGTTGTCGCCGGAGTTCACGTTGCCCATGGAGGCCGCGATGCCGCCCTCGGCCATCACCGTATGGGCCTTGCCGAACAGGGACTTGCAGATCACGGCGGTCCGCGCGCCCTGCTCGCGGGCCTCGATCGCGGCCCGCAGCCCGGCCCCGCCCGCGCCCACCACGACGACGTCCCACTGCTGCCGTTCCACTGGAGACATCAGAACAACCTCGGATCGTCGAAGGCGCCGGACGCGAGCAGGTACACATAGAAGTCGGCGAGCGCCACGCTCACCAACGACGCCCAGGCGAGCAGCATGTGACGGGCATTCAGCTTTCCGACCCACTGCCACATGCGGTAGCGGACCGGATGCTTGGAGAAGTGCTTGAGCTTGCCGCCGACGATGTGCCGGCAGGAGTGGCAGGAGAGCGTGTACGCCCAGATCAGCGAGATGTTGACGACGAAGATCAGGGTGCCGAGGCCCATGTGGCCCCACGCGTAGTGCTCGTCGCGGAAGGAGAGCACGGTGTCGTACGTGAGGATGCCCGCGACCGGGACCGCCGCGTAGAAGAAGTACCGGTGGATGTTCTGGACGATCAGCGGGAAGCGGGTCTCACCCGAGTACTTCTTGTGCGGCTCGGCGACCGCGCAGGCCGGTGGCGACGCCCAGAAGCCCCGGTAGTACGCCTTGCGGTAGTAGTAGCAGGTCAGCCGGAAGCCGAGCGGGAAGATCAGGATGAGCAGCGCGGGGGACAGGCCCCACCAGCTGCCGAAGAGATCCCAGTTGGGGCCCGAGCGCATCGGCGCGCAGTTGTCGGCCAGGCAGGGCGAGTAGAATGGCGACACGTAGGGCGCCTGGTAATAGTCCGCGTTCGCGAACGCCCGCCAGGTCGAGTAGACGACGAAGGCGAGCAGCCCGGCGGCCGTCACCGCGGGCGCCAGCCACCAGCGGTCGGTCCGCAGATGGGCAGCGCCGATCGCGGCGCGCGTGCCGTCGCGCACGCCGCCTGCCGGGGTCCTGCCACTTTTCGGTTGGGGTTCCGTGCCGGTGGCCAACGAGGCTCCACTCCTTCTTCCGCGGTTGGGGGAGGGGCTCTGAGGGGCGTGGCTCAGGGCGGGGCGGGGGTGCGGCCCGTCAGGGCGCGTGGCGGTCGCGGGCGCCCAGGCCCTCGTCGTCGGAGTCCGTCCACAGAGAGCTGTCGTACGGCGTGTCGGGGATCGTCACCAGGTCCGGCCCGCGTGGCCGCACGCCAGGGGCCGGTGCGGCCGCGCGCAGCAGGGCGACGCTCTCGCGCAGATGATCGGTGTCGGTGCGCACCCGGCGTACGTCGACGCTGTCCGCCAGCTCGTCGCCGGCCTGCCGCTCCAGCTTTCCCACGGTGCGGACCAGTTCGTCGACACAATGCTGAACAGCCGTCAATTCATCGTGCAGAGCCATGATTTGCCCTCACTTCGAGTGTGCGGTGGCAACGCTCATGCGCCTGCGAGTGTCGCGCGTCACATCCCGGCTTGTGAAGAGATCTGCACCGATTGCCGGATCGCGGGCCGCGAATGCGCCGGATCACGCGCCGATCGCGTCGGCCACGACCGAAAGTGTCCGCCGGTGACCGCGGACCGCCGGCCGCCGGCCGGGGGTGGGGCGGCCCGTTGGGCCGCACGAGTGGGATATGGGCGCCGGTACGTCGTGCCTCCACCGCGCCGCCGATCCCGTCGCCTTCAGTGGGGCGATAGATGTGATCAGCTCCATATACCCCCAAACGTGATCAAACCCGGCCCGGACCTGGCAGCGGGCGGCCGGGCGAGCCCCGGACCCCGGAGGTACCAGCCATGTCCCACGACCGCGCAAGAGTCGTCGGCGTCAGATCTGTCGTGTTCCTCGCGACGGGGGTGCTGGCTCTGCCCGCCCTCGCCGGGTGCGGCTCGAACGACGAGGCAGGACGGCCGACCGCGGGCCAGGACGTCGCCCCCGCGGCCCGGGACCTGGTCGCCGACGGGGGGACCGTGAAGTGGGCGGTCGACGCCCTGCCCGAGACCCTCAACACCTTCCAGGCCGACGCCGACACCGGCACCTCGCGGGTCGCGGGCGCGGTCCTGCCCTCGCTGTTCCGGCAGGACGCACAGGGCAGGACGCAGGCCAACCCCGACTTCCTGGAGTCGGCGTCGGTCGTCGAGCGCGAGCCCAAGCAGGTCGTCCTGTACAAGCTGAACCAGCAGGCCGTCTGGAGCGACGGCCGCGAGATCGGCGCCGACGACTTCGCCGCCCAGTGGCGGGCCCTCGCGGGCAAGGACACCGCGTACTGGACGGCCAGGAACGCGGGCTACGACCGCATCGAGAAGATCGAGCGCGGCGCGAACAACCTGGAGGTGCGGGTCTCCTTCGCCAAGCCGTACGCCGACTGGCGCTCGCTGTTCTCGCCGCTGTACCCCAAGCAGGTCATGGGCACCCCCGACGGTTTCAACGACGGCGCGCGCCGCAAGCTGAAGGTGACCGCGGGACCCTTCGCGCTCGGCGACGTCGACCGCAAGGCGGGCGACGTGACGCTGACGCGCAACCCGCGCTGGTGGGGCAGGCCCGCCAAGCTCGACAAGATCGTGCTGCGCGAGGTGGCGCGCGACGAGCGGGCCAAGGCGCTCGCCGACGGTGACGTCGACCTCGCCGAGATCGACCCGGCGGAGGCTGACCGGATCTCGCTCGCCGCCCGCGACAAGGGCGCCCAGGGTCCGCCGGCCCACGGCCCCGGCTCGGCGGTCACCCCCGGCAAGGCGCTGCGCTCCTGGGCGATCGCGCACGGCTCCGACGAGGAGGCCGCGGAGAGCGAGGCGGCGGCGCGCAGCAAGACGCGCAAGGCCGTCAAGAAGTACGCGAAGGAACAGACGGGCCTGCGCGGCTACGTGGTCCGCAAGTCCCTGGAGCCCGCCTACACCCAGCTGGCGCTCAACGGCTCCGAGGGCCCGCTCGCCGACGACCGGGTGCGCCGCGCGGTGGCCCGCGCGCTGGACAGGGAGCAGCTCGCCCAGACCGTGCTCAAGCCGCTCGGCCTGCCCGCGGAGCCGGTCGGCAGCCATCTCGCGCTCGCCGGACAGCAGGCGTACGCGGACAACAGCGGGGCCCTCGGCGAGCAGGACACCACCGAGGCCAGGGCACTGCTCGCGGACGCGGGCTGGATGCCGGGCGCCCCGCTCAAGGACAAGAAGGCCAAGACGGCGGGCAGCGAGGCGGACCGCAAGAAGAAGGCGCGCGACTCCGACGAGGGTTCCGAGGCCTCCGGGGACGACGGCACGTACATCGTCGGCGAGGACGACGGGAAGCCCGGCGACAGCGGCACCACCGTGCTCGCCCCGGCCCCCGCTGCCGCTTACCAGCGGGCCGCCCTGAACCGCCAGGCCGATGTGCTCGGGCTGCCCCGCGAGGCCGAGAAGGAACAGAAGAAGGACCCGGGCGGCCAGGCCAAGCAGCGCGCGGAGAAGCAGTCCGCCGCCAAGTCCCACGCGGGCGCGCGGGACCAGGCCAAGGGCGGCGCCCCCGGCGCCTACGCGCCCAAGGGCACCGCGGCCCCCGCCGCGGTCGGCGGCCCGCTCGCCAAGGACGGCAAGTCCCTCACGCTGCGCTTCGTGCTCCCCTCGGGGCAGGGCTCGGAGCCGCTGCGCGCGGTGGCCGACCGGATCACGCGGATGCTGGAGAGGATCGGCGTGCGCACCGAGGTCTCCAAGGTCGCCGACGACAGCTACTTCAAGGACCACATCGCGTCCGGACAGTACGACCTGGCGCTCTACTCCTGGCCCGCGTCGGCCTTCCCCGCCACCGACGCACGGCCGATCTTCGCCAAGCCGGTCCCGGCCGCGGACGGTTCGCTGAACGTCGAGCAGAACTACACGCGGGTCGGCACCGACCACATCGACCAGCTCTTCGACGAGGCGGCCGGTGAGCTGGACGACGAGACGGCCCGTTCCCTGGTCAGGAAGGCCGACGCGCGCATCTGGGCGGAGGCGGGCTCCATCCCCCTCTACCAGCGGCCCCAGCTGGTCGCGGCCCGGCCGAACCTGGCGAACGCGGGAGCCTTTGGCTTCCAGTCGCCGGAATTCGAGGACATCGGCTTCCTGAAGCCGGGCGCCAAGCCGTCGACCGGGCCTTCCGCCATGTGAGAGACCATGTGAGAGACCACGTGGGAGACGTGGCGTACACCGAGTCTTCACGTATCTGACGCTCAGATTCCGCTCAACTCCCTTGCCCGCCGTACACCCCGGCGGGCAAGGTCATGTCTACCCATTGACCTGCGGATTTGCCCCTCGCCGCCGACGTGCCCCAAGCCTCGTCGGCGCCCCTGCCCGCACCCCCGCGGAGGCCGCCTCCGCGCGAGCCACGTAGACTGGGGTGAGGCCGTGGCGTGTTCTGCCCGGCAGGGCACGCGTACCGGACCGTACGCGCCGCCGTCCACTCTTCCCGGGAGAAGCGCAGCTCGTATGCCCACGCGCCATGACATTCGTAACGTCGCCATCGTCGCCCACGTCGACCACGGCAAGACGACCATCGTCGATGCCATGCTCAAGCAGGCCGGTGCCTTCGCCGCGCACGCCGCTGAGTCGCTCGACGACCGCATGATGGACTCGAACGACCTGGAGCGTGAGAAGGGCATCACGATCCTGGCCAAGAACACGGCCGTCAAGTACCACCCCAAGGATGGCGGCGACGTCATCACCATCAACATCATCGACACCCCCGGCCACGCCGACTTCGGTGGTGAGGTCGAGCGCGGCCTGTCGATGGTGGACGCGGTCGTCCTGCTCGTCGACGCCTCCGAGGGTCCGCTGCCGCAGACCCGCTTCGTGCTCCGCAAGGCCCTCCAGGCCCGGATGCCGGTCATCCTGTGCATCAACAAGACGGACCGCCCGGACTCCCGGATCGACGAGGTCGTCAACGAGACGTACGACCTCTTCCTCGACCTGGACGCCGACGAGGACCAGATCGAGTTCCCGATCGTCTACGCCTGCGGCCGTGACGGCGTCGCCTCGCTGACCAAGCCGGAGGACGGCACCGTCCCGGCGGACAGCACCAACCTGGAGCCGTTCTTCTCGACGATCCTGGAGCACGTCCCCGCTCCGCAGTACGACGAGGAGGCGCCCCTCCAGGCCCACGTCACCAACCTGGACGCGGACAACTTCCTCGGCCGCATCGCGCTCTGCCGCGTCGAGCAGGGCGAGCTGCGCAAGGGCCAGACCGTCACCTGGATCAAGCGGGACGGCACCCAGTCCAACGTCCGCATCACCGAGCTGATGATGACCGAGGCGCTCACCCGCAAGCCCGCCGAGAAGGCCGGCCCCGGTGACATCTGCGCCATCGCGGGCATCCCGGAGATCATGATCGGCGAGACCCTCGCCGACCCCGAGAACCCGATCGCGCTGCCGCTGATCACGGTCGACGAGCCCGCGATCTCCATGACCATCGGTACGAACACCTCGCCGCTGGTCGGCAAGGGCGGCAAGGGCCACAAGGTCACCGCCCGCCAGGTGAAGGACCGCCTGGACAAGGAGCTGATCGGTAACGTCTCGCTCCGTGTCCTGGACACCGAGCGTCCCGACGCCTGGGAGGTCCAGGGCCGTGGTGAGCTCGCGCTCGCCATCCTGGTCGAGCAGATGCGCCGCGAGGGCTTCGAGCTGACCGTCGGCAAGCCCGAGGTCGTCACCAAGCAGGTCGACGGCAAGACGCACGAGCCGATCGAGCGCATGACGATCGACTCGCCCGAGGAGCACCTCGGCGCCATCACGCAGCTCATGGCGACCCGCAAGGGCCGCATGGAGACCATGACGAACCACGGTTCGGGCTGGATCCGCATGGAGTGGATCGTCCCGTCCCGCGGCCTCATCGGCTTCCGTACGGAGTTCCTGACCCAGACCCGCGGCACCGGCATCGCGCACTCGATCTTCGAGGGTCACGAGCCGTGGTTCGGCGACCTGCGAACCCGTCACAACGGCTCGCTGGTCGCGGACCGCTCGGGTTCGGTCACGCCGTTCGCGATGGTCAACCTCCAGGAGCGCGGTGTCATCTTCACCGAGGCCGGCACCGAGGTGTACGAGGGCATGATCGTCGGCGAGAACTCGCGCGCCGACGACATGGACGTGAACATCACCAAGGAGAAGAAGCTCACCAACATGCGTGCGGCCTCCGCGGACACCACGGAGAACGTGGTCCCGGCCCGCAAGCTGTCCCTTGAGCAGTCCCTGGAGTTCTGCCGCGACGACGAGTGCATCGAGGTGACCCCGGAGACCGTGCGCATCCGCAAGGTCGTCCTGGACCAGAAGCAGCGCGGCCGCACCGCGTCGCGCGCCAAGCACAGCTGACGCGCGGCCCCCTGAGGGGCCTGCACAACTGAGGCTGGCCTGCGGCCAGTTCGGGCATCAGAGGCCGGTTTCCTTCGCTCCTGCCGGAGCGCGGGAAACCGGCCTCTCGCGCGCCCGGTGGCGGTACCGTGGCGCTGCCCGGCGGCCCTGCCGCCCGCACCTCGGCGATCTCTCCTCGCGATGGTGGAGCGAGGCACCCTTCGGCAACCGGATTTCAGACGCCGAACGTCCGCTATGCGGACGTCACTGACCGTTAGATGTGTAACACGTCCGTTTCGCAACCATCTATCTCGGATCGGTTTGTCCGGATTTTGGAAGTTGTACGTGCCAGGTGTGATTGAACCGAGACCAAAAGGGTGTGGTCGGGCGGTACCTCATGGCTAATAGTTGACCGCGTATAGCTCGGGTCAATGGGTCACGCGCTGTGGGGAGCGCCGACTCACGAGCACACTGGGGTACACGATCTTCGCCGTCAGGGGTGTCGGCGGGATTCTTCGTACCCCCTCTCGTAGTGAACAAGTGGACTCATGAGGAGGAACCCCATGCGTGGTGCCAAGAGCGCCAAGTGGGTCGCGATAGCCGGTGTTGTGGCGCTGACTGCCACCGCTTGTGGCGGCAGCGACAGCGGCGACAACAGCAATCGCAAGGTCGACCCCAAGGGGATCGTCAGCTACGCCAACGGTGAGCCGCAGAACGCTCTGCAGCCGTCCAACACCATGGAGGCGTACGGCAGCGTCGTCATCGACTCGCTCTTCACGGGCCTGGTCCACTACGACAAGAAGGGCGACATCACCTACGAGAACGCCGAGTCGGTCACCCCCGACAAGGACTCGAAGGTGTGGACCGTCAAGCTGAAGCCGGGCTGGAAGTTCCACAACGGCGAGGCGGTCACCGCCAAGTCCTACGTGGACGCCTGGAACTGGGCCGCCGACCCCGCCAACGGTCAGCAGAACAGCGCCTGGTACCGCGACATCCAGGGCTACGACGAGGTGCACCCGGCGAAGGGCAAGGCCAAGAAGAAGGTCATGTCCGGTCTGAAGGTCGTCGACGACAACACCTTCACGATCTCGCTGAAGAGCGGCATCCCGTACTACGCCTACAAGCTCGTCTACGCGCCCTTCTACCCGCTGCCCTCGGGCGCGCTGAAGGACCCGAAGAAGTTCGGCGAGGCCCCGGTCGGCAACGGCCCGTACAAGTTCCAGAAGTGGGACCACAAGAAGCTGATCTCGGTTCGCGCCTGGGACGGCTACAAGGGCGCCAACAAGCCGAAGAACGGCGGCGTCGACTTCAAGGCCTACAACAAGGACACGGCGGCCTACGCCGACCTGAAGTCGGACAACGTCGACTCGATGCCGATCGTCCCGAACAGCGAGATCGCCAACTTCAAGCAGGACTTCGGCGACCGCGCGATCGACATGGACTTCTCGGCGCTCAACACGGTCAACTTCGCCTTCTACACCAAGCAGTGGAAGGACATCGACCCCAAGGTCCTCCAGGGCCTGTCGATGGCGATCGACCGCGACACCATCGCCAAGACGGTGTTCCACGGCACCCGTGAGTCCGCGACCGGCTGGGTCGCCAAGGGCGTCAAGGGCTACCAGGACGACGCCTGTGGCGAGTACTGCAAGTTCGACGCCAAGAAGGCCAAGCAGTCCATCAAGGACGGCGGCGGCGTTCCCGGCAACAAGATCTCCATCCAGTACAACGCGGACCAGCCGCACAAGGACTGGGTCGTCGCGGTCTGCAACTCGATCACCAACGCGACCGGCGTCAAGTGCGTCGGCGACCCGGTGACCGACTTCGCCGCGGACACGGAGATCCGTGACCAGAAGAAGGTCAAGTCGATGTACCGCTCCGGCTGGGTGCTCGACTACCCGTTCAACGGCAACTTCCTCGCCGACCTCTACGGCACCGGTGTCGACGGCAACAAGGGCGGCTTCTCGGACAAGAAGTTCGACGAGCTGACCAAGAAGGCCGACGCGGCGAAGACCATCGAGGACTCCGCGAAGCTGTACCAGCAGGCCGAGAAGGAGCTGGTCAACACCTTCCCGGGCATCCCGCTCTGGTACAACAAGACGCTCTCCGCGTACTCCAAGAACGTGAAGAAGGTCGAGTTCGACCAGGCCGGCGACCCGGTCCTCACGGACGTCGAGGTCTTCGAGAAGTAGCAGTCGTCGGAGTACCGCTCCCGCGAGGTGACGCCCGGCGATCCCGGGCGTCACCTCGCGGGCGGCTCCGCAATGGACGGAGGCACCACCATGGGGCGTTACGTCGCGAGGCGACTGCTCCAGATGATCCCGGTCTTCATCGGGACCACCTTGCTGATCTTCCTGATGGTCAATGTGCTCCCCGGTGACCCGGTGGCGGCACTCTGGGGAGACAAGCCGCCGGACCCCGCGCAGGTCGCGCAGATCAAGCACGACCGTGGGCTTGATCTGCCGCTGTGGCAGCAGTATTTCCACTACATGGGTGGACTGCTGCAGGGCGACTTCGGCCACACCATCGCAGGCAACCGGCCCATCCTCGACGAGATCACGCAGGCCTTCCCGGTCTCGCTGCGACTCGCCGTCATGGCCTGGACGTTCGAGCTTGTCGTCGGCATCACGCTGGGCGTGCTCGCCGGCATCCGGCGCGGTCGCGTGCTCGACAACGCGGTGACGCTCTTCACGCTTCTCGTGATCTCCGTCCCGATCTTCGTGTTCGGCCTGTTCTTCCAGCTGATCTTCGGCAACCAGCTCGGCTGGGTCACGCCGACGGTGCAGGACTCCGAGAACATCGGGGAGCTGCTGCTGCCCGCGCTCGTGCTCGGTCTGGTCGGTCTCGCCTACGTGGCGCGCCTGACCCGCACCTCGATCGCCGAGAACCGGCAGGCCGACTACATGCGCACCGCCGTCGCCAAGGGACTGCCGCGCAGGCGGATCGTCACGCGGCACCTGCTGCGCAACTCGCTGATCCCGGTGGTCACCTACCTCGGTACGGACATCGGCGCCCTCATGGGCGGCGCGGTCATCACCGAGGGCATCTTCAACGTGACCGGCGTCGGCAACCTCCTCTACCGCGCGTTGGGCCAGCGCGAGGGAGCGGTCATCGTCGGTGTCGTCACCGTCCTGGTGCTCGTGTACCTCCTCGCCAGCCTGATCGTCGACCTGCTCTACGCGGTCCTGGACCCGAGGATCCGTTATGCCTGACATCACCAAGACCACGGACCAGACGGTCACGCCCGTGGGGCCCCAGACCGTCGTCGTCGACGCCGGCGAAGCGCCCGGCAAGCCGCGCAGCCTGTGGGGCGACGCCTGGCGTGACCTGCGCCGCAGGCCGCTGTTCCTCATCTCGTCGGCGCTGATCGTGGTGCTGCTCCTGGTGGCCGCCTTCCCGGGCCTCTTCACGAGCGCCGACCCGAAGTACGGCGACCTGACGAACCACTTCCTGCAGAAGCCGAACCTCACGCACTTCTTCCAGGCGGACTGGTTCGGCTACGACCGGCAGGGCCGCAGCGTCTACGCGCGTGTCGTCTACGGCGCCCGCAACTCGATCATGGTCGGCCTCGGCGTGACCATCCTCGTGACCGTCTTCGGCGGCCTGATCGGCATGCTCGCGGGCTACTTCGGCGGCATCTGGGACAGCCTGCTCTCCCGGATCACCGACGTGTTCTTCGGCATCCCGTTCCTGCTCGGCGCCATGGTCGTCCTGAACGCCTTCACCGTGCGCAACGTCTGGGTGATCACCGGCGCGCTCGCCTTCCTCGGCTGGACGCAGATCGCCCGCGTGATGCGCGGCGCGGTCATCACCACCAAGCACGCGGACTACGTGATGGCGGCCAAGGCGCTCGGCGCGGACACCAAGCGGATCCTGTTCCGGCACATCCTGCCGAACGCCGTCGCACCCGTGATCGTCATCTCGACCATCGCGCTCGGCACGTACATCGTCGCCGAGTCGACGCTCTCGTACCTGGGTCTCGGTTTCGGTGACGACGCGCTCTCGTGGGGCGGCGACATCTCCGACGCCCTCAGCGACATCCGGAACAACCCGCACACGTTGATCTTCCCCGCCGGGATGCTCAGCCTCACCGTGCTGGCGTTCATCATGCTCGGCGACGCTGTACGCGAAGCCCTCGACCCGAAGCTGCGCTGAGGGAGGCGTACATGACCAGCATCGATCTCAAGACCGACTCGATCCCCGCCCCCCGCTCGGGCGAGGAGAAGAGCGGCAGGCTCCTGGACGTGAAGGACCTGCACGTCGAGTTCCACACGCGCGACGGCGTGGTCAAGGCCGTCAACGGCGTCAACTACAGCGTGGACGCGGGCGAGACGCTCGCCGTGCTCGGCGAGTCCGGCTCTGGCAAGTCCGTGACGGCCCAGGCCATCATGGGCATCCTCGACATGCCGCCCGGCAAGATCCCGCAGGGCGAGATCCTCTTCCGCGGCCAGGACATGCTGCAGATGTCCAACGAGGAGCGCAGGAAGATCCGCGGCCGCAAGATCGCCATGATCTTCCAGGACGCGCTCTCGTCCCTCAACCCCGTGCTCTCGGTGGGCTACCAGCTCGGCGAGATGTTCCGGGTGCACGAGGGGCTGAGCCGCAAGGAAGCCAAGGCCAAGGCCGTCGAGCTGATGGAGAAGGTCAAGATCCCGGCCGCCAAGGAGCGGGTGAACGACTACCCGCACCAGTTCTCCGGCGGTATGCGCCAGCGCATCATGATCGCGATGGCGCTCGCCCTTGAGCCGGACCTGATCATCGCCGACGAGCCCACCACGGCCCTCGACGTGACCGTCCAGGCGCAGGTCATGGACCTGCTCGCGGAGCTCCAGCGCGAGTACCACATGGGCCTGATCCTGATCACCCACGACCTCGGCGTGGTGGCCGACGTCGCGGACAAGATCGCGGTCATGTACGCGGGCCGGATCGTCGAGACGGCGCCGGTGCACGAGCTCTACAAGCGCCCGGCACACCCGTACACGCGGGGCCTGCTCGACTCGATCCCGCGCCTGGACCAGAAGGGCCAGGAGCTCTACGCGATCAAGGGCCTGCCGCCCAACCTGCTCAAGATCCCCGGCGGTTGCGCGTTCAACCCGCGCTGCCCCAAGGCGCAGGACATCTGCCGTACGGAGATCCCGGCCCTGGTGCCGGTCACCGAGCAGGACGGCACGGAGCTGGCCGGGCGCGGCAGCGCGTGCCACTTCTGGAAGGAGACGATCCATGGCTGAGCCGAAGAAGCTCTCGAAGGCCGACGAGCCGCAGGACGCGACGCCCAACGTCTCCGAGGTGGAGACGGTCGACGCGGCCACCGCCGAGGAGGCCGTCGCGGCCATCGAGGCGCCGGTCGAGCGCGGCGAGCCGATCCTCCAGGTCCGCAATCTGGTGAAGCACTTCCCGCTCACGCAGGGAATCCTCATCAAGAAGCAGGTCGGCGCGGTCAAGGCGGTCGACGGCATCTCCTTCGACCTGTACCAGGGCGAGACGCTCGGCATCGTGGGCGAGTCCGGCTGTGGCAAGTCCACGGTCGCCAAGCTCCTGATGACCCTGGAGCGGGCCACGGCCGGCGAGGTCTTCTACAAGGGCCAGGACATCACCAAGCTGTCGGGCCGGGCGCTGAAGGCGGTCCGGCGCAACATCCAGATGGTGTTCCAGGACCCGTACACCTCCCTCAACCCCCGTATGACGGTGGGCGACATCATCGGGGAGCCGTACGAGATCCACCCCGAGGTGGCCCCGAAGGGCTCGCGCCGCCAGAAGGTCCAGGACCTCCTCGACGTGGTCGGGCTCAACCCCGAGTACATCAACCGCTACCCGCACCAGTTCTCGGGCGGCCAGCGCCAGCGCATCGGCATCGCGCGCGGTCTGGCCCTCAACCCCGAGATCATCATCTGCGACGAGCCGGTCTCGGCCCTGGACGTCTCCGTCCAGGCCCAGGTCATCAACCTGATGGAGAAGCTCCAGGACGAGTTCAACCTCTCCTACCTCTTCATCGCGCACGACCTGTCGATCGTCCGGCACATCTCGGACCGCGTGGGCGTGATGTACCTCGGCAAGATGGCGGAGATCGGCTCGGACGAGCAGATCTACGAGCACCCGACGCACCCGTACACGCAGGCGCTCCTCTCGGCCGTCCCGGTGCCGGACCCGGAGGCCCGCGAGGGCCGCGAACGGATCATCCTCACCGGCGACGTCCCGTCGCCCGCCAACCCGCCCTCGGGCTGCCGCTTCCGCACCCGCTGCTGGAAGGCGGAGGACAAGTGCTCCAAGGAGGTCCCGCTGCTCGCGATCCCGGAGCGGTTCAAGGGCGCGGACACTCCGGCCGCACACGAATCGGCGTGCCACTTCGCCGAGGAGAAGGCGGTACTGGTCGGCTGACGGCCGCCGCGCGGTGACTGAACGGGGAGCGCCCGGGACCGAAGAGGTCCCGGGCGCTCCCCGTTTTCCCCGAGTGCTCCCGGAACAGGAGGAGGGGCCGATGACCGACGGACCGGGCGGGATAGAGGCGGGCGGGGGACTGTCTCTGCGGCCTTGGCGGGAGGAGGACACCGCGGAGGTCCTTGCGGCCTTCCGCGCGCCGCTGATGGAACGGCAGGCGGACGAGCCCGTCGACTCGACGGGCACGGCGGCCCGCTGGA
Source organism: Streptomyces sp. NPDC087300 (assembly GCF_044744425.1). Taxonomy (NCBI): domain Bacteria; kingdom Bacillati; phylum Actinomycetota; class Actinomycetes; order Kitasatosporales; family Streptomycetaceae; genus Streptomyces; species Streptomyces sp. NPDC087300. Next base: position 427,830 of record NZ_JBIUYI010000002.1, read on the forward strand.
TCGCCCGCCGCGCCGCGGAACGCGCGGCCGACTCGGCGTACGCCTTCGCCGTGGTGGACGCCGGGGACCGGCCCCTCGGTCACGTCGCGGTGGGCGCCGTGAACCGCGTGCACGACACCGGCTGGGTGTCGTACTGGACGGTGCCGCGGGCCCGCGGCCGGGGCGTGGCGGCCCGCGGCTGCGCGGCGCTCGCCCACTGGACCTTCACGGAGCTGGGCCTGTTTCGCCTGGAACTGGGACACCGCACCGACAACCCCGCCTCATGCCGCGTGGCCCACGCCGCCGGCTTCGCCGTGGAGGGGCTCCAGCGGCGGAAACTGGCGTACGACGGCGTGCGCCACGACGTGGAGCTGCATGCCCGTCTCGCGTCCGATCGGGTGCGGGGGAGTCACCTCTGACAACTTGCGGCCGCCCGGCGGACGGGTGCCCGGACGGAAGGCCCGCGCTGCCCGGAGGTGCGCGGGCCTTCCGCATGGCCCGGCTCCGGGTGTCGCGCCCAGCTCGGGTCAAGGGGGAGGGGCGGGGCCGGAGCCGGGTGGCTGGGGGGCTACAGGTGTTTGCGGGGCTGGGGCGGCTTGCGGTCCTGCGGGGTGTTGCGGGCGCCGGGGATCGCCAACTCCGAGGCGGGCTCCGGGAAGTGACAGGCCGTCAGGTGGCCGTCCCGGTTGTCCGCGATCTGGACCAGCGGCGGGCTGTCCGTCGCGCACTTGTCCTGCGCCTTCCAGCAGCGCGTGCGGAAGCGGCACCCCGAGGGCGGGTTGACCGGCGAGGGCACGTCGCCGGTCAGCAGGATGCGTTCGCGGCGCGGCACCTCCTCCGCGGTCGCCTCGGGCACGGCGGACAGGAGCGCCTTGGTGTAGGGGTGGCGCGGGTTGCCGTACAGGTCCTCGCGGTCCGCGATCTCCACGATGCGGCCCAGGTACATCACGGCGACCCGCTGCGAGAAGTGCCGTACGACGGCCAGGTCGTGGGCGATGAAGAGGAACGCGATGCCCAGGTCCTGCTGGAGCTGCTGGAGCAGGTTGACCACCTGCGCCTGGATCGAGACGTCGAGCGCGGAGACCGGCTCGTCGGCGACGATCAGTTTGGGTTCCAGGGCCAATGCCCTTGCCACGCCGATGCGTTGGCGTTGCCCGCCGGAGAACTCGTGCGGGAAGCGGTTGAAGTGCTCGGGGTTGAGGCCGACGGTCTCCAGGAGTTCGCGCACGCGCGCCTCCCTGCCGCCGGCCGGGTTGATGTCGTTGACCTCCATCGGCCCCGAGATGATCTTGCCGACCGTCTGCCGCGGGTTCAGCGAGGCGTACGGGTCCTGGAAGATCATCTGGATCTCCGAGCGGACCGGCGCCAGCTGCTTGCGCGTGGCGTGCGCGATGTCCTGCCCGCGGTAGGAGATCCGCCCGCCCGTCGGCTCCAGGAGGCGCGTGACCAGGCGTCCCGTCGTCGACTTGCCGCAGCCGGACTCGCCGACCAGGCCGAGGCTCTCGCCCTCGGCGACGGTGAAGTCCAGGCCGTCCACGGCCTGCACCGCGCCGATCCTGCGCCGGAACGGGAAGCCGCCCATGACAGGGAAGTGTTTGGTCAGCCCGCTGACTTCCAGGAGAGGAGTGGGAGTGGTGCTGCTCATCGTCGTGAAGTCCCGTCTCTTGTACGTCAGTCGGTGCGCGTGCCCGCGAAGTCGGCGAAGAACTCGGTGCGCTGTTCCGCCGTGAGGTGGCAGGCGGCACCGCGCCCCCCGGAGAGTTCGAGGAGCGGCAGCTCGTCCGCGCAGCGCCCGCCGCCCACCTGCTCGGTGAACGTGCACCTCGGGTGGAAACGGCAGCCGGAGGGCGGGTTGAGGAGGCTCGGCGGGGTGCCGGGGATGGGCGAGAGCGGGACGTCCACCGGGCCTTCGAGTGAGGGCATGGAGCCCAACAGGCCCCAGGTGTAGGGATGCTGGGGCGCGCGCAGGACCTCCTGCTTCGTGCCCCGCTCCACACACTTGCCGCCGTACATCACCAGGACGTCGTCAGCGATGTCCGCGATCACGCCGAGGTCGTGCGTGATGAAGATGATCGACGTGCCGAACTCCTGCTGCAACTCCTTGAGCAGGTCCATGATCTGCGCCTGGACCGTCACGTCGAGCGCCGTCGTCGGCTCGTCCGCGATCAGCAGCGCCGGGTCGCAGACCAGCGCCATCGCGATCATCGCGCGCTGGCGCATACCGCCGGAGAACTGGTGCGGATAGTCGTCCACGCGCAGATCGGGCTGCGGGATGCCGACCTTCGTCAGCATCTCGATCGACCGCGCCCGCGCCTCCTTCTTGGAGGCACCGGTGTGCTTGCGGAACGTCTCGCCGATCTGCCGGCCGATGGTGTGGTACGGCGAGAGCGAGGCCAGCGCGTCCTGGAAGATCATCGCCATCTTGTTGCCGCGCAGCCGCTCCAGCTCCCGCTCGGTGGCGGTGAGCAGCTCCTGGCCGTCAAGGAGGATCTCGCCGTCGATGACGGCGCTGTCCTTGTGGTGCAGGCCGAGGATGGCGAGGTTGGTCACGGACTTGCCGGAGCCCGACTCGCCCACGATGCCGAGGGTCTTGCCCTGCTCCAGCTCGAAGTCGAGGCCGTCGACGGCCTTGACCATGCCGTCCTCGGTGGAGAAGTGGACGTGCAGGTCCCGTACGGACAGGAAGGGGGTACTCATCAGTTCTCGCTTCCTGAGCCCTAGGCCAGCCGTACGCGCGGGTCGATCAGCGCGTACAGGGCATCGACGATGATGTTGAAGACGACGATCGCCGCCGCGGCCACCAGGACCACGCCGAGCAGCAGCGGCAGATCGCTGGTGTCGACCGCCTTCACGGAGAGTTCACCGATGCCGTGCAGGGCGAAGGTCTTCTCGGTGATGATCGCGCCGCCGAGGAGCACCCCGAGGTCGAGGCCGAAGATGGTGACGATCGGTCCCATCGCGCCGCGCCAGGCGAAGCGGAAGAACACCGTGCGGCGCGAGAGCCCCTTGGCTCTGGCCGTGCGGACGTAGTCCTCGTTCATCGACTCGACCAACTGGGAGCGCGCCATGCGCGTGTAGTTGGCGGTGAAGATCAGCGCGAGCACCAGCCAGGGGATCAGCAGCCCGGAGAACCACTTGGCGGGGTTCTCGGAGACCGGTGTGTAGGAGGGCCGGTCGAGCAGGTGCAGCTGGTCGGTGAAGAGGTAGACGGCGAAGACGCCGACGACGTAGATCTGCATCGACGAGGCGATCAGCGAGGCGGACGAGGCGATCTTGTCCGCGGCCCTGCCCTGCTTGACGGCGGCCAGCATGCCGGTGCCGACACCGAAGACGACGAACACCACGGCCGCGCCGAGCGAGAGCGACACGGTGGTCGGGAAGCGGTCGAGGATGGTGGCGAGGACGGGCTCACGGTTGCGGAACGAGTAGCCGAGGCACGGCGCGTCGCAGAAGCCGTAGGTGTCGTAGTCGCGGCCGACGAACAGGCCCTCGAACCAGTGCCAGTACTGCACGGGCACCGGGTCGGCGATCCCCAGGTTGTGCTTCACCAGCGCCAGCGTCTCGGGCGGACAGACCTTGCCGCAGGCCAGACGCGCGGGGTCGCGCGGGGCGGTGTAGAAGAGGAGGAAGACGATGGCGCTGATGATCAGCAGGATCACCGCGCCGCCGACGATGCGGCGAATGAGGAAGCGGAGCATGGGCGTTGGGATTCCTGACGGATGCCGTGAGGGAGGTGGTGTCCGGGGCGGACGCCCGCGTGGGGAGTCCGCCCCGGGGGCCGGTCGTCAGGCCATGACGTTCACCGTCGTCAGGCCTTGACGAACACCTTGGAGAGCAGCGTGGCGGCGAACTGCGGGTCGTGGATGGCGCCGCCGACCTTGGAGCCGTGCAGGTACCAGCGGCGCTGGAAGGTCTCCGGGATGATCGGCACGACCTCCTTCATGATCCGCTTGTCGAGGGCGGCCCAGGCCTTGCCCGCTTCCTGGGGGTCGGAGATGACCGAGTTCTTCTTGATCGCCTCGTTGATCCAGGGGATGTTCACCTGCGAGACGTTGTTCTGGCCGTCGCCGATCGCGTCGCCGTCGAACAGCGGCTGCATCATGGTGTAGGCGGTCGGCCAGTCCGGGGACCAGCCGAACCACATCACGTCGAACTTGTTGTCCAGGCGCTGGGCCTGGTCGTAGAAGTCCGTCGAGTTGAGCGGCTTGATGACCGGGTCGAAGCCCGCGGCCCGCAGGTTCTTCTCGATGACGATCTTGGTCTTGTCGTACGTGGGGCGCCGCGGGAAGGCGTACACGATCTTCGTGCCGAGCTTGCCCGCCTTCTTCAGGATCTCGTGCGCCCGCTTCACGTCGCCCTGCGGCTTGTCGAGCTTGCCGTACAGGTCGAACTTCTCGCGGCCGATGATGTCGGGGCTGAGGATCGTCGTCGCGTAGTCGCCCGCGCTGGTGCCGCCGTAGATCTTGCGGCTCTGCTCGAGCGGCCAGGCGATCAGGAGGGCCTTGCGGACCTCCAGGTCGGGCACGCGCTTCATGTTGATCGCGAAGTAGTACGTGCCGGTCGACAGGCCGTTGAAGCTGCGCGCCTTGATGTCGGGCGTGGTGAGCACCTTCTGCATGCGCTCGGCGGGGATGTTCTCGTAGAGGGCGACCATCTGCTTGTCGTTGCCCTGGTCCGCGATGAAGCGGTCGCAGGACTCCAGGCCCGTGGGACCGAACTCGAACTCGAAGCCGTCCGGGTAGCCGTTGCGGATCGGGTCCGTCTTGGCGTCCCAGTGCTTGTTGCGCGTGAACGTCATCGACTTGTCGATGGAGCGGGCCTTGAGGATGTAGGGGCCGCAGGAGAAGGGCGCCTTGTCGTACTTCTCCTTGGTGTCGTGCTTCACCGGGGTGGGGGAGTACGAGCTCATCGCCAGCGTGAAGTTGAAGTCCGGGCGGGCTTCCTTCAGCTTGAAGGTGATGGTCTTCTTCGCCTTGTCGGTGACGATCGAGTCGAGGTGCTTGCCCTTGTAGGGACCCTCGTACGCGTCACGCCACTTGGCGCCCTTGCCGGTCAGCGCCATCTGGACGAAGGTGGCGCTCTCGGTGATGAACGAGGCCCACAGCCGCTCGATGCCGTGCCGGACGTCGTCGACCGTCAGCTCGCTGCCGTCCTGCCACTTCAGGCCGTCCTTCAGCGTGAAGGTCCAGGTCTTGTTGCCGTCGGTGGCCTTGCCGGTGTCGGTGGCGAGGTCGCCGACGAGGGTCTGGCGGCCCTTCATGTCGGTCTTGTAGCCGGTGAGGGCGCGCGCGAAGAGCATCGCGACCGAGGAGTTGTACGCGAAGTAGATGCGCTGCGGGTCCATGTGCGACACGTCGTCCTCGGCGACGCCGTAGATCGTGCCGCCCTTCTTCGCGCCGGGGACCTCGGCGGCGGGGCCCGCGGAGTCCTCCGCGGTGCCGATCTTCACGTTGGCGCCCGTGTACTCGGTGGCCCCGCCGTGCGAACCGCCCTTGCCGCCGCCCGAGTCGCCGCTGCTGCACGCGGAGAGGACGAGCGAGCCGCCCGCCGCCAACGACGAGGCGATGAGGAGGTTTCTGCGGGAGATTGCCATGTTGCTACCAACCCTGTGTGTGAAGGAAGAAGAGCGGAGAAGGCTGAGATGGCGGTGCGGGTGGGCCGGTACGCCCCCGTCGGGCGGGCCGGCCGCGGGGGAGCGTCAGCGCCTGGTCTTCGGGTCGAGCGCGTCGCGCACGGAGTCGCCGAGGAGGTTGAAGGCGACCACGAAGATCACCATGGCCAGACCGGGGAACACCATGAACGTGATGTCGTCCTGGTAGTACTTCGAGCCGTTCTGGATCATCACGCCCCAGTCCGGGGTGGGTTCTTCGAGTCCCACGCCGAGGAAGGCGAGTCCGGCCTCCGCGGTGACGAACAGCGGCAGGGCGAGCGTCGCCTGGATGAGGATCGGCGTCCACAGGTTGGGCAGCAGCTCCTTGAAGATGATGCGCGCGGGAGACGCTCCCGTGACCTTCGCCGCCTCCACGAACTCCCGTTCGCGCAGGGCGAGCACCTCACCCCGGAGCAGTCGCGCGATGGGCGCCCAGCCGAACGCGGTCATCACCGTGATGAGGCTGGTGACGATCAGCCACATCGGGGTCTTGTCCGTGGGGCTGACCAGGATCGAGATCATCACGGGGAAGAAGGCGATGTAGAAGAGCGTGGAGGGGAAGGCGAGCAGGATGTCGATGATCCGGCCGATGAGGTAGTCGGTCTTGCCGCCGATGTACCCCGCGGTGATGCCGATGACGATCCCGAAGAACGTCACGAGCAGCGTCGTGACGGACGCGATCAGCAGGGAGTTGCGCATCCCGTAGAGCAGGAAGGTGAAGACGTCGCGGCCCAGGGTCGGCTCGACGCCGAACCAGAAGTCGCCGTCGATGCCGCCGTTCGCCTTGACCGGATAGCCGAACTCGTTGAGCAGCGAGGGGTCGTCGAGTCCGTACGTCGTGTACGGATCCTTCCCGTACACCTTCGCGATCAGCGGCGCGCACAGGGCGATCACGAAGAAGAAGACGACCACGCCCGCGGCGATGACGCCGGACTTGTCCCGCTTGAACCGGGTCCAGGCGAGCCGCCCTGGTGAACGGCCCTTGCTGCCCTGATCATTGGGCGATTCGGGTGCGCCGTCGGTCTTGTCCGTCACTTCAAGCGTGGCGGCAACGGCGGGAGTTGGCGAGGTCATGGCACTCCAGGCCCGGCAGGGTCGTCAGGAATCCGCAGGACAACCGGGCACCTACGGGCTAGGCGCGACTTTCGCAAGGCGTTTCCCGCGCGGTCAATGAATCGTCAGCCGCCTTGAGTCGACCTTGGGATCCTTTGCCGCGATTTTGCGTAAGGTTGGCATGCTCATTGCCTTCGCGTAATCAAGCGTGATGGACAACTCGGATTGTTCATGACAATCGCGGCAATGAGTCCGTTATACGGGCGGCGCTGTCTCGGAATGCGTACATCCGGATGGGCTCCGACTCGTACGGGTGGAGTAAATGTGCGCTTCATTCCTCCTGAGGCGATATTTGGCGGTAAGTGAGACAGATCACGTATCGCAGAGCTTCAGGACAGGAGGACTCCATGCGTGGAGCCACGCACGCCAAGTGGGCCGCAGGTGCGGTCGCCGTCGCCCTCGCGGCGACGGCCTGTGGTGGCGGGGGAAGCGGCGGCGGTGGCGGCGACGGCTCCGGCATCGTGAGCTCCTCCTGGGGAGACCCGCAGAACCCGCTCGAACCCGCGAACACCAACGAGGTCCAGGGCGGCAAGATCCTGGACATGGTCTTCCGCGGCCTGAAGCGGTACGACCCGAAGACCGGCGAGGCCAAGGACATGATCGCCGAGTCGATCGACACCAAGGACGCGCAGAACTTCACGGTCAAGATCAAGGACGACTGGAAGTTCAGCAACGGCGAGAAGGTCACCGCGAAGTCCTTCGTGGACGCCTGGAACTACGGCGCGAACCTCAAGAACAACCAGAAGAACGCCTACTTCTTCGGTTACATCGACGGCTACGACAAGGTCCACCCGGAGAAGGGCGACCCGAGCGCCCAGACCCTCTCCGGGCTCAAGGTCGTCGACGACAAGACCTTCACGGTCAAGCTCAGCCAGAAGTTCTCCACCTGGCCCGACACCCTCGGCTACCCGGCCTTCGCGCCGCTGCCCAAGGCGTTCTACGACGACCACGACAAGTGGCTCTCCAAGCCCGTCGGCAACGGCCCGTACACCGTGGACTCGTACACCAAGGGCTCGAAGATGTCCCTGCGCAAGTGGGACGGGTACCCCGGCGACGACAAGGCGCAGAACGGCGGTGTGGACATGAAGGTCTACACCGACAACAACACCGCCTACACCGACCTGATGGCGGGCAACCTCGACCTCGTCGACGACGTCCCCGCCTCCCAGCTCAGCAACGCCAAGAACGACCTCGGCGACCGCTACATCAACACCCCCGCGGGCATCATCCAGACCGTCGCCTTCCCGTTCTACGACAGCAAGTGGAACAAGCCGGGCATGGAGAAGGTCCGCCAGGGCCTGTCCATGGCGATCAACCGCGAGCAGATCACCGAGGGCATCTTCCAGAAGACCCGCACGCCCGCCACCGACTGGACCTCGCCGGTCCTCGGCGACGACGGCGGCTTCAAGGACGGGCTCTGCGGCGACCCCTGCAAGTACGACGCGGCCCAGGCCAAGAAGCTGGTCGCGGAGGGCGGCGGCATCCCCGGCGGGCAGCTCAAGATCACGTACAACGCGGACACCGGCTCCCACAAGGAGTGGGTCGACGCCGTCTGCAACTCCATCAACAAGGCCCTCGGCAACGACAAGGCCTGCGTCGGCAACCCGGTCGGCACCTTCGCCGACTTCCGCAGCAAGGCGTCCAAGCAGGAGCTGGACGGCGCCTGGCGCGCGGGCTGGCAGATGGACTACCCGCTGATCCAGAACTTCCTGCAGCCCGTGTACTACACGGACGCCCCGTCCAACGACGGCAAGTACGACAGCAAGGAATTCGACAAGCTCGTCGACCAGGCCAACGCGGAGACCGACAAGGCCAAGGCCGTCAGCACCTTCCAGGACGCCGAGAAGGTCCTGGCCAAGGATATGCCGGCCATTCCGCTCTGGTACCAGAACGGCAGCGCCGGCTACTCGGACAAGGTCTCCGACGTCGCACTGAACCAGTTCAGCGTGCCGGTCTACAACGAGATCAAGGTCAACTGAGACGCCGGGAGCGGCCGCCGTCCCCGCGCGGGCACCGGCGGCCGCTCCCCCTAATTCCGGAGCCCCCATGGGACGTTATGTGATCCGGCGTCTGCTGCAGATGATCCCGGTCTTCTTCGGCGCCACGCTGCTGATCTTCCTGATGGTGAACGTGATGGGCGACCCCGTCGCGGGCCTGTGCGGCGACCGCAAGTGCGATCCCGCCACGGCCATGCAGCTGAAGAAGGAGTTCGGCCTCGATAAGCCGGTGTGGCAGCAGTACCTGACGTACATGGGCAACGTCTTCACCGGTGACTTCGGCACCGCCTTCAACGGCCAGAAGGTCACCGAGCTGATGTCGGCCGCCTTCCCCGTCACCATCCGGCTGACCATCGTCGCCATCGTCTTCGAGATCGTCATCGGCATCTCGCTCGGCGTACTGACGGGGCTGCGGCGCGGGCGGCCGATCGACACCGTCGTACTGCTCGTGACGCTCGTGGTGATCTCCGTGCCGACCTTCGTCACCGGTCTCGTCCTGCAACTGGTGCTCGGCGTCCAGTGGGGGGTCATCAAACCCTCGGTGTCCAGCGAGGCACCCTTCAACGAACTGCTCATCCCCGGCCTCGTGCTCGCCTCGGTCTCGCTGGCGTACGTCACCCGGCTCACCCGCACCTCCATCGCGGAGAACCGGCGCGCCGACTACGTCCGCACCGCCATCGCCAAGGGCCTGCCGCGCCGCCGCGTCATCACCCGGCACCTCCTGCGCAACTCCCTGATCCCCGTCGTCACCTTCATCGGCACCGACGTGGGCGCGCTGATGGGCGGCGCGATCGTCACCGAGCGGATCTTCAACATCCACGGGGTCGGCTTCCAGCTCTACCAGGGGATCCTCCGCCAGAGCACACAGACCGTCGTCGGCTTCGTGACCGTCCTGGTGCTGGTCTTCCTGGTGGCCAACCTGATCGTCGACCTCCTGTACGCCGTACTCGACCCGAGGATCCGCTATGCCTGAACCCAAGGAGCCGCAGGGCGCCATCGCCGCGACCGGTGCGGGCGGCGCGATGGACCTCGCCACCAGCGAGGCGACCTCCCTGACCCCGGGCGGGCCCGACGGCGGGGGGCCCTCGGCGCCCGCGCGCAGCCTGTGGTCCGACGCCTGGCGCGATCTGCGGCGCAACCCGATCTTCATCGTCTCGGGCCTGATCATCGTCTTCCTCGTGATCATCTCCCTGTGGCCCTCGCTCATCGCCTCCGGCAACCCGCTCGACTGCGACCTCGCCAACCGGCAGAAGGGCTCGTCGCCGGGGCACCCCTTCGGCTTCAACGAGCAGGGCTGCGACGTCTACACCCGGGTCGTGTACGGCACCCGGGTCTCGGTCACCGTCGGCGTCTGCGCCACCCTCGGCGTCGCCATCCTCGGCAGCGTGCTGGGCGGGCTCGCCGGGTTCTTCGGCGGCGCCTGGGACGCGATCCTCTCCCGCATCACCGACATCTTCTTCGCCATCCCGGTCGTCCTCGGCGGCCTGGTGCTCCTGTCGGTGGTCACCAGCTCCACGGTCTGGCCGGTGGTCGGCTTCATGGTGCTGCTCGGCTGGCCGCAGCTCTCCCGCATCGCGCGCGGCTCGGTCATCACCGCCAAGCAGAACGACTACGTGCAGGCGGCGCGGGCCCTGGGCGCCTCCAACTCGCGGATGCTGCTGCGGCACATCACGCCGAACGCCGTCGCCCCGGTGATCGTCGTGGCGACCATCGCGCTCGGTACGTACATCGCCCTGGAGGCCACGCTCTCCTACCTCGGCGTCGGCCTGAAGCCGCCCACCGTCAGCTGGGGCATCGACATCTCGGCCGCCTCCCAGTACATCCGCAACGCCCCGCACATGCTGCTCTGGCCGGCCGGCGCGCTGGCGATCACCGTGCTCGCGTTCATCATGCTCGGCGACGCGGTGCGCGACGCCCTCGACCCCAAGCTGAGGTAGGCGCAGATGGCAACCATGGCATCCGAGACCTCCGTACCCGGGGCGCCGGGCGCGGCCAAGCTGCTCGAAGTGCGCGATCTGCACGTGGAGTTCCGCACCAGGGACGGCGTCGCCAAGGCCGTCAACGGCGTCGACTACGCCGTCGCGGCGGGCGAGACCCTCGCCGTCCTCGGCGAGTCGGGATCCGGCAAGTCCGTGACCGCCCAGGCCGTCATGGGCATCCTCGACGTCCCGCCGGGGAAGATCACCGCGGGCGAGATCCTCTTCCAGGGCAGGGACCTCCTCAAGCTCAAGGAGGACGAGCGGCGCAAGGTGCGCGGCGCCGGGATGGCGATGATCTTCCAGGACGCGCTCTCCTCGCTGAACCCGGTGCTCAGCGTCGGCGAACAGCTCGGCGAGATGTACGTGGTCCACAAGGGTCTTTCCAGGAAGGACGCCAAGGCCAAGGCCGTCGAGCTGATGGACCGGGTGCGCATCCCGGCCGCCAAGGAGCGGGTCGGCCAGTATCCGCACCAGTTCTCCGGCGGCATGCGCCAGCGCATCATGATCGCCATGGCGATGGCCCTGGAACCCTCGCTGATCATCGCCGACGAGCCCACCACGGCGCTCGACGTGACCGTCCAGGCGCAGGTCATGGACCTGCTCGCGGAGCTCCAGCGCGAGCTGAACATGGGCCTGATCCTCATCACCCACGACCTCGGGGTCGTCGCGGACGTCGCCGACACCATCGCCGTGATGTACGCGGGCCGCATCGTCGAGAAGGCTCCGGTGCACGAGATCTACCAGGCGCCCGCGCACCCCTACACCCGGGGCCTGCTCGAATCGATCCCGCGCCTGGACCAGAAGGGCCAGGACCTCTACGCGATCAAGGGCCTGCCGCCGAACCTGATGAACATCCCGCCCGGCTGCGCCTTCAACCCGCGCTGCCCGATGGCCCAGGACGTCTGCCGCACCGACGAGCCGCCGCTCGCGAAGGTGACGTACGAGGGCCTCGCCGCCGACCGCAGGAGCGCCTGCCACTTCTGGAAGGAGACGATCGATGCGGCCCGGTGAAGGCGGTGCGCACGTGAGCAAGAAGCAGTTGGCGGAGGAGGGCGAGACCGCGCGGCAGCTGATGGACAAGGCGCGGGCCGAGTCGGACTTCGCCGCGCACGGCTCGGCCTCCGGGCACGAGCCGATCCTCCAGGTGCGCGGACTGGTCAAGCACTATCCGCTGACCCAGGGCATCGTGATCCGCAAGCAGGTCGGCGCGGTCAAGGCGGTCGACGGCGTCGACTTCGAGCTGACCCAGGGCGAGACGCTCGGCATCGTGGGCGAGTCCGGCTGCGGCAAGTCGACCGTCGCGAAGATGCTCGTCAACCTGGAGCGGCCGACCGCGGGTGAGATCCGGTACAAGGGCGAGGACATCACCAAGCTGTCGGGCCGGGCGCTGAAGGCGGTCCGGCGCAACATCCAGATGGTGTTCCAGGACCCCTACACCTCGCTGAACCCGCGCATGACGGTCGGCGACATCATCGGGGAGCCGTACGAGATCCACCCCGAGGTCGCCCCGAAGGGCTCGCGCCGCCAGAAGGTCCAGGACCTCCTGGACGTGGTCGGGCTCAACCCCGAGTACATCAACCGCTACCCGCACCAGTTCTCCGGCGGCCAGCGCCAGCGCATCGGCATCGCGCGGGGTCTCGCCCTCAGGCCCGAGGTGATCGTCGCCGACGAGCCGGTCTCCGCGCTCGACGTGTCGGTGCAGGCCCAGGTCATCAACCTGATGGAGAAGCTCCAGGACGAGTTCAACCTCTCCTACGTCTTCATCGCCCACGACCTCTCGATCGTGCGGCACATCTCCGACCGGGTCGGCGTGATGTACCTGGGCCGGATCGTCGAGATCGGCTCGGACGAACAGATCTACGACCATCCGACCCACCCCTACACACAGGCGCTGCTCTCCGCCGTGCCGGTGCCCGACCCGGAGGCGCGCGAGCACCGGGAGCGGATCATCCTCAGCGGCGACGTGCCCTCGCCCGCCAACCCGCCCTCGGGCTGCCGCTTCCGCACCCGCTGCTGGAAGGCGCAGGAGCGGTGCGCCCTTGAGGTGCCCGAGCTGGCGGTGCCCGCGGCGTTCAGGGGCGAGAGCGGGCCCGCCGCGCACGACTCGGCGTGCCACTTCGCGGAGGAGAAGCAGGTCGTGCCGTAGCCCCTACGCCAGCCCCAACGACCGCTTCAGGAAGTCCACTTGAAGCAGCAGCAGGTTCTCCGCGACCTGCTCCTGCGGCGTCATGTGCGTGACGCCGGACAGCGGGAGCACCTCGTGCGGGCGGCCCGCGGCGAGCAGCGCGGAGGACAGCCGCAGGGAGTGCGCCACCACCACGTTGTCATCGGCGAGCCCATGAACGATCAGCATCGGGCGGTGCGGCTCGGCCGCTGCCACGAGGCCGTCGTCCCAGACCAGGGAGTTGTGGCGGTAGATGTCCGGAGACTTGTTCGGGTCGCCGAGGTAGCGCTCCTCGTAGTGGGTGTCGTAGAGCCGCAGGTCCGTCACCGGGGCGCCGACCACGGCCGCGTGGAAGACGTCGGGGCGGCGCAGCGCGGCCATGCCGGCCAGGTAGCCGCCGTAGGACCAGCCGCGGATCGCCACCCGGTCCAGGTCGAGGGGGTACTCGCCGGTCGCCGCGAGCGAGTGCAGCGCGTCGACCTGGTCCTCAAGGGTGAGCGTCAGATCGTTCTTGATCGACTTCTCCCAGGCGGGGGAGCGGCCCGGGGTGCCGCGGCCGTCCGCGACGATCACCGCGAAGCCCTGGTCCGCGAACCACTGGGAGGTGAGGAAGATGTTGTGCGCATGCTGAACGCGCTGACCGTGCGGGCCGCCGTACGGATCGAGCAGTACCGGAAGCGGCCCGTCCGCCGCCTTGTATTCCGAGGGGAGCAGGACGGCGCACGGAATCTTCCGCGCGCCCCCTTCGGTGAGGCTGACGCGCGGCGTGAGCCCCGGGCGCCGGGCGTGTGAGGCGACGGTCGCCACCTGCTTGCCGTCGCGCTCCACCCGCACCTGGGAGCCGGGGCGGTCCAGGGTCGCGGAGACGAGCACGGTGAGGCCGCCGGCCCGGACCGCCGAGTGCACCCCGGGCTCCCGCGAGACGCGCTCCACGCCCAGTTCGTTGACGCGGTAGACATGGATCTCGCCGGTCTCGGGTGCCGCCGCGGCCGCGCCCGCCGACGCCGAGATCAAGACATCTTCCTCGGTCACGTCGAGCACCGCGCGCACGTGCAACTGCGGCCCCGTGAGCGGCCGTTCGCCCCACGCGAGGACCCGCGCGCCGCCCTCGTCCACGATGCGCACCAGCTTGCCGCTGGGGGACCAGCAGGGGACGCCGGGGAAGAGGTCGAGCCAGGCCGTCGCCGGATCGGCGTCCTCCGCGTGCACCATCCGCGTGGACCCGTCGTCCGGGTTCACCGCCAGATAGAGCTGGCCGCACTGGTCGCGCGACTGCACGAGCAGCAGCGGCGCACCATCCGCCGACCAGTGCACACGTGCGAGATAGGGGAAGCGGGCCCGGTCCCAGACCACCTCGGTGCGGGTGCCGTCCAGGCCGAGCACGAACAGCCGTACGTCCGCGTTGTCCGTGCCCGCCGCCGGATACGCGACCCGCTGCGGCTCCCGCTCCGGGTGCGCGGGGTCGGCGATCCACCAGCGCCGCACGGGGGCGTCGTCGACCCGCGCGACCAGCAGCCGGTCCGATTCGGGCGACCACCAAAAGCCCCGCGACCGCGACATCTCCTCGGCCGCGACGAACTCCGCGAGCCCATATGTGACGGTTTCCTCCTGGCCGGATTCCGGCGCGGCCAGCGCCCGGTCCGCCGTGCCGTCGGCACCCGTCACGCGCAGCGCGCCCCGGGCCACGTACGCGATGTGCCGCCCGTCGGGCGACGGGCGCGGGTCGAGCACGGGTCCCGGCGTCGGCAGCTCGCGCGTCGTGCCCGCGAGCAGCTCGGCGGTGAAGAGCCTGCCCGACAGCGCGAACGCGGCCAGCTCCACCGCGGCGTCCGTCGCGTAGCCCACGATGCCCGCGCCGCTCTCCCTGCTGCGCTCGCGCCGCGCGCGCTCCTGCGCCGACAGCTGCTCCCGCGCGCCGCCGAGCAGCGCCCCCGGGTCGGCCGCCACGCGCTCGCCGCCGCCGTCGGCCACGTCGAGGACCCAGAGCTGGTGCGTGCGGTCCGTGCCGGACGGGGAGCGCAGGAAGACGACCCTCGATCCGTCGGGGGCCGCCGTGAACGCACGGGGCGCGCCGAGCGTGAAGCGCTGGGTGCGGGCATGCTCGCGCGGGAAGGAGAGCCGCTCCGCAGGGCTCTCGCCTGGCCTGTCGTTTCCGGGGTTCTCGGTGGTCATCCCCCGAGCCTAGGGCGCATGCGCCCCCTGTGCTGCCGTGCTCCGACTCATGCGTCCACACGGATAGTTATGATCCGTAGCGCTTGGTGGGTATGTACCTGCTGGCGTCCGCACTGGGTTACGGCAACGACTTGGAGGTGACCGCCGTGGCACTCTCGATTTCGGCGGTGGTGCTGCTGGCGATCATCGTCTTCCTGTTGGTCAAGAAGTCAGGACTCAAAGCCGGGCACGCGGTCGTCTGTACGCTGCTCGGCTTCTACCTGGCGAGCTCGTCCGTCGCGCCGACGATCAACGAGCTGACGACGAACGTGGCGGGGATGATCGGCGGCATCAAGTTCTGAGCCCTCCCCGCGGTGCTCGTAGGGTGGTCCCATGACGGAACTGCCCGCCCGGCGCCTGCTGCTCGTGCACGCGCACCCCGACGACGAGTCGATCACCACCGGCGCGACCATGGCCAGGTACGCGGCCGACGGCGCCCATGTCACGTTGGTGACCTGCACGCTCGGCGAGGAGGGCGAGGTCATCCCGGCCGAGCTCGCCCATCTCGCCGCCGACCGCGAGGACTCCCTGGGTGCCCAGCGCATCGGGGAGCTCGCGGCCGCCATGAAGGAGCTGGGGGTCACCGACCACCGCTTCCTCGGCGGCACCGGGCGGTACCGCGACTCCGGGATGATGGGCGCCGAGCAGAACCACCGGGCGGGTGCCTTCTGGTCGGCCGACCTCGACGAGGCGGCCGCGCACCTCGTCGAGGTGATCCGCGAGGTGCGCCCGCAGGTCCTCGTGACGTACGACCCGGACGGCGGCTACGGCCACCCCGACCACATCCAGGCGCACCGCGTCGCGATGCGGGCCGCCGAGCTCGCCGCCGAACCGGCCTTCCGCGCCGACCTCGGCGAGCCGCACACCATCGCCAAGATCTACTGGAACCGCGTGCCGCGCTCCGTCGCCGACGAGCGCTTCGCGTGGATGGCGGACGCGCTGCGGTTCTCGCCCTTCACCACCCCGGCGGTCGTCGACGACGTGCCGGGCGTCACCGACGACGAGCGCGTCACCACCGAGATCGACGGCACCGCCGTCAAGTCGGCGAAGGCGGCCGCGATGCGCGCCCACGCCACCCAGATCCAGGTCAGCGAGCCGCTCTTCGTCCTCTCCAACGACCGCGCCCAGCCCATCTTCGACGTGGAGTACTACGAGCTGGTGCGGGGAGAAGTGCCGACAGGGGACGGCGGTCGTGAGCGCGATCTCTTCGCCGGCCTCGAAAGGGTGACGGATGTGACTGAGGTGACCGCGCTGTGAGTACGCGTTCTCGTGCGTCGTCGGGAGCCGGTGCTCCCAAGCCCTCGAAGAAACCTTCCGGTTCGGGTTCCGGTTCCGGTTCGGGCCCGGCCGCCGCTCAGGGCGCCGCCGCCGCGGCCGCCGCTCCCGCGGGCAGCTTCCTCGCCCAGCCCCTGCGGCTGGGGAGGTTCCCCGCCTACGCCGGGCTCTTCGTGCTCGGCGCCCTCGTCGGCACGGCCGGGGCGCTGGTCCAAGGGGGCTTCTTCCCCGCCGGGTTGCTGCTCGGGCTCGTCGGTGCCGCGGGCGCCTTCTACGGCGGTGCGCGCGCGGTCGGCACCCGGGCGGGCGCCGTGGCGCCCGCGGCGGGCTGGCTGGTCGCCGTCGTCCTGCTGACCGCCACCAGACCCGAGGGCGACTTCATCTTCGCCGCGGGGCTCGGCTCGTACGGGTTCCTGCTCGGCGGCATGGCGGTGGCTGTGATGTGCGCCACGCTCGGCCAGCCGTCGCAACCGGGCGGCTCCGCCGCCCGACTTGGCAAGTGACGTACCACTTCGGCCCGTGTCCCGCACGGGTTTGACGCCGGTCACAGGATGAGTGCCGAGCGCGGCCAGTATGGTGGTGCGGCCGCCGAGCCTCCCCCACCTCCGGCCGGGGGGACCCCCTGCGAGAGGCCGAGACGGGCGGCGGAACCAACCGGGAGAACCTGCCTTGAGTCGTGAAACTGACAGTTCGTCCTCCGGGCCCCAGGGGCGCGGTGGAGCCGCATACCCCTCGGGGACGCCGCCGTACGGCTCCCCCGCACAGGGCGCTGCCGCGGACGGCGGCGCGGACGGTGCGCGGCGGCAGGCCGCCGACGAGCGGCCGGACGAGCCCGAGACCCAGACCACACTGACCACGCGGATCCGCATCAACATCCCCGGATCGCGCCCCATCCCGCCGGTCGTCGTACGGACGCCCGTCGGCGAGGGTGACGCCGTGCGCGCGGACGACGAGGGCCGCCGTGAGCCCCCCGCGCCGGGTGCTCCCGGTGCGGGCGAGGCCGGCCAGGACCCGTCGGCCGGGGTCCCGCTCGCCTCCGGCGGCGCCGGTGCGCGCCGTGCGGCAGGTGACTCCCTCGGTTCCGGTTCGGCTTTCGCCACGGGTGCGTCGCAGGCCTCGTCCGGCGGGGGCGGCGGCGCCCCCGAGGAGAAGACCAGCGACTGGTTCGCGCCGCGCAAGTCCGCGCCGGGCGCGGGCCCCGCGGCCAACGGCGGCTCCCCGGGCGCCGGTTCGGGCGTCCCCGGCGGCTCCCTCGGCCAGGGCGCGCCGCTCGACCAGGGCGACCCCTTCGACCGGAGCGGTACCGGCTCCGGCGGCTACGACGTGTCCGGCGCGGTGGCCTCGGGCCCCCTCGGCTCCGGCGCCCCGCAGGGCGGCGACCCGACGCGCGGCGACCTGCCGTACTTCTCCGGGGGCGCGGACGACTCGCGCGGCCAGGGCGGCCCCGCGGGCCCGACCGGCGGCCCGGTGACCGGCGACAGCCCGCTGACGCCGCCCCCGGCCCACGGCGGCCCGCACGGCGGCCCCGCCAACTCGGCGGGCCGGACGCCCCGTTCCGGCGGTCTGAGCGACGACACCGCGATCCTGACGCCGCAGAAGGCGGGCCCCATGACGCCGCCCGGCGGGCCGCGGCCGCCCGCCTCCGGCGGTCCCGACTCGCTGCCGGGCGGTCCCGGCGCGCCCACGCCGGGCGGCAACGTCTCCGGCGAGACGCTGACCAGCGGCATCCCCGTCGTACCGCCCGCCCAGGACAACTCGCCGTTCGCGGCAGGCGCGGGGGGCGACGGTCCGGTCGCGCACACCCCGCCGAAGCTGCCCGAGCCCGTCCGCTCCGACGTGCCGCCCGCCGCGCCCGCGCCGAAGGCGAAGCCGAAGAAGAAGGGCCGCAGCAAGCTGGTCCTCCTGGTGGCCCTCGTGGTCGTCGCGGGCTGCGGGGCGTACGGCGCGGGCCTGTTGATGAACCACGCCGACGTCCCCAAGGGCACCACGGTGCTCGGCGTCGACATCGGCGGCGGCACCCGCGACGAGGCCGTCAAGAAGCTCGACGCGGCGCTCGGCGAACGCGTCACCAAGCCCCTGAAGCTGTCGGTGGACGGCACGCCGGTCACGCTCAAGCCGGACCAGTCCGGGCTGACCCTGGACAGCCAGTCCACCGTCCGCGAGGCCGCGGGCAGCGACTACAACCCCGTCTCGGTGGTCGGCTCGCTGTTCGGCGGCGAGCGCGTCGTGGAGCCGGTCATGCCGGTCGACGAGGAGAAGCTGGCGGCGGCCCTGGAGCGCGCCGCGGGCGGCTCGGGCTCGGCCAAGGAGGGCACGGTCAAGTTCGTGCCCGGCAAGGCCGTCCCGGTCTACGGCAAGGTCGGCAAGGGCATCGACGCGGCCGCCTCGGCGACCGCCGTCGCCCAGGCCTACAAGAAGCAGGTCGAGACCGGCAGCGCGGGCACCGTCCAGGTCCCCGTCACCACCCGCAAGCCGACGGTCTCCAAGGCCGCGGTCGACCAGTTCATGACCCGCTTCGCCAAGCCGGCCATGTCCGCCAACGTCACGATCTCGGCGGGCGGCAAGTCGATCCCGCTGGGCCCGGCGAAGTCGCTGCCGAAGGTCCTGGAGACCAAGGTCCTCAAGGACGGCACGCTCCAGGAGCACTACAACCTCGAAGAGCTCAAGAAGCTCTACGGCAACGTCTTCGACGGCGTGCTGATCCAGCGAGGCAACGGGGACAAGACGCCCGTCCAGCCGACCGACGTCGCCCAGGCGATGGGCAAGGCGCTGATGGGCAAGACGCCCGCCGAGCGGATCGGCGTGATCGAGACCAACGCCAGCTGACACCGCTGGTCACGAGAGGCCGGGCACCCGCCGACGCGGGCGCCCGGCCTTCCGTATGACATCTGTCATCCCGGACACGCAACACACGACACTGCCGCCGCCCGCCGCCGCCCGGCGACGATGGATCACATGACGACGACCACGAAGGCGCCCGGTACCCCGGCCGTGCGCTTCGAGCAGGTGACCAAGAGCTACGGCGACGTGCGTGCCGTGGACGCGCTCACCCTCGACCTCAGGCCCGGCGAGACCGTGGCCCTGCTCGGGCCGAACGGCGCGGGCAAGTCCTCCACGCTCGACCTGCTGCTCGGCCTGCGGCAGCCGGACAGCGGCACCGTGCGGGTCTTCGGCACCAGCCCGCGCGAGGCGATCACCGCCGGCCGGGTCGGCGCCATGCTCCAGAGCGGCGGCCTGATGGACGAGGTCACCGTGCGGGAGCTGGTGCGGCTCGCCTGCGCGCTGCACCCCAGGCCCCACCGGGTGGGCGACGTGCTCGCCCACGCGGGCGTCACCCAGATCGCCGACCGCAAGGTCAACAAGCTCTCCGGCGGCCAGGAGCAGCGGGTGCGCTTCGCGCTCGCCACGGCCGGCGAGAACGACCTGATCGTCCTGGACGAGCCGACCACCGGCATGGACGTCACCGCCCGCCAGGCGTTCTGGGCGACCATGCGGGACCAGGCCGAACAGGGCCGCGCGGTCCTCTTCGCCACGCACTACCTGGAGGAGGCCGACGCGATCGCCGACCGCGTCCTGGTGCTGCACCGCGGCCGGCTCCTCGCGGACGGCACCGCCGCCGAGATCAAGGCCAAGGCGGGCGCCCGCAAGGTCTCCTTCGACCTGGCCGACCTCGACGAGGCCCTGGCGGCCGAGCTGCGCGCGCTGCCCTTCCTGACCACCGTCGACGTGTCGGGCCACACCGTCCGTCTTCAGTCGACGGACGCCGACGCCACCGTGCACGCGCTGTACGGCCTCGGCGTCTACCCCCGGAACCTGGAGGTCGCGGGGCTCGGCCTCGAACAGGCCTTCGTGGCAATCACCGAGGCCGAGGAGGCCAGGACCCGATGAACCAAGCCTTCGCCTCGCGCGCGCTGGTCAAGCTGGAGATCACCCGCTCGCTGCGCAACCGCAAGTTCCTCTTCTTCTCCGTGATCTATCCGTCGCTGCTCTTCCTGATCATCGCGGGCGGCCAGTCGAGCACCGAGAAGGTCGAGGGGACGGGCCTGAACCTGCCCGCCTTCTTCATGGTCTCGATGGCGTCCTTCGGCGCCCTCACCGCCGTCCTGATGGGCAACAGCGAACGCATCGCCAAGGAGCGCGAGAACGGCTGGGTGCGCCAGCTGCGCCTGACCTCGCTCCCCGGGCGCGGCTACGTCCTCGCCAAGACCGCGAGCGCGGCCGTGGTGAGCCTGCCGTCCATCGTCGTGGTGTTCGTGGTCGCCGCAGCCGTCAAGGACGTCCGCTTCGACGCCTGGCAGTGGCTGGCCCTGGTCGGCGCGATCTGGGCGGGCAGCCTCTGCTTCGCCGCGCTCGGCGTGGCCATCGGCTACCTCGCGACCGGCGACGCGGTGCGCCCGATCACGATGATCGTCTACTTCGGGCTCTCCGTGCTCGGCGGCCTGTGGATGCCGACGACGACCTTCCCGCAGTGGCTCCAGAACATCGCGTCCTGGCTGCCCACGCACGCGTACGCTGCCCTCGGACAGGCCATCGAACTGGGCAACGCCCCGCACGCGAAGGACGTCACCCTCCTCGTCGCCTACTTCCTGCTCTTCGCGGGCGGCGCCGCGTGGCTGTACCGGAAGGACACACTGAAGGCGTGAGCGAGAACGAAGCCGTGGGCAACGAGCTGCACCCCGTCTACACGTTCGGGCGACCGCCCCAGGGCCGCAGGCAGTTCCTGACGAAGGCGGCCTGGATCGGCGTCTGGCTGATCTTCCTGAGCTCCCCGATCAAGGACCTGACCGAGGGCCGCCACACGCCCTTCGCCACGGTGTGCGGCTGGCTCGGCCTCGCGGTTTTCGTGGGCTGCTATCTGACCCTGGTCTTCCGCTACACCACGAGGATCCTCCACTGGGGCGCCGTCATCGGCTCGTTCACGGTGCTCGTCGTCCTGGCCGCGACCCTCTCGTTCTGCTTCGGCGACCAGTGGCTCGGGCTCTTCGTGTACGTCGCGGTGTCCGCGGGAGCGGTCCTCCCGGTGCGGTACGCGCTGTGGGTCATCCCCGCGGTCACCGTCCTGATGATCCTGGTGGGCCTGCGCGACGACGGGATCGGCGACCTGATCACCAACCTCGGCGTGATCACCCTCCTGGTGGGCTTCGCGATGTCCGGCGTACGCGAACTGATCCGCACGACGATCCAGCTCCGCCAGGCCCGCGCCACCGTCGCCCAGCTCGCCGCCAACGAGGAGCGGCTGCGGCTCGCCAGGGACCTGCACGACCTGCTCGGCCACTCGCTCTCGCTGATCACGCTCAAGAGCGAGCTCGCCGGGCGGATGCTCCCCACCGACCCCGACAAGGCGGCCCAGCAGGTCGCCGACATCGAACAGGTCAGCCGCCAGGCGCTGGTGGACGTGCGCGAGGCGGTCTCCGGCTACCGGCGGCGCACCCTGGCGGGCGAGCTCGCGGGCGCGCGCACGGCGCTCACCGCCGCGGGCGTCGAGGCCGACGTGCCGCTCGAAGCCCCCGCCGAACTGCCCGGCGAGGAGGGCGAGGCGGCCCTCGCGTGGGCGCTGCGGGAGGCCGTGACCAACGTCGTACGGCACAGCGGCGCCCGGCGCTGCACGGTGACGTTCACGGCCCGCCAGACGCTCGCGGGACGGCGCTTCGAACTGTGTGTGGAGGACGACGGCTCGGGCGGCCCGCCCGCCGCGCCGGGCAACGGCCTGACGGGCCTCGCCGAGCGCGTGGCGGCCGTCGGCGGCGACCTGGAGACCGGCCCCGCCGCCCGCCACGGCTTCCGCCTCACCGTCCGCGTGCCGCTCGCCGACGCGGCCGTAGGATCCCCCTCATGAGCATCAGGGTTCTCCTCGCCGAAGATCAGTCGATGGTCAGGGAGGCCCTGGCCGCCCTGCTCGGTCTCGAACCGGACATCGAGGTCGTCGCCCAGGTGTCCCGCGGCGACGAGGTGCTCGCGGCCGCCCGCTCGCACGACGTGGACGTGGCGCTGCTCGACATCGAGATGCCGGGGTGCACGGGCATCGAGGCGGCCGCCCAACTGCACGGCGAACTGCCCGGTTTGAAGGTGGTCATCCTCACCACGTTCGGGCGGCCCGGCTATCTGCGCAGCGCCATGGAGTCCGGCGCCGACGCGTTCCTGGTCAAGGACGCGCCCGCGGCCCAGCTCGCCGCCGCGGTGCGCAAGGTGCTCGCGGGGGAGCGGGTCATCGACCCGACGCTGGCCGCCGCGGCCCTCGCGGGGGGCGCGAACCCGCTCACCGACCGCGAGCGCGAGGTGCTCCGCGCGGCCGCCGACGGCGCCACCAACGCCGAACTCGCCAAGGACCTGCACCTCTCGCAGGGCACGGTCCGCAACTACCTCTCGACGGCGATCCAGAAGCTGGCCGTGCGCAACCGCGCCGAGGCCGTCAAGGTCGCCAGGGACAAGGGCTGGCTCTGAGCCGCACCCCGAACGCCCGCGCGTGAGCGGTCAGTTCAGCATCGCCCGCGCCCCGTGCGCCTGCCGCCGCACCCGGTCCGCCGTCGCCGCGTCCTCGGCGGCGACCGCGTCGGCGTACGCGTCGAGCTCCCGCGCGCCCCTGAGGTAGTCCCCGCGCTGGACCAGGAGTTCGGCGCGCTCGTAGTGCAGCCGGGCGGGCGGCGCGGGCAGCAGCAGCGAGAGGTCGATCGCCCACAGCGAGACGTCGGAGCGTTCGGGCCGTGGCGCGGCCCAGGCGCGGACGTTGTTCAGGATCCGCCACACGATGTCCAGGGTCCCCGCGGGCCGCAGCATCGACGGCGCGAGCGGCTCCCCGGTGGCCGCCGCGACGAGCAACTCGGCGTCGTTCGCGGTCAGTACGCGGCCGCCGGCGAAGGCGTCGGCGAGCACCTGGTCCCGCCCGCTCCCGAAACCGACCACGAAGTGGCCAGGCAGCGCCACGCCGTGCACGGGCGCGCCCGCGCGCCGCGCCACCTCCATCCAGAGCACCGAGAGCAGGATCGGCAGGCCCCTGCGGCGGCTGAGCACCTCGTGCAGGAGGGAGGACTCCAGGCGCTGGTAGACACCGGGGCCGCCCTTGAACCCGTAGCGCCGGCCCAGGAGTTCGGCCACCGCGAGGGCCCAGGCGCGGGGCTCGTCGGCCGTTCCCGGGCCGCGCGCGGAGACGCTCTGCGCGACCTGCCGGGCCAGCCGGTCGAGCAGCCGCCGCGCCGCGCCGATGTCGGCCGTGCCGAGCGAGGGGTCGGCCTCCGTGCCGATCAGCAGGCAGAGCAGTGCGAGATCGGGCCGCGCGGACCCGGCCTCGTCCGCGAACAGGCGCCGCCACTGGGCGGTGGGGGGATGCATACGTCGGTGGTGCCCGGTCGGGCCGATCGATACGTCCGTCCGGGGTCGGCGCGGTGCGGCAAGTGGCGAGCCGCGCGCGTCAGTTGAGCATCGATCGGGCGGCCCGCGCCTGGTGCCGCACCCGCTCCGCCGTGGTCGGCTCGACCGTCGTCACCACATCGGCGTACTCGTCCAGGGCCTGCGCGCCGCCCAGGAAGTCCCCGCGCTGTACGAGGAGTTGGGCCCGCTCGTAGCGCAGCCTGGCCGGGTGCGAGGGCAGCAGCAGGGTCAGTTCGAGGGCCCACAGCGCGACGTCGGAGCGCTCCGGGCGGGCGGCGGCCCAGGCGCGGATGTTGTTGAGGATGCGCTGGATGATGTTCAGCGGGTCGGCGGGCGTCAGCATCGAGGGATGGATGCCGCCGCCCGTCTTGCCGGCCACCAGGAGCTCCGCGTCCGCGCCGGTGAGCAGCCGCCCGCCGTCGAACGGGTCGGCGAGCACCTGGTCGTCCTTGGGGCCGAAGCCGACCACGAAGTGGCCGGGAAGGGCCACGCCGTAGACGGGCGCGCCCGCGCGCCGCGCCACCTCCATCCACACCACCGACAGCAGGATCGGCAGGCCCCTGCGCCGCCGCAGCACCTCGTGCAGCAGCGAGGACTCAAGACGCTGGTAGTCGCCCGGCGTCCCCTCGAACCCGCACTGCCCGCCGAGGAGTTCGGCGAGCGCGGCGGCCCAGGCCCGCGGCCCGCCGGGCCGGAACGGCAACAGGCCCGCCAGGCGGTCCAGTTCGATCTCGGCCGCGTCGATGCCCGCCTCGTCCAGGGCGGGGTCCGCCTCCGCGCCGATCAACAGGCACAGCGGCGCGAGACCGGGCCGTTCGGACCGTGCCTCGTCGGCGAACCGCCGCCGCCATTCGCCGGACTCCGCGTGCATACGTGCCTCGTGTCTCATGCCCCTACGGGCGTTGTTTCCCGTGCCGTGCTCTCGTGCAGTGCTGCTCGTCCATGAAGGTGTACCGCCCGCGTACGGACCCGCTCAGCCGGCCCCGTACCGGTAGTGGTGGTAGGCGTGATGTGCCGAGAAGCCCATCGCGCCGTACAGCGCCCGCGCACCGTCGTTGTCGTCCTCCACCTGTAGCCAGGCCGCCGACGCGCCCTCCGCGACGGCCTGCCGGGACAGCGCGGTCATCACCGCGGTGGCGAGCCCCTGGCGCCGGTGCCCGGGGTCCACCTCGACCGCCATGAACCCGGCCCAGCGCCCGTCCACCACGCACCGCCCGATCGCGGCCGGGGAATCACCGCTCCCGGGCACGGAAGCGAACCACACCGAGGGCCCGCTCGCCAGCACCTTGAGCACATGCGGTCCGCGAACCCCGAACCGCTTGTACCGCCGCAGCCACGCCTCGTCATAGGACCGGGAGAGTTCCACGCGGGTCACGTCCGCGTCCAGGTCCCCGACCGGGGCGAGTGCGCCGATGTGCAGTTGCGCGCTCACCTCGCGCGCCCAGCCGCGCGCCTCCAGCTCGGCGCAGAGCAGCTCCTGGGTGCCCTCGGCGCCGGTCGCGGCCTGGACGTAGGCGGGCAGCTCCCGGGCCGCGTACCAGTCGCGCACGCGCTCCAGGGCCTCGTCCAGGGGGACACCGGGATCGCCGAGGGGCAGCACCGAGTTGGCCCGCCGGGTGAAGCCGGCGGCGGCCCGCAGCTCCCAGTCGCCGAGCGGCTCGCTCTCCACCGGCTGCCAGGCCCGCGCGCTCACCCGCGCCAGCTCCCGGTACGAGGCGGCGGGCCCCCGCCTGCGCGCCGGAGCGGCCGGCACGACCTTCCCCGCGACCAGTGAACGCTCGTCGATCCGGACGCTCTCACCGTCACGTCGTGTGATGAGCACCACACCGTCGTTCCACGATGTGAGAACGCCCACCGTGTCGGTGAACTTCTCGGCAGGCTCAGGCGCCCCGCTCATGCGTCGAACAGAGACGCGTTTACCCACGTCAGCAGGGGTGATTCGGACCTCAAGCCGTCCGCCCGCAGTGAATTCCACAGCTCTGTACGCCCCTCCTGTTCGGATCATGCCCGGGAACGGAGATACTAGGGGCGGGCATCGACGACGCCGCGCTCCCGCGCGCCAGGCGAGCGGAGCCTGAGGACGGCCCGCCAACGCCCGTATCGAGGAGGAACGACAGCGTGACCTACGTCATCGCGCAGCCTTGTGTCGACGTCAAGGACAAGGCGTGCATCGAGGAGTGCCCGGTCGACTGCATTTACGAGGGCTCCAGGTCCTTGTACATCCACCCGGACGAATGCGTCGACTGCGGAGCCTGCGAACCGGTCTGCCCGGTCGAGGCGATCTTCTACGAGGACGACACTCCTGAGGAGTGGAAGGACTACTACAAGGCGAACGTCGAGTTCTTCGACGAGCTCGGTTCGCCCGGTGGCGCGAGCAAGCTCGGTCTGATCGAGCGCGACCACGCCTTCATCGCCGCCCTGCCGCCGCAGAACCAGTAACGGCAGTTCGAGCGCCGCCCCGGTCCCGTACGGCACGTCCGCTGTACGGGACCGGGGCATTTGCACAGCGGCGTACGCACGCGACGTACGCACGTACCAGCGCCTTACGCACCACACGCATTACGGGAGTCACCACGTGTCCGTAGTCTCCGACCGTCTTCCCACCTTCCCCTGGGACAAGCTCGAGCCGTACAAGGCCACGGCGGCCGCCCACCCCGGCGGCATCGTCGACCTCTCGGTGGGCACCCCGGTCGATCCGGTGCCCGAGCTCATCCAGAAAGCGCTGGTCGCGGCCGCGGACTCGCCGGGCTATCCCACGGTGTGGGGCACCACGGAGCTGCGCGACGCGATCACCGGCTGGTGCGAACGCCGCCTCGGCGCCCGCGACGTCACCCACCGCAACGTCCTGCCGGTGGTGGGCTCCAAGGAACTGGTGGCCTGGCTCCCGACGCAGTTGGGCCTCGGCCCGGGGGACGTGGTCGCCTACCCGCGGCTCGCCTACCCGACGTACGAGGTGGGGGCGCGCCTGGCCCGCGCGGAGTACGTCGCCTACGACGACCCGACCGAGCTCGACCCGACGCACCTCAAGCTCCTGTGGCTCAACTCGCCCTCGAACCCGACCGGTCGGGTCCTGTCCAAGGACGAGCTGACCCGCACCGTCGCCTGGGCGCGCGAGCACGGCGTGCTGCTCGTCAGCGACGAGTGCTACCTGGAGCTCGGCTGGGAGGCGGAGCCCGTCTCGGTGCTCCACCCGGACGTGTGCGGCGGTTCGTACGAGGGGATCGTCGCCGTCCACTCGCTCTCCAAGCGGTCCAACCTCGCGGGCTACCGCGCGGCGTTCGTCGCCGGTGACGCGGGCGTGCTCGGCGATCTGCTCCAGATCCGCAAGCACGGCGGCATGATGACGTCGGCGCCGACCCAGGCCGCCGTGGTGGCCGCGCTCGGCGACGACCAGCACGTGCGCGAGCAGCGCGAGCGGTACGCGGCCCGGCGCACGGCCCTGCGCGACGCGCTCCTGAAGCACGGCTTCCGCATCGAGCACAGCGAGGCGAGCCTCTACCTGTGGGCGACCCGCGACGAGTCCTGTTGGGACACCGTCGGGCACCTCGCCGAGCTCGGCATCCTGGTGGCGCCCGGCGACTTCTACGGCCCGGCCGGCGAGACCTTCGTCCGGGTGGCGCTGACCGCGACGGACGAGCGCGTGGCGCAGGCGGTCGCGCGCCTGGCCGCCTGAGGCGCGCCGGCGACGGACACGCGAAGGGCCCGGAGCCATCGGCTCCGGGCCCTTCGCGCGTGCCGTGGATCAGCCGAGGGGCAGACCCTTGAGCGGCAGCTGGTCGGTGGGCAGACCGCCCTTGGTGACGGCGTCGGTGGGCAGACCGCCGTCGGTCGCCGTGCCCGCGGTGTCGCCGAGCACCTCGCCCGCGCTGCCCGCGACGTCTCCTGCGGCCTTCTGGGCGGCCGGGGTGGTGGTCTTGGCGCCCTTGCCGACGGCCTTGCCCGCGGCCGGGACGGCCTTCTTCACGGCCTTGCTGCCGGTGTCACCGGCGAGCTTGCTGACGTTCTGGGCGGCACCGTCGACGGTGTTGCCCAGATTCGCACCGTCCACAGCGGTCAGCCCGCCCAGGTCGGGGGCGGCCGGGAGGGCCGCGGCGCTTGCGGAGCCGGCCGCACCGACCACGGAAGCTGCACCCGCTGCGCTGAGCAGCGCGGCACGGGCGATCCGGCGGGTCAGGGGGAGGGACATGATGCTCCTTCAGACGGGAGAGAACGTTGGGTCGTCCGGCCGGATCGGCTCCGGCGTGCCACCGGATGGGTTCCGGCGATCGGACGCAGTGACTACCGCTCGAAGTCCGCGAAGGTTGCGGTGGGCCAACGTAAAGAGTTGGCAATGCGTCGCATTATCGGCTGCGGATAAAAACGGGCAAACGCCATCGGGTCAGAATCGCCGCGGAATCCTTAATCCCCTTTGTTCTCAAGGGATTTGGGGAGTACGGGGGTGGGTAGGGGGAAAACCGCGCGTGATGGCACCGGCCGATGATCCCCGTGCCCCGATCGAGTGATCGGCCGTACTACTGCCCGGTGGTGATTCGGACCTCGGAGACGTCCCGCGCGGGCCCCGCGGCGCCGCTCCCGCGGTCCTTCGCCGTCCTCTGCCACCGCCCGGCGCCGTCCCCGGCGTCCCCGCCGCCCGTGAAGTCGTCGGCCGACATCGCCCGCCACTCGCGTCCCGCGTAGGAGACCCGCTCGATGCGCAGCGCGGAGGCCTGGGCCACCGCCCAGTGCGCCAGCTCCCAGCCGCGCTCGGGGGCGCCGCCGCCCGCCGTCGTCATCGTCGAGGTCACCGGCACCGACACCGTGCGGCCCCCGGCGTCGTCGGGCCGCACCGCACGGCCGAAGTCGCGGGCCAGCGCGGCCCGCACCCGCGCGGGACCGCCCGGATCCGTGCCGGGCCTGCCCTCGCAGTCGAGGGTGGCGGGCGCCCGCCCGGTCAGCGCGGCGGCGAGCACCGACGCGTCCGGCTCGTGCTTGGCGTACGCCTGCGGATAGCCGCTGTGCTGCACGCGCTGGGCGGCGACCGTCAGGGGCAGCCGCGAGTAGCCGGGGACGTCGGCGAGATGGGCGTAGAAGCGGGCCGAGGAGTACGCCGGGTCCATGATCTGCCGCGCGTCGCCCCAGCCCTGCGAGGGCCGCTGCTGGAAGAGGCCGAGCGAATCCCGGTCGCCGTGGCTGATGTTGTGCAGGCCCGACTCCTGGAGCGCGGTGGCCAGGGCGATGGTCACCGCCCGCTCGGGCATGCCGCGCGAGGTGCCGACCGCGGCGACCGTCGAGGCGTTGCGCGCCTGCTCGGCGGTGAACGTGTACGAAGCGCCGTCGCCGTCGCCCGACACCACCGTGCACCGCGGCTCGGGCCTGCCCCCGTACACGTACTGCACCGCCACGTAGCCCGTGACGGCCAGCAGCACGGCGCACGCGGTCCACAGACGCAGGAGACGGCCGCGCCGCAGCGGGGTGGGGGGCTCAGGCACGCGTCCAAGGTACTGGAGTCCACCGAGCGGCCGTCGGTACCTGTGAGGTTAGGGTCGTGCGCATGACGCAGACCCCTCTTGACCTCACGTTGGACGCCGCGGAGCTGACCGCACGGCTGGTCGATTTCCCGTCCCCGAGCGGGTCCGAGAAAGAGCTCGCCGACGCCATCGAGACGGCCCTGCGCGCTCTGCCGCACCTCACCGTCGACCGGCACGGCAACAACGTGGTGGCCCGCACGAACCTCGGCCACGCGGAGCGGGTCATCCTCGCCGGGCACATCGACACCGTGCCGATCGCGGACAACGTGCCCTCCCGCCTGGACGACGACGGCGTCCTGTGGGGCTGCGGCACCTGTGACATGAAGTCGGGCGTCGCCGTCCAGCTGCGCATCGCGCAGACCGTGACCGAGCCCAACCGCGACCTGACCTTCGTCTTCTACGACAACGAAGAGGTGGCCGCCCACCTGAACGGCCTCGGGCACGTCGCCGAGGCGCACCCCGACTGGCTCGCGGGCGACTTCGCGATCCTCCTGGAGCCCACCGACGGCCTGGTCGAGGGCGGCTGCCAGGGCACGCTGCGGGTGCTCCTGAAGACGAAGGGCGAGCGGGCGCACTCCGCGCGCGCGTGGATGGGCTCCAACGCCATCCACGCCGCCACCCCGATCCTCCAGAGGCTCGCCGCGTACGAGCCGCGCAAGCCGGTCGTCGAGGGCCTCCAGTTCCACGAGGGCCTCAACGCCGTCCGCATCGAGGGCGGCGTCGCCACCAACGTCATCCCCGACGAGTGCACCGTCACCGTCAACTTCCGCTACGCGCCCGACCGCAGCGAGGAGGAGGCACTCGCCTTCGTACGCGACTACTTCGCGGACTGCGGCGTCGCGGAGTTCATCGTCGACGACCACACGGGCGCGGCCCGCCCCGGCCTCACCCACCCCGCGGCCGCCGCCTTCGTGGCGGCCGTCGGCGGCGAGGCCCGCCCCAAGTTCGGCTGGACGGACGTCGCGCGCTTCAGCAGCCTCGGTGTGCCCGCGGTCAACTACAGCCCCGGCGACCCGCTGCTCGCCCACAAGGTCGACGAGCGCGTCGAGGCGAAGCGGATCCCGGAGGCGGAGGAGCGGCTGCGCGGCTGGCTGACGGCATAGCACCGGTGAGGCTCCTGGTACCGGACATCCCGAGGTCCCTCGGACGTAACCCGCGTAGACCTACGCTGTGAGTCACGCACGTATGGAGGGAGCAGACGATGAGCAATCCCGAGGGCCCCGAGGCCAGGAAGCGTCCCGAGGAGCAGCGGCTCGGCCCGGTCCTGCGCAGGCGCGACCAGGTGCAGCCCGGCACCACCGACCAGCGTCTCCTCGACTCCGACGGACCTTCTGAATGGGTGCACACCGACCCCTGGAGAGTCCTGCGCATCCAGTCCGAGTTCATCGAGGGCTTCGGCACGCTCGCCGAACTCCCGCCCGCGATCAGCGTGTTCGGCTCGGCGCGCACCGCTGAGGACTCGCCCGAGTACGCGGCGGGCGTGGAGATCGGCAAGGCGCTCGTGGAGGCCGGTTTCGCGGTCATCACGGGCGGCGGGCCCGGCGCGATGCAGGCCGCGAACCAGGGCGCGGTCGAGGCCAAGGGCACCTCGGTCGGCCTGGGCATCGAGCTGCCCTTCGAGCAGGGCCTCAACCAGTACGTCGACATCGGTGTGAACTTCCGGTACTTCTTCGTCCGCAAGACGATGTTCGTGAAGTACGCGCAGGGCTTCGTGGTCCTGCCCGGCGGCCTCGGCACCCTGGACGAACTCTTCGAAGCGCTCACCCTCGTGCAGACCCGCAAGGTCACGCGCTTCCCGATCGTCCTGTTCGGGTCGGCGTACTGGAACGGCCTGATCGAGTGGCTGCGCGACACGGTCATCGCCCAGGGCAAGGCGTCCGAGGCGGACCTGCTCCTCTTCCACGTCACGGACGACGTGGAAGAGGCGATCTCCCTGGTGACGAAGGAAGTCGGAAAGTAGCGCCCCGCGCGCGGGGGCGGGCCCTCAGGCCGGCCCTCGCGCGCGCCACGGCGGGCGGCCGGTGCCTGTGGTCAGGCCAGTCCTCGCCGCGCCACGGCAGGCGGCCGGTGCCCCGCGATCGTCGCCACCATGTCGAGCACCTGGCGCGTCTCCGCGACCTCGTGCACGCGGTAGACCTGCGCGCCGAGCCACGCCGAGACCGCCGTCGTCGCCAGGGTGCCGATGACGCGTTCCTTGACCGGCTTGTCGAGGGTCTCGCCGACGAAGTCCTTGTTGGACAGCGAGACCAGGACCGGCCAGCCCGTGTCCGTCATCTCGCCCAGCCTGCGGGTGGCCTCCAGGCTGTGCCGGGTGTTCTTGCCGAAGTCGTGCCCCGGGTCGATCATCACGGACTCGCGCGGCACGCCGAGTTCCACCGCGCGCTCGGCCAGACCGACCGTCACGCGCAGGATGTCGGCCATCACGTCGTCGTACGTGATCCGGTGCGGCCTCGTACGCGGCTCGGCGCCCCCCGCGTGTGTGCACACCAGGCCCACCCGGTAGCGGGCCGCGACCTCCGCGAGCTTCGGGTCGACCCCGCCCCAGGCGTCGTTGAGCACGTCGGCGCCCGCTTCGCAGACCGCCTCGCCCACGTCGTGCCGCCAGGTGTCGACGCTGATCACCACGTCGGGGAACCGCCTGCGCACCTCGGCGACGAAGCCGACCGTGCGGCGCGCCTCCTCCTGCGCGGTGACCTCCTCGCCGGGTCCCGCCTTGACCCCGCCGATGTCGATGATCGCGGCGCCCTCGGCCACCGCCTGCTCCACCCGGGCCAGCGCGGGCTCGTCACGGAACGTGGCGCCCTGGTCGTAGAAGGAGTCCGGGGTCCGGTTGACGATCGCCATGATCACCGGCTCGTGCGCGTCGAACTCGCGCCTGCCAAGCCTGAGCATCCCCTGTGGTCCTCCTGGGTCCTTGTCGCACTTCGGCCGCCTGCGACCTTAACTGTCAGTGGCGCATGGCACGATCGGACCCTGACAGTTTCAGCACGGGCAGTCGAGCGTGGGGGCCTGAAGAGATGGTCTTGTTCTTGTTCCTGGTCATCGCCCTCGTGGTGGTGGTCGGCGCGGTGACGCTCGCCGTGGTCGGCGGCGGCGAGGGCGGGGCGCTGCCCGACGCCGCGCCCGAGCGTTTCACCGACCCGCTGCCCGAGGACCGCCCGCTGCGCCGCGCCGACGTGGACGAGGTGCGCTTCCCGCTGACCCTGCGGGGTTACCACATGGGTGAGGTGGACGAGGTGCTCGGCCGCCTCGGGGCCGAGCTGGCCGAGCGGGACGCCCGCATCGCCGAGCTGGAGGCGGCCCTGGCCGGTGCACAGGCCACCGCGGTCGGCGACAAGCGCCTCTTCGAGGGGTACGCGCCACGCGCGGCGGCCCCGGCCCCCGACGAGCACGAGCGGCAGACAGGGGACGACCAGTGAGCACGAGCGACGCCGTAGCGGGTCCCGACGGGGGCCTGCGCTGCCCCTGGGGCCTGTCCACCGAGGACTACGTGGCGTACCACGACGACGAATGGGGCCGCCCGGTCCACGGCGACGACGCGCTGTACGAGCGGCTCTGCCTGGAGGCGTTCCAGTCGGGCCTGTCGTGGATCACGATCCTGCGGCGCCGCGAGGGCTTCCGCACGGCCTTCGCCGACTTCAAGATCGCCTCGGTCGCGGAGTTCACCGACGAGGACCGCGAGCGGCTCCTCGTCGACCCCGGGATCATCCGCAACCGCGCCAAGATCGACGCGACGCTGGCCAACGCGCGCGTGCTCGCCGACTGGTCCGAAGGCGAACTGGACGCGCTGATCTGGTCGTTCGCGCCGGACGCCGCCGCACGCAAGGCGCCGAGGAAGCTCTCCGACGTACCCGCGATCACCGACGAGTCCACGGCCCTGTCCAAGGCCCTCAAGAAGCGCGGCATCCGCTTCGTCGGCCCCACCACGGCGTACGCGTTGATGCAGGCCTGCGGCCTGGTCAACGACCACCTCGCGGACTGCGTGGCCCGCGAGGCGGCCGGCTAGCCGAGGCTCAGCGGCCGAGGTACTCGGGCTTCTCCTTGGCGATGAACGCCTGGACGGCGATCGTGTGGTCATCGGAGCGGCCCGCCCTCGACTGGAGCTCGTCCTCCTTGTCGAGCGCCTCGTCCAGGGTGTGCCCCGCGGCATAGGCGAGAGACTCCTTGAGGGCCCCGTAGGCGAGCGTGGGGCCCTCGGCCAGGGTGCGGGCCACCCGGGCGGCCTCATCGGCCAGCTCGGCGGCGGGTACGACCTTGTTGGCGATGCCCAGGTCGTACGCCTCCTGCGCGCTGATGTTGCGCGGGAAGAGCAGCAGATCGGCGGCCCTGCCCGGACCGATCACCCGCGGCAGCGTCCAGGAGACGCCCGAGTCCGCGGTCAGCGCGACCCCGGCGAAGGACGTGTTGAACTTGGCGGTGTCCGCGACCACGCGGTAGTCGGCGGCGAGCGCGAAGCCGAGGCCCGCCCCCGCGGCGACGCCGTTGACCCCGGCCACCACGGGCTTCGGCATCCCGGCGAGGGCCCGCACGATGGGGTTGTAGTGCTCCTTGACCGTGGTCATCGTCTGCCCGGTGCCCGCCTCGCGGTCCGCGGCGAGGAACCCGATGTGCTCCTTGAGGTCCTGGCCCACGCAGAAGGCGCGCCCGGTCGCGGTGAGCAGAACGGCGCGCACGGCGTCGTCGTCGGCGGCGGCCCGCGCGGCGTCGCGCAGCGCGACCTTGGCCTCGGTGTTCATCGCGTTCATCGCGTCGGGGCGATTGATCGTGATCGTGGCGAGCCCGTCGCTCACCTCGTAGAGCACGCTGTCGGCCATGGTGTTCCCCTCCGCTGGTCCAGTACGTAGGCGCTCAGCATGACGGAGATCATCGGGCTCCGGTACGGAGCCGGATATGTGACCTGCGTCAAAGAAATCCGGGTCTGTGAGGCGTATGAGGCGGCGAAGTATCGCAGCCACATCGCCGAATTGGGTGGTTTTGCGGGCGCGCGTTGCGCAAGCGATGCCGACCGATGTTGGTCATCGGGTCCTGCCATGCGGGATAATGGCCTGGAAGCAATGTGTTCGATGCCGGTGACACCTGGGTTGTCGGCTGCGATGAGCTGGTTTCAGGAAGGGGAACGAGCATGGCGGCCATGAAGCCGCGGACGGGCGACGGCCCGCTCGAGGTGACCAAGGAGGGGCGGGGCATCGTCATGCGCGTTCCGCTCGAAGGCGGCGGACGACTTGTCGTCGAACTGACTCCGGACGAGGCCGACGCGCTCGGCGACGCCCTGAAGAAGGTCGTCGGCTGACGCGGAAGCGCGCCCACACTTTTCACTGCCCCGGCATCGTACGACGATGCCGGGGCAGTGTTGTGTCAGCCCCCTGCCGAGGGCAGGGCCAGGATCCGCGACGGGGCCACCCCCTCGTTTCCGCGCTCCCCGTCGGGCAGGGTGCCAACCGATGCGAGAGCCCCTGGAACCGTCATCGCTTGACGGCGCAGAGCAACCCATCCCCGACCGGCAACAGCGAAGGCACGAGGTCGGAACTCTCCCGTACCGTGCGCAACAGATCCCGCACGCGAAGCACCTCCACCGGCTGCGGCCCCGAGTCCACGGTCCTGCCGTCGGCGAAGACGCCCTCGAAGCAGACGAGCCCGCCGGGCCGCAGCAGGCGCAACGATTCAGCGAGATATTCGAGGGACTCCGTGCGGTCACCGTCGCAGAAGACGAGGTCGTAGCCGCCGTCCGCGAGGCGCGGCAGGACGTCGAGGGCGCGGCCGGGGATGAACCGGGCGCGGTTGCCCGCGAACCCGGCGGCACGGAAGGCCTGACGGGCGAACTGCTGGCGGTCCGGCTCGGGATCGACCGTGGTCAGTACGCCGTCCGGCCGCATGCCGTGCAGCAGATGGATCCCCGACACCCCGGTCCCCGTACCGATTTCGGCCACCGCTTTCGCGTCAGCCGTGGCGGCGAGCATCCGCAGCGCGGCGCCGGTGCCGGGCGACACCGAGGGCAGCCCTGTCTCCTGGGCCCGGTCCCGGGCCCAGCGCAGCGCCTCGTCCTCGGCGACAAAGGCGTCGGAGAACGCCCAGCTCGTCTGCCGGTTGCCGGTAATGGCCCTCTCCTGTCCCCGTGGTTGCCTGGCCGTGACTGTATCCGTTGGGGCCGGGAACCCGCAGATGGGACCGGGCGTTATGAGGGGGTGGGAGTGCTACGGGGGTAACGGATGGATCAAGACCGGAAGCGGGCGCCTCGAAGGGGCAGGACACCTACGCGGAAGCCCGTACCAAATTCACGTAAAAACGCTTATCCGGAGCTAACGGGCGAGGTGGTTATGGTAGGGGCTCCACTGGACACCACCAGAGCCGACAGGGGAGGTGCGGCTGCGTCCGCGGATCGGGGAGGAGCGCTCCGGCGTTTTCTCAGGTTGGCGGGTGAGCCGAAATCCGTGACCAACACCGCTGACCGATTCCGCGCCGACGACTCCGCTCAGACCGCGACCTTTGCCGCTGACGCGGATGCGCAGGCGTGGACTCCGCCCACCTGGGAGGAGATCGTCAGCACGCACAGCGGCCGCGTCTACCGCCTGGCGTATCGCCTGACCGGTAACCAGCACGACGCCGAGGACCTCACGCAAGAGGTCTTCGTCCGTGTCTTCCGGTCCCTTTCGACCTACACGCCCGGCACCTTCGAGGGCTGGCTGCACCGGATCACCACCAACCTCTTCCTGGACATGGTGCGCCGCAAGCAGCGCATCCGGTTCGACGCGCTCGGGGACGACGCCGCGGAGCGGCTGCCCAGCCGCGAGCCGTCCCCCCAGCAGGTGTTCAACGACACGCACTTCGACGCGGACGTCCAGCAGGCGCTCGACACCCTCGCGCCCGAGTTCCGTGCCGCCGTGGTGCTCTGCGACATCGAGGGCCTCTCGTACGAGGAGATCGCCGCGACCCTGGGCGTCAAGCTGGGTACGGTCCGCAGCCGTATCCACCGCGGCCGCTCGCAGCTGCGCAAGGCGCTCCAGCACAGGTCGCCCGAGGCCCGCGCCGAGCGCCGCTCGCTCGCGGTGACGGGGGCCGTGGCGCTGGGAGGAGGGGGCGCGACCGCGTGAGTGGATCACGGTCGAATCCTGCCGAACGGCACCTAGCCGAGGCCGAGCAGCATCTGGGGGACCGACTCGCCGCCCTGGTGGACGGCGAGTTGGGCCATGACGCGCGCGAGCGCGTCCTCGCACATCTGGCGACCTGTCCGATGTGCAAGACCGAGGCCGACGCCCAGCGTCGGCTGAAGAGCGTCTTCGCGCAGGCGGCACCGCCGCCGCCGACCGAGAGTTTCCTGGCCCGGCTCCAGGGTCTTCCAGGAGGGGGCATCGAGCCCCCCGGGGACGGGGACGGATTCGCCACCGGATCGACCGGATCGGCGGGACTGCCCAGCTCCGGAGTCTTCGGCGTGAGCACGGAGTCCTTCGTGGGGTACGCGCCGTCGGGCCCCCATGCCGCGGTGCTCCCCAGCGAGCAGCGGGGCTTCCGCATCCATGACGTCGGCAAGCACGAGCCCGAGCGTTCGCCCTGGCGCGGGCGCCGGTTCGCGTTCGCGGCCGCGGGTGCGGTGTCGCTGGCCGCGATAGCGCTGGGCGGCGTCACGGCGGGCGCGCCCGCCGACGTGAGCGACTCCCGGGCCGGCGGCTCGGGCAGCAACAGCAATGTGACTCCGCAGCGCACCCAGGGCTCGGGCCCCGCGGCCACGTCGGACTCCACGCGGCGGCGCGGCGGCGGCAATCCGCTGTCGGTGCAGGGCAGGCGGCCCGGCACCTTCGCGGCGCCGGTCGCCCCGACCGAGGTGTCGGGTCCCTTGCTGCCCGGCGCCCCCACGCAGCCCCTGCACCAGGATCCGGTGTACGCGCTGACCGCGCCGATGCTGGGCGGCGCCGCCGCGATGTCCCCTTTGATACGTCCGCCGTCCCCGGACCGGGGAGCCGCCGAGACCCAGGGCTCCGAACCGCCGGGCACGGAGGGCTCCATGGGGCCGCTGGTGGCCGAGTCGTTCAGCGCCGCCACGTCGGCGCCCGGCGCGGGACCGCTGAAGGGAACGTCGCAGCTGCGCTGACGTGACGTCGCCCTGCGCTCCGGCGGGGGAACCTGGTTGAATCCTCGGTGGGCCGTGCTCGCCGGGGGTTCGGCGGGCGCGGGGTTGAGTACCTAATCGGCGTCCGCCGCGGGCCAGTTGTGGGGAGAACATGGACGAGGGGAAGCCCACGAAGGCGAAGTGGTGGAGCCGACCCCGGCCGGAGGCACCGTCCCCCGTCCCGGCCCAGCCGGACGAGGCGGCACACGCCCCGACGCCGTACGCACCGCCCCCGGTCGACCCGGCCCCGTCCATCCCGCCGGGCTCACCGCCTCCGGCGGACGGGGTCGCGCCGCCGCCGCCGCACGTGCCGGCTCCGGTGGACGGGGGTTCGTCAGCCCCGCTCTTCCGTGACGCGACGCACTCCCTGCCCATCGCCGCGGCCGACGAGGCCCCGGGCGGTCCGATACCGGGCGCCCCGATACCGGGTGACTCCGGCCCGAGCGACTCCGGCCCGGGGGACTCGGCGACGCCCCCGGCGTCTGCTCCCACACCCACACCCACCCCCGACGCCGCGCCGCCCGTCGAGCGGCCGCGTCCCCTGCACGACCCCGACCCCTACGGCACACCGCCGTACGGCGAGCCGGGCCCTTGGTCCC
The DNA here is from genome assembly GCF_044744425.1 of Streptomyces sp. NPDC087300. Lineage (NCBI taxonomy): Bacteria > Bacillati > Actinomycetota > Actinomycetes > Kitasatosporales > Streptomycetaceae > Streptomyces > Streptomyces sp. NPDC087300. The sequence continues at coordinate 465,770 of NZ_JBIUYI010000002.1, forward strand.
TCGCCCCGCCGGTGCAGCACCCGGCGGCGACCCCGGCGCACGGCACGGCGCTCCCGGGGCCCCCGGGCTCCCCGCACGGAGGGACCCCTCCGCACGGCACACAGACCCCGCCTCCCACCCCACCGCCGCCCCACGGCGCCACGCCCCCGCACGGCACCCCTGCCCCCACCCCGCACCACCACCACGCCCCCGCGCCCACCCACGGCGGCGCCCCGCCCCCGTACGGCAGTGCGCCCCGGCAGCCGTACGACCCCTGGAACGCGCCGCTCCAGCAGACCGGTGCGTTGCCCGCCGAGCCGCCGGAGAAGCGGCGCAAGCGGGCGCGGCGGGTGCTGGTCGTCGGGTTCGTCCTGATCGCCCTCGTGTCCGGTGGCATCGGCGGTGCGATCGGCTCGTATCTGGAGCGCAACGGGGGCGTCGGGGACATCGAACTCCCGCAGGTGGACAAGGAGTCCAAGGACCGGCCCAAGGGCAGCGTCGCCGGCATCGCCTCCGCGGCCCTGCCCGGCGTCGTGACCCTGCACGTCAGCGGCGACTCGGCGCAGGGCACCGGCACCGGCTTCGTGCTGGACGCCAGGGGCCACATCCTGACCAACAACCACGTGGTCGAGCCCGCGGGCACCGGCGGCGAGATCTCCGTGACCTTCAGCGGCGGCGAGACCGCCAAGGCCGAGGTCATCGGCCGCGACTCCGGCTACGACCTCGCGGTGGTCAAGGTCTCCGGCGTCCGCGGACTGCACCCGCTGACCCTCGGGAACTCCGAGAACGTGCAGGTCGGCGACCCCGTCGTAGCCATCGGCGCCCCCTTCGACCTGGAGAACACGGTGACCTCCGGGATCATCAGCGCCAAGGAGCGGCCCATCACCGCGGGCGGCGAGAAGGGCGACGGCAGCGACATCTCCTACGTCGACGCGTTGCAGACCGACGCCCCCATCAACCCGGGCAACTCGGGCGGACCGCTGGTCGATTCACAGGCCCGTGTCGTCGGCATCAACAGCGCCATACGCTCCGCGGACGACGGCTCGGAGCAGGGCGGCGGCCAGGCGGGTTCGATCGGCCTCGGCTTCGCCATCCCCATCAACCAGGGCAAGCGGGTCGCCGAGGAGCTGATCAACTTCGGCAAGGCCACGCACCCGGTGATCGGCGTCACGCTCGACACGGAGTTCAACGGCGACGGTGCCCGCATCGCCGACAAGGGCAAGGACGGCGGCCCCGCCGTCAACACGGACGGTCCCGGCGACAAGGCGGGTCTCAAGCCCGGTGACGTCATCACCGAGGTGGACGGGAACGCCGTGCACTCCAGTGACGAGCTGATCATCAAGGTCCGCGCGCACCGCCCGAAGGACCGTCTCGCGCTGACGGTCGAGCGGGGCGGCGCGGACCGCGAGGTGACCCTGGTGCTCGGGTCCGCGAGCGGGGACTGAGCGGGGTCCGGGTAAAGGACTGACCAGGTGTGCCCCGGGTTGTCGTGCAGCGGCTACCGGTCGGACACGAGCGCCGGGTACCGTGGTCACGGTCCAGACCACGCAACGGGCTGAGGACAACGGGCTGAGGACATCGCAAGGAGCTCAAGGTGTTCAATGACATTGGCGCACTCGAGATAGTGACGCTGGTCGTCCTCGCCGTGCTCATCTTCGGCCCCGACAAGCTGCCGAAGGTCATCCAGGACATCTCCCGCACCATCCGCAAGATCCGCGAGTTCTCGGACAGTGCGAAGGCGGACATTAGGGAAGAGCTGGGACCGGAGTTCAAGGACTTCGAGTTCGAGGACCTGAACCCGAAGAAGTTCATCCGCAAGCAGCTCGACAACGACGAGCTCGGGCTCAAGGAAATCCGTAACGGGTTCGACCTCAAGAAGGAGATGAACGAGGTCGCGGACGCGGTGCACGGCCGCGAGAGCACTTCCTCGGATGACTCCGGCGACTCCTCCGAGGCGCCCGTCGCGCTCTCCAAGGGGGCCCGCGTCGACATGCTGAAGAAGCCCGCGGAACCCAAGAAGCTCGAGGCCGGCGACCGTCCGCCGTTCGACGCGGACGCCACCTGAGCCATCGCCTGAGCCACCGCCGGGAACGGGTGTGGCTATCCTGCCTTGTTGTCCGGCGTGAGGACGCCCGAGGGGGGCGGGCCGCTCCGGACCGACGAGAGCGAGGAGGCGGCCGGGTACATGGAGACGACAAGTCGGGTAGGCGCGCAGGCGCCGGCCGCGGACGGCACCGCACAAGCGGTGCCCTCCGCCCGGCGCACGGTCGACGGCTACCTGCTGGCGCCCTTCCCCTGGTACGGCCTTGACGAGGCCTTCACGGGGCAGCGCTGGCTGATGCAGGTCGGCGCGACGGCGGACGGTGCCGTGGAGCACGGTTCGATCGGGCACGGCGACGAGCCGTCGGTCCGTGCCGAGGGGACCCTCGGCACCAGCGACAAGGAGCGCTTCGCGGTCGTGGTGACCGTGGCGGCCAATCCCGTGCGGCGCAGTTCGGACGGCACCGGCGTCCTGGAGGCCACCTCGGTCTCCTCGGCGGCCTGGCTCGCCGGAGTGGGCCTGCTGTCGCACACCTGGCCGGGGCAGATGGACCACACGCTGCGCGACGACTGGCTGGACCAGCAGACGGAGACGGCCTGGGTCCTCGCGGACGACCTGGAGGGCTCCGACTGGTCGGCGCTCTCCCTGCCGGTGGACGGGGTGCCGACGCCGTTCCACTACCGCGAGTCCGAGTTCGGCTGGGTCCTCGCGGGCTCCACGAAGGAGGGCGTGCACCTCGGCGCCTACGGGCGCGGGATGAGTGCGTACGGGCTCGGCTTCGCCGTCATCAAGGACATCGCCGAGTACGCCTGACACTCCGTGGGGCGCGTGGTTCTGTGCGGGCCGGTTCGTGGCCGCTCGCGCAGTTCCCCGCGCCCCTTACGGGTCTCAGAACTTGTTGCGCGGCGTGACCCCGAGCGACATGCCCGCAAGACCGCGCTGGCGGCCGCCCAGCTTGCCCGCGATGGCGCGCAGCGCCGAGCCCGCGGGGGACTCCGGGTCGGTCAGGACGACCGGCTTGCCCTCGTCGCCGCCCTCGCGCAGGCGTACGTCGATCGGGATGGAGCCGAGGACGGGGACCGTCGCGCCGGTCGTCTTCGTGAGGCCCTCGGCGACCCGCTGGCCGCCGCCCGTGCCGAACACGTCGACCATCTCGTCGCAGTGCGGGCAGGGCAGCCCCGACATGTTCTCGACGACGCCGACGATCTTCTGGTGGGTCTGCACGGCGATGGAACCGGCGCGCTCGGCGACCTCGGCCGCGGCCTGCTGGGGCGTGGTGACGACGAGGATCTCGGCGTTCGGCACGAGCTGCGCCACGGAGATCGCGATGTCGCCGGTGCCCGGCGGCAGGTCGAGGAGCAGCACGTCCAGGTCGCCCCAGAAGACGTCCGCGAGGAACTGCTGGAGGGCGCGGTGCAGCATCGGGCCGCGCCACACGACCGGTGCGTTGCCCGGGGTGAACATGCCGATGGAGATGACCTTCACACCGTTCGCGGACGGCGGCATGATCATGTTCTCGACCTGGGTGGGCTTGCCGTCGGCGCCCAGCATCCGGGGGACGGAGTGGCCGTAGATGTCCGCGTCCACGACGCCGACCTTCAGGCCGTCGGCCGCCATCGCGGCCGCGAGGTTCACCGTCACCGAGGACTTGCCGACGCCGCCCTTGCCGGAGGCGACCGCGTAGACACGGGTGAGGGAGCCGGGCTTGGCGAAGGGGACCTCGCGCTCGGCGGTGCCGCCGCGCAGCGCGGCGGCGAGCTCCTTGCGCTGGTCGTCGCTCATCACGTCGAGCGTGACGTCGACGCGGGTGACGCCCTCGACGGCGGCGACCGCGTCCGTCACGTTCTTGGTGATCGTCTCGCGCATCGGGCAGCCGGAGACCGTCAGGTACACGGTGACCGCCACCGCCCCGTCGGCGGCGATGTCCACCGATTTGACCATCCCCAACTCGGTGATGGGTCGCTGGATCTCGGGGTCGTTCACCGTCGCCAGTGCTTCAAGCACCGCGTCTTCCGTAGCCATAGGACCGATAGTACGGCGGGGTGTCCCCGGCCGGGAAAGGCCCGTCAACGGTCGCCTACATCACTTCCCCGCCGGTGCTCCTGCGGGAATAGGGCGCGCTGCTCCTCCAGCTCCTTGACCAGGTCCTGGAGTTCGGAGCGGATCCAGTCGCGGGTGGCGACCTCGCCGAGTCCCATGCGCAGCGAGGCGATCTCGCGGGTGAGGTACTCGGTGTCCGCGATGGAGCGCTCGTTCTGCTTGCGGTCCTGTTCGAGGTTGACGCGGTCGCGGTCGTCCTGGCGGTTCTGCGCGAGCAGGATCAGCGGCGCGGCGTACGACGCCTGGAGCGAGAGCATCAGGGTCAGGAAGATGAACGGGTACTGGTCGAAGCGGTAGGCGTCGGGGGCGGCGATGTTCCACACCACCCACATGATGATGACGACCGTCATCCAGACGATGAACCGGCCCGTGCCGAGGAAGCGGGCGATCCGCTCCGACATCCGCCCGAACGCCTCCGGGTCGTAGTCGGGCAGCAGCTTGGTGCGCGGGACGCGCGGCTGGTCCAGACGGAACCGGGAGGGCCGTTGCTCGGCGCGGTTCTCGCGGTCGCGGTCAGCCGCCATGTCCGGCCCCCTCCTCCTCCAGATGGAACTCCGTCTCACGCCAGTCGTCGGGCAGCATGTGGTCCAGTACGTCGTCGACGGTGACCGCCCCGAGCAGCGCGCCGCCCTCGTCGACGACGGGCGCGGCCACCATGTCGTACGTCGCGAAGAACCCGGCGACGGCGGGCAGGGTGGCGTCCGGGGCGAGGGGCAGCAGGTCGTCGTCGAGGATCGAGCCGACCAGCGTGTAGGGCGGATCGCGCAGCAGCCGCTGGAAGTGCACGGTGCCCAGGTACTTGCCGGTCGGCGTCTCGTCCGGCGGGCGGCACACGTACACCTGGGCGGCGAGCGCGGGGGAGAGGTCCTCCATGCGGACCCTGGCGAGGGCGTCGGCGACCGTGGCGTCCGGGCGCAGCACGATCGGCTCGGTGGTCATCAGACCGCCCGCGGTGCGCTCCTCGTACGCCATCAGGCGCCGCACGTCGGCCGCGTCGTCCGGCTGCATCAGGGTGAGCAGCCGCTCCTTGTCGTCCTCGGGCAGCTCGGCGAGCAGGTCGGCGGCGTCGTCGGGGTCCATGGCCTCAAGGACGTCCGCGGCGCGCTCCTCCTTGAGCTTGCCGAGGATCTCGATCTGGTCGTCCTCGGGGAGCTCTTCGAGGACGTCGGCGAGCCGGTCGTCGTCGAGGGCGGCCGCGACCTCTGCCCTGCGCTTCGGCGACAGATGGTGCAGCACGTTGGCGAGGTCGGCGGGGCGCAGCTGTTCGAAGGTGGCGAGCAGGTTCTCCGCGCCCTGCCCGTGCTCCTCCAGCGAGAAGCCGTCGACGGCCGACCAGTCGACGGTGAGCGTCTCGCCCTTACGCCGGAACGTTCCGCCTTTCCCCTTGCGTACGAAGACCCGGTCGATCTCCCAGTCGCGGCGGGCGGGAAGTTGCTGGACCGACACGTCGAGGACGGTCACCTCCTCGCCCGTGTCGACGAGATTGACCCTGCGGTCGAGCATCTCGCCGAGGACGAGCCGTTCCGTCGGCCGCTGCTCGAAGCGCCGCACGTTCAGTACGCCCGTGATGATGACCTGGCCGGACTCGACGCCGGTGACGCGGGTCATCGGCAGGAAGATCCGCCGCCGCGTCGAGAGCTCCACGACCAGGCCGAGCAGCCGCGGGGGCCTGCGCCCGACCCGGAGCATCACGACCACGTCGCGCACCCGGCCCACCTGGTCGCCGTTCGGGTCGAACGCGGGGACGCCGGAGAGGTGCGAGACGAAGACTCTGGGGGCGCCTGCCGCCATCTGTGCGCTCCCTTCTCACCTGGGGATTCATCCCCCTTGATCCGGCAATACGGGCTTCAGGCTAGCCCGTCCCCGTCGGATGCGCCCCGGCGGAGGGTCCGGACGGACTGGCGCCGTACCACTCGGTCGGCACAGGTACGCTGCCGTACTGCCGAAGCCGTAGAGGCCGTCCGCACGAGAGGCAGCGCCACCTGTGACCGCACTTCCCCTGGCAAGCCGGACCCGCAGGGCCGCACTCGTGAGCGCCATGTGCGCGGGCCTGGTGGCGGGTGGCACCAGTCTGACGGGGTGCAGCAGCGAGGACCCGGACGCGGGCACCAACGGCGTCGGCAAGCTGACCGCCACGAAGATCCAGAGCAAGTCGAGCAGCGCGGCCGAGGCCGCGTCCGCCGTGCGGCTCTCCGGCACCGTGGTGAGCAAGAACCACACCTACAGCCTCGACATGCAGGTCAAGGACGAGGGCGGCACCGGCACCGTCACCTCCAAGGGCCAGACGTTCCAGCTCCTGCGCGTCGGCGAGCAGCTCTACCTGAAGGCCGACTCGGAGTTCTGGACGCACAAGAAGGGCCAGGGCGACGGGAAGGGCGCGCAGGGGGACGAGGCGGCCGCGGCCAAGCTGGACGGCAAGTACGTCAAGGTCCCCGAGGGCGACCCCGCCTACGAGCAGCTGAGCGGCTTCACGGACAAGAAGCTGCTCCTGGACGGCATGCTCACGCTCCACGGCGAGCTGGCCAAGGGCGACCGCGGCAGTACGGGCTCGGTGCCCAGCATCAAGATCACCGGCGACGACGGCGCGGGCGGCACGCTCACCGTCTCCCTGGACGGCAAGCCCTACCCCCTGCGCCTGGACCGCGGCGGCGACGCGGGCACCCTCAAACTCACGGACTGGGGCAAGGACTTCAAGGTCGCGGAGCCGGACAAGACGGAGCTGGTCGACTACGGCAAGCAGCTGCCGACGTCGTAGGGGGGCGAAAGCCCCTTCAGGGGCGCGGGGAACTGCGCGAGCAACCACAACAGGCCCGCAGCCGGCGAACGTCCCGGAGTTCAGCGCCGCTTCCGCTTGAAAAGCAACCGCGGCAACGCCCCCGGCACCGCCTGCCGCGTAGTCGCCACGGTCGGCAACGGCGCGGCCGCCAGCGACTCCTCGGGCAACTCGGCGACCCCGTCCAACGGGGTCAGCCGAACGACCCGGCACTGCTCGGCCCACCGCACGGTGATCCCCTCCGCGTCGGACGCGTTGAGCCGCTTCCCCTTGAGCTCGGCGACCGCCGCGTCCCACGGCTCGGAGCCGGGCGCCAGTTCGCTGACCCGCCCGGTCCAGGCGACCACCCGGCCCCCCTTGTCCTTGCTGCGTACGGTCACCTCGGCGGTGCCCCCGTCGACGAGGCCGGGCAGCGGCTGCTCGCCGGGACCGTCGCCGACCAGGTGCGCGGCGCCCTCGTGCCATACGTGCCACAGCGCACGGGCGGGGGAGTCCTCGCCCTGTACCCAGATGAGGCCGGACTTCTTGGTGGCCTCCTCGACGAGGGCGCGGCCGAGCAGCGGGTCAGCAGTCATGGCGGCAGCCTATCGAGTGACGTGCGCGGCCGGCCGTGGCCGGAGCGGGGCCGTCACAGCCAGCCGTTGCGCTTCAGGGTGCGGTGGATCGCGAAGCAGGCGCCGCCGATGAGGGCGAGCACCATCGGGTAGCCGTAGCGCCACTGCAGCTCGGGCATGTGATCGAAGTTCATGCCGTAGACGCCGCAGACGGCCGTCGGCACGGCGATGATCGCCGCCCACGAGGTGATCTTGCGCATGTCCTCGTTCTGCGCGACGGCGGCCTGCGCGAGGTTGGCCTGGAGGATCGAGTTGAGCAGCTCGTCGAAGCCGATCACCTGCTCCTGCACGCGCGTCAGGTGGTCGGCGACGTCACGGAAGTACTTCTGGATGTCGGGGTCGACGAGCCGCATCGGCCGCTCGCTGAGCAGCAGCATCGGCCGCAGCAGCGGGGAGACGGCCCGCTTGAACTCCAGGACCTCGCGCTTGAGCTGGTAGATCCGCCCGGCGTCGACACCGCGCGAGCTGCCCTTGCCCTTGCTCGGCGCGGAGAACACCTCGCTCTCCACGTCGTCGATGTCGTCCTGCATGGCGTCGGCGACCGCGAGATAGCCGTCGACGACGTGGTCGGCGATGGTGTGCAGGACGGCGGAGGGGCCCTTGGCGAGCAGCTCGGGGTCCTCCTGGAGGCGGCGGCGCAGGGCGCGCAGCGAGCCGTGCCCGCCGTGCCGCACGGTGATGAAGAAGTCCCGGCCGGTGAAGCACATCACCTCGCCGGTCTCCACGATCTCGCTGGTGGCGGTGAGTTCGTCGTGCTCCACGTAGTGGATGGTCTTGAAGACGGTGAACAGCGTGTCGTCGTAGCGCTCCAGCTTGGGGCGCTGGTGCGCGTGGACCGCGTCCTCCACGGCGAGCGGGTGCAGCCCGAACTCGGCCGCGATACCGGCGAATTCGGCCTCGGTCGGCTCGTGCAGGCCGATCCACGCGAAGCCGCCCCGCTTGCGCACCTCCAGCATCGCCTCGTGCGGCGTGAGGGCGTCGGCGCACTCCAGGCGCCGCCCGTCCCGGTAGACGGCGCAGTCGACGACGGCTGACGCCGCGTCACGGGTCGCGTCGTACGGGTACGGGGACGCGGAGGACGAGGGATAGCCGCCGCCGTCCTTGCGCAGCGAGGGGCGTACGGCGGCACGAAGGTCGCGGATCATCGACATGGGCAGGCTCCTTCGACGGAGGCCGCCTGCGACGGTTGGAACTGCCCGGAATGGGGACGTCCTACTGCGGGAATGTTTGGCACGTCCACAAAGCGGGGAGCACCGCACCGTCGCGGTGGCAGCTTCGCTACTGACACAGATCAGGGAACTCAGACAGATCAGGTGAAAACGAAGTGCTCTTCCGTCGCACACGGCACGAACGGCGCATGCGGTGCGTGTGTGTGCTGGCGCAGCTACCGGGCTGCGTGATTCACCGGGCGGAAGAGCGGGTGGTACTGCACGGTCGACTTCGGTCCATTGCAGCCCCACCTCCTCCGGCCGGTCCCCCGTAAGGGAAGTCCCATGCGCCCTCTGCACCCGTGGCGCAAAGTCAGTGTCTGTCCGCAGGGCTTGAAAGCGACGCTTCTGCGCGCTGCCCTGAGCCAGCGGCCAACACTATCAGCCGACTGAAGTGTCAAGCCCCCGCTTTGCGCTTCACTGACGAGTTCTATGCTCGCGTCATGGCTGATGTTCTTGCCCTCGTCGAGGCCCGTCTCCGTACTGGCCTGGGGGAACCCGACGCGCGCGCCGCGGTGACCTTCCTCGGCACCGACCGCTTCGAAGTGCTGAGGTTCACGGACGGCGACATCGTGCGCTACGCCACGCTCGGCATGTCGCTCCAGCCGATGACGGACCCCACCGCCGCGCTCGCCGACCCGGTCAAGGGCCCGCGCGCGGAGCTGGTCCTCTCGGTACGGGGAGGGCTCGCCGACACCGACAAGGTGCTGCGCCCGCTGGCCGTTCTCGCCGCCTCGCCCCAGGTCGAGGGCCTCGTCGTGGCGCCCGGCGCCTCCCTCGACGTGGGCGAACCGCTGTGGCCGGGCGCGCCGTTCACCTCGGTCCTGGTCGCCGAGCCTGGCGGCCTGGTCGAGGACCTGGACCTCGACGAGCCGTTGGAACCCGTACGTTTCCTGCCGCTGCTGCCCATGACGCCCAACGAGGCGGCGTGGAAGCGGGTGCACGGCGCGGCGGCCTTGCAGGAGCGCTGGCTGAACAGCGGGACGGACCTGCGCGATCCGCTGCGCAAGTCCGTCCCGCTGGACTGAAGTACCGCCCCGAGGCGCTCAGTTGGCGAAGACGGTGACGCCGTCCTCGGTGGCGTGCCGCGGCTGGAGCTCCTCGGCCTCGTGGGTGAGGGCCTCCTTGCGGACCCAGACCACGACCGCGCCGAGCACCGCGGTGACGGCCGCGACCACGAACGGGATGTGGATGTTGCTCCACTCCTCGATCTTCGGCGCGAAGAACGGCGCGGCGGCCGCGGCGAACCAGCGCACGAAGTTGTAGCCGGCGCTGGCCACCGGGCGCGGCGCGTCGGATACGCCGAGGGCGAGTTCGGTGTAGACGGTGTTGTTCACGCCGATGAAGGCACCGGACAGGATCGTGCAGACGACGGCGGCGGTGTGGTTGCCGTACCCGAGTACGAGGACGTCCGCGGCGAGGAGCACCAGCGAGCCGCCGAGCACCTTCAGGGAACCGAACCGCTCTTGCAGCCGCGGCGCGACGAGCACCGAGAAGACCGCGAGCAGCACGCCCCAGGCGAAGAAGACCGCGCCCGATTTGTACGGCGTCATGTTCAGCACGAACGGCGTGAAGGCCAGCACGGTGAAGAACGTGTAGTTGTAGAAGAACGCCGAGGCCGCCACGGAGGCGAGTCCGCCGTGGCCGAGCGCCTTGACCGGGTCGAGCAGTGACGTCTTCCGCGCGGGCTTCGGCTGCTCCTTGAGGAACGCCGTGATGCAGAGGAAACCGATCGCCATCAGCGCGGCGGTGCCGAAGAACGGGTAGCGCCAGCTGGCGTCGCCGAGCAGCGCGCCGACCAGGGGGCCGCAGGCCATGCCGAGGCCGAGGGCCGACTCGTAGAGCAGGATCGCGGCCGCGCTGCCGCCGGCCGCCGCGCCGACGATGACGGCGAGGGCGGTCGACACGAAGAGCGCGTTGCCCAGGCCCCAGCCCGCCCGGAACCCGACGAGTTCACCGACCGAGCCCGACGTACCGGACAGGGCCGCGAAGACGACGACGAGCGCGAGCCCGAGGAGCAGGGTCTTCTTGCCGCCGATGCGGCTGGAGACGAAGCCGGTCACCAGCATCGCGACGGCGGTGATCAGGAAGTACGAGGTGAACAGGAGCGAGACCTGGCTGGCGCTCGCGTCCAGGCCCTTGGCGATGGAGGGCAGGATCGGGTCGACGAGCCCGATGCCCATGAAGGCCACGACGGACGCGCCCGCCGTGGCCCAGACGGCCTTCGGCTGGCGCAGGAGGCTGGTCGCTCCCGCGTCGAACGGATCCCCTTCGGCGGGGCCTCCCGTACTGCTGTTCATACAGCCGCTCCTTCACTGCTTCCACTGAGGTCGTTGACGTATACACATATTAAGTTAGGGAGCCTAAAGGATGCAAGCTACATGTAGTTTTGCCTGGTGACGGCGCCACCGGACGGGTGATCGTCCTTGACGGGGGGACGACCGGGGAGGACCGTTGGGCGCTATGAGGGGCGAACCCAGTTGCCCGAAGTGTGGTGGCCGGGTCAGGGCTCCCGGTCTCTTTGCCGACTCCTGGCAGTGCGATGTGCACGGCACCGTGCACCCGCTGCAGCCCGTGATCCCGCCCAGCGTCGAGGCCCTCCAAGTCGTGGTGCACCGTGCGCAGGTGCCGGTGTGGATGCCGTGGCCGCTGCCGGTCGGCTGGCTGTTCACGGGCGTGGCCTGCGCGGGCGACGATCGCAGCGGCGGCAGGGCGACGGCGGTGGCCTGCTCGGGGCCCGCCCCGCTCGGCGGCGTCGGAGAGCTGGTGCTCGTCGCCGAGGAACTGGGCGTCGGTCTCGGCGCGCGCTACGCGGGCATCGACGGACCCGACCCCGGGCCCTCCATGAGCGTCGAGAAACCCCCGCAGGCCAAGGTCCTCGCGGCCGGCCGGCCCACCCCGATGTGGCACGTGTCCGGCACCCCGGACGACCGCGCCGTCTTCGCGGGCGAGGCGCGGGGCCTGTGGCTGTGGGCCATCGCGTGGCCGGAGCAGTCGGGGCTCCTCATGTACGACGAGCTGGTCCTCACGGATTTGCGGGACGCGGGGGCGGAAGTGGATCTGCTCCCGTGCGGGGCGCTGTCACCTCGGTTGATCACGCCGTAGGTGTTGGGCGGTGGGGTGCTTCATGCCCTTGGTTCGCGGGGCCCGCACCGGGGATCGCGCAGTTCCCCGCGCCCCCTGTCTCCTGCGGCCGTCACCGATCCGCGGGCCCGTCGCGGCTGGGCGCCGTAATGAAGGGGCGCGGGGAACTGCGCGAAACCCCGGCGCGGGCCCGCGGGCCGGGGCACCAGCCACGGGGCCGGTCCGTGAGCGACGCCTCGTCCGCCGGGGCGGGTGGAGCGTTCGATTCCCGTTATCCTTGACCGTCCCCTTATGCCACCCCGTCAGAGCCTGGAGTCCGCAGCGTGCGCATCGATCTGCACACCCACTCCACCGCATCCGACGGCACGGACACCCCCGCCGAGCTGGTGCGCAACGCCGCCGCCGCCGGCCTTGACGTCGTCGCGCTCACCGACCACGACACCACCAGGGGATACGCGGAGGCCATCGACGCGCTGCCCGCCGGACTCACCCTCGTCACCGGGGCCGAGCTCTCCTGCCGCCTCGACGGCGTGGGCCTGCACATGCTGGCGTACCTCTTCGACCCCGAAGAGCCCGAGCTGGCCCGCGAGCGCGAGCTGGTCAGGGACGACCGGGTGCCGCGCGCCCAGGCGATGGTCGGCAAGCTCCAGGAACTCGGCGTCCCGGTGACCTGGGAGCAGGTCGCGCGCATCGCGGGCGACGGATCCGTCGGGCGTCCGCACGTCGCCGAGGCCCTCGTCGAGCTGGGCGTCGTGCCGACCGTCTCCGACGCCTTCACGCCCGAGTGGCTCGCCGACGGCGGCCGCGCGTACGCGGGCAAGCACGAGCTCGACCCCTTCGACGCCATCCGCCTGGTCAAGGCGGCCGGCGGCGTCACCGTCTTCGCGCACCCCGCCGCCGTCAAGCGCGGCCAGGTGGTGCCCGAGGCCGCGATAGCCCGGCTCGCCGCGGCGGGCCTCGACGGCATCGAGGTCGCCCACCCGGAACACGCGGGCCTCGCGCCCGAGACCCGCGCCCGGCTGCGCGGGCTCGCGGCGGACCTGGGCCTGCTCGCCACCGGGTCCAGCGACTACCACGGCAGTCGCAAGACGTGCGTGCTCGGGGAGTTCACCACCGACCCCGAGATCTACGGCGAGATCACCCGCCGCGCGACGGGGGCGTTCCCCGTGCCGGGCGCGGGCGGACACTCCGCCGCGTAACACCTCGCGACACCCGCACACCACTGCGTCCCTTCCGCGGCGGTGGCTGCCGTGCCCCGTGCCCGGCGCCGACCGGCGCGGCTCCTTCGTACGACTCTCCGCAAGGCCATCACTGTGTTCGACGTTGCCGTTTTCGGATCCCTCTTCCTCACGCTGTTCGTGATCATGGACCCCCCTGGGATCACCCCGATCTTCCTCGGCCTGACCGCCGGGCGTCCCGCCAAGGTGCAGCAGCGGATGGCCTTCCAGGCCGTCTGCGTCGCCTTCGGCGTGATCGCCGTCTTCGGTCTCGTGGGCCACCAGATCCTCGACTACCTGCATGTCTCCGTGCCCGCGCTGATGATCGCGGGCGGTCTCCTGCTGCTGCTCATCGCGCTCGACCTGCTCACCGGCAAGACCGACGAGCCGAAGCAGACCAAGGACGTCAACGTCGCGCTCGTGCCGCTCGGCATGCCGCTGCTCGCCGGTCCCGGCGCGATCGTCTCGGTCATCCTGGCCGTGCAGAACGCGCACAGCGCCGCCACGCAGATCTCCGTCTGGTCGGCGATCGTGGCGATGCACGTGGTGCTGTGGCTGGTGATGCGGTACTCGCTGCTGATCATCCGCGTGATCAAGGACGGCGGCGTGGTCCTGGTGACCCGGCTCGCGGGCATGATGCTCTCCGCCATCGCCGTGCAGCAGATCATCAACGGCGTGACGCAGGTGATCAACGGGAGCTGAGGCTTCCCGCCGCCGGACATGCGAACCGGACATGCGAAAGGGCCCCGTACGCATCCGTACGGGGCCCTTCGGCGTCTACGTCGTCACATCACATGGCGTCATACATGAGCGTTACGAGGCCGTGGATTCGGCCGGGCGGATGTAGATGCGCTGGCCTATGGCTGCGGCCTGCTGCACGATCCGGTTGACGGAGGCGGCGTCCACGACGGTGCTGTCCACGGCGGAACCGTCGACGTCGTCAAGTCGCATGATCTCGAAGCGCATAGTGGCTTCTCCCTTCGTCTGGTCATCCTCCTGAAGGAGAACTACTGAGTTCGGCCAGGCCGGTGCCCGACCGATAAGTGTGGGTCGCGGGGCGGGAGCGCCTCGCGTTCCTGATGGGTACAACGAGTTGCCACCAGCAAACATTCCCTACGCTAAGGAAATTTTTCGAGAACCTAATTACCTACGAGTAGCGGGACCGGTTGTGTTCGCTGTGTGACCGGCGGGAGACTGGGACACCTATGAACGACGCCGACCACAGCGCAGCCGCCCCCGACGCGGGCGACCCGGGCGCGGACGAGATCAGCGCTGCCGACATCAGCGCCCAGCTGGAGCGCGCCAACGGCCTCCTAGAGCGGATGCTCGCCGAGGTCGCCAAGACCCCGTCGACGCACGCGATCTTCGTCGACGCCGGATATCTCTACGCAGCGGCGGGCCGGCTCGCCGCGGGCACCGAGGACCGGCGGGCCTTCGACCTCGACGCCGAAGGGCTCATCGAGGCGCTCATCGACAAGGCCCGCACGATCTTCGCGGACAGCCGCCTGCTGCGCGTCTACTGGTACGACGGCGCCAGGCGCCGCATCCACACCACCGAGCAGCAGTCCATCGCCGAGCTGCCCGACGTCAAGGTCAGGCTCGGCAACCTGAACGCCAACAATCAGCAGAAGGGCGTCGACTCGCTGATCAGGACCGACCTGGAGTCCCTCGCCAGGCACCGGGCCATCAGCGACGCCGCGCTGATCGGCGGCGACGAGGACCTGGTCTCCGCGGTCGAGGCCGCGCAGGGGTACGGCGCGCGGGTCCACCTCTGGGGCATCGAGGCGCCCGAAGGACGCAACCAGGCGGAGCCGCTGCTCTGGGAGGTCGACAGCCAGCGCACCTTCGACCTCGACTTCTTCAAGCCGTACGTGACGCGGCGCGCGGCCACGACGTACGAGGCGGGCCCCTCCGCGCACCGGCCCTCACGGGACGACGTCCGCTTCGTCGGCGCCCAGATCGCCGCGAAGTGGCTCGCCGCCCGGGGGCGCGAGGCGCTGGTGGGGCTGCTGCCCGGACACCCGTACCTGCCGGGCTCGGTGGACCAGGAGCTCCTCGTCGAGGCGGAGCGTCTCCTCCAGTACTCGCTGCGCGGCCAGTCGGACCTGCGCAGGGCGCTGCGCGACGGGTTCTGGGACCACCTGCAGACGCAGTACTGACTCCGTAGTGGCCGGTCAGCGGCCGGTCAGACGCCGTCCCAGAAGGCGATCAGGGCCGCCGCCGTCTGCGCGGGACGGTCCGTGTTCGGCGAGTGCTCGGCCCCCGCGATCACCGAGCGGCGGGCCCCCAGACGCCGCGCCATGTCGTCCAGGAGCGGCACGGGCCAGGTGTCGTCGCGCTCGCCCGAGAGCACGTGCTTGGGCAGCGGCACGGCGGCGAGCTCGGCCACCCGGTCCGGTTCGGTGGAGAGCTGCCTGCCGGTGGCGACGAGCTGCGCGGGGTTGTGCCGCAGCCAGCGGGCGCGCAGCGCCTCGCTGTCGTCCGCGCCGGTGTCCGCGTCCTCGGGCGGCGGCGGTTCCATGGCCCGCATCGCCTGCCAGACCTCGTCCATCGACATCACCTGGAGGGCGTCGGCGAGCATCTTGGCGCGGGCCTGCTGGGTGGGGGCGATCGCGGCGGGGCCCGACGACATGAGCGTGAGCGACGCGAAGGCGCCGGGGGAACGGAGCACGGCGGCGCGGGCGACCTGGCCGCCGAGGGAGTGGCCGAGCAGGGCGAGCGGTCCGGTGCCCTCGTCGGCGGTGAGCACCGCCGCCTGGGCCAGCACGTCGCGGGCCAACTCCTCCTGGGCGTAGGCCGATTCGTCGTCGGGGCCCGCGCTCTCGTACTGGCCGCGGCCGTCCACCGTGACCGCGCGGTAGCCCGCGGCGGCGATCGGCTCCAGGAGGGCGATGAAGTCCTCCTTGCTGCCGGTGAAGCCGGGCAGCATGAGGACGGCCCCTCTGACCGGAACGCCGGGCGGCGGGACCGCGTCGAGCACCGCGAAGTCGCCGCGGTCGGTCCGGAGGGTGCGCGCGGTGGCGCACGCGGGCGGGACGAAGGTGGGAGGCCTGCTCATGGGCCGAGGCTAACCGGTCGGCCGCACCGCGCGGCAGCGTGCCCGAGGGCCGCCCGCCCCCGCCGGTCACCGTGGTGCCGGACGAGGGCGGACGGCCCGTCTCCCAAGCCTCAGGAAGGCAGCGCGGCGTCGGCCTGGGCCCGCGTCGGCTTCCACCACGTGGTCACCGGCTCCCAGACGCGCACGCCGTCGGGCAGGCCGAGGGCGTCGGCGGTGAAGCTGCGGCCCGCGTGCGAGGGATCGCCCGCGACGGTCACGAAGTCCACGACGCGGGCCTGCGGATTGCCGGGGTCGTCGACGGTGCGCACGGCCGCGTACGCCGTACGTCCCGTGGCGAGCCGGTACGGGGCGCTCTCGCCGGGCGGCACCGGCTGGGCCGCGCCGTCGAGGTCGCCGAAGGTGATGGTCGGGATGCGGTCGACGACACAGGCCGGGCCGCGGTTGGTGACGCTGACGCGGAGGACGCCGGCCTCGTCCGACGCGGACGCCGCCACGCGCAGCGACGCCTCCTTGCAGGTGGCCGCGCGGGCGGCGGAGTCGGCGGGGTGGGCCCCCGCGGCGGGGGCGAAGGTCAGCAGGGTGGCACCGAGGCCGGCCGTGGCCGCGGCCGCGGCCGCGAGAAGGGAGCGAGCGTGCATCGAGATTCGTCCTCTGTTCCGCTTGTTCCGGATGATCCGCTGTCGTCCTGGATGACCGGTGAAGGGCCCCGGTGGTTGTACGACGCGCGAAGGCCCGCCCCGAATGGGGGCGGGCCTTCGTACGAGCGCGTGAGCCGGCGTCAGCTCTCCGTGGCCTCCACGGGCTCGGCCTTCTTGCGCGTACGGCGCTTCGGCTTCTCCGCGGCTGCCTCGGCCGCTTCCACCGGAGCGGCGGCGGCCTTGCGGGTCCGGCGCTTCGGCTTCGGCTCCTCCGCGGACTGCGCGGGGATCTCGGCCTCGACGGCTTCGGCGGCCTTGGCCGCGGCGGTCTTGCGCGGCTTGCGCTTGGGCTTCTCGGCCGGGGCCTCGGCCTCGACCTCGGGGACGGCCGCCTCGGCGACCTTCTCCGCGACCTTGCGCGTACGACGACGGGGCTTGGACACCGGGGCCTCGGCCTCGACGGCCTCCACGACGGGCTCGGCCGTCTCGACCGCGGCGGCGGCCTTGCGGGTCCGGCGCTTCGGCTTCTCGGCGGGGGCCTCGGCCACCTCCGTGGCGCCTTCGGCGGTGTCCACCGCGACCTCGGCGGCCTTGCGGGTGCGGCGGCGCGGCTTGGCGGCCGGGGCCTCAGCGGTCTCGGCGACCTCCGCGACCTCGACGGCTTCGGCGGCCTTGGCCGCGGCGGTCTTGCGCGGCTTGCGCTTGGGCTTCTCGGCCGGGGCCTCGGCCTCGACCTCGGGGACGGCCGCCTCGGCGACCTTCTCCGCGACCTTGCGCGTACGACGACGGGGCTTGGACACCGGGGCCTCGGCCTCGGCGGCCTCCACGACGGGCTCGGCCGCGGGGGCCTCGGTCACGGTCGTCGTGCCCTCGGCCGTGGCCAGGGCCTCCGACGCGGCACCGCCGCGGGTGCGGCGGCGACGGCGCGGGGTGCGCGGCTCCGTCGCCTCGGGGGCCGCGATGGCCTCCGGAGCAGCGGCGGGCGTGACCGGCGCGGTCGTGGCGGTCGTGGTCGCCGTGGCGTCCAGCGGGCTGCCGGCACGCGTACGACGGCGGCGCCGCGGGGTGCGCGCGGGGCGCTCCTCCTCGGCAGCGGCCGGACCCGAACGGTCCCGGCCGCGGTCGCGGTCCCGGCCCCGGTCGCGGTCCTGCGTACGACCACCGGAGCGGCCGCCGCTGCCACGGCCGCCGCGGCCACCGGTCTCGCCGAGGTCCTCGATCTCCTCCGCGCCCAGACCCGCACGGGTCCGCTCGGCGCGCGGCAGAACACCCTTGGTGCCCACCGGGATGTCGAGCTCCTCGTACAGGTGCGGCGAGCTGGAGTACGTCTCCACCGGGTCAGGGAAGCCCAGGTCGAGGGCCTTGTTGATCAGCTGCCAGCGCGGGATGTCGTCCCAGTCGACCAGCGTGATCGCGATGCCCTTGGCGCCCGCGCGGCCGGTGCGGCCGATGCGGTGCAGATAGGTCTTCTCGTCCTCGGGGGACTGGTAGTTGATGACGTGCGTGACGCCACCGACGTCGATGCCGCGCGCGGCGACGTCGGTGCAGACGAGCACGTCCACCTTGCCGTTGCGGAACGCGCGCAGCGCCTGCTCGCGGGCGCCCTGGCCGAGGTCGCCGTGCACGGCGCCCGAGGCGAAGCCGCGCTTCTCCAGCTGCTCGGCGATGTCGGCGGCGGTCCGCTTCGTACGGCAGAAGATCATCGCGAGTCCGCGGCCCTCGGCCTGGAGGATGCGCGAGACCATCTCGGGCTTGTCCATGTTGTGCGCGCGGTACACGTGCTGCTTCGTGTTCGCGACGGTCTGGCCCTCGTCGTCCGGCGCGGTGGCGCGGATGTGCGTGGGCTGCGACATGTAGCGACGGGCGAGGCCGATGACGGCGCCCGGCATGGTCGCCGAGAACAGCATCGTCTGGCGCTTCACGGGAAGCATGTTGATGATCTTCTCGACGTCGGGCAGGAAGCCCAGGTCGAGCATCTCGTCGGCCTCGTCGAGGACCAGGCACTTGACGTGCTTGAGGTCGAGCTTGCGCTGGCCCGCGAGGTCGAGCAGTCGGCCGGGGGTGCCGACGACGATGTCGATGCCCTTCTTGAGGGCCTCGACCTGCGGTTCGTAGGCACGGCCGCCGTATATGGCGAGCACGCGGACGTTGCGCGCCTTGCCCGCGGTCAGCAGGTCGTTCGTCACCTGCTGGCAGAGCTCGCGGGTGGGGACGACGATGAGGGCCTGCGGCGCCTCGGTCAGCTGCTCGGGCTCGGCGCGGCCCGCCTCGACGTCGGCGGGGACGATCACGCGCTCCAGGAGCGGGAGTCCGAAGCCGAGCGTCTTGCCGGTGCCGGTCTTGGCCTGGCCGATGACGTCCGTGCCGGAAAGGGCGACGGGGAGCGTCATCTCCTGGATGGGAAAGGGATTGATGATGCCGACGGCCTCAAGGGCCTCGGCCGTCTCGGGGAGAATTCCGAGATCGCGGAAAGTCGTAGTCAGGGCATTGCCTCTTCTGTGGACGCAGTCCGAGGCGAACGCTGGGGGTCGTGACCGTGCCACTACCGCCGGCTGCTTGGGGGGCGGGCCGGGGGCGCGGGACCACTGCCTGCGCTCGAGCGCTCGTACCGCTGAGGTTCCCTCCCCGTGCCGTCCGCACTGTGCGGGCCGCCTGGAGGGCTGTCAGGTCGGAGCCGATCGGGCCACCGACCGGGCATCCTCATTCGTACGGCCCGTCGAATATTCAGCGGGCGCATTACCACTGTACCCCGGAATCTCGCATGCGTGTCCGGCGAATTGGTCACATGGTCGTGGTCACAGTGCATGACCAGGGCCTTCCGCGTTACGGCAGGCGGGCTATTGTGCGCTTCATGGAGACTCCTGACACCCCTGCTGAATCCGCCCCCGAACCGACCGGAGTCGCCGCCCAGGACTGGGCGAAAGCTTCCGCCGAGCCGCACTACCGCGCCGCGGTCGTGGACCTCCTCGGTGCGCTCGCCTACGGGGAGCTCGCGGCGTTCGAGCGGCTCGCGGAGGACGCGAAGCTGGCGCCGACACTCGGCGACAAGGCGGAGCTCGCGAAGATGGCGTCGGCCGAGTTCCACCACTTCGAGCAGCTCAGGGACCGGCTCTCGGCGATCGGCGCGGAGCCGACCGAGGCGATGGAGCCGTTCGTCGCCGCGCTCGACGGCTTCCACCGGCAGACCGCGCCGTCGGACTGGCTGGAGGGCCTGGTCAAGGCGTACGTCGGTGACTCGATCGCCAGCGACTTCTACCGCGAGGTGGCGGCCAGGCTCGACGCCGATACCCGCGAGCTGGTGCTGGGCGTCCTGGACGACACCGGGCACGCCAGCTTCGCCGTGGAGAAGGTGCGCGCCGCGATCGACGCGGATCCGCGGCTGGGCGGGCGGCTCGCGCTGTGGGCGCGGCGGCTGATGGGTGAGGCGCTCTCGCAGTCGCAGCGGGTGGTCGCCGACCGGGACGCCCTGTCGACCATGCTGGTCGGGGGCGTGGCCGACGGGTTCGACCTCGCGGAGGTCGGGCGGATGTTCTCTCGGATCACTGAGGCGCACACGAAGCGGATGGCTGCGTTGGGGCTTGCGGCCTAGCTGAACCGTGGGGTGCGCTGTTCCGTGCGGGTGCTTGGGGGTTTTTGCGCAGTTCCCCGCGCCCCTTGAGGTTCTGGACGGCGCGTTGTTCCGTGCGGGTGCTTGGAGGCTGGGCGCGCAGTTCCCCGCGCCCCTACAGGGGCCCTCAGCCCGCGCCCCCTCGGCCCGCACCCCTTGCAGGGGCTCCTCAGCCCCCGCCCCTCAAGCCGTTGCCGAGTGGCGCAGTCTGCTTCGGGTGGGGCGGAGGAGGAGTGAGAGCAGGGCCGCGGAGACCGCCAGGGCGCCTGCCAGGGTGGCGGGGGCGTGGCCGGGGCCGAGTGCCATGTGGGTGATGAAGGCGCCGACGAGGGCGCCCGCGGGGCCCGTCGCAAGGACCAGGCTGCGCGCCGGCAGCCGGTGGCCGAGGCGGTGCGCGGCGGCCCATGCCAGGACGAGGCCGAGCAATGTCGCGCCGAGTGCTTCCAGAATCACGGTGGTGCCCTCCCTCGCGGCCAGGTGCAAATCGGTCGTAGCCGGTCTACCCCAGGCGGCCGGAATGCAACCCTCCGTCATCCGGCACCCGCACCTCCGTTCCGGTCAACACGCAAGAAGGGCCCGGTGGTTGGTGACCACCGGGCCCTTCTCGTGTGTGCGTCCTACAGGGCGCTGAAGCCCACCTTGCGCGCGGTGGGCTCGCCGAGCTCCACATACGCGAGGCGGTCGGCCGGAACCAGGACCTTGCGGCCGTGGTCGTCCACGAGGCTCAGCAGCGGCGACTTGCCGGTCAGCGCCTCGGACACCGCGCGCTCGATTTCCTCGGCACTCTGGCCGCTCTCCAGCACGATCTCGCGGGGCGCGTACTGCACGCCGATCTTGACCTCCACGGCTTTGTCCCTCCGACGGTCAGTCTGTGCGCGGCCGTCCGCGCCGTACCCAGCACACATTAGCCCGGTGAGGGGACGTGGAAGGACGCGGCCATGAACGCCGGTAGCGAACACGCGGCGGGAACAAAAAGGCGAACGGTCAGTGGCCCTCGATGCCGTGCAGCGGGAAGCCCGCGATACCGCGCCAGGCCAGCGAGGTGATCAGCTCCACCGCCTTGTCGCGGGGGACCGTGCTGCGGCTGGCCAGCCAGTAGCGCGCGACCACCTGCGAGTATCCGCCGAGGCCGACGGCGAGGAGCATCGCCTCGTCCCTGGGCAGGCCGGTGTCCTCGGCGATGACCTCGCAGATCGCCTCGGCGCACTGGAGCGTGACGCGGTCCACGCGCTCGCGGACCGCCGCCTCGTTGGTCAGGTCCGACTCGAAGACCAGCCGGAAGGCGCCGCCCTCGTTCTCCACGTACGCGAAGTAGGCGTCCATCGTCGCGGCGACGCGCAGCTTGTTGTCCGTGGTGGACGCGAGCGCCGTGCGGACGGACTGCAGCAGTGACTCGCAGTGCTGGTCGAGCAGGGCGAGATAGAGGTCGAGCTTGCCCGGGAAGTGCTGGTAGAGCACCGGCTTGCTGACGCCGGCGCGCTCGGCGATGTCGTCCATCGCGGCCGCGTGGTAACCCTGTGCGACGAATACCTCCTGGGCCGCGCCCAGAAGCTGATTGCGTCGGGCACGGCGCGGCAGGCGTGTGCCCCGCGGGCGTGCCGCCTCTGTCTGCTCGATGGCTGTCACGCCGCCTCCCAATCGTCCGATGTGCGGTGAGCGCCGCGCCGCCATCGTACTTTTCGGTAACAGTGATGTGCGCGGTGCGAGCGCAGAATTTCACGTACTGGACCACCGCAGAAGGGCCCAGCGACTGCGCGTAGCAGGGCAAACACGGGCAGGTCGCCGCGGGCCTAGCGGTAGTCGTCCTCGTCGAGACTGACGACGCGGGCCTGTTCGGCGAGGTCCGCCTCGTTCGCGGTGCCCGGGTCGGCGTCCCGCAAGGAGTCGTCGCGCTCGGGCGTGAGATCCGTGTGCTGCTCGACGGAGTCGGCCTCCGGGGCCTCGACGTCGGCTTCGGCCGCCGCCGCTGGAGCGCCGTCGGGCTCGAAGGTGTCCGGGTCGCTGGGATCGACGGTCATCGTGGCTCTCTTCCCTAGTGGTGCCTAGTGGTGCGAGTGCCCTGTTCGCCCTCTTCTATGAGCGTAGGAGAGAGCCGGGCGGGGCGCTATGCGATCGTTCGGCGGGTGGCCCGGGAGCCGTGTGAGAGCTGTGTGCGATCTGTGACAGCGAACACGTGAACTACCGCGTGATCGTCTCGTAACATTGCGGCATGTCTTCGACCGAGCTGCCGAACCTCTTGGCCAGTGCCGTCGCCCCCAAGCCGGGTGCCGTGGCGGTCGCGGAGGGCGAGCGGCTCGACTCCGTGGGCCTGCCAGGGCTCACGCTGAACGTGCGGTCCAGGCCGTCGACCGGCACCGGACTGCCGCCCGCGCTGTACGTGCACGGGCTCGGCGGCTCCTCGCAGAACTGGTCGGCCCTGATGCCGCTGCTCGACGACGTCGTGGACTGCGAGGCGATCGACCTGCCCGGGTTCGGCGACTCGCCGCCACCGGACGACGGCGACTACTCGATCACCGGGCACGCCCGCGCGGTCATCCGCTATCTCGACGCCCGCGCCCGCGGCCCCGTGCACCTCGTGGGCAACTCGCTGGGCGGCGCCGTGACCACTCGGGTCGCCGCCGTGCGCCCCGATCTCGTCCGCACGCTGACGCTGATCTCGCCCGCGCTGCCCGAGCTGCGGGTGCAGCGCACCGCGTTGCCGACCGGGCTGCTCGCGCTGCCCGGCGTCGCGGCGCTCTTCACCAAGCTCACCAAAGAGTGGACGGCCGAGCAGCGGGTGCGGGGAGTCCTGGGGCTCTGTTACGGCGATCCGGGCCGGGTCACACCGGAGGGATTCAGCGCGGCGGTGCGGGAGATGGAGCGCAGGCTCCAGCTCCCGTACTTCTGGGACGCGATGGCGCGCTCGGCGCGCGGGATCGTGAACGCGTACACGCTGGGCGGCCAGCACGGACTGTGGCGGCAGGCGGAGCGGGTGCTCGCGCCGACCCTGCTCGTCTACGGCGGGCGCGATCTGCTCGTCTCGTACCGCATGGCGCACAAGGCGGCCGCCGCGTTCCGTGACTCGCGACTGCTGACCCTGCCGGAGGCCGGGCACGTGGCCATGATGGAGTATCCGGAGAGCGTGGCCACCGCCTTCCGCGAACTCCTCGTGGATACGGGCGAGTTGGCCAGTCATCGTATGGATTCGGGGAGCTGAGGCGGCGCGTGGGACGACATAGCCGCAGCGGTCCGGCCGACACCGAGAACACCACGGACACCTCTGACATACCGCTCGCCCAGGGCGCGGACCGCCCGCCGCCCCCCGGCACGGGACGCCGGCGGAAGGCACCGGCACCGGCCTCGACGGCCACACCGACGCCGGGCGGCACCCCGGCCCATGGCACTCCCGCGCACGGCACTCCGCCCCGAGGCGTTCCGCACGTGCGGGGCGGACACCCCGAGCAGCGGGAGCCCGGTGGCGGCTGGGGCGATGTCTCAGGGTCCGGTGCCGGGCCGCGGATGGGCGCCGGATATACGGTGCCGGGGCCCCGGCGCGAGTACGTCGCGGCCTTCCCCGACCGGGGCGGCGACCAGCGCCGCGGCGCCCCCGCGGCGCCGAAGGTCACGACTTCGCCCGCTCAGGACGCGCCTCCGCCGCCTCGTGACCCGTACGCCTCCGTCACCGACTGGGACGAGGACGCCGAGCCCCCGCTCGCCACCGAAGGCGCCGACGGCGGGGACGGCGCAGGGACCGAGGCCGAGCCGGAGAGCGGCGGCAGGAGCGGCAAGGGGCGCGCCTTCGCCGGTATCGCGGCCGCCGCGGTGACCACCGTGCTCGCGGTCGTGGTGGCCGGACAGGTCGCCGGCGGGTCCAAGGACTCGTCGGCCGAGAGCCAGTCGGTGCCCGGCGGCGGCGCGCGCGACACCGACGACCCCGCCTCACGTTCGGACTCGCGGCCGACCCCGCCGAAGGGCCGGGAAGCGGCCCCCGCGACGTACGAGCAGAAGATGGGCAAGAAATACCCGCTGGACGCGAAGCTGAAGGCGTCCGGGGACTTCGAGGCGATATCCGGATTCGACAAGGCCCCCGGCAAGGGACGCCTTTTCCGCTATCGCGTCGATGTCGAGAAGGGGCTCGGTCTGGACGGCGAGCTCTTCGCGCAGGCCGTGCAGAAGACCCTGAACGACGACCGGAGTTGGGCCCACGCGAAGGCCCGCACCTTCGAGCGGATATCGTCCGGCAAACCCGACTTCGTCATCACCCTCGCAAGCCCGGGAACCACCGCGGACTGGTGCGCGAAATCCGGTCTCGACACGACCCAGGACAATGTCTCCTGCGATTCCGCGGCGACGGAACGCGTGATGATCAATGCCTATCGGTGGGCGCAGGGCGCGAAGACCTACGGCGACGCCGTGCAGAAGGAATTCGGCAACGTCATCTTCCCGTACCGCCAGATGCTGATCAATCACGAGGTCGGGCACCGGCTCGGCTACAACCACACGGACTGCACCAAGGACGGCGACCTCGCGCCCGTCATGCAGCAGCAGACCAAATTCCTCGATCATGACGGGATCAAGTGCAAGGCCAACCCCTGGGTCTTTCCCAAGAGTTGAGCCGGGGGGTCGTGGCGCACCGGCGGACGTTTTGACATCCGCCGGAACTTCGATCATATTTCTCCGCATGTCGAACCGTCACGCCCCCTCTAGCGCCGCCATCGAGCTGGCGCTGCTCGGCGTGACCGCGCTCTGCGTGGCCGACATCCACTGTTGCTGACCACCGCCCCGGTGCGTGCGTCGCATTCTTCCGGCTCCGGCTGCCCCTAGGTCCTCATCGGCCCCGCGCTGCCCCTCGCCGGATTCCGCTGCCTTTTCCCGCACCTCTCCGGGGCGAGCTCTGCTCAATTCCCTTTGATCCGCCGCTCTTCGGCGGCGTTCCCCGAGAGGTCTCCTTCCGATGCGTCAAGCGTCCGTCATAGCCCGCCGCGTGGCAGCGGCATCCGTCAGCCTGGTCCTGGCCTCGGGCGCCGCCGCCTGCGCGGGCCCCAAGGACGGCGACGCCGGGAGCGGCGGCGACGGCAAGCCCGCCAAGGGCGGCACGCTCACCGTCCTCAACCGCGACCCGCAGACCCACTTCGACCCCGCGCGGCTCTACACCTCCGGCGGCGGCAACGTCCCCAGCCTCGTCTTCCGCACGCTGACCACCCGCAACCGCGAGGACGGCGCCAAGGGGACCGAGGTGGTGCCGGACCTCGCCACGGACCTGGGCAAGCCCAGCAAGAACGCCACCGTGTGGACGTACACCCTGAAGAAGGGCCTCAAGTACGAGGACGGTTCGCCGATCACGACCGCCGACGTCAAGTACGGCATCGAGCGGTCCTTCGCCGGTGAACTCAGCGGCGGCGCCCCCTACTTGAGGGACTGGCTGGTCGGCGGCGACAAGTACGAGGGGCCTTACAAGGACAAGGGCGGCAAGGGCCTTGAGTCCATCGAGACGCCCGACGAGCGCACCATCGTCTTCCATCTGAACAAGCCCGAGGGCGAGTTCCCCTACGTCGCGACGCAGACCCAGTTCGCGCCCGTGCCGAAGGCCAAGGACAAGGGCACCAAGTACGAGGAGCACCCGGTCTCCTCCGGGCCCTACAAGGTCGTCGAGAACGAGAACTCCGGCGAGCGGCTGCGCCTGGAGCGCAATCCGCACTGGTCCGCCGCGACCGACCCGGAGCGCAAGGCGTACCCGGACGCGATCGACGTGCGCTCCGGGCTCGACTCGTCCGTCATCAACCAGCGGCTCGCCGCGGGCCAGGGCGCGGACGCCGCCGCCGTCACCACCGACACCAACCTCGGTCCCGCCGAGCTCGCCAAGGTCACCGGCGACAAGGAACTCGCCTCCAACGTCGGCACCGGGCACTTCGGATACACCAACTACCTGGCGTTCAACCCGAAGGTGAAGCCCTTCGACGACCCGAAGGTGCGCCAGGCCATCTCGTACGCCGTGGACCGCTCCTCGGTGATCAACGCCGCGGGCGGCTCCTCGCTCGCCGAGCCCGCCACCACCTTCCTGCCCGATCAGAAGTCGTTCGGCTACACGAAGCACGACCACTTCCCCGCGGGCGCGTCGGGCGACCCGAAGAAGGCAAAGGAGCTCCTGAAGGAGGCCGGTCACAAGGACGGGCTCACGATCACGCTGACGCATTCCAACGCCAAGAACTTCGAGACCAGCCCGGAGATCGCCACCGCGATCCAGGACGCGCTGAAGAAGGCCGGGATCACCGTCAAGCTCCAGGGCCTCGAGGACAACGACTACCAGGACAAGGTGCACAGCGCGCAGGACGAGCCCGGTCTCTTCCTCGGGCACTGGGGCGCCGACTGGCCCTCCGGCGGCCCCTTCCTCGCGCCGATCTTCGACGGCCGGCAGATCGTGAAGGACGGCGCCAACTTCAACTCCGGCTTCCTGGACGACGCGTCGGTCAACGACGAGATCGACGAGATCAACGAGCTCACCGACCTGAAGGCCGCCGCCGCGCGCTGGGGCGCCCTCGACAAGAAGATCGGCGAGCGGGCGCTGACCGTGCCGCTCTTCCACCCGGTCTACAAGCGCCTGTACGGCAAGGACGTCAAGAACGTCGTCATCAGCGACTGGACCGGCGTGCTCGACATCTCCCAGGTCGCGGTGAAGTAGCCGTGACGACCTTCTGGCGGCGGCTGCGCGACCAGCGCGCCGCACTCGTCGCGGCGGCCGTCGTCGCGCTGCTCGTCCTGGTGGCGCTCGCCGCGCCGCTGCTCACCGCCGTCGAGGGGCAGGACCCCACCACGTACCACCCGGACCTTGTCGACTCGGCGCGCGGCGGCGTGCCGGTGGGGCCGTTCGGCGGGATCAGCGCCGAGCACTGGCTCGGGGTCGAACCGCAGACCGGGCGCGACCTCTTCGCCCGCCTCGTGTACGGCGCGCGGGTCTCGCTGGGCGTCGCGCTCGCCGCGACCGTCGTGCAGGTGTTCCTGGGCGTCGCCGTCGGGGTCGCGGCCGGCTTCGGCAGCCGCTGGGTGGACCAGCTGCTCAGCAGGGCCACCGATGTCATGGTGGCGCTGCCGCTGATGGTGCTCGCGCTCGCGCTGATGGCGATCGTGCCCGGCGGATTCCCGCGTCCCGTCCTGGTCGCCCTCGTGATCGGCCTGGTGGCCTGGGGGAACATGGCCAAGATCGTGCGCGCCCAGACGGTCACGCTCAAGGAACTCGACTACGTGGCGGCCGCGCGGCTCAGCGGCTGGGGCTCGGTGCGGATCGCCCGGCGCGAGCTGCTGCCCGCGCTGGCCGCGCCCGTCATCACCTACGCGGCGCTGCTGGTCCCGGTGAACATCACGGTCGAGGCCGCGCTGTCGTTCCTCGGCGTCGGCGTGAAGCCGCCGACCGCCTCGTGGGGACAGATGCTCACGGCCGCCGACGTCTGGTACCAGGCGGCGCCGCAGTATCTGCTGCTGCCCGCGGGCGCGCTGTTCGTGACCGTGCTCGCGCTCACCGTCCTCGGTGACGGGGTGCGCGCCGCGCTCGACCCGCGGGCCGCGTCCCGGCTGCGGGTCGGCACGGGCCGCAGGCAGGAGGCCAAGGCATGACGGGGTTCCTGCTGCGCCGCCTGATCGGCGCCGCCCTCACGCTCTTCGCCCTCTCGGTGATCATCTACCTGGTGTTCTACGCGGCACCGGGCGACGTCGCCCAGATCACCTGCGGACCGCGCTGCTCGCCCGCCCAAGTGCAGCAGGTGGCCGAGCAGTTGAGGCTCGGCGATCCGCTGTACGTCCGCTACGGGGAGTTCCTCCAGGGCCTCTTCGTGGGCCACGACTACTCGACCGGCACGGGGATGGAGCACTGCGACGCGCCCTGCCTCGGTCTCTCCTACCAGAGCGACCGGCAGGTCACCGAGCTGATCCTGGCGAAGCTGCCGGTCACCGCATCGCTCGCGCTCGGCGCGATGGTGATGTGGCTGATCCTCGGCGTGGGCACCGGCGTGCTCTCCGCCTGGCGGCGCGGCAGGATCAGCGAGCGGGTGCTCACCGCGGTGACGCTCGC
Organism: Streptomyces sp. NPDC087300; assembly: GCF_044744425.1. NCBI lineage: Bacteria > Bacillati > Actinomycetota > Actinomycetes > Kitasatosporales > Streptomycetaceae > Streptomyces > Streptomyces sp. NPDC087300. The sequence continues at coordinate 494,130 of NZ_JBIUYI010000002.1, forward strand.
GGGCACCGCCACGCCGGTCTTCGTCATCGGACTGCTGCTGATGATCGTGGTCTGCGGCCAGCTCCAGTTGCTGCCGTTCCCGCAGTACGTCGACTTCGCCGACGACCCGACGCAGTGGGCGTGGAACCTGCTGCTGCCCTGGCTCTCGCTGGCCCTCATCGAGGCCGCCAAGTACGCGCGACTGACCCGCTCCTCGATGCTGGAGACGCTCGCCGAGGACCATGTGCGCACCTTCCGCGCGTACGGCGTGGGGGAGCGGTCCATCATCGGCAGGCATGCGCTGCGCGGCGCCTTCGCGCCCGTCATCGCGCTGACCGCCAACGACTTCGGGTCGATGTTCGGGGGCGCCATGCTCACCGAGACGCTGTTCGGGCTGCCCGGCATCGGGCGCGAACTCGTGCACGCCGTCAAGGTCGTCGACCTGCCGGTGGTGGTCGGGATGGTCATGGTCACCGGCTTCTTCGTGGTGCTCGCCAACGCCGTCGCGGACGTGCTGTACGCGGTGGCCGACCGAAGGGTGGTCCTCGCATGAGTCTCGTACAAGTCACCGATCTCACGGTGGAGTTCGGGTCGGGCGTGCGTGCCGTGGACGGGCTCTCCTTCACCCTCGCGGCGGGCGGCGCGCTCGCCCTGGTCGGCGAGTCGGGGTCCGGCAAGTCGACGGTGGCGGCCGCGCTGCTCGGGCTGCACCGGGGGACCGGCGCGCGGGTCGAAGGATCTGTCCTGGTCGACGGCCTCGACGTGCACGGGGCGTCGGACGCACAGCTGCGGCGGCTGCGCGGCGGGCAGGCCGCGATGGTCTTCCAGGATCCGCTGTCCTCCCTCGACCCGTACTACGCGGTGGGCGACCAGATCGCCGAGGTGTACCGGGTGCACACGGGGGCCTCCCGGCGGGCGGCACGCGCGCGTGCCGTGGAGGTGCTCGACCGGGTAGGCATTCCCGACGCGGCGCGCCGGTCGCGGGCGCGGCCGCACGAGTTCAGCGGCGGCATGCGCCAACGCACGCTCATCGCCATGGCGTTGGCCTGCGAACCCGCCCTGCTCGTCGCCGACGAGCCGACCACCGCGCTCGACGTGACCGTCCAGGCCCAGATCCTCGACCTGCTGCACACTCTGCGCCAGGAGACCGGCACGGGGCTGCTCCTGGTCACGCACGACGTGGGCGTCGCCGCCGAGAGCGTGGACGACGTGCTGGTGATGCGCGGCGGGCGCGCGGTGGAGCGGGGCGCGGTGCGCGACGTCCTCGGCGCGCCGCGCGAGGCGTACACCAGGGAACTGCTCGACGCGGTGCCCCGGGTGGACGCCCCGCGCGTCCGCGAAGGGGGCGAGCGGGGTGACGTCGTGCTCGAAGCCACCGGTCTGCGCCGGGAGTTCGGGCGTGGCAGGCGGGCGGTCACGGCGGTCGACGACGTGTCGCTCACCGTGCGCAAGGGCGAGACCCTCGGGATCGTGGGGGAGAGCGGCAGCGGCAAGACCACGCTCGGCCGCATGCTCGTGGGTCTTCTGGAGCCGACCGCCGGGCAACTCCGTCACGGGGGTGCGGAGCAGCCCGGCGGCCGGGTCGGGACCGATGTGCAGATGGTGTTCCAGGACCCGGTGTCCTCGCTCAACCCACGGCGCTCCATCGGCGAGTCCATCGCGGACCCGCTGCGCGCGCGGGGCGCGGCCGACTCCCTCGTACGGGAACGGGTGGCCGACCTGCTGTCCCGCGTCGGGCTCGAACCCGGGCACTACGACCGCTATCCGCACGAGTTCAGCGGCGGTCAGCGCCAGCGCGTCGGCATCGCGCGGGCGCTCGCCGCCGAGCCGCGGGTCATCGTGTGCGACGAGCCGGTCTCCGCGCTCGACGTGACGACCCAGGCCCAAGTGGTGGGACTCCTGGCCGAGTTGCAGCGCGAGCTGGGGCTCGCGCTGGTCTTCATCGCCCACGACCTCGCGGTGGTACGCCAGGTCAGCGACCGGGTCGCGGTGATGCGCGGGGGCCGGATCGTGGAGTGCGGCCCGGCCGACGAGGTGTACGGCGCGCCCCGGGACCCGTACACGAGGCGGCTGCTCGCGGCCGTGCCCGCGCTCGATCCGGCGGCGGCCGCGCGGCGGCGCGCGGCCCGTGAGGAACTGGCGGCGGCAGCGGCGGCGGACGGCCAGGAGATGGCCGCAGCCTGACTCTCCGTAGCGAAAGGGGGCGTTCGGGGCGCTATAGCGCGACGGAACGCTACCGACGCGGGAAAGTTACGGCCGTTCACCCCTTTTGGTGGCGCGATGGACAACCGTCCATCGCGCCACCGGCATGACCGCATACGTTCGTCCCGCTGCGAGCCGCCGGTCCAACGGTGGCTCCCCAAACGGGAGATCGGGGGTGCACACGTGCGCATAGGACTGCTTACGGAGGGTGGCTATCCGTATGTGAGCGGTGAGGCCAGGCTCTGGTGCGACCGGCTCGTGCGCGGGCTCGGGCAGCACGAATTCGACATCTACGCGCTCAGCCGCAGCCGGCGACAGGAGGAGCAGGGCTGGATCGAGCTACCGCCCCAGGTCAGCCGGGTGCGCACGGCGCCGCTGTGGGCCGTCGACGACGACGCGCTGTCCGGCGCGGGCCCCCGGGGAGGCCACGGGAGGCGGGCCAGGCGGCGGTTCACGGAGTGCTTCGGGGAGCTCGCCACCGTGGTCTGCCGGGGCGGTTCCGAGGGCGGCGCGGGCGGTGCGGCGGACGGCTCCGACGACATGGCGGACCGTTTCGGCAACGCGCTGTACGGACTCGCCGAACTCGCCCGCGACGAAGGCGGCCTGGCCGGTGCGCTGCGGTCCGAGGCCGCCGTGCGCGCCCTGGAGCGCGCCTGCCGTGCGCCCGGCGCGCTGCGCGCCGCCCGCACCGTCCGGGTCACCGACCTGCTCGCCGTCGCGGACCTGGTGGAGCGCGCGCTGCGCCCCCTCTCCCTCGACTGGTACACCGACGACGGTCTTGGCGCGGTCGACCTGTGCCACGCCACCTCCGGCGGACCCGCCGCCCTGCCAGGACTGCTGGCCAGACACTTCGCCGGAGTCCCGCTGCTCGTCACCGAGTACGGCGTGCAGCTGCGGGCGCACTACCTCGCCGCGGGCGAGACCGGCCTGAGCGCCCCCGCGCGGGCCCTGCTCGCCTCCTTCCACGGACTGCTCGCCGCCGAGGTGTACGACAAGGCCACGCTCATCACCCCCGGCAACACGCACGCCCGCCGCTGGCAGGAGCGCTGCGGCGCCGACCGGGCCAAGCTGCGCACGGTCCACCCCGGGATGGAGTCGGACCGCTTCACGGAGGTCGGCGAGAGCGGCTACGAGGACCCCGCCGCCGACCCCGGCACGCTCCTGTGGGTCGGCCGCATCGAACCCGCCAAGGACCTGATCTCCCTGCTCCACGCCTTCGCGGACGTCCGCAAGGAGGAGCCGGGGGCGCGACTGCGCATCGTCGGGGCGCCCGCCGAAGGGCCCGAGGCGGCGGCCTATCTGGCGCACTGCCGCGCGCTCGCCGCACAGCTCTTCCCCGACGAGGCCGACGGCGCGCACGCGGTCGGCGACAACCCCGTCTCCTTCGAGGAGATCGGCGGACCCGAGACCCCGGAGCTCGCCGACGCGTACGCGGCAGCGGGCGTCGTCGTCCTGTCCAGCGTCGTCGAGGGCTTCCCGATCAGCCTCGTCGAGGCCATGTTCTGCGGACGCGCGACCGTCTCGACGGACGTCGGCGCGGTCGTCGAGGTCATCGGCGGCACGGGCCTTGTCGTGCCGCCGCGCAATCCACGGGCGCTCGCCGAGGCGTGCGTGGCGCTGCTGCGCGACCCCGAGCGAGGCGCGCGCCTGGGCGCGGCGGCGCGGGCGCGGGCGCTCGAACTCTTCACCGTCGAGCAGAACGTCGCGGCGTTCCGCGGGATCTATCTGGAGATCGTCTCGCACTGTCCGGTGCGCAGGGACGCCCTCGACGAGTCGGGCGAACCGGTGCCGTTCGCCCACCCCGCGGAGGCGTCCGTACCGGGCCGCTGGGCGGTCGCGGTGGGACCCGCGGCCGGCGCCGAGCCAGGCAACGAGAGTGCCGGAGTGCCGAGTTGGGCCGTGCACCGCCTTCCGGAGGACGCCGGACCGAAGGGCGCGGCGCTGAAGGGTGCGGCGGTATGAACGGCGTGGAGCGGCAGGACCCCGACGCGGTGGACGCGCCCCGGGCCCCGCGGGGCGCGGGCGGCTGGGACGCGCGGTCCGAGGAACTCCTCGCGGCGGCGGCCGTGCCGGGCCCCGGCAGGGCGGAGCGCGCGCGGGCCGCGGTCGCCAAGGCGGCGCGGCGCGGCGGCGCCGACCCCGTGAAGGCCCTGATGCACCGGCACCGCGAGCTGTGCGCCCGCGCCGTCGACCCGCTGGAGATCGCCGCGGGCCTGGAGGCGCACGGCGTCACCGACCGCACCGCCGCCCGCTTCCGCCACCGCGACGTGTTCGCCCTGGCCGAGGAGATGTACGCGCGCGTGCCGCGCGATGACGACGACGGCACCGGTCAGATGGCGCCGAGCACCGCCGATGACGTACGCAACCCGCCCGAAGTACCGCCCGGCTGGGCCCTGTTCGCGCTGCTGCCCGGAGCCGTCTGCGCGCTCGCCCTCGGCGGGATCGCCCTCTCCGGGGGCGGTACGCGGCTCGGGGTGGGGCTCGGCGGGGCGGCCGCCGTGGCGGCGGCCCTGCGCATCGCCCTGCGGTACGGGCCGCTGCGCGCCACGGCACCCGCGTCCCCCGCCACGCGCGCGTGGGCGTGCGGGCTCCTGGCGTACGCACTCCTGGGCGACGGGCTGCTGGCGGGCGTCGTGGCGGGCGGTCCCGACGCGTTCTGGACGCCGTCCCTCGCCGCCGCCCTCGGTCTCTGCCTCGCCGTCGCGCCCGCGATCTGGTGCGCCCGGCTGTTCGCCGTACGGGCCAGGGGCAGGCTCGGGGCCAGCCGCGGGCTCGATGAATTCGCCGCGTCCGTAAGGCCGTTGCTGCTCGGCGTGCTCGCCCTCTTCCTGGTGGCGCTCGCCGCCCTCCTCGTCCTGTCCGATGCGGTGCTCGGCGCGTGGGGCGCCTCGAAGGGCGCACTCGGCGGGGCCGCCGCGCTCGGCGCGCTGCTGCTGCTCGCCCGGCTGCTCGCGGTCTACGGATTCACCCGCGCGCCCGCCCTGCTGCTCGGCGCGGCGGGCACGGCCGAAGCGGCCGCCGTGGCCCTGGTCGTCGCCGGGCGGCTGCCCGGGTGCGAGGTGCTCGCGCGGCCCGTCACGGCCGCCGTCGACGCCTGGGGCCCCGGCGCGGTACCCGCCCTCGCCTGCGGCCTCCCGGCCCTCGCCCTCCTCGTCCACGCCACCAGGACCCTGACCAGGGCATCCGCCCATGCCGGCCCCGGCGGGGCGCTGTGAACCGGCGCGCCACCGGCGCCTTCCACCGGCCTGCTACCCGCCCCGCGGGGGCCCTCCCGCACCACCGTGCCGACCACTCTCCCGCGGGGCCGACACCGCGGGCCTTATCCCGGCACCACGGCAACTTCCCGAAGGAGAAAGACAGATGATCACCCGCAGCCGCCTCCGCCTCCGCGCGGTAACCCCGGGAGGCCCCCGATGAGGGTGCTGCTGATCGGAGCCAACGGATACCTCGGCCGTTTCGTCGCCGACCGGCTGCTCGCCGACCCGGCGGTGCAGCTGACCGCGCTCGGCCGCGGCGACGACTCGGACGTACGGTTCGACCTCGCGAGCGGCAGCCCCGGCGCGCTCACCCGCTTCCTCGACGCGGTCCACCCGGGCGTCGTCATCAACTGCGCGGGCGCCACCCGAGGGGGCGCCCGCGAACTGACCCGGCACAACACCGTCGCCGTCGCCACCATCTGCGAGGCCCTGCGCCGCAGCGGCTGCGGGGCGCGGCTCGTGCAGCTGGGCTGCGGCGCCGAGTACGGGCCGAGCCAGCCGGGATCCTCGACCGCCGAGGACGCGGTGCCCCGGCCCGGCGGCCCCTACGGCGTCAGCAAGCTGGCCGCCACCGAACTCGTGCTCGGCTCCGGGCTCGACGCCGTCGTCCTGCGGGTCTTCTCGCCCGCGGGCCCCGGCACCCCTGCGGGCTCGCCGCTCGGCAGACTCGCGGAGGCCATGCGGCGCGCTATGCAGGCCGGTGACGGGGAGCTCAAGCTCGGCGGCCTCGGTGTGCAGCGGGACTTCGTCGACGTACGGGACGTGGCGCGCGCCGTGCACGCCGCCTCGCTCTCCGCGGCCCAGGGCGTCGTGAACATCGGCGCGGGCCGTGCCGTGCGCCTGCGGGACGCGGCCGCCGTGCTCGCCCGCGTCGCGGGGTACGGCGGCGCGCTGCACGAACTCGACCAGGTGCCCGTGCGGGCATCCATCGGGCACCCCCGCACCGAATCAGAACACGGGGCCCCGACCGCGTACCCCTACCCGGACGGCTGCGGCAGCTGGCAGCAGGCGGACGTGCGCACGGCGCGCGACCGGCTCGGCTGGCGGCCCCGCATCAACCTCGAAGAGTCACTCGCCGACATCTGGATGGAGGCCGCATGCCGCATCTGACCAGGACCGCCACGGGTGCCGCGAGCACCGACGTGCGCATCGGCTTCGGCATTCCGGGCTTCGCCCACCCGCTCGTCGCCCCCGCCGAATGGTCCGAACTCACCCGCCCCGGCACCCCTTTGAAGTGGGTTGTCCTGAATGTCGCGAACGGTCCGGGGGAGCGGCCCGACCCGCACTGCCTGGAGGCCGCGGGACGGCTGCGGAACGCGGGCGTCCGGGTGCTCGGTCACCTCGACCTGACGTACGGCGCCCGCCCCTTCGGCGAGCTGGTCTCCGACGCCCACCGCTACCTCGACTGGTACCAGGTCGACGGCTTCTCGCTCGACCGCTGTCCGACCGAGCGGGCCGCGCTGCCCGAGGTGCGCAGGACGGTCACGACGCTGCGCGCGCTGATCGACGACGCGCACGTCGTGCTCGGGCACGGCACCCATCCGTATCCCGGATACGCCGAGACGGGCGACCAGTTGGTGACCTTCTCGGGCCCCTGGAGCGACTACCGCTGGTCGCAGGTGGCCGAGTGGACCGCCGACTATCCGCCCGAGCGCTTCTGCCACTTCGTGCACGGCATGCCGCGCGGTCATCTGGAGGAGGCGCTGCGCATCGCACGCTGGCAGGGCGCCTCGACGATCTACTTCACCGACCGGGTCGGCGACGGCGGCACGAACGCGCCCTGGGAGTCCATGCCCGGCTACTGGGACGAGATCGTCTCGCGCATCGGAACAGGTGTCTCGGAATGAAGGGGGGCGTGGCAGTGTTACACGCAGAACAACCGTTCCGAATTTCCGACCAACGGAGTCCCCGTGTCGCTGCCACCCCTGGTCGAGCCCGCCTCTGAGCTCACCGTCGACGAGGTCCGCAGGTACTCCCGCCACCTGATCATCCCCGATGTCGGGATGGACGGGCAGAAGCGGCTGAAGAACGCCAAGGTGCTCTGTGTGGGCGCCGGTGGCCTCGGGTCGCCGGCGCTGATGTACCTGGCCGCCGCCGGTGTCGGCACGCTCGGCATCGTCGAGTTCGACGAGGTCGACGAGTCCAATCTGCAGCGCCAGATCATCCACAGCCAGGCGGACATCGGCCGCTCCAAGGCGGAGTCCGCGAAGGACTCGGTCCTCGGCATCAACCCGTACGTGAACGTGATCCTCCACGAAGAGCGGCTCGAGGCCGAGAACGTGATGGACATCTTCAGCCAGTACGACCTGATCGTCGACGGCACGGACAACTTCGCGACCCGCTACCTGGTCAACGACGCGTGCGTGCTCCTGAACAAGCCGTACGTCTGGGGTTCGATCTACCGCTTCGACGGCCAGGCGTCCGTCTTCTGGAGCGAGCACGGTCCGTGCTACCGCTGCCTGTACCCGGAGCCCCCGCCGCCCGGCATGGTCCCCTCCTGCGCCGAGGGCGGCGTGCTCGGCGTGCTGTGCGCGTCCATCGGTTCCATCCAGGTCAACGAGGCCATCAAGCTCCTCGCGGGCATCGGCGAGCCCCTGGTCGGCCGCCTGATGATCTACGACGCCCTGGAGATGCAGTACCGCCAGGTCAAGGTCCGCAAGGACCCCGACTGCGCGGTCTGCGGCGAGAACCCCACCGTCACCGAGCTCATCGACTACGAGGCCTTCTGCGGCGTCGTGTCCGAGGAGGCCCAGGAGGCGGCGGCCGGCGCGACGATCACTCCCAAGCAGCTCAAGGAGTGGATCGACGCCGACGAGAAGATCGAGATCATCGACGTCCGCGAGCCGAACGAGTACGAGATCGTCTCGATCCCCGGCGCCAAGCTGATCCCCAAGAACGAGTTCCTCATGGGCACCGCGCTGGAGAGCCTGCCGCAGGACAAGAAGATCGTCTTGCATTGCAAGACGGGTGTCCGCAGTGCGGAAGTCCTCGCGGTCCTGAAGTCCGCGGGCTTCTCGGACGCGGTGCACGTGGGCGGCGGCGTGATCGGCTGGGTCAACCAGATCGAGCCCGACAAGCCGGTGTACTGACAGCCGGTGCACTCGGCCTGCTGAAGAGGCCCCTCTCACCGACGGTGAGAGGGGCCTTTCTCATGAGCAGACCTTGCCGTCCTTCGGGACCTTGCCGGTGAGGAGGTAGTCGTTGACCGTGCCGTCCACGCAGTCGCTGCCGTTGCCGTACGCCCCGTGGCCCTCGCCCTTCCAGGTCAGCAGCGTGCCGACGCCCTTGCCGAGCTCGTCCGCCATCTTGCGGGCGCCCTCGTAAGGCGTGGCCGGGTCGCCGGTGTTGCCGACGACGAGGATCGGGGCGGCGCCGGGGGCGCTCACCTCGGGGGACTCGTGCTGTCCGGCCACCGGCCAGTCGTGGCACCAGCCCGCCGTGTCCCAGCCGAGGAACTCGCCGAAGACCGGGGAGATCTCACGGAACCTGCCGAGCCGCTGCTTGGCCTCCTCCGGGGTCGTCCGCGCCTTGTCGTCCAGGCAGGAGATCGCTCGCTGCGAGTGGCTCTGCGTGCTGTAGTGCCCGGAGGGATCGCGTTCGTTGTAGGCGTCGGCGAGCTGCAGCAGCGAGCTGCCGTCGCCCTTCTCCGCGTCCTGGAGGGCGCGGGTCAGCGTGGGCCAGGTCTGCTTGCTGTAGAGCGTGATCGTTATGCCGGTGATCGCGAGGGACTCGGTCAGCTCGCGGTCGCCGGAGGTGCGCATGGGCGCGGCGTCCAGGCGCTTGAGCAGCTTCACGATCTTCGCGGAGCCGCTCTTCGGGTTCTGGCCGAGCGACGTGAAGTAGTTGTCCAGGGCGCGCTGGAAGCCGCGCGCCTGGTTCTCGGCGTGGCCCACCGAGTCCGCGCTCGGGTCGACGACCGCGTCGAGGGTGAGGCGGCCGACCCGCTCGGGGAACAAGTGTGCGTACGTACCACCGAGTTCGGTGCCGTACGAGATGCCCATGTAGTGCAGCTTGTCGTCGCCGAGGACCTGGCGCATGACGTCCATGTCGCGGGCCGCGTCGGCCGTGGAGACATGGCCGATCACCTTCTTCGCGCCGCGCGCGCAGCCCGCGCCGAAGTCGGCCGCGTCCTTGAAGTACGTCTCCTCCTCGGCCGCCGTGTCCGGCGTGAGGTCGACCTTCCGCTCGGCCGCCTGCGTCGTCCTGTCGTCGCGGCAGCGCACGCCCTCGCTGGCCGCGACGCCGCGCGGGTCGAAGCTGACCAGGTCGTACCGCTCCCGCAGCGAGCCGTACATGTCGGCGAAGGACGGCAGCCCGGAGACCCCCGAGCCGCCGGGGCCGCCGAAGTTGAAGATCAGGGAGCCGATGCGGTCGCCCTTGCCGGTGCTCTTGGCGCGGATCAGGGCGATGCCGATGGTCTCGCCCTCCGGCTTCGCGTAGTCCAGGGGGACCTTGAGGGTCGAGCACCGCCACTGCGCGCCGGGCGCGGTGCTTCCTTCGGGCGCCTCGCAGCGGGACCAGTCGAGCTTCTGGGCGGTGACCGAGGCCGGCAGGGTCGATGAGGGGTCGGGCTTCGGCGTCGCGTCGGGGCCGTTCGCCGATGCGTCCTTGCCGCCGTTCCTGCCGCCGCCCTTGCCGTCCCCCTCGCCGTCGTCCGACGAGCAGCCGACGGCGAGCCCCGCCATCAGGACCCCTGCGGCGGCCAGGGCCGCGGAACGCACGAAACGCTGCATTGAGGCGCTTCCCCCCTTGGAAGACAGTCCCGCCATAGTAGGCGGGGGCGCTGACACGGGCCCGGACAGGCCGGGGTGGGTTGGTTCGGGGTGGGTTGGTCAGAGGTGGATCGGTTCGGGGTGGGGCGGGCCGGAGTGGGTCAGCCGCAGACCGTTTCCGGCTTCGGCACCGTGCCGTCCAGCAGGTAGCCGTTCACGGCGTCCCGTACGCACTTGTTCTTGCTGTCGTACGCCCCGTGGCCCTGGCCCTTGTACGTCAGCTCGACCCCGACGCCCTTGCCGAGCGCCTGCGCCATCTTCCGTGCGCCTTCGTACGGCGTGGCCGGGTCGCCCGTGTTGCCGATGACGACGATCGGCGGCGCGCCCTCGGCGCCGACGTCCGGGTGGTCGGCCTGGCCCTCCACCGCCCAGTCCGTGCAGCCGACCATGCCCCAGGCCAGGTAGTCCCCGAACAGCGGTGACGCCTTGCGGAACTCGGGGAGCTTCTGGTCGACGTACTGCGTGGTGTAACGCGCCTTGTCGTCCGCGCAGTTGATGGAGACGTTGGCGGCCTGGATGTTGCTGTACTCGCCGTTCTCGGCGCGGCCGTTCATCGAGTCGGAGAGCAGCATCAGGATCTTGCCGTCACCGTCGTACGCCTCTTCGAGTCCCTGGGTGAGGTACGGCCAGAAGTCCTTGGAGTACAGGGACTGCGCGATGCCGTTGGTGGCGGCGGTCTGGGTCAGCTCGCGGGGCGGCAGGCCGGGGATCGGCTTGTCGTCGAGGTCCTTGAGGAGCTTGGCGATCCGGTCCTTGACGTCCTGTTCGGTGTCGCCGACCGGGCAGTCCTCGACCTTGGACGTGCAGTCCTTCGCGAAGTTGTCGAGCGCGAGCTGGAAGCCCTTGGCCTGGCCGAGGGAGCCCTCCTCGGCCGTCTGGGTGGGGTCGACCACCGCGTCGAAGACGGCCCTGCCGACCTTCTTGGGGAACAAGTGGGCGTAGACGCCGCCGAGTTCGGTGCCGTACGAGATGCCGAAGTAGTGCAGCTTGTCGTCGCCGAGCACCTGGCGCATCAGGTCCATGTCGCGGGCCGCGTCGGTGGTGCGGACGTGCGGGAGCGTCTTGCCCGAGTTGTCCTCGCAGGCGCCGTTGAACGTCTTGACGTTCTCGACGAGCTTCTTCTTCTCGGTGTCGTCGTCGGGGGTGGAGTCCTGCTGGAAGTACTCGTCCAGCTGTTCGTCGTCCTCGCACTTGACGCCGGCGCTGCGGCCGACGCCGCGCGGGTCGAAGCTGACCAGGTCGTAGCGGGTGCGCAGCTTGGCGTAGTCCGCGCCGAAGGCGGGCAGCGTGGTGACGCCGGAGCCGCCGGGGCCGCCGAAGTTGAAGACGAGGGAGCCGATGCGGTCGGCCTTCTCGCCGCTCGTCGCGGCCTTGATCAGCGCGATGTCGATCGTGTCGCCCTTGGGGGCCGACCAGTCGAGCGGCGCCTTCATGGTGGCGCACTGCCAATCGGCTCCGCCGGGCAGCGGTGAGGGGGCGTCGCCGCCGCCCTCGGCGGCGTCGGGCGCGGGGCAGTCCTCCCAGCTCAGCTTCTGGTCCGGCAGGGCCTCGTCCTTGGAGTCGCTGCCGCCGCAGGCCGCGAGGGCGGCGACGAGCAGGGCGGCGGTGGCGGCCACGGCGGTGGCGCGCGGCTGGGACTGTGTGGGCATGTGCCCATCCTGCGGGGGGTGCTGACGGGGCGCTCGGGGCGCGGGCCGTGTGGGTGAGGGGGGCGCCTTGGGGGCGCCTCGGGGCGGGGTGTGGGGCGCGTCGCCTGCGGGCGGTGTGTGGCGTCGCCTCTGGCCGGTGGGTGGGGCGGGGCCGCGGCGGTATGTCCGTCCTCGCTATCCCGGTGAGCCGTCATGGTCGTGCACCTCGGCTCATGGCCACTTGTGCTCCGGGCAGACATACCGCCGCGTCCCCTCGGGCCGCCTCGCGGCTGCGGGCCGGTGGGTGCTACCGCCACTGCTGCCGTCACCGGCACGGCTGACGCTGGGGCTGCCGCCACCGCCGTCACTGGCACCGCTGACGCCGGGACCACGGGCCGGGTGGCCGGGGTGCTACCGCTGTGGGCAGATGTTCCGCACGGCGGAACGGGTGGGCACAGCCCCCGTCGCCGAGGGGCGGGTGCGGGGGCGTCTGCCACGGTGCGGGTGGGGTGGGCACGGTGCCGAGGGGCGGGCCTGCCACGGTGCGGGTGGGGGGTCACGGTGCCGAGGAAGGGGGGGGCGTGCGCCACGGGTGGGCCCCCACGGGGCCGAGGCGTGGGGCGGGGGCGTCTGGCACGGGGCGGGCGGGCGTAGGCGCGGGGTGGGGCTCAGCCCTCGGTGAGGGCCCGCGCGGCATCCGCCCCAGTGGACACGCACGCCGCCACCCCCACCCCCTCATACGCCGCCCCGCACAGCTGAATCCCCGACAGCTTGCCCACGGCCTCCCGTACGCGGGCGATCCGCTCCTTGTGGCCCACCCCGTACTGCGGAAGCCCCCGCTCCCAGCGCGTCACCCGCGCGGCGACCGGCTCGCCGATCGAGCCGAGCGCCTGGTGCAGCTCCATGACCGAGCTGCGTACGAGATGGCGGTCGGGAACGTCGAGCCGGTGTTCCTCGCACACGCGGCCGATCGAGGTGCGCAGCAGGAACACGTCGGGTGCCGCCTCGCTCTGCCACCGCCACTTGTTGGAGAGGAACGTGGCCGCCTTGATGGTGCGGCCGTCCACGGCCGGTACCAGGAAGCCGTTGCCCTCGGGCAGCGCGTCCCCCCGCGCGAGCGCCTTCGTCCGCGGGAACGCCATGGTCACCACGGCCGTGCTCGCGTGCTGGATCGCGCCGAGATCGGCGTCGGCGAGCGGCGCGTGCGGGCGCAGCAGCTCGGCCGCCTCGTACGCCGGCACCGCGAGGACCACCGCGTCCGCCTCCAACAGGAGCGGCCCGTCACCGGTCACGGCGAGCACCCGCCACCGCCCCGTCGCGGTGCGCTGCAGTTCACGCGCGCGCGTGCCGGTCAGGATCCGCGCACCGCTCGCCTCGGCGACGGCCCGCGGGAGCCGTCCCGTACCGCCGCGCAGGCCCTGGACGGGGACGACGCGGGGAGCCTGCGTCGCGCCCTGCGGCGCCCGCATCCCGCGCAGCGCGGACAGCAGCGGCTCCCCCCGTTCGGCGACCGCCGCCACCCGCGGCAGCGCCGCCCGCAGCGAGAGCCGGTCGGGCCGGCCCGCGTACACCCCGCCGAGCAGCGGCTCCACCAGACGGTCCACGGTCTCCTGGCCGAGCCGCCCCGCGAGGTACTCGGCCACCGACACGTCCTCGGTGAGCGCCTCGGCGGGCAGCGTGTCCTCGTGGCGCAGCCTGGCCGTCCCCTCCTCGGACAGCAGCCCGGTGTCCGCAAGCGCGTCGGGGTCGGCCGGGATGCCCATGACGTGGCCCTGCGGCAGCGGCCGCAGCGCGCCGTCCGACCAGAGGGTGGTGGGCGCGGGCGCCGGATCGCACAGCTCGGCGCCGAGGCCGACCTCCTGGGCGAGCCGTACGGCCTCCGGGCGCAGCGCCATCAGCGACTCGGCGCCCTCGTCCACGGCCGCGCCCGCGAGCGTGCCCGTACGGAGCTTGCCGCCGATGCGGGCGCCGCCTTCGAGGACGGTCACCTCCGCGCCGCCGCGCAGCCGCCAGGCGGCCGTCAGACCGCTGATGCCGCCGCCGACGACGATCACTGAACGCGTCATACCGCGCTCCCTTCCGTGCGGGCACCGCGCGCGGGACGGGCGGTCGCCGCGTCCGCGAGCAGTTCCCGCAGCTCGTCCTGGTAGGGGAAGCTCCCCGGTTCGTAGGCACACCACGGGTCGGCGGCGAGCACCCGCCCTGTCGCCCCGTACGCGCGCGAACGGGAGCCCCCGCACACGGTGTTGAACTCGCAGCGCCCGCACGCGCCGCCGAGCAGCGAGGGGTCGCGCAGCGTCGCGAAGAGCGCGGAGCCCCGGTAGATGTCGGCGAGCGGATGGTGCTTCACGTTGCCCGCCGACAGCGGCAGGAAGCCGCTGGGGTGCACCTCGCCGGTGTGCGAGACGAAGACGAAGCCGCGGCCCGACGAGACGTCCATGGGCGGCCTGCGCACCGCGCGCCGTTCCCCTTCGTGCAGCCCGAGCGCACGCGCGCGTGCCGTCAGGCGGGCGTACAGGGGGCCCAACTCTGGCCGCTCGCCGTGCCGTTCCAGAATGGTCCGCTGGAGTGCCACGCGCCGGAAGTGATGGCCCTCGGTGGTCTTGGTGGCGAGCACCGCACCGGTGTCGTACAGGAAGTGCAGGACGTCCTCGACCTCGTCGGCGCCGAGCGCGGACAGCTGCTCGCCGCGCCCCGTCGGCACCAGCACGAAGCCACTCCACAGCATCGCGCCCTCGCGCCGCACCAGGGCCGCGATGTCCGCGAGGTCCTCCAGGCTGTCGCGGGTGACGGTCGTGTTGACCTGCACCTTCAGCCCCAACTCGCGGGCGGTGCGCCAGCCTTCGATGGTCCAGTCGAACACCCCGTCGACGCCGCGGAAGGCGTCGTGGCGCGCGGGCGTGGACCCGTCGACGCTCAGCGAAAGGGCGATGGCTCCCGCGTCCCGTACCGCTGTCAGGTTGGCGCGGCCGAGCGTCGGCGTCCCCGAGGGGGAGACGGCGACGCGCAGGCCGAGGGCCGTGCCGTACGCGATGAGGTCGGTGAGGTCGGCCCGCTGGAACGGGTCCCCGCCGGTGATCACGAAGAGCGGGGACGGCTTCCCGAAGGCGGCGATCTGGTCCATGAGGCGGCGGGCGTCCGCGCCGTCGAGCTCCCGCGGGTCACGCTCGGGCTGCGCCTCGGCCCTGCAGTGCAGACAGGCAAGCGGGCACGCGCGCGTGGTCTCCCAGATGACGATGAAGGGCCGCTCGTCGACGGCGTGCCGGGGCCGCCGTACGACGCGTGCCGTGGCGCCCCTGGGCCGGCCGGCGGCGCCGTCGCTCATGAGACGCGCTCCCAGCCGCGCCGGGGCTTGCGCCCCGCGAGCTGCTCGGGGTCCCGGCTGCGGTAGACGACGTACGGCCTGAAGAGGTACTTGAAGGGGGCGCTCACGATGTGCGCGAGCCGCGAGAAGGGGATCAGCGCGAACAGCGCGAACCCGAAGACGATGTGCAGCTTGAAGGCGAGCGGCGCGGCGCCCATCAGCTGGTAGTCGGGCTGGAGCGTGAACAGGCTGCGGAACCAGACGGAGATGCCCTCGCGGTAGTTGTAGTCGACCGCTCCGGTGGAGTTGAGGACGGTCGCGATCAGGCCGAGCAGCATCGCGCCGAGCAGCACCGTGTACATCAGGTGGTCACTACGGAGAGTGGCCTTGCGCACGGCGGGCACCCGCAGGCGCCGGTAGACGAGGATGCCGATGCCGACGGCCGCGGCGAGCCCCGCGACGGCGCCCGTGGAGATGGCCATCAGGTGGTACGTGTGGTCGCTGACGCCCACCGCGTCCGTCCAGCTGTCCGGGATCAGCAGCCCGACGACGTGGCCGAGCACCACGAAGGCCATCCCGAAGTGGAAGAGCGGCGATCCGATCCGCAGCAGGCGCGACTCGTGGAGCTGCGAGGAGTGCGTGGTCCAGCCGAACCGGTCGTAGCGGGCCCGCCACACCAGGCCCGCGACGAGGAGCGTGACGGCGACGTAGGGCATGACGCCCCACAGGAGGAGGTCCATTACGCCGGGGTCCTTTCCGGGACGGTGGGCCAGGGCAGTTCGATCCCGGGGCCGAAGGGTTCGAGCCCGACGAGTTCCTGGGGCGGCCCGCTGCGGGCCAGCGCCTTCGCCTCGGCGCGGGTCTTCGGAGAGGGGCCGGGGAGCGTCCCGCAGACCGCTTCGAGCACGCGCGCGTAGGGCGTGCCCATGTCGGTGACGGCCAGGCGCAGGAGTTCGAGCCCGGCGCGGTTCTCCTCCAACAGGGCGGTGCCCGCATCCTCTTCGCGTGCCGCGAACTCCAGGAGCACGGGCAGGAAGTCGGGCAGTTCCTCGGAGTCGAACTCCAGGCCGTGCTCCCGGTAGACGCGCTTGACGCGCACCAGGGAGAGCCCGCGGTTGCGGGTGTCGCCGTCGGACCACCAGGTGAGGTAGAGGCAGCGGCGGTTACGGGTGTCGAAGACGTCCGTGTAGTGCGCGGCGAGGTCCAGCGGACGGTGCACACGCGCGTGGGCGATGAATTCCCGCAGCGCGGGCTCGTCCACCGCG
The DNA here is from genome assembly GCF_044744425.1 of Streptomyces sp. NPDC087300. NCBI lineage: Bacteria > Bacillati > Actinomycetota > Actinomycetes > Kitasatosporales > Streptomycetaceae > Streptomyces > Streptomyces sp. NPDC087300. Next base: position 510,537 of record NZ_JBIUYI010000002.1, read on the forward strand.
TCGTGCAGCAGGTCCAGATCCGCGTAGAGGCGCTCGTCCGGGTACTGAAGGAGCCGCCCGGCGACGAGCCGGACGACGGCGTCGGGGGTCATGCGCTCCTCCTGGTGGGGCTGAGGTTGAGCAGGACGCGCTCCTGGAGGGCGCCGCCCGGGGCGTCGGCGACCGGGCAGCCGTCGGCGGCGTCCGCGGTGCCCGAGGCGTCCGCGGCGTCCTTGAAGGGGTGTGCGTCCGCGAGGGCGTCCGCGTCCGCGCGGGCCGCGGTCGGGATCACGTACCTGTCCTCGTACTTGGCGATCGCGAGGAGCCGGAACATGTCCTCCATCTCCTGTCCGGTCAGGCCGACCGCCCCGGCGATGGACTCGTCGCGCTCCTGGCCGAGGTTGACGCGGCGCATGTACGCGCGCATGGCGGCCATCCGGCGGAGCACCGCCTCCACGGCGTAGGTGTCGCCCGCGGTGAGCAGCGCCGCGAGGTACTCCACCGGGATCCGCAGCGCGTCGATGGCGCCGAACAGGTTGCCCGCGTCCTCGCCGTCCCGCCCGGCCGCGGCGACCGCCTCGACCACCGGGGAGAGCGGCGGCACGTACCAGACCATCGGCATCGTGCGGTACTCCGGGTGCAGCGGCAGCGCCACCTGGTACGTCCTGATCAGGTCGTACACGGGGGAGCGGCGGGCCGCGTCGAGCCACTCCTCGGTGATGCCGCCGGCGCGCGCGGCGGCCGCGACCGCCGGGTCGCGCGGATCGAGGAAGCACTCCAACTGGGCCGGGTAGAGGTCGTGTTCGTCCTCGACCGAGGCGGCCTCCGTCACCTTGTCGGCGTCGTACAGCATCACGCCGAGGTAGCGCATGCGCCCCACGCACGTCTCGGAGCAGATCGTCGGCATCCCGGCCTCCAGGCGCGGGAAGCAGAACGTGCACTTCTCGGCCTTGCCGGTGGAGTGGTTGAAGTAGACCTTCTTGTAGGGGCAGCCGGTGACGCACATCCGCCAGCCCCTGCACTGGTCCTGGTCGACCAGGACGATGCCGTCCTCCACGCGCTTGTACATCGCTCCGGAGGGGCACGACGAGACGCACGCGGGGTTGAGGCAGTGCTCGCAGACCCGCGGCAGATAGAACATGAAGCTCTGCTCGAACTCGAAGCGGATCTTCTCGCCGACCTCGTCGCGGATCTTCTCGACGAGCGGGTCCTTGGGCCCGTGCTCGGGCGCGCCGCCGAGGTTGTCGTCCCAGTTGGGGCCCCACTCGATCGTGCCGATGGGCTCGCCGGTGACCTGCGAGACCGGCTTGGCGACGGGCATGTCGTCGCCGGCCGGGGCGTCGGTGAGGTTCTTGTACTCGTACGTCCAGGGCTGGTAGTAGTCCGAGATCTCCGGCAGTTCGGGGTTGGCGAAGATCTGGCCGAGCCGCTTGAGGCGCCCTCCCGCGCGCAGCCGCAGCCGCCCCGACCTGGTCCGCTCCCAGCCGCCGTGCCACCGCTCCTGGTCCTCCCAGCGTCGCGGATAGCCCTGCCCGGGGAGCGTCTCGACGTTGTTGAACCAGACGTACTCGGTGCCCTTGCGGTTGGTCCACGCCTGCTTGCAGGTGACCGAACAGGTGTGGCAGCCGATGCACTTGTCGAGGTTCATGACCATGGCTACTTGGGCCATCACGCGCATGGGTTCAGTGCTCCGGGGCTTCTAGTAGGACACGGTCTGCGAGCGGCGGCGGATGACCGTCACCTCGTCGCGCTGGTTGCCGGTCGGGCCGAGGTAGTTGAAGGCCCAGGTCAACTGGGCGTAGCCGCCGACCAGATGGGTGGGCTTGAGCATGATCCGGGTGAGCGAGTTGTGGATGCCGCCCCTGCGGCCCGTCTTCTCCGTCTTGGGGACGCCGACCGTGCGCTCCTGGGCGTGGTTCATGTAGACCGTGCCGGGCGGCATCTTGTGGGAGACGATCGCGCGGGCCGTGATGACGCCGTTGCGGTTCACCGCCTCGATCCACTCGTTGTCGCGGACCCCGATGGCCTGGGCGTCCTGCGGGGACATCCACACGGTCTGGCCGCCGCGCCCCAGCGTCATCATGTAGAGGTTGTCCTGGTACTGGGAGTGGATCGCCCACTTGTTGTGCGGGGTGAGGAAGCGCACCGCGACCTCGCGGCCGTCCGGCTGAGAACCCAACTCGGGCTCTCCGTAGAGGCGGTGCATGTTCAGCGGCGGCTTGTAGACGGGCAGTGCCTCGCCGACCTCGTGGATCCAGTCGTGGTCGAGGAAGAAGTGCTGGCGCCCGGTGAGCGTGTGCCAGGGCTTCAGGTGCTCGGTGTTGACGGTGAACGCCGTGTAGCGGCGCCCGCCGGACTCGCTGCCCGACCACTCCGGAGACGTGATGACCGGCACCGGACGGGCCTGGGTGTCCGCGAACGTGATCCGCTTGCCCTCGGCCTCGGCGGCCAGATGGGCCAGCTCCGTCCCGACGCGCTTCTCCAGGGTGTGGAAGCCCTGGGTGGCCAGGCGGCCGTTGGAGGTCCCGGAGAGCGACAGGATCGCCTCACAGGCCCGCTGCGCGGTGTCCAGGCGCGGCCTGCCGTCGGCGACGCCGCCGCGCGCCGTGCCGTTCTTCTGCTTCAGGTACGCGACCTCCTCGGCGACGTCGAAGGTCACCGCCTTCGTGGTCACCCCGAGCTTGTCGACGAGCGGGCCGAGCGCCGCGAACTTCTCACCGACCGCTCCGTAGTCGCGCTCCACGACGGCGAGGTTGTACATGGTGCGCCCCGGTACCGGCTCGCACTCGCCCTTCGACCAGTCGAGGGCCACCCCGCCGGGCTGCGCCATCTCGCCGCCAGGAGTGTCGTGTTGCAGCGCCGTGGCGACCAGGTCGTGGCGTACGCCCAGGTGGTCGCCCGCCAGTTCGCTGAAGCGCCGGGCGACGGCGAGGAACGTGTCGTAGTCGGTGCGGGCCTGCCAGGGCGGGTCCACGGCGGGCGTGAACGCGTGCAGGAAGGGATGCATGTCGGTGGACGACAGGTCGTGCTTCTCGTACCAGGTGGCGGCCGGCAGGACGACATCGGAGAGCAGCGTCGTGGACGTCATCCGGAAGTCGAGACAGAGCAGCAGATCGAGCTTGCCCTCGACGTCCTCGGCGTGCCACTTCACGTCGCGCGGCGCACAACGCGGCCCGTCGTCGGGCAGGTTGGAGTGGGTGCCGAGCAGATGCTTCAGGAAGTACTCGTTGCCCTTGGAGGACGAGCCGAGCAGATTGGCCCGCCACACGTTGAGCACGCGCGGCCAGTTGCCCGGCGCGTCGGGATCCTCTCCCGCGAAGCCCAGCGTGCCCTCCTTGAGCTCGCGGACGGTGTTCGCCACCGGGTCATCGGCCTCGCCGAGCTCCAGCGGATTGCGGTCGAAGGTCGGGTACGACGGCATCCAGCCCATCCGCGCGGACGCGGCCAGGCAGTCGGCGCCGGTCATCCCCTCGAAGCGGCCGTCGCCGAGCGGCGAAGCGAGGGACTCGGCGGGCAGCGTGTCGTAGCGCCACTGGTCGGTGTGGAGGTAGAACCAGCCCGCGCCGATCATGTGCCGGGGCGGCCGCGCCCAGTCCGACGCGCTCGCGAGCGTCGCCCAGCCGGTCACCGGACGGCACTTCTCCTGCCCTACGTAGTGGCCCCATCCGCCGCCGTTGCGCCCCTGGCAGCCGGTGAGCGTCAGCAGCGCCAGGAAGGCGCGGTAGATGGTCTCGGAGTGGAACCAGTGGTTGGTGCCCGCGCCCATCAGGATCATGCAGCGGCCCTGGGAGGCCTCTGCGGTCTCGGCGAACTCCCGCGCCACGCGCGTGGCCTGCGCCGCGGGCACCGAGGTGAGCGTCTCCTGCCAGGCGGGCGTGCCGGGCTGGGCGGCGTCTTCGTAGGAGTGGGGCCACTCACCGGGCAGCCCCGCGCGCGGGACGCCGTACTGGGCGAGCATCAGGTCGAGGACGGTGGTGACGAGTCGGCCGCCGATCCGGCGCACCGGAACTCCCCGGCGGATGACAGCGTCGGCGTCGTCCTCGAAGCGGGGCAGCAGGATCTCGGCGCTCTCGGTACCCTCGCCGTGCAACGTGAGCCGGGGCACGGTGTCACCCAGGTCGAGGTTCCAGTCGGGCTTCTCGGAGGCGCCCCAGCGGTGGCCGAGCGTGCCGTTGGGCACCGTCGGCTCGCCGCTCGCGTCGTCGATCAGGACGGTCTTCCACTGCGCGTTCTCGGTGTCCTCGCCGAGATCCGCCGCGGTGAGGAACTTGTGCGGTACGAGGCCCTTCTCCGTCTCGTCGAGCGTGACCAGGAAGGGCAGGTCCGTATAGCGGCGTACGTAATCCTGGAAGAACGGCGTCTGCCGGTCGACGAAGAATTCCTTCAGGATTACGTGGCCCATGGCGAGCGCGAGCGCACCGTCGGTTCCGGGGTGCGGATGCATCCACTCGTCCGCGAATTTCGTGTTGTCCGCGAAATCCGGCGACACGGTGACGACTTTCTGCCCCCGATAACGCGCCTCGGTCATCCAGTGCGCGTCCGGCGTCCGCGTCACCGGCACATTGGAGCCCCACATCATGAGATACGCGGCGTCCCACCAGTCGCCCGATTCGGGCACGTCGGTCTGGTCGCCGAACACCTGCGGCGATGCCACGGGGAGATCCGCGTACCAGTCGTAGAACGACAGCATCGGGGCGCCGATGAGGGAATGGAAACGCGCGCCCGCGGCATGCGAGGCCATCGACATCGCGGGAATGGGGGAGAAGCCGGCGATCCGGTCGGGGCCGTGCTCCTTGATGGTGTGGACGTGCGCGGCCGCGACGATCTCGACGGCCTCGTCCCACGTCGCCCGCACCAGACCGCCCTTGCCGCGCGCCTGCTGGTACTTCCTGCGGCGCTCCGGATCGGCCTGGATGTCCGCCCAGGCGAGCACCGGGTCCTTCAGCCGGGACTTCGCCTCGCGGTACATCTCAAGGAGGGTTCCGCGCACATGCGGATACCGCACGCGCGTCGGCGAATACGTGTACCAGGAGAAAGAGGCGCCGCGCGGACACCCTCGGGGTTCGTATTCGGGACGGTCGGGCCCGACGGACGGGTAATCCGTGGCCTGCGTCTCCCAGGTGATGATGCCGTCCTTGACGTACACCTTCCACCGGCACGAGCCCGTGCAATTCACGCCGTGCGTGGAATACACGACCTTGTCATGACTCCATCGATCCCGGTAGAAGACTTCGCCGTCCCGGCCGCCGACATGCTGCACCCGGTGCAGATCATCGGACGTCTCGGCGGTACGGGAAAAGAAACTTCCGGCCTTCACGAGCGTCTCCGCGACGTCTTTTCTCTGCTGCAACGTCACATCTCCTGGGCGTCCCGAAGAAAAGGCCGCACGGCACGTGCCGCCTGCATCGACCCTAAGCCTCAATTCGGTTGCCACCCCGGGGACTTAGGTCCCTCACAGGCGTGACCTCTTGCCGGAATTCCACGGGTCCTGTGCTGCCAGACTGGACGCATGGCCAAGGAGAAGAGGGGCGTGCTGCGCACCTGGCTGCCGAACCAGCACGGTGCGTGGGCGATGCTCGCGGTGCCCTTCACCGCGGGCGTCTTCCTCGTCGACGGGCCGGGACTGGGTCCCCGATGGGCCCATCTGCCGCTCTTCCTCGCCTGGTTGACGGGGTACGTCGCGGCCTTCCACGTACAGCAGTGGCTCAGGCTGCGCCGCCTCTCCCGCAACCCGCGCGCCCCGCGCCGCCACGTGCGCCCCGCCCTGGGCTCGGCGGCGGTGTGCGCGGCCTGTGGCGTGCCGCTCCTGTTCGGCTTCCCCTGGCTGCTGCTCGCGGCGGCCTGCGCGGCCCCCTTCGTGGCGCTCAACACCTGGTACGCCCGGCGGAACAGGGAACGGACGCTCCTGAACGGCCTGGCGGCGGTGGTCCCCGCCTGCGGCATGCTCCTGGTCACCCTGCGGATGGGCGGCGGCGACCTCGCCGACGGCTGGCGCCCCGCCCTCGCGTGCCTGCTCTTCTTCGTGGGGACCGTGCCGTACGTGAAGACGATGATCCGCGAGCGCGGCTCACGCACGTACTACCGGGCCTCGGTGACCTACCACGCCCTCGCCGTGCCCGCCGCGTACCTCCTGAACCCCTGGCTCGCGATCCTGTTCGCGGCCTATCTGGCCCGCGCGGCGCTGCTCCCCGGCAAGGGCGTGAAGGTGCCGGTGGTCGGCGCCGTGGAAGTCGTGGGCGCCGTACTGCTCCTGGTGGCGCTCCTGCTGCTGTTCTGACCGGCGAGGGCTTGGAGCGGCTTCCTGAAGGGCTTTCGGGAGGGGCTTCCTGAAGGGGGCTTCCGGAGGGGGCTTCCTGAAGAAGGGGCTCTCTACGGAGAGGCCATCCTCAAAGAAGCCCCTTCCTTGTCAGATGGTTGAAGAACAGCCACCCGGGGAGCACCGGCAGCCACAGCGTCAGGAGCCGGTAGAGCAGCACCGCGGGCGCCGCCACGTCCTTGGGCACCCCGACCGCGATCAGACCGAAGGTCAGCGTCGCCTCGACCGCTCCCACGCCGCCCGGTGTCGGCGCCGCCGAGCCCAGCGCGTTGCCCGCCAGGAAGACCACCGCGACGCTCGCCAGACTCAGCGTCGTCATCTCGTCGCTGCCGAACGCGCGCACCGAGGCGTCCAGACAGAGCACGAAAAGGAGCGTCAGGAGCAGCATGCCGCCGATGCCGGTGAGCAGCTTCTGCGGCCGCTGGAGTACGTCCAGCATGCGCGGCACGACCCCGGCGAAGAGCGACCGCACGCGCGTGACGACGAACTTCCGCAGGAACGGGATCGCCGTCACCACGAGCACCAGCACCGCGACCGAGAGGAGACCGGCGATGACGGTGCGGGACGGCGTGAACGACGGCGTCTTCTCCGTACCGGTCAGATAGCCGAAGATGAGCAGCAACATGATGTGCGAGCCGAGCCCGAAGAGCTGCGAGGCCCCGACGCTCGCCACCGCGAGCCCCGAGCGCACCCCGGAGCGCTGCAGGAAGCGCGTGTTGAGCGCGACGCCGCCGACCGCCGCGGGCGCCACGATCTTCACGAACGACCCGGCGACCTGCGCCGCCACCGTCCGTAGGAACGGCACCCGCTCCGGCACGAAGCCGAGCAGGCTCATCGCGGCGGCGAAGTAGCTCAGCGCGGAGAAGCCCACCGCCGCGGCCACCCAGCCCCACTGCGCCTCCTGGAACAGCGTGCCGAACTCGACGTGCGTGAGCTGCGACAACAGGAAGTACGCGCCGATGGCACCCGCGATGAAGCTGATCAGCGTGCGCGGCCTGATCCGCTCCAGCTGCGCGGGTTCGACCGGCGCCGTCGGGCGGATCAGCAGGACCTGGTGGCGGATCTGGGTGAGCAGATCCTCCTCGCGGGCCTGGTCCAGCGCGTCGTCTATGGCCTGCTTCTCGGCCTGCCGCTCCTGCTTGGCGGCCTGCTTCTCCTGCTTCTGGGCCTGCTTGCCCGACTGCGCGACACCGGCCTGTTCCTCGTCGGGGACGTCCGCGCGCACGCCCTGCTTGGCCTTGCGGGACGCCTCGAGGACCGCGTCACGCTCGCGCTGGGACCGCTCCCTGGCCAGCCTGCGCAGGGTGGCGCGGGTGGTGCGGGTGAGGGCGATCGGCTGCAACAGCGGCAGACAGTCGGCGACCGCGTCGGGGCCGAGGACCTCGACGGCCGACGCCACCGCGCGCTCGGCGCCCACCCGCAGGCCGACGGCGGTCAGGAGCTGGGCGATGTCCATCCGCAGCACCAGGTCGCCCGCGGCGATCTCACCGCCGCGCAGATCCGTGAGGATCACCGTGCCGGAACGATCCACCAGAATCGCGTCCCCCGCGAGCCTGCGGTGCGCGATCCGGCGGGACTGCAGTGCCTGCACCTGCCGCCAGGTCTCGCGCAGCAGCTCATCGGTGATGGCGTCGTCCGGCAGGGAGTCCAGGGACCGGCCGCCCATGTGCTCGTAGACGAGCATCACCGCGTCCGGGCCGAGCTCCGACGTGGCGATCAGCTTGGGCGCGTGCGCCCCGGCCGCGATCGCCGCGTACGCGAGCAGGGCCTCCTGTTCGAGGGCCTGGCGCAGCGACTGGAGGCTGCGCCGCTGGGTGATCCCGCGCAGCGTGAGCCTGCGCCACACGCGGTAGAAGAAGCCCTGCGCCTGTTGCTCGCGGTCGATGACCGTGACGTCGAGCGGAGGGCCGTCCTCCAAAGTGACGAAATAGCGCCGCCCCCGGTCGCCGTGCTCGCTGTCCGGGGACTCCTCGCGCGCGGCGCTCACGGGGTGGAAGCCGACGTGCCGCAGGCCCGCCAGGAGCGTCTGCCCGGTGGGCCTGACGTTCGGCGAGCCGACCGCGTAGAGCGTGCCGTACGCCACGGTCCAGCCGATGAGCACCGTCAGGATGATCGAGAACGGCGTCGTGTAGCCGGTGACCAGCATGGTGAACGCGTCGAGCAGCAGCACCACGAACAGCACCAGGCGCCAGCGCGGTCTGCGGGACATCCCGACGGCCGTCATGTACGCGATGACGGGCGCGAGATAGCCGTGCACCGGGTCGGTGAAGGCGTGGATGTCGGCGGGGGACGGCTTGGTGAGCGCGTCCTGGATGGAGCCGGGCGCGGCCTTCGCGACCCAGAGGTCGGTGGCCAGCGTGACGCCGTGGGCGAGGACGGCGGCGAGGACCCCGTCGGCGATGCGCAGTCCGTCGCGTTTGATCAGCCGCTCGATGGCGAAGGCGACGGGGACCAGCAGGACCCCGATGCTCGCGACGAGGCCCGCCACCTTGATCAGCAGGTCGGGCGCCTGCTCGGTGCCCTTGTCGATGTCCTGTTCGAGTCCGGACGTCGTGCCGTGCGCGAACGCGGCGATCGCGAGGAGCACGGCGATGGCCAGCACGCCGACGAGCAGTCGCATGAGGTCGGAGGGGCGGTGCACGCGCGCGGCGAGCAGCGGTTCGTCGCGCTCCACGCGGTCGGTGTGTGCGGCGTCGTCCTCGGGACACACGGTGTCGCCATCGGGGTGCCCGGCGCCGCCGTGCTCGGCCTGCTCGGTCTCGTTCTTCTCGGTCTTCAGGGCGCGCTCACCGGTGTCCAGGTGTGACTCGGACGCAGAGGTGCCCGCTTTCTCATCGGGATGCACGCCCTGCCGTTCCGTCGTCTCTTCTTGATCTCGTATCACCAGTCACCGCCCGCACGATGGTGGCATGCCAGCTCGCCGCAGGGGGGCAGCAGGGGGCAACGCAAGGACGCGAAGTGGTCACGAAACGACACTTTGCGTCCGGTGCCGGGGGCCTCCGTACGGTCCGTGCCGAGCCGGTCGCGGTGTCGGCGGGGTGCGGCAGGATGGGCCGGATGAACGAGGAGAGCCGAAGGGAACAGGCCCCGTCCGACCATGCGGCGCAGGCCCTGCCGGAGTATGCGGAGCGGGTCCTCGACGTCGCGGAACTGATCCCTCCGGGGCGCGTGATGACGTACGGAGACGTCGCCGAGTGGCTGGAGGAGGGCGGACCCCGGCAGGTGGGACGCGTGATGGCCCTCTACGGAGGAGGCGTTCCGTGGTGGCGTGTCGTGCGCTCGGACGGAGTACTGCTGCCGGGGCACGAGCTGCGCGCCCTTGAGCGGTACCGCGAGGAGGGCACCCCCTTGCGACAGGCATCGCGCGCCGCCCAGGGACATCTCCCCAAGCTCGACATGCGCAGGGCGCGCTGGGACGGCGGTGACGTCGGCTCCGGAGGGGGCGGTCATGGTGACGGCGCCTCCTGAGGAAGGGGGCGTGGCGACGTGGTCTCCGGGGCGGCTCGTGGTGACGTCGTCTCCGGGGAGGCCGCTCGTGGTGACGACGCTGCCGTCTCCGGGGAGGCCGCTCGTCGTGACGACCTCTCCGGAGAAGCCGGTCATGGTGATCTCGTCTCCGGAGAGGCCGGTCATGGTGATCTCGTCTCCGGAGAGGCCGGTCATGGTGATGTCGGCCACGCGGCCGGTGGCCACGGCGTCGGTGACGTCGGCGATGACACGAGGGCCGACATCACGGGGGACGCTCGCCCGCAGGCTCCGGAGGCTCACATCTGACAGCTTCCGCCATCCCGGGGCCCGACGGGGGACCGGTGGCCCGTACGGGGGAAGCACCGCGTCCCCCGCATCCACTGGCGTAGCGTCGACAGCACGCATCCCCGTCACCTCTCGGCCACCGCCCGGCCGCTCATCGACCAGCACACCCACCAGGACCGGCGACCCACGTGAGCACCCCTTCTTCCGCCCGGCACATCCGGCACCCGTCGCACCACCAGGTACGACAGGGGACCCCGGGTGCCTACCGACTGGTGCGTACTCTGCCGGACCCACTGGATCCCCCTCGCTTGGACGCACGCCAGCGCGCGGTGGTTGACCACAGGGGCGGACCGCTCCTCGTTCTCGCGGGACCCGGCACCGGCAAGACGACCACGCTCGTCGAGGCCGTCGCCGCCCGCGTCGCCGAGGGCGCGGACCCGGCGCGGATCCTGGTGCTCACCTTCAGCCGCAAGGCCGCGGTGGAACTGCGCGACCGCATGGCGCTGCGCATGGGCGCGGCGCGCGCCCCGCAGGCGACCACGTTCCACTCCTTCTGCTACGCCCTGGTCCGCGCCCACCAGGACACCGACCTGTTCGTCGAGCCGCTGCGGCTGCTCTCCGGACCCGAGCAGGACGTGGCGGTCCGCGAGCTCCTCGCGGGCCAGGTCGACCTCGCGCAGGAGGGCCGCGCGCACATCCGCTGGCCGGACGAGCTGCGCGCCTGCCTCACCACCCGCGGCTTCGCCGACGAGGTGCGCGCGGTGCTCGCCCGCAGCCGCGAGCTGGGCCTCGGGCCCGCCGCCCTGGACGACTTCGCCCGGCGCAGCGGGCGCCCCGACTGGGGCGCGGCGGCCTCCTTCCTCGCCGAGTACCTGGACGTGCTCGACATGCAAGGAGTGCTCGACTACGCGGAACTGGTGCACCGCGCGGTCCTCCTCGCGCGCCGCCCCGAGGTGGCACGGGCGCTCGGCGCGCAGTACGACGCGGTCTTCGTGGACGAGTACCAGGACACGGACCCGGCCCAGGTGCGGCTGCTGCGCGCGCTCGCCGGGGGCGGCAGGTCCCTGGTCGCCTTCGGGGACCCCGACCAGTCGATCTACACGTTCCGCGGCGCCGACGTGAACGGCATCCTGGAGTTCCCCGACGCCTTCCCGCGCGTGGACGGCACCCCGGCGTCCGTCGAGGTCCTGACGACGTCCCGCAGGTCGGGCGCGCAGCTGCTCGCCGCGACCCGGCTGCTCACCCGCCGCATGCCGCTGACCAGGCTGCCCGCGGAGAAGGTGCGGGTCCACAGGGAGCCGACGCCGGTCCGCGACGGCGGCCGCGTCGAGGTCTACACGTACCCGACGGCCGGCACGGAGCTCGACAACGTCGCGGACATCCTGCGCCGTGCGCACCTGGAGGACGGGGTCCCCTGGAGCGACATGGCGGTCCTCGTCCGCGCGGGCGCCCGCACGATCCCCGCGGTCCGCCGCAGCCTCAGCGCGGCGGGCGTGCCCCTCGACATCGACGGGGACGACATCGCGCTGCGCCACGAGCCCGCGGTGATGCCGTTGCTGACGGCGCTGCGGGTGGTGGCGACGGCGGTCATGGCGGATCCCTCGGAATCCATGGATCCCACGGACGTCTCGGAACCCACGGATGTCTTGGATCCCACAGATGTCTCGGATTCCACGGACCCCTCAGGCCCCTCGAAACCCGGGGACGTCTCAGATCCCACAGATCCCTCGGAACCCAAAGCCGTCTCAGACTCCACGAGCCCCTCAGATCCCACGGACTCCACAGAACCCACGGCCCCCCAAAAAACCACCGCCCCCGCCTGGCTGGACACCGAGACCGCCCTCACCCTCCTGACCTCGCCCCTGGCCGGCATGGACGCCGCCGACCTGCGCAGGCTCGGCCGCGCGCTGCGCGAGGAGGAGCGCGCCGCGGGCAACCATCTGCCGCCGCCCTCGGACGAGTTGCTGGCCCGCGCCCTCGCCGAGCCGGAGCGCCTCGTCGCGCACGACCCGACGTACGCCCGCGGCGCCCAGCGCCTCGGCGCGCTGCTGCGCAAGGCCCGTGAGCGTCTCGCGGGCGGCGGTACGGCCGAGGAGGCGCTCTGGGAGCTGTGGGACGGCACCCCGTGGCCCAAGCGCCTGGAGCGCACCGCACGGCGCGGCGGCGCGGCCGGGCGCAACGCCGACCGCGACCTCGACGCGGTGTGCGCGCTGTTCGCCGCCGCGGCCCGTGCCGAGGAGCGCACCGGCGGCCGCGGCGCCCTCAACTTCCTCGAGGAGACCGAGGCGCAGGACATCGCCGCGGACACGCTCACCCGCAGGGCCGTACGCCCCGACGCCGTACGCCTCATGACGGCGCACCGTTCCAAGGGCCTGGAGTGGCGGCTCGTCGTGGTCGCGGGCGTCCAGGAGGGCCTCTGGCCCGACCTGCGCCGCCGGGGCTCGCTCCTGGAAGCGGACCGCATCGGACGCGACGGCCTCGCCGAACCGCTCACTCCGGGAGCGCTGCTCTCCGAAGAACGCCGTTTGTTCTACGTCGCGGCCACGCGCGCGCGGGAGCGCCTCGTCGTCACCGCGGTCAAGGCGCCGGCGGACGACGGCGACCAGCCCTCCCGCTTCCTCACCGAACTCGGCGTCGAACCAAGGGACATAACGGGCCGCCCGCGCCGCCCCCTCTCGGTCTCCGCGCTCGTCGCCGAGCTGCGCGCCACCACCGTCGACCCGCGCGTGTCGGAGCCCCTGCGCGAGGCCGCGGCCCAGCGCCTGGCCAGGCTCGCCGCGCTCGGCGACGCCGACGGACGTCCCCTCGTACCGTCCGCGCACCCCTACCGCTGGTGGGGCATGTACGAGCCGACGGCGAGCGAAGTCCCCCTGAGGGACCGCGACAAGCCCGTCGTACTCTCCGGCAGCGCGCTCGACCAGCTCGCCAACACCTGTTCCCTGCAATGGTTCCTGGGCCGCGAGGTGAAGGCGGACGCCCCCGCGACCGCCGCCCAGGGCTTCGGCAACGTGGTGCACGTGCTGGCCGACGAGGTCGCGTCCGGGCGTACGCCCGCCGACCTCGCCGTCCTCATGGAGCGCCTCGACTCGGTGTGGGACGCGCTCGCCTTCGACGCGCCGTGGAAGTCGGCGCAGGAGAAGGAGCACGCGCGCGTAGCGCTCGAACGCTTCCTCCAGTGGCATGTGATGGACCGCGCGAGCCGCACGTCCCTCGCCAGTGAGCACGGCTTCGACGTGATGCTGGAAGCGGGTCCCTACGAAGTGCGGGTGCGCGGCTCCATGGACCGCGTCGAGCAGGACGCGGAAGGCCGCGCCTACGTAGTGGACTTCAAGACCGGCAAGCAGGCGCCGACCGCCGCCGAGGTCGCCCGCCATCCGCAGCTCGCCGTCTACCAGCTGGCGGTGCGCGAGGGCGCCGCGGACGACGTCTTCGGAGGCGTACGTCCCGAGCCGGGCGGTGCCGAACTGGTGCAGCTGCGCCAGGGCGCCGCCAAGAAGAACGGCGGCGAGGCCCTGCCCAAGGTCCAGGCCCAGGAGCCCCTCTCCGGAGAGTGGATCGGCGACCTCCTCGCGACGGCCGCGGGCAAGGTCCTCGACGAACGCTTCACACCGACCGCGGGCCAGCACTGCACGCACTGCGCCTTCCGCGCCTCGTGCAGCGCGCGCCCCGAGGGCCGGCACGTAGTGGAGTGACGCCACGGACAGCTGTGCCCTTGGTGGCAAAGCTCACGTCCAGGTGCCCGCAGTCATAGCAGGCTCACAGGCCATCTAAAGTCTCGGTAAACCTGAACAGTGCACTCGGCGGACCATCCGATCGTGCACCTTCCTGAGGAGACACACGCATATGGCAGCCAACCGGAAGCTCCTGGCAGTGGCCGTCGCCTGTGCCGCCGCCGTCATCGGCGTAACGGGCTGCAGCAGCGACGGCGACAAGGACCCCTTCGACGGCATGAGTGCCGACAAGATCGCCGAGAAGGCCTCCAAGGCTTCCAAGGACGCCGGGTCCTACCGCATGACGGGCCAGATGAAGCAGAGCGGCCAGTCGAGCGACATCGAGTTCGTGGTCGCCGAGTCCGGCGACTGCAAGGGCACGGTGGGTTCCCGGGAGAAGGGCACCGCTGAGTTCCTCGCCTCAGGTAAGTACTCGTATGTCAAGGTCGACGACAAGTTCTGGGAGGACAAGGGCGACAGCAGCACCGCTGAGCTGGTCAAGGGCCGTTGGGTCAAGAAGGCCAACGCGAAGGGTGGCAGCCCCTGTAACCCCGACGGCATGTTCAAGGCTGACAAGCTCAAGAAGCTGGAGCGGGAGAAGGACACTGAAGTCGACGGCAGGAAGGCCGCTGTCCTGACGAAGAAGAAGGGTGAGGAGACCACCACCTTCTACGTCGCGATGGAGGGTAAGCCTTACTTCCTGAAGGTTGTGAACAAGGGGGGCGAGGCCCCCGGCACGGTGAACTTCAGCGACTACGGCAAAACCGTCGCGGTCAAGGTCCCCTCGGACGACGAGATCGTGGACCCGACGAAGATTTCTGCCGGCTCCTGACCCCACGCGCTGCATACTGCGGCGGCGCCCTGCTCAAATTTCAGACCCAGGTATCGCTCTCCGGGGAGTAGATCGGCGACCTCCTCGCGACGGCCGCGGGGGCAAGGTCCTCGACGAACGCTTCACACTCACCACTGCATGCACTGTGCCTTCCGTGCCTCGTGCAGCGTGTGTCGCGAGGGCTGGCACGCCGGGCCGTGAAGAAGCCCCGAAAGATCAACAAGTGGTCCAGGGCGGCAAGCATGATTGTCGGCGTCTTGGCCATGCCCCTTGCTGCCGCGACGCCGGCCTCGGCGATGGCGAGCGAGAAGACGCGTCTGTACAACTGCAGGGCATTCGTGAAGTGGGGCGGATACACGGTTGGCCCGAAGGTGAAGAACGCGTGCAAGGTCGCGGCCAAGGGCGCAGGTACGCCCGCGTTTCCGTTCCAGGTTTCTGCGTGCACGTCCTTGATGGCGACTCTTGGGATACGCCAGAGCGTATATAACGACGCGTGTTTCGTGGCGGCCGGGCGATAGGGCTGCCGCCCCGAGCCCATTGACATCTGATGCGATGGGTGTGGGATCACTGACAGCCGGGTCCGTCCCGGATGTCAGTGGCCACCGCTAGCCTCTCTGACGTGCCCCCTCGCATCACCGACCCCGAGCAGCTCAAAGAGCTGCTCGGCATCCCGTTCACCCCGGAGCAGACGGCCTGCATCACCGCGCCGCCCGCCCCGCAGGTGATCGTGGCCGGAGCCGGGTCGGGCAAGACGACGGTGATGGCGGCCCGCGTGGTCTGGCTGGTCGGCACCGGCCAGGTCGCCCCCGAGCAGGTCCTCGGCCTGACGTTCACGAACAAGGCGGCGGGCGAACTCGCCGAGCGCGTGCGCCAGGCCCTCGTCAAGGCGGGTGTCACCGACCCTGAAGCGGTCGACCCGGACAACCCTCCGGGCGAGCCCGTCATCTCCACGTACCACGCCTTCGCGGGCCGTCTCCTGACCGATCACGGCCTGCGCATCGGCCTCGAGCCGACCTCCCGGCTGCTCGCCGACGCCACCCGCTTCCAGCTCGCCGCGCGCGTGCTGCGCGAGGCGCCTGGCCCCTATCCGGCGCTGACCCGGTCCTTCCCCGACCTCGTCAGCGACCTCCTCGCCCTCGACAGCGAGCTCGCCGAGCACCTCGTGCGGCCCGAGCGGCTGCGCGCGTACGACACCGAGCTGCTGCGCGCCCTGGAGGGCGCCAAGCTCAGCAACGCGGATCTGCGCAAGGTCCCCGAGACGGCGGCCGCACGGCTCGAACTGGCCGAGCTCGTGGGTCACTACCGCGCGGCCAAGCGCTCCCGCGACCTGCTCGACTTCGGTGACCAGATCGCCCTGTCCGCGACGCTCGCCCGCACCAGGGGCGAGGTCGGCGAGATCCTCCGCGACGAGTTCCGCGTCGTCCTCCTCGACGAGTACCAGGACACCTCGGTAGCCCAGCGCATCCTCCTGGCCGGCCTGTTCGGCGGCGGCACGGGCCATCCGGTGACCGCGGTCGGCGACCCCTGCCAGGCGATCTACGGCTGGCGCGGCGCCTCCGTGGCGAACCTGGACGACTTCCCCGAGCACTTCGCGTACGCCGACGGCCGCCCCGCCACCCGCCACGCGCTCAGCGAGAACCGCCGCAGCGGCGGCCGCCTCCTGGACCTCGCCAACGGCCTCGCGGAGCCGCTGCGCGCCATGCACGCGGGCGTGGAGGCCCTGCGGCCCGCGCCCGGCGCCGAGCGCGACGGCGTGGTGCGCTGCGCCCTGCTGCGCACGCACGCCGAGGAGATCGACTGGCTCGCCGACTCGATCGCCCACCTGGTGCGCACCGGCAAGGCACCCGGCGAGATCGCCGTCCTGTGCCGCACGGCGACGGACTTCGGCGAGATCCAGGGCGCCCTGGTCGCCCGCGACATCCCCGTGGAGGTCGTCGGCCTCTCCGGCCTCCTGCACCTCCCGGAGGTCGCCGACCTCGTCGCCGTCTGCGAGGTCCTCCAGGACCCGGGGGCCAACGCCTCCCTGGTGCGGCTCCTGACCGGCCCGCGCTGGCGCGTCGGCGCCCGCGACCTCGCCCTCCTGGGCCGCCGCGCCCGCCTCCTCGTACGGCACGGGCACGCCGCCCCCGACGACCCGGACCGGCGCCTGGCCGAGGCCGTCGAGGGGGTCGACCCGGCCGAGGTCATATCGCTCGCGGACGCGCTGGACACCTTCCTGGAGACACCGCTCACCGCGGACGACGCCTCCGGAGGGGACGACGGGCTGCCGTTCTCGGCGGACGCGCGCGTGCGCTTCGCCCGGCTCGCCGCCGAACTGCGCGAGCTGCGCCGCTCGCTCGCCGACCCGCTGATGGACGTACTGCACCGGGTGCTCGCCGTGAC
Source organism: Streptomyces sp. NPDC087300 (assembly GCF_044744425.1). Classification (NCBI taxonomy): domain Bacteria; kingdom Bacillati; phylum Actinomycetota; class Actinomycetes; order Kitasatosporales; family Streptomycetaceae; genus Streptomyces; species Streptomyces sp. NPDC087300. The sequence continues at coordinate 527,509 of NZ_JBIUYI010000002.1, forward strand.
GGGCCTCGAAGTGGAGCTCTCCGCCTCGCCGCACGCCCTCGCGGCCCGCCGCCGCGAGACGCTCTCCAACTTCCTCGACGTCGCCGCCTCCTTCGCCGCCAACGACCAGGGCGCGTCGCTGCTCGCCTTCCTCGGTTTCCTGCGCACCGCCGCCCAGTACGAGAAGGGCCTCGACAACGCCCTGCCGGGCGGCGAGAACACGGTCAAGGTGCTCACCGCCCACAAGTCCAAGGGCCTGGAGTGGGACGTCGTCGCCGTCCCCGGCCTGGTCAACGGCACCTTCCCGAGCGCACAGGGCCGCGAGAAGTGGACCGCCCAGGCCAAGGTCGTGCCGCACGAGCTGCGCGGCGACACGGCCACGCTGCCCGACGTCGACGCCTGGGACGCCAAGGGCATGCGGGCCTTCCACGAGGAGATGAAGGACCACCAGCGCACCGAGGAACTCCGCCTCGGGTACGTCACGTTCACCCGCCCCCGCTCCCTCCTCCTCGGCTCGGGACACTGGTGGGGTCCCTCCCAGAAGAAGCCGCGCGGCCCCTCCGACTTCCTCCAGGCGCTGTACGACCACTGCGCGGTGGGCCACGGCGAGATCGAGGTCTGGGCGGACGAGCCGGCCGAGGACGAGGAGAACCCGGCGCTGCACGAGGCGACCGCCGACCACGCCTGGCCGCTGCCCCTGGACGACGCCTCCCTGGCCCGCCGCCGCGCGGCCGCGCGGACGGTCCTCGACCACCTGGACCGGCTGACGGGGGAGAGCGCACCCGAGCACGCCCGCTCCCACGAGGAGGCCCACCCGTCGGCGTACGACGACGTGTCCCCGGCCGACGACCCCGAATGGCCACCGCCCCCTCCGGAGGACGAAGAAGGCCCTTACGTAGAGGACCCCTATGTAGAGGCCCCCTATGTAGAGGGCCCCTACGCAGAGGGTGCCTACGGAGCGGGCTCCTTCGAAGAGGGCCGCTACGAAGACACCGGCCGCCCCGAGGACGCCGACCCCGCGGACTGGGACTCCCTGGCCACCGAGCGCCCCACCCTCCCGCACCCCGCGGAGGCCCCCGGCACCGCGACCGCACGCCCCGGTCCCCCCGCCGGCGGCGGCCACGCACGCGTGCCGCTGCCCGCACCCGCGCCCGACGCCCGCCCGCACCCCGCCGACCGCGTCCCGGACGCCCGCCCCGCGCCGGACGGCTCCCGCGCCCGCCTCACCCCGGAGGAGGCCCGCACCCTCGCCTCCTGGGACCGCGACCTGGACGCCCTGACCGGCGAGCTGCTGCGCGCCCGCGAGGCCGTCAGGGACGTGCCCGTGCCGCCCTCGCTCACCGCGTCCGAGCTGATGCGCCTCGCCGCCGACCCCGACGGGTTCGCGCAGGAGCTGGCCCGCCCCATGCCCCGCCCGCCGCAGCCCGCGGCCCGCCGCGGCACCCGCTTCCACGCCTGGGTCGAGTCCCGTTTCGAAGCGCTCACGCTGCCGATGCTCGACCCGGAGGACCTGCCAGGCGGCGGCCCCGACGAGGCCGAGATCGCCGACGAGCGCGACCTGGAAGCCCTCAAGGAGTCCTTCGAGCGCACCGAGTACGCCCGCCGCACGCCCTACCGCGTCGAGGTGCCCTTCCAGTTCGTGATCGCCGGCCGCGTCATCAGGGGCCGCATCGACGCCGTCTACCGGCACGGTGACGGAGATGACACCACGTACGAGATCGTCGACTGGAAGACCAGCCGCACCCACAGCGCCGACCCCCTCCAGCTCGCCGTCTACCGGCTGGCCTGGGCCGAGCAGCAGGGCGTCCCTCCGGAGTCGGTGAAGGCCGCCTTCCTGTACGTGCGCAGCGGGGAGACCGCACGCCCCCGGCACCTGCCGGGCCGCGCCGAGCTGGAACGCCTGCTGCTCGAAGAACCGGCGGCGGCCCCGGACCCCGAACCGCCGGAAGAGCCGACCCCGGATGGCGGATAGGCTCGTGACCATGAGCGAGACACCGGACAGCGCCGTCCGTACGTACATCGAGACCCACCGCGCCGCCTTCCTCGACGAGCTCGCCGAGTGGCTGCGCATACCGTCCGTGTCGGCCCAGCCCGATCACGCGCCGGACGTGCGCCGCAGTGCCGACTGGCTCGCCGCCAAGCTCAAGGAGACCGGCTTCCCGACCGCCGAGGTCTGGCCGACGCCGGGAGCACCCGCCGTGTTCGCCGAGTGGCCCTCCGACGACCCTCAGGCCCCCACCGTCCTCGTCTACGGGCACCACGACGTGCAGCCAGCCGCCCGCGAGGACGGCTGGGACACCGACCCGTTCGAGCCGGTCGTCGAAGGAAACCGCCTCTACGCGCGCGGGGCCGCCGACGACAAGGGCCAGGTCTTCTTCCACACCCTCGGCGTCCGCGCCCACCTCGCGGCCACCGGGCGCACCGCGCCCGCCGTCCACCTGAAGTTGCTCATCGAGGGCGAGGAGGAGTCGGGCTCCCCGCACTTCCGCGCGCTCATCGAGGAGCGCCGCGAGCGCATCGCCGCCGACGCGGTGATCGTCTCGGACACCGGCATGTGGTCGGAGGACACCCCCACCGTCTGCACCGGCATGCGCGGCCTCGCCGACTGCGAGATCGAGCTGCGCGGACCCGACCAGGACATCCACTCCGGTTCCTTCGGCGGCGCGGTCCCGAACCCCGCCGCCGAGGCCGCCCGCCTCGTCGCCGCCCTGCACGACGAGGACGCGCGCGTGGCGATCCCCGGCTTCTACGAAGGCATCACGCCCCTCACGGACCGCGAGCGCGAACTCTTCGCCGAGCTGCCCTTCGACGAGGAGCGCTGGCTGCGCACGGCCAAGTCGTACGCGACCCACGGCGAGGCCGGGCACACCACCCTGGAGCGCATCTGGGCCCGCCCCACCGCCGAGGTCAACGGCATCGGCGGCGGCTACCAGGGAGCGGGCGGCAAGACGATCGTCCCGTCGTCCGCGTTCCTCAAGCTGTCCTTCCGGCTGGTCGCCGGCCAGGACCCGGACCGCGTCGAGGAGGCCGTGCGCACCTGGGTGGCCGACCGGATGCCCGCGGGCATCCGCCACACGATCACCTTCGGCGCCGCCACGCGCCCGTGCCTGACCCCGCTGGACCACCCGGCGCTCCAGTCCGTCGTCCGCGCGATGGGACGCGCCTTCGAGCAGCGGATCCGCTTCACGCGTGAGGGCGGCTCTGGACCGGCCGCCGACCTCCAGGACGTCCTCGGGGCGCCCGTGCTGTTCCTCGGCATCTCCGTCCCCTCCGACGGCTGGCACGCGCCGAACGAGAAGGTCGAGATCGACCTGCTCCTCAAGGGCGTGGAGACGACCGCCTACCTGTGGGGCGACCTCGCGGAGAACTGGCGCGATGCACACTGAGAGTCCCCGGATCGCCGGGCCCGCCCGGCACACCACTGAGCACGTCCTGCTGAACCACCCATTCCATCGGGGGAGTTGGAAGCACCTGTGACCACCTGGACCGACCGCACCGCAGACCGGCCCGTCTCGCTCACCGCGCCCAGCGGCATCGACCGCGCGGCCCACCACCGCATGGACGAGGCGTGGCTCGCCGCAGCCTGGAGCCACCCGACGACCCGGGTCTTCGTGGTCTCCGGTGGTCAGGTGCTCATCGACGAGACGTCCGAGGGCACCACGGAACTGGTGATGACGCCCGCCTTCGAAGCGCCCCTCACGGAGGAGCACCGCTACTTCCTGGGCACCGACGACGACGGCGTCAGCTACTTCGCGCTCCAGAAGGACACCCTGCCGGGCCGCATGGACCAGTCCGCGCGCCCTGCGGGGCTGCGCGAGGCGGGACTGCTGCTCTCGCCCCGTGACGCGGGCCTGATGGTGCACGCCGTCGCCCTGGAGAACTGGCAGCGCCTGCACCGCTTCTGCTCCCGCTGCGGCGAGCGCACGGTCATCGCGGCCGCGGGGCACATCCGCCGCTGCCAGGCGTGCGGCGCCGAGCACTACCCGCGCACGGATCCCGCGGTGATCATGGCGGTCAGGGACGCCGAGGACCGCATCCTCCTGGGCCGCCAGGTGCACTGGCCCGAGGGCCGCTTCTCGACCCTCGCGGGCTTCGTCGAGCCGGGCGAGTCCATCGAGCAGTCGGTGCGGCGCGAGGTCTTCGAGGAGGCGGGCGTCACGGTCGGCGACGTCGAGTACGTCGCCAGCCAGCCCTGGCCCTTCCCCTCCAGCCTGATGCTGGGCTTCATGGCCGACGCGACCTCTTCGGAGATCAACGTCGACGGCGAGGAGATCGAGGAAGCCCGCTGGTTCTCCCGGGAAGACCTGCGGGCCGCATTCGAGTCCGGAGAGGTCCTGCCTCCCTACGGGATCTCGATTGCGGCCCGTCTGATCGAGCTCTGGTACGGCAAGCCCCTGCCGAAGCCGGGGACCGTGGGCTGAGCTGCGTCCGAGGCCCGCGGCCTCAGGCCAGCTTCTGCTTGACCTGCGCGAGCGAGGGGTTCGTGAGCGTGGAGCCGTCCGGGAAGAGGACGGTGGGAACCGTCTGGTTTCCGCCGTTCGCCTTCTCGACGAAGGCCGCGGAGTCCGGGTCGTGCTCGATGTTGATCTCGTTGTACGTGATGCCCTCGCGGTCCATCTGACCCTTGAGGCGGCGGCAGTAGCCGCACCACGTGGTGCTGTACATCGTCACAGTGCCCGGCATCTCTAGTGTGCTCCTTCATCGCGCGGGGTGCTTCTTCGCAATCAATCGAAACGTACGCGACCCGGCCACCATTCCCGCATTAGTACGACCGGCACTGCCTGCCTGTGGACAACCGGCTCACCCGCCCCCGGCGACCTGGCAGCATGGCGGGGTGACATCAGCAACGCATTCCACCCTCTTCCCGCAGGTCCCGGACTCTGCCGACGCGGTGCTCGCCGGGCTCGACCCGGAGCAGCGCGAGGTGGCCACCGCCCTGCACGGGCCGGTGTGCGTCCTCGCGGGTGCCGGCACGGGCAAGACCCGGGCGATCACCCACCGGATCGCCTACGGCGTGCGCGCGGGGATCCTCCAGCCCGCCAGCGTCCTGGCCGTCACCTTCACCAACCGCGCGGCGGGGGAGATGCGCGGCCGGCTGCGCCAGCTCGGCGCCTCCGGCGTCCAGGCCCGCACCTTCCACTCCGCGGCCCTGCGCCAGCTCCAGTTCTTCTGGCCGAAGGCGGTCGGCGGCTCACTGCCCCGCATCGTCGACCGCAAGATCAAACTCGTCGCGGACGCGGCCGCCGCCTGCCGCATCCGCCTCGACAGGAACGAGCTGCGGGACCTGACCAGCGAGATCGAGTGGTCCAAGGTCACCCAGACGGTTCCCGCGGACTACGCGGCGGCCGCCGCCAAGTCCGGCCGTGACGTCCCGCGCGACCCGGCCGAGATCTCCCAGCTCTACGCGGCGTACGAGGACCTCAAGCGCGACCGCGCGGTCATCGACTTCGAGGACGTGCTGCTGCTCACTGTCGGCATCCTCCAGGACCGGCACGACATCGCCGAGCAGATCCGCAGCCAGTACCAGCACTTCGTGGTCGACGAGTACCAGGACGTCAGCCCCCTCCAGCAGCGCCTCCTGGAGCTGTGGCTCGGCGAGCGCGACAGCCTCTGCGTCGTCGGCGACGCCAGCCAGACGATCTACTCCTTCACCGGTGCCACCCCCGACCACCTGCTGAACTTCCGCACCCGCCACCCCGGAGCGACGGTCGTCAAGCTGGTCCGTGACTACCGCTCCACCCCTCAGGTCGTCCACCTCGCCAACGGCCTGCTCTCCCAGGCCCGCGGCCGCGCCGCCGACCACCGCCTGGAGCTGATCTCCCAGCGCGACTCCGGCGTCGAGCCGGTCTACGTGGAGTACGCGGACGAGCCGGCCGAGGCGGAAGGCGCCGCCCGCCGCATCCGCGCCCTGCTCGCCGACGGAGTCCCGGCCAGCGAGATCGCGGTCCTCTTCCGTACGAACTCGCAGTCGGAGATCTACGAACAGGCGCTCGCCGACGCAGGAGTGCCCTATCAGCTGCGCGGCGCCGAGCGGTTCTTCGAGCGCACCGAGGTGCGGGAGGCGGGCGCGGCCCTGCGCGGCGCGGCCCGCTTCGGCGGCAACGACGCCCTCCTGGACGACGTGGTCGATCTGCCCTCCCAGGTCAGGGCCGTGCTCTCCACCAAGGGCTGGACCACCCAGGCGCCCGCGGGCTCCGGGGCGGCCAGGGACCGGTGGGAGTCCCTCGCGGCGCTCGTGCGCCTCGCGGAGGACTTCGCGCGGGCCAAGCCGGAGGCGACCCTCGCCGACCTGGTGGCCGAGCTCGACGAGCGGGCGAACGCCCAGCACGCGCCCACCGTGGAGGGCGTCACGCTGGCCTCGCTGCACGCGGCCAAGGGTCTGGAGTGGGACGCCGTGTTCCTGGTCGGCCTGGCCGAGGGCATGATGCCGATCACCTACGCCAAGACCGACGAGCAGATCGAGGAGGAGCGCCGGCTCCTCTACGTCGGGGTGACCCGCGCCCGTGTCCACCTCTCCCTGTCCTGGGCCCTCTCCCGCTCCCCGGGCGGCCGCCCCAGCCGCCGCCCCACCCGCTTCCTGGACGGCCTGCGACCGGGCTCCGGGGCGGGCGCGGCGGCGCGGTCCGCGGGCGGCGGCCCCGGCGGCGTGGAGCGCGGCAGCGGCGGCGAGGGCCCGGCCGCCGTCGCGGGCCGTCGGCAGCGCAAGAACCGCACCCCGGCTCGCTGCCGCGTCTGCGGCCGGACGCTGACCGAGGCGGGCGAGATGAAGCTCATGCGGTGCGAAGACTGTCCTTCCGACATGGACGAAGGACTCTACGAACGTCTTCGGGAGTGGCGATCGGGCCAGGCGAGCCGCCTGGGACAGCCCGCGTACTGCGTCTTCACGGACAAGACCTTGATCGCCATCGCGGAGGCCGTGCCGGACGACGAGGGCGAGCTGGCCCGGATCCCGGGCGTCGGCGTCCGCAAGTTCAACCGCTTCGGAGCCGACGTCCTCGCCATCTGCGCAGGTCAAGAGCCTGTAAGGGGCGCCGATGAAGAATGATTCAAACTCGTCGAAAAAATAGTTTGCGCATGCGCAAGGAAGACCCATAGGTTCTTAACACGGAAACGGCGGGCTTCTCCGAAGCCCCGGTTCCGTGCTGTACTTGACAGTCCGCAGGATCGGCTCGCCGATCCCCTAGACGCCGAGAGGAGGCGAATTCCAGTGATCAGCATCAACGAGAGCTTCATCAGCACCGTCAAAATGACCGATCGCTCGGTCGTCGCTTCCTGCCTGCTCGGCTTCTCGAACCAGGGCACCGGTCTGTCCGGCGGCATCCCCGCTACCCGTCCGATGTCCCCCGCCCTGCCTCTCGCCGGTCTCCCGATCGTCGAGGCCAATGAGGGCAATGAGCGACCGACCAAGGCACCGGAAGCAGCAGTAGCGGAGGCGCAGGCTCAGGCCTATGCCTTTGCGGCAGCCGGTGCCGGATTCCGGAAGCAGACGACGCAGCACCACACGATGTGGGCCTTCCGTGGGCTCGAACCCTGGAGTGATCCAGTCTGATCCTCGATCAGACCGGCGCCTTCAGGGCCGCGGAACCCCACCCGGGATCCGCGGCCCTTCTGTTTTCCCCAGAACAGGGAGAACAGCGTGAAGGGGCCGACAGCAAGACCCGGTACCAGCCGCCAACCGGCCGACCCAGGCCGGCACGACCAGACGAGGAAAACACCACCGTGCAACTCGAAGCGCACGCCCCGTCCGTACCGCCTTCACAGACGCTCCCCCCGCCCGCAGCACCCACGGAGGACCCGACCTTGACTCCCCTCACCGCGCTCACCGCGCTCGACGACGCCATCGAGAACCTCGGCGTACCCGTTCCCTGCCGTGCCTACGACCCGGAGGTCTTCTTCGCCGAGTCGCCGGTCGATGTCGAGTACGCCAAGTCCCTCTGCCGTACCTGCCCGCTGATGGAGGCCTGCCTCGCCGGCGCCAAGGAGCGGCGTGAGCCGTGGGGCGTCTGGGGCGGCGAGCTCTTCGTGCAGGGCGTGGTCGTAGCCCGCAAGCGGCCGCGTGGCCGTCCGCGCAAGAACCCGGTCGTCGCATGAGCACCGCCGGAACGATCGATCGCCCCCTCACGCACGACCCCCAGAAGCAGGCCCCGATGAAGGCAGCCACCAGCGAGCCCGCCGGCTCTGCGATCACAGACTTCACCACCACCGGTGCGAACACCTCGCGCCAGAACAGGACCCGAGAGATGCAACTCATCCCAGAAGCCATGGCTCGTGCGCATATGCACGAACGCATGCGTGAGGCCGAGGCCCAGCGCCCGGCCGAGCGCCTCATGGCGGCCCGCCGCATGCAGCGCCGCGCTGAGCGCGCGTCGATGCGTGCCCGGCGCGCGCTCGCCATGGCCGTCATGCAGTAGGAGCCGCCGAGCGGCTCAGTGACACGACAGATGCAGGCGGGGGCCGGTCCGAACGGACCGGCCCCCGCGGTGCGTTGCGCTCACCGATCGTCCCCGCGCGGCGTTATGGTCGCCGGGTGGACCAGCAGAATCCTCAGCCCATGGGCACGGAGAATGCGGGCACGGAGAATCTCGTGTGCTCCCGCTGCGGCACGGTCGCCGACGGCGCGCCGCCGACCTGGACCTGCTCCATGGAGAACGGCGCCCGGCACTACTTCTGCGACGCGTGCGCGCGCGACAACATCAGAGCCATCGAGGGGCGCCTGGATTCCCCCTGGTGGTGACCGGTGGTGACCAGAGGCGACCGGTGATGGCTCAGGCCTCGGCCGCGGCGTCGCTCTCCTGACCTGCCGCGGTCTCGTCCGTCGCCCCGTCCTCTTCCTCCGCTTCAGCCTCGGCCTCAGACTCCACGGCGAAGCCGGGCAGCCATTCCTCCAGCTCGTCCCGCATCCGCACCGTCGAGCCCAGCTGGCACAGCACCCCGATCGTGCTCAGCGTCACGCGGTGTATCAACAGATACGACGGCGGCAGGTTGAGCTGCTTGCCCAACTGGTAGGCGGGGGAGCGGGGGTCGGCCACCCGGGCCGCCTGGCTGCGCATCCAGCCGCGCGTGAACGTGAACTCGTCGACCAGCATGGGCTCGATGATCGGGAGCAGATAGTCGAGCACCGCGTCCGGTTCGAGGTCGACGGTCTCCTTGACGAAGCCCTCCTCGCGCAACATCTCGTAGACCGCGTCGGCCTCGCCCTCAAGCGTCATCCGCAGCGATTCGCCGATGGGCACGGGCAGCCCGCCGGGCAGCCGGTCCACCGTGCCGAAGTCGAGGACGCCCAGGCGCCAGCCGCTCTTCTCGTCGGGCAGCAGCCGGAAATTGCCCGGATGCGGGTCGGCGTGCAGCAGTCCGGTACGCGCGGGGCCCGAGAAGAGGAAGCGAGCCAGCAGCTGACCCGCCCGGTCGCGCTGCTCCTGCGTGCCGTCCGCGATCACCTCCGACAGGGGCGTCCCGTCGATCCACTCGGTCACCAGGACCTGCTCGCTCTGGTGCACCACCGCGGGGACGACCACATCGGGGTCGTCCATGAACTCCTCCGCGTGCGCCTGCTGGGCCTGTGCCTCCAGGCCGTAGTCGAGCTCCTCGGAGACCCGGTCGCGCAACTCCGTGATCAGCGGCTTGATGTCCATGCCCGGAATCAGCGGGCCCAGCAGCCGGGCGAACCGGCTCAGTTGATTCAGGTCGGACAGCAGCGCCTCACCCGCGCCCGGGTACTGGACCTTGACCGCCACCTCGCGCCCGTCCGCCCAGACGGCCCGGTGCACCTGGCCGATCGACGCGGCCGCCGCCGGTTTGTCCGTGAACTCCAGGAAGAGATCGCGCCAGTCCTCGCCGAGGCGCTCCGCGAGCACCGCGTGGACCGTGCGGGTCGGCATCGGGGGCGCCGCTTCCTGCAACTTGGTGAGCGCCGCGCGGTAGGGACCCGCGACCTCCTCGGGCAGCGCCGACTCGAAGACGGACAGGGCCTGTCCGAACTTCATCGCCCCGCCCTTCAGCTCGCCGAGGACCTTGAACAGCTGCTCCGCCGTGCGCTGTTGCAGCTCACGCCCGACGATCTCCGCGGACTTGCCCCCGATCCGCTTGCCGAGCCCCCAGGTCGCGCGCCCCGCGAAGCCGAGCGGGAGCGCGGCCAGTTTGGCGGTACGGGTGACCGCCTTCCGGGGAAGATCAGACATGCGCCCCTCCAAGTCCCAGACAGCCGCGCCTTGTCAGGCGGTTACCCGGCCATTGTGTCGTGCGGCTCTCGGTCCACGGTGGCCTGATCCCCCTTATTGCGCACACCCGCTCCGCAGGGGCAGGCGGGATGGGGCCAAACCGGACGAGAGTGCCACTCGAATCCGGGCACGGACGCCTCCCAGCGGGCGCCGGCGCAGGCCGACGAGACCCCGTCCAGAAAAGCGAGCGCATGTCCCGCGGCCAGCCCCGCGGCCGAGGTCGACAGGGCCAGATCACAGGAGGGGACCTGCCGGGCGAGCCCCGAGCGCCACTGCGCGAGCATCCGCGGCCAGGTGGGATCGCGGTCCGCGCGGTGCTGGAAGAGACAGCCCGCACACGCCGTCGCCCCGGGCAGGACCAGGGGACCCACCACGGCGGTGCCCTCGATCACCCCGGTGTAGAGATGCGGAGTGCCTGAGGCGATGAGCCCTTCGACGGCGGCCGGGTCCGGGGCGTACGCGGCGAGTCCGTCCCGGGGCGCGACGATCACGAGCGAGAGCGCCGCTTCGCCCCCCGGTGCCCGGGGCGGACGATCGGGGGCCCACTGCCGCACGACGCGGCGCGCGGTCGTGTCCCTGCGCTCGCCGATCGACTCCGCGGGCAGCCCGCCCGGCGCCACGTCCCACGGCTCGACATGCCCGCCCTCCAGCACGTCCACCCGGCCCACGCCCGCCCCGGCGAGCACGGATGCCAGCATCGCGCCGACCCGCCCCGCGCCCTGCACCCGTACCGTCATGGAGCGGCGTGCCGCCAGCTTGTCGATCGCCTCGCCCGGTTCGGGGGAGAGCAGCGAGAGGGAGGCCAGGTCGGACCGCAGCCGGTCCATGACCGCGCCCCGCTTGCGCAAAGCCGCGGCCGCGGAGCCGCCGCCCGTCGAGTCGTCGAGCAGCCCGGCCCGGGACAGCTCGCCGAGCAGCCGGTCCACGTGACCGTCCGGCAGGCCCATCCGCTGTGCCTCCGCCCGCAGCAGCGGCAGCCCGCGGGTCCCGTCGAGCAAGGTCAGGAAGCTGCTCGTCGCCGTGTCCATCGGGCCGAGCATCAAGGCGTGCGCGGGGGCCACCCCGAACTGCACGGTGCTCAGGTCACGCCAGCCGCGCCGCAGCGCCGGCTTCAAGATCGGATGCATGGTCGTCCCCCGTAGGCCGCTCGGCACGTCCCGTCCGCCGTGTCGATCGATTGCCAGAATGCCCGTCACGCCGAACCGCCGCTTCGCGTTGTCCACAGGCAGGGGATGCTTGTCGTACTAATCAAACGCACGGGGATCGGAACCCCGCCGAACCGTCCCGGAGGCGGGACTTCCCCCATGTCCAGCGGGTAACGTCGGGGCGTGCCCGCCGACCCGTCCCCACGCGTCGCTGGGGAGACCTCGGCGCATCGCGCCGGAACTCCGCAGCGCAGCACGACCAGTCCACCGTCGTCCGGCGGAGGTGCCAGCGCGGTCGAGGTCAGACGGAGCGCACGCCGCCGCAGAACGGTCTCGGCCTACCGCGAGGGCGACCGCACCGTCGTCCTCATTCCCGCCCGGATGTCCGAGGCGGAGGAGCAGCGCTGGGTCAACGTGATGCTGGACAAGCTCGCGGCGCAGGAGAGCAAGCGTCTCCTGGGGGACGCGGAGCTCGCCGAGCGCGCCGGGCGGCTGTCCGAGCAGTACTTCGAAGGCCGGGCCAGACCCGCGTCCGTTCGCTGGGTCACGAACCAGAACACCCGCTGGGGTTCCTGCACCCCTTCGGAGGGCAGCATCCGCCTTTCGCACCGGCTGCAGGGCATGCCCGAATACGTCGTCGACTACGTCCTCGTCCATGAACTGGCGCATCTCCTCGTGCCCGGACACGGCCCTCGCTTCTGGCGTCTTCTGGAGGCCTACCCCCGTACGGAGCGGGCCCGGGGATACCTCGAGGGGGTGGTCGCGGCCGGCCGGCTGCCCCATCTGCCGGCCGCCCGCGAGGAGTGAACGTCCGCCGGATCTCCCCGTTGTGTAGCGGGTCTGTACCGGCTTGGCTCGCCGTCGGACTTTGCGGTTAGCCTGACGCGACGCATTCACATTCGGGATGGGGGACGGTCGTTACGTATGGCCAGGGAATTCCAACGCGGCCACAAGGCCAAGATCAGTGACCTCACCGCGGGGACCGATCTGTACGTAGGTGTACAGATCGCTGCTCCCGGACTGACGTTCGACATCAGCTGCTTCGGCCTGGACGCGAGCGAGCGGCTCTCGGACGACCGTTACTTCATCTTCTTCAACCAGCCCAAGTCGCCCGAGGAGTCGATCCAGCTCCTGGGCGCCCAGGCCGGCGACACCGAGTCCTTCCGGGTCACGCTCGACCGCATCCCGCAGCTGATCCAGCGCCTCTCCTTCACGGCGACGATCGACGGTGCCGGGCAGATGTCGCAGGTCGCCTCCGGATACGTCCGCATCGTCGCGGGCGGCGAGGAAGTGGCCCGCTACGCCTTCAGTGGCGCGGAGTTCTCCACCGAGCGCGCCGTCATGCTGGCCGACTTCTACCTGAAGGACGTCTGGCGGTTCGCCGCGATCGGCCAGGGGTTCGACGGCGGGCTCGACGCCCTGCTGAAGAACTTCGGCGGAGAGGTCGCGGAGGAAGAGCCCGCGGCCCCGCAGCAGGCGGCCGCCGCGCCCTCCTTCGCGCCGCCCCCGCAGGCCGCGGCGCCGCCCGCCTTCGGTGCGCCGGCCGCGGCCGCGCCCCCGCAGGCGCCCGCCCCGGCGCCCGCGCCCGAGCCCGCCCCCGCGCAGCACTTCGCGCCGCCGCCGGCTCCCGCGCCCGTCGACCCGTCGGTGCACGCCGCACAGACGATCGTGGCGCCGATGCACCAGCCGCCCGGTGGCACCGTGCCGCCCCCGCCGGCCCCCGCGCCGTACGGTCAGCCCGGCCAGCAGCCCCCGCAGCAGCCGCAGTTCGGCCAGGTGCCCGGGCAGCAGCAGGCGCCGGGCCTGGGCGCGCCCCTGCCGCCCGGTTACGGCCAGCCGCCGCAGGCCCCGATGCCTCCCGGTTACGGCCAGCAGCCCGGTGCCCCGATGCCGCCCGGCTACGGGCAGCAGCCTCCGGGCGGTCAGTTCCCCGGCCAGGCCGGGGCTCCGCAGGGCGCCGCTCCGCAGGGCGCCGGTGTCGCCGCGGCCCTCCAGAAGTACCGCGAGGCCCCCACCGGACAGCGTTGGACGCAGCAGAACGAGAAGCTGGTCCGCGTCGACCTGGGCGTCGCCGACCAGCCGATCCTGGCCCGCCAGGGCAGCATGGTGCTCTACCAGGGCAAGGTCGAGTTCAGCTACAAGGGCGCCGGCTTCGCGGGCCGCATCGTGGGCAACGCGACCGGCCAGGAGATGCAGCTGATGCGGTGCTCCGGCCGGGGCCAGGTCTTCCTCGCCGAGGAAGGCACGCATCTGCACCCGATCGAACTCCAGGGCGACGCGATCTGTGTCTCCGCGGAGAACGTGCTCGCCTTCGACGAGACGCTCCAGCACGAGGTGCGCAGGATCGAGGGCCACGGCATCCCCGGTGGCGCGCTGTTCGTCATGCAGTTCCAGGGCACCGGCACGGTCATCGTGAAGACCCACGGCGTACCCGTCGTGCTGCCCGTGACGCCGACGACGTTCGCCGACTGCCACGCCGTCGTCGCCTGGTCGGCCGCCGCACAGGCGATCGTTTCCAGCCAGGTGCGGCTGCGCAGCAACGCGTACGCGGGTTCCACGGGGGAGAGCGTGAACCTCCAGTTCCGTGGCGCGCCCGGCAATTTCATCGTCGTCCAGCCGTACGAGGTCTGAGGGAGCCCGTCATGAATCAGCAGCAGCTCGCGGGCTTCGCTCCCGCACCCGTCGCCGCGCGCATGGAGAACCACGGCCACCACATGGTCAAGGTCGCCATGCAGACCGGCAACGACCTCTTCGCGCGCGTGGGCTCGATGGTCGCCTACGAAGGGTTCGTGCAGTACGAGCCGAATCCGCCCGCCGTCCGTCAGGTCGCGCGCGAGTGGATGACCGGCGAGGGCGCGCCCCTGATGAAGTGCTCCGGAGACGGCCTTCTCTATCTCGCCGACTACGGAGCGGACGTCGTCGTCATCAACCTGGCGGGCGACTCCCTCTCGGTGAACGGCACCAACCTGCTCGCCTTCGACGCCTCCCTCCAGTGGGGCGTGGAGCGGGTCAAGGGCATGGCCAAGTTCGCCGGACAGGGCCTGTGGAACATCAAGATCTCCGGCCAGGGCTGGGTCGCGCTGACCTCCAGGGGCACCCCGATCGTCGTCGACTGCGGCCGCGGCGAGGACGAGACGTACGTCGACCCGGACGCCCTGATCGCCTGGTCCCCGAACCTCAAGGTGAAGGGCAAGCGCAGCTTCAAGGCCGGTTCCCTGATCGGGCGCGGCAGCGGCGAGGCCTACCAGATGGGCTTCTCCGGAGAGGGCATCGTCGTCGTACAGCCCAGCGAGGACAGCACCGACCGTCTCCGAGCACGGGGCTGAGGGGGAGCAACACACCATGCAGAGCCCACTTTTCGCGCATGCCGAACAGCAGACGCAGGAGCGCTACTCCGTCCAGAACCCGCAGATGCTGCGGGTCGCCCTGGAGGGCCACGACGACGTCCTGGCCCGCAAGGGCGCCATGGTCGCCTACCAGGGGCTGATGGAGTTCGACGCCGAGTACCAGAGCCGGGGCAACCAGCGGGCCCGCGCGCACACCGGCGAGGGCCTGGACCTCATGCGCTGTCACGGACAGGGCACGGTCTACCTCGCCAACCTCGCCCAGTACATCCACGTGGTGGACGTGGAGCAGGACGGCCTGACCGTGGACAGCAGCTACGTCCTCGCGATGGACTCGTCGCTGACCCACCAGGTCATCGCCGTCGACAGCCAGTACGGCATCTCCGGGTCGGGCAAGTACCAGCTCAACATCACCGGGCGCGGCAAGGTCGCCCTGATGACGTCGGGCCAGCCGCTGATGCTCCAGGTCACCCCTGACCGGTACGTCAACGCCGATGCCGACGCGATCGTCGCCTGGTCCAACGGCCTGCGCGTCCAGATGCAGGCCCAGACCCATTCCTCGGGCGTGTGGCGGCGTCGCGGCAACACGGGCGAGGGCTGGGAGCTCAGCTTCATGGGACAGGGCTACGCGCTCGTCCAGCCCAGCGAGATGCTGCCGCCGCAGAACGCGATTGTCGGGCGGGGCGCCCAGGCGCAGTTCGGGATGGGTCAGCAAGGTGCCCGGGGGCAGAACCAGGGCAACGTCTGGAGCTGAACGCTCCGCCGAGGTTGAGCGGAGGAGGGGCGCGGGGATCCGTGTGCGGGCCGTATGTGGCTGGTCGCGCAGTTCCCCGCGCCCCTTTCAGGGGCCCGCCTGGACTACAGGCGTGCCCTCGTCGCCTCCAGGAGGCGTACCACCGACTCGTCGGCGACGTCCGCCACCTCGTCGTACGCGAACCAGCGCAGGTCCAGTGACTCGTCGCTGATCGCCTCCACCGCGTCGGAGGGGGCCAGCGTGGCGTACTGGACGTCGAGGTGCTGGTTGCACGGGCCCGGGATCGGGTGCTTGTCCAGGCGGACGGGGCCGCCCGCGAGGAGCGTCAGGCCAGGGACGCCGGACTCCTCGGTGGCCTCACGCAGCGCCGCCGCGGCCAGCGTCGCGTCCCCCGGCTCGCAGTGGCCGCCCATCTGGAGCCACATCCGCAGCTTCTTGTGCAGGGTCAGCAGCACGCGCCCGCGCGAGGGGTCGACCACCAGGGCGCTCGCCGTCACATGGCCCGCGGTGCAGGGCTTCCACATGCCCGCCTCGCCCTGTGCGGACAGGTGGTCCAGATAGATCTGGCGCAACTCCGGCTGGTCGTCGTACCCCTTCAGTACGAGGACGGCGTCGTCGTACAGGCTCACTTGCCGCCGTCCTCGGTGCCGGTCTCGCCCTTGTCGTCCTTACCGTCCTTGGTGCCCTCGTCGCTGCCCTTGGCCGCCTCGCCGAGCATCTTGTCCAGCTCGGAGAAGTCCAGCTGCTCGCGGTGCACGAAGCCGTCGGGGTCGTCCAGGTCGGAGGCCGTCGGCAGCATGTCCGGGTGCTCCCAGAGGCCGTCGCGGCCGTCGACACCGCGCGCGTCCGTGAGCGAGGCCCACAGGCGCGAGGCGTCCCGCAGACGGCGCGGGCGCAGCTCGAGACCGATCAGCGTGGCGAAGGTCTGCTCGGCGGGACCGCCGCTGGCACGGCGGCGGCGCAGTGTCTCGCGCAGCGCGTCGGCGGAGGTCAGACGCGGCTTGGCGGCGGCGTGCACCACGGCGTCCACCCAGCCCTCGACGAGCGCGAGAGCCGTCTCCAGGCGGGCCAGGGCGGCCTTCTGGGCGGGGGTGTCCTCCGGCTGGAACATGCCCTGCTGGAGCGCTTCCTGCAGCTGCTCGGGGTTCTGCGGGTCGAGCTGGCCGACCACGTCCTCCAGCTTGGCCGTGTCGACCTTGATGCCGCGCGCGTACCCCTCGACGGCGCCGAACAGGTGCGAGCGCAGCCACGGGACGTGGGCGAAGAGCCGCTGGTGGGCGGCCTCGCGCAGCGCCAGGTAGAGCCGCACCTCGTTCTTGTCGATGCCCAGGTCCTTGCCGAAGGCCTCGATGTTCACCGGCAGGAGCGCGGCCTTGCCGGACGGGCCGAGCGGGAGGCCGATGTCGGTGGAACCGACGACCTCGCCCGCGAGCACGCCGAGGGCCTGGCCGATCTGCTGGCCGAACATGGCGCCGCCCATGGAGCGCATCATGCCGATCAGCGGGCCCGCCATGGCCTGCATCTCCTCGGGCAGCACATCGCCCATGGCCAGGCCCACCCGCTCGGCGACCGGGTCGACGAGCTCCTTCCACACCGGCAGGGTCGCCTCGACCCACTCGGCGCGGCTCCACGCCACGGCCGTGCCGGACCCGGAGGGCAGCGACGTCGCGTCGTCCAGCCACAGGTCGGCCAGGCGGACGGCCTCCTCGACGGCGGAGCGCTCGGCGGGGCCGACGCTGGCGTCCTTGGTGCCGTCCGACGTGCCCTGGGACACGGTCTGGCGGGCGATGTCCTTGGCCATGTCCCAGTTCACCGGGCCGCCCTCGTACGAGAGCATCTGGCCGAGCTGCTGGAAGGCGGCACCCAGGTCGTTCGGATTCATCGAGCCGAACATCGCGGCGAACGGATTGTCACCGCCAGGGCCGCCAGGTCCGCCGGGTCCGCCCGCTCCGGGGAACCCGAAACCGAACGGGTTCGCGGGGCCGCCTGCGCCCTGTCCCCCGCCCTGTCCCTGTCCAGGGGATTCCTTCTTCTTGCCCTCGTCGCCGTCTTCCGGCTCCTCCGGCGGAAGGCCGAATCCGAATGGGGTGTCACTCACGGGATTCCTCGGCTCGTCAGGCCGCCGGTATCGTTCCGGCGGCGGCGCTACAACACCACCCAGCGTAGACACCGTGACGGGATCGGGCCTCGGTGCTTCGCCGACTCATGGCCTGCGGCAGGATGGATGCCACCTGGTACGTACGCGTCATTCGCGTACGTACTGAAGACAACCGCTGGAGACGCCCGGTGAGTTCCCCAGATCCACAGGTTCGCGCAGCGCGAAACCCCTCAACCCCGTCGCCTGTCCGAGGGCCCGTCGTCGCCGTCACCGGCGCCGCCTCCGGGGTGGGCGCGCTGCTGACCGAGCGCCTCGCGGCCTCGGAGGAGATCAAGCAGGTCATCGCCATCGACGAGCGCCGAGGCGACTGCTCGCAGGCTCAGTGGCACATCCTGGACGTCAGGGACCCGGCGATCGCCGAGAAGCTGCGCGGCGCCGACGTCGTGGTGCACCTGGCGCTCGACCTCGACCTGGAGACCGACGGCGCCGCCCGCACCGCGTACAACGTACGCGGTACCCAGACCGTCCTCACCGCGGCCGCGGCCGCGGGGGTGCACCGTGTGGTGCTCTGCACCTCGGCGATGGTCTACGGAGCGCTGCCCGACAACGAACTGCCCCTCTCCGAAGACGCCGAACTGCGCGCCACCGCCGAGGCCACCGGCGTCGGGGACCTGCTGGAGGTCGAGCGGCTCGCCCGCCGTGCGCCCCGCGCGCACCCCGGCCTCAACGTCACCGTCGTACGCCCCGCGACCCTGGTCGGCGGCACGGACACGGCCCTGACCCGGTACTTCGAGTCGCCCCGCCTCCTGGTCGTGGCCGGCTCGCGGCCCGCGTGGCAGTTCTGCCACGTCGAGGATCTGTGCAGCGCTCTGGAGTACGCCGTCCTGGAGAAGGTCGACGGCGAGCTCGCCGTGGGCTGTGACGGCTGGCTGGAGCAGGAGGAGGTCGAGGAGCTGAGCGGGATCCGGCGCATGGAGCTGCCCTCGGCGGTCGCGCTCGGCGCGGCGGCCCGGCTGCACCGCATCGGTCTCACACCGTCCCCGGCCGGTGACCTCGCGTACACGATGTACCCCTGGGTGGTCAGCGTCAGCGGGCTGCACGACGCCGGGTGGCGGCCGCGGTGGACCAACGAGGAGGTCCTCGCGGAGCTGCTCGAAGAGGCCTCCGGCCGGCGCACGGTCGCGGGACGGCGCCTGGGCCGCAAGGACGCGACGGCGGCCGGTGCCGCGGGCGCCACGGTCGCGCTGCTCGGCGCCGCGGCGGTGGTGCGCAGGGCGCGCAAGGCCCGGCGGCGCATCTAGGGCGTGCGGCGGGGGCGGTCCGGCCACGCGCGCGGGGCGGCCGTCCTCGCCGGGAGCCGTGCCGTCCCTTCGCGGCCCGCACGCCCATCGCGCCCTTCGCGCGCGGGAACGGAGCGAACGGGAGCGCCCTGTAGAGAGCTCCAAGGCGTGACGCGCGCGTGCCGGTCGAAAGGTCTATTCCGCGTCGGCCGCGGAGTGCGGCACCATGGCGGCATGGCACGCACCACGATGGACCACCCCGGCGAGCAGGCCGCCCAGGACCCGATCCGCCTCCTGGAGATCCGCGAGACGCCGCTCTCCCTGGACGAGGTCTTCCGGGCCGTCGGCGACGACGCCGCGGGCGGCACGGCGCTCTTCGTGGGCACGGTCCGCAACCACGACGGCGGCGCCGACGTCGACGAGCTCGGCTACTCGACGCACCCCACCGCCGAGGCCGAGATGCGCCGGGTGGCCGAGAAGGTCGTCGCCGAATATCCGGTGCGCGCGCTCGCCGCCGTGCACCGCGTCGGTGACCTGGCGGTGGGCGACCTCGCGGTGGTCGTGGCCGTCTCGTGCCCGCACCGCGCCGAGGCCTTCGCCGCCTGCCGCAAGCTGATCGACGACCTCAAGCACGAGGTGCCGATCTGGAAGCACCAGCGGTTCTCGGACGGCAAGGAGGAATGGGTGGGCGCTTGTTGAGGCTGCCGGGGCGCGAATGACACAGGTGGCTCCGGTTGCGTAACCGGACCCCTGCCGTGAGCGTTGATCCTGCGGATGGTTAATCTGCTGATCTGTCAGTTGTGGTCGCTCATGGGGTCAGGAGGTCGACGTGGCATCACTCGCCTGGTTGCTGATTCCGGTGCTCGCCGCGGTCGGCGCGGGGCTGTGGGGCAGCTGGGCCGCCCGCAACCGCAAGTCGGGCCGGACGGGCGACGTCTCCGAGCTCAACGGCTACGCGGCGTTCCGGCAGGCCATGGAGAAGTCCTACGCGTACGAGACGGCGGAGAAGCCGCACGCGCGCGAGGCGGCCGAGCAGCCCCTCGCGCACGACGCCATGGAGAAGTCGCACTCCGGCACCTGAGGCCGGCGGCTGAGGCCGACCGCCCGGGTCAGCACCGCGCCAACCTGTGAATTCCCCGTACGGACCGGCCCCAGGGGTGCACTGACAGGCCTGTCCCGTACTGTCGTTCCATGCCACGCCGCACCACGACGATGCTCGCGTCCACCCTGATGCTGATCGCGCTGCTCTGCGCCGGAGTGCTCATCAAGGTGCCCTACTCGGAGATGTCCCCGGGGCCCACGGTGAACACCCTCGGCGACCACGACGGCGAGCCGGTGCTGCAGATCTCCGGGCACAAGACCTATCCCACGACCGGCAACCTGAACATGACGACGGTCAGGGTCACCAGCGCCGACTACAAGATGAACCTCGCCGAGGCCGTGTACGGCTGGCTGGCCCACGACAACATCGTGGTGCCGCACGACACGCTCTACCCGGACGGCAAGACCGAGCAGCAGTCCTCCCAGGAGAACGCCGAGGAGTTCAGCCAGTCCCAGGAGAGCGCCAAGGTGGCGGCACTCAAGGAGCTGGACATCCCGGTGAAGTCGCAGGTCATCGCCTCGACCGTGTTCAAGGACAGCCCCGCGGAGGGCAAGCTGCACGCGGGCGACGTCATCCGGAAGGTCGACGGCACACCCGTGCGGGAGTGGACGGACGTCGCCAAACTCGTCACCAAGCACAAGGCGGGCCAGGACGTCGTCTTCACCGTGGTCCCGGTCAAGGAGGCGGCGGCCGCCGAGAAGGCGGGCAAGGAGCCGACCAGGACCGAGGACGTGAAGATGACCACGGACAAGGCGTCGGACGGCCGTGCGGTCGTCGGCATCGAGGCCGGGACCGACCACACCTTCCCGTTCACCATCGACATCAAGCTGGCCGACGTCGGCGGGCCCAGCGCGGGCCTGATGTTCGCCCTCGGCATCGTCGACAAGCTGACCCCGGACGATCTGACCGGCGGCAAGTTCGTGGCGGGCACCGGCACCATCGAGGACAACGGCAAGGTCGGGCCGATCGGCGGCATCGAGATGAAGACGGTCGGCGCGCGCGCGAAGGGCGCCGAGTACTTCCTCACGCCGAAGGACAACTGCGCGACGGCCGCGAAGGACGTCCCCGACGGGCTCACCCTGATCAAGGTGGACACCATCGACGACGCGGTGAAGTCCCTGAAGGACCTCCGCAAGGGGCACACCGCCGACCTGCCGAAGTGCACCGCCAAGTAGCGGCGGGGCAGGAAGCGGGCGGACGTACGCGGGCGGGGGAGCCCCACCCGCGTACGGGACGTACAGGGGGCCGTTACGCGAAGGTCGAGGCCAGCGCGTCCGCCAGACCGGGCACCAGGTCCGAACCGGTGAGCACCTCGGTCGGCGAGTCCTTCGCGCGCAGCCGCAGCGCCGACTCACGGGCGCCGTCACGGAGCACCGCGACGGTCATGCGGACCTCCTGGCGGTCCGGGTGCTCGGCCACCCACTTGGCGAGCTGGGCCTCGCTCAGACCCTCGGGGACGGACGTCTCGGCGGACGGCGGCAGCATCAGCCGCTCCACCGTGAGGGCGCAGCCGGCCACCGCGTCCGGCCAGGCGATGGTGCCGAGGAACTCGTCCAGCGGCTTCTCCGCGGGGATCTCCTCCTGCTCGATGGGGGTGAATCCGGCGTGCTCCACGCCGTCGTCGAGGCCGAGCTGGGAGGCGAGGCCGGGTTCTTGGGTGCGCAGTCGCGCCGTGTCGACGAGCGCGAAGAGGCGTGCGGGCCGGTCCCAGCCGAGGCCGGATGCGTACTCGTCGATCTCGAGTACGGCCCGGGTGAGGGGACTCGCTGCCATGGGAGTGTTGGACATAGTCACAATCCTGCCTCGTTAGTCCCGGGAAACGGGAACCGAGTAAAGCGTAGGTAAGTTGCATAGGTGTGGGTCCGCGATCTCGGGGGCCTGACGGACCAACAGCGAATCAACAGCGAACTTCGAGGTGCGCACCTTGGCTTTCCAGATGCCGGACCGCGGCGGAGGCCCGACGGGGCCACGGATCAGAGTGGGCCGACCATCCCGGCGGGTCCGGACCCTGCTCATGACACTGGGCGTCCTGGCCGTACTGGCCATGGCCTTCGTCATGTTCGCGGGGTTCTGGACGGACTGGCTGTGGTACCGCTCGGTCCACTACTCATCGGTCTTCACCACGACCCTGTGGACCAAGATCGGTCTCTTCTTCGTCTTCGGCCTGCTCATGGCGGCCGCTGTCGGAGTGAACATCTGGCTGGCGCACCGCCTGCGCCCGCCGCTGAGTGCCATGTCGATGGAGCAGCAGAGCCTCGACCGGTACCGCATGGGCATCGCCCCGTACAAGAAGTGGCTGCTGATCGGGATCACCGCCCTGGTGGGTCTGATCGCGGGCGCTTCGGCCGCGGGGCAGTGGCGCACCTGGCTGCTCTGGATCAACGGGGTGCCCTTCGGCCAGAAGGACCCCCAGTTCCACATGGACGTGTCGTTCTTCGCGTTCGACCTGCCCTGGTACCGCTTCCTGCTGGGCTTCGGCTTCGCGGCCGCGGTGCTCTCCCTGGTCGCCGCCGCCCTGACGCACTACCTGTACGGCGGGCTGCGGATCACCAGTCCCGGCGCGCGCGCGACCGCGGCGGCCACGGGGCACCTCTCGGTGCTGCTCGGCGTCTTCGTCACGCTCAAGGCCATCGCGTACTGGCTCGACCGGTACGGCCTGGCGGTGAAGTCCAGTGACTTCAAGGCGACGGACAACTGGACGGGCCTGAAGTACGTCGACGCGAACGCCTACCTGCCGGCGAAAACGATCCTGTTCTGCATCGCCGTCATCTGCGCGATCCTCTTCTTCGCGACGCTGTGGCGGCGCACCTGGCAGCTGCCGGTCATCGGCTTCGGTCTGATGGTGCTCTCGGCGATCCTCATCGGCGGGCTCTACCCCGCGATCGTCCAGAAGTTCCAGGTCCAGCCGAACGAGCAGGCCAAGGAAGCGCCGTACATCGAGAAGAACATCGAGGCGACCCGCAACGCCTACGGCATCAGCGGGGTGAAGCCCGAGGACTACAAGGGCGCGGGCAAGGTCGACCAGGACGCCAAGAAGAAGCGTGAGAACGCGGACACGGCGGCCAACTACCGGCTGAACGACCCGAACATCGTCTCGCCGACGTTCCAGCAGCTGGAGCAGGAGCGCAGCTACTACCAGTTCCCCAAGACGCTGGACGTGGACCGCTACAACGGCCAGGACACCATCGTCGGCCTGCGCGAGCTGAACGTGAACAAGCTCGACAAGCGGAACTGGATCAACGACCACTTCGCCTACACCCACGGCTACGGCATGGTCGCCGCCAAGGGCACGGAGACGAAGCCCGGCTCCAAGGGCGCCCCGGCGTTCACCGAGTCCGGCCTGCCCACCACCGGCAACCTCGGTGAGTACGAGCAGCGGATCTACTACGGCGAGAAGACCACGCAGTACTCGATCGTCGGCGGGCCCCAGAAGGAGCTCGACTACGAAGAGGACGGCGGCGGTCAGAAGACCTACAGCTACAAGGGCAAGAGCGGGGTCAACCTCTCCAACCCGATCAACCGCGCCGCGTACGCGGTGTCCTTCGGAGAGCCGCAGATCCTCTACTCCGGAGCGATCGGCGAGGGCTCGCGGATCCTGTACAACCGCACGCCCAAGGAGCGCGTCGAGGCGGTCGCCCCGTGGCTGACGATCGACGGCGACGTCTATCCGACGGTCGTCGGCGGCCGCATCCAGTGGGTGGTGGACGCCTACACGACGAGCAACGGCTATCCGTACGCGTCGCGCACCACGCTCGGCGACTCCACCGCGGACTCGCTGTCGCAGGCCGACAGCCAGCGCACGGTGATCGCCCAGCAGAACCAGGTCAACTACATCCGCAACTCGGTGAAGGCGACCGTCGACGCGTACACCGGTGAGGTCACGCTCTACACCTGGGACGACAAGGACCCGGTCCTGAAGACCTGGAAGAAGGCGTTCCCGGGCACCGTCAAGGACAAGGGCGACATCCCTCCGTCGCTGATGGACCACCTGCGCTACCCGCAGGACATGTTCAAGGTCCAGCGCGAGCTGCTGACGAAGTACCACGTCACGGACGCCGGCCAGTTCTACAACGCGAGTGACGCCTGGCAGGTGCCGAACGACCCGACGAAGAAGGACGACAGCGCGGTTCCGCCGTACTACTTGTCCATGAAGTCGCCGGGACAGAGCTCGCAGCAGTTCTCGCTGACGACGACGTTCACCCCGAGTGAGCGGCCCAACCTACGGGCCTTCATGACGGTCGACGCCGATGCCAGAAGCGACAACTACGGCAAGATGCAGCTGCTGAGAGTCAGGGGTGACGTCGACGGCCCGGAACAGGTGCAGAACAAGCTGAACTCCATGACGGAGGTCGGCAACTTCGTCCGGGACATGAAGGGCGCCGACTCCGACGTCCTCTACGGCAATCTGCTGACCGTGCCACTGGACGACGGCTTCCTGTACGTCGAGCCCGTCTACGTACAGGGACGCAAGTCGGCGTATCCGCTGCTGAAGAAGGTGGCCGTGTCGTACGGCACGGAGACGGCCTTCGCGGACTCCCTGAAGGAGGGCCTCGACCAGGTCTTCGGGGCGGACGGAGGCACCAAGCCACCGGCTGACGACGGTGGCACCACCAAGCCGCCGAAGACGAACGACCCGACGGTCCAGGACGCCCTCGACGACGCCCAGAAGGCGTTCGAGGACGGCGAGAGCGCCATGAAGGACAACGACTGGAAGGCGTACGGCGAGGCCCAGGACCGCCTCCAGGAGGCGCTGGAGCGGGCCGAGGAGGCCTCGGCCAAGGCCGCCGACAAGAGCGACAAGGGCGGCAAGAGCGGCGGTCAGGCGGCGGACAAGAACGCCGACAAGAACGCTGACAAGAACGCCGACAAGGGCGACTGACCGGGCGGTCAAGGCACCACCTCGCGCCGTGGTACGGTTTGAACACAACGGCGCGGGGTGGAGCAGCTCGGTAGCTCGCTGGGCTCATAACCCAGAGGTCGCAGGTTCAAATCCTGTCCCCGCTACTGCAAGGTGAAGGCCCGGATCCTTACGGATCCGGGCCTTCGTCGTGTGTGATGGTGCCCCACGTGTGCGGGTGTCCTATGCCAAGAAACGCGAACGGTGCTCTGTCGGGGGAGAGTTGGGGGATCTGTGTTTCACTTATCTCTCTGTGGGCATGTCGACAAAACGCTGAAGTGACCTCACTGGCTGCGGTATACCAGGTGTACCCAGGTTGCAGGTGGTGCGACGATGGACGTTATGGGGGACAAGGCAACTCTGTTGGAGACAGGGCGGTTTGTGCAGCCGGCCGACCGGGAGGATCCCGGGGCGGCCGCCGAGGAGATGCGCCATCGGCTGGCCGCCGAGGCCGGGGACGTCGACGCGATGAGCGTCCTGGGAAGTCTGCTGCTGCGCCGCGGTGATCTCGACGGGGCCGAATCTCTGCTGCGGGCGGCGACCGCCGAGGGCGACCGCGCCGCGGCGAACAATCTGGGTGTCCTTCTCCACCAGCGCGGATACGCCGACGAGGCGGCCGGCTGGTGGCGGGTCGCCGCGGTCGCGGGGTCCGCGGCGGCGGCGCACGCGCTCGGACGGCACCACCGCGAGCGCGGCGACGAGCCCGCCGCCGAGTACTGGCTGCGGCAGTCCGCCGAGCAGGGCCACACCCTGGGGGCGTACGCCCTCGCCGATCTCCTGGAGCACCGGGGTGACGTCGGGGCGGAGCGCTGGATGCGCACCGCTGCCGAGCGCGGGCACCGCGAGGCCGCCTACCGTCTCGCGCGGGCGCTCGACCGGCGCGCCGACGCGGAGGGCGCCGAGCGGGGCGGGCGGGCCAGGGACGGCGCGCCCACGCCCGCCGACGAGGCCGAGCAGTGGTACCGCCAGGCGGCCGCGCGCGGGCACCGGCGTGCCGCTCTGCACCTGGGCGCGATCCTGGAGCAGCGCGGTGACCTCAAGGAGGCCGGGCGCTGGTACCTGAACTCCGCCAAGGACGGCGAGTCCAGGGCCGCCTGCGCGCTCGGGTTCCTGCTGCGGGACGCGGGCGACGAGGAGAGCGCCGCCGTGTGGTGGCTGAAAGCCGCCCAGGACGGCGACGGGAACGCGGCGAACGCGCTCGGCGCGCTGCACGCGGAGCGGGGCGAGACGCAGACCGCCGAGCGGTGGTACCGCGCCGCGATGGACGCGGGCGACGTGAACGGCGCGTACAACCTCGGGCTGCTCTGCGCCGAGCAGGGGCGCACCGCGCAGGCCGACCAGTGGTACCGCCGTGCCGCCTACGCCGGGCACCGCGAGGCCGCCAACGCGCTCGCCGTGCTGCTGTTGCAGGGCGGGGACGCGGCGGGCGCGGAGCCGTGGTTCTCCAAGGCGGCCGAAGCGGGCAGCGTGGATGCCGCCTTCAACCTCGGGATCCTCTACGCGAGCCGGAACGACGAGGCGGCCGCCCTGCGCTGGTACGAGCGCGCGGCGGCGGCCGGGCACACCGACGCCGCGCTCCAGGTGGGCACGGCGCGGCTGCGCGAGGGCGACGAGCAGGAAGCCGAGCGGCACCTGCGGTGCGCGGCGGGCGGCGGCAGCGCGGAGGCGGCCTACCGGCTCGGCACCGTGCTCGACTCCCGGAGCCCGTCCGCGGGGCCGCCGGTCCTCGGCGAGCCCGCCGCGGAGAAGACCGAGTGCGAGGAGTGGTACGAGCGGGCCGCGGAGCTCGGGCACCGGCGTGCCCAGGTCCGGGTCGGCATGCTGGCCGCGGGCCGTGGTGACGTGGTCCAGGCGGCGCGCTGGTACCGGCTCGCCGCCGAGGCCGGCAGCCGCAACGGCGCGTTCAACCTCGGGCTGCTGCTCGCCAGGGAGGGCAGCGAGCCGGAGGCCGCGCTCTGGTGGACGCGGGCGGCCGACGCGGGGCACGGCAGGGCGGCGCTCCGGCTCGCTCTCCTGTACGCCCGGCGCGGGCAGCTGGCGCAGGGGCAGCGGTGGGCTTCGCGGGCGGTCGAGCTGGGGCCCGCGGAGGTGGCCGAGCGGGCCGCCCGGCTCAAGGAAGCGCTCCACCAGGAGCTGACGGCGTGACCTGGGGCGGCGGCGCGGAAGGGATTTGCGCTGGTCGTAGCCCTGACGTAGAGTTGTGTTCACCGACGCGGGGTGGAGCAGCTCGGTAGCTCGCTGGGCTCATAACCCAGAGGTCGCAGGTTCAAATCCTGTCCCCGCTACTGACGGTCGAGGGCCGGAAGCCATTTGGTTTCCGGCCCTCGATTTATTTCCGGCCCGTCATCTGTGGCCCGTCATCCGTGACGCTTCATTTGTGGCCCACCGCTTCCGCGTACAGCTTGCGGTTCACCGTCCTGGACTCGGGGATCTTGTCGCCCTCCGAGACACCCGCCGCGCGGTACGCGTCCTGGAGGCGGTCGGTGGTGCCCGCCCGGATCTCCCAGTCCATGCGCAGCGAGGGGGTCGACTTCAGGACCGCCTCGTCGGTCTTCAGGAGTTTCGCCAGCTCGCCGACGAAGGCCGGATCCTTCTTGTAGTCGCCCGCGAAGTACGTGTTGACCGTCCTGATGTACGCGCGCAGCAGGGCGACGCCCGCGTCCGGGTCCTTGGTCAGCAGGTTCGGGCCGAAGAGCAGGCCGCCGAGGGGCTCGCCGCGCGGCTGGCCGCCCAGGAACGCGTACTGCTTGTCGCCGTCGACCTTGCGCCACACCGGGTCGAGCAGCCAGGCCGAGTCGGTGCCGCCGTTCTGGAGCGCGGTGAGGACGTCCGCGGAGCCGAGCTGCTGGAACTGGATCTCGTCGAGGCCGCCGCCGTGCTTCTTCAGGGCTTTGTTCATGGGGTACGCGATGACGGAGCCCTTGCCGATCATCGTGCCGAGCTTGCGGCCGGCCATCGGGACGTGGGCCGCCGTCTCGTTCTTCTTGAGCTTCACCCACAGGCCGCTCTTGGAGGCGGCGGCGGGGGAGAAGTTGCCCGCCGTCCACTTGATGTCGAAGCCGCTGTTGACGCCGTTCATCACGGCGGCCTCGGGGGCCGCCCACTGGGCGTCGATGTCGCCCTTGGCGAGCAGCGGCAGGGCGTCGGGGGTGGGCAGCACCTTCAGCTGGACCTTCAGGCCCTCCTTCTTGAACTCGCCCTTGCGTACGGCCATTTGGAGCGGGGCCACGTACTCGGCGCTCAGGGTGCCGGTCGCGATGGTCAGGCTGCGCTCCTTGGCCAGTGGCTTGGGCGCAGGCGTGTTCGGCGCGCAGCGGGCCGGCGCGCGGTCGGGGTCCAGGTCTGCGGGGTCGGTCCAACTGCCCTTGCCGCAGCCGGACACCGAGGTGACCTCGCGGGGTGCGGCGGGCGTGGAGGGGGCCGCGTCGTCCTCCTTCGCGCAGCCCGTCGCGGCGAGCAGCGCGCCCGTCGCGAGCAGTGTCAGTGCGGTGGTGCGGGTGCGCATGGTGCCTCCGGACACAGGTCTGCGGTGTTCCGTACGCAAGGCGTGTCCCGTACGGAAGGTGGGGTCATGACTGGCTCCGGCCCCGGTCGCGTGGGGCCCAGGGGGTGAGCAACCGGCCCGCGATACGGACCAGTTCGGAGAAGACGACGCCGAGCACGGCGACGCAGACGATGCCGACGAACATCACGTCGTTCTGGAAGAGCGCCCGTGAGTCGAAGATGAGATGGCCGAGGCCGTCCGCCGCCGCGATCTGCTCCGAGGCGACGATCACGAGGACCGCGACCCCGGCGGCGATCCGCGCGCCGACCAGCACGGCGGGGAGCGAGGCGGGCAGCAGGACGTGGCGGAACATCTGGCACGGCGAGGCGCCGAAGACCTGGCCCGCGTCGCGGTGTCCCGACGGCACGGCGAGCACCGCCGCCATCGTGGAGATCCAGACGAAGAAGAAGACGGTCGCGGCGACCAGGGCGACCTGCGGGCCCTCGCCGAGGCCGAACATGTTCAGGAAGACGGGCAGCAGCGCCAGCTTCGGCACGACGTAGAGCGCGTCGAGGGTGGGCTCAAGTGCCGCACGTACAAGGGAGAGTGAGCCCATCAGAAGGCCGAGGGCGTACCCGGCCACGGTGCCGATCGCGTATCCGGCGAGTACGCGCTTGAGCGTCGCCCAGACGTCCGGCCACAGTTCGCCGTCGGCCGCGCGGCCCCAGCCGTCCTCGATGATGGTCTGCGGCGCGGGGTAGACGCGGTCGTCGATCCAGCCCTGGACGGCGGCGAGCTGCCACAGCAGGATCAGCGCCGCGGGGACGCCGACGGCGAGCGACAGTTCGAGGACGCGGCGTCTGCGATGGGTGCGGGTGGGATGCAGTTCGCGGGGGCCCGGCCTTCTGACCAGGAGGCCCTCCCCGGGTTCGCCGGGGGTGGTCTTGCTCGTGACGGTGCTCATGCCGCCGCCTCGGTGCCGACCTCGCCGCGCAGCAGGTCCCACAACTCGCTCTTGAGCGCGGTGAATTCGGGGGCCGCGCGGACCTCGCCGGTGCGCGGGCGGGGGAAGGGCGGGCGGCGCTCGGCGATGATGCGGCCGGGGCGGGCGGACATCACCAGGACGCGGTCGCCGAGGACGATCGCCTCTTCCAGGCTGTGGGTGATGAAGAGGGTGGTGGTGCGGGTGGTCTGGGTGAGGGCGAGGAGTTCGTCCTGGAGGATCGTGCGGAGCTGGGCGTCCAGGGCGGCGAAGGGCTCGTCCATCAGCAGGATCTCGGGTTCCACGGCGAGGGCGCGGGCGATCGCCACGCGCTGGCGCATGCCGCCGGAGAGGGCGGCGGGGTAGGCGTCGGCGAAGTCGGCGAGGCCCATGCGGGTGAGCCAGTCGGTGGCGCGGGCGTTCGCCTCGCGGCGGGGGACCTTCTGGATGTCCAGGCCGAAGCGGACGTTGGCCTGGACGGTCTTCCAGTCGTAGATGCCGTAGTCCTGGAAGATCATCGCGGCGGGTCTCTGCGAGGCGGTGCGGATGGCCAGCTCGCCGGAGCTGGGGCGGAGGAGGCCTCCCGCTATCCGGAGCAGGGTCGATTTTCCGCATCCTGAGGGGCCGACGATGCAGGTGAACTCGCCTGGGGCGATCGTGAGGTCCAGGGGGCCCAGGGCGTGGACTGCTTTGTCGCTTCGGCCGAAGGTGCGGGTCACTGCGTGGGCTTGGAGTTTGGGGTGCGGGTCTCCCACGGGGTCTCCTTGCGGAGGGCAGACGGATGGGGCTTGGCGTCGCCGAGAATATGACGCACCGTCAGTTTCTGGAAGGGGGCGCCTTGGCTGGGATTCGTTGTTCCCCGCGGGGCGTGGCCGTTCTGTGGCTGTCGGGCCACACGTGCGCCAAGGGGCCCGGCACCATTCGGTGCCGGGCCCCTCGGGGTGTGCGTATGAAGCGGCCTGCGGCTACGCGCAGTTGGGGCAGATGCCCTTGTACGTGACCTCCGCGCCCTCGACCGTGAAGCCGAAGCGTTCGGAGTCGGGGAGGCTGGCCAGGGGGTTGCCCGTGGGGTGGACGTCGCGGATCGCGCCGCAGCGGGCGCAGACCAGGTGCTGGTGCGGACGGTGTGCGTTCGGGTCGTACCGCTTGGCGCGGCGGTCCGTAGAGACTTCGAGGACCTCGCCGAGGGTCACCAGCTCGCCCAGCGTGTTGTAGACGGTCGCCCGGGAGATCTCGGGCAGCTTGTCGACGGCGCGGGCGTGCACTTCGTCCGCCGTGAGATGGACGTGGTCCCCGTCGAGCACCTCGGCCACGACGCGTCGTTGGGCGGTCATGCGCCAGCCGCGTCCGCGCAGTCGTTCCAGTAGGTCACTCATGAGGGCCAGCCTAACAGGCAAGGGACCTAAGTCCCGAACGGGTGTGACTTTGGACGTTTACTTGACTTAGACAATGTCCATTGTAGGATCGGAACCGGCATCCGCCAAGGGACAGGATTCGCAGGTAATGACGCAGGAGGCGCACGTGACGCAGGGACCGCTCACCACGGAGGCCGGAGCGCCGGTCGCCGACAACCAGAACAGCGAGACCGCGGGCGTCGGCGGGCCGATGCTCATCCAGGACCAGCTGCTGCTGGAGAAGCTCGCCCACTTCAACCGCGAGCGGATCCCGGAGCGCATCGTGCACGCGCGCGGCGCCGGGGCGTACGGCACCTTCACGCTCACCCGGGACGTCTCGCAGTGGACGCGCGCCAAGTTCCTCTCCGAGGTCGGCAAGGAGACGGAGACGTTCCTGCGGTTCTCCACGGTGGCGGGCAACCTCGGCGCGGCCGACGCGGTGCGTGACCCGCGCGGCTTCTCGCTGAAGTTCTACACCGAGGAGGGCAACTACGACCTCGTCGGCAACAACACCCCGGTCTTCTTCATCCGGGACGCCATCAAGTTCCCCGACTTCATCCACACCCAGAAGCGCGACCCGTACACGGGCTCGCAGGAAGCCGACAACGTGTGGGACTTCTGGGGCCTGAGCCCCGAGTCCACCCACCAGGTGACCTGGCTCTTCGGTGACCGCGGTATCCCGGCGTCCTACCGCCACATGGACGGCTTCGGCTCGCACACGTTCCAGTGGAACAACGAGGCGGGCGAGGTCTTCTGGGTCAAGTACCACTTCAAGACCGACCAGGGCATCAAGAACCTCACCGCGGCCGAAGCCGAGGTGCTCGCGGGCCAGGACCCCGACTCGCACCAGCGCGACCTGCGCGAGGCCATCGAGCGCGGTGAGTTCCCGAGCTGGTCCGTGCAGGTGCAGATCATGCCGGCGGCCGACGCGGCGAAGTACCGCTTCAACCCGTTCGACCTCACCAAGGTGTGGCCGCACGCGGACTACCCGCCGATCGAGATCGGCAAGCTGGAGCTCAACCGCAACCCGGAGAACATCTTCGCCGAGGTGGAGCAGGCGATCTTCTCGCCCGCGCACTTCGTGCCGGGCATCGGCCCCTCGCCCGACAAGATGCTCCAGGGCCGCCTCTTCGCGTACGGCGACGCGCACCGCTACCGCGTCGGCATCAACGCCGACCACCTCCCGGTGAACCGTCCGCACGCCACCGAGGCGCGTACGAACTCCCGTGACGGCTCCCTGTACGACGGCCGTCACAAGGGCGCGAAGAACTACGAGCCCAACTCCTTCGGCGGCCCGTTCCAGACGGACCGGCCGCTCTGGGCGACCACCGCGGTCGCGGGCGGCACCGGCAACCACGAGACGCCCTCGCACGCCGAGGACAACGACTTCGTGCAGGCCGGTGACCTCTACCGGCTGATGTCGGAGGACGAGAAGGCGCGCCTGATCGAGAACCTCGCGGGCAACATCGCGGGTGTCTCGCGCGAGGACATCGCGGAGCGCGCGATCAACAACTTCCGCCAGGCGGACGGTGACTTCGGCAAGCGGCTCGAGGCCGCGGTCCAGGCCCTTCGCGGCTGAACCGCTTGTCGTAGGTGGGTGGCGGGCCGGATCCCTTCGGGGGTCCGGCCCGCCGCCGCGTCCGGTCGCCTTCCGTAGCCGTAGCCGTAGCCGTCGCGGTCAGCCCGCCAGCGTGGTAGCGGCCGTCGCGCGCCGGGCCGGGGCCCAGGAGCGGATGATGTCGCGGACCGAGACGATCCCGGTCGGTTCGGTGCCCTCCATGACGATCAGGTGCCGGAAGCCGCCGTGCGACATGGCGTCCGCGGCGTCCTCCAGGCTCCAGCCGGGGGTGGCGAAGACGACGTCGGTCGTGGTGTGGGTGCCCGCGGTCTCCAGGTCGGGATTCTGGCCGAGTCCCAGGGAGTTGAGGATGTCGCGTTCGGTGAGGATGCCGAGGCCGTAGGTGTCGGGGTCGAGGACGACGGCCGCTCCGACGCGGCGCTCCGACATCAGCCGGGCCGCCTGGCGGAGGGTGTGGGCGGGGCCGATGGTGAGGACCATCGTGCTCATGGCGTCGCGGACGAGCATGGGCGTGAGCCACCTCCTTGGTGAAACCACGGGCTCCCGGTGGGCGAAGGATTGCCTCCGCTACCTGGCTGGAGAATGGTTTCACAAGTTCACAAGTGGGGGGACTCTCAGAGTCGCAGCCATGCGGGACGCCAACAAGGGGGCGCGCGTGGTCAGTTCAGGGCGTGCGCCGCGCGGTCCACGCGCCCTGCGCCGCCCGGCGGCGGGGGCTCAGTAGCGCTGGTTGACGTAGCCGAGCAGCTCGTCGTGGAGCAGTCCGTTGGACGCCGCCGCGTTGCCGCTGTGCGGGCCCGGCCTGCCGTCGAGGCCGGTGAAGCTGCCGCCCGCCTCCGTCACCACGATCGCGTTCGCCGCCATGTCCCAGAGCGAGAGCTCCGGCTCCGCGCAGATGTCGACCGAGCCCTCGGCCACCATCATGTACGGCCAGAAGTCGCCGTAGCCGCGGGTGCGCCAGACCGCACGCGTGAGGTCCATGAAGCCGTCGAGGCGGCCCTGCTCCTCCCAGCCCGAGAGCGAGGAGTACGCGAGGGAGGCGTCCGAGAGCCGGGAGACCTCGGAGACCCGCAGCCGGGTCGCCGAGGTGAGGCTGCGGCCCGTGTAGGCGCCGCCGCCCTTCGCCGCCCACCAGCGGCGGCCGAGCGCGGGCGCGGAGACGACGCCGACCACCGGCTGGTAGCCGCCCTCGCCCGCCTCCATCAGGGAGATGAGCGTGGCCCAGACGGGGACGCCGCGCACGTAGTTCTTGGTGCCGTCGATCGGGTCGATCACCCAGCGGCGCGGGCCCGTGCCCTCGATGCCGTACTCCTCGCCGAGGATCGCGTCGCGCGGCCGTGCGCGCTGCAGCTGGGAGCGGATCAGCTCCTCGGCCGCCTTGTCGGCCTCGCTCACCGGCGTCATGTCCGGCTTGGTCTCGACCTTCAGGTCGAGGGCCTTGAACCGGTCCATGGTCTGGGCGTCGGCGGCGTCCGCGAGGACGTGGGCGAGACGCAGATCATCGTGGTAGTCGGGCATGAGTGAACAGTATCGATCTCGTACAGCACGAGCCACAGCACCCATGCGCACGGGGCGCAGCACCCGTGTGCGAGGCGTCGGGCGCCCGTGCGCGAGCCGTCGGGTGCCCGGGGGCGGGCCGTAGGCCACCTCGCGCCGGAGCTATTGACAGTGCTGCCGAGCGCGTCAACTCTGGCCCTGGAGCCGCTTCGGCCCCCGGGGAGGCGACGATGCCTGCAGCACGGGAATCCTTACTTGACGCGGCCTACACCGCGCTCGCCCGGCGACCGTGGCCCGGCGTCCGCATGGTCGACGTCGCGGCTGTCGCCGGGGTGTCCCGGCAGACCCTCTACAACGAGTTCGGCAGCAAGGACGGGCTCGCCCGCGCCCTGCTGCGGCGCGAGACGGACGGCTATCTGCACGGCGTCGAACGCGCGCTCGCCGAGGAGCGCGAGCCGGCCGAGCGGCTGGCCGCCGTGGCCGCCTGGACGGTGGGCGCCGCGCGCGGCAACGCGCTGGTGCGGGCCGCGCTCACCGGCTGCTGGGGCGAGCGGCTGCCCGCGCCGAGCAGATCGGCGGGGTCCACCTCGCCGGTGCCCGCGCAGCGCCGCGCGGACGCCGGGGTGCCCACGGCGGGGGAGCTGCTCGCGCTGGTGCGGGACCGCGCGGTCCTCGCGCTGGGCGGCCGTGGCCGGGCCAGGGACCCGGAGCTGGCCCTGGCCTGCGAGAGCGCGGTCCGGCTCGCGCTGTCCTACGTCGTGGCGCCCGCGGGGAACGAGGACGACCCCGCGGAGCTGGTCCGCGGGGCCATCGGGCGCTGGGTGGCGGCGAAGTAGTCCGGCGCGCCAACTGGACGTACGCGGCGGTTACTTGAGCCAGCCGACCTTCAGGTAGTCCCGGTCGGCGAGGCCCTCGGCGCCGAAGTTCGCGAGGCCCGCGCGGACGGCGTAGATCTGCGGGCGCTGGTAGAGCATGAAGGAGTGGCCGAGCTTCCAGATCTCGCGGTCGGCCTCGTTGTAGAGCGCGACCGACTCGGCGCGGTCGGTGGTCCGCGCCGCCTTGGTGAGCAGCTCGTCGATCTTCGCCGAGCCGACCGAGCCGAAGTTCTGGAAGAGGTTCTTGCCCTGCGGCCTGCGGTAGGTGCCGTAGGCCATCGACAGGTAGACCTGGTCGACGTTGCGGAAGCTCACCAGGTCGAAGTTGCCCGTGTTGACGTACTTGTTGAAGTAGTCGTTCGGCGGCACCTTCTTGATGTTGACCTTCACGCCGACCGCGCCGAGCTGCTGCTGCACGATCTGCGCCTGGTCGACGGAGGCGCTGACCGCGTCGGCGTCGATCACGTAGTCGAGCGTGAGCTGCTTGCCGCCGCGGGTGCGGGTCGCCCCCTCCGCGCCCTTCCAGCCCGCCTCGTCGAGCAGCTTCTTCGCCTTCTCCGGGTCGTACGTCGCGTGGTCGCCCGAGTTCTTCCGGTAGCCCTCCTGGTTGGGCATGAAGAAGTGGCTGTCCAGGGTCCTGAGTTCGAAGCCCAGGTCCTTGGCGAAGGAGGTGTTGATGCCCTTGCGGTCGATCGCGGCCTGGAGGGCGTTGCGCACCTTCACGTCCTTGAGGGCGCCGTGCGCGCCGTTGAACGTGATGTGCACCTCGTCCCAGCGCGCGCCCCTGCGGATGTCGGTGTTCTTGGCCCCGGCGAGCCGCTTGTAGTCCTCGGGCAGGATCGCGTTGGTGTAGTCGATCTCGTTGTTGAGGTACGCGTCGGTCTTGGCCCGGGTGTCCATCACGCGGTAGACGATCGAGTCCAGCTTGGGCCTGGGGCCCCACCACTTGGGGTCGGGCACGGCCGTGACGGTCTGCGCGGTCTTGTCGTACTCGCCGAGCTTGAAGGCGCTCGCGGTGATCGGGGCCTTCTCCGCCCAGCCGCTGTTGAACTTCTTCGGGCTGTCGATGTACGCGGCCGGGTACAGCGGGTCGAAGAGGCGCTGCCAGTCCGCGTAGGGCTTGTCGAAGGTGACCCGGACGCCGTGGGCGTCCTTGCCCTTCTCGACCTCGGATATCTGGTCGTAGCCGGAGGTGTCGACAGCCTCGTACGCCTTGTCGGAGCCGTTCAGGGCCTTCCACTGGGCCTCGAAGTCCCGCCAGGACAACGGCTTCCCGTCCGACCACTTGGCCTTCGGGTTCAGCTCGTACTCGACGACCTGGGGGCTGGTGGAGACCACCTTCGCCGAGGTCAGGAAGTTCTCGTTCAGGTGGTGGGCGCCCTTGGCGTCCGAGGTGAACAGGTCGGGCAGGACCAGGCTGATGACCGACTGGGCGTCGCCCTGCTGGCCGTCGACCTGGTTGATGTTGTACTGCGTGATCCACTGCTCGATGCCGATGCGCAGCGAGCCGCCCTGCTTGAGGTCGCTCACCGGGTGGGCGTTGATGTCCTGGCCGTCGGCCGCGGGGGCGGCCTTCTTCCGGGGCGCCTTGTCGTCGTCGGACGAGCCGCAGCCCGCCACCACCAGGGTGGCCGAGAGGGCGGCGGCTGTCGCGAGGACGGTGGATCTGCGCATGGGTCTTCCTTCGAGGGCGACGGTGACGGGCTCGGGGCCGACCGTAAGCCCGCGTGATCACGATCGGGCCGCTGTCGATATGACTGACATGCGCTCTTCATGACGGTGCAACAGTTGATCAGCATGCTGGTCCTCGTAAGCCGATGACCTGCACGTTCCGCTGCTTGGCCCGGCTCCGGTGACCCTGACTGGGAGGGCGAGAACCGTGTCGGCCTATCTGGCAAGACGGCTGGGCTACTACGTGGTCCTGCTGCTCGCCGCCGTCTGCCTGTCCTATCTGCTCGCCTCGTACGCGCTCGATCCGCGCGCCTACTACGAGGGCAGGCAGCCGCCCCTCTCGCCCGCCTCGGTCGACCACCACCTCACCGCGATCGGCGTCAACGACAAGGAGCCGCTGCTCGGCCGGTTCGCGAGCTGGGCGGGCGGGGTGCTCCGCGGCGACCTGGGGCGGACCATCGACGGACAGCCGGTGGGCGAGGAGTTCGGGCGGCGGCTCGGGGTGAGCCTGCGGCTGCTGGTCGTGGGGACCGTCGGCGGCACCGTGCTCGGCGTGCTGATCGGCGCCTGGACGGCCGTGCGGCAGTACCGGCTCTCCGACCGGGCCGCCACGCTCGTCTCCTTCGCGCTGCTCTCCACGCCCGTGTTCCTGCTCGCCGTGCTGCTCAAGACCGGGGCGATCTGGTTCAACCAGACCACGGGCACGGACGTCATCCAGTTCACCGGCGAGAAGAGCCCCGGCGTCGACGGCGGACTCCTCGCCGTCCTGAAGGACCGCTCGGTGCATCTGCTCCTGCCGACCGTCTCCGTGGCGCTCGGCGCGATCGCCGGATACAGCCGCTACCAGCGCAGCGCCATGCTCGACGTGCTCGGCTCCGACTATCTGCGCACCGCGCGCGCCAAGGGGCTGACCCGGCGGGCCGCGTTCCTCAAGCACGGGCTGCGCACCGCGCTCATCCCGATGTCCGCCTTCTTCTCGTACGGCTTCCTCGGGCTCTTCACCGGTGCCACCTTCACCGAGACGATCTTCGGCTGGCACGGCATGGGCGAGTGGTTCATCGGCTCCGTCGGCAAGAACGACGTCAACTCCGTCGTCGCCGTCAACATCTTCGCCGCCGTGGTCGTGCTGCTCTCCGGCTTCCTCGCCGATCTGCTGCACGCCGCGCTCGACCCGCGCGTACGCCACGCGTGAGGGCGGCACGACCCGATGGGAACGACCTGATGGGAACGGTCCGATGACCGCCGCTGTCCGCACCCGCCGCTTCCTGCGCGGCCCCGGCGTGCTCGCCGGGGGCACGGTGCTCGTGCTGCTCTTCCTGCTCGCCTTCGTCGGCCCCCACGTCTGCGGCTGGACGTACAGCGAGATCGACTACACCGCCCTGCGCTCGGGGCCCTCGGCCGAACACTGGTGGGGCACCAACCGGATCGGCCAGGACGTCTTCGCGCAGACCGCGCGCGGCCTCCAGAAGTCGCTCGTCATCGGCCTGCTCGTGGCGTTCTTCGCGACGGGCGTGGCCGCCCTGGTGGGGGCCTGCGCCGGGTACTTCGGGGGCTGGGCCGACCGGATCCTGATGTTCCTGGTCGATCTGCTGCTCGTCTTCCCGGCCTTCCTGATCATCGCGATCGTCTCGCCGCGCCTGAAGAGCGGCGGCTGGCTCGCCTTCGTCGGGCTGCTCGCCGTCTTCGGCTGGATGATCACCGCGCGCGTGGTGCGATCCATGACGCTCTCGCTCAAGGAACGCGAGTTCGTGCGCGCCGCCGTGTACATGGGCGTGGGCCCGTTCCGCGTCATCTGGCGGCACGTCCTGCCGAACATCGCCTCCTTCCTCATCATCGACGCGACCATCGCGGTCGGCGGCGCCGTGATGAGCGAGACCGCGCTCTCCTACTTCGGCTTCGGCGTGCAGCCCCCGGACATCTCGCTCGGCACGCTGATCGCCAACAACACGGCGGCCGCGCTCAGTTACCCCTGGATGTTCTTCTTCGCCGCGGGCCTGCTGGTGCTCTTCGTACTCGCGGTCAACCTGGTCGGCGACGGACTGCGCGACGCCCTCGACCCGACCGCACGCACCAAGCGCGCCAAGCGCCGGAAGGACCACCGATGACGAGCGCACCCGAGGCCCCCAGCAGCGCCCCCGTACTCCAAGTGCGCGACCTGAGAGTCGACTTCGGGGACGCCCCCGCGGTACGAGGCGTCGGCTTCGACCTGCGCCGCGGCGAAGTCCTCGGCCTGGTCGGCGAGTCGGGCTCGGGCAAGTCCGCGACCGCGCTCGCCGTCCTCGGACTGCTGCCGGACCACGCCGCGGTGGGCGGCTCGGTGCGCCTGGCCGGCACGGAACTCCTCGGTGCCGGCGACCGCGAGCTCTCCCGTGTGCGCGGCGGCCGCATCGGCATGGTCTTCCAGGACCCGCTGTCCGCGTTCACGCCGGTCCACCGGATCGGCGACCAGATAGCCGAGGCGGTCCGCGCCCACCAGGACGTGTCCGGGCAGGCGGCGCGCGAGCGTGCTGTCGACCTGCTCGACCTGGTCGGGATCCCCGAACCCCGGGCGCGCGCCCGGTCGTTCCCGCACGAGTTCTCCGGGGGCATGCGCCAGCGCGCGATGATCGCGATGGCCGTCGCCAACGACCCCGACGTGATCCTCGCCGACGAGCCGACCACCGCGCTCGACGTCACCATCCAGGCCCAGGTCCTCGACGTGCTGCACACCGCACGACGCGAGACCGGCGCCGCGCTGCTCCTGGTCAGCCACGACCTCGGGGTGATCGCGGGCGCCGCGGACCGGGTCGCGGTGATGTACGCGGGCAGGATCGTGGAGACGGCGCCGGTCGACGAGCTGTTCGCACGGCCCCGGATGCCGTACACCCTGGGCCTGCTCGGCGCCGTGCCGCGGGTGGACGGCGCGGGGCCCGCGGTCCTCGTGCCGGTGCCCGGCACGCCGCCCGCACCCGCCGAGCACCCCGCGGGGTGCGCGTTCGCGCCGCGCTGCCCGCTGGCCCAGGAGCGCTGCGGCCAGGGCGACGCGCCCGCGCTCGCCGCCGCGGGCGCCGACCACGAGGTGGCGTGCGTGCGGGCCGACGAGGTCGCGGCGGGCCGGCTCGGGCCACTGGACGTGTTCCCGGTGCCGGAGCTGCCCGACCCCGTCCCGGTCGCCGACGACCGCGCGCCCGTCCTGCGGGTGCGCGGCCTGGCCAAGACGTTCCCGGTGCTCAAGGGCGCCGCTTTCAAGCGGCGGGTCGGCAGCGTGTACGCCGTCGACGGCGTCGACCTCGACATCCGGCGCGGCCAGACCCTGGCCCTGGTGGGCGAGTCGGGATCGGGGAAGTCGACCACGCTCTTCGAACTCCTGAACCTGGCGGCGCCGGAGGCCGGGGAGATCGAGCTCTTCGGGCGGCCCGTGGGGGCGTGGGGCAGGGCGGAGCGGCAGGCCGCCCGGGGCAGGGTGCAGATCGTCTTCCAGGACCCGCAGGCGAGCCTGGACCCCCGGCTGCCGGTCGGCGACATCGTCGCCGAGCCGCTGCGCGCCCAGGGCGTGGCCAAGCGGGACATCGCCGCCCGGATCCCCGGACTCCTCGCCCAGGTCGGCCTCGACCCGGCGCACGCCACCCGCTATCCGCACGAGTTCTCCGGCGGGCAGCGCCAGCGCGTCGGCATCGCGCGGGCGCTCTCGGTGGAGCCCGAGCTGCTCGTCCTGGACGAACCGGTCTCGGCCCTGGACGTGTCGGTGCAGGCGGGCGTGCTCAATCTGCTGCGACGCCTCAAGGCCGAACTGGGCCTCGCGTTCCTGTTCGTCTCGCACGACCTGTCGGTGGTGCGGCACATCGCCGACCGGGTGAGCGTGATGTACCTGGGCCGCACCGTGGAGACCGGCGCGGTCACCGACGTCTTCGAGCGGCCCCGCCACCCGTACACGCAGGCGCTGCTGTCCGCGGTGCCGGTGCCCGA
This sequence comes from Streptomyces sp. NPDC087300, assembly GCF_044744425.1. NCBI lineage: Bacteria > Bacillati > Actinomycetota > Actinomycetes > Kitasatosporales > Streptomycetaceae > Streptomyces > Streptomyces sp. NPDC087300. The sequence continues at coordinate 567,752 of NZ_JBIUYI010000002.1, forward strand.
TCCCGTACGCGAGCGGGCGCGCACCCGGATCCTGCTCGCGGGCGATCCGCCGAGCCCGACCCGGCGCCACGAGGGCTGCCGGTTCCGGGCCCGCTGCCCCGTCTACGCGGCGCTCGGCCGGGATGCGGACCGGGCGCGCTGCGAGCGGGAGGTGCCGGTGGCCGGGGACGGCGCAGGAGACGGCGTCCCGGACGGCGAATCGCACACGGCGGCCTGCCACTTCCCGCGGGTGCGGGAGGTCGTCTGAGGAGGGCTCAGTGCGCCGAGCCGGACAGCTGGAGCCCGATCACGCCGATGATCACGAAGGAGATCGAGACGAGCTTCAGCGTGGAGACCAGGTCGCCGAGGAAGACCATGCCGTAGATCGCGGTGCCCGCGGCGCCGATGCCCGTCCAGACCGCGTACGCGGGCCCGACGTCCAGCTTCTTCAGGGCGAGCGTCAGCAGACCGAAGCTGCTGAGCGCGAAACAGGCGAACGCGATCGTCGGCCAGAGCCGGGTGAACCCGTGCGAGAGCTTCAGACAGACCGCGAAGCCGGTCTCAAGAATCCCCGCCACGATGACCAGCAGCCACGCCATGTCCCTGCCTCCCGTACCCGTATACGCTCCGCGACCGCTTCGTCTGGCTTGAATCCGGCTTGGTGCGATTATGCATTTACCTATGCCGGTACGGCGCAAACAACGGGCAGTTCAGTCGCCGTCGCGTCGCTCCCGCGTTGCGAGCAGCCTGCGCAGTGAGTAGAGGCGCTGCGGGTCGGCGTGCCCGGCGGCCACCCAGGCGTCCAGGGCGCAGTCCTTCTCGTCGTGGCTGCACCCGCGCGGGCAGTCCACCGTCCCCGGCTCCAGGTCGGGGAAGGCGAGGATGACGCGCGACGGGTCCACATGGTGGAGCCCGAACGACCGTACGCCCGGAGTGTCGATCACCCAGCCGCCCGCGCCCGCCAGAGGGAGCGCGAGGGCCGACGTGGTGGTGTGCCTGCCGCGGCCCGTGACCGCGTTGACGTGCCCGGTGGTGCGCCGCCGCTCCTTCGGCACGAGCGCGTTGACCAGCGTCGTCTTGCCCACGCCCGAGTGGCCCACGAACGCGGTGACGCGCCCGTCGAGCAGCTCGTGGACCTGCGCGAGCTCGGCGCCGTCGGTGAACTCCTCGCGGCTGGTCACCACATAGGGGATGTCCAGCGCGGCGTACGTCTCCAGGATCTTGTCGGCGGGGGCCAGGTCCGACTTGGTCAGGACGAGGATCGGTTCGAGCCCGCCGTCGTAGGCGGCCACGACACAGCGGTCGATCAGGCGCGGGCGCGGCTCGGGGTCGGCGAGCGCGGTGACGATGGCGAGCTGGTCGGCGTTGGCCACCACCACGCGCTCGTAGGGGTCGTCGTCGTCCGCGGTGCGGCGCAGGACCGAGCTGCGCTCCGAGATCCGCACGATCCGCGCGAGGGTGTCCTTGTTGCCGGACAGATCCCCGACGACCGAGACCCTGTCGCCCACCACGGCGGCCTTGCGGCCCAGCTCGCGGGCCTTCATGGCCATCACGATCCGGTCGTCGACCAGGACGGTCAGCCGCCCGCGGTCGACGGTGAGGACCATCCCTTCGGACGCGTCCTCGTGCTTGGGCCTGATGTGGGTGCGGGGGCGGTTGCCCTTGCGGTTGGGGCGGACGCGGATGTCGTCCTCGTCGGGGTTCTTGCCGTAGCGGCGCATGGCTCTCGATCCGCCCGTCAGTTCCCGAGCATTCCGGTCCAGAGGTCGGGGAAGTCAGGGAGCGTCTTCGCCGTCGTCGCGACGTTCTCGATCTCCACGCCCGGCACCGCGAGGCCGATGATCGCGCCCGCGGTCGCCATGCGGTGGTCGTCGTAGGTGTGGAAGACGCCGCCGTGCAGCCCGCGCGGCCGGATGTGCAGGCCGTCGGCGGTCTCGGTGACGTCACCGCCCAGCTCGTTGATCTCCTTGGTGAGCGCGGCCAGGCGGTCCGTCTCGTGCAGGCGCAGATGGGCGACGCCGCGCAGCGTGGAGGGGGAGTCGGCGAGCGCGGCGACGGCCGCGATGCCCGGGGTGAGCTCGCCGACCTCGCTGAGATCGACGTCGATGCCGTGCACCGAGCCGGAGCCGGTGAACACCAGGCCCTGCTCGGTCAGCTCGCAGGAGCCGCCCATCTCCGTGAAGATCCGGCGCAGCGCGTCGCCGGGCTGCGTGGTGTGCGCGGGCCAGTCGGGGATCGTGACCGTGCCGCCGGTGACCAGGGCGGCGGCCAGGAACGGCTGCGCGTTCGACAGGTCGGGCTCGACGGTCAGGTCGCGGCCGAGCAGGGCGCCGGGGGTGACCCGCCACACGTTCGGCTCGCCGCCCGACTCCGGGGTGTCCACCTGGGCGCCGATCGCGCGCAGCATGTCCACGGTCATCCGGATGTGCGGCATGGACGGCAGCGGGCCGCCCACGTGCCGCACCTCCACGCCCTGGTTGAAGCGCGGGCCCGAGAGCAGCAGGGCGCTGACGAACTGGGAGGAGGACGAGGCGTCGATCTCGACCCGGCCGCCCTCCAGGGCGCCGCCGCCGTGCACGGTGAGCGGCAGGGCGCCGGGGCTGCCGAGCGTGGTGTCGTCGATGCGGGCGCCGAGCACGCGCAGGGCGTCGATCACGCCGGTCAGCGGGCGCTCGTACGAACGGGGGTCCCCGTCGAAGCGGATCGGCCCGTCGGCGAGGGCGGCGACCGGGGGCAGGAAGCGCATGACCGTACCCGCGTTGCCGACGTCGACCGTGGCCGGGCCCTGGAGGCCCGAGGGGATCACGCGCCAGGCCTCGCCCGAGCCGTCCGGGCCCACGCCCTCCTCGATGCCCACGCCCATGGCGCGCAGCGCGCCGGCCATCAGCAGGGTGTCGCGGGAGCGCAGCGGGCGGCGCAGCCAGCCGGGCTCGGCGGCGAGCGCGGCGAGGACGAGCGCGCGGTTGGTGACCGATTTCGAACCGGGGACGTGGACCGTCGCGGTGACGGCTCCGCTCGCGTGCGGGGCGGGCCAGAGGGCGGTGTGCGCCGGGGTTTCGGTCATGCCCTCACTTTAGTGGCTGGCCGTGCCCCCGATCAGACGTCAAGGAGCCAGCGGGCCCCGCCCATCAGGGAGCACAGCGAGACGGCGTGGAAGAGGAAGAGCCACATCCCCGCGGGCACGTGGGTGAGCCGGGACAGCTGGTCGGCGTCCGAGTCGCCCGCACCGCCGCGCCTGCGCTTGGACTGCAGCTCGAAGGCCGGACGCACGCCGCCCAGCAGCAGGAACCACACCACGGCGTACGCGAAGGCCGCCTGCACGTCCGTCGTGGCCAGCCAGGAGACGACCAGGAAGGTGCCGCCCGCGACGATCACGGTCAGGGCGCCGTACGCGTTGCGGATCATCACCAGCATCAGAGCGAGCAGCGCGGTGGCGATCCACAGGAACGCCGTGATCCGCCCCGACGCGAGCAGGGCCGCGCCGCCGAGGCCGAGCAGCGGCGGCGCGGTGTAGCCCGCGGCCGCGGTCAGGATCATGCCGATGCCGGTGGGCTTGCCGCGCGAGACGGTCAGGCCCGAGGTGTCGGAGTGCAGCCGGATGCCGTCCAGGCGGCGCCCGGTGAGCAGGGCGATCAGGCCGTGGCCGCCCTCGTGCGCGATGGTGATGGCGTTGCGGGCGACGCGCCAGACGTTGTGCGGGACGACGACCGCGAGGGCCACCACGCCCGCCGCGATCACCAGCCACTGCTCCGGCGCGGCCTGGGTGCCGAAGACGCGGTCCCAGAGGTCCGGCAGGCTGGCGTTGGCGGTGCTTTCCATTGCTCGGACGGCTCCCTCTGGTCGTACGCGGTCTGGCAGTCTGGCACGTATGTGCGGACGGTATGCATCCAGTCGTAGGCCCGAGGATCTCGCAGGAATCTTCGAGATCGAGAAGTGGGAGCCCGAGGAGGCCCTGGCCCCCGATTTCAACGTGGCGCCCACCAAAGAGGTCTACGCGGTCCTCGACCGTGCTCTCAAAGACGCCGAGGACCCGCGTCCGGTTCGCCAGCTGCGCACGCTGAAGTGGGGACTCGTGCCCTCCTGGGCCAAGACGCCCGAGGGCGGCGCCCGGATGATCAACGCCCGCGCGGAGACCGTCCACGAGAAGCCGTCCTACCGCCGCGCCTTCGCCACCCGCCGCTGCGTCCTGCCCGCCGACGGCTATTACGAGTGGGTGACCGCGCCCGACGAGCGGCAGCTCGAGGTCGAGGGCAAGAAGAAGAGGCCGCGCAAGCAGCCCTACTTCGTGACGCCCGCCGACGGCTCGGTCTTCGCCATGGCCGGGCTCTACGAGTTCTGGCGGGACAAGACCCTGCCCGACGAGCACCCGCTCGCCTGGTGGGTGACGTGCACGGTGATCACCACGGAGGCGGAGACCACACCGCTCGCGGCCGGTCCCGACGAGGGCCCGCGCTCGCTCGCCGACATCCACCCGCGGATGCCACTGATGCTGACGCCGGACCGCTGGGACGCCTGGCTCGACCCCGCCCGCACGGACGTCGAGGACCTGCGCACCCTCCTGGAGCCGCCGCCGCACGGTCTGATGCGCGCCTACCCGGTCGCCACGGCCGTCAGCAACGTCCGCAACAACGGCCCGGAGCTGTTGAAGGAGCTGGAGGGCCCCGAGGAGGGCACGCTCTTCTGACCGCGCACGGACGCCCGGTTCCCGCGCCCCGCTCTGGCACCCTGCTCAGGTGACCAAGAGCGAGACCGTGCAGAGCGAGACCGTGCAGAGCGAGACCGTGCCGACCGACGCCGGTGAGGCGAGGATCACCTGGCATCCGGCCCCCGGGAAGAGCGCCCGCCTCCTGCTGGCCGTCAGCCACGGCGCGGGCGGCGGCATCGAGGCCCGCGACCTCCGGGCCATCGCGGCCGCGCTGCCCGCGCACGGCGTGAGCGTCGCCCTGGTGGAGCAGCCCTGGCGGGTCGCGGGCAAGAAGGTGGCGCCCGCGCCGAAGACCCTGGACGTGGGCTGGCGGGGCATCTGGCCGGTGCTGGCGAAGCGGGGGCTCCCGGTGATCTCCGGCGGGCGCAGCGCCGGTGCGCGCGTCGCCTGCCGCACCGCCGGCGAACTGGGCGCCGCCGCCGTGCTCGCCCTCAGCTTCCCGCTGCACCCGCCGGGCAAGCCGGAGAAGTCCCGCGCCGACGAGCTGCTCGGCGCGGGCGTGCCGACCCTCGTCGTACAGGGCGGCAACGACCCGTTCGGCAAGCCCGCCGAGTTCCCCGACGGGACGTACGAGCTGACGGAAATCCCGTACGGCGATCACGGGTTCGCCGTGCCCAAGCGGGCCGACATCTCCCAGGAGGAGGCCGTGAAGCGCATCACGGACGCGGTGGCCCGCTGGACGGGAATGTTGGACGGGTGACCTCTGTTGTCGACAACAGATGGCAAACGCCGTCACAAGCTGTTCGTACGAGAGGGAGTCCGCCGCATGGGTTCGACCATCTGCCCGAACCGCTCCACGTCGTCTGACCTGGAGTGGACGGTGCTGAGCGCGCCCAAAACCACACCTATTCGGGCGGCGCGGGGAGCGGATCGTCGTCTATCCTCCGATTCGAGTGGGGCTGCTTTCGGCCTCACCACGTCGTTGGAGGAGGTGGGTCCGGTCACTGGGACCGACGCAGGGGCCGAGCACGGCCAGGCGGAGCAGCCCCGAGAAGGTTCGGAGAGGTCCGAGACGGCCGCGGAGCGCACGGCCCGCTTCGAGCGGGACGCGCTGACGTTCCTCGACCAGATGTACTCGGCGGCGCTGCGCATGACGCGCAATCCGGCGGACGCGGAGGACCTGGTGCAGGAGACCTACGCGAAGGCGTACGCGTCCTTCCACCAGTTCCGTGAGGGCACCAACCTCAAGGCGTGGCTCTACCGCATCCTCACGAACACCTTCATCAACTCGTACCGCAAGAAGCAGCGCGAGCCCCAGCGCAGCGCCGCCGAGGAGATCGAGGACTGGCAGCTGGCGCGTGCGGAGTCGCACATGTCCACCGGTCTGCGTTCCGCCGAGTCGCAGGCGCTCGACCACCTGCCCGACTCGGACGTGAAGCAGGCGCTCCAGGCGATCCCCGAGGAATTCCGCATCGCGGTCTATCTGGCCGACGTAGAGGGCTTTGCGTACAAGGAGATCGCGGACATTATGGGGACACCCATCGGTACGGTGATGTCCCGACTGCACCGCGGCCGTCGCCAGCTGCGCGGCATGCTGGAGGACTACGCCCGTGACCGCGGGCTCGTCCCGGCGGGCGCCGGGGAGTCGAACGGAACGAAAGGCTCGGGCTCATGAGCTGCGGAGAGCCGCACGAGACTGACTGCAGTGAAGTCCTTGACCATCTCTACGAGTTCCTCGACCACGAGATGCCGGACAGTGACTGCACCAAGTTCGAGACGCACTTCGAGGAGTGCTCTCCGTGCCTGGAGAAGTACGGCCTCGAGCAGGCGGTCAAGAAGCTGGTGAAGCGCTGCTGCGGCCAGGACGACGTCCCCGTCGACCTGCGGGCCAAGGTGATGGGACGCATCGACCTGATCCGCTCGGGGCAGGCCGTGCCCGAGCGTGACATCACCCAGGACGTGGCGGCGGGCGAAGCCTGACGCTCCCTGAACCGCCGTGCCAGCGGCGTGAGTTGACCATCGAGGGCGGGTCACGACATTTTCTGTCGTGGCCCGCCCTCGTTCTCCCGCTTCTCCCCTCCGGTCACTCGAACGTGCTAATTCACGGCCGCTGGGTGCTGGCCGGAAGGCAGCCGTTCTAGTCTCCGGACCTGGAACGGGGAGGAGACCTCCATGCGGTCGGTGCCGGCGCGGGCCCGCGTGTACATCCTGTGCGTCGCCCTGGCGGGCGCCGCCTGCGTCGCGCCCGCGCTCGGCGCCCGCACGCCGTGGACCGCCGTCGTCCTGCTCGCCGTGCTCTACGCGGGCTGCGAGCAGATCACCCGGTGCCGCTTCGTCGGCCGCCGCGCCCCGCGCGGCCTCGGCACCTTCTTCCCCGTGCTGCTCGCCGGGGTGTTCCTGCTGCCGCCGTCGGCCGCCGCGCTCGTCGCCGTGCCCGGCGCGCTGCTCGCCCGCGTCGACCGGCATCCGCGCTGGGTGCGCAGGCTCTGGCGCGCGGCCCAACTCGCCGTCGCCGCCTGGGCGTCGGCGCGCGTGTACGCGGCGCTCGGCGGGCCCGCCGCCTGCGCGGCGCCCGACTTCCCGTACGTCCTGGGCCCCGCGGGCGCCGCCGTCTGCGCGTTCTCCGCCGTGCTCGCGACCCTGGACGGCGGGGTCGCCGTGACCGCCGAGCGGGTGCCCGCGCGCCTCGCCTGGCGGGGGCTCTTCCCGCGCGCGCTCGCGCCCGTCGCCGTGCACGGCCTGGCCGGGCTGATGATGGCGGTCCTGTGGACCAGTCCGTACGGCCCCGCCGCCGGGCTGCTCGTGCTCCTCCCGATGGGCGTCTCCTGCTGGGTGTTCGCGCAGTACCACCGCGAGCGCGCCGCCCACCAGGCCACCATCAGGGCGCTCGTGCAGGCCGTCGACCTCAAGGACAGGTACACCCGCGGCCACAGCGAACGGGTCGGCCGCGCCTCGGTCCTCATCGCCCGCGAACTGGGCATGGACGACGAGCGCGTGGAGGTCCTGCGGTTCGCGGGCATCCTGCACGACGTCGGCAAACTCGGCGTACCCACCAGGCTGTTGCGCAAGGAAGGCCCCCTGACACCGGAGGAGCGGCGCGTCATCGAGCTGCACCCCGAGTACGGACACGAGATGGTGCGCGGCATCGGATTCCTCGGCGACGCGCGGGCGGCGATCCTGCACCACCACGAGCGGATCGACGGGAGCGGATACCCGTACGGGCTCACCGGGGCGCAGATTCCCGAGTCCGCGCGGGTGGTGGCCGTCGCGGACGCCTTCGACGCGATGACGTCCACCCGGTCCTACCGGCGGGCCCGCCCCGTCCCCGTCGCCCTGGAGGAGCTCGCCCGGTGCGCGGGGGCGCAGTTCGACCCCGCGATGGTCGGCGCGCTGGCGCGTGCGCTTGAGCGGTACGGGTGGCATCCCGGGGTCACATCGGACGTCCCCGCCCAGACGGGGCTCGTGCCGCCCGCGCCGGTTCTGCCCGCACCCGCGGTGCGCGGGTCGGTGCCGTGGTGAGTGCCGCCGTTCCGCTGCCCGGCACCGGGGGTCGTGCCCACCCGTCCCGCCGTGCGGGACGCCTGCCCACAACGGTTGCGTGCTGCCTCGCCGTCCTCTCGCTCGGGTGGACCCTCTGGCACGGCGTCACCGAGGGGAAGGCCGCGTTCGCCTTCGGGGTGCTCGTCGCGCTGGGGGAGCTGGCCCGGTGGGGGAGCACCAGGGACCGGGAGCCCGCGCCGCTGGGTGCCGCCGGGGCCCTGGCGTACGCCCTGCTGGGGGAGAACGCGGGGCAGCCCACGCACCACGGCGCCCCGCAGGTGATCGCGGTGGTCGTCGCGGCCGCCCTGGTGGGCGCCGTGCCGCACGTGGCGCTGGGCAAGGGGCCCTCTGCCGACCACATGGCGCGGCGCGTGCTGACCGTCGGCTTCGCCGCCGTGTGCTTCCAGCCCCTCTACAACGCGGGGAAGTTGAAGGACTGGTTCGGCCACGGGCCGTACTTCGCGCTGGTCATCGTCGCGCTGCTCGTGCTCACCGCGCTCTGCGACGCCGTGCTCGCCGCGGCCACGGCGCACGCCCGCACCGGCTGGCCGTTCGGCCCGCTCCTGGGGGAGGAGCTGCGGGCCATGCTCGGCATCGGCTCCGCGGTGTGCGCGACGGGCGCGGTGATGGCGCTCGCGGTGGCCGTGGCGGGCCTGTGGGCGCTGCCCGTGTTCAGCATCCCGCTGCTGCTCACCCAGCTGTCCTTCCGGCGGTACGCGGCCGTCCGCGCGACCTACCGGCAGACCATCGCGTCGCTGGCCAGGGCGACGGAGATCGCCGGGTACACCCCCCAGGGGCATGCCCGCAGGGTCGCGGGGCTCAGCAGGGCCGTGGGGCGTGACCTGGGCCTCTCCGAGCCCGACCTCGTCGTCCTTGAGTACGCGGCGCTGATGCACGACATCGGCCAGCTCTCCCTGGTCGACCCGGTCCCCGCGGGCGCCACCGCGGCCCTGCCCGAGCCGGAACAGCGCCGGATAGCCCTGCTCGGCGGGGCCGTGGTGCGTCAGACAGGGGTGGACTCGGCGGTCGCCGTCGTGGTGGAGCGCCAGGCGGATCCGTACCGCGATCAGCCGCTCACCGCGCGAATTGTGCGCACCGCGAACGCGTACGACGAGATGGCGCGGGGAGAAGGACCCACAGGGTCCCTCGACGGCCCGCTACAGGCCCTGGAGCGGCTGCGTCTCGCCACCGGCCGCGACTACCAGCCCGAGGTCGTGGAGTCCCTCGCACGGGTGCTGTCACGGCGGGCCTGAGGCGGGCCAGGGCTGGGTAACCCATGGGTAATGAGCGGCCGTCCGACCGTACGTGGTTGGATGCGAAGCAGAGGGTGCACGGGGGCACGGACCCCGACGCCGCGCCCTCTGAGGATGTGAGTTCCAGAAATCGTGACAGGCGGGAATCAGGCGGGAATCGTGAGGATCTTCGGCAAGGGACGGCACCGGCCCTCCGCCTCATGGCGGCAGGCGACCGACCGCGCGTTCACGCTGATCGGCGACGGCCGGTACGAGGACGCGGGGGCACTGCTCACGCGCGCGGCGGATCTCGAACCCTGGTTGTCCGAGTCCTGGTTCAATCTCGCGCTCCTGCACAAGTTCCGGCACGACTGGGAGCAGGCGCGGGCCGCGGGGCTGCGCGCCGTCGCGCTCCTCGACCGCTCGGCGGGCGCCCCCGACTGGTGGAACGTCGGCATCGCGGCGACCGCGCTCCAGGACTGGCCGCTGGCCCGCCGCGCCTGGCAGGCGTACGGGCTGCGGGTGCCCGGCGGCGTCGCGGCGTCCGGCGAGCCCACGGGCATGGAGCTGGGCAGCGCGGCCGTGCGGCTCTCGCCGGAGGGCGAGGCCGAGGTCGTCTGGGGCCGCAGGCTCGACCCGGCCCGCATCGAGCTCCTGTCCATCCCGCTGCCCTCCTCCGGGCGCCGCTGGGGCGAGGTCGTGCTGCACGACGGCGTCCCGCACGGCGAGCGGACGACGGCGGCCGGCCACTCCTACCCCGTCTTCGACGAGATCGAGCTCTGGGCGCCCTCGCCCGTGCCGACCTGGGTGGTGCTCCTGGAGGCCGCCACGGAGGCGGACAGGGACGCCCTGGAGCAGCTCGCCGCCGACGCCGGCTTCGCCGCCGAGGACTGGTCGTCCTCGGTGCGCCTGCTGTGCCGGATGTGCTCGGAGTCCCGGATGCCGAGCGACGAGGGCGACGGCGAGCACCTGGACCCGCACGACCACAGCGAGCCCGGACACCCGGGCCCGCTCGGCCACCGCAGCCCCGGAGCGGTCTGGGTGCCCGAGCGCGAGTGCGGCATCGCGGCGCCCGCCGCCCTGGTGCGCGGCCTGCTCGACGGCTGGGTGGCGGACAGCCCGGACTCCCGCGACTGGCGGGACCTCGAAGAGGTCTGCTGAGCGGACGGCGGGCCGGCGGGGAGCTTCGCGGACCCGAGGAGGTCCCCGGCCACTTCGCCGTAGGCTGTACCGGCACAAACTCGTGAGGGCTTCAAGGAAGGCGTACGGCGGACATGGCGCAGGACACTGAGCAGCAGACCTCCGGCGGGGTGCTCCCCGTCGACGACGAGGGCTTCGTCATCGACACGGAGGACTGCGAGGAGCGCGAGACGGCCTTCCGTGAGCGCGGCACCTCCCGGCCGATCACGGTCGTCGGCAATCCGGTCCTGCACAAGGAGTGCAAGGACGTCACCGCCTTCGACGCCGACCTCGCGAAGCTCATCGACGACATGTTCGCGAGCCAGCGCGTCGCGCAGGGCGTGGGCCTCGCCGCCAATCAGGTCGGCGTCGACCTGAAGGTGTTCGTCTACGACTGCATGGACGACGAGGGCGTGCGCCACGTCGGCGTGGTCTGCAACCCGGTCCTCCAGGACCTGCCCGCGGAGAAGCGCAGCCTGGACGACTCGGGCGAGGGCTGCCTCTCCGTGCCGACCGCGTACGCCCCGCTGGCCCGGCCCGACTACGCCGAGGTGAGCGGCCAGGACGAGCAGGGCAACCCGATCAAGGTGCGCGGTACGGGCTACTTCGCACGCTGCCTCCAGCACGAGACGGACCACCTGTACGGCTACCTGTACATCGACAGGCTGTCCAAGCGGGAGCGCAAGGACGCGCTGCGGCAGATGGAAGAGGGCACGCCGCGCTACCCCGTGGTGCCGAATGACTGACGTGCGCGACGCCTGAGAGGCGTGGGCACCGCGTGACACGAGCGGCCCCTGGTCGGGAACTACTCCCTGACCAGGGGCCGTTGCCGTGAGCCGATCGGATGTGCGAGCAAAACCGGCTGTCAGTGATCCATATTCAGTCACGTAAGGGGAGGTTCTCGGCACTGGGGGGTAGTGAATGGCGCAAATCTGTTCCCTGAACGGTCAGTTGTGGTGCTGAATGGAAAGCGCGGGGATACGCAACGGCGCGCGCCCGGCACGGCGGGAGGGGCGTGGGTCCACAGGCGGCTGAAAGGGGTTTGTTCGTGCCTGCATATTCCGGGAGCACTTCACAGACACAGCCACACACACAGACGGTATCCGTCCCACCGGCGCTGGCCGTTCCGGTGATCGAGGCGGAGTTTCCTCGCCGTCTGCATCCGTATTGGCCAAAGCTTCAGGAGAAGTCCAGGACCTGGCTCCGCGAAATGCGGCTCATGCCTCCGGACAAGGTCGAGCGGTACGCGGACAGCCTGTGCTACACCGACCTGGTGGCGGGCTACTACATTGGCGCGCCGGACGAGTTGCTCAGCGCGATAGCCGACCTCAGCAGCTGGTTCTTCGCATGGGACGACCGGCACGACAGGGACTCGGTGCACGGCAGGGCGGCACAGTGGCGGTGGCTGTGCCGGGGCCTGCACGCGACCCTCCACGAACCGCGGCAGTACCTGCACCACAGGGACCCGTTGGTCGCGGGGTTCGCGGACTGCGTCCTGCGGCTCTACTCGTTCCTCGGTCCCAGCTGGAACGCCAGGTTCGCCCGGCACTTCCACCCGGTGATCGAGGCGTACGACCAGGAGTTCAGGAACCGGCGCACCGGCACGGTGCCCACGGTCGAGGCGTACGTCGAGCTGCGCCGCCTCACGTTCGCGCACTGGGCGTGGATCGACCTGCTCGAACCCACCGCGCGGTACGAGCTGCCGCGCCCCGTGCGCAAACACCCCGCATACCGGCGGGCGGCACTCGCGACCCAGGATTTCTCGGCCTGGTACAACGACCTGTGCTCACTGCCGAAAGAACTCGCGGGAGACGAACTGCACAATCTCGGTATCAGTCTCATCCACCACGAGAAGATGACGCTGGAAGAGGCGGTCGCGGAGGTCCACAGGCGCGTCACCCGATGCGTCACGGAATTCATCGCGGCCGAGGAAGAAGTCCACGTATTCGCCGCGAAGTTGGTGGAGGGAACCACGGAGGGAAGGGAACTCGCGGACGCGGTGGAATCGTGCGTCTTCAATATGCGGAACTGGTTCTCCTCCGTTTATTGGTTCCACCACGAATCCGGCCGCTATCGCGTGGACAGCTGGGACGACCGGTCCATACCCCCCTACGTCACGGAAAGCACCGTGGCGGAAAACGAACTGGTAGGTGAGGAATGAGCGTCGAATCCGCGATACCCGCCCCCGCCGCGTCAGGACCGGGCCCGCTGCGCACCCCGCCGCTCGTCGGCGGGGGAGCGCCCTTGCTGGGCCACGCCTGGAACCTGGTGCGTGACCCGCTCGGATTCCTCGCCGCGCTGCGCGACCACGGGGATCTCGTACGGATCAGGCTGGGACCCAAAACGGCGTACGCGGTGTGCGATCCGGAACTCGTCGGCGCCATGCTGAAGAACCCCGAGTACATCGTCGGCGGCCCCCTCTGGGACACCCTGGAGGTCCTCCTCGGCAAGGGCGTGGCGACCAGCAACGGCCGGCTGCACCGGCGCCAGCGCCGCATGATGCAGCCCGCGTTCAGGCCCGAGCGGATCGCCGACTACGCCAAGGTGATGGAGGAGGAGGCGCGCGCCACGGCGGCCCGCTGGGAGCCGGGGAGCACCGTCGACGTCGGCGCGGAGATGTTCCGCACGGCGGTGCGCATCGTCTCCCGCTCGCTCCTGGAGGTCGACTCCATCGGCGAGAAGGCGGACCGCATCAGCGCGTCGCTGCACACCGTCTTCGACGGGCTCTACCGCCGGATGGTGCTCTCGGTCGGGCCGCTGTACCGCGTGCCGACCCCGGCCAACCGGCGCTTCGAGCGCGCGCTCGCCGATCTGCACGCGATCGTCGACGAGATCGTCGCCGAGCGCCGTGCGGCGGGCCCGGGACCGGACGACCTGCTCGCGGAATTGCTGCGGGCCACGGACGAATCCGGGGCGCCGATAAGCGATCAGGAGATCCACGACCACGTGGTTTCCCTGGTCGTCGCGGGAGCCGAGAATGTGGCGTCGACTCTGGCGTGGGCCTTCCATCTGCTGACCGAACACCCGGAGCAGGAAAGGCGGTTGGTTGAAGAGGTAAATTCCGTGGCGCAGGGGCGGGCGATCACATTCGCCGACCTGGGCGAGCTGCGGCACCTCCGCAATGTCGTCACGGAGGCCATGCGTATACGACCCGCGGCTTGGATATTCACCCGCAGGTCCGTGGCCGAAACCGAGCTTGGCGGCTATCGCATTCCGGCGGACGCCGACATCGTCTACAGCGTGTACGCCATGCAGCGCGACCCGCGTTCCTTCGAGCGGCACTTGGAGTTCGACCCGGACCGCTGGAATCCGGAACGCGCTTCAGAGGTCCCGGAGTTCGCGATGATGCCGTTCAGCGTCGGCAACCGAAAGTGCCCTGGCGACCACTTCAGCCTCGCTGAACTGGCCCTGATCCTGGGCACGGTGGCTCCGAAGTGGCGCCTGACGCCGGTCGACGAGACCGACACCGGCACCAGGATCGGCATCACGCTGCACCCCAAGCGGCTCGTCCTGCGGGCCGAAGCGCGCTGACCGAGCGGTGTGCCCACCCCACCCCCCGTGACGGGGCGGGCACACCGGGAGCCGGTTGCGCCAGGCTCAGAACTCGTCGTCGAAGGAGACCGAACCCTCGACCGCGACCTGGTACGCGGAGGGCCGCCGCTCGAAGAAGTTCGTCAGCTCCTGCACACCCTGCAACTCCATGAAGGAGAACGGGTTCTCCGAGCCGTAGACCGGCGCGAAGCCGAGGCGCTGAAGACGCTGGTCGGCGACGCACTGGAGGTACTCGCGCATCGAGTCGGTGTTCATGCCGGGCAGGCCATCGCCGCACAGATCGCGGGCGAACTGCAGCTCGGCCTCGACGGCCTCCTTCAGCATGTCGGTGACCTGCTGCTCGAGCGCGTCGTCGAAGAGCTCGGGCTCCTCCTTGCGGACCGTGTCCACCACGTCGAAGGCGAAGCTCATGTGCATCGTCTCGTCGCGGAACACCCAGTTGGTGCCGGTCGCGAGGCCGTGCAGCAGACCGCGGCTGCGGAACCAGTAGACGTACGCGAAGGCGCCGTAGAAGAACAGGCCCTCGATGCACGCGGCGAAGCAGATCAGGTTGAGCAGGAAGCGCCGGCGGTCGGCCTGCGTCTCCAGGCGGTCCAGCTTCTCGACCTCGTTGATCCACTTGAAGCAGAACTCGGCCTTCTCACGGATCGAGGGGATCTCCTCGACCGCGTCGAAGGCGGCGGCGCGGTCCTCCGGGTCGGGCAGGTAGGTGTCGAGCAGCGTCAGATAGAACTGGACGTGCACGGCCTCCTCGAAGAGCTGACGGCTCAGGTAGAGCCGCGCCTCGGGGGAGTTGATGTGCTTGTAGAGCGTCAGCACCAGGTTGTTGGAGACGATCGAGTCACCCGTGGCGAAGAACGCGACCAGGCGGCCGATCATGTGCTGCTCGCCCGGCGAGAGCTTGGCGAGGTCGGCGACGTCCGAGTGGAGGTCGACCTCCTCGACGGTCCAGGTGTTCTTGATCGCGTCCCGGTAGCGCTCGTAGAAGTCCGGGTAGCGCATGGGACGCAGGGTGAGTTCGAAGCCCGGGTCGAGCAGGTTCTTGGCGGAGCTGGTGGTGCTGGACATTACTGGCAGGCCTCGCAGGACTCGGGGTTTTCCAGGGAGCAGGCGATCGCGTCGGGGTCGCTCACCTGCTGGGGGACGGGGGCCGCGGCGGTGGCCTGGGAGCCGCCGGCCGCGCGGGCGATGCGCGTCGCCGGGCGCGAGCGCAGGTAGTACGTGGTCTTCAGGCCCCGCTGCCAGGCGTAGGCGTACATCGAGGAGAGCTTGCCGATGGTCGGCGTCTCCAGGAACAGGTTCAGGGACTGCGCCTGGTCCAGGAACGGGGTGCGGTCGGCCGCCATGTCGATCAGGCCGCGCTGCGGGATCTCCCACGCGGTGCGGTACAGCGCGCGGACCTCTTCGGGCACCCAGGTGAAGCCCTGCACCGAGCCGTTGGACTCGCGCAGCGCCTCACGGGTCTGCGCGTCCCACACGCCGAGCCGCTTGAGCTCCTGCACCAGGTAGGAGTTGACCTGGAGGAACTCGCCGGACAGCGTCTCGCGCTTGAAGAGGTTGGAGACCTGCGGCTCGATGCACTCGTACACGCCCGCGATGGACGCGATGGTGGCCGTCGGCGCGATCGCGAGGAGCAGCGAGTTGCGCATGCCGGTGGTGGCGATCCGCTCGCGCAGGGCCGCCCAGCGCTCGGGCCAGGTCAGCTCCACGCCGTAGTGGTCCGGGTGCAGGACGCCGCGCGCGGTGCGGGTCTTCTCCCAGGCGGGCAGCGGGCCGTTGCGCTCGGCGAGGTCCGCGGACGCCTCGTACGAAGCGAGCATGATGCGCTCGGCGATGCGGGTGGAGAGGGCCCGCGCCTCGGGCGAGTCGAACGGCATCTTCAGCTGGAAGAAGACGTCCTGGAGGCCCATCGCGCCGAGGCCCACCGGGCGCCACCTGGCGTTGGAGCGCCCGGCCTGCTCGGTCGGGTAGAAGTTGATGTCGACGACGCGGTCGAGGAAGGTGACGGCGGTGCGGACCGTCTCGTCGAGGCGCTCCCAGTCGATGTCGCCGTCGACGACGAAGGCGCCGAGGTTGACCGAGCCGAGGTTGCAGACGGCCGTCTCCCCGTCGTCCGTCACCTCCAGGATCTCCGTGCAGAGGTTGGAGGAGTGCACCGTGTGGCCGGGCTCCGCCGTCTGGTTGGCGGTGCGGTTGGCGGCGTCCTTGAAGGTCATCCAGCCGTTGCCGGTCTGCGCGAGGGTGCGCATCATGCGGCCGTACAGTTCCCGGGCCGGCATGGTCTTCTTCGCGATCCCCGCGGCCTCCGCCTTGCGGTAGGCGGCGTCGAACTCCTCGCCCCACAGGTCGACGAGCTCGGGCACGTCGGCCGGCGAGAACAGCGACCAGTCCTGGTCGGCGGCGACCCGGCGCATGAACTCGTCGGGGATCCAGTGCGCGAGGTTGAGGTTGTGCGTGCGGCGCGCGTCCTCACCCGTGTTGTCGCGCAGCTCCAGGAACTCCTCGATGTCGGAGTGCCAGGTCTCCAGGTAGACCGCGGCCGCGCCCTTGCGGCGCCCGCCCTGGTTCACCGCGGCGACCGAGGCGTCGAGGGTCTTGAGGAACGGCACGATGCCGTTGGAGTGCCCGTTGGTGCCGCGGATCAGCGAACCGCGCGAACGGATGCGCGAGTAGGAGAGGCCGATGCCGCCCGCGTGCTTGGAGAGCCGCGCGACCTGGTGGTAGCGGTCGTAGATCGAGTCGAGCTCGTCCAGCGGGGAGTCGAGGAGGTAGCAGGAGGACATCTGCGGGTGCCGGGTGCCCGAGTTGAACAGCGTCGGCGACGACGGCAGGTAGTCCAGGCGGCTCATCAGGCGGTACAGCGCGGCGACCTCGTCCAGGGCGCGGGCGCTGCCGTCTTCCGCCAGGCCGCTCGCCACGCGCAGCATGAAGTGCTGCGGGGTCTCGATGACCTGCCGGGTGATGGGGTGGCGCAGCAGGTAGCGGCTGTGCAGCGTGCGCAGGCCGAAGTAGCCGAAACGGAAGTCCGCGCCGTCCGCGAGCGCGGCGTCCACGAGCGAGTCGAGCCGGGCCGCGTGCGCGGTCACGAAGGACGCGGTGCGGTCGGCGATCAGGCCCTCGCGGTGGCCGACCGCGACGGAGTCGGTGAAGGAGTGCACGCCCTGCGTGGCCGCTTCCTCGCGGATGCCGATCGACAGGAGCCTGGCGGCGAGCTTGGAGTACGCGGGGTCCTCGGAGATGAGCCCCGCGGCCGCCTCGGTCGCCAGTTCCCGCAGCTCGGCCACGTCGGCGCGGGCCGACCTGCCGCGCAGCGCGGCGGCGGCCACCCGGCCGGGGTCGGCGTCGGGGAGGTCGGCGGTGAGGTCGGTCAGGGTCCGCAGCAGCGCGGTCCCTGGCCCGTCGGTACCCTCGGCGGTCGGCGTGGTCGTCGCTGACGCAGGTTCGGCAGGCGCGATGGTCACGTGGAGCTCTCCCTCGCTCGGCTCTGGGCCAGGGGAGGGAATGGTGCACGGGCGCACCCGGGCAGGGCGGCGTACCGCGTCCACCGGCCCACTCCACGAGGCCCGGACGGTCGGCACCCGGGCCGGACGGCTCGGGTGCGCTGCCGGCAGGTCCTCGGACTTGCGGGTACGACAAAGACGTACACATACACCGTTGCGGGACAGTTCCGGACTTGCACCGGATTCCCCTGCGACGGCAGCGAGCACGAGCATACATCTTGTGCCGGGTTTCTGAAGCAGGCCCACATCTTGTGTCGGCACCGAACGGGCGGTCGTGCGGGTGGCTCTGCGAGGAGTGTCCTAGAACGTCAACTCGTAGGTGAGCAGCGTCAGGTCCGGGATCGGCTGCCAGTCCCGCTCCGGGGTCCGTACGAAGCCGAGGCGCCCGTAGAGCCGGTGGGCGGCGTGCATCGAGGGCTGGGTGGACAGGACGAGCCCCGTGCGGCCCGCGTCCCTGGCGCGCCGCAGGCACTCCCGCACCAGCGCCTCGCCCGCGCCCCTGCCGCGCGCCGCGGCGGAGACGGCCAGCATGCGGATCTCCGCCTGGTCGTCCCGGGCGATGTCGGCCATCGGACCGCCGGACGGGACGAAGGCCACGCAGCCGAGCGGCTCCTCGTCCGCCGCGGCCACCAGGACCTGGGCCTGCGCCGCGCGCCCCGCCACGTCCCGCAGCACCGTCAGATAGGGGTCGTCGGCCCCGAGGCTCAGATGTCCGTCGGCGAGGTACGCCCCCGCGGTGAGGTCGCCCAACGCCTCGTACTCGTCGGGACGCGCGTGTCTGATCGTGATGTCCATGCGGCGAAGTGTGCAACAGGGGTACGACGACGGGCCGCCGGTTTTCCGGCGGCCCGTCGTCGTACCTGTCGAACGGTTCAGTGCCCGGCGCCCGCCGTCGCCTTCGGCAGCTCGGTGGCGACGCCGGGGTCGCCGGCGTCCGCCGTGTAGTCCCCGGGCGACGTCTCGTCGACGCCCTCGGGGGCCTTCAGCGCCTTCAGGGCGAAGGTGAGGACCACGGTCACGACCACGTTCAGGACGAACGCGGTGAGGCCGATGTAGCCGATCTCACCGATGCCGGGGATGGTGTCGGACGAGCCGCCGAAGTGCTTCTGCGTCGGCGACGCGACGCCGTACGCGGCGAGCGTGCCGTAGACCATGCCGACCGCCCAGCCCGCGAGCAGCGCCCAGCGGTGGAACCAGCGGGTGAACAGGCCGCCGACCAGCGCGGGCATCGTCTGGAGGATCCAGATGCCGCCGAGCAGCTGGAAGTTGATCGCGACGGTCTTGTCCATGCCGAGGACGAAGACCAGCGCGCCCACCTTCACCATGAGCGAGACCAGCTTGGAGACCTTGGTCTCCTGCTCGGGCGTCGCGTCGGGCTTGAGGAAGTCCTTGTAGATGTTCCGGGTGAAGAGGTTCGCCGCGGCGATCGACATGATGGCGGCGGGCACGAGCGCGCCGATGCCGATCGCGGCGAAGGCGACGCCGGTGAACCAGTCGGGGAACATCTCCTCGAAGAGCTGGGGGATCGCCAACTGCCCGTTGTCGACCTTGATCCCGGCCGCGATCGCCATGAAGCCGAGCAGCGCGAGCAGTCCCAGCATCAGCGAGTACAGCGGCAGGATCGTGGTGTTGCGGCGGATCACGTTGCGGCTCTTGGAGGAGAGCGTCGCCGTGATCGAGTGCGGATACATGAACAGCGCGAGGGCCGAGCCGAGCGCCAGCGTGGCGTAGGTCCACTGGCCCGCCTCGGCGGGCGCGAGCGCGCCGCGCGGCTTGTCGGTGGCCGGGTTGGTCTGCGCGAAGGCGTCACCGGCCTTGGCGAAGATGTCGTCGAAGCCGCCGAGCTTGATCGGGATGTAGATGATGGCGACGATGATGACGAGGTAGATCAGGCCGTCCTTCACGAACGCGATCAGCGCGGGGGCGCGCAGCCCCGAGGAGTACGTGTAGGCGGCGAGCACCGCGAAGGCGATGAGCAGCGGCAGGTCCTTGACGAACCAGTTGGTGTCGGGGCCGCCGCCGACGCCCATCACGTCCAGGACGGCCTGGATGCCGACCAGTTGGAGCGCGATGTACGGCATCGTGGCGAGGATGCCGGTGACCGCGACGGCCAGCGAGAGCCCCTTGGAGCCGAAGCGGCCGCGGACGAAGTCCGACGTGGTCACGTACCCGTGCTTGTGCGAGACCGACCACAGGCGCGGCAGGAAGGTGAAGATCAGCGGGTAGACGAGGATCGTGTACGGGACGGCGAAGAAGCCGGCCGCGCCCGCCGCGTAGATCGCCGCGGGGACGGCGACGAAGGTGTACGCCGTGTACAGGTCGCCGCCGAGCAGGAACCAGGTGACCCAGGTGCCGAACGACCGTCCGCCCAGGCCCCATTCGTCCAGGCTCTGGTCGTTGTCGGCCCTGCGCCAGCGGGCGGCGAGGAAGCCCATCACCGTGACGGCGATGAAGAAGAAGATGAAGACGCCGAGCGCGACGCCGTTGACGCCGCCCGTCCCCGATGCGAGCACGTTCATCGTCCGGCACCTTCCTGGAGCTGCCGGGCCTCGGCCTTGCGGATCCGCTGGTCGCGCTGCCACAGCTTGTACGCGATCATCGTCAGCGCCGTGGAGATGAGCACCCACAGCATCTGGTACCAGTAGAAGAACGGGATGCCGATGAAGGTCGGTTCGATCTTCGCGTAGGAGCTCACCCAGAGCATCGCGACGAACGGCGCGACAAGACAGAGGGCGATGACCACACGGACCGGCGTGACCACCGGTCGGTTCACTTCAGGCGCATCAGACATGTCACGGCTCCGCTCCCTCGCTCATCCCCTGCTTGATGTGCGGGAAATCTAAGCGAGAGTCTTGATCTATGGAACCCCCGTCCGGATAACGGACGGGTCAACATGCCTGCTCAGCAGCAGCGGAACGCTTGTCGCGGGTCCGACTCCTGGCGGTCCGTCCGCATTCGCTCGAACTCCCTGCGGGACGGTACGGATACGCCTGGATGCTCCCTTCGCGCGTGTGCGACATAGCGGTCGTACGCGGATTCGTCGGTCAACTCCCGTGCGTACCAGCGCACCCACCGCATCCCGCGCAGCACCCACGTCACGGCGTGAGCTCCCGCTTCTCCTCGCGCGTCGGGAACAGCCCGTCGGGCGCGGACAGTTTCGACTCCACGTACGGTGCCTCGCTCAGCCGGGACGCCGCGGGATGCCGGACGTGCTTGACGCAGATCCGGGCCGCGTCGGCGATCACGACGACGATGAGCAGCGCGAGCGCGGCCGAAAGGACGCCGTCCACCGTGGAGTTGGTGACCACGGTGTGCATGTCGTCCATGGTCTTGGCGGGCGGCAGGACCTTGCCCGCGTCGATGGCGTCCTGGTAGTTGGAGCGCTGCTGGAAGAAGCCGACGCGCGGATCGCTGGAGAACACCTTCTGCCAGCTCGCGGTGAGCGTGACCGTGGCGTCCCAGACCAGCGGAATCCCGGTGATCCAGGCCCACTTGAGGCGTCCGGACTTCACGAGCAGCGTCGTGCAGACGGCGAGCGCCACGGCGGCGAGGAGCTGGTTGGCGATGCCGAAGATCGGGAAGAGCTGGTTGATCCCGCCGAGCGGCTCGTGCACGCCCACCCACAGGAAGTACCCCCACAGGCCGGTGACCGCGGCGCTGGTGAGGATCAGGCCCGGCTTCCAACTCACGTTCCTGAAGGGCTTGTAGAGGTTGCCGAGCATGTCCTGGAGCATGAAGCGGCCCACCCGGGTGCCCGCGTCGAGCGCGGTGAGGATGAACAGCGCCTCGAACATGATCGCGAAGTGGTACCAGAACGCGCGCATCGAGCCGCCGGTGACCTTCGAGAAGATCTCCGAGACGCCGATCGCGAGGGTGGGCGCGCCGCCCGTGCGCGAGAGCAGCGAGGACTCCTCGACGTTCTTGGCGGCCTGCGCGAGATCGGCCGGCGAGATCGAGTACCCGAAGCCCGCGACGGCCTTCGACGCCTCCTGGACGGTGTCGCCGATGACGCCCGCGGGCGCGTTCATCGCGAAGTACAGGCCCGGGTCGATGATGCTCGCCGCGACCAGCGCCATCACCGCGACGGACGACTCCATCAGCATGGAGCCGTAGCCGATCATCCGGACCTGCGTCTCCTTCTGGATCATCTTCGGCGTCGTGCCCGAGGAGATCAGCGCGTGGAAGCCGGAGAGGGCCCCGCAGGCGATGGTGATGAAGACGAAGGGGAAGAGCGATCCGGCGAAGACCGGGCCGTCACCGCGCGAGGCGAAGTCGGTCACCGGGTCCATCTTGAGCGTGGGCAGGGTGAGCACGACACCGAGCGCGAGCAGCAGGATGGTGCCGATCTTCATGAAGGTGGAGAGGTAGTCGCGCGGCGCGAGCAGCATCCACACCGGCAGGATCGAGGCGATGAAGCCGTACGCCACCATCCAGATCACCAGCGTCGACGGCGCGAGCGTGAAGGTGTCGGCGAGCGAGGACTCGGCGACCCAGCGGCCCGCGACCAGCGCGAGCAGCAGCAGGGCGATGCCGATCAGGGAGACCTCGCTGACCCGTCCCGGCCGCAGGACACGCAGGTAGAAGCCCATGAGCAGGGCGATCGGGATGGTCATCGCGATGGAGAAGGTGCCCCACGGCGACTCGGCGAGCGCGTTGACGATGACGAGCGCCAGCACTCCGAGCAGGATGATCATGATGGCGAAGGTGGCGAGCAGCGCGGCGGCCCCGCCGAACGGGCCGATCTCCTCGCGGGCCATCTGCCCCAGCGACTTGCCGTCGCGCCGGGTGGAGAAGAACAGCACGACCATGTCCTGCACGGCGCCCGCGAAGATCACGCCGACGATGATCCAGATGGTGCCGGGCAAGTACCCCATCTGCGCGGCGAGTACGGGCCCCACCAGCGGCCCCGCGCCCGCGATCGCGGCGAAGTGGTGGCCGAGCAGCACCCGCCGGTCGGTCGGGTGGAAGTCCATGCCGTTGTCGAGCCGCT
The DNA here is from genome assembly GCF_044744425.1 of Streptomyces sp. NPDC087300. Classification (NCBI taxonomy): domain Bacteria; kingdom Bacillati; phylum Actinomycetota; class Actinomycetes; order Kitasatosporales; family Streptomycetaceae; genus Streptomyces; species Streptomyces sp. NPDC087300. The sequence continues at coordinate 590,369 of NZ_JBIUYI010000002.1, forward strand.
CGGCGGGGGTGGCCCGGGTCCTGTCGACCTTGAGCACCTTGTACGCGATGAACTTGGAGTAGAAGCGGTACGCGATGGCGTAGCTGCCGAGGGCCGCCGCGACCATCCAGACGGCCGACACCTCCTCGTCGCGGGCGAGGGCGAGAACGGTCCAGCCCGCGGCGCCGACCAGCGCGACGAGGGACCAGATGACGATGGTTCGAGGATTCGCTGTGCGCACCGGGCCGTCCTCCCGTTCACCATGCGATGACGGGAGGAACCTAGAGCAGCGAAGTGATCCGCGCCAGACCTCGGAAGGGTGCGATGGGCGGGAGGGCCCTCGGGGGCGGTGGTGCCGGATCAGTCCGTGGGGCGCTTGAGGCGGGCCACGAACTTGTACCGGTCGCCGCGGTAGACCGAGCGGACCCACTCCACGGGCTGTCCCGCGCCGTCCAGCGAGTGCCGGGACAGGAGCAGCATCGGCAGGCCGACGTCGGTGCCGAGCAGGCCGGCCTCGCGCGGGGTGGCCAGCGAGGTCTCGATGGTCTCCTCGGCCTCCGCGAGGTGCACGTCGTACACCTCGGCGAGCGCGGTGTAGAGCGAGGTGTACTTGACCAGGGAGCGGCGCAGCGCGGGGAAGCGCTTGGCGGAGAGGTGGGTCGTCTCGATGGCCATCGCCTCGCCGTTGGCCAGGCGCAGCCGCTCGATCCTGAGGACCCGGCCGCCCGCGCTGATGTCGAGCAGGCCGGCGAGGGTGTCGTCGGCGGTGATGTAGCCGATGTCCAGGAGCTGCGAGGTGGGCTCAAGGCCCTGGGCCCTCATGTCCTCGGTGTACGAGGTGAGTTGGAGGGCCTGCGAGACCTTGGGCTTGGCGACGAAGGTGCCCTTGCCCTGGATGCGTTCGAGGCGGCCCTCGACGACCAGCTCCTGGAGGGCCTGGCGCACCGTCGTACGCGAGGTGTCGAACTCGGCGGCGAGGGTGCGCTCCGGGGGGACGGGGGTGCCGGGGGGCAGGGTTTCCGTCATATCGAGCAAGTGACGCTTGAGGCGGTAGTACTTGGGTACGCGCGCGGTGCGTCCGACGCTCGCACCCTCCGTGGACGCGCCCACGTCGGTCCCCGTGCCACCCGCTTCGGTGCCCATGTTCCGCCCACCCGTCTCCCGGCCGGTGCCCCTCACCGGCGCTCCTCCTGAGCTCGCTGTCCGGGGGGACCTTCTGCGCGCGGCACCCTGGTCCGGCTCCTGTGCTGCTGCCGTCACCGGCTCCTCCGTCTGTCGCGGCTCACATCGTGGCACGGTACGGGCCGAGCAGACTCCGCCTGCTCAGGTGTCGGTCCGATAACGGACGCGACAGCCCTTCTTATACACCCTTGACACCCCTAAAGGTCTAGGCCAAGCTCCCCGTACTGGTCTACACCATTAAAGACCAGGTTCCAGTCCCACGGGCAGATCTCGGTCCATTTGGTCGCTGCGGGTGGGGGGTTGACTGGCATCCCTTGAGGAGGGTGACGTGAAGCGCAAGCTCATAGCGGCCATCGGTGTCGCGGGCATGTTGGTCTCGGTCGCGGCGTGCGGCGGTGACGACGACGACAAGAAGGCCGGGGGTGCCGACAGCTTCAAGGGCGAGACCCTGACGCTCTGGGCGATGGACGGTTCGACGCCGGACCAGTGGCAGAAGGATGTCACGGCGGCCTTCGAGAAGAAGACCGGCGCGAAGCTCAAGTTCGAGGTCCAGCAGTGGAACGGCATCCAGCAGAAGCTGACCACCGCCCTCTCCGAGGAGAACCCGCCCGACGTCTTCGAGATCGGCAACACCCAGACCGCCGCGTACGCCAAGACCGGTGGCCTCGCCGAGCTCGACGACCTCAAGAAGTCGATCGGCGCCGACTGGACCGAGTCGATGAACAAGGCCTCGGTCATCGACGGCAAGCAGTACGCCGCCCCGTGGTTCGTCCTCAACCGCGTCGTGGTCTACAACAAGAAGATCTGGGCCGACGCCGGCATCAAGGAGCTTCCCAAGACCCGCGCCGAGTTCCTCAAGGACCTCAAGCAGATCGGCGCGAAGACCGACGCCGAGCCGATCTACCTGCCCGGCCAGAACTGGTACCACTTCGTCGGCCTGACCATCGGTGAGGGTGCCGAGCTGGTCAAGAAGGACGGCGACAAGTACGTCTCCAACCTGGACGACCCGAAGGTCATCAAGGCGATGAAGACGTACAAGGAGTTCGCCGACCTCTCCAAGGCCCCCAAGAACAAGGACGAGGCCACCCCGCAGCAGGCCGAGGTCTTCGCCAAGGGCAAGACCGGCGCCTTCATCGGCATGAGCTGGGAAGCGCCCACCGCCATCAAGGCCAACCCGAAGATCGAGAAGGACATCGGCTTCTTCACGATCCCCGGCGCCACGGCCGACAAGCCCGAGGGCGTCTTCCTCGGCGGCTCCAACCTCGCCATCGCCGCGACCAGCAAGAAGCAGGAGCTCGCCAAGGAGTTCCTGAAGATCGCGCTGTCCGACAAGTTCGAGGGTCAGTTCGCCAAGGAAGGCGGCACGATCCCGAACAAGAAGGCGCTGGAGTCCAACCTCAAGGGCAACCCGGCCGCCGAGGCCGCCGCCCCCGCCACCGCCCACGGTGGCACCACCCCGCTGATCCCGGAGTGGGGCGCGGTCGAGAACCCGCCGAACCCGATCAAGAACTACATGACCGCGGTGCTCAACGGTAAGTCGCCTGCCGCCGCCGCCAAGCAGGTCGAGGGCGAGCTCAACAAGCGCCTGGCGCAGAAGCAGTAAGGACGCGTGCCCTGCCGGGGGCGGCGGGTGACACGACCCCGCTGCCCCCGGCGTACCCATGCGCACCCCGCGTCCTCCCGCGCCGCCCACAGCGCCCCCGCGCTGACCCGGCGCCCCGCGCCGACCCAGGCGCCTCGCGCTGACCCCAGCGCTTCGCGTTGCCCACGAAAGAGATGGCGAGCATGACCGTGCAGAAGACCGAACGGCCGCCCTCCGGCCCGACGGAGGTGCAGACACCGGACGGCGGACCACGGCCGGTCGGGCCGCACAGATCCCCAGGACGTCTCACCGGCCTGGCGCCCTATCTGCTCCTTGCCCCCGCGATCGTCGTCACCCTGCTCCTGCTCGGCTGGCCGCTCGTCAACAACGGGGTCCTGTCGTTCCAGAACCTCAACATGCGGCAGTTCATTCTGCACTTGACCGAGTGGAACGGATTCGACAACTACAAGGAGGTCCTCACCGGCGAGGACTTCTGGCGGGTCACCGGACGCTCGGTCGCCTTCACCGCCGTCAACGTCGTACTGATCATGGTCCTCGGCACGCTCGTGGGACTGCTGCTCGCGCGCCTCGGCCGGAAGATGCGCACGTTCCTGCTGCTCGGCCTCGTCCTCGCCTGGGCGATGCCCGTCGTCGCGGCGAGCACCGTCTACCAGTGGCTGTTCGCGCAGCGCTTCGGCGTCGTCAACTGGGTGCTCGCCAAGATCGGCTTCGAGTCGATGGCCGACCACGACTGGCTGGCCACGCAGTACTCGACGTTCTTCGTCGTCCTGCTGCTCATCGTCTGGATGTCCATCCCCTTCGTGGCGATCAACCTCTACGCCGCCACGACCACCATCCCCAAGGAGCTGTACGAGGCCGCCGCGCTGGACGGCGCCGGCGCCTGGAAACAGTTCACCCAGGTCACGCTGCCGTACCTGCGGCCCTTCCTCTACGCCACGACGTTCCTGGAGATCATCTGGGTCTTCAAGGCGTTCGTGCAGGTCTTCACGATCAACGAGGGCGGACCCGACCGGCTCACCGAGATCCTGCCCGTCTACGCCTACATCGAGGGCATGGGCAACCAGCACTTCGGCATGGGTGCCGCGATCGCGCTGCTCACCATCGTCATCCTGCTGGCCATCACCTCGTTCTACCTGCGGATCGTGCTCAAGCAAGAGGAGGACGAGCTGTGAAGCGCTCGCTGATGGGCCGCCTGTGGCCCAACCTGGTCGCTGTCGTCATCTTCCTCTTCTGCGTCTTCCCCGTGTACTGGATGTTCGCGACGGCCTTCAAGCCGACCGGCGACATCATCGCGGAGGACCCGGTCTGGTTCCCGACCAACGCCACCTTCGAACACTTCAAGACCGCGGTGAAGGCCGACCACTTCTGGACGATGGCGGGCAACTCCCTCATCGTCACGCTCCTCGCCGTGCTCTTCTCGCTCATCATCGGCGTGACCGCGGCCTTCGCCCTGGCCCGGATGCGCTTCAAGGGCCGGCGCGGCTTCATCATCGGCTTCATGCTCGCGCAGATGGCGCCGTGGGAAGTCATGGTCATCGCGATCTACATCATCGTGCGCGACGCGGACATGCTGAACAGCCTGATCCCGCTGACCCTCTTCTACATGGTGATGATCCTGCCCTTCACGCTCCTCACGCTGCGCGGCTTCGTCGCCGCGGTACCCAAGGAGCTGGAGGAGTCCGCCATGGTCGACGGCTGCACCCGCATGCAGGCCTTCCGCCGCGTGATCCTGCCGCTGCTCGCACCCGGCCTGATGTCGACCTCGCTCTTCGGCTTCATCACCGCCTGGAACGAGTTCCCGCTGGTCCTCGTGCTCAACAAGGAAGCCGAGTCCAAGACCCTGCCGGTGTGGCTCTCCAGCTTCCAGACCCAATTCGGCGACGACTGGGGCGCCACCATGGCGGCCGCCTCGCTCTTCGCCGTCCCGATCCTGATCCTCTTCGTCTTCCTGCAGCGCAAGGCCGTCAGCGGCCTGACCGACGGCGCAGTGAAGGGATAACGCCGCACCATGACGACCTCCACCACCCACGCCGGTGACACGCTCACCCGCAACGCCCTGACCGTCCTCCAGCCCGGCTTCGACGGCACCACCGAGGTGCCGGACTGGGTGCGCCGCCGGATCGGCGAAGGCCTCGCCTCCGTCAGCCTCTTCGGCCGCAACGTGCGGACCGCCGAGCAGGTCACCGCGCTCACCGCGCAGCTGAAGGCCGAGCGCGACGACCTCCTCATCGCCATCGACGAGGAGAGCGGCGACGTCACCCGCCTGGAGGTGCGCACCGGCTCCTCCTACCCGGGCAACCACGCGCTCGGCGCCGTCGACGACCCCGACCTCACCCGCGAGGTCGCCGCCGACCTCGGCCGCCGCCTGGCCGCCTGTGGCATCAACTTCAACTGGGCGCCGTCCGCGGACGTCAACGCCAACCCGGACAACCCGGTCATCGGCGTACGGTCCTTCGGATCCGACCCCCTCCTGGTCGCGCGGCACACCGCCGCCTACGTCGAGGGCCTGCAGTCCTCCGGCGTCGCCACCTCCGCCAAGCACTTCCCCGGACACGGCGACACCGCCGTCGACTCGCACCACTCGGTGCCGCTCATCGACGTCGACAGGAACGTGCTCGACTCCCGTGACCTGGCGCCGTTCCGCGCCGCGATCGCCGCGGGTACGCGCGCCGTGATGAGCGCCCACGTGCTTGCCCCGGCCCTCGACCCCGACAACCCGGGGACCCTCTCCCGCCGCATCCTCACGGACCTGCTCCGCGGGGAACTCGGCTACGAGGGCCTGATCGTCACCGACGGCATGGACATGCACGCCATCGCGGGGACGTACGGCTTCGAACGCGGCTGTGTCCTCGCCATCGCCGCGGGCGCCGACGCGATCTGCACCGGCGGCGGCCCCTCCGACGAGGGGACCGTGCTGCGGCTGCGGGACGCCTTCGTCGAGGCGGTCCGCACCGGGGAACTGTCCGAGGAACGCCTCGCCGACGCGGCCGCACGCGTGCGGGCGCTGGCGAGCTGGACCTCGGTGTCGGGCGCGGCCAGTCGTTCGGGGGGCGCGCCCGACACCGAGATCGGCCTGGTCGCGGCCCGCCGCGCACTGACCGTCACCCGCGGCGAGACCTACGCGGCCCCGGTCACCGAGGCCCCCTACGTCGCCGCCTTCAGCCCCGTCGCCAACATCGCGGTCGGCGACGAGACCCCGTGGGGCCTGGCCGCCCCGCTGGAGCGGCTGCTGCCCGGCACGGAGTCCGGCAGCTACTCCGGCGAAGGATCGGGCGACAAGGCGCTCGCCGCCGCGGGCGACCGGCGCATCGTCGCGGTGGTCCGCGACGCCCACCGGCACACGTGGATGTCCGACGCCCTGAAGACCCTCGTCTCGGCCCGCCCCGACACCGTGGTGGTCGAGATGGGCGTCCCGCAGTCGGCCCCGACCGGCGCCCTCCACGTCGCCACGCGCGGCGCGGCCCGGGTGTGCGGCGAGGCGGCGGCGGAGGCGATCACGCGCGGCTGATCGCGGACGGTCGCAAGGACCCGCATACGGCATACGAAGAGGGGCGCTCCCGACCGGGAGCGCCCCTCTTCGTATGCCGTACGCGTGCCGTACGGCTCCTAGGCCTACAGACCTAAATGCCCTGCCAGTCGGGCTTGTTGACGAAGGTGTGCCGGAAGTAGTCGGCGAGCTTCAGCTTGGAGGCCGCGGCCTCGTCCACCACGACCGTGGCGTGCGGGTGCAGCTGGAGCGCGGACGCCGGCACGACCGAGGCCACCGGACCCTCGACCGTCGCGGCCACCGCGTCCGCCTTGCCCTCACCCGTGGCGAGCAGCACCAGGTGCCGCGCCTCCAGGATGGTCCCGATGCCCTGGGTGATGACGTGGTGCGGGACCTGCTCGATGTCGCCGTCGAAGAAGCGCGCGTTGTCCACCCGCGTCTGCTCCGTCAGCGTCTTGATCCGCGTCCGCGAGGCGATCGAGGAGCACGGCTCGTTGAAGCCGATGTGCCCGTCGGTGCCGATGCCGAGCAGCTGCAGATCGACGCCACCGGCCTCGGCCAGCGCCTTGTCGTACGCCTCGCAGGCGGCCTGCACGTCGTCCGCGCTGCCGTCCGGGCCCATGAAGGACGTCTCGTTCAGCCCGAGCGGCTCGACGACCTCGCGCAGGACCACGGAACGGTAGGACTCGGGGTGCCCGGCCGGCAGCCCGACGTACTCGTCGAGCTGGCAGATGCGCGCACGCGAGGCATCCACGGCACCGGCGGCGACCTTGGCGGCCAACGCCTCGTAGATGGGCAGCGGGGTGGATCCGGTGGCGACACCGAGCAGGGCGTCAGGCTTACGGCGCACCAGGGCGGCCATGGCCTCCGCGATGAGCTCGCCGCCTGCCTTGGCGTCCGGGACGATGACAACTTCCACGCTGGGCCTGCCGATCTGGAGAGGGGCTCAAGAGGACTGGTGGTATAGACCAATCTAGCAGAGCTGTGCCGCCAGAACAGTCGATTCCTGCGGTCCATGCTCGGCTCTCCACACCACGTCCGCCCGTCGAGCGCGGGTCGAGCGCGGGTCGAGTGCGCGTCGAGCGGCCGTCGAGCACGCGCCACCCACCCGGACCCCGGACGGCATCCCTGCCCGCTCTCCCCGCCCTGCCCCTACCCCCGCCTCCCCCTCGCCCCGCAGCCCGCAGCAGAGGCGCCCCCGGCCCCGAGCAGGGAGAGTGGGAGGCATGACCGCCATGACTCCGCAGGGCGGGCGCGACCCGCAGGCCGGGCACGACCCGCAGAGCGAGCAGCCGGGCCGGATCATGTGCCGGGAGATGGCCGAGCAGCCCGAGGTCCTGCGCCGCATCCTCGACACCGGCGCCCCCGAGATCCGGGAGACCGCGCGCCGCGTCGCCGAGAAGAAGCCCCGGTTCGTCCTGCTCTCCGGCCGCGGCACCTCCGACCACGCCGCGCTCTACGCGAAGTACCTCCTGGAAGTACGCCTCGGGCTGCCCTGCGGCCTGACCTCGATGTCGACCATCACGGCCTACGGAGCCAAGCCCGACCTCAGGGACGTCCTCGTCGTCACCGTGAGCCAGTCGGGCGGCTCGCCCGATCTGGTGGCCTCCGCCCAGGCCGCGCGCGAGGCGGGCGCCATCACCCTGGCCGTGACCAACAACCCGGACTCACCCCTGGCCGCCGTCTGCGAGCACCACATCGACATCCTCGCGGGACCGGAGAAGGCGCTCCCCGCGACGAAGACGTACACCGCGTCCCTCCTCGCTCTCCATCTCTTCGTCGAACGGCTCGCCGGACCCGGCGACGACGCCGGGTCCGCCGCGTCCCTGCCGGACTTGGCGGCCCAACTCCTCGACCGGCAGGGCGAGGTCAAGAACCTGGCCGCGCGCTACCGCTTCGCGGACCGCATGGTGATCACCTCCCGTGGCTACGGCTATCCGACCGCGAAGGAAGCGGCCCTGAAACTGATGGAGACCAGCTACATCCCGGCGCTCGCCTACTCCGGCGCCGACCTCCTGCACGGCCCGCTGGCCATGGTCGACAACATCTCGCCGGTCATCGCGGTCGTCACGGACGGCCGGGGCGGCGCGGCACTCCAGCCCGTGCTCGACCGGCTGCGCGGCCGCGGCGCCGATCTGGTCGTGATCGGCCCCAGGGCCCAGGTCGAGCAGGCGTCGGCCGGGTTCGTCCTGCCGACCGAGGGCGTCCCCGAGGAGCTCCAGCCGATCCTGGAGATCATCCCCCTGCAACTGCTCGCCTATGAGGTCACCATCGCCCGCGGCCAGGACCCCGACTCGCCCAGGGCGCTCGCGAAGGTGACGGAGACGCGCTGACCGGGAGGCGCCGGCCCGCGCATCCGGCCCCGGTCACAGGCCCAGCATCGACCCGCCCGTCGCGTCGATGTACTGACCGGTGATCCAGCGCCCGTCCCGCGAGGCCACGAACGAGACGATGTCCGCCACGTCGGCGGGTGTGCCTATGCGGTCGAATGTCGAGTACCCCGCCATCTCGGCGCGCTGATCCTCGGGGACGCCGTCCATCATTTCCGTGCCGATGATGCCCGGCGCGACCGCGTTCACCGTGATTCCGCGCGGGCCGAGCTCCTGGGCCAGGGTGTGCGTCAGGACGTTCACCGCGCCCTTCGTCATCGAGTACGCCACGGTGACGGGGAAGGCGATGCGCGTGACTCCCGACGAGATGTTGATGATGCGTCCGCCGTCGCGCAGCCGGCCGAGTCCCTGCTGGGTGACGAAGAACAGCGCCTTGGCGTTGACCCCGAACACCCGGTCGTAATCCGCCTCCTGGACCTCTCCCGCGTGGGCGTAGAGCCCGATGCCCGCGTTGTTCACCAGGATGTCCAGACCGTCCGCGTGCCGGTCGAACTCCGTCCAGAGCGTCTCGGCGTCACCGGGCACCCCCAGCTCCGCGCCGAACGCGAAGGCTGATCCGCCCGCGTCCTCGATCGCGGTCACGGTCTCCTTCGCCGCGACCTCGTTGCTGCCGAAGTGCACGCCGACCCGTGCCCCGTCGCGTCCCAGCCGCTCCGCGATCCCGCGGCCGATGCCCCGGCTGCCGCCCGTGACCAGCGCCGTCTTTCCCGCAAGCCTGCCCGCAGATGCACCCATGACCAGGCGCCCCCTCTTTCTCTAGTGGTCGCTACAGAAAAAACCGTATCCGATCCCGATCTCATTTACTAGTGCCCGCTATACAATTCACTCCATGGCGACGAAACAGCGTGGACGCCCCCGCTCCTTCGACCGTGAGACGGCGTTGGAGCAGGCGATCCGGACCTTCTGGGAGAACGGGTACGAGGCGACGTCGGTCTCCGACCTCACCCGCGTCATGGGCATCGGGGCCCCGAGCCTCTATGCCGCGTTCGGCGACAAGCGGACGCTCTTCGACGAGGTCGTCGTGCGGTACGGGCTCACCCACGGCGCCTTCGGCGGCCGCGCCCTCGACGAGGAGCCGACGGCGCACGCCGCCGTCTCGCGGCTGCTGCACGAGGCCGCGGCCGAGTTCACCGACCCCTCCCACCCCCGCGGCTGCCTCGTCATCTCCGCGGCCACCAACTGCACGACGCCGGAGGTGGAGGAGGCCCTGCGCGAGCGCCGCAACGCCAACGTGGCGGCCATGGCGTCCCGCGTCGGCGCGGCCGTCGCGGCGGGGGAGCTGCCCGACGACACCGACCCCGAGGCCCTCGCCCGCTATGTGGCGGCGGTCTTCCAGGGCATGTCGCAGCAGGCCAGGGATGGCGCCACGAGGCAGGACCTGGAGGCGGTCGCCGATCTCGCCATGCGCGCGTGGCCACAGGGCCGACTGTCGGAGAAGGGAACCTGACACTCGGAGGAAGAGACGACAACAAACATCTGCCGACGCGTAGACATAGGAGAATGGTCTAGTCCACAATGCGTGGGTAAAGCATCCGCCCTCCCCGCACAGGAGGGTGGACCGAGGAGCCGGCGCTCTCTGCCCTGACCGCGCCGGAGCCTCCCGATCGGCGGCCAGTACCGCACATTCTGGCGGCCGATGCACCTGAAGGGCTGCGGTGCCGTGGGCGGGCTGAGGGTCCCGCCCCTGGCGCCGCGGCTCGTCGGGCAGCGCGCGGCCCCTCACCGCGCCGCAGGACGGCCGTCGGCCCACCGGCGGAAACGTCGGGGGAGCGGCCCCGCGGAGAGCGAAAGGTACGCTCGCACGCGTGCCCTCCATGAACGAACTCGTACGCCAGCACACCGCCCTCGGCGACTCCGACCTCGAGTGGCTGCACCTGCTGGTCTCGGAGTGGCAGCTGCTCTCCGACCTCTCCTTCGCCGACCTCGTGCTCTGGGTCCCCACGCGCGACGGCACCCGCTATGTCTCCGTGGCACAGATGCGGCCGAACACCGGCCCCACCTCCTACCAGGACGACATGGTGGGCCACCTGGTCCCGCGCGGCCGCCGCCCCCTCCTGGACGCCGCCCTCGACGAGGGCCGCATCGTGCGCGAGGGCGACCCGGAGTGGCGCGAGGAGGTTCCGGTGCGGGTCGAGTCCATCCCCGTACGCAGGGAAGGGCGCGTCCTCGGCGTCATCGCCCGCAACACCAACCTGCTGACCGTGCGCACCCCTTCGCGCCTGGAGCTGACCTACCTCCAGTCGGCGTCCGACCTCGCGCAGATGATCGCCGCGGGGTCGTTCCCGTTCCCCGGGCAGCAGGTCGACATGGACGCCTCGCCGCGCGTGGGTGACGGTCTGTTGCGGCTCGACGCCGACGGCGTCGTCCAGTACGCGTCGCCGAACGCGCTCTCCGCGTACCACCGCCTCGGCCTCGCCTCCGATCTCGTCGGCCACCACCTGGGCACGGCGACGGCCGAACTCGCGCCGTCCCGCGGTCCCGTGGACGAGGCGCTCGCCAAGGTCGCCAGCGGCTGGGCGCCGCGCGAGTTCGAGATCGAGGGCGGCGACGGCGTGATCCAGCTCCGCGCGATCCCGCTCAAGCCCAAGGGGCCGCGCATCGGTTCGCTCGTACTCCTGCGCGACGTCACCGAACTCCGCCGCCGCGAGCGCGAGTTGATCACCAAAGACGCGACCATCCGGGAGATCCACCACCGGGTGAAGAACAACCTCCAGACGGTGGCGGCGCTGCTGCGTCTCCAGGCCCGCCGAATCGATTCCGCCAAGGGCCGCGAGGCGCTCGAAGAGGCCGTACGACGGGTGGGCTCGATCGCCATCGTCCACGAGACGCTCTCGCAGAACCTGGACGAGCGCGTGGAGTTCGACGAGATCGCCGACCGGGTGCTCGCGATGGTCGCCGAGATCTCACCCGGCAAGGTGACGGGCCGGCGCACCGGCCGCTTCGGGATCCTCGACGCCGAGGTCGCCACCCCGCTGTCGATGGTGCTCACCGAGATCCTGCAGAACGCCTTGGAGCACGGGTTCCGCGAAGGGGACACCGGCACGGTCGAGGTCTCCGCGGTCCGCGGCGGCACCAGCAAGGAATCGCGGCTCCTGATCACCGTCCAGGACGACGGCGTCGGACTGCCCGACGGCTTCGATCCGCACCGCTCGGGCAATCTCGGCCTGCAGATCGTGCGCACCCTGGTCGAGGGGGAGCTCGGCGGCACCTTCGACATGGTCCGCGCCCCCGAGCGCGGCACACAGGTCATCCTCGACGTACCGGTGCGCGGCGACAAATAGCGTCGGCAAACGGGCAAGTACGCACACGGACGCAAAAAGCGCCGCACAGACGAAAGCAGTGAGCCCCGGACCTAGGTGGTCCGGGGCTCACTGCTCACGTTGCGTTGCGCATCGGGGGTACTGCGCGGCTGCGGCTCGGGGGCGGGAGATGCGTACTCGCTGTACGCGCCGCCAAGCTCAGGCTCGTGGGGGGCGTGGTCGTCAGGCGCTGGCCTGGCGTGCACGGTTGCGAGCGGCGCGGCGCTTCATTGCGCGGCGCTCGTCCTCGCTGAGGCCACCCCAGACGCCGGAGTCCTGGCCGGACTCGAGCGCCCACTGCAGGCACTGCTCCATGACGGGGCAGCGGCGGCAGACGGCCTTGGCTTCCTCGATCTGCAGCAGCGCAGGACCGGTGTTGCCGATGGGGAAGAAGAGCTCGGGGTCTTCCTCGCGGCAAACGGCGTTGTGACGCCAGTCCATGGCTGCTACCTCTCCTTGGTATTACATGCGGGTTGCTTGTGAATGTGAACGCTTTCACGAATCCCCCCGCACGGGAAGGGCCGACAACCAGTCGCCTGGTGTGGACCTTTGGTGGAGGAGGGGTTCTGGCTCTCTGCGGGGCCGATGTTGCGGGCCGTCCCGATCGCCATGTAGAGATTCGCAAACCTCGGCTGCGGATACAACCCCTTCAGGAAAGTTTTTTTTGATTCCTCAGTGTCGACTGGGTCACAGCCGTACTTCCATGGGGTGGACCCTGGCCTAAACGTTCGAGTGAAAGGACTTTAGGCCCTTCCACTCACACAATCACACGCAGTGCACGGCGTACGCCTGTGAACGTCACGCTCGTCCGCAGCCCGAGGTGGTCACCGTCCATCTGGAGGGGCAAGGGGACCTTCGATTGCAAGGTGAAGTCCGTGAGGTCGTGGAGCGTAACCGCGTGCTTACCGTGCGGTCCGCGATCCGGCGTCGACGTCAGGAGCTGCGTGCCGTACCTGGCCACCGCGGCGGTGGAGAGCTTCTTCAGACCGAGCACGTCGAGGCCGGTGTCGAAGGAGGCCTGCGGGGACGCGTACAGGGGGCGATTGCCCAGGTAGGAGTAAGGGGAGGTGTTGCAGACTATGGACATCACCAGATCGGTCACCGGGTCCTCGCCGGGCCGCTCCAGCGTGATCATCCCGTGCCTGCGGTGCGGCTCGTCGAGGAACTGGCGGAGCACCTGGCGCACATAGAGGGCGTGCGTCGAGCGCCTGCCGAGCTCCCGCTGCTGTTCGACCCTGCCGACCACTCCACCGTCGAAGCCGAGTCCCGCGCAGAACGTGAACCAGCGCGACGGCACGGCCTCGTCCTCCGTGCCCGGGGTGCCGCCAGCGATGCCGAGGCCCACCGTGCGCTCACTGCCCTCGCGCAGGGCGTCAAGGAGGGCACCGGTGGCCTCCACGGCGTCGTTCGGCAGCCCCAGGGCGCGCGCGAAGACGTTGGTGGAGCCGCCGGGCACCACGGCGAGGCGCGGCAGCCGGTCCGGGTCGGGGCCGTGGTGCAGCAGTCCGTTGACGACCTCGTTGACCGTGCCGTCGCCGCCGAGGGCGACGACCAGCTCGATGTCCTTGCTCTCCGCGGCCTGCCGGCCCAGGTCCCTGGCGTGGCCGCGGTACTCCGTAGTGACCGCTTCGAGCTTCATCTCGCTCGCCAAGGCGTGGACCAGGACGTCACGCGTACGCGCACTGGTGGTGGTTGCCGCTGGATTGACCACGAGGAGTGCACGCATGCGAAGCAGACTACCTAGCCGTCTTTACCTGGCCCAGACCGAGGTGCCGGGCGGCGCCTACGCAGAGCTACCCTGCTGGGGTGAGTACTGAGCGGAAATCCACCCCCGAAGCCCCGGAGACGCCCGAGACGGGACCGCGTCCCGGACGGCTGACCGCCGCCGCGGCACTCGCGGGACTGGAGGGGCTCGCCCTCCTCGGCGGGGGTCTCTACATGCTCGTGATGGGGCTCGCGGGATCGCCCGACAGTCCGCGCCAGGCCGAGACGGGCGGCATCACGCTGATCGTCCTCGCGCTGCTGCCGCTGCTCGCCGCGCGCGGGCTGCTGAAGCTGCGCCGCTGGAGCCGGGGGCCCGCGATCATCACCCAGATCATGGCGCTCCCGGTGGCGTGGCAGCTGTTGCAGGCCGACAGCGCGGCGATCCCCGCGGGCATCGCGCTCGCGGTCGTGGCGGTCGCCTCGCTCGTCCTCCTGCTCAGCCCCTCGACGACCGAGGCCCTGGGGATCCGGGGCCCCGGTGCCGCGCAGGACCAGAAGTAGTCACTCCTCGACGAGGAGCTTCTCGCGCAGCTGTGCGAGCGTGCGCGCGAGCAGGCGCGAGACGTGCATCTGGGAGATGCCGACTTCCTGGGCGATCTGCGACTGCGTCATGTTGCCGAAGAAGCGCAGCAACAGGATGCGCTTCTCGCGCGGCGGCAGGTCCTCCAGGAGGGGCTTGAGCGACTCGCGGTACTCGACGCCCTCCAGGGCCTCGTCCTCGGCGCCCAGGGTGTCCGCCACGGCCGGTGACTCGTCGTCCGTGTCGGGGACGTCCAGGGACAGCGTGGAGTACGCGTTCGCCGACTCCAGGCCCTCCAGGACCTCCTCTTCGGAGATGGCCAGCTTCTCCGCCAACTCGTGCACGGTGGGGGAGCGGCCGTGCAGCTGGGACAGCTCGGCGGTCGCCGTCGTCAGCGCGAGACGCAGCTCCTGAAGACGCCGCGGAACGCGGACCGCCCAGCCCTTGTCGCGGAAGTGCCGCTTGATCTCGCCGACGACCGTGGGCGTCGCGTACGTGGAGAACTCCACGCCGCGCTCCGGGTCGAAGCGGTCCACGGACTTGATCAGACCGATCGTGGCGACCTGGGTGAGGTCGTCGAGCGGCTCGCCGCGGTTGCGGAAGCGGCGGGCCAGGTGCTCGACGAGCGGCAGGTGCATGCGGACGAGCTGATTGCGCAGCTCCGCGTACTCCCGACTGCCGTCCTTCAGGGCGCGCAACTCGATGAACATCGCGCGTGCGCCGCTGCGGTCCTGCGGATCGTGCCGGCCGTGCTGGTGCTCGCTCATGTTTCCCGCCCGTCGCCCGCCGCCTCGGCCGGAGAGCTTCCTGCGCCCGTCCTCGGCGGTCGGCTCTGCCTGCTCCGACACATCGGCCACCGTCAGCGGACCCGGCTTCTCCGGCTCCTCCGGGTGCGGCTTGGCCTGCTGCTCGGGGATTCCGGTGGTCATACGGGGCATCCCCTCCCTGCCGCCGACGGGCAGACCTTGTGTGCCGCGCTCTTCTTCCCGCACCGGCCCGTCCCCGTTCCTCACGCCGGCCCGGGTCCCGCGCCGCGCTTCTTGTAGAGGCTGATCGAGACGGTGTTGTCCTCGGCGACGGTGGAGTCGACCTGGCCCGCCAGGGCCGACAGCACAGTCCAGGCGAAGGTGTCCCGCTCAGGGGCCCGGCCGTCGGTCGTGGGAGCCGAGACCGTCACCTCCAGTGAGTCGTCGACGAGCCGGAAGACGCAGCTGAGCACGGAGCCGGGCACGGCCTGCTGGAGCAGGATCGCGCAGGCCTCGTCGACCGCGATCCGCAGGTCCTCGATCTCGTCGAGAGTGAAGTCCAAACGCGCCGCGAGGCCGGCCGTCGCCGTCCGCAGCACCGACAGGTAGGCGCCCGCAGCCGGAAGGCGGACCTCCACGAAGTCCTGATTCCCGGGCTCGCCTGCGATCTGGGACACCCTCACCTCCAAGGTGGTACAAGCACTTTCGGGGCTCCGGTCCCGCCGAGCAGCGGCGGGTCCGGACTGCGTCACACGGGTAACGCACCACGTCGTTCTGCGGTGACGCTACCGCGCTCCACAGCTCTGTGTCCCGGGGACCCCGCCCCGATGCTGTCACTCATAGTAAGCCTACGGGTACGGACAGTGGCTAGGGGTCTGCGGGCCCAATTGCAAACTACGGACCGTCACTTCGACAGGCAGGTGACGTACCCAGGCCTCAGACGATCGAACCGTCCACGAAGCACCAGCGCCAGCTCTCGCCCGGTTCGAAGGTACGCATCACCGGATGTCCGGTGTCCTTGAAGTGCGCGGTCGCATGCTGGAACGGCGACGAGTCGCAGCAGCCCACGTGCCCGCACAGCAGGCACAGCCGCAGTTGGACGGGGTGGCTGCCGACCGCGAGGCACTCGAGGCACGTTTCGCTCAGCGGCTCGGGTTCGGGGTGCGGCAGCGCTGTGACGTGCGAGCACTCGTTCATGATGGCCAGGTTACGACGGGAACGCGGAAGGCGGAGGGGTCTGGCGATGGACGTATTGCCGCTGGTGGCACTGATCGCGGCGAGCGCGGTGGTGGCCGGGGCCGCGCGCAGGACTCCGGTACCGGCGCCGCTGCTGCTCGTCGGGGTGGGGCTCATCGCCGCGTACATCCCCGGAGTGCCCGACTACCACCTGGATCCGCACGTCGTGCTGCCGCTGATCCTGCCGCCCCTGCTGCACACGGCCGCCCTGGAGAGCTCCTATCTGGACCTGCGTGCCAACCTCAGGCCGGTCGCGCTGCTCTCGGTCGGTTACGTCCTGTTCGCCACGCTCGCCGTCGGCTGGCTCGCGTATCTGCTCATCCCCGACCTGCCGCTGACCGCCGCGCTCGTCCTCGGCGCCGTCATCGCGCCCCCGGACGCGGTCGCGGCGACCGCCATCGCCCGCCGGGTGGGGCTGCCCTCGCGGATCACCACGATCCTCCAGGGCGAGTCCCTGGTGAACGACGCGACCGCGATCACCGCCTACAAGGTCGCGCTCGCGGCGGCCGTCGGCGAGGGCGCGAGCTGGGCGGGCGGCATCCAGGAGTTCCTGGTGGCTGCGGTCGGCGGGGTCGGCGTCGGGCTGCTCCTCATGGTGCCCATCCACTGGCTGCGCACCCACCTGAAGGAGGCGATGCTGCAGAACACGCTGTCGCTGCTCATCCCCTTCGTCGCGTACGCGGCCGCCGAGCAGGTCGGTGCCTCCGGAGTGCTCGCCGTGGTCGTCGTCGCGCTCTACCTGGGACACCGCTCCTGGCAGGTGGACTTCGAGACGCGGCTCCAGGAGGCCGCGGTGTGGAAGGTCGTCGCGTTCATCCTGGAGTCGGCGGTCTTCGCGCTCATCGGGCTCCAACTGCCCGTCGTGCTCAAGGGGCTCGGCGAGTACGGAGTGGGGCAGGCGGTCTGGTACGCGGTCGGGGTCTTCGTCTTCGTCGTGCTGGTGCGGTTCGTGTGGTCGTACCCGGCGACGTATCTGCCGCGGTGGCTCTCGACGCGGATCAAGGAGCGCGAGAGCGACATGGACTGGCGGCGGCCGCTGATCGTCAGCTGGGCGGGGATGCGGGGCGTGGTCTCGCTGGCGATCGCCTTCTCCATCCCGCTCGTGATGGATGACGGGGAGCCCTTCCCCGCGCGCAATCTTGTCTTGTTTTTGACCTTCACCACGGTGATCGGCACGCTCGTCGTGCAAGGACTCTCGCTGCCCTGGCTGATCCGTGTCCTGAAACTGCCGGGCCGCGACGCGCAGGCGCAGACCCTCGCGGAGGCGCAGGCGCAGAACGCCGCCTCACAGGCCGCCGAGGCTCGGGTGGAGGAACTCATGCGGGACCGCCGCAACTGCCTTCCTCCGCCCCTCCAGGACCGTCTGCGCACCGTTCTGGAGCGGCGCCGCAACTCCGTGTGGGAGCGACTCGGTCAACCCAACCCCGTCACGGGGGAGTCGGCGGACGACACCTACCGCAGGCTGGCGCGCGAGGCGATCGCCGCGGAGCGCGAGGTGTTCGTGCGCATGCGGGACGAACGGCGCATCGACGACGAGATGATGCGGACCCTGCTGCGCAAGCTGGACCTGGAGGAGGCGGCCGCCTACCGGGAGGTCGAGGACTGAGCCGGCTCCTCGCGCGTGCCGGTGATCACGGCGGTGAGGCGGGTCCCGGGGCAGAAGGCGCCCTCTTCGGAGAGGGCGGTCAGCGCGTACAGGAGCTTGGCGACGTAGAGGCGCTCCACGGAGAGGCCGAGCGCGTGGCCGTGCCGGTCCTCGAAGTCCTCGGCGAAAGCCAGGAGTTCGGGGGTGGTGCGGGCGTAGCCGCCGCAGTGGAAGCGGTCGTCCAGGCGCCAGTTGCCGGTCGGGGCGCCGAACGCGCCGCGTTGCAGCTCCCGTATGTCGGAGCCCAGGAAGCCGCCCTTGAGGACCGGTATGCCAAGGGCCCGACGGTCGGGGCCCAGCCCGGCGGCGAGGCCCGCAAGGGTGCCGCCGGTGCCGCAGGCCACGGCCGCCACGTCGGTGCTCCCGCGCAGCTCCTCGCCGAGCGCGGTACAGCCGCGTACGGCCAGGGAGTTGCTGCCGCCCTCCGGGATCACGTACGCGTCGCGGGCGTCCGCCGCGCTCAGCAGCCCGGCCAGCGTCCCGGGCTCGTGCTTGCGGCGGTACGTCGCCCTGTCGACGAAGTGCAGCCGCATGCCGTCAAAGACGCAGCGGGCCAGGGAGGGGTTCAGGGGGCGCTCGGCGAGTTCGTCGCCGCGGACCACGCCGATCGTGGCGAGGCCGAGGAGACGGCCCGCGGCCGCGGTGGCGCGCAGGTGGTTGGAGTAGGCGCCGCCGAACGTGAGCAGGGTGTCGTGGCCCGCCGCGGTCGCGGCCGCCAGGTTCAGGACGAGCTTGCGGTACTTGTTGCCCGGCAGATCGGGGTGGATCAGGTCGTCCCGCTTGAGCCGCAGCCGCACGCCGTGCCGGGCGAACCGGTCGTCCTCGACGCACTGGAGCGGCGAGGGCAACAGGGGACGGGGGCCGGCCGGGGCGGGTGTGACGGGCGGGGTGTGGCGCACCCCGCCATTGTCCCCCGTGGCCTGCCGTCCGGCAGGGGAGCCCGTGCCGGGCTCCCTGTGGGCTCCTTCGTACCGGGCTCCCCGTGGGCTACTTGAGGCGCTCCTCGATGCGGTCGCGCATCCAGTCCATGGTGAAGCCGCGCGGGTCCACCTTGCCCGGCTGCCACTCCAGGTGACCGATGACTGAGCGCTGCGTCCAGCCGTGGTGGCGGCAGATCGCTGCCGAGACCTTCTCGATCGCCGCCAGCTGCTCGTCGGGCCAGGGGTCCTCGCCGTCGCCGAGGTTCTCGCACTCGAAGCCGTAGAAGTAGCGGTTGCCGTCGGTGTTCGCCTCGTTGTCGGGCGGCAGCCGCTTCTCGGCGATCACGGCGCGCAGGACGTCGTCGTCGCCGAGGCCCGCGTGATTGGCGCGGCCGTAGCCGACCAGGTGGACGCGGCCGTCCTTGGTGATGACGCCGTGGCAGAGCGGGCCCGGCAGCGACGCGTATCCGTCGCGGCAGATCTCCACCGTGCGCTGGCTGCCCGACGTCACCGTGTGGTGGATCACGACGCCGTGCACGGGCCCCCAGGGGCCCTTGTGGTTGCGGTTGTGGTGCTCCCAGTCGCCGACCTCGACGACGGTCACGCCTTCGTCTCGCAGGATGTCCAGGAACGTGCCCGCGGACATGGGTGGGGCCATGACCGGCTCCTTTGCGGGGCGCGACGGCCGCCGGTCGCGGTCCGCCTCGTACGCCCTGCTTTTACCCGGAACTCCGGTGCCCGGACCAGTCGTTCGGAACCAATCCGGTGACTGTTCGGGCACCGTGCGAGCCGATCCGGTCAGTTGCCGTGCAGGAAGCCGTCGCCGTTCGCCGCGATGTGCGACTCCAGGGCCTGGAGGGCCTGCTGGGTGTCCTGAGGGGAGCCGGTGCCCCGACGCTCCGCGTAGTACGCGGCGCCCAGCTTCTTCAGGAGGGCGTCGCCCGCCCGCTTCTCCTGGACCTCGTCGACCTTCTGCTTGCCCTGGGCGAGCGCGCTCTGCGCCTGTTCCTTGGCGCGATCCAGGAAGCCTGCCATTGCTGTCTCCTGCCGGTCGGTGCGGTGGGTGCGGGTGGTGCCTGTGTCCCGCGTGGGTTTCAACGGGTGCGCGGATCTTGGAGTTCCCCGCGCCCGTCCGGTCATGCCGTGAGCTTGCGCATCAGGCGTACCCCCTGGGCCGGCTTCATGTGCGGCAGATACGCCTTGCCGATGGCCCGGGTGATGTTGGGCAGGGCCGCCGGGTCCGGATAGCACATGTACATCGGCCGGTACGTGGGCTGGAACTTCGCCTTGAAGTTGAGCAGGGAACGGAATCCGTAGACCGGTTCGAGGACGCGGCCCGCGTAGTCCAGGAGGCGCTGGAGCGCGGCGGGCGGCTCACCGGTGTCGGAGCGGGCGAGCGGCGCTCCGGAGAGGCTCAGGAACGCGGCGCCCTCCTCCTTGAAGCCGAGCGCCGCCGACGCGATCAGGAACTCCATCGAGCCGCGGAAACCGTCGGAGCGGCGGCGCATGAAGTCCAGGGTCCAGCCCACCGGACGCGGCTCGACCGGGGCGCCGCCCGCTTCCCCGTTCCCGCCCCCGGACGAACCGGCGTCTCCGTAGACCGGCATCCAGCTCGTGATGCCGTGCACCGTGCGGTCCTCGTCGACCGCGAGCAGACAGCGCACATACGGATCGTCCAGCTCGTCGAGGCCGCCCAGCGTGAAGCCCATCTCCGGCAGCCCCTTGTCGGCCACCCACTCCTCGGAGATCGAACGGATCTGGTCCGTCAGGGCGATCGGCGCCTCGGGGAAGGAGTGCCACTCGGCGGTGATGCCCTCCTTCTTGGCCTTGTTCAGGGCCGTGCGCACGTCCTGCCACTTCTTGCCCGTGAAGGCCAGCTCCGGGAGCGGTACGACGGTGTCCTCGGCGACCTGCACCGAACTCCAGCCCAGCGCGTCCGTGCGGGCCTTGGCGTCGGCCGTGACGCTGTAGAAGCACGGCGTCCAGCCCCGTTCGTCGCAGTACTCGGCGAAGCCGTCGATCGCGTCCGCGCGCGCCGACTCCTCCCCGAAGGGGTCACCCGTGGTGAGCGCGACCGTGGAGTGCACCCGGTAGGCGACGGCGGCCCGGCCGTCCGCGGAGAACCAGTAGTGGTTGCCCGGCCAGGTCGTCAGATACGAGAGCGTGGAGCCGCCGTGCGCCGAGAGCAGGGCACGCGCGCGTGAGGCCGCGTCGTCGTCGGCGTGCGTCAGGGGCCGCCGGAACGCCACGAAGAGGGCGATCAGGGTGACCACCCAGAAGAGCATCCCGCAGTACTCGTACAGCGCGAGCGCGGTCCCGCCGACCGGTACGGGGGCCTGCCCCTGGAAGAAGAACGGTTCGTAGCTGGGCGGAAAGAACTGGGTGGGCAGGCCCGACACCAGCTTCGAGAACGTCGCGTCGGGCGTGAACTGGTCGCGCACCGCGTAGCCGATGCCCACATACGCGAGGCAGGCGAGGAGCAGCGCGCCGCCCGCGGTCCCCAGGAGCCAGGTCACGGTGGCCCGCGCGAGGAGCTGGTCGAAGAGCCTGCGGGTGAGGAAGAGCAGCACCAGGACAAGCAGCGGCAGCAGCATCTGTTCGACGACCGCCTGGATCATCGCGGCCTTCTGGTCGGCCTGGTCGCTGCCCTCCAGTACGTAGCGGTCCGCGTGCGAGACGATGTCGCTCAGCAGATACGCCATGAGCCCGAGCCACAGCAATTGCGCGGCCACCGTGATCCGCCAGGAGAGCCGCAGACCGCGCCGCAGCCCCTCGGCGAGGACGAGCAGCAGCAACGGGATGGCGATGCCCATCAGCATCGCGGGAGAGCCGTAGAAGTGGTCCTGGGCCTGGATGCGGGCACACTCCGTGCCCCCGCTCACGCAGGCGTCGGCGATCTCCTGGGCGCTGGGACCCCCGGAGACGTACAGATCGAGCACGTTGAAGGGGCCGAGCGAGTCCTTGTAGAGCGTGGCGACCAGGGGGCCGATCGCGGAGGCCGCCACCACCAGGGCGACCAGGACCCGGCCCTCGGAGTGCGAGGCGTGCGGCATCCGCAGCCGGTGCGTCTCGCGGTGCGCGAGCGCACCGATGCCCAGACCGACCACCGTGCCGGCCAGGACCAGCACGCCCTGGAGATGACCGACGTACAGCGCGAGCATCAGCGGGAAGACGATCAGGATCAGCTGGAGCCTGCGCCGCCACAGGGCGCTGAGCCGGAAGCTGAGGAAGGCGCCGACGGCGCAGGCGGCGACGGCGGGCGTCGCGGTCAGGTCCTGAGCGAGCCCGTCGAGCCAGTCCTCGCCCGCCAGCGAGCCGAGCTTGACGACCCCGGTGCCCAGGAGCGAGCCGAGCACCTGCCCGAGGAAGAACACCATGCCGGTGCGCAGCGATCCCATGCGCTGCTCGGCCGCGGAGCCGAGCAGCAGCAACAGCAGGGTCGAGCCGATGTAGTTGCCGATCCCCGAACACCACAGGACCGACGTCAGCGGCGTCCACCAGCGGCCGTCGGCGAGCGCGGGCACACCCACGCCCACGTTGTCCAGGAGCGACCGGGGCGGGCCGCCGCCGAGACTGCCCGTGAACGCGCCCACCGCCCACAGCGCGACGACGGCGAACACGGTGACGGGCGCGCGGCGGACCGGTTCGAAGGCCCGGCCGACGGCGCGCAGCCAGCGCACCGGGCCGTGCTCGCCCGGCGGCGCGAGCGGGGCCGGAGGGGCCGGGTCCTCCGCGGCGGCTGCGGATGCCTCGGAGGTGGTCATCTCCCGAGCCCACCAGCCGCCGGGGTCCGACACATCCCGGGCTGGGCCGAACGAGTGGAAACGCCCTCCCTGCCCAGTCGAGGGCTGGTCCATTCCCGCTCGTTTGTGTAATGGCGCGGGCACGCTGCGTGCTGGAAGGCTGGGCGGCGTAGATCACCGCAGGTACGTGGGAGGGCATAGCCAATGTCGGTAGGCGAAGAGATCCGTGCCGAGTCGGAGCAGCCGCAGCAGAGCCTCGGCACGTCGGCCGCACGGAATCTGGCCACCACCACCAAATCGGCACCGCAGATGCAGGAGATCAGCTCCCGCTGGCTGCTGCGAACGCTGCCATGGGTGCAGGTGCAGGGCGGCACCTACCGGGTGAACCGAAGGCTGAGCTACTCGGTGGGTGACGGCCGGGTGACCTTCGTGAAGACGGGCGACCGCGTCCAGGTCATCCCCGCCGAGCTCGGCGAGCTCCCGATGCTGCGGCACTTCGAGGACCAGGACGTGCTCGGCGAGCTGGCGCAGCGCTGCCAGCAGCGCGAATTCGCCGCGGGCGAGGTCCTCGCCTCCTTCGGCAGCGCGGCCGACGAGGTCTTCCTGCTCGCGCACGGCCGCGTGGAGAAGGTCGGCACGGGCCCCTACGGCGACGACACGGTGCTCGGCACGTTCGCCGACGGCGCCTACTTCGGGGAGCAGGCGCTCCTGGACTCCGAGTCGATCTGGGAGTACACCACGCGCGCGGTGACCGCGTGCACCGTCCTCGCGCTGCCCCGCCAGGACCTCGAACAGGTCGCCGAGCGCTCGGAGTCGCTGCGCGCCCACCTCCAGCAGCTGCGCTCCATCCCCGCGCAGCGCACCAACACGTTCGGCGAGGCGCCCATCGACCTCTCCGCGGGCCACGTCGGCGAAGCGATGCTGCCCAGCACCTTCGTCGACTACGAATCGTCCCCGCGCGAGTACGAGTTGAGCGTCGCCCAGACCGTGCTGCGCATCCACACGCGCGTGGCCGACCTCTACAACCAGCCGATGAACCAGACCGAGCAGCAACTGCGGCTGACCGTCGAGGCGCTCAAGGAGCGCCAGGAGCACGAGCTCGTCAACAACCGCGAGTTCGGCCTCCTGAACAACTGCGAGTACGACCAGCGCCTCCAGCCGCACGACGGCGCGCCCAGCCCGGACGACCTGGACGAACTGCTCAGCCGCAGGCGGGGATCCAAGCTCTTCCTGGCCCATCCGCGCGCGATCTCCGCGTTCGGCCGCGAGCTCAACAAGCGCGGACTCGTCCCCGAGACCATCGACGTGGAGGGCAACCGGATCCCGACCTGGCGCGGCGTGCCGATCTACCCGTGCAACAAGATCCCGGTCACCGAGGCGCGGACGACCTCCATCATCTGCATGCGTACGGGCGAGGAGGACCAGGGCGTCGTCGGACTGCGCCAGACGGGCATCCCGGACGAGATCGAGCCGAGCCTGTCCGTGCGGTTCATGGGCATCAGCGAGCAGGCGATCATCTCGTACCTGGTCTCGACCTACTACTCCGCCGCGGTGCTCGTGCCCGACGCGCTCGGCGTCCTGGAGAACGTCGAGATCGGCCGCTGGAGGTGACCGAACGGCCCTGGGCGCGGGCCGGTTCGGGCCGGGGTCCATGGCCGGGCCCGTGTTCGTGTCCTGGCCCGTCGCACGGGGTACATGCCTTGCGTACGCGCCCACAGGCCGAGGAAACGCCACCGTCCACATCCTCTTCGGGGTGAGTCCATGACGGACACGACGACGGATACGGGCACGGGTACGGACACAGGTGCGGAGAGGGGCGCGGGCGCGGGTCCGGTCGAGGGTGCTGGTCCCGGTGGCGGTGCGGGTGGGGAGCACGAGGCCGCCGAGATACTGGCGGCCGCGCGGCTCTGTGTCGACCCCGAGCTCCGGCGGGCCGTGGACTCGCTGCCCGGGTCCATGCGCAGGGTCGCGCTCTACCACTTCGGGTGGGAGCACGTGGACGGTACGCCCGCGGCCGGGCACCCGGGCAAGGCCATCAGGCCCGCGCTGGTGCTCGCCGCGGTGCGGGCGCTCGGCGGGGAGCCCGCGATGGCCGTACGGGCCGCGGCGGCCGTGGAGTTGGTGCACAACTTCACGCTGCTGCACGACGACGTGATGGACCGCGACACCACGCGTCGCCATCGGCCCACCGCGTGGACCGTGTTCGGTGACGCCGACGCGATCCTCGCCGGTGACGCGCTGCAGGCGCTGGCGCAGCGGCTGCTCGCCGAGGACCCCCACCCCGGGGCCTCGGTGGCGGCCGCCCGCCTCGCGGCCTGCGTCGTGGAGCTCTGCGCGGGGCAGCACGCGGACTGCGCGCTGGAGCGGCGCGGGCCCGACGAGGTCACGCTCGACGAGTGCCTCGCGATGGCCGAGGCCAAGACGGGGGCCCTGCTCGGGTGCGCGTGTGCGCTGGGGGCGGTGTACGCGGGGGCGGGGTGCGAGGAGGTCGAGGCGCTCGACGGGTTCGGGCGCGAGGCGGGGCTCGCCTTCCAGCTCATCGACGACGTCATCGGGATCTGGGGGGATCCGGGGCGGACCGGGAAGTCCGCGGGGGCGGATCTCGCGGCCCGGAAGAAGTCGTTGCCGGTGGTGGCCGCGTTGGGGTCGGGCACGGCGGCCGCGGTCGAGCTGGCCGAGCTGTACGCGCCGGGGGCGAAGGGCGCGGCGGGGGAGGGGGAGTTGGCGCGGGTCGCCGGTGCCGTGGAGCGGGCCGGGGGACGGGACTGGGCGCAGGGGCACGCGGCCGACCGGATGTCCCGTGCCGTGGGCCAGTTGGCCCGCGCGGTGCCCGATCCGGCAGCCGCGGGCGGGCTGTTGGCGCTCGCGGAGTTCGTTACACGGCGTACGTACTGAGGCCGTTTCCGCGGGCGCCGGGTGGCGACGGGGGGTCCGGACCGATCACCTAGTGGTCGGCTGTCGAAGTCCTTCGGGAGTTGGCTCCGGAGCCGATGTTCTGCGTGGCCTCTTCTCAGGCCTCAGGCCTCAGGCCTCAGGCCTCAGGCCTCAGGCCTGGGGACCGGATTGTGCGTGCTCAGGACAGGGTTGCGGCCCGGCGTCGTACCAGCAGATTCTGCACAGTGAGGGTCACCGCCAGATACAGGTAGAGGGTCGAGGGCCCGAGCAGTCCGACTCTCGTGGTGTGGTCGATCCATGCGTCGAGGCCGACGTGCACCACGAGGGAGACGAGCCATAGGGCCGTGGTAGCCGGCGTTCCCTTGCGTAGCACCTCGCCCTCAGCGGCACACCACACCTTCACGGTGCGGGCGCGCACCAACCCGAACCCTCCGGCGACAACGAAACTCGCCACCACTAGAGCGATGGTCGCGGCACCCAGCGGATGCTCCTCCACCACAGAGGCCACCCCGAAGGCGAGCGCGACTATCCCGAGCGCCCCCAGGACTCCCAGCAGCACCAGCCCGCCCTTTCCCCGTACGGGCCGGGTGCGCAGTTGCCGACGTATCACCAGCGCGACGATCACGATCCCGATGACGATGCTGCCGCCGTTCACCGTCGAGTCCCCCTTGTGCACCGCTCCATGACGGCTGAACGGCAATGAGCTGACTCCAGGATGAAGTTGCTGGTGGGAAGGGTTGCGCGGGTCCGGTCGGTGGCTCTCACGCTGATAGTGGGCCGGCCGGGCAGTGAGTGACTCCCTGTCAGCTTCTGCGCGTGGGAGGTCTTGGTCGACTCCGAGAGAATGGACATGGAAGCATCCTGCCTCGCCTCGTCAGGTGATGCGGCAGCCTTCGGCCGATAAGATCGAATTCTGCTGACTGGCCTGCTTGCGCTCCCTGTTGCCGCCGCCTGTCCGATATCGCCGACCGTCTCGCAGAGGTACCGGCTGAAGAAGATGGCCTACGGCCGCAAGCATGTGGACACAGTGCGTGCGGACTTGGAGGGGCCGGTTCGCCGAAGAGGGCATGCCCGGGCCGGCCGACCGCTGACGCACCGGTCGCCCGCCCTCGTTCACCGCGCTGCACCGCGGCGGCTCCCTGGCCTGCCTGGCCGCCCATGACGTCCGCCGCGCGAAGGCCCAACGACTTCCCCGGCTTGACCCAAGTCGGGGACCGGCTTCGGGCCTTCGAAGTCCGTTACAACGCCACAGCACAGCCGTTCCAGCGGAAGTTCACCACCTCCGGCCTGGACGATCTGCTGGCCAGGCTCGACCGGTACACCACCCATCACCAGCAAGAGTCCTCCGTGGCACTCACAACATGATCAACCCCCGAAGGACTTCGACAGCCGATCACTTAGGCTGCAACCGCTGGAGCATGGTGCGCGGTGGGGCGTGAGGTGAGGGGCGGGCTGTGGTGGTGGGGATACGGCGGGCCGGGGAGGGCGACCGGGAGGATGTCGTCCGGCTGCTCGACGAGGCGTTCATGCAGGACCCGGTGAGCAGTTGGGTCTTTCCCGGCGAGGAGCACCGGCTGCGGATGCACGCCGGGCTGATGGAGGCCTTCTTCGATCTCGCACTCGCCGAGGGGTTCGTCGACGTGACCGAGGACGGCGCTGCCGCCGCCCTGTGGTGGTCGGTGCCGGCCGGGGTGCCCGAAGGGGAGGAGGACGGGCCCGCGCTGCTGCGCGAGGCGGTGGAGCCGGCGAACGAACGCGTCGAGCTCATCGGCCGGTTGACGGACTCGGTCCACCCGACCGACCGGGCCCACCAGTATCTGCACCTGATCGCCGTGCGGCCGGGGCGGCAGGGCGAGGGGCTCGGCACGGCGCTGGTCGACGCGGTGCTCGAGCGGTGCGATCGCGAGGGGCACCACGCGTACCTCGAAGCGAGCAACGCGCGCAGCCGCGATCTGTACGCGCGGCTCGGTTTCGTCTTCATGGGGACGACGCTGGACCTGCCGGACGGGCCGCGCATGTGGCCGATGTGGCGTGAGCCGCGCGGAGTCGCGGGCGGGATCAGCGGCTGACGCCGCGGGGGCTGCCTCGCCGTTCGTGGCCGCAATAGCCTGAGGGCATGGGCAGCGATGGGGGCGGGGCCGGCCCGGGTGCGCAGGACGAACCCGTGTGCGGGCACTGTGGACAGAACGTGGGTACGGCGATCAGGCGGCGCAAGGTGCTCGGGGTGTTCGTCCCCGTGTGGGGCCCGGGGCCGTGCCGCAACGCGGAGTGCGAGGCGTGCGTCGTGGACGACGAGGGCGGGGAGCCTTCGGGGCGGTCGGCCGCGCGGCGCCGCGGGCACGGGCACTCCCACTCGCGGGTCAGGTCCAGGGGGCGGCCGCGGGACGGCGAGGCCGGTGAGGGCGCGGCGCCTTCCGGAGCGGAGGGTGTGACGCCCTCCGGCGGTGAGGACGTGACGCCTTCCGGCGGCGAGGAGGCCTCTGACAACGCCGGTGGGGGCGGCTGACGTTCGCGCACCTGGCGGCGTCGAGGCGACCGGCTGACCGGGGCGGCTCCCGGGCGGGGATAGGGTCCCACGGTCGGTGATGTCGCCTGGGAGGGGTGCCATGAGGGTGCGGTGGGGTGTGCTCGCTCTGGCGAGTGCGGTGGGCGCGGTGGGGACCGTGCTGACGGGATGCGGTTCCGGAGCGGATGACGGGGTGCCGGGCCGGCGGCTCGACGCCGGAGAGCCGAGGGTCACCAGCCACGCGGACTATCCCGCGACTCCGCTGAGCAAGTACGAGCTGAGCGACCGCGACAACAAGCGTAAGGAGCAGGCGACTTCGCGTCTCGTGCAGCGGTGCATGCGCTCCTACGGCTTCGCGGACTTCCCCCTCTACCCCCGGCCGGAGAAGCCCCAGGAGATGGGCGAGACCTTCAGCCTGACGGCGCTCTCGGTCTCCCCGTACGGCATGCTCGACCTCGAACAGGTGCGCCGTTGGGGCTACGGCTTCGACCCGGACCAGGCCGAGTTCACGCCGGAACCCCTGGGGCCCGAGGGGCGGGCCGTGACGAGCCAGGAGCGGGAGGTCCTGAACGACTTCGGCAGGGCCGGGCACGCGCGCGCCGTGGTGGACGGCCGCAAGGTCCCCGAGGGCGGCTGCACCGGGGAGGCCGCGCGCCGGCTCATGGGGGACGAGGCGAAGCGGATGCGCCTGTGGGGTTACGTCGACGAGCGCTCCGTGGAGATCGACAAGGTCGTCGCCAAGGACGCGCGCGTGCGCCGGGTGTTCCGTGACTGGTCGCGCTGCGTACGGGACAAGGGCTTCGCGTCGTACGAGAGCCCGGCGGCGGCCTTCCGCGACGAGGGCTGGCGTAAGGGTGCGTCGGGCGGCAACACGGCGCGTACGAAGCGGGAGTTGGGCACGGCCGTCGCCGACGTCGAGTGCAACAGGAAACTGAACGTCGCCGGGGTGTGGTGGGTCGTCAGCGCCGAGAAGGAGCGCGCCGACATCCGGCGCAACGCGGGGCGGTACGAGGCCGTGCGCGCGGATCAGGAGCGGTTGCGGGCGGGGGTCCGCGAGGTGCTCGGCGAGGGGTGAGGGGTACGCGTTCCGGCGCCGAGGTCCGTCGTCTCAGCGCCGTCGTCGGTCGCGGTGGCGGGCGACCGCGTCGTTGTTCGCGCACCGCACCGAGCAGTACGCGCGGCGGCCGTTGCGGGACGTGTCGACGAAGGCGGTGCCGCAGGACGCGCGGGCGCAGCGGCCCAGGCGGTGGGCCTCGGCGAAGCAGACGACGTAGGCCAGGCCCGCGGCGGTGAGGGCGCGGACGTGGGCGGCCGGGTCGGCGGCGGGCGCGCTGTAGTGGAAGTGCGGATGGCCATCGTGCAGGGTGATGCGCGGGCTGCTCGACGCCTGCGCGAGGAGGGCGTTGACGCGGGCGCACCGGTACGGGAGGTCCTGCGGCCCGAAGCATTCCGCGAGCCGCGCGGCCCAGCCCCGGAGTTCGGCCTCCTCGGCGGCGCTGAGGGCGTGTTCGGTGACGCCTCGCGCGGCGAGGAGCGGGGCCAAGGGGGCGTCTCCAGCAAGGGAGTTGACCAGGTCGGCGGCGAGCAGGGCCGCCTCGCCCCCGTAATGGTTGAAGTGCATAAGGGCATGACACCACGCTGACGGACGTGAGAGACACGGCGCGGGGGCAGAGGCGGGAGCGGGACGGTGGGCGGAGTCCGGGGCGTGACGGTGATGGTGCCGCGCGGGCCCCGGGTGCGCGCCTCGCCGCCGGGCTCGTGCTCGCGCAGGTACTCAGCCTGCAACTGGGTTCCGCGCTGGCCAAGGGGACGTACGGCCAGGTCGGGCCCACCGCGCTGGCGGGGATGCGGCTCGGGTTCGCCGCGCTCGTCCTGTGGACCGTGGTCAGGCCGCGGCTCGCGCGCCTGACGGCCGCGCAGTGGCGTGCGGCGGCCGGTCTCGGTGTCGTCTTCGCGGGCATGAACACCGCCTACTTCCAGGCGATCCGCCACCTCCCGCTGGGCGTCGCGGCGACCCTCGAACTCCTCGGCCCGCTGGCGCTCGCGCTCGCGCTGTCCCGCGGGGCCGCGCATCTCCTCTCCGGGCTGCTCGCGCTCGCCGGGGTGCTGTTGCTCGCGGTGCCCGGTGGCGCGCTGCCCGGCGCTGGTATCGCGGCGGGGGTGGCGGCCGCGCTGTGCAGGGCCGGGTACGTGGTCCTCAACCAGCGGGTGGGGCGCCTGTTCCCCGGGTGGGACGGGCTGACCGTGGCCCTCGGGATCGGGGCCTGCCTCCTGGTGCCGGTCGCCGCGGCGACCGACGGACGATCTGTCGCCGCGCACCCGGCGCTGCTGGGCACCGGTTTCCTGGTCGCGCTGCTCTCGTCCCTGCTCCCGTACTCCCTGGACCTACTGGCCCTGCGCCGCATCGGCGCACGGACCTTCGGCGTCCTGCTGGCGCTCGGCCCCGCGGTAGGAGCGGCCGTGGGCTTCGCCGCCCTCGGCGAGCGGCTCGGGCCCCGGGAGTGCGCGGCGATGGCTCTGGTGGTCGCGGCGGGGGCGTGGTCCGTGCGGACGGCGGAGTGAGTGGGGGGGGAGTGAGTGGGGGGGGCGAGCCCGGGGTGGGCGCCGGGCGCCGGGTTCTTGTGCGGCTGGGTTTGGGCCCGGTCCCGCCCCCCCACCTACCCCCGCCCCTCCTCCAACAACGCCCCCCGCAACCCCGCCACGAACTCCCCATCCGTGCCCAGGAGTTCATCCGCGTACCCGCGCACGGACCCGTACCGCTCGGCAAGCGCGGCGAGGAACAGGGTCATCACCTCCGCCGGGGCCCTGCCGTAGCCGGGCCAGATTTCGGTGGCTTCGGGGTGGGCTGTGTGCCAGTCGGCCAGGAGGCGGGGTGCGGCCTGGTCGGTGAGGGTGAAGTCGTCGGTGATCACGTCGTGGGGGACGTCCAGCAGGGCGAGGACCAGGGCGGCGATCAGGCCGGTGCGGTCCTTGCCGGACGCGCAGTGGAAGATCACGGGTGCCTCGTCGGCCGCCGATGCCGCGATGACGTCGAGCGCGCCCCTGATCTCCTTGACGCCGTCGTGCGCCACCTCCAGGTACCGCTCGGCGAGATACGGCCCAGGGTCGACGTCCGGGCCGAGCGCCGCCTGGTCGTAGGGCCGGTGCTCGATGCTCAAGTGGTGGTACGCGAGTCCGGGCAGCTCGGGCACCCGGCCCTTGGCGTCGATCTCCCAGTCGTAGCGCAGATCGACCACGGCGCGCGGGCCGAGGGCGCGGAAGCGGGCCCAGTCCGCACGCTCGGCCTCGTCCGCCCCGTCGTCGGCCCGCAGCTTGCCGAGCGAGTCGGCGCGGTACAGCAGCCCCCACCGCACCGAGCGCCCGTCGGCGGCGCGCAGGCCGCCCAGGTCGCGGACGTTGTGCAGGCGGGCGAAGGGTATGTGTCTGTTCTCTCGGTTCACGTGACGAGACCTTAGAGGGGCGGCGGATTCGAGGGGTGGGCATTTTCCGTACGCCGCCGCACCGCGTGATAGACACGTGCGATGACGATCTCCGGCCGGGCGTTCGACGCCGTACTGAGTGACCTCGACGGCGTGATCCGCTTCTACGACATGGCGGAACTGGAGCAGCTGGAGCGCGCCGCGGGGCTCACCGCGGGCAGCACCGCCGAGGTCGCCTTCGCGCCCGAGACCGACCTGCCGCTGATGCGCGGCGAGATCACCAAGGAGCAGTGGACCGAGGCGATCGCGCGCGGGCTCGCGGACCGGGTGCCCCGCGAGCGCGGCAGGGAGCTCGCCACCACGCTCGCCGAGGCGAAGTTCCGGGCCGACGAGGTGGTGGTGGGGATGCTGCGGCAGGCCCGCGCCGCCGGTCTGCCGGTGCTGCTCGTCACCAACGCGACGCCCTGGCTCGCCGACGACCTCGCGCTGCTCGGCCTCACCGGGCCCACCGGCCTCGTGGACGACGTGATCAGCAGCGCCGACCTCGGCATCGTCAAGCCGGACCCCCGCATCTACGAGACGGCGGCGCGGCGGGCCGGCGTCGACGCGGCCCGCTGCCTCTTCGTCGACGACCGCCAGGAGAACGTGGACGCGGCCGTCGCGCTCGGCATGACCGGGCTGGTCTACCGCGAACACGCCGATCTGCGGGCGGTGTTGGAGCCGGTGCTGCGGGCAGCCTGAGGCCGTACGGGAGCCAGGGCTACCTCCCGTACGTACGGAAGTCGTCGAGCACCGCGTCCAGATGACGCAGCGACGCCGTCACCCGCGAAGGCACCGCGAAGAACGGGTCGTCGGGCACCGGAAGGGAGCCGGCGAGGGCGATGCCGCGGGCCCGCGCCCACGTCGCGTCGTCCTGGGCGGCCGCGGCGCGGAACGTGTCCCGTGCCGAGGCGGGCAGGAACATCCAGGCCGGGATCAGATCGCAGGCCGGATCGCCCACGGCGAGCGTCCCGAAGTCGATGACCGCGCTCAAGTGCCCGTCCACGGCGAGGAGGTTGCCGGTCGCGAGGTCGCCGTGCAGCCACACCGGCGGACGGTCCCAGGCGGGCGCGGCGAGCGCGGCCTCCCACACCGCCGTCACGGCGTCCGTGTCGACGATCCCGTCCAGCTTGGCGATCTTCGCGCGTACGAGGGAGTCGGCGGCCAGCGCGTCACACTCCGTGCCGACGCGCTCGCCCCGGAAGGCGTTGCTCAGGGAGGGGGCCGGGCCGCCGGTCGCGTCGATTTCCTGCAACGCCCTGATGAAACCGGCCAGTTCGGTGGCCGTGCGCAAGGGGTCGGCGAGGCCGTCGGTGGTCGCCGCCTCGCCGTCGAGCCAGCGCTGGACCGTCCACGGGAAGGGGTAGCCCTGCCCCGGCCGCCCCTGCGCGACCGGCGCGGAGACGGCGAGGGGCAGCTGCGGGGCGAGCCACGGCAGCCACCGCTGCTCGCGTTCGACCTGCCCGACCCAGCGTGCGTAGCGGGGCAGCCGGACGGACAGGGCTTCGCCGAGGCGGAACGTCGCGTTGTCCATGCCGGGCAGCGGCACGGACGCGACGGGCAGATCCGCCCAGTGGGGGAACTGCTCGGCGAGCAGTCTGCGGACGAGAGCGGCGTCGATCAGCACGGAAGGATCCTCAAGGCAACGGGGGTGAACGTCACACCGGAACGGTCCGGTCCGTCATTGTCATGACGGACCGCGACGGGAGAATGTGACGCATGGACCAGAACGATGAGGCCGCCGCGGCGGCCGCCCTGGCGGCCAGGTTCGAGGAGCACAGGCCCCGCCTGAACGCCGTGGCGTACCGCATGCTCGGCTCCCTCGCCGAGTCCGAGGACGCGGTCCAGGAGGCGTGGCTGCGGCTCAGCCGTTCCGACTCCGGCGAGGTGGCGAACCTCGGCGGCTGGCTGACGACCGTCGTGGGGCGGATCTGCCTCGACCTGCTGCGCTCGCGGCAGTCCCGGCGCGAGGATTCCCTGGACGTCTCCATGGACACGCACGTTCCCGACCCGGTGGTCGGCCGCATGGGCGCGGTCGCCGACCCCGAGCAGGAGGTGCTGCTCGCCGACTCGGTGGGCCTCGCCCTCCTCGTCGTCCTGGAGACCCTCGCGCCCGCCGAGCGGCTCGCGTTCGTGCTGCACGACATGTTCGCCGTGCCCTTCGACGAGATCGCGCCCGTCGTGGAGCGGTCGGCGGCCGCGACCCGGCAGCTGGCCAGCAGGGCCCGCCGCCGGGTGCAGGGCTCGGCGCCCGCGCCGGACGCCGACCTCGCCAAGCAGCGCGAGGTCGTCGAGGCGTGGATGGCCGCGACCCGGGCCGGTGACTTCGAGGCGCTGCTCGAACTCCTCGACCCGGACGTCGTGTTGCGCGCGGACTCCGGCGAACTGGCCTCCGGCCTCTCGAAGTTGGTGCGGGGCGCGGCGACGGTGGCCGGGCAGGCGGCGATGTTCGCGCGGTTCGCGCCGGTCTCGCGGATGGTCCTGGTCAACGGGGTGCCCGGCCTGGTCGCCGTCCCGGACGGCGAGCCGTTCTCCCTCGCCTCGTTCACCGTCGTGGACGGCAGGATCGTGGAGATCAACATCATCGCGGACCGGGCGCGGCTCGCGGAGCTCCGCATTCCGTCGTTCGACGACTGAGGGGAATCCCCCTGCCCCGGTGGGGCAGGGGGAGAGGGTCGGTCTCATGTGACCGGCTCCTCCCGGCCCCCGCCGGACGTACGGCGCACCACCCGCAGCAGATAGTCCTTGCGGCTCAGCGGATCGTGGTCCGTCCGCGCACGGGTGGGCGGCGTGCCCCGCACCGGCTCGTAGTGGTCGAAGGCGGACTCCAACTCGCCCTCGCCGCGCGTGAGTCCGGGCAGCTGCTGCTCCAGGGCGTGCACCTGCTTCGCGGGGATGTCGCCCTCCAGCCGGTACGACGCGCCGCTCGTGGTCGGCGCGTGCGGCACGGCGCGCAGCCGCGCGAGCGCGGGCAGCACCGCGCCGAACGTGTCACCGGGCACGTCGAGCACGAAGCGGTGCATCGGCTCGTGCACCACGGTGCCCGCCCGGCGCAGCGCGTCCATCAGGACCAGCGGCGTCAGGTTCCTGAAGTCGCCCGCCGTGCTCGACATGCTCTTGTCGAAGGTGCCGTGCGCGTGGCTCTGCCGCGGCCAGTAGCCGCAGTGCGTCATCGTGACCACGCAGTCGGGCACGCGCCAGCCGTGCAGGCCCTGGTCCAGGGTCTCCCTGACGGTCTCCTCGACCGCGCGGAAGAACGCGTACGGCATCGCGCCGAGCTCGACCCCGAGCCGGAACTCCACCCCGGCGCCGACCGGCGCGGGCGCCACCCGCAGGCCGACCGTGGCGAGGAACGGGTTGGGGTCCTTGTCGATGATCTCGAACGCCTCGCCGGTGCCCGCCACCCGCTCGACGCAGATGGTGGTGGTCTCGCGGAAGGTGACGTCGAGCCCGAAGTCCTCGGCGAGCGTGGCCTGGACGACCTCCTTCTGCACCTCCCCGTAGAGCGAGACGGACACCTCCTTGCGGACCGGATCCTGCCGCAGGCCGATCAGCGGGTCCTGCTCGGCGAGCTGGGTCAGCGCGACGTGCAGGGCGCCCCGGTCGGCGGGGCGCAGCGGGGCGACCACGGTCTCCAGGGTCGGCGGGGCGAAGTGGTGCGGGCCGGAGCCCGCGCCCCCGGCCCGCCCGGAAGGGGCGCCGAGCGCATCGCCGATGCGGACGCCGCCGAGGCCCCAGAGCTTGCCGATCTGGCCCGCGCGGACCTCCGTACGGCGTACGTCGGTGCCCTGGTCGAAGACGGTGACCGCGGTGACCTTGCCTTCGCGGGGGCCGGGCGGTGCGCCCTCGGGCCTCGAGATGTCGACGCGGTCGCGGGTGCGGAGCGTGCCGGAGAACATCCGCACATAGGCGATCTTCTCCCCGGCGGCCCCGCGCTCCACCTTGAAGACGCTCCCGGACACGGGCTCTTCCGGGTCGTCGGCGTCCTCGGCGGCCGGGGCGTTCGACGGCAGCAACTCCCGGATTCCGTCGGTCAGTTCGCCGACACCCACGCCCGTCATGGCCGAGCCGAAGAAGACGGGGTGCACCAGCGCGCGGCGGGTCTGCCGGGCCAGTTCGGCGTGCAGTCGCTCGTACGAGAGGGTGGCCGGGTCCTCCACGTACGCGGCGAGGAGCGTGTCGTCGTGGGCGGTGAGCAGCTCGGTCAGACGGGCGGTGAAGCCGTCGTCCCCGGCCGGCCCGGTGTCCCCTGCGGTGTCCTTCGCCGTGAACGGGACGAAGCGCGCCGCGCGTGTGCCGAGGCCGGGGACCGTGCCCATCGGGACGATGTCCGGCGTGAGCCGCTCGGCGATGTGCTTGAGGACGCCCTCGTACCGGGCGCCGCGGCGGTCCGCCTTGTTCACGAAGATCAGCGTGGGGATGCGCAGGCGGCGCAGGGTGCGCAGCAGGACGCGGGTCTGCGCCTGTACGCCCTCCACGGCGGAGACCACGAGCACGGCGCCGTCGAGCACGCTGAGGACCCGCTCCACCTCGGCGATGAAGTCCGGGTGGCCGGGGGTGTCGATCAGGTTGACCTTGACGCCGGTGCCCGCGCCGGTGCTCGCGTCGGCGCCTTCGGAGACGCCTTCGGGCGCGTCGATGAGGAACGAGACGACCGCGGACTTGATCGTGATGCCGCGCTGTCGCTCCAGGGCGAGCGAATCGGTCGTGGTGCTGCCGTCGTCGACGCGGCCGGGCTCGTCGATGACGCCGGCGGCGTACAGGAGCCGCTCGGTCAGGCTGGTCTTACCGGCGTCGATGTGGGCGAGAATGCCCAGGTTCAGGGTGTGCGGAGCTGATGAATGCACGTACCGTCATGTCCTTAGAAGAGGGGTGACTTCCTTCCGGGATGGACATGCACGAACGCCGCATTTCTTCTCCTACCTGGACTACGCCGGGCTTGCGCCGACTCCACTCAGTGCATCAGGCGCCCCACGCGCGCGGCAACCGAATTACCGCGCGCCGCCTGCGCGCCGCCCCGGGGATCAACGCCCCGCACCGGCACCCGCACCGGCACTCGCACCCACCCCCGCCTCCGCCCCCACACTCACCGACCGGATCCCCCGCCGCCGCGCCAGCCACAGCACGACCGCCGCGTACCCGCAGAGCATCACGACGTCGACGCACACCGACGTCCACGGCATGTCGGCCGCCGTCTCGTCGGAGGCGAGCGCCCCCGCGATCGCCGCGGAGACGCCCATCGCGAGCAGGTTGTTGAGCACGTGCAGACCGATCGCCGCCTCCAGACCGCCCGTACGGATCGTCAGCACGCCCGCGACGAGCGCGAACACCACGAGGTCCGCGAAGCCCCACGGCGTGCCCCACCCGTGGGCCGCGGCGAACAGCGGGGCCTGCGGCAGGATCGCCAGCCACGGCGAGCGGCACCAGGCGCCGACCGCCTGGGTGAGCCAGCCACGGAACACGTACTCCTCGGCGGCCGCCTGGAACGGCACGAGGACGCACACCACGGCGAGCCCCAGCAGGAAGTCGCCGAGCCCCGCCCACTCCGTACCCTCCGTCCCGGTGCCTCCCGCGTCGGGCAGCAGCATCATGACGCCCAGCGAGCCCGCGACGAGCGGGAGGGCGACGAGACCGCACCGCACGAGCCAGCCCCACCGCAGCCGCCCCGCGACCGACGACACGGTCCCCTGGGGGCGCCGCTGGACCCAGCGCGCGGCCATGAACACCACGGGGAGCAGCAGGGCCAGCGAGAGCAGGGCCTGCGCCGTCTCGCCGATGCCGCCCCAGACCTGGAACCCGTCATCGCCGGTGGGCCTGCCCAGGATCCCGCCGGCTATCTCGCCGCCCACCAGGACCGCGACCGCGGCGGCGACGGCACCGACGAGCACGAGGCCGGTCCCGGCGAGCGGCCGCCACCACTGATGGCGTCCCGTCACCAGGGCGAGCCGGTGGTAGGGGAGGGGCGGAGCGACGTACGGAACCTGCGGCACGTGCGGGGGCCGTGGGCCGTACCACCCGTAGGGGGAGTGCGGAGCGTACGGGGGCGCGGGGGACTGCGGGGGCGGCGCGTAGGCGTACGGGTCGGCCGGGTGCTGTGGCGCGGGCCCGGCCGGCGGGGGCGTCGTCGTCATGCTCTTCAGCATCCCCGCAGCGGCGCGCGCGGACGTCGGCCGCCGGCACGATCGTGCTCTCTAACCAGGGATAGACGCCGCTCCGTATCCTTGGGCCCGATATGGAGCGGATACGGAACTGGCTGCTGCCCGTCCTCCTCGCGATGCTGCAGCTCGCCTACTGGCCGGGCCGCTCGCTGCGGGACGGGGACCCCGTCGGTGCCGACCGGCTCGCGGCGGGGCTCGCCGTGGCCCTCGCGGTCACCGTCGCGCTCGGCGTGCGCCGCAGGCACCCGGTCGCCGCCACGGTCGCGGTCGAGGCCGTCCTGATCGCCTGCGTGTTCCTGCCGGACGAGATGGTCCTGGTGCCCGAGATCGGCCTGACGGTCGCGCTGTACTCGGTCGCTGTGCGCGGCGCGGGCCGCACGGCCGTGCTCGTCGGGTCGGCCGTCCTGCTCTGCGACGCGGGCCGCGCGGTCCTCGACCTCGACCAGGGCGTCGAGGTCTTCGGCGAGATCCTGACGAACTGCGCGGTCGTCCTCGCCGTCCTCGGCCTGGGACGCGGGCGCCGCCGCTGGCACGCCGGACGCCGGGCGGCCGCCAGGGACCTGGCGCGCGCGGAGGCCGAACGGGGCAGGGCGGCCACCACCGAGCGCCGGCGCCTGGCCCGCGAGCTGCACGACGTCAGCGCCCACCACCTCACCTCGGTCGTGGTCACCGCGGACGCCGCGCTGCGGCTCGGCGACCGCAGGCCGGAACTGACCGCGCAGGCGCTGGAATTCGCCGCCGAGGGCGGCCGCGAGACGCTGGCGGCCCTGGACCGCCTGGTGGCGATGATGCGGACGTCGGCGGCGGACGAGGACAGCGCCGTCGAGGAACGCGTCGACGAACTCGCCGCCGGTTTCGCCCGGCTCGGACTGCGCCCCGCCGTGACGGTGGCACCGGAGCTCGCGGCGCTGACGGGGCCGGTGGCCGACGCGGCGTTCGGCATCGTGCGCGAGGCCCTCACGAACGCCCTCCGGTACGCCCCGGGCGCCGCGGTCCGCGTACGCCTGGTGGTCTCGGACGGCGACGACGCCGGGGGCGTGGTCGACCTGACCGTCGAGGACGACGGGGCGCGCGGCACGGCAAGCGCCTCCGCGAGCCGGCAGCGGCTCGGCTCGGGACGCGGTACCGCGGGCATGCGGGAGCGGGCGGCCGCGCTCGACGGGACGCTGGAGGCGGGGCCGCGCCCGGAAGGACCCGGCTGGTCCGTGCGCGCCCGGCTGCCGCGCGGCACGGCACTTCCGGTCGGCGGCGCCGCGCGCCACCCGGCCCTGCGCGGGCTCGACGCGACCGACGGCGCCACCGCGCTGGCCGTCGCCGCGCTCACCGTCATCGCGGTCCTGGTCGAACGCTCCTCCGACGTCGGGATGGCCGTCGGCCCGGCCGCCGCGCTGGCCCTGCCGCTGCTGTGGCGGCGCAGGGCGCCCTGGGCGGTGTTGTGCGCCGTCCTCGGCCTCGGGTGGCTCGCGCCCCTCGGCGTCGCCTTCGGGCTGCTCCACAAGGACACGGCGCTGTGCCTGACGGTGGCGAGCGGCGCCGCGGTGTGCGTGGCCCTGTACGCGGTGGCGGCGCACGCGGGACCGGCCCGGCACACCTGGCCCGCGACGGCGGTGGCCGCGGGCGGACTCTCCCTGACGTGCCTCGCCCTGGCGTCGTCCGACGGCATCCAGGAGCTCGAAACGGACGGTGGCTTCGGCCTGTTGGTCTTCCTCGCCGTCCTGGCGGGCGTGGTGTTCCTGTTCCCGACGGGCGCGCTCTGGGGCGTCGGGACGGCCCTGCGGACCCGGCGCGAACGCGTCAGGGCCTTCGAGGGCCACGCGCTCGCGAGCACGGTCCACGCGGCGGTCGCCACGGCGTACGAGGAGCGCCGCAGGATCGCCGCGGAGCTGCGCGGCGAGGTCCTGCGCCACGCGTCCGGCGTGGGCACCGCGGCCGACGCGGGCGACCTGGCGGCCGTGGCGGAGCGGGCGAGAGCGGCGCTCGCGGCGATGCGCGACCTGCTGGCCGCGCTGCGCGAGACGACCGCCTCCCACGACGACCCGACCGCCCTGACCGCGACCGGCCCGACCGCGACCGCACCCTCGCCCCCGACCCCCTCCGAGAGTCCGAAGGAGACACTCCCATCACCCCCCACAACGACCCCGCAGCCGAAGCTCACCACCCCGGAGCTGGAACCGTCCGAGTGATGATCGTCGACGACCAGGCCGTGGTCCGCGCCGGATTCGCGGCGATCGTCGACGCGGAGCCCGACCTGGACGTGGTGGGCGAGGCGGCGGACGGCGCGGACGCCGTGCGCCTCGCGGCCCTGCTCGCGCCCGACGTCGTCCTGATGGACATCCGCATGCCGGGCATGGACGGCCTGACCGCGACCCGCCTGCTCACCGCGGACCAGGGGCCCACCGCCGCGCGCGTCCTCGTCCTGACCACCTTCGACCAGGACGCCTACGTCCACGACGCGCTGCGCGCCGGTGCCTCGGGCTTCCTGCTCAAGGACGCGCTGCCCGAGGAACTCCTCGCCGGGATCCGGGTGGTGGCCTCGGGCGAAGCGATGCTCGCGCCCACCGTCACGCGCCGTCTGATCGACGCCTTCGCCGACACGGCACCGGCCCCCGACCCCGAGTTCCTGGCGTCCCTCACGCCCCGCGAACGCGAGGTCCTGACCCTGGTGGCCGCGGGCCACACCAACGCGGAGATCGCCGAGGCGCTCGGTGTGACGACCGGCACGGTGAAGTCCCATGTCAACGCGCTGCTCGGCAAGTTGAACCTGCGCGACCGGGTCCAGGCCACGATCCTCGCGTACGACCTGGGCCTCGCCCAGCCGCGCCGGGCGCACTGACGGCCGGGCGCACTGCCGCG
Source organism: Streptomyces sp. NPDC087300 (assembly GCF_044744425.1). Lineage (NCBI taxonomy): Bacteria > Bacillati > Actinomycetota > Actinomycetes > Kitasatosporales > Streptomycetaceae > Streptomyces > Streptomyces sp. NPDC087300. The sequence goes on from NZ_JBIUYI010000002.1 coordinate 630,753, forward strand.
GCGGCCGGGCCTGTCCGGAAACGCCGACAGCACCCGGCTCCGCGCGGACGCCGGGTGCTGTCGGATGAAGCGTCAGGCCTTCTTGGTCTCCCAGAAGATCTTGTCGATCTGGGCGATGTGGTCCAGCGCCTTCTGACCGGTGGCCGGGTCCGTCGAGCCCTTGGCGGCCGAGAGGGCCTTGAGGGCGTCGTTGACCAGCTGGTGCAGCTCCGGGTACTTCTCGAAGTGCGGGGGCTTGAAGTAGTCGCTCCAGAGCACCGAGACGTGGTGCTTGGCGAGCTCGGCTCGCTGCTCCTTGATGACCGTGGCGCGCGCCTGGAAGTGCGCGTCGTCGTTGGCGGCCATCTTTTCCTGCACGGCCTTGACCGACTCCGCCTCGATGCGGGCCTGGGCCGGGTCGTACACGCCGCAGGGCAGGTCGCAGTGGGCGCTGACCTTCACCTTGGGGGCAAACAGGCGGGAAAGCATGTCGCTGTCCTTCCTCGTGATCGTCTTCTCAGGTGGGACATTACTCCGTGAGGGGCGGGTTTTCGCGAGTGCCCCCATGGGCTTAGGACAAAAGTCCAGGGTCAGACTGGGACTGGTGGAGGATAGGACCGGGGAGGTGCGGTGATGCCGGAGCTGTCACAGGAGAGCGAGCGCGGACGGGCCGTTCTGCCGTTCGGCGCGGCGGAGGTGAGGGGCCCTTCGATGGTGCCCACGCTGTGTCACGCGGACCGGCTGCTCGTGCACTGGGGCGCGCGGGTGCGCCCGGGGGACGTGGTGGTGCTGCGCCATCCGTTCCAGCAGGACCTGTTGGTCGTCAAGCGCGCCACCGAGCGCCGCGACGGCGGCTGGTGGGTGCTCGGCGACAACGCGTTCGCGGGCGGCGACAGCACGGACTACGGCGTCGTGCCCGAGGAACTGGTGCTGGGGAAGGTGCGGTTCCGCTACCGCCCGCCGGTGCCCGGACGGCGTTCGCCGTTCGCGATGGCGCGCTGGGCGCTGTCCGCCGTGCGGCCCGTGCCGGCCGACCGCTCCGTCTCCAGGCGCTTGCGGGCGCGGTAGGCGGCGACGTTCGCGCGGGTCGCGCAGCGGTCCGAGCAGTAGCGCCGGGAGCGGTTCGTCGAGGTGTCGAGATAGGCGTTGCGGCACGGCACTGCCTCGCACAGGCCGAAGCGGTCCACGCCGTGCTCGGTGAGGTGGAAGGCGAGGCCCATCGCGGCGATCGCGGCGTATCCGGCGGTCGCGTTCGAGGAGTGGTCCGCCAGGTGCATGTGCCACAGCGGGCGGCCGTCCTCGTCCCGGTGGTCGTGGCCCGAGATCTGCGGGCTGACCGGGAACTCCAGGAGCAGTGAGTTCAGCAGGTCCACGGCGAGCGTCTCGTCGCCCCCGTCGGCCGCCTCGAACACCGCCCTGAGCCTGGCCCGCACCGAACGGAAGCGCGTGAGGTCGGACTCCGTGGCGCGCCGGGCCATCTGCGTGCTCGGCCCGAACAGCTCCTTGATCACCTCGACCGAGGTCAAGGAGTCCTTGTCGCGGCCCGGCTCCTCGCTGTTGACCAGGCGTACGGCGAAGTCTGAGTAATGGGCCAGTTCCACTTGTAGTCCTTACGGGCGCGGGCTATCGTCGAGTCGTCGGCCGGTAATGACCGATGGCGGTACCAGGGTATTACGAAGTGGAGGGGTTCTGATGGCTGGAGCGGGGACCGGAACCGAGACCGGTGCTGAGACCGGGACCAACTGGCGTTCCTGGCAGGACAGTTGGGACCGGCAGCAGCAGTGGTATCTGCCCGACCGTGAGGAGCGGTTCCAGATCATGCTCGACATGGTCGAGGCCGTCGTCGGCCCCGCGCCGCGCGTGCTCGACCTGGCGTGCGGTACGGGAAGTATTACGGACCGGCTCCTCAAGAGGTTCCCGGACGCCACCAGTGTCGGCGTCGACCTGGACCCCGCGCTGCTCACCATCGCCGAGGGCACCTTCGCCGGGGACGACCGGGTCACCTTCGTCACCGCGGACCTGAAGGACCCGGAGTGGACGGCCGCGCTCCCGTACGACTCGTACGACGCGGTGCTCACGGCGACGGCGTTGCACTGGCTCTTCAGCGAACCGCTAGCCACGCTCTACGGCCAGGTCGCCGGGCTCGTCCGCGACGGCGGCGTCTTCATGAACGCCGACCACATGCCCGACCCCGCGACGCCGCGCGTCAACGCGGCCGAGAGCGCGCTGCGCCACCGGCGGATGGACCGGGCCAAGGCCGAGGGCGTCCTCGACTGGAAGGAGTGGTGGCAGCTGGCCGCCGCGGATCCGGTCCTCGCGGCGCCCACGGCTGCGCGCTTCGCGATCTACGGGGAGCATGCGGACGGGGACATGCCTTCGGCCGAGTGGCACGCGCGTACTCTCCGCGACGCGGGGTTCGGTGAGGCCCGCACCGTCTGGGCGTCGCCGTCCGACGCGCTGGTGCTTGGCCTGAAGTAGCAGTGCCGAAGGGGCGGTACGGATCCGGATCCGTACCGCCCCTTCGCGTAGTTCTTCGCGTGCGGGCGCGTCGTGGTTGCTCGCGCAGTTCCCCGCGCCCCTTACGGGGCTAAAGCACCTTCGACAGGAACGACTGCGTCCGCTCGTGCTGGGGGTTCGTCAGGACATCACGCGGGTGGCCGGACTCGACCACCACGCCCTCGTCCATGAAGACGAGGCTGTCGCCGACCTCGCGGGCGAAGCCCATCTCGTGCGTGACGACGATCATCGTCATGCCGGACTCCGCGAGGTCGCGCATCACGTCGAGCACGTCGCCGACCAGCTCGGGGTCGAGCGCCGACGTCGGCTCGTCGAAGAGCATCAGCTTCGGGTCCATCGCGAGCGCGCGGGCGATCGCCACGCGCTGCTGCTGGCCGCCGGAGAGTTGCGAGGGGTAGTTGCCCGCCTTGTCGGCGAGGCCGACGCGTTCGAGCAACTGCCCGGCGCGCTCCCGCGCCTGGGCCTTGGCGATGCCCTTGACCTGGACCGGCGCCTCCATGACGTTCTCGAGGGCCGTCATGTGCGGGAAGAGGTTGAAGCGCTGGAAGACCATGCCGATGTCCCGGCGCTTCAGGGCGACTTCGCTGTCCTTGAGCTCGTACAGCTTGTCCCCCTTCTGCCGGTAGCCGACCAGCTCGCCGTCGACGTAGAGACGGCCCGCGTTGATCTTCTCCAGGTGGTTGATGCAGCGCAGGAACGTCGACTTGCCGGATCCCGACGGGCCGATGAGGCAGAACACCTCGCCCGACTTGACCTCCAGGTCGATGCCCTTGAGCACCTCCACGTTGCCGAAGGACTTGTGGACGCCTTCGGACTTCACCATGGCGGTCGTCATCAGCGAACACCTCCCGCGCGGTTGCCCAGCGACAACATGTTGGCCTTGATCTTCTGGAACGGGGTGTCCGGCAGGGTGCGGGACGAGCCGCGTGCGTAGTACCGCTCCAGGTAGTACTGACCGACGCTGAGGATCGACGTCATGATCAGGTACCAGGCGGCGGCGAGCAGCAGCGTCTCCACCGTCGCGCCCGACGAGGTGCCGATGTCCTGGGCGTACTTGAGGAGTTCGTAGTACTGGACGGCCGCGACGAGCGAGGTCGTCTTCAGCATGTTGATGAACTCGTTGCCCGTCGGCGGCACGACCACGCGCATCGCCTGCGGGAGCACCACGCGGCGCAGCGTCTTGCCGTGGCTCATGCCGAGCGCGTGCGACGCCTCGGTCTGGCCCTCGTCGACCGAGAGCAGCCCCGCGCGGCAGATCTCCGCCATGTAGGCGGCCTCGTTGAGGCCGAGGCCGAGCAGCGCCGTCAGGAACGGCGTCATGAAGTCCGACCACTCGTCCTTGTAGATCGGGCCGAGGTTCACGTAGTCGAAGACGAAGCCGAGGTTGAACCAGACGAAGAGCTGGACCAGGACCGGCGTGCCGCGGAAGAACCAGATGTAGAACCAGGCGATCGAGGAGGTCACCGGGTTCTTCGACAGGCGCATCACCGACAGGATGACGCCGCCGACGACGCCGATGAGCATCGAGAGGAACGTCAGGATCAACGTCTCGCGGACACCCCTGAGGATGCGCTCGTCGAAGAAGTTGTCGGGGATCGCGCCCCAGTTGATGTCGCCCTGCGAGAAGGCGTAGACGATCGCGGCGAGGACGCCGATCGCGAGGACAGCGGCGACGTAGCGGCCGAAGTGGCGGACCGGGATGGCCTTGATGGCCTCCGCGGGGCGCGCCTTCGGGACGTCGTCCCCGGGGCCCTTCTTGGAGATGTCGGTGGTCACGGGAGTGGCCTTTCAGCGACTAGGAGGGACGCGGTCACTTGCCGCCGTTGACCTTGGCTTCCTTGACCGCGCCGGCCTCGACGCCCCACTTCGAGATGATCTTGTCGTACTCGCCGTTCTTGATGATGGCGTCGAGTGCGGCCTTGATCGCGTCGCGCAGCTCCGGGTTCTTCTTGGAGACCGCGATGCCGTACGGGGCGGCCTGGACCTGCTCGCCGACCAGCTCGAAGTCCTTGCCGCCGCCCGAGGTCTTCACCGCGTACGCGGCCACGGGGAAGTCGGAGGAGCCCGCGTCCGCGCCGCCGGAGCGCAGCCGCGTCTGGGCCTGCTGGTCGTTGTCGAACTGCTCGATGGCGATCTTCTTGCCGTCCTTGCACTTCTTCGACTCGGCCTTGGCCAGGTCGTGCGAGACGGTGCCGCGCTGGACGACGATCTTCTTGCCGCAGAGGTCGGCCCAGGTCTTGATGCCCTGGTCCTCGCCCTTCTTGGTGTAGATCGAGACGCCGGCCGTGAAGTAGTCGACGAAGTCGACGCCGGTGCCGACCTTCTTGCCGGTGTCCTCGTCGACGCCCTCCTGGCGGTTCTTGGTGTCGGTCATGGCCGACATGGCGATCTGGTAGCGCTTGGAGCGCAGGCCGCCGAGGAGGGTGTCGAAGGTGCCGTTCTCGAACTCGAAGTCCACGCCGAGCTGCTTGCCGAGCGCCTTGCCCAGGTCCGGGTCGATGCCGACGGTGTTGCCCGACTTGTCCTTGAACTCGACCGGCGGGTAGGCGATGTCGGACCCGACCTTGATGACGCCCTTGTCGCGGATGTCCTTGGGGAGCTTGTCGGCGAGCGGGGCGTTGCTGACCGAGTCGGACCCCTTGTCCTTGGTCTGGTCGCCGCAGCCGGACAGCAGCAGCGTGCCGGCGACCGCGATCGCGCCGACCGCGGCAATCCGGGACTTCGCGGACTTCGCTGCGGTCTTACGACAAAGGGAGCTGGCGGTCATGGTGGGTCCTCCGGCGGATGAGGGAGTTGCCGATGGGTCGGGCACACACCTTCGGGTGTCGCGACCTCGTGTGATGACGGCATCTTGCCATTCGGGCCGTCCGATTCTGGGTGCCGGAGATGTCAAAATCGGATAACGGGCCAGCCTCGAATCCGAACAGGCCGGTACAGCAAGGGTTTATCGGTACGGGAGCGAATCATCGTTAACCGAGGGAAAGCCGACCTATCTCGCGATGCGGACGCAGTGAATGCACTTTTCGGTAAAATCGGGCATATGACCTAGGGTCGAAACAAATACAGGTCGTCGGCGGTCGGACCCATCCGGTAGAAAAGACGGTTACACCCCTCATCCGGGGCCCAGGGCGCGTGTGCGGCGCGCTCGCGTGTTCGTACCTCCCTCCGCCGACAGGTGGAGAACGGACGCGGTGCCCGCCCACTTCTCAACCAGGAGTGGACACCCTCAACTGATGAATAAGACTTAAGGGGTCAGACAAGTGGCAGCGGAGATCGTCAATCCTCGCAGCGACAGCAATACGGATCGCGTGGGCCCTGCGGGTGCAGATGAGCCCTTCGATCCGGCGTTTGCGCTGCATCGCGGCGGCAAGATGGCCGTGCAGGCCACCGTGCCGGTCCGCGACAAGGACGACCTGTCCCTCGCGTACACACCCGGCGTCGCGAAGGTGTGCAGCGCCATCGCCGAGCAGCCGGAGCTCGTGCACGACTACACATGGAAATCCAATGTCGTCGCCGTGGTGACCGACGGGACCGCGGTGCTCGGTCTCGGCGACATCGGCGCCGAGGCCTCCCTCCCCGTGATGGAGGGCAAGGCCATTCTCTTCAAGCAGTTCGGCGGCGTGGACGCGGTGCCGATCGCGCTCGCGACCACCGACGCGGACGAGATCGTCGAGACCGTGGTGCGGCTCGCCCCGTCCTTCGGCGGCGTGAACCTCGAGGACATCTCGGCCCCGCGCTGCTTCGAGATCGAGCGCAAGCTCCAGGAGCGGCTCGACATTCCCGTCTTCCACGACGACCAGCACGGCACGGCCGTCGTGACGCTCGCCGCCCTGCGGAACGCGGCCAAGCTGACCGGGCGCACGCTCGGCGACCTGCGCGCCGTCATCTCCGGTGCGGGCGCGGCCGGTGTGGCCATCGCCAAGTTCCTGCTCGAAGCGGGACTCGGGGACGTGGCCGTGGCCGACCGCAAGGGCGTCGTGAGCCGGGACAGGGGCGACCTGACCCCGGTCAAGCGGGAGCTCGCGGAGATCACCAACAAGGCCGGTCTGAGCGGCTCGCTCGAAGCGGCGCTGGCCGGTGCCGACGTGTTCATCGGCGTCTCCGGCGGCACCGTCCCGGAGCCCGCGGTCGCCTCGATGGCGCCCGACTCGTTCGTGTTCGCCATGGCCAACCCGAACCCGGAGGTCCACCCGGACGTCGCGCACAAGTACGCGGCCGTGGTGGCGACCGGCCGCTCCGACTACCCGAACCAGATCAACAACGTCCTCGCCTTCCCCGGCATCTTCGCCGGTGCGCTGCAGGTCCGGGCGTCGCGGATCACCGAGGGCATGAAGATCGCCGCCGCCGACGCCCTCGCGGCCGTCGTCGGCGACGAGCTCTCGGCGGACTACGTGATCCCCTCGCCGTTCGACGAGCGGGTCGCCCCCGCCGTCACGGCGGCGGTCGCGGCCGCGGCTCGGGCGGAGGGTGTCGCCCGGCGCTGACGTTCTGGCCCCGCCCTCGGTGGCGGGGCTCTCGTCCCACGGGCTCTCGTCCCACGACGCCCACCCGATTCCGGTCCGTCCGGAAACGGGTGGGCGTTTTCTGCTGCTTGCTGCGGGGCTTGCTGCGGGGCTTGGGGCGGGGGGGTGCTGTGGGGGTTGCTGTGGGCGTGCCCCGCGCCGCCGGGGGCGTCGGGACGCGTGTCACAGCGGTACGTGGTTCCGTACGGCCGCCCGGCCTGCCTATCGTCGGCGGCATGTTCGCTGCCTATGCCGCCCGTATCGACCGTGACCAGCCCCTCGAAGGACTTGAGTTGGGGGAGCGGCCCGCCCCCGAAGCGCGTCCCGGCTGGTCGACCGTGAACGTCCGCGCCGCCTCCCTCAACCACCACGACCTGTGGTCGCTGCGCGGGGTAGGCCTGGCCGAGGACAAGCTGCCGATGATCCTCGGCTGCGACGCCGCCGGCACCGACGAGGACGGCAACGAGGTCGTCCTGCACTCCGTCATCGGCCAGTCCGGCTACGGCGTCGGGCCCCGCGAGGGCCGGTCCATCCTGACCGAGAAATACCAGGGGACCTTCGCCGAGCAGGTCCGCGTCCCCACCTGGAACGTGCTGCCCAAGCCGAAGGAGCTGTCCTTCGCCGAGGCCGCCTGCCTGCCGACCGCGTGGCTCACCGCCTACCGGATGCTCTTCACCAACGCCGGTGTGCGCCCCGGGGATTCGGTCCTCGTGCAGGGCGCGGGCGGCGGCGTCGCCACGGCCGCGATCGTCCTCGGCAAGGCCGCGGGCCTGCGGGTCTTCGCCACCAGCCGGGACGAGGCCAAGCGGAAGCGAGCCGTCGAACTCGGCGCCGTGGAGGCCGTCGAGCCGGGCGAGCGGCTGCCGCAGCGGGTCGACGCGGTGATCGAGACGGTGGGCGCGGCGACCTGGTCCCACTCGGTCAAGTCGCTGAAGCCGGGCGGCTCGCTGGTGATCTCCGGGGCGACGAGCGGCGACCGGCCCTCGCACGCCGAGCTCACCCGGATCTTCTTCCTGGAGCTGAAGGTGGTCGGCTCGACCATGGGCACCAAGGACGAGCTGGAGGACCTGCTCGCCTTCTGCGCCGCCACGGGTGTGCGTCCCGTCATCGACGAGGTGCTGCCGCTGGACCGGGCGCGCGAGGGGTTCGAGCGGCTTGAGGCCGGGGGGCAGTTCGGGAAGATCGTGCTGGAGGTCTGAGGGCGGGTCGGTCCACTTCCCGGTCTTGTGCCGTGCGTACTCATGTCAACTGTGGTTGACGCTTCATGCCTGTCAATGTAGGTTGACAGGCATGAGCGAAGCAACGGATCTCGCCGAGCGTGCGGGTGATCGCGATCCACGGATCGGGCTGCGTGCCGTGTCCGCGCTGCGGAAGCTGGTGGAGCAGTTGGAGGCCGTGCAGGTGCGCAGTGCGCGCGTGCAGGGCTGGTCCTGGCAGGAGATCGCCGCGGAGCTCGGGGTGAGCAGGCAGGCCGTGCACAAGAAGTACGGGAGGCAGTGATGTTCGAACGGTTCACGCGGAGTGCCAGGGACGTCGTCAAGGGTGCGGTCACCCACTCCGAACGGGCGGGGCACGACAGCGTCGAGGAGGCCCATCTCCTCCTCGCGCTCCTCGACCGCGAGGGCAGCCGGGCGTCCTTCGTCCTGGCCGCGCTCGGCGCGAAGGAGCGGCGGGACTCGATCGCCGCGGCGCTCGAAGAGGTACGGCGCAGGGGCGGGATGAGCCGGGCGGACGTCGACGCGTTGGCCGGGCTCGGCATCGACCTCGGCGAGATCGTCTCCCGGGTCGAACAGGTGCATGGGGAGGGGGCGTTGGCGGGTTCCCGGCGGGGGCCGGCGGGTGTCGTACGGTCAGGGCGCCGGCCCTTTACGCCCGAAGCCAAGGATGTGCTCGTACGGGCGCTGCGTGTCGTCACCGGTGAGCGGGGGCGGCAGCTCGGCGACGAGCACCTGCTGCTCGCGCTCACCCTTGGACGGGGTGCCGTCGCGGACGTCCTGGCGGAGCACGGGGTCACTGAGGGGTCCGTGCGGAGGGTTCTCCAGGGCGGGGACGGGCAGGCGCTGGCCGGCTGAGTACTGCCCTGCGGGCGGCTCTTCTCGTACCCACCCGCTCCACCCGTGCTCCCACCCGAAGGGTCGATGTCTCCTGTGGGGGCGGACCACCGTCGGCGGCCGACGGGTTGGCTTCCGGCGGGATGTGGGATGCGGGGGCTGCCGGTAGGCGCCAGCGGCCAGCCGCTGGCTGAGAGGCGGCAGGCGCCGGTCGGTAAGCGGCCAGTGGCCAACTGCGCGGCGGCAACCGCCAGGCGCAGTCCGTCGAGCGGTAGTCACGAGTCGGCCCGCCGCCCAGCGGCGACCGCCAGTGGCCAGTGGCCCAGAGGCGACTGCTGGCCGTGGGCCGTTAGGCATCAGTCGGCGAGCCGTCCAGCGGCAACCGTCAGCGGCTAACCGTCCGGCAGCAACCGATAGGCGCCATCCGTCGAGCGGTAGTCACGAGTCGGCCCGCCGCCCAGCGGCAACCGCTCGTGGCCAGTCGCCCCCAGCCGCCCGGCCGAAGCCGCCAGTCACAGTCGACGGCGGGGGGAGTCGCCGGTCGCACCACTGGACCGGCGGCGCCCCGCCCCACCTCACCCCCGCGGCGACCGCAGCGTCGAGGCGATGTGGGCCGCTGCCTCTGACAGGTGCCTGCGGGCCTCGCGGACCTGGTCGGGGGAGACTCCGTGGTCGCGGGCCGCGTCGCGGATGTCGTCGCGGAAGCGGTCCAGGAGGCGGTCCAGGTCGCGGGCCGGGTCGTCGGTCGGGTCCTCCTTCGCCCAGTCCGGGACGTAGTTCACGGTCACGCCCTCGGGGCCGGCCTTGGTGAACGTGGGCTTCGCAGCCGTGTCCTCCGGGGCGCGGCCGAAGCCCTTGCCGAAGTCCTTGCCGAAGTCCTTGCCGAACTCGCCGAACTCCTTGGCCAGTTCCGTGAGGCCCTCCCGCACGCCTGTCGGCCAGTCGCCGCGCGTGAAGTGGTCCTGCACCTGCTCCTGGACGTGCCGGGCGATGCGCTGGAACTCCTCCTTGGCCTGCGTCTGCGCCTGCTCCTGCGCCTCCTTGGCCTGGCGGCGCGCCCGCTGGGCCTCGTCGCGGGCCCGGCGGCTCTCGTCCTTCGCCCGCCGCGCCTGCTCCTTCCACTCCTGCTTGGCGCGCTTGAACTCCTCCTTGGCCTGGCGCCAGCCCTCCTTGTCGCCCGACGCCCAGTCGAAGAAGTCCGACGGGTCGGGGTAGGCGCGGCCCTTGCGGCCGCCGGACGTGCCCGCACGGGCCTCCTCCGCGGCCGCCCGCATCTCGCGGCGCAGATCGCCCGCCGCGCCCTGCACGCCGTCGCGGATCTCGGCGGCGAGCTCGGCGACGGACTCGCGGATCTCCAGCTCCAGGTCGGCCAGTTCACCGCTGCGGTCGGCCAGCTCGGCGCGTCCCGCGTCCGTGATGGAGTACACCTTCCTGCCGCCCTCGGTGGTGTGCGTGACCAGGCCCTCGGCCTCCAGCTTCGCCAGGCGCGGATAGACCGTGCCCGCCGAAGGCGCGTACAGCCCCTGGAAGCGCTCTTCGAGGAGTCGGATCACCTCGTACCCATGGCGGGGCGCCTCGTCGAGCAGCTTCAGCAGGTACAGGCGCAGGCGGCCGTGGGCGAACACGGGGGGCATTTCAGAGCACCTTCTTGTCGGTCGTGTCGTTCTTGGCGGTGTCCTCCGGGGGGATCTCCAGGGGGACCTCGTCGTAGGGATCTTCCTCCACCGGGGGCCTGCGCAGGAGCGCGATGGAGCCCGAGACCGTCGTCGCCTTGAGCCTGCCCCGGCCGCTGCCGAGCCGTCCGGTGATCTTCTTCGCTCCCCACTGGCCGCTCACCCGCAGGTCCTCGAAGGCGTTCGACACCGAACCGCTCGCGGTGTCCACCTCCACCTCCGCGTCCGCCGGGTGCGGCAGCCGGATCGCGATCTCACCCGAGACGCTCGTCAGGGCGACGTCCGTCGCGCCGCCCGCCGGGTCCAGGTCCACGATCATCGAGCCGCTCACCGAATCCGCCCGGACGGAGGAACCCGCCGCCTCGACGACGGTGAGGTCACCGGAGACGGAGGAGAACCGCAGGGTGCCGGTGACGTCCTGCGCCTCGACGCTGCCCGAGACCGTCTCCGCGCGGGCCGGTCCCGAGAGCCCCACGAGGGTCGTCTGGCCGGTGACGCCGCGCACCTCCGTGCGCCCCTCGATGCCGGAGACCATGGCGCCCGCGCCCACCGTGCCCACCTCGACGCGCGCCCCCGAGGGCACGGCGAGCGAGACGACCGCGCTGCGGCGCCAGCCCTTGCGGTCGAGCCACTTCAGGAAGCCCTTCCAGGGCAGGTCGTCGTAGGCGACGGTGAGGATGCCGTCCTCGTGGGTCACCGTCAGGGGCGGGCCCTCGATCTCGGAGACTTCGAGGCGGGCGGAACCTTCGTCCGTGCCCACGACGTTCACCGTTCCGTTGACGACGCGCACGTGCAGTGCCGTCACGGGGGCGTCGAACGTGAGCTTCCGGGGCTCGGCGACGGACCACTCGGACATGGGTGACCTCCTCGGCGGATCGGACGCGACGCGCCATATCGCGTCTCTGTCATTCACGATATATCGCGGATACGGAAAGTCAAGACTGAATGCGACAGCCGGTCCGGACATGGCGGTCGGGCGTCTGATTTATGCGCAGGATTACGATCTGTCCTAGCGTGGGGCCATGTCGTCCGATGTCTCCGAGCGCGCCGGCTCCGCGGGTGCGCTGCTGCTCTGCCGGGCCGAGCCCGACGCCGTCGATGCCGTCGCCCAGCTGCTGCGCGAGCGCATGCTGCTCGTGCCCGCCGGGCCCGGGTGGAGCGTGCTCGTGCCCGAGGGCAAACCCTGGCTGCACGGTGACGAGCCGGTCGACCGCGTCCTCACCGGCTGGGCCACGGCGCTCGCCGTCGGGTCGACCTGGCCCGTGCTGGCCCTGTGGTGGGACTCGGACCGTTCCGGTTACACCCTCGCCGCGGGCTTCCGGCGCACGGTCGGCTATGTGTGGCTGGCCAACGGGACGCCGGTCGGCGAGGACGAGGCGATGCGGACGTTCGCCGCGCGCCTGGGCCTCGATCCCGTGCTCGACATGCAGTCACTCGACGCGCTCGCCCGCCCCGACACCGAGGCCGACGCCCGCGCCAGGATGCTCGGGCTCCTCGCGGTCCTCACCCGCACCGGACTCGGGCTCCCCACGGGCCTCACCCCCGGCGAACCGGCCGACCGGCTGCGCGAGGTCGCACGCGTGCAGCGCGGCGCGCGCCAGGTGGAGTGGTCCGGCTGGCGGGACGCGGTGCGCGCGGAGTTCGACGTGGTCGAGAAGGGCCCGCTGGGCCCCTGGGTGCGCGGCCCGCGGGCCCGCGCCATCGCCGCGGCACAGGTCGCCGCCGGACTCCCGCTGGCCGTGTGGGCGGTGCGCCGCCGCAGCGGCGGCTGGGCCACGGCGGCCGCGCTGCTCCTGGCGCAGGGCGCGCTGGGCCTCGCGTACGACAGGCTGCGCGCCCGGGACTGACGGGCGCCGGCGGCCTACGCCTCGGGTCCCGCGTGCCCGCGCCCGCGCCGCGCAGGCGCGGAAGACCATGGGCCCTGACGCGTTCCTCGGCGTCGAACAGGCCGTCGTCCTCGACACGGACGTCGACCGCGCCCGCGAGGTGGCCACCCAACACGTCGGCTTCTACGTCACGCGTGCGCCCCACCAGGCGGCCAACATGCGCCGTCTGGGATTCGGCGACGAGGACATGGCCGGTGGGCGGCCGAGTCGCCGGCTCGTCGACGCGATCGTCGCCTACGGAGACGTGGACGCGCTCCACGCGCGCGTGCGGGAACATCTCGACACGGGTGCCGACCACGTCTGCGTACAGGTCCTCACCGAGGATCCGGCGGCCCTGCCGCTGCCGCAGTGGCGGGAACTCGCCCCCGCCCTGCTCGGCAGGTGATCACGACGGCGGCCTGTCAGTCGGCTGCTCGGCTGCTCGGCTCTTCGGTTACTCGTCGTCGTCCTCGTCGTCGTCGAGGCGCGCGAGCCACGTGGCCAGGCGCTCGACCGGGACCTCGAAGTCCGGGTTGAGGTCCACGAAGGTGCGGAGCTGCTCGGCGAGCCACTCGAAGGTGACCTCCTCCTCGCCGCGCCGCTTCTCCAGCTCCTCGATGCCACGGTCGGTGAAGTACAACTCATGCTCCTGGTACGGACGGTCGATGGCTCTTCATCGTATGCGCAGGGCGTTCGCGCAGGGCGCGGGGCGCCTCACCGGGCGGTGAACGCCGGTGGGCCCGGCACCGAGCGACGAACACTCGGGGCCGGGCCCACCGGACGCGGGACCGCTGAGGCCTAGGCCTCGAAGACCTCGCTCAGGAGCTGCTCCTGCTCCTGCTCGTGGCGCTTCTTCGAGCCGACCGCCGGGGACGAGCCGTGCGGCCGCGAGATGCGGCGCAGGCGCTCGCCGTGCGGGATGTCGGCGCCGACCGCCAGGTCCAGGTGGTCGATGAGGTTGAGGGCGATGAAGGGCCACGCGCCCTGGTTCGCCGGCTCCTCCTGCGCCCACAGGTACTTCTCGGCGTTCGGGAACTTGGCGATCTCCGCCTGGAGCTCGGCACCCGGCAGCGGGTACAGGCGCTCGATGCGGATGATCGCGGTGTCCGTGACGCCGCGCTTGGTGCGCTCCGCCTCGAGGTCGTAGTAGAGCTTGCCCGCGCAGAACACCACCTTGCGCACCGCGGCCGGGTCCACCGTCGAATCGCCGATCACCGGGCGGAAGCCACCGCTGGTGAACTCCTCCGCCTTCGACGCGGCGGCCTTCAGACGCAGCATCGACTTCGGGGTGAAGACGACCAGCGGCTTGTGGTGCGGGTTGTGCACCTGCCACCGCAGGAGGTGGAAGTAGTTCGACGGGAGCGTCGGCATGGCGACCGTCATGTTGTTCTGCGCGCACAGCTGGAGGAAGCGCTCGATGCGGGCGGACGAGTGGTCCGGGCCCTGGCCCTCGTAGCCGTGCGGCAGCAGCAGCGTGACGCCGGAGTGCTGGTTCCACTTCTGCTCGGCGGCCGAGATGTACTCGTCCACCACCGTCTGCGCGCCGTTGACGAAGTCGCCGAACTGCGCCTCCCACATCACCAGGGCCTCGGGGCGGGCCAGCGAGTAGCCGTACTCGAAGCCCATCACCGCGTACTCGGAGAGCAGCGAGTCGTAGACGTTGTAGCGCGCCTGGTCCTCGGAGAGGTACAGGAGCGGCGTGAAGTCCTCGCCCGTCTCGCGGTCGATGAGGACCGCGTGCCGCTGGCCGAACGTGCCGCGGCGCGAGTCCTGGCCCGACAGGCGGACCGGGGTGCCCTCCAGGAGCAGCGAGCCGATGGCGAGGGTCTCGCCCATGCCCCAGTCGATCGTGCCCTCTTCGACCATCGTCGCGCGGCGCTGCAGCTGGGGCAGCAGACGCGGGTGGACGGTGACCCGGTCGGGGATGTTGACCTGGGACTCGGCGATCCGCTTCACGGTCTCCTGGGAGATCGCGGTGTCGATCTTGACCGGGAACTCGGCCTCCGGCGTGCTCACCTCGGCCTCGCCGGGCTGCGCGGTGGCCTCGCGGACCTCCGTGAAGACCTTCTCCAGCTGGCCCTGGAAGTCCTGCAGCGCCTGCTCGGCCTCTTCCAGGGTGATGTCGCCGCGACCGATGAGGGACTCGGTGTAGAGCTTGCGCACCGAGCGCTTCTTGTCGATCAGGTCGTACATCAGCGGCTGCGTGAACGCCGGGTTGTCCGACTCGTTGTGACCGCGGCGGCGGTAGCAGATGAGGTCGATCACGACGTCCTTGTTGAACGCCTGACGGAACTCGAACGCGAGCCGGGCGACGCGGACGACGGCCTCGGGGTCGTCGCCGTTCACGTGGAAGATCGGCGCCTCGATCATGCGGGCCACGTCCGTGGCGTACATGGAGGAGCGCGACGACTCCGGGGCGGCGGTGAAGCCGACCTGGTTGTTGATGACGATGTGGACCGTGCCGCCGGTGCGGTAGCCGCGCAGCTGCGACATGTTCAGCGTCTCGGCGACCACGCCCTGGCCCGCGAAGGCCGCGTCACCGTGCAGGGCGACGGGCAGGACCGTGAAGTCCGTGCCGCCCTTGTTGATGATGTCCTGCTTGGCGCGGGTGATGCCCTCGATGACCGGGTCGACCGTCTCCAGGTGGGACGGGTTGGCCGCGAGCGAGACCTTGATCTGCTCGCCGTCCAGGCCGGTGAAGGTGCCCTCGGCGCCCAGGTGGTACTTCACGTCGCCGGAGCCGTGCATGGACTTGGGGTCCATGTTGCCCTCGAACTCGCGGAAGATCTGGGCGTACGACTTGCCGACGATGTTGGCGAGGACGTTCAGGCGGCCGCGGTGGGCCATGCCGATGACGACCTCGTCCAGACGCGACTCGGCGGCGCTGTCGATGACGGCGTCGAGCAGCGGGATGACCGACTCGCCGCCCTCCAGGGAGAAGCGCTTCTGACCGACGTACTTCGTCTGCAGGAAAGTCTCGAAGGCCTCCGCGGAGTTCAGCCTGCGCAGGATGCGCAGCTGCTCCTCGCGCTCCGGCTTCGTGGCGTGCTGGCGCTCGATGCGGTCCTGGAGCCACTTGCGCTGCTTCGGGTCCTGGATGTGCATGAACTCGACGCCGGTGGTGCGGCAGTACGAGTCGCGCAGGACGCCGAGGACGTCGCGCAGCTTCATCATCGACTTGCCGGCGAAGCCGCCGACCGCGAACTCGCGCTCCAGGTCCCACAGGGTGAGGCCGTGCTCGGTGATGTCCAGGTCGGGGTGCTTGCGCTGCTTGTACTCCAGCGGGTCGGTGTCGGCCATGACGTGGCCGCGCACCCGGTAGGAGTGGATCAGCTCGAAGACGCGGGCGGCCTTCGTGACGTCGTCGTCGTGCGAGGCGTCGATGTCCTTGAGCCAGCGGACCGGCTCGTAGGGGATCCGGAGCGCCTTGAAGATCTCGTCGTAGAACTCGTTCTCACCGAGGAGGAGGTTCGCGACGATGCGCAGGAACTCGCCGGAGGCGGCGCCCTGGATGACCCGGTGGTCGTAGGTCGACGTGAGCGTCATGACCTTCGAGATGCCGAGCTTGTTCAGGGTGTCCTGGGAGGTGCCCTGGAACTCCGCCGGGTAGTCCATCGAGCCGACGCCCATGATGACCGACTGGCCGGGCATCAGACGCGGGACCGAGTGGACGGTGCCGAGGCCGCCGGGGTTGGTCAGCGAGACCGTGACGCCGGTGAAGTCGTCCATGCCGAGCTTGCCGTCGCGGGCGCGCCGGACGATGTCCTCGTAGGCCTGCCAGAACTCGAAGAAGTTCAGGGTCTCGGCCTTCTTGATGCCCGCGACCACGAGCTGGCGGTCGCCGTTGGGCTTCACCAGGTCGATGGCGAGGCCGAAGTTGATGTGCTCCGGCTTGACCAGGGTGGGCTTGCCGTCCTTCTCCACGAAGGAGTGGTTCATCGACGGCATGGCCTTGATGGCCTGCACCATCGCGTACCCGATGAGGTGCGTGAAGGAGATCTTCCCGCCGCGGGCGCGCTTGAGGTGGTTGTTGATGACGATGCGGTTGTCGAAGAGCAGCTTCACCGGGACCGCGCGGACCGACGTCGCCGTCGGGACCTCGATCGAGGCGTTCATGTTCTTCGCGACAGCGGCGGACGGGCCGCGCAGCGTCACGTACTCGGGACCGGCCGGTGCCTCGGTCGCGGGCTCCGCCTTGGCGGCGGGCTTCGCGGCAGCGGGCTTCGCGGCGGGGGCCGGAGCGGCGGCGGCGGGCTTCGCGGCAGGAGCCGCCGGAGCCGCGGGGGCGGCGGGCGCAGCCGGGGCCGCGGGCTGCGCGGGAGCGGCGGGAGTGGTGGGCGCGGCCCCCGCGGCCGCGTCACCCGCCGGCTTCGCCGGGGCGGCGGCTACGGAAGCGCCCACCCCTGGCTTGTAGTCGGCAAAGAAGTCCCACCAGGCTCGGTCGACCGAATTCGGGTCCTGGAGGTACTGCTGATAGATCTCGTCGACGAGCCACTCATTGGGACCGAAGGCGGCGGCAGGGTCCTTGCCCTGGCCGTCTTGGTCGGTCGAGATGCTCGAGTTACTGGGGGACTGTGGCGACACGGCGGTAACCGCCCTCTTCCGCTTCACAAGGTGATGGACAGCGGGAATTAAGGCTACGCCTCCATTGCCGCGAGGTGCAGACCGGGCCCGTCATCCGTCGCGTAAGTCACACCGGAACGTGGGTTTCAGGGCCGTAAATGGCGGGAAACAAGCGAGGTTCTTCAACGCGAGATGGCCGCGCGGGTACGCCGATCAGGCCTCTACGCGCGGCGGCGGGACCCGGGCGGGGCTGAGACCTGCCCGGTGATCCGCTTCCTTGTTGAACCCTACGTCAACTTCACACTTCGGGCAGGCCCGGAAGGGTGACCTGGATCCGGCAGCCCCGAGGGGATTCGGCCACTCCGATGTGGCCGCCGTGCAGATCGACCGCCCAGCGGGCGATGGCGAGGCCGAGGCCCGTGCCGCCGTCGTTGCCCTGGCCGTGGACGGGGGCGCCCGCGTGGCTGCCGCGGTTGAAGCGCTCGAAGACCCGGTGCCACTCCGACTCCGGGATGCCGGGGCCCTCGTCGAGGACCTCCAGGTCCAGGGACTCGGGGTAGGGGCCGCGCCGGGCCCGTACCGTCACCCGGCCGTGCGGCGGGCTGTGCTTGACCGCGTTGTCGATGAGGTTTGCCACCACCTGGTGCAGCCGCTCCGCGTCGGCGTGGGCCGTCAGCTCGGGTGGCGAGACGTCCAGGTGCAGATGGACGTCGGTGCGGGTGTGGCTGCCCGAGCCCGACGCGATGCCCGCGCGCGCGGAGGCGACCATGTTGGCCTCCTTGAGGACGCCCGAGAGGTAGGGCCACACCTCGAAGCGGCGGGCCTTCAGCGGGACGACGCCGTTGTCCAGGCGGGACAGGTCCAGGAGCGTGTCCACGAGCCTGCCCAGGCGCTCGGTCTGCTTCAGGGCGGTGCGCATGGTCTCGGGGTCGGCCGCCGAGACGCCGTCGACGACGTTCTCCAGGACCGCGCGCAGCCCCGCGATGGGGGTGCGCAGCTCGTGCGAGACGTTGGCGACGAGCTCCTTGCGCTGCTGGTCCTGGGCCTCCAGGTCGTCCGCCATGCGGTTGATGGTGGAGGCCACGTCACCCAGCTCGTCGCGCCGGTCGGCGCCGCGCACCCGGCGCGTGTAGTCGCCGTGCGAGACGGCGCGGGCCACCGCGTTCATCTCGTCCAGCGGCGCGGTGAGGCTGTGCGCCACGAACTGGGTGATCAGCAGCGTGGCGATCACCGAGAAGACGGTGATGAAGCGCAGCTCCGTCTCGGTCTTCATGGCCACCAGGAGCAGGCCCGTGGTGATGAAGACGGAGACGACGACCAGGGCGCCGAGCTTCGTCTTGATGGAGAACGGCCGCAGCCCTCCGAAGGGCCCGCTCATCGCAGGACCCGCCTCATGGCGTGGGTGTCTCGAGGGCGTACCCGACGCCGTGCACCGTGCGGATCCGCTCCGCGCCGATCTTGCGGCGCAGCGCCTTGATGTGGCTGTCGACGGTCCGGGTCCCCGAGGCGTCGGCCCAGTCCCACACCTCGGCGAGCAGCTGCTCGCGGGAGAGGACGGCGCGCGGGGTGTTGGCCAGGCAGACGAGCAGGTCGAACTCGGTGGGCGTCAGATGGACGTCCTCGCTGCGCACCCGCACCCTGCGCTGCGCGTGGTCGATCTCCAGCTCGCCCAGGCGCAGGATGCCGCTGCGCGGCGTGGTCGCGGCGAGCGCGGCCCGCTCGACCCTGCGCAGCAGGACGTGCACGCGCGCCGCGAGCTCCCGCATGGAGAACGGCTTGGTCATGTAGTCGTCCGCGCCGACACCCAGCCCGACCAGCATGTCCGTCTCGTCGTCACGCGCGGTGAGCATGAGGACCGGGACGGGCCGCTGGGCCTGCACCCGGCGGCACACCTCCAGGCCGTCGAAGCCCGGCAGCATGATGTCGAGAATCAGCAGGTCGGGCTGCCACGCCTGGGCGGTGTCGACCGCCGCGGGACCGTCGCCCGCCGTTTGCACGACAAAACCCTCGGCACGCAGCCGGGCGGCGATGGCGTCGACGATCGTCGGGTCGTCCTCGACCACCAGCACCCGGCGCTGGGCGCCGGGCATCGCCGCCGTCGCGCCGTTGTGGGAGGTGTGTGTCTGCTCCATCGCCCGCCCCTGACACTGATCGCTTGTGTTCGGTCAGCAGGGTACGGGGCGCGAAGCCACCTCGGCTACGCAGCCCTTACGCCGAGATGAACCACGTCGGGGACGCCTCGGGCAACGGGGATCTCTTTGGTGCGTACCCCACAGAATCCGGCATTCCGTAGAGCGTCGTCGAAAGCGGACGAGGGCTGGGCGGACCAGACGGCGAGCACTCCGCCGGGGTTGAGGCGGGCTTTGCAGGAGGCCAGACCGGTGGGCGAGTAAAGGGAGTTGTTGCCCTCCGTCACCGTCCAGTCGGGCCCGTTGTCGATGTCGAGACAGAGGGCGTCGTAGGTGTCGTCGGTGCCCGAGAGGTACGCGACCAGGTCTGTGTGCAGGATCTCGGTGCGCGGATCGGCGAGAGCGGCGCCGGAGAGCTCGGCGAGCGGTCCCGTGCGGTGCCAGTCGATGATCGCCTGCTCGCGCTCGACCACGGCGATGCGTCCCCAGCGGGGGTCGGCGGCGGCGTGCGCGAGGGAGAAGCCGACGCCTAGGCCGCCGATCAGGAGGTCGGGCGCTCCGCTCCGACCAGCGGCGTCGGGGACGGCGGGCGCGACGGGGGCAGTGGAAGCGTCGCGGGTGCCGAGGGCGTCGAGCGCCGCGTCGACGAGCAGCCGCTCCGAGCTGCCGTTCGAAGTGTCCATCAGGAAACAGCCGTTGGCGATGATCTGCAGCAGCTCACCGTGGCGCCGCAGTACGACCTCGCCGTACGGGCCCTCGCGCCGATCGAGGACGACGGGGGCGGTGGTGTGGGTGTGCATGGTGTCCAGCGTAGAAGAGGACACCACGCAGACCCACACATTTCCCACCGCACCCGTCGGGCCTCACACCGCCAGGCCGGACCCCACGGGGAAGACCGGGTCCACGGTGTCGTTCGGCACGTCGGCGCGGGCCGCCTCGACCGCCGCCATGGAGCGCGGCAGCTCGAACGGGAGGCGGCCCTCGGCCCGCGCCCGCCCGAAGGCGACGTCGAGCAGGGCCGCGTCGCTCGCGCCGAAGTCGGCGACGAGTGCGGCCGCCCGTTCGGCGATCTCCGGTATGACGGCGGCCCGTTCGAGGTTGATGCCGACCAGCGTGGGGACGGTGTCGAGCAGCCGCAGGATCTCCGTCAGCTCGTCGCCGGGGAAGGCGAGCGTGCCGGAGTGGAAGAAGGACTCGAACTTGTTGGCGCGCTGCTCGTAGGGCGTGCGCAGGCGCAGTACGGCGACGTCCGCGTCGGCGGGGTCGCTCACCACCTCGCCGTACGCGGCGGCGGTCTCCGCCGAGAGCCCGCGCACGTACACCTTGGGGCGGCCGGGCAGCGGCAGCAGGGACTGGTTGGTCAGGACGGTCAGGGAGCGCCGCTGGGCGAGGTCGCCCGCGCGGGTGAACTCCGCCTTGCCCACGGTCCGTTCGGCCAGGTCCACGTCGACGTAACGGCGCTCGTCGAACAGTCCGAGGACGAACTTCTCGCGCAGCAGCCTGCGCACCGACGCGTCGACGCGGGACTCCTCGACGCGGCCCGAGCGGACCAGCTCCACGATCACCTCGGGGCACTCCTCGCCGCCGAACTGGTCGGCGCCCGCGTCGAGCGACTTCGCGGCGCGCTCGGCGGCGGACAGGTGCTCGACGCCCCAGGCGCGGGCCTCGTGCGTCTCGCCGAAGATGGCCGCGTCGTTGAGCAGCCCCCAGTCGGTGCAGACGATGCCGCCGAAGCCGAGCCGCTCCCTCGACAGGCCGGTGATCACGCCCTTGTTGAAGCCGAAACCGACCTCTTCCCAGTCGGTCCCGATCGGCTGGCCGTAGTACGGCATGATCTGCGAACACCCGGCGTCGATGGCCGCCTTGAAGGGCTCCAGGTGGTGCTCGCGCATGCCGCCCGGGTAGATCTGCTCCTTGCCGTGCGCGAAGTGCGGGTCCTCGCCGTCCTTCTGCGGGCCGCCGCCGGGGAAGTGCTTGACCATGGCGGCCACGGAGTCGGGCCCGAGCCGGGGCCCCTGAAGGCCCTTGAGGTAGGTCCGCACGAGCGCGCTCGTCGTCCCGGCGCTGGAGCCGAAGGTGCCGGACTGGCGCGACCAGCGGGGCTCGGTGGCCAGGTCGATCTGCGGGTGCAGCGCGACCCGGAAGCCGACGGCCAGGTACTCGCGGCGCACCGTGTCACCGAACTCCTCCACCAGCCCGGCGTCACCGATCGCGGCGAGCCCGAGCGGCTCGGGCCAGGCGGAGAAGGCGCCGGAGTTGAAGGACGCGCCGATGTTGTCGGTGAAGGAGTGCCGGGGGTCGGTGGAGAGGGTCACCGGGATGCCGAGCCGGGTGGCCGCGGCCATCTCCTGGACGCGGTTGACCCAGGTGGCCATCTCCCTGACGCCGTACTGCCCGAGGAGGTTGAAGTGGCTGAGGTGCTTGCCCTCGATCAGCTCGGGGGTGGTGTGCGGTAGCAATCAGCGCGAGCCCGGCGGCGATGACCAGGGAAGCGGCGAGCACGTACGGCTTGCGGCGCCCCGAGCGGTCGGAGAGGACACCGCCGAGCAGCGAGCCAGCGATCACCGCGATCACCATGGCGACGGTGCCGGTGAAGAGCACGCCCGCCTCCCCGGCCGAGGCCTTCGCCCAGATCCTCGACCTGGCCGAGCACAACACGCGCCGACCCGGCCGCACCAAGATGTTCAACGTGCTGGCCGCCGAGGCGGGCGACCCCGGCCACCCCGCGCACCCCTTCTTCGTACGGCGCTACGCGGCGGTCGTGGGCCATGTCGCGGGCGCCCTCGAACACGCGAAGGCGGCCGGCGGCCTCAAGCAGGACACGGACTGCGTGGGGGTGGCGGAGGAGCTCGCCGCGGTCATGGACGGCCTCCAGCTCCAGTGGGCCCTGAATCCCGGGCACTACGACATGACGACCCGGCTGCGCCGCTATCTGGACCGGACCCTGCGCTCGCTGACCGGCGACGGCTCGGGCCTCAACGCGAAATGAACCTCACAGGTTGCTGTGAATCGCCCCTCACGTGGCGTCGGTCATAGACAACGCCGGAAAAAGGGGCAAAGGGTGGGCCGGGACGGAAGGAGCGCCTCACCCGTGAACCACAGCGTCAAGCCCGCCGAGGCCGCGCCCGGAGCCGAGCAGGACCCGGAGCCGCACCTGAACGCCATACCCAGGCAGCCGGGGCGAGGGCCCCTGCGGACGGGCGGCCGCGATCCGGGCGCCGGAGACGGTGCCGGTGCCGGTGGCGCCGTGGGCAGTGTCGCCACGTCCGCCGGTGGCGCCGGGAACCGAGCCGCCGCACCCGTCCGTGGCACGGTGGCGCACGCTCCCGGGGCGAGCCCGCAGGGCAAGCGCACCCGCCCCGCCCTCCGCCACCTCCTCCCCACCCCCAAGGGCACGCCCTTCACCTTCGCGTACGCCTTGGTCCTCGCCGCCACCTCGCTGCTCACCGAGTACGCCGACCCGGACCTCGTCTACTCCCTGCTCCAGGGTTCGAGCACGGACGTCACCAACCTGGCCCACGCCCCCGGCCTGGTCCTGGTAGCCAGCGCGCTGTGGATCGCGGGCGGCGTCACCTCGCCGTACGCCATCGTCTTCCTGCTCGTCCTGACCGCGCTGGAACGCCGCATCGGCGGCTGGCGCACCGCGGGCGTCTTCCTGCTCGGGCACGGCGTCGCCACGCTCGCCACCGAGGTCCCCGTGGGCCTGTCGGTCCTCGCGGGCCAGCTGCCGGACAGCTCCCTGCACCGCCTCGACTACGGCATCAGCTTCGGCGTGGCCGCCAGCGTGGGCGCGCTCGCGGGGCTGCTCGCGCCGTGGCTGCGCTGGGCCGTCCTGGGCGGCTTCGGCTGGATGCTGATCGACGACCTGATCGCGTTCACCGATCCGATGACGAACTGGGGCCATCTCCTCGCGCTCCTGATCGGCGTGGCCACCTGGCCCCTGCTGAGGCGCGCACGGGCACGGAAATCCCCGGTCACGCGCTGATCGCTGACAGCGAACACTCCCCGGGGAACATCCCGAAGCTCACAAGCATTGAGTCGGTACAGCTCAACTTGAGTGCCGAAGGGGAGATCATGGCTTCGACGTCCACACCGCTCACTCTGCCCGTGCTGCCGCTCGACGACGAGGTCGTCCTGCCCGGCATGGTCGTGCCGTTCGACCTGTCCGACGCCGACGTACGAGCCGCCGTGGAGGCGGCCCAGGCGGCCGCGCGGTCCAGTGGCGACAGCAAGCCGAAGGTGCTGCTTGTTCCGCGCATCGACGGGACGTACGCCTCGACGGGCGTGCTCGGCACCGTCGAACAGGTGGGCCGGCTCTCCGACGGAGACCCGGGCGCCCTCATCAGGGGCCGCGGTCGCGTCCGCATCGGCGCGGGCACCACGGGGCCCGGCGCCGCCCTCTGGGTGGAGGGCGTCCAGCTCGACGACACGGTCCCCGAGCCCCTGCCGGGCGCGGTGACCGAGCTCGTCACGGAGTACAAGGCGCTCGCCACCAGCTGGCTGAAGAAGCGCGGCGCCTGGCAGGTCGTCGACCGCGTCACGCAGATCGACGACGTCTCCGCGCTCGCCGACAACTCCGGCTACTCGCCGTTCCTCACCACCCAGCAGAAGATCGAACTCCTGGAGACCGAGGACGCGGTCGCGCGCCTCAAGCTCGCCACCGCACAGCTGCGCGAGCACCTCGCCGAGCAGGACGTCGCGGAGACCATCGCCAAGGACGTCCAGGAGGGCGTGGACAAGCAGCAGCGCGAGTTCCTGCTCCGCCGCCAGCTGGACGCCGTCCGCAAGGAACTGCGCGAGATCAACGGCGAGCAGGACGGTGAGGAGTCCGACGACTACCGCACCCGCGTCGAGGCCGCCGACCTGCCCGAGAAGGTCCGTGAGGCCGCCCTCAAGGAGGTCGACAAGCTGGAGCGCTCCAGCGACCAGTCGCCCGAGGGCTCCTGGATCAGGACCTGGCTGGACACGGTCCTCGAACTGCCGTGGAACGAGCGCACCGAGGACGAGTACGACATCAAGGGCGCCCAGGAGATCCTCGACGCCGAGCACTCCGGGCTCCAGGACGTGAAGGAGCGCATCACCGAGTACCTCGCGGTGCGTAAGCGCCGCTCCGACCGCGGCCTCGGAGTCGTCGGCGGCCGCCGCGGCGGCGCCGTCCTGGCCCTGGTGGGCCCGCCCGGCGTCGGCAAGACCTCGCTCGGCGAGTCGGTGGCGCACGCCATGGGCCGCAAGTTCGTGCGGGTCGCGCTCGGCGGCGTGCGCGACGAGGCGGAGATCCGCGGCCACCGCCGTACGTACGTCGGGGCGTTGCCCGGACGGATCGTGCGGGCGATCAAGGAGGCCGGGTCGATGAACCCGGTCGTGCTCCTTGACGAGATCGACAAGGTGGGCTCGGACTTCCGGGGCGACCCGGCCGCCGCCCTCCTCGAAGTCCTCGACCCGGCACAGAACCACACGTTCCGCGACCACTACCTGGAGGTCGAACTCGACCTCAGCGACGTGGTCTTCCTGGCCACCGCCAACGTGCTCGAAGCCATCCCCGAGGCCCTGCTCGACCGCATGGAGCTGGTCAGGCTCGACGGCTACACCGAGAACGAGAAGGTCGTCATCGCCCGCGACCACCTGCTCCCGCGCCAGCTGGAGCGGGCCGGCCTGGACGAGGACGAGGTGGTCCTCGACGAGAGCGCGCTGCGCAAGCTCGCCGGTGAGTACACGCGCGAAGCGGGCGTACGCAACCTGGAGCGGTCCGTGGCACGGCTGCTGCGCAAGGTGGCGGCCCAGCACGAACTGGGCGAGCGCGAGCTGCCGTTCACCGTCACCGACGAGGACCTGCGGGGCCTGATCGGGCGGCCGCACCACGTGCCCGAGTCCGCCCAGGACCCGGCCGAGCGCCGTACCGCGGTGCCGGGCGTGGCCACCGGGCTCGCGGTCACCGGGGCGGGCGGCGACGTGCTCTTCGTGGAGGCGTCGCTCGCGGACCCGGAGACGGGTGCCTCCGGTCTCACGCTCACCGGCCAGCTCGGCGACGTGATGAAGGAGTCGGCGCAGATCGCGCTGAGCTTCCTGCGCTCGCGCGGCGCCGAACTGGAGCTGCCGGTCGGCGATCTGAAGGACCGGGGCGTGCACGTGCACTTCCCGGCGGGCGCGGTCCCCAAGGACGGGCCGAGCGCGGGCGTCACCCTGACCACCGCCCTCGCCTCGCTGCTCAGCGGGCGCCCGGTCCGCACGGACGTGGCGATGACCGGTGAGATCTCGCTGACCGGCCGGGTCCTTCCGATCGGCGGTGTCAAGCAGAAGCTGCTCGCCGCGCACCGCGCGGGGAACACCACGGTGATCATCCCGAAGCGGAACGAGGCGGACCTCGACGACGTCCCCGCCGAGGTCCTGGAGAAGCTCGACGTGCACGCGGTCACCGATGTCCGCCAGGTGCTCGAACTGGCCCTGACCGAGGCCGAGGTGAGGGTCCCGGCGGCGGCGTAGCGACAGGAACGGCGGTCACCCCGCGGCGCGCGGGGTGACCGCCGTTCCCGTACGTCGGGGAAAGGGGTGCTCAGCCGTTGGCGAGCGCCACCACCCGGTCGAGGGCGCCGTTGAACTTGTTGTGGTCACCGACCGTCGGTCCCGACGAGGTGTACTGCCACATCGTGTGGAAGCCCCAGCCTGCCGGGAGTTCACCCGGGCTGGTGTTGTAGCGGGGGATCCACAGCGGGTTGGAGGAGCCGAAGCCGCCGTAGTTGCCCGTGCACTGCTTCCACCAGCTGGTGGCGGTGTAGATCACCGCGTCGCGCCCGGTACGCGCCTTGTACGTGGTCAGGAAGTCCCGGATCCAGCTGACCATCGCGGACTGCGACTTGCCGAAGCAGGCCGCGCCGTACGGGTTCCACTCGATGTCGAGCGCGCCGGGCAGCGTCCTGCCGTCGCGCGACCAGCCGCCGCCGTTGCTCGCGAAGTAGTTGGCCTGGGCGGCGCCGCTGGAGGTGTCGGGCGTCGCGAAGTGGTACGCGCCGCGGATCATGCCCACGCCGTACGAACCGTTGTACTGCTGGGCGAAGTAGGGGTTCTTGTACGAGGTGCTCTCGGTGGCCTTGACGTAGGCCCACTTCACGCCGCTGTTCCACAGCGTCTGCCAGGCGACGTTGCCCTGGTGGCTGCTGACGTCGACGCCCTCGGTCTGGGCGGCGTCACCGCCGGCGGGGCGGCCGCCCTGGCCGTCGTGTTCGATGACGCCTTGGCCGAGCCGCGCGGTGCCGCGGTCGGGGACGTCGTCCGCCTGGGCCGCCGTGGGGAGCGTCAGGAGGAGGGAGAGAGCGGACAGTACTGCGAGGAGGACCCCCGCCGGCGACAAGCGCGAGCGGCGGGCCGGTCCGGGTCTGTGCACGGGCATCTGCGTGCCTCCGAAGGCCTCGGTGGTGCTCGGTGGGGACCTGTCGACATGCTGTGGTGTGAACATGTCACTTGAAAGCTACGCACGTAGACCGGGGGGAGGGAAGAGGGCGCGGGTTCTGCCGTTGGTCCACTCCTGTGACGGTGTCATCGGAGCGGCACCGTCCCGACCTTGCGAAATACTGGTCAGGCCGCTGCCACGACGGCCACGGCGCGCGGGTCATCCGGCGATAACTTTCAGAATCGGGAAAGCGGGACATGGGTGCAGCAGAAGAGGGTGTGAAGGGCGGCGCGCACGACGGCGTCGAACAAGGGGTGGACAGCGAGTTCCTCTCCCTGGAACGGGAGTTGTCGCTCCTGATGCGCCGCGCGCGGGCCTCCTCCGGCGAGATGGCGCGCCAGGTCCACCCCGACCTGGAGCCCGCCGCCTACGGCCTGCTCGTCTGCCTGGACGACTCGGGACCGCAGCGGGCCACCGACCTCGCCGCGTACATCGGCGTCGGCAAGGCCACCATGAGCCGTCAGCTGCGGGCCCTGGAGGAACTGGGCCTGGTCGCCAGGGAACCCGACCCCGCCGACGGGCGCGCCTGGCTCATCCAGCTCACGCCCGACGGACGCACCCGCTACCGCACGGTGCGCGAGGGGCGCCGCGCCCAGTACGTGCGCCGCCTCGCGGGCTGGGACCGGGCCGAGGTCGCCGAACTCGCCCGGCTGCTCGGCCAGCTGAACGCGAGCGCGGACACCTGAGCCGCGCGTCCGCGGGCGCTTCCCGGAGCTTCGTGGGCGGGCCCCCTCAGAACTCCGCGTAGACCACCGCGGCGTCGTCGTGCCGCTTCCCGCGCGGGAAGGCCAGGCACCGCGGGTCCGCCGCCTCCAACTCGCGCACCCGGTCGATCAGATGCTGCGGGCCCTCCTTGCGCACCAGCGCGAAGCACTCGGTCCAGTCGCCCTCGCGGAACGTGTCCGTCCAGCGCCCGGCGCCGTCCGTGAGTGCCGCGACCGCCGTCACCTCCGCCCGCGGCGTCTCGCCGGTGACCGCGCGCAGGGCGGCCGAGGGGTCGGCGGCGGCCGTGTAGAAGCCGTCCTCCGCGTTGCGCAGGGCCTCCACCTTCGCCGCGTAGGCGCGGCCCGCCACCTCGCGCTCGGCCGAGCCGCGCGGCAGGGCGCGCACCTGGTCGCGCAGGGCGCGGACCGTGGGCGGCAGCTCGGCGAGGCGCCGGTCGAGGACCGTGGTCACCGGGCCGCGCTCCCCGGCGAGCAGCAGCGCGGAGTCGGAGAGGACCAGATGCTCGACGCGCTCCGCGTCCCAGCGCACCAGGACCACGGTGGCCTGTGGGGTGCGTGGGTGAGAAAGGTCACAGGTTGAACTATGCGCCTCGGCGGTACGCGAGATGGACGCGGCCAGGATCTCAGGGAGCGTCATATCCCGCATTGAAACGGACAGTTCGCTCAATGCGCCGCCGAGTCGCGCGGTGAACCAGGGGACGGAATGCAGACAGCCGACCGATCCCTCGGGCGGCGTGACGCCGTCGAGGAGGACGAGCGATCCGCCCTGTCCGGAAGCGGGCAGCGCGACCGACGCGTAGTCCTCGTTGGGGCGCGCGGGGTCGCCGGGTTCGGTGGCGAGTTCGATACGCATCCGGTCAGTCTGCACGACCCCTTCACGAGGGCCACCAGAAGCCGCAAAGGGGTGGGGGAATGGCCCGCACCAGCGGAAGGCGCGCCTGAATTCGACCGGAATGATCAACTCCGACGGGGTGTGGCGGCGCATCCTGCCAAAGCCTGTGGGAGACGTCCAACCGGCACACCGCGCGGGCCCACCGGCCCGCCGGCCGGGACTTGCCCGCCAACTCCCCGCCGATGTTCACTCCTTCGGGTGGCCGGGCAGGCGATGCGCGGCTGCCACTCACCGGCACTGGAAGGGTCGGGAGCCGTACCAGGGGCGCGCTCGTGTTGACAGATCGTCACCCGGGCCCCAGGGCAGACGAAAAACCAAGAATGCGAGCACCGGTGCAGATGATGCGGCCTGGGCGCAAAGGCAAGCAGTCGGCCTCCCGAGGGGCCACGCCGGGCGCGACCACCCCGACCGAGCGTGCGCCGGAGCGCACCGCCACGGATCCGTCGGAGGTGCCGCCCGAGGCATCGTCGGCCCCCGGAGCCGCCCCGTCCGCATCGGACGACGCGGGACCCGTCCCCTCTTCCGGTACGCCCGCAGGCACGCCCTCAGGGCCTTCCGGCACCGCCGCGGACCAGTCCGCCGCCGAACCGACGCCCGCTCCGGCTTCCCCCGCGCCGGGGCCCCTCGCGCCGCACGTCAACAAGGCGCCCACCGCGCGCGTGCGCAATCGGCTGATCCTGGCCGTGGCCGTGGTGGCCGCCGCCGTCGCGGGAGCCGGTGCGCCCGCGATCCTCGCCGCCTCCGGCGAACTGAACGACGCGCAGAGCCTGGTGACACTCGCCCAGCAGACCCAGCAGGCGGTCTCCCTCGGCCACTCGCTGGCCGACGAGCGCGACGAGGTCACCTCCTTCATCGCCGCGGGCCGGCCCCAGGGCGACGGCCTCTCCAAGAGCCGCAGCGCCCGCGTCGACCGGCAGATCGACGAGCTGCGCCACGCGGAGGCGCCCGCCGGGCTGCGCGACGACCTCGCCGATGTCGGCGCCGTCCGCAGAGAGGCGCTCACCGGCAAGAGCACCGCTCTCGAAGCGCACGAGGCGTACACCAAGGTGATCGCCGAACTGCACGGCCTCACCCGCGACCTGGCCGAGCGGCTGCCGCCCGAGGCGAACAAGGGCGCCCTCGCCCTCGCCGACCTGGACCACGCCGTCGAGCAGGCCGCCGCCGCCCGCGGCCTGCTGCTCGCCGCGCTCGCCGTGCCGGGAGCGGCGTCCACGTCGCCCGGGATCGACCCGGTCACCGGCCTGCCCAGCACCGTCGACGAGGAGTCGCCGGCCGACGCCAAGCGCCGCGACGAGCTCAGCGCCGCCGCCCAGCAGGCCCACGTGCGCGAACTGGCCGCGCTCGCCGACTTCAGCGACACCGCGGGCGACTCCGCCCGCGCGACGTACGAATCGACCGTCACCGGCTCCGAGGTCGGCACGGCAGAGAAGTACCTGGCCCGCCTCACCGACCAGCCCACGCTCTCCGCGGCCGAGCGGGGCTACGACCGCAAGAAGGTCGACGCCGCGCTCTCCGCCCGCATCGAGACGATGCGCGGCAGCGAGTCCGCGCTCGGCGTCGCCCGCACCAAGCAGCTCGCCCAGCTGCGCGACGACGAGGTCACCGCCCTGGAGATCCGCGTCGCGCTCGTCGGCGTCTGTCTCCTCGTGGCGGTCGGAGTCTCGATGGCGGCGGCCCGTTCGCTGACCCGTCCGCTCGCCGTGCTGCGCCTCGGCTCGGCGCGCCTGGCCACCGAGCCCGCGCCGCAGGAGCCGATCCGCTTCACCGGCCGCGACGACGAGTTCGCCCAGGTCGTACGGTCCGTCAACGCCCTGCACGGGCACGCGGCCGCGCTGCACGAGCGGATCACCACCCTCGAAGCGGACCGCAAGCACCTCATCGGCAAGCGCGAGTCCATGGCGGACGAGCGCGAGGCCCTGCGCGCCGAACTCGAAGAGGCCTCCGCCCACTTGGAGCGGGTGCGCAAGTCAATCCACGGCACGTTCGTGAATCTGGCGCTGCGCACCCTCGGCCTGGTGGAGCGCCAGCTCGCCGTCATCGAGAACCTGGAGGACCGCGAGCAGGACCCCGACCGGCTCGCCACGCTCTTCAAGCTCGACCACTTCGCCACGGTCATGCGCAGGCACAGCGAGAACCTCCTGGTCCTCGCCGGTGCCGAGCACGGCCACCAGCACCCGGGCGCGGTCCCGCTGGTCGACGTGGTGCGCGCCGCCGTCTCCGAGATCGAGCGGTACGAGCGGGTCCGCATCGCCACGCTGCCGCCCCACGCGCACGTCGCGGGCTTCGCGGCGGACGACATCAGCCACCTCACCGCCGAACTCCTGGAGAACGCGACGTCGTTCTCGCCGCCGGACGCGTCCGTCGAGGTATCCGGCTGGCTCCTGGAGAGCGGCGAGGTGATGCTCTCCGTCCAGGACGAGGGCATCGGCGTCACCCAGGACCGGATGCGCGAACTGAACGCGCGCCTGACCGACTTCGACCCGGACGCGGCGTACGAGCAGGAGGGCGGGGAGGGCCTCGGCCTCGGGCTCTACGTGGTCGCCAGGCTCGCCGCGCGGCACGGGGCGCGGGTGCGGCTGCGGGAGCAGAAGCAGGGGGGCGTCGCCGCGGTCGTGGTGCTGCCCAAGTCGATCCTGGCGGCCGCGCCTTCGCCCGCCGTGGTCGTGCCGCCGCGCTCGGGCGAGACGCTGACGCAGCTGCCGGGCTCGGAGGCCGAGGCCAACTCCAACGTGCTCCCCGGGCGGCTGACCACCGCCGGGGAGGACCCGCTGATCGCGGCGGCGGAGCGGACTGTTGAGGCGGCTCTTCCGCAGGATCCGGGGCCGGTCCCGTCCGAGGAGCCTGTGCCCTCGTCGGAAACGACCATGGAGCTTGTGCCTCCGCCGTCGTCCGGTGAGCCGGAAACGGGGGCTGTGCCCACCCGTCCCGCCCAGCGGGACGCCTGCCCACAGCAGGGAGCCCCCGAGGCCCCGCAGCAAGAAGAACCCGAGCCTGAGCCCGAGGCGCCCAAGTGGGAGCGTGTCACCGACAAGGGGCTGCCCAAGCGAACGCCGAAGATCAGCGCGCCCGCGCCCGCCGCCCCCAAGGCGCGCGGATCCGTGGACGCGGAGGCGCTCCGCCGCAGGCTCGGCGGCTTCCACCAGGGCGCGCTGAGCGGCCGACGGGACGTGGAGGCCGAGATCGCGGGCGAACCGGCAAACCAGCCGACATCGCCGCAAGGTAACGAAAAGAACGCAGAAGCCGCAGACGTAATGGGGGATTCAGTCGAGGAGGCAAGCAGTTGACTGCGCCCATGCGCACGCCCAGTTCTTCCGCCGAAAAAACCGGTGCCGCCGGAGCGTCCACCGCGCGGCGCCCGTCCGCCGCGGAGTCCGCACCGGCCGCGTACGGACTGAGCAGCGAGGCCCGCAACCTGCACTGGCTGCTGACCAATCTCGTCGAGGAGGTGCCGGGCCTGCTCTCCGTCGCGGTGGTCTCCTCCGACGGACTGCTGCTGCTGTCCTCCGACCCCGGGCGCAACGCCGAACGGCGTCCCGAGAACCCCACCGGGCCCAAAGGCTCCAGCGCCGACCTCGCGACCATCGTCTCGGGCCTCGGTTCGCTCACCATCGGCGCCGCCAAGCTGATGGACGGCGGCGCGGTCAAGCAGACCGTCGTCGCGATGGAGGAGGGCAGCCTCTTCGTCATGTCGATCAGTGACGGCTCGCTGCTCGGCGTGCACGCGACGCCGGACTGCGACATGAGCGTCGTGGCGTACCACATGGCGCTGTTCGTCGGCCGCGCCGGGCACGTCCTCACCCCCGAACTCCGCAGCGAGCTGCGCCAGTCGATGGAGAGCGCCCGATGAGCAGCACGAGCAGCAGCCGTTCGACGCCGAAGCTGCCGCAGCGCGGCGGTGACCGAAAACCCGCCCGGGTGCGCCCCTATTCGCTGACCGGCGGGCGGACCAGGTTCGGTCACGTGCTGCTCGTCGAGACGTTCGTCGCGGCCCTTGAGGCGCCCGAGGAACGTCTCGAACTGCCCAAGGGCACGCTCTCCACCCGTGTCATGCCGGAGATGCGGGCGATCGTCGAGATCTGCCGCCGGATGCGCACGGTCGCGGAGATCGCGGCCCTCCTCAAGATGCCGCTCGGTGTGGTCCGCGTTCTCCTGAGCGACCTCGCCGACCAGGGAAAGATCCGCGTGTACGGAACGGGCCACGGCCCGGGACAGCCCGACCGCGCACTGCTGGAAAGGGTGCTGAGTGGACTCCGCCGTCTCTGAACTCCTCGAGGACGAGGGTCAGTTGCAGGCTTGGCAGACGGACAGGTCGCGTGCCCCGATCGCCACGAAGATCGTGGTCGCGGGCGGCTTCGGCGTCGGCAAGACGACGCTGGTCACCGCCGTCTCCGAGATCCAGCCCCTCCAGACGGAGGCGCTGATGACCGAGGCGAGCGCCGAGACCGACGACCTCAGCGGCACGCCGGGCAAGACCACCACCACGGTCGCCATGGACTTCGGCCGCATCACGCTCGACGACGACCTGGTCCTGTACCTCTTCGGCACGCCGGGGCAGCAGCGCTTCTGGTTCATGTGGGACGACCTGGTGCGCGGCGCGATCGGCGCCGTCGTGCTCGCCGACACCCGGCGCCTCTCCGACTGCTTCCCCGCGCTCGACTACTTCGAGAGCTGCGGCCTCCCGTACATCGTGGCCGTCAACCACTTCGACGGCAGCGAGGAGTTCGCGGTCGCCGATGTGCGCGAGGCCCTGACGGTGCCGCCGCACATACCGGTGCTGATCATGGACGCCCGGCAGCGGATCTCGGCGATCGAGTCCCTGCTCGCCCTGGTCGGCCACGCGCTCGACGCCACCCCGGAGTAGCCGCCCCCGAGCAGCTGACGCCACCCCCCACCGCATCAGCCTGTTGAGAACGTACGTAGGAGAAGTGCCCCCATGCGGAAGATACTTGTCGTAGGAGCCGGCCAGGCCGGTCTCCAGATCGCCCTCGGGCTTCAGGCACAGGGGTACGAGGTCACCCTGATGTCCAACCGCACGGCGGACGAGATCCGGTCCGGCCGGGTCATGTCCACGCAGTGCATGTTCGACACGGCGCTCCAGCACGAGCGGGACATCCAGGCGAACTTCTGGGAGTCGCAGGCCCCGAGGATCGAGGGCGTCGGCATCTCGGTGGCGGGCCCGGACGGTTCCCGCGTCATCGACTGGGTGGGCAAGCTCGACGGGTACGCCCAGTCCGTCGACCAGCGCGTGAAGATGGCGGGCTGGATGGACACGTTCGCCCAGCGCGGCGGCCAGCTGGTCATCCACGGCGCGGCGGTCGGCGACCTCGACTACTTCTCGCGCGCCTACGACCTGGTGCTCGTCTCGGCGGGCAAGGGCGAGCTGGTCACCATGTTCGAGCGGGACGCGGCCCGTTCGCCGTACGCCGAGCCGCAGCGCGCGCTCGCCGTCGCGTACGTGCACGGACTCGGCCCGCGCCCCGAGCACCCCGAGTTCGACGCGGTCCGCTGCAACATGGTGCCCGGCGTCGGCGAGCTCTTCGTCATGCCGACGCTCACCACCTCGGGCCGCGCGGACATCCTCTTCTGGGAGGGCATCCCCGGCGGCCCGCTCGACGTCTTCCAGGGCGTCAAGGACCCGAGCGCGCACCTGGCGCTCA
Organism: Streptomyces sp. NPDC087300; assembly: GCF_044744425.1. Lineage (NCBI taxonomy): Bacteria > Bacillati > Actinomycetota > Actinomycetes > Kitasatosporales > Streptomycetaceae > Streptomyces > Streptomyces sp. NPDC087300. Next base: position 664,750 of record NZ_JBIUYI010000002.1, read on the forward strand.
CCCTCGACCTCCTGGAGAAGTTCCTGCCCTGGGAGTACGCGCGCGCCACGAAGGTCGAACTGACCGACGCGGGCGGCACGCTGGCCGGGCGCTATGCCCCGACCGTGCGCAAGCCCGTCGGACGCCTGCCCGGCGGTGGCCTGGTCCTCGGCGTCGCCGACGTCGTCGTCGCGAACGACCCGATCACCGGGCAGGGCTCCAACTCGGCGTCCAAGTGCGCCGCTTCCTACCTCTCCTCCATCGTCGAGCACGGCGACAAGCCCTTCGACGAGGAGTGGATGCGGTCCGCGTTCGACCGCTACTGGGACACCGCGCAGCACGTCACCAAGTGGACCAACGCGATGCTGGGCCCGCCGCCCGAGCACGTCCTCAACCTCCTCGGTGCCGCGGGCCAGATCCCGGCGGTCGCCGACCGGTTCGTGGGCGGCTTCAACGACCCGGCCGACTTCGAGAACTTCTTCTACGACCCGGACAAGGCCGCCGCCTACCTGGCCTCGGTCGCGCCGGGCGCCTGAGCGCCGCCGTAGCCCAGATCGCTGCCCGAGGTGGCTCCCTCGGGCAGCTTCGGCGGGGTGTAGCCGTGCATGGCCCGGCCCTCGGGGTCCGGCCGCACCGCACCGAGCACGGGGTTCGCCGCGATGGGGGAGACCTTGACCCGCGCGCCGGGCCGCGGCGCCTGGACGACCATGCCGTCGCCCAGGTACATCGCCACGTGCGTGGCCTTCGGGAAGTAGACGACGAGGTCGCCGGGGCGCAGTGCGGACAGCGGGATGCGCGGCAGCTCGGCCCACTGCTCCTGACTGGTCCGGGGAATCTCCCGGCCCGCCCGCGCCCAGGCCCGCTGGGTAAGACCCGAGCAGTCGTACGCGTCGGGGCCCTCGGCGCCCCACTCGTAGGGCCGCCCGATCTGCCGTACGGCGAAGTCGAGCGCGCCGGCGCCCTGGCGTGAGGGCACCCGCGCCGCCTGGCCGCCGCTGAGCGCGCCGGACTCCAGGAACCTCCGCTGGGCGTCGGCCGTGCCCGAGTCCTCCGCCTCGCGCAGCGCGGCCAGCTGGTCCGCGGTGAGCGCGGCGAGCAGCTCCTCGACCTCCTTGAGCTGTCCGCGCACCTGGTCCCGCTGCTTCTTCTGCCTCCCGGCGAGGGCGAGTCGGGTGTCCAGGGCCTTCTTCGCGGCGCCCGCGAGGTCGTGCGCCTTCTTCTCGCCGCCGACCAGCCGCTCCACGGCGGCGGCCCGGCCCCTGGCCACCCGGCCGATCACATGACCCTGGTCGAGCGCGTGCTGCGGGTCGCGGGCGAGCAGCAGCCGCAGATAGGGGGACAGCTCGCTGACGCCCTGGTACTGCTGGCGGGCGAGGCGTCCCGCGTCGCCCCTGCTGTCGTGCACCGAGGCGCGCGCCCTGACCAGCTTCTTCTGGAGGTCCGCGGCCTTCTTGCGCTGCTCCTTGAGCTTCTCCTCGGTGGCGTTGTACGTCTCCGACGACTCTTCGGCGGACTGGTAGAGGCGCTGGAGGTCGGTCAGGAGCTCGGCGACGGGTCTGGCCCCGGGGCCAGGGGCGGGGTCGGCTCCCGCCGGGGGTGTGGTGGTGAGCAGGCCGCCGAGCGCGGCTCCGGTGCAGATCCAGCGCAGCAGGGTTCTTGACACCTCGTCACCTCCGGGGCGGGCCGGGGACTTCCCGGCGCGCACCGTGAGCATGGGGCCGTGCGTCGGGGTCCGCCTCCGGGCGGTGGGCGGGTGGCGCAATGTGGTCACCTATGCGGTGGGCGTCGGCGTGGGCTGTTGCATCGGGGCCCGGCTTGCCTCTGCGGGTGCGTCGTGGTTGCTCGCACAGTTCCCCGCGCCCCTAAGGGGCGCTACTCCTGCCCGCGCCGCTCAGCTCTTGTCCGGCTTCGACCACGGCCACTTCAGGCCGGTGTTCTTGTCGCCGTCGGCGTCGTACTCGTAACGCCAGCTCGGGGTGAGGGCGAGGCGCCTGCCCGTTTCCGCCGCCACCCGCCGGTAGACCAGGACCGTCGGAGGGCCGCCCGCGTCGTCGGGGACCGGCACCCGGTAGACCTTCGGCGGGTGCCCGGTCGGGCCGAGCAGGACGGACAGCACGCGGCCGTCCAGGGGGCCGCCGACAAAGGGGGTGTCTTCGCTCTTCACAGCACCAGTGTCACACCACGGGTCACAGGAGGTGCGCCGCGTCGCTGACCACCGGCAGGACGCGCCGCGCGAGGCCTCCGACGGGCCCCTCCGGGGTCTCCAGGCCCAGCGCCCACCGCACGACGTCGGCGGTCTGCGGATCGCGGCCCGCCGTCGCCACGAGCACCGCCATGAACTGCTCGACGAGCATGTCCCGCAGCTCGTCCAGGGACGGCTGCTTGTCCTCGTCCAGCCAGATCAGCGAGGCCGCCTCGACCGCCGTGATCCACATCCGGACGGTCATCCGCAGCCGGGGTCCTGGCTCGGGCACGTCCAGGTGGACCAGGATGTGGTCGGCGGCGGCCCTGCGCACACCGTCGACTATGGCGGTCGTCCGCGAGGTCTCGACCACGCTGCCGCCCTGGAGGAGCGCGCTGAATCCCGTGTCGTGCTGGTCGACGAAGGCCAGGTACCGGTCGAGCGCGCGGGAGAGGCGCTGGGTGAGCGGGCCCTGCGGGGGCTCGGCGAAGCACTGCTCCAGTTCGTCCGCCGCGGACCGCAGCGCCGCCTCGTACAACTGCTGCTTGCCGCCGGGGAAGTAGCGGTAGACGAGCGGCCGCGACACTCCGGCGGCCTCCGCCACGTCGTCGAGGTTGACCTCCTCGGGCGCGCGGTGCGCGAAGAGGGTCAGCGCGGACTCCAGCAACTGCCTCCGCCGCGCCTCGACGCTCAGACGGCGGTAAGCACGGGTGGTGGCAGGCGAGGACATGCCCGAAGCGTAACTCGGGGAGTGCCCCTTCAGGGGCGCGGGGAACCGCGCGACCAGCCACATGCGGCCCGCGGCGAAGGGGCTACGCCAGCAACCCCGAAGACCGCCAGAGCCGTCGCCCGACACCCCGCATCACACCGATGTCGTCCAGGAAGTCCGTGAGCCGCTTCGCGCCCGTCTGCATGACCTCACGGCGATGCCCGCTCGCCCGCACCTGCGCGACCGCCTCCCGCCGGTCGAGCCCGACGTTCGTGTACACCTCGGGGTTCACGAAGGCGATGGAGAAGACGCGGGCGGCCTCGCCGCAGCTGAGCCGGGTCAGGCCCCGTTCCCAGCGGGGCGCCGTCACCATCTGGCGGCGCAACTCCTCCCGGGCGTACCGGACGTGGCGTGCCTCCTCGACCACGTGGATGCGGGTCACGCCCCGTACGAGGGTCTGGACCCGCTCGTCAGGGAAGGTGAGCCGCTGCATCCAGTCGAGGATCTCCTCGCCGAGCAGCGTGCAGGCGAAGGAGCCCGGTGTGGTGGAGACGGTCTTGAGGACGCGGGCGAGGTTGTGGTTGAGGCGCGTGACGGGGTAGGTCGGGGCGCCGCCCTTCTCGATCATGCGCCCGAACATCATCGAGTGTCGGCACTCGTCGGCGATCTCGGTCAGCGCGTACCGCACGTGCGCGCTGGTCACCGGCTTGTCGTAGATGTGCCGCACGAGCAGCTGGATCAGGATGATCTCGAACCAGATGCCGAGCGAGGCGAGCGAGGCGGCCTCGTGCCGGGCGAGGTCGAACCGCTGTTCCTCCGACATCCGCTTCCACAGCGGGGTGCCGTAGAGGGAGACGAGCTCGGGCGGCCAGAACCACTTGCCCTCCTCGACCGGCGCGTCCCAGTCGAGCTCCCTGTCGGGGTCGAAGGAGTGCTTGGCGGAGGACTCCAGGAGTCGTACGGCCACCTGTTCCCGGTCCTTGAGCAGGCCGAGCGCGTCACGCAGGCCTTCGAGGGAAACGTCTTCCGGCGCGGTCGTCATGGCGGTTCCTGCCTTGTCGTGGGGGCCTGTGCGCGGGTGGCGGCACGGTCACGGGTTACCGGCGGTCACCACTTATGAGACTGCTTGTCAGCAAGACCGTCAATCCCTCGCGCACGACTTGTTGACCCCTCGTCTAGGAGCGTGTGAGCCTGCCCGTATGTCGACGCATGAGCTCTACACCACGCCACCCGGAGGACTCAACTGGCAGATCCCTTCCGCCGGTTCGGCCCGCTTCAGCTGGGAGTACGACGAAGGGCGCGACCGTCTCCTGGCCCTCTACCAGAAGGGCAAGGACAAGCAGTGGGACGGCAACAAGCGCATCGACTGGCACCTGGAGGTCGATCCGCTCGACCCCCTCGGCACCCCCGACGAGTCGATGTCGCTCTACGGCACGCCGCACTGGGCGAAGATGACCGAGAAGGACAAGGGCGAGCTGCGCAAGCACTACACGTCCTGGCAGTTCAGCCAGTTCCTGCACGGTGAGCAGGGCGCGATGGTGTGCGCCGCGCGCATCGTGGAGTCCGTCCCCGACCTGGACGCGAAGTTCTACTCCGCGACCCAGACCATGGACGAGGCCCGGCACGCCGAGATCTACGGCCGCTTCCTGCACGAGAAGATCGGGATGCTCTACCCGATCAACGACAACCTCCAGGCACTGCTCGGCGACACCCTGCGCGACTCCCGCTGGGACATGCCCTACCTCGGCATGCAGGTGCTCATCGAGGGCCTCGCGCTCGCGGCGTTCGGCATGATCCGCGACACGACGGACAAGCCGCTGCCCAAGCAGATCCTCGCCTACGTCATGCAGGACGAGGCCCGGCACGTGGCCTTCGGGCGGATGGCGCTGCGCGACTACTACAAGCAGCTCAGCGACGCCGAACTGCGCGAGCGCGAGGAATTCGTCATCGAGGGCTGCTACTTGATGCGCGACCGGCTGCGCGGCGTGGAGGTCCTGGAGAACTTCGGCATCCCGAAGGCACAGGCCGAGGAGTACAGCGAGCAGTCCGAATTCCTCTCGCTCTTCCGCCAGTTGCTGTTCTCGCGCATCGTGCCCTGCGTCAAGGACATCGGCCTGTGGGGCAAGCGCCTGCAACAGGCGTACGTCGACATGGGCGTCTTCGAGATGGGCAACGCCAACCTCGACCAGCTCATGGCCCAGGACGAGGAGATCGCCGAGAAGCTGGACGCGGAGCGCTTCGCGGCCGAGGAGCACGCGCGCGTGGCGGAGGTGTCGGACGCCATCGCGTCCGGTGAGTCGGTCTGACCGCGAGGCTCGGGCGCCGGGGCGTCAGCGCTTCAGTGCCGCCTCCATCACGGCCTTGGCGATCGGGGCCGCGCTGCCGCCCCCGCTGATGTCCCCGCGGTCCGCCGCCGCGTCCTCGACGACGACCGCGACGGCCACCGCGGGCTCCCCGGCGTCGGCGGCCTGCGCCCAGGAGACGAACCAGGCGTACGGCGTACCGGTGTTGTCGACGCCGTGCTGGGCGGTGCCCGTCTTGCCGCCCACCGTCGCGCCGGGGATCGCCGCGTTCGACCCCGTGCCCTCCTCGACGACGTCGGTCATCATCTCGCGCAGCTGCATCGCGGTGGCCGGATTCATCGCCTGGTGCAGGGACTTGCCGCCGGTGGTGTCCACGACGTCGCCGTCCCGGGTGGTCGTGCGGTCCACCAGGTAGGGGGACTTGACCGAGCCGCCGTTCGCGACGGCCGCGGAGACCATCGCCATCTGCAGCGGAGTGGCCCGGGTGTCGTACTGCCCGATGGCGGAGAGCGCGAGCTGGGCCTTGTCCATGGAGGTGTCGAAGTTGCTGGCCGCGACGGACGACGGGATCCGCAGACCGCTGTTGTTGAACCCGAAGTTCCGCGCCGTGCCCGCCATGTCGCTCAGTCCCGTGGAGACGCCGAGCCGGGCGAAGACCGTGTTGCACGACCACTCGAAGGCGTACCGCAGCGTCGCGTCGGTGCAGCCGTCCACCTCGTTGGTCAGCTGGGTGCTCGTGCCGGGCAGCGTGTACGGATTGGGGGACTTGGTCGGCGCGTCCAGGTCCGTCACCACGCCCGCGTCCAGCGCCGCCGCCGCGGTCACCACCTTGAACGTCGAACCGGGCGGATAGGTCTGCCGGATCGCCCGGTTCAGCATCGGTTTGTCCGCGCTCCCGTTCAGCTCCGCCCAGGCGTCCGCCACCGACTTGCCGTTCCCGGAGAGCCGTTCGGGATCGTACGAAGGGGTGCTCACCAGCGCGAGGATCCTGCCGGTGGACGGCTCGATCGCGGCGACCGCGCCCTTCTTGCCGCCGAGCCCCGCGTAAGCGGCCTGCTGCACGGCCGACTTGATGGTGGTGACGACCTTGCCGCCGGGGTTCTGCGCGCGCGTGATGTCGTTCCACAAGGGGAGCGGGGCGAGCATCGGGTCGGTGCCGGAGAGGATGTCGTCCTCGGCGTTCTCCAGGAACGTCGTGCCGTACACCTGCGAGGCGAAGCCGGTCACCGGCGCGTACAACGGGCCGTTCTTGTACGTGCGTTCATAGCGCAGCTGCTGCCCGGAGTCCCTGGAGCCGGTGACCGCGCGGTCGTCGACCAGGATGTCGCCGCGCGGCTGGTCGAAGCGGACGATGGCGCCCCGGCGGTTGGCCGGGTTGTCGTCAAGCGCGTCGGACTGGACGACCTGCACCCGGGTCGCGTTGACGAGCAGCGCGATCAGGAGCAGCGCGCAGAAGGCGGCGGCGTGCCGGATGTACCTGGTCATCCTGTCTCCTCGCCGACGGGCCTGCTGCGCGCCGAGTCGCTGACCCGGATGAGCAGCGCCACGATGATCCAGTTGGTGACGACGGACGAGCCGCCCTGCGCGAGGAACGGCATCGCCATGCCGGTGAGCGGGATGAGCCCCATCACGCCGCCCGCGATCACGAAGACCTGGAGCGCGACGATCGAGGCGAGTCCGATGGCGAGCAGCCGCCCGAAGGAGTCGCGCAGCGCGAGCCCCGCCCGGTAGCCGCGCTCCACCAGCAGGGCGTACAGCAGGAAGATCGCGCAGAGCCCCGCGAGGCCGAGCTCCTCGCCCGCCGTCGCCAGGATGAAGTCGGACTTCGCTGCGAAGCCGATGAGGATGGAGTGGCCGGCGCCGAGCCCGGCGCCGAGCATCCCGCCCGCCGCGAACGCGAAGAGGGACTGGGCCAGCTGGTTGGGGCCCTGGCCCGCGTCGATGGAGGCGAAGGGGTGCAGCCAGTCGGTGACGCGGCTGTGCACGTGCGGTTCCAGCGAGCCGACGGCGAACGCGCCGAGCGCGGCGAGCAGCAGGCCCACCGCGATCCAGCCGGTGCGCCCCGTGGCGACGTACAGCAGGATCACGAAGAGCCCGAAGAAGAGCAGCGAGGTGCCGAGGTCGCGCTCCAGGACCAGGACTCCGACGCTCAGCAGCCAGATGGCGACGATGGGTCCGAGCACGCGCCCGGTGGGCAGTTGGAGGCGCTTGAACCGCCAGACGGTGCGGCCGGTGTAGGCGAGCGCGTTGCGGTTGGCCGCCAGATAGCTGGCGAAGAAGACCGCGAGCAGGATCTTGGCGAACTCGCCCGGCTGGATGGAGAAGCCGCCGAGCCTGATCCAGATCCGGGCGCCGTTCACGGCGGGGAAGAAGATCGGCACGATCATCAGGACCAGCGCGGTGACGACGGAGAGATAGGCGTAGCGCTGCAGGATCCGGTGGTCGCGCAGGACGAGCACGACGGCGATGAACAGACCGACGCCGATGGTCGACCAGATCAGCTGGGTGGGCGCCGCCTCGTCGTTGGGGGTCTCCAGGTCGAGCCGGTAGATGAGCACGAGCCCGAGTCCGTTGAGGAGCACCGCGATCGGCAGCAGCAGGGGATCGGCGTACGGGGCGCGGAGACGGACCGCGAGGTGCGCGAGCAGCGCGAGCACGCCGAGCCCGGCGCCGTAACCGGCGGCGCCGGGCGGGACGGTGCCGTTCCTGGCGAGCCCGACGTCGCAGTAGCCGTACACGGAGAGCAGGACGGCGACGACCAGCAGGGCGAGTTCGGTGCCACGGCGCCGGGGGACGCGGACAGCGGGGACCACGGTGGATGCCGTGCCCGCTCTTGTTCCGGTCATGCCGGGAACGTAGCAAGCGACCGGCCCTAAAGTCCGTTTATGTCGACTATGTCGACCTTCGGAGCGGGCTCGGGGTGCTCAGCACCAGCGCGGGACCTGCCCGATGTTGGCGATGTAGTGCGCGGCGCCCCAGGCCCAGGTCCCGTCGGTGAGGAGGTACCAGAGGTTGTTGCGCTCGACGGTGTCGCCGGTCGTCTTGCAGAAGATGGTGACGACCTTGCCGTACGGCTCGCTGCGGATCACGCGGCTGCCGCGCGTCGGTGCGTCGCGGAGCAGGAGTCCGGACTTGGCGGTGACGCGGCCCTTGTAGACGGGCGGGTTGTTGTTGGCGCCGTCCAGGGCGGCGGCGGGTCCGGCGACGGTCAGCGCGGCGAGCGCGCCGCCGGCGGCGACTATGCCGAGCCGGGTGGCGGTGGTCCGCAGGGACATGGGGCCTCCTCGGGGATGTTGCGGCTTTCGCTTAAGCCGCGATTCACCGTAAAAGGGTCACGTTGCGCCTGCAATGGCACACGATGAGCCCCGTAAGGGGCGCGGGGAACTGCGCGAGCAACCAGAGAAAAGCCGCAGCCGCCTCTGCCGGGCAACGTGGCAGACGCGACTGCGGCTCGTCGCGCGCTGAGCGCGCAGTTCCCCGCGCCCCTTAAGGGGCCGTCTCGTCCGTGCCGGTGGGGGAGGGTTCCTCATAGGGCAGCCGCACCGAGGCGACCGCGCCCCCGTCGGGGGCGTTGGAGAACGTCAGGCGGGCGCCCAGGACCCGTGCCTGGCCCAACGCGATGGTCAGGCCGAGCCCGTGGCCCTTGGTCGTGCCCTCCGTGCGGAACCGCTGCGGCCCGTGCTCCACGAGGTAGCCGGGGTAGCCGTCCCCGTGGTCCCGCACGGTGACGACGGGGCCGTCGACCGTCACGCGCACCGGCGCCCGCCCGTGCTTGAGCGCGTTGCCGACCAGATTTCCGAGCACCCGCTCCAGGCGCCGCCGGTCGGTCTCCACGCACACGTCGCGTACGACGACGAGCTCCGTGCCGGGTCCCGAAGAGCGCACCACGCGTTCCGCCAGTGGAGCGAGGCGGTGCGCGTCGAGGTCCACGTGTTCGCTCTTCGCGTCGAGCCGCGAGATCTCCAGGAGGTCCTCGGTCAGCGTGCGCAGCGCGGCGACCCGGTCCCGCACCAGCTCGGTGGGCCGTCCGGGGGGCAGCAGCTCGGCCGCCGCGTGCAGTCCGGTCAGCGGGGTGCGCAGCTCGTGCGCCACGTCCGCGGTGAACCGCTGCTCGCTCAGGAGCTTGCCCTGGAGCGAGGAGGCCATCGTGTCCAGGGCGCCGGCCACCGCGGCGACCTCGTCCTGGTGGCGCGGCGTCCCCGTGGCGGACGGGCCCGAGTGCGGGTCGTTGACGCGCGCGTCGAGGTCGCCCGCGCTGATCTTCCGCGCCACCTGCGCCGTCATGTGCAGCCGCCGCGTCACCCGGGTCACCGCGAACGCGCCGACGAGGAGCGTCGCGCCGATGGCGAGGACGGAGGAGCCGAGGATGGCCCGGTCGAGGCCGTCGATGGTGCGGGCGCCCTGCGCGTAGTCGACCTGGACGGCGATGGCGCGGCCCCCGTCGGCGGGCCCCGCCGCCCACATCGTGGGCCGGGACTCGTGGGCGGCGACCATCGTGGCGCGCTGTCCGCTCACCGCGAGGTCGCGCAGGCCCGCGGGCAGGCCCGCCGGGTCGACGCCCGCGCCGGGGCCGAGCCGGTCGCCCGCCTCGTACCGCTCGGTGACCTCCTTGAGGCGGACCAGGGCGCGTTCGCGGGCCTGGCCCACGGTCTGGTTGGTCACCGAGACGTGCACGAGCGCGCCGAGCATCGCGGCGAGCGCGCAGCACATCACGGTGATGAAGACGGCCGCCTTCCAGGTCAGCGTCGCCGTCCAGGCGGGCAGCCGCGGCCCGCGCCGCGTCGTCCCGCGGCTCATCGCCCGGTCCCCGAAGGAGACGGCTTCGGCCTCTTGGAGGGAAGGTTCTTGGGGCGAGACGCGCTCGCGGAGCGAACGATCTCGTCGCTGGTCGGCAGCATCGCCTTCTGGTGCGCGTCCCAGGACCAGACGGTGTGGTACTCGTACCCCGGCAGGCTGGAGACGGCCCGGATGATCAGGTCGCGGGCGGCCAGTTCGACGCCGAGCACCGCGTCGCTCATCTCCATGATCTGGGTGAGCTGCCGGTCCTCCTCGGCGTAGACGCGGATGTCGAGGTTGTCGTCGGGCGTGGAGACGCCGACGATCAGGTCGTCCCTGCCGTCGCCGGTCAGATCGCGGTAGTACGCCTTGAGGACCGGGCACCGCCCCGTCCGTCCCGAGTTGTCGGCCGCGCAGTCCTTGAGCCGCTCGACGGTCTTCTTGTAGGCGGTGTCGGAGCGCTCGTACGTGCCCGGGTTCTGGGTGAAGTCCGCGCGCACGACGTCGGCCGGGTCGACCTTGTGCAGATCGCCGCCGGGCACCTTCACGCCGGTGACCTTCACGGCTTCTATCGCGCCGTAGTCCTCGGCGGGCGCGGACGGCGGCGGCAGGTCGGGCCAGAGGTGGGTGGGACCCTCGGCGGTCGGGGTCGCGCCCGCCCCGCGCAGGCCGCCCGGGTCGCCGCAGCCGCCGACGAGGAGTGCGGCGGCCGCGGTGAGGGCCGCGGCGAGCGCGAGCCGGCTGCGGTTCACTGCACTCCTGCCTGCCGCGGGTCGCGGCCTGTCGTGGCACCAGGCCTGTTGTTACGACACCAGGTCGGCGTAGAGAATGATGTTGTCCGAGCGGTGACCGCCCACGATCGGCCCGCCGCAGGTCAGCAGGCGCAGTTCGGGTCGGTCGGTCGCCCCGTACACCTTATTGGTGGGGAAGTCCTTCTTGTCGACCTGCTGGATCTCCCGGACCTTGAACGTCGCCGTGCTGCCGTCCGCGCGGGGCACCTCGACAGTGTCGCCGACCTTGACCTTCGCGACGTTCTTCATCAGCGCGGGGCCTTTCGCCGTGTCGTAGTGCGCGACGATCACGGCCGCGCCCTTCTCGCCGGGCGTGACGCCGCCGGTCCACCAGCCGGGCTCGTCCGCCTTGTCGACCGGCGGCACTTCGAGCTCCTGGTCCGCGCCCACCTTCAGATCGAGCATCGACTTGGCGTCGACGCCCGCCGACGGGATCCGCAGGCCGGTCGGCTCGGACGCCTTGAGCGGCTCGGTGGCGTGCCTGGCCTGCGTGGTCGCCGCGTTGTTGACCTTCACGTCCGGGGCCGGGTCACCCTTGCCGCCCTGTCCGCAGGCGATCAGACCGATGCCGAGGGTCGCCAGGAGGGCCGCGGACGCGGCGATGCGGGCGGTGTGGCGGCGCTGCCGGGCGGCGGGGGTCTCGGCGGGCTCGTAGTCGGTGGGGGTGCTCACGAGGACTCCTGGGGGGAGAGGTGGGGCAGGGGTGGGGGGCGCTGGGGCCGGAGGGCGGGAAGGGGCGCGGGCAGGGGTGCGGCCGCCGGACGGAGGTCGTCCGTCCGGCGGCCGGTGGGGAGGGGGACGGGGGAGCGGGGGCTCAGGAGTCCGTGCGGCCGCGGCGCAGCATCGCGAAGCCGAGGCCCGCGGCACCGGCCGCCGCCATGCCGCCGCCGGCCACCAGGAAGGCCGGGTCACCGGCGCTGTGCACGCCCTCGGCGCCGGCCTTGACGCCGCCCTTGGGGGTGACGGTCTTGTCGCCCGTGCGGTGCTGCTGCTTCTGGTCGTTCGTCGGCTGCGGGGTGACCTTCTGGTCGTGCTTGCCGTCCTTGTCCTTCAGGTACGTGATGCCGATGTGCCCGTTGGAGGGGTAGAGCTCGTACCGCACACCGCCCTGGGTGATCGTCGGGTGGGTGGAGGAGAGCGTCGCGATCTCCTTGCCCTTGACGATGATCGTCGCGACGTAGGCGCCGCCGCGGTTCTGCACCTTGGCCTTGGCGCCGTTGCCGAGGGTGACCTCGAAGACGGGCCCCCACTTGCCGCCCTTCTTGTCGCCGCTCTCGTCCTTGCCGCCCTTGCCGTCCTTCTGGTCGGCCGGATCGGTGGGCTTGGGCTTCGGCGTCTCGTCCTTGTGGTCCTGCGACGGCGGCTGCGTGGCGGTCGGTTCGGCCGGGGGTGAGTCCGCGAAGGCGCCCGCTGCGGGGATGAGCAGCGCGCCGCCGGCGAGGGCGGAGACGGCGGCGGTACGGAGGAGGGTGTGGCGGCGATGGGTGCTCACGGGACGTTCCTTACGGTCTGTCGGCTGGTCGCTCCGGTGTGATCGGGTGGACAGCTACGAAGTTAGATGTCCGCTATTGCGGCAATTCGGCGGCTATGTAACAGCACGCCATAGCTGTGCAGGCAGTGCCGTTACGGGACCGGCGGGACATCCGACAGGGACCGGTCCAAGTCGGCGCAAAGACGTCCCAACTTCACTCCGCCACCGACGGGTTCTTGCCCCCGGGCGTCCGGCCTGCTCCCATGGTCGAGGGGGTGGTGGTGCATGAGCGGACTGCGCGTCGTACCGGCTTGGCGGCATGGCCAGGAACGGCTTTACGTCTGCCTCGCCGACGGCAGGAACGTGGCGTGGTACGACCGGGAGGCGTCCCGGGTGAACCTGTTGAACGAGGACCGCGAGGCGGAGGTGCTCGACGCCCTCGGGCCCTTCCTGACCGGCCAGGTGGCGGTGGGCCCGCCGCCGGTGCCGACCCCCGCCGAGCTGGCCCGCCTGTCCCTGCACCCCGACGACGACCTCGCGCCGAACCGGCCGGGCGAGGCCCTGCGCATCGCTCTTGAACGCGATCCGGTGCCGCCCCGCAGGCTGCGCGCCGACGCCAGGCATCACGCGCTCGCGGGCGAGAAGGCGGTCGGCGACGCGCTCGACGGGCTCGAAGGCGCGGGCTGGCGCGTGCTGCACTCGGTCCCGCTGCCCGGCGGCGCCCGCATCCACCATCTGCTGATCGGCCCCGGCGGCCTGTTCTGCGTGGGCACCCTCGCCGTGCGCAAGCAGCGGGTGCGCATCGCCGACCCGCTGGTCACCGTCGGCCGCGGCGACCCCGTACCGCTGCTGCGCGGGCTGCGCTCCGACGCGGGCCGCGCCTCCTTCGCGCTGACGGCCGAGGTGCGGCCCGTCCTCGCCATCGCGGGGACGGGGGCCGCGGACCTGCACCTGGCGGCGCCGCCGCGCGACGTGCGGGTGCTGCGCGAGGCGGACCTGCCGGGCCTCGCGCACCTGGGCGGCGTGCTGAAACCGGCCGACGTGGAGGCGCTGCACGCGCTGGCCAGGGATCGCCGCGCCTGGCGGCGGGTCTGACCGCTCCGTCGAGGACCGGGGCGGAGCGGGCGGCTACAGGTTGTCCCCCCAGCCTCCCTGGATCATGGTCTGGAAGGCCCAGGAGCCGCCGCGCCTGATCAGGATGTCGGCGTAACGCAGGTGCTGCGTCTCGCCGTTCGCCGTCATCGCCGAGTCGGTGAAGACGACGGCCATCGCGGGGGAGAGGAAGACGGGCGTGCGCGTGGACTCGAAGGTGATGTTCTCGCCGCCCTCTCCCATCACGTGCGTCATGGTGGCCACGAACTGCTCGCGGTCCCACTGCGCGGCCCGCCCGTCGCCCGCGGAGTCGTCGCTGACCAGGTTGAGCGGGAAGACCGCGAGGTCGGCCATGCGCTCGACCTCGCGGCGCGCGCTGTGTCCGTCGTAGGCGGCGAACCAGGCGTCCAGGCTCGCGCGGTCCTCGTCGGTCGGGACGTATCCGGTCTCGGGAAGGAAGGTCACGCGGTCTCCTCTTCGATGATTCATCAAGTTTGACTACTGGTAGAGAAGGTATGCCGCGAAGGCCAGCTAGTCAAACTTGATTAATGGTGATGCCGATCACAGCTCACCGGAATCGCACCACGACCGCCGTCGCGTGCCGGGTCGTGTTCTGCCGCACCTCCACCAGCACCACCGGCTCCGCGGGCAGCATCGCGTACGTCACCTCGCCGATCCCGATCGCCGTCGCGACGCCCTCGCCCGCCGGTGCGGGCAGCGTCCGGGCCGCGGCCGCCCGCACCGCCGGGGAGAGCGGGGACGACACCACCGGGGTGCCGTCCCCGGGCAGCGCCAGCACCAGGGCCTGCGGGTGCGCGGGGTTCCCCGTGCAGCCGACGACCACCGCGTCGCGGGTGTCGCTGTGCCGCAGCTTCAGCCACGCGCGCGTGCCGCCCCGGTAGGCCCCGTCGAGCCGCTTGACCACCAGGCCCTCGACGCCGGTCGCGGGCAGCGTCTCGTACCAGGTCAGGGCCAGCGCACGGTCCGTCGTCGAGGGGACCGCCTGGAGCGGGGGCCCGAGCGGTTCGAGCAGCCGTACGAGACGGGCCCGGCGCTCCTGGTACGGCGTGCCCCTGCGGTCCTCGCCGTCCTCGGCGAGCAGGTCGAAGGCGGCGTACGAGGCGGGCAGGGTCCTGGCGAGCAGGGCGGCGCGGGCCCGGGTGGCCGCGGCCCGCTGCTGCACGGCGGCGAAGTCGATGCGCCCCTCGGTCCACACCACGACCTCGCCGTCCAGGACCGTGCCGGGCGGCAGCAGGGCGGCCGCCTCCGCGAGGTCGGGGAAGGCGGTCGTGACCAGGCGCCCGGAGCGCGCCTGGAGCGTCACCCGGCCGTCAGGGGCGTGGTGCACGACCAGGCGGTGGCCGTCGAACTTGGGCTCGTAGGCCCAACCACCGCCCTCGGGAAGGGAGTTCACGGCCTGGGCCAGGGCGACCCGCACCGGCGCGGCGAGGCTCACCGTGCGGCCCGCGCGGGCAGGGGTCTGGCCCGGTTGAGGTTGATGAGCGGGCCGAGCAGGTCCCCGTACCTGCGCAGGCGCGGCGCGATGTCGTCCGCGCGGAAGACCAGCAGGCCGGGATCGTCGCACTGCTCGATCTCCGCCCAGGTCACGGGGGTGGAGACGGTCGGCTCAGGGCGGGCCCGCAGCGTGTAGGGCGCTGCGGTGGTCTTCGCGGCGGCGTTCTGGCTGAAGTCGACGAAGACCTTGCCCGGACGCAGGCTGCGCGTCATCCGGTGCACGACGAGCGCGGGCAGCTCGCGCTCGGCCTCGACGGCCAGCTCCTTCGCGTACGCCGTGACCCGTTCGGCGGGTGTCGGCTCCAGCGGTACGAGCAGGTGCAGGCCCTTGCTGCCGGACGTCTTCGCGTACACGTGGAAGCCGTCCGCCGTGAGCCGGTCCCGCAGCCAGAGCGCGGCCGCGCAGCACTCCACGATGGTGGCCGGGGCGCCCGGATCCAGGTCGAGGACGAGCCGGTCGGCCTGCCCCGGGGCGTCCGCCTGCCACTGCGGGGTGTGGAACTCGGTGACCAGGTTGGCCGCCCACATCAGGGTGGCCAGGTCCTGTACGAGGATCTGGCGCGCGGTGCCGTCGGAGCGGGGCACGTCGGCGGTGCGCACCCAGGAGGGGGTGCCGGGGGGCACGTTCTTGGCGAAGAAGCGCTGGCCCTCGGGGCCGTCCGGGTAGCGCAGGAAGGAGACGGGCCGGTTGTAGAGGTGCGCGAGGAGGGCGCCGGCCGTACCGGCGTAGTAGTGCAGCAGCTCGCCCTTGGTGAAGCCGCCCACCGGGTAGAGCACCTTCTCCAGATTGCTGAGCGCGAGCCGTCGCCCCTCCACCTCCGTGATCGGCGTCATACGATGAGAGTCCCACAAATCGGTACGAATCGACCCCCCGCCCAGTGAGAGGTGCCGGACGTGCGATCCATATGGAACGGTGCGATCTCCTTCGGCCTGGTCAGCATCCCGATCAAGCTCGTGAACGCCACCGAGAACCACTCGATCTCCTTCCGCCAGATCCACACCGAGGACGGCGGCCGGATCCGCTACCGCAAGGTGTGCGAGCTGGAGGACCGCGAGGTGACGTCGGCGGAGATCGGCAAGGGGTACGAGGACGCGGACGGCTCGGTCATCCCCATCACGGACGAGGACCTGGCCGCGCTCCCGATCCCGACCGCCAAGACCATCGAGATCGTCGCCTTCGTCCCCGCGGACCGCATCGACCCGCTCCAGATGGACGCGGCGTACTACCTCTCGGCGAACGGCGTGCCCGCCGCCAAGCCCTACACGCTGCTGCGCGAGGCGCTCAAGCGCAGCCAGAAGGTGGCCATCGCCAAGTTCGCGCTGCGGGGCAAGGAACGGCTCGGCATGCTGCGCGTGGTCGACGACGTCATCGCCATGCACGGGCTGCTGTGGCCGGACGAGATCCGGGTCCCCGAGGGCGTCGCGCCCGACACGCACGTCACCGTCCGCGACGCCGAACTCGACCTGGCGGACGCCCTGATGGACACGCTCGGCGAGGTCGACATCTCCACGCTCCACGACGACTACCGCGACGCGGTCGAGGAGCTCATCGCCGCGAAGGTCGGCGGCACCGCGCCCACCGGGCGGACGCCCGCGGCCGAGGCGGGCGGCGGCAAGGTCATCGACCTGATGGCGGCCCTGGAGAACAGCGTCCGCGCGGCGCGGTCGGCGCGTGGCGAGAGCGCGGGCAAGGGGGAGGGCGACGGCGAGGACGACGGCGAGGTGGCCGAGGTGACCCCGCTGCCTGCCAGGCGCCGCAAGTCGGCGTCGTCGGCGTCTTCTTCGCGGTCCTCCTCCTCGGCGGCTTCGTCGGGGGCTTCCTCGTCCTCGTCCCGCAAGTCCGCCCCCGCCGCGCCCAAGCAGGTCGGCGGCAAGAAGTCGACGGCCGCCAAGAAGAAGACGGCGGCCGCGCCCGCGAAGAAGTCGGCGTCGAAGTCGGCGCAGAGCACCGGCCGCAAGACCGCCACGGCGGCCAAGAAGACGACGCAGAAGAAGTCCGCCACGGCGAAGAAGACCACGGCGAAGCGGCGCGCCTCCGCCTGACGGGAGCGCTGCGGGGAAGGCGGTCCGGCGTCACCCCACCCGGACGTCCCCCGTCGCGCTCCTGCGCAGGGCGGACGCGATCGTCGCGGTGACGTACGGCAGATGGGCGTCGAGGAAGAAGTGGCCGCCCGCCAGGACGTGGCAGTCGAAGGAGCCGCTCGTCTCCTCCGCCCAGCCGCGCACCCCGTCGACCGTCACGCGCGGGTCGTCCTCGCCGGTCAGGGCGATGACCGGGCAGTCGAGGCGCGGGCCCGCGCGGTGCACGTGGTCGTCGAGCAGCTGATAGTCGGCGCGCATCGGCGGCAGGATCAGCGGCAGCAGATCGGGGTCGGTGAGCAGTTCGTCGGCCGTGCCGGACAACTCCCGCATGTCGTCGAGGAGTTCGGCGTCGGTCAGCTCGCGGGCCGGGCGCGGTCCTGTGACGCGGCGCGGCAGCGCGGGCGCCTGCCTGCCGGAGACGAACAGGGCCACGGGCGGCCGCCCTTCGCCCGTCATGCGCCGCGCCGTCTCGTACGCGACGACCGCGCCCATGCTGTGCCCGAACAGGGCGAGCGGGGCGTCTCCCGGGCGGTGCGGGAGCGCGCCGAGCACCGCGTCGACGATCTGGTCGGCCCGCTCCGCGAACGGCTCGCCGCCCCGGTCCTGGCGGCCCGGGTACTGCACGACCAACGGCTCCACCGTGCCGCTGACGGCCGCCGACAGCGGGTGGTAGGCGCTGGCCGAGCCGCCCGCGTGCGGGAAGCAGAGCAGCCGGGCCGGGGCCTCGGGTGCGGGGTGGAAGCACCGTATCCAGTCGCTCACTGACCGCGTCCTCTCGTGATGTGGTCGCCTGCCGGACGCGGCCTGCGCCGCCGTCCCGCGTCCCGGACAGGATGTCATCCCCCGGTCCCGGCCCGGCCGTCCGAGCGGTCACGGGACGCACCACGGACAGCTCATGGGACGCACCACGGACAGTGAGGGGCGGCCCGGAACCGGGCCGCCCCTCACTGTCGTCCTACCGGCTCACTGCCCGCCGGTCGACCTGCCGAAGTACTCCAGCTCGGCGATGGCCACCTGGCTCTTGCCGCCCGCGCCGTACGCGGAGCGCAGCACCAGACGGGACGAGACGGCGTCGCGCACGCGCACGTCGATCTTCTGCGCGCCGCCGTCGTTGATCCGGCGCTTGAAGGTGCGCTCCTTGCCCGCCGAGTCGGTCACCACGAGGTCGAACTCCATGGGCCTGGCCTGCTCGGCGGCCTGCGCGGTGCGCGGCGAAGTGCCGGGCGTGATCATCATGTTGAGCAGATCGGTGGGCTGGCCGAAGTCGGCCTGCAGCCACTGGCCCGCCGAGTCGCCCGAATAGCCCGTGCCCCACCAGGTGTTGGAGTAGCCGTCGAAGGCCACCTTGGGCCCGTGCTTCGGCGCCGAGTGCGAGGCGCTGAAGTCGGTGGGGCGGACGGGGACGCGCTTGGCGAAGTGGTCCTGCACGGCCCGCGCGGCGGGCGGCCCGCCGAAGATCCCGCCGAGCACCACGCCGACGACGATCGCGGCCACCACGGCGCGGTAGATCCACCGGGTGCGGTCCCGGTTCAGGCGCGGCCGCTGCCCGGCGTACGGGCCTTCGGCGGGCGGGCCCGAGTGGTCCTTCAGGGGCGTCGCGCAGCTGCGGCAGAAGTGCCTGCGCGGCGCGTTGGGGACGCCGCAGCCGGGGCACGGCATGCCCGACTCGGGCTCGGCGGGCACGGCGGCCTGGCGCACCCGGGGGCGGGCGGCCTCGGGGCGGCCGGGCAGCACGCCGCCGGGCGCCTCGGGCCTGGCGACGGGCTCGGACTCGGGCACCGGCACGAGCAGCGACCTGATCGCGGTGTCGGAGTGTCCCGAGGGAGGCCGCTGGTCGTCCTGGCGCGGCTGGCCGCTGTCGGAGTAGTTCCCCGCGGGCTGCTGCTGGTGCGGGGCGTGGGGAGCGTGCGGCGGCTGCGCGGGCTCACCCGGCGCGGCCGTCGGCAGCGGCACGGTGGTCGCCGAAGCGCCCGGCACGGAACCCTCGCGCGCGTGGTCGCGTGCCGAGCCCGGGGGCAGGTCGGGCACCGGGTCGTCGGAGGGAGCGGCGGGTCCGGTGCCCGCGGGGGCGGCCGGGGTGTCCCAGCGCAGGAAGGCGCCGCAGGAGTCGCAGAAGGACTGGCCGTGCTGGCGGGCCGGGGTGCCGCACTCGGGGCAGGGAGCGGTGGAAGGGGAGTCTGGCATCTCAGGCTTCTCGGTCATGGGTGGGTTCCTTCAGGGACGGGTGCGGTGGTCACCTCGGCCGTGAAGGGGAGGTGGGCGGGACGGGCCGCGGCGACGACCGCGTGCAGGCGGTGGCTGTCCACGGATTCGGGATCGCGGACCCGCAGAGCGATGTGCAGGGCCGGACGCGGGCTGCCGGGGAACGAGCCCAGCGGCCGCGCCGACCAGGTGGCGCCGCCGCTCTCGGTGATCTCGGGCGCCACGCCGAAGGCGAGTTCGACGGCGGCGGCCAGGCCGCGCCGGGTGCCGCGCACCCGGTGCAGGGAGACCGCGGAGGCCACCGCGTGACGGCGCAGCGTCAGCGGCTCCGAGCCGTCGAGCTCCGTGCCGACCCAGTCGGTCAGCCAGCCGAGGAAGTCCTCGGGCGCGAGCGAGGGCGTGAAGTACGCCTCCAGGCAGTCCAGGACGGTGAAGACGGGGGCCAGCACGACGTCGAGCCCGGAGACGAAGCGCAGCGCGAAGTCGTCGTCGGCGAAGACGGCGGGCAGCTGCTCGCCGAGCGGATGCGCGGAGCCCAGCGAATCGATGCCGCCCCGGTGCGACGTGGGCGGCTGCCCCGCGCCCTGTCCGGTGCCGCCTCCGGTGGCCTGCCCCGCGGACGGCGAGCCCTTGGACATGTACGCCGAGGACGAGCCGGCGCCCTTGGACATGGACGCGGCACCGTCACCGACCGGCCCGCTCATCGCGCCTCGATGACGCGGACGCGGTGGTCGAACGGGAACAGCAGCGCGGACGGCGCGAGATCGATGCGGTCGGTGGCGTCGCCGCGCCGCCCGGTCAGCGGGTCGGCGGGGTGCAGGAGCACCTCGTCGACCAGCTCGACGCCGGGCACGCGCTGGAGCGCTGCGAAGATCTCACCGGCGCGCAGCGGCCGCCCGAAGGGCCAGCCGTCGCCGTGCGCACCACCGGTCAGCGGGTCCAGGTAGGCGTAGAGCGCGTCGAGCGCCTCGGCGCGCACCTTCTCCGACTGGGCCGCGCGGAAGGAGTGCAGCGTGGCGACGACCGTGACGCCCTGGTAGAACGGCGGCCCGACGGCGAGCCGGGTGCCGATCGGGCGGCGGTCGTCGAGGAACTGGGTGACGCGCGAGAGGAGTTCCTCGCCGGGCACCAGCTGCTCGAAGCGCATCCGGCCGCCCCGGTCGGGCACGGCCTGCGGGACGACCAGGACGCGGACCGCGTTCTCGCCCGCCTCCGAGGTGTCCGCGGCCAGACAGTGG
Source organism: Streptomyces sp. NPDC087300 (assembly GCF_044744425.1). Lineage (NCBI taxonomy): Bacteria > Bacillati > Actinomycetota > Actinomycetes > Kitasatosporales > Streptomycetaceae > Streptomyces > Streptomyces sp. NPDC087300. The sequence continues at coordinate 685,090 of NZ_JBIUYI010000002.1, forward strand.
ATGCGGGCCGTCTCGGGGGCCGCGCGCCGCGCCAGCTCCTCGTAGTCGCGCGCGGTCACCGCACGCTCCTGGGCGCGCAGCGCGATCGGCGCGCGGACCTTGGCCTCCTGCACGGTCTCGCCGTCCACCCCGCCGCGCGCCGCCTCGCGGTTCTCCACGCGGGCGACGTACGGGATGGAGCTGCGGAGCACCTGGATGGCGCCGCGCGCCACGTTGCCCGCGCGGCCGCCGCCGGTGCGGTAGCGGCTCGCGCGGATCGCCGCGCCCTTGGCGGGCACCGCGCCGAACTGCCGCAGGGAGCCGTCCGGTTCGCGCACCGCGGGACCGAAGGCGATCTCACCGGTCGCCGCGTCCAGCGTGACGTGCGGGTCGAACGGGCCCGACGACGCGAAGTCCGACACGACCTGCCACTGGTGCCAGCCCGCCCCGCCGTTCTCGTCGTCGTCCCCGTCGTCGCCCGAGTGCTCGGCGATCTCCAGGACCAGCGGCGGCCGGTCGGCGACGACCGGCGCCTGGGCCAGGCGCAGCCGCTGGCCGGGGACGCCGGAGGAGTCGCCGAGGGACTCGTCGCGCACCACGTCGGCGTGCGCCACCGTCGTCGTACCGCCGATGGTGAACGCGGAGGCGGCCCGCACGGTCGGCGACGCGCTGTAGAACGGCTGGCCCTGCACCGCCTCGGTCACCCGGCAGCGCAGCCAGCCCGCGTCCTGCCTGCCGATCCGGGACACGGTGTGGCCCGCGGGGATGTGCAGCACCACGTCGCCCGGCCGGTTGAGGCCACCGGTGGCGTCCTCCTCCACCTCGCACTCCGTCCAGCCCTCCGCGGTCCACGCCTCCCACACCAGGGGCGGCTGGCGCGGGTCGACGCCGACGCCGTCGACGCGGCTGTCGAGCTGGAGCACGGCGGCGCAGCGCGGCACCGGGGCGCTCAGCCCGAACAGCAGGGTGTCGCCGGGCTGCGGGGATGCCGTGAAGGCGGCCACGTCGCGGCCGCCGAAGACGTCCTGCCCGCAGTCCTGCGGGGTGCCGCCCGACTCCTGGCGCAGCACCGAGGCCAGCTCGCAGGGCACCACCGTCAGGTCGCCCTCGGTCGCGAAGGCCACCGCCTCCTCGGTCTCGGTGCGGCTGGTGGCCACCTCGGTGCCGGCCGGCAGGACCACCGGCTCGGTCTGCGGCGCGGAGAGCCAGAAGGTGACGTCGGCGCGGGCCGCGGCGGGCGGGAAGAGGGTGACGCCGAGCAGGTCGAGGAAGGCCAGGTGGTTCTTCTCCGGCACCCGGTTGAGGCGGTACACGACCTGGTCGGCCATGTGCGCGACCGCCTCGATGAGGGTGACGCCCGGGTCGGAGACGTTGTGGTCGGTCCACTCCGGGCAGCGCTGCTGAATGTAGCGCTTGGCGTCGTCGACGAACTGCTGGAAGCGCCGGTCGTCGAGGTGGGGTGCGGGCAGGGCCATCGGACTTCAGACTCCGCTTTCGGTTTCCGTGGAAGGGATCACGTAGAAGGGGAAGACGAGGCTGCGCGGGTTGTTGGTGCCGCGCACGCTGTAGCTCACGTCGATGAACAGGACGGACGGCTCGTCGGGGGCGGGGCTGACCTCGACGTCCAGGACCTCGATCCGTGGCTCCCAGCGGTCCAGCGAGGACCGCACCTCGTACCTGATCCGGCCCGCCGTCGCCTCGTTGACCGGGGAGAAGACCAAGTCGTGCACGGCGCAGCCGAATTCGGGCCGCATCGGCCGCTCGCCCGGCGCGGTGGCGAGCACCAGCCTGATCGACTCCTCGATCTCGCGCTCGCGCCGGGCGAGCGCGATGCCGCCGCCCGCGTCCGTGCGCAGCGGGAAGGTCCAGCCCGCGCCGACGAACTGTTCACTCATGTCCCGTGACCCCCTTGAGTCGCATGTCCCTCACTGTCCTCGCGCCTCATGTCACCTAGAAGGGAATGCCGTTGCGCAGGACGGCCGGCGCGCTCAGCGCGACCGTGGCGGGCGAGCTGATCGCCGCCGCGGCGCCCGCGGAGACGGCCACCGCGCCGACGGCGGTGACGGAGACCGCGCCGACCGAGTTGACGGCCACCGCGCCCGCCGACTTGAGGCTGATGGCACCGGTCGCGTTGATGTCCGCGGCGGCCCCCGCCATGACGCCGAACTTCGCGCCCGCCTTGATGTCGACCGCACCGCCCGCGCTCATGGTCAGCGAACCGCCCGCGGTCAGCGACAGGTTGCCGCCCGCCTTGATGCTCACGTTCCGGGTACCGGTGATGGAGACCGAACCGTCGCTCTTGATGGTCACGCTGGTCTTCGTCTCGTCCATGTGGACGGTGAGGCGGCCGTTGCCGGTCTGGAGCCGGATGCCGCTCTTCATCCGGGACTTGGCGTCGACGAGCTCCATGGTGTGGCCGCTGCGCGAGGAGATGGAGCGCCAGTTGACCCGGCCGCTGGTCGGGTCGATCGGCTGGAGCCCGTCCGTGTTCGGCGTCGGCTTGTCCCTGCCGTTGTACAGACCGGCCAGGACGTAGGGGTGTTCCAGCGAGCCCCGGTCGAAGGCGACGAGCACCTCGTCGCCCACCTCCGGCATGATCAGACCGCCGCCGCGTACTCCGCCCATCTGCGCGATCCGGCACCAGTCGCTCTCGTACGTGTCCGAGAGCCACGGGAAGCGCAGCTTGACCCGGTTCATCCGCTGCGGGTCCTTGGCGTTGCTGACCAGCGCCATGGCGACGCCCGGCATCGGCGGCGCGGCGTCCGCGCCGCCCGAGGCGAGCCCGTACAGCGAACGGAACTGCCGCCCCGACACGGTCACCCAGGTGGTGAAAGGACGCCCGGACTCGAAGACGTGGCGCACCCCGGTCGCCGTGTACTTCCCCTCGAAGGGGAAGCCCGCGCCCTTGAGCGCCACCGGCCTGCCCGGCTGGAGGTCGGGGTTGCCCGTGACCGCGACCTCCAGCTCGGCGAACGATCCTGACACGTCGTCGGCGAGCGACTTGGCGGCGTGCCTGACCTGCGCCTGGGCGGTGTACGGCGTCTGCGTGCTGGTCAGTTCGGACTTGCCGAACGGCTTGGAGAGCTGCGCCGGGGTGATGTCGGCGTCGATGTCCTTGCTGACGGTGGCCGGGGACGTCGAGGACAGCGCGCGCTTGGACCGCACGTCCCAGCCGCGCGCACCGGCGGTGGACACCTGCCCGGAGGCGGTCACCGCGACCCGGCTGTGCTGCGCGTTGTGCCGGAACTCCAGGACGTACGGGCTCTGCGCGGACGGAGTGGTGTCGGCGGGCGCCCCCGCGGCGGGCTTGAGGCCCGCGAAGCACAGCTTGCCGTCCTCGTCGAGGTAGAGCCGGGTGTCGTTCTCCTGGGCGAGGCGGGACAGGAAGTCCCAGTCCGTGATGTTGGGCTGGGTCGCCAGCTCGTACACGGTCGGGGTGGAGTCGATCTTGCCGAGCTTCATCCGGTTCAGACCCGCGACGCGGCGCACGATGTCGGAGGCCGTCATGTTCGGGTAGCCCTGCACGCGGCGGTTGCGCAGCAGCCGGTGCCCCGGGTCGTAGCCGCGCACCACGAGGGTCCTGCCGCTCGCGTCCGCGTCCACCTCCAGGGCGGTCACCTCGCCGGTCAGCATGGGCTTGCCGCGCACCCCGTCGGTGAACGGGCAGAGCACCGCGTCCGCGCCCACCTTGATCTGCCGGAACTTCTCCAGGATGTCGCCGCCGCTGTCGACGAAGGTCAGCTGGAAGGCGGACGGCACGTTCACGCTGGAGTCCACCCAGCCCTCCACGAGCAGCACCGCGAGCTTGTCGGGCAGCCGGGAGCCGCCGATCTCGGCGTGCAGGACACTCGTGTACGTCTTCTCGCTCATGCGGACTCCGGTTGAACGGGTGCGATGCGGGGCTCGTCGGCGGCGGGCAGCAGCAGCTCCGTGCCCGGCCGCAGCCGCATCGGGTCGTCGATCTCGTTGGCCTCTGCGATCAGCCGCCAGCGGGTCGCGTCGCCGTACTCGCGCCAGGCGAGCGAGGCCAGCGAGTCACCGGCGACGGTGCGGTGCACGCGCCGCGCGGACAGCGCGCCCGAGGTCGGGTTCTGCCCCTTGGTGGGCATGGCCACCTCGGTGAGGGACAGCGAACAGGTGGCGCGCAGCGGCTCGCCGGTCGGGTTGAACAGGGTGTACGACGCGCTGACGCTGGTCACGTACGCGACGAACTGCACCGTGTTGAACGACCCCCAGGAGAACCGCACCCACGGCGGCGAAGGCCGCTTGGTCGACACGCTCTGCGGCGTCACCTCGCAGCAGGAGAGCAGCAGTTCCACCTGCTTCTGCACCTTGCCGCCGGTCGGCGTGCCCGAGGAGTCGAGGAAGACCTCCAGCTGGAGCGTGGCCGGCTGGGCGCCGGTGAACTTCGGCGGCGCGCCACGGGTGTAGGCGACCGCGGGCTGCGTGCGCCACTCCGCGGTACGGCCCATCTGCAACTGCGTCGGATTGAACTGGAACTCCACCTCACCGATCCGCCCGCCCATCGAACCACCGAGATCGGTGGGCGGCTGGTGGATGGCGAGGGCGGCGCGGACCAGGCTCGCGCCCGCCTTGCCGCCGGTCGGCGCGGCCATCTCAGGCACCTCCCGCGTCGGTGAAGCCGTGATGGGCGATCTCAAGCGTCTCGGTCGCCACGCTCGGGCTGTCCGGGCTCAGGCTCGGCCCCTGCCAGCTCACCGGGAGGACCTCGACGAGCCCCCACTGGGCGACGATCGACCCGTCCGCGCGCAGCGCCGCGATCTGCGCGGTGGGCCGCGAGATCCCGGTCGCGATGGACGAGATCCAGGCGGCGACGCGCGAGGTGTCGGCGGTCAGCGGCCGGGTGAGGCGGATCGTCGAGAACGTCACGCGGGTGGGCAGCTGCCAGACGAAGCCGTTGTTGCCGCCCTCCTGCCGCTGCTCCACCTCCACCTGGGAGGACAGACCCTCACACCCGTTGAACAGGCCGAGGTCCTGGCCGTCGATGGTCAGCTTGAAGAAGACGGTGGAACCGGGGTCCAGGGTCGAGGGCATCGGGCTGTTCTTTCCTGTGGCGGGCGGAGGGGTGACCGGGTGGTCGTGGACGGCGGGCGGACGGGTCAGCGGCCGTGGTCACGCAGCCGCCCGAGCCGCTCGCGGTCACCGCGCAACTCGGCCCGCAGCAGCCGCGAGAGGGGCGACACGAGACGCCGCGCGAGCTCGTCCATCTCGGCGGGGGAGGGCGGCTTCGCGGGCGCGGACCCGGCATCCGAACCGGAGTCGGAACCGGCGTCGGAGGCCGCCTTGGCGGGCTGCGAGTTCGCGGCCTGGCTGCCTTGCTCGCCGGGGCCCGGGGTGCGCTGGAGGGGCGCGGGGCGCTGCGGCGCGGGGGCGGGTGCCGGTGCGGGCGCGGGGGCCGGGGGCGGCGGGGGCGCGGGCGCGGGGGTCGGCGCCGCCGCGCGCCGCTGGACGGTCGGGCGCACCGGGGCGGGCGGCGCGGGCACGGCACGCGGGGGCGCGGACGCCTGGGCGGCGTGCCTGGCCAGCGGTACGACGACGGGGGCCGCGGCGTGGAAGGCCTCGGCGGAACCGCTCGCGGCGGAGCGCTGGAGCGGGACGGGGCCGGGGGCGGCACCCGGGCCTGGTGCGGACGCCTTCGGCGGGACGTTCCCCGGGGCGTGCCTCGGAGCGTTCTGCGGGGCGTTCGACGAAACGTTCGGGGGAACGGGGGGTACGGGCGCGGAGTCGCCCGGTGCCTGGACCGAGAGCCCCCGCGAGGAGCTCAGGGGCAGGGGAGCGGCCGCGCCGATGCCGCCGGGCCGGTAACTCCCGGGCGCGATGCGCCGGTTGACGGGCACGACGGGGAGAGGGCCGGACTTGGCCACGGGGGCCTTGGCCGGTGCCTTCTCGGGGGCCTTGGCGGGTGCCGGTGTCGCTGCCGGTGCCGACGCCGGGGGAGGCGTGGGTGCGGCGGCTGCTCGCTGCACGGGGGCGGAGGACGCAGAGGGCACGGAGGGCGCGGTGGGCGCGCTGGATGCGTCGGGCGCGGCGGGTGCCTTGGGCTCCGGAGGCGTGACGGGCGCGCCGATGGGGCTCCGCCGGGGGACCCCCGTGTCGCCGGGAGCCTTGTTGCCGGGAGCAGGCGCAGGCGCGGGAGAAGGCGTGGGCGCGGGCGAGGGCCCGCTGGTGGGCACCTCGCTGAGCGGCGACCCAAGTCCCGTACGGGGCCGCCCCGTCGGAGCGGCCGCGCTGCCGCCGCCGTCGGGCTTGCGCTGGATGCGGCGTACCGGGGCCCGACGCTGCACGGACGGGACGGGGGTAGTACCCGCCCGTGCAGCGACGGGACCCGCCGCCTCGGACGCGCCCGCGGACGTGCGGGCGGTCCGGGTCTGCGTCCCCGGACCGGCCGGGGGAACCGGGCCGGGGACTTCGGCCGGCCCGGAAGGGGCCGAGTCTGGGACGGTGTCCCCGGCAGCGCTCGTCCGCGCCTTGGGCACGGTGGGCACCGACCCGACGGGGAACAGCTGCCGCTGCGGCTCCGCGGGCGGCGTCGCCGACACCAGCGGGGACCGCTTCACGGGCATCCGCTGCACGACGGGAACGGCCGGGCTCAGCGCCTGGACGTCCGTGTCCGACAGGGGAGTCAGGCGGGGCCCGGGGCCGTCGCCCACGGCCGCGTCGCGTTGTACGGGGGAGTGCCGCACCTCGGGCGTTCCCGCGTCGCGGCCGGTGGCCGACCGCCGCACGGGGGGCGTGGCTCCGTCGGCCGTACGGGCTCCGCCTGCCGGGGAGTCGTCCGAGCCGGGCACGGAGAGGGACCGGTCACCGGCGAGCGGGGCGGTGCGGCCGGGCCCGTCCGTCGTACGCGCCCCGGAGTCGGAGGCCGCGGCGGCGCGCTGCACGGCGGGGCCGGAGGCGGACGGCGCGGGGGCGCCGGGGGAGGCGGGAGCCGCGGGCCTGGCGGGACCGGGCGCCGGGGAGGAGCTTTGCGGGGGGCCCGAGGGGCCGGACGTAGGAGACGTACGGGAAGTCCCGGACGGGGCGGGGGCCTTGGCCGGACCCGGAGCCGCCGACGAGCCGGGTGCCTTGGACGGACCCGAGGCCGAGGGCGGGCCGGAAGTCGTGGTGGAGCGCGGAGTCGCCGAAGGACCGGGCGTCGCGGCCGGACCGGAGGTACCGCTGGACGGGCCCGCGGACTTGGACCGCTGGACGGCCGGGGACGGCGTCGAGGCGGCGGAGGGGCCGGAGTCGGCGGGCGGGCTGAGAGGTACGACCGGCCCCGACGAGCCGGACGGACGGGCAGCCTTGGAGGGCCCCGAGGCGGCGCTCTGCCCGGGGGCCTTGGACGGAGTGGAGGTCTCGGAGGGCCCTGAGTTCTTGGGCGTACCGGGCGTACCGGGAGTGCCGGTCGGTCCCGAGCCCTTGGGCGAGGGAGACGCTGCGGACGGGTTCGTACTCCCCGACGGGCCGGAAGAGTCGGCCGGTCCTGAGCCCTTGGGCGCACCGGGAGTGCCGGTCGGTCCCGAGCCCTTGGACGGGCTGGAGGCCGCGGAACGGCTGGAAGGACCGGACGGGGCCGGGGTCCCCGACGGGGCGGAAGACCCGGAGGGGCTGGGCGTTCCGGACGGGCCGGAGCCCTTTGACGGCTCGGAAGTCGCGGAGCGGCTGACGGGAACCGACGGGGTCGGGGTCGCGGACGGGCCAGGCGTCACGGACCGCCCGGAAGCCGCGGACGGACCCGGTCCCTGGGCCGGGCCGGACGACGTGGCGGCGCCGGGACCCTTGGCCCCGCCGGAAGCCCCGGCAGGACCGGGCGTCACGACAGGACCCGAAGTACCGGACGGGCGAGCGGCCCTGGACGGGGCCGCGGCTCCGCCCGGACCCGGAGCCGAGGACGGCCGAGATGCCTGAGCCGGGCCGGAAGCCGAGGTCGGGCCGGAAGCCGACGGCGCAGCGGAAGTCCCACCAGGCCCCGCAGCTCCACGAGGCCCTGAAGCCGCACCCGGCCCCGAAGTCGCACCCGGCCCCGAAACAGCCCTCTGCACCGGAGCCGCCGCAGTCCCAGGAGCCGCAGCACCTCCCGACGGAGCCGTCCGTGTCACCGGAGCCGGAGCCGCACCTGCCACCGGAGGAGCTCCCCGCCCCTGTGCCGCCGTACGAGGCGCCGCAGCAGACCCACGCCCCCGAGGCGCCGTCTGCCCACCGTTGCCGAAGGCCCCGGCCGTACCCGTACCGGCGGACTCCTCGGCAGCGCTCTCCGCGCCGCCCTCGCGCCGCACCGGCAGCCGCAGGGAGGGCAGGTCGAGATTGCCCGGGGTGCCCGCGACGGGGGTGAGGACGTCGCGGAGCAGGCCGCCGGGGGCCGAGGAACGTACGGCGTGGCCCAACTGGCCGCCGAAGGACGGGTTCTGGTGGGTGGCGAGCATCGAGGCGAAGCCCGGCTCGGAGACCGGGCGCGGCGCCGCGAGGACCCGCTGGACGGGCGGCGCGGCGGCCCAGCCGCCGTCACCGCCACGGGGCACGGCGGCAGCCGCACCCTCCGTACGCGCGTCCGGAGCGGATGCCTCCGATGCGGATGCCTCCGCGGCGCCCGGGGTACCCGGCGTATCCGAAGTACCCGGAGCGACCGGCGCCTCCGGCGTCACCGCGGCATCCCGCGGCCCCCGGGACCGATCCCCCCGGCCCCACCTGAACAAGCCCATCACTTACCTCGACTCACCGACCACCGACACCACACCGTCCCGTCACTGCCGTGCTGCTTCGGCCTGTTCCACCAGCGAGGCCGTCCGCGACACGTACGCGCGCCGGTCGGCGTGCTCGAGGTCGAGGATGTCGTCCAGGCCCCAGTGGAAGTGATAGGCGAGGTACGCGACTTCCTCCTCGATGCGGTCGGCCGCGTACGTCACGATTCCCCCAGGCGGCTCCCGGCCAGCTCCACCTCGAAGGACTCCGAGCAGTGCGGGCAGGCCACGGCCGCGCGGGTGTGTCCTTCCGCGTTGATCTGCCGGTAGAAGTCCTGGAGGAAGGCGAGGTCGGAGGCGAACATGTTCTCCACCGTGCCGTCGTGCACCGCGCCGAGCGTGCCGAGCCGGGTGATGACCCGGCCCAGCAGCACGACGGAGAGATAGGCGGGGTTCTCGCGCACGCGCACGTCCCGCAGCGGGACCAGCTCGTCGCGCGCCGTCGCGAGCCGCATCGAGCCGTTGCGGTGCACGGTGCCCGACTCGTCGACGTACCCGCGCGGGAGCTCGAACTCGAACTCCGTGCGCAGGGATTCACGGGCCCCGGCCGCGCCGTTGCCCGTGGCGGGTCCCGCCGGACCCGCCGTACCCGCTGCCATGCCCGCCGCCGGGCCGTCACGCCGCATTACTCGATGACCAGCTCTTCGAAGACGATGGTGACCTGCTCGGTCAGCGCGGCGGCGTCGCCGGCCTTGACCCCGCTGGTCTCCACCTTGCTGCACCAGGCGTTGCGCAGGTTGTAGCGCTTCACCGGGGAGTTCTGGTAGTCCATCATCATGATCGTGGCGTTCTTGCGCGCCGAACCCATGTCGCCCTGAATGGACTTGTTGATCCACTCGCTGAAGACGGGGCTCTGCGTCATGCCGCGGGTGACGGTGCACTCGCCGGCCTTCTTCACGCCGGGCATCTTCTTGACGACGGGCTTGCCGTCCGCCGAGACCTGCTGGTACTCGATGACGTCCTGCTCCATCGACAGGCCGGAGACCTCCTGGAGGTACTCGACCATGACGCCGTCGATCTGGAGGCCGAAGTTGTGTGTGGTGAGCGCATCACCGGGCTGCAGGGACAAGGGAGTTCACTCCTGTTGCGGTTCTTGCGAAAGCGAATACGAATGTGGGGACCAGAAGCGCGCGGGCCTCGCGGCCCGCGCGCGGGGCGTGCTACTCCTCCAGCTCGCCGCCACCGCCGGAGAACTGGGCGAGGCGGAACACCACGAACTCGGCGGGCTTGACCGGCGCGATGCCGATCTCGCAGACGACGCGGCCGAGGTCCACCGACTCCGGCGGGTTCGTCTCCTCGTCACACTTGACGTAGAAGGCGTCCTCGGGACGCTGGCCGAACAGGGCGCCCGAGCGCCACTCGTTGACCAGGAACGCCGAGACGTTGCGGCGGATGCGGGCCCACAGGGCGTGGTCGTTCGGCTCGAAGACGACCCACTGGGTGCCGATGAGGATCGACTCTTCGAGGTAGTTGAAGTAGCGGCGCACGTTCAGGTAGCGCCAGGCCGGGTCGGAGGCCATGGTGCGCGCGCCCCACACGCGGATGCCGCGGCCGGGGAAGGCCCGGATGCAGTTCACGCCGATGGGGTTGAGCAGGTCCTGCTCGCCGCGGGTGATCTGGAGGTCCAGGTCGACCGCGCCGCGCACGATCTCGTTGGCGGGCGCCTTGTGCACACCGCGCTCGGCGTCGTTGCGCGCCCACACACCGGCCATGTGGCCGGACGGGGGCACGACCACCGACTGGCCGGTCGCCGGGTCGAAGGACTTGATCCACGGGTAGTAGAGCGCGGCGTAGCGCGAGTCGTACCCGGCGAGCTCCTGGCGCCACTGGCGGACCTGGCGGGCGTTGAGGCCCGGCGGCGGGTCGATGATCGCCATGCGGTCGCCCATCAGCTCGCAGTGCGAGATGAGACCGAGCTGGACGGCCTTGACCTGCTCCTCGTCGATCAGGCCCTGCTGGTAGGCGGCCATCAGGTCGGGCACCGCGACCATGTTGATCTCGTCGAGGGCCTCCAGGCCGCCGAAGCCGGTGCGGTCGGCGGAGTCGCCGATGAACTGGCCGGTCTGGACCGGGGCGGCCGCACCGTTCGACGCGGGCACGGCGGGGGCCGGCGCGGCGGTGGGCGGCGTCAGGGTGACGGACTGCGCGTCCGGCTTGGCCACCTGGCCACCGGCCGCGGCCTCTTCGAGGACGATCACCTTGGAGCGCTGCTTGACCTGCGTGACGACGTAGTTGCGGGCCGTCTTCTTCGAGCTGACGTCGAAGCTCTCGACGACCTTGTCGCCGTCCTTGACGACCAGCTTGAAGCGGTCGGCGGCGCTCTCGCCCTCGCCGTCCTGCACCTCGACGGTCAGGGCGCCGCCGTTGGTGCTGCCCGCGGCGATCGCCGCGACGGTGAAGCCGCCGAGCGCCACCGGCGTGCCGGCGGTCAGCTCCTTGGGCGCCTGCGCGGCGGCCGCGGTGGTCTGCTGCGGCTCGTCGGCGCTGCTGCCGCCGACGCGCACGACGTACGCGGCGGAGCCGCCGTTGTTGAAGAAGCCGTAGACGGAGTGCGCCAGGTAGTACCCGTCCGTGAACTCGCCGAACGCGGCCACGTACTGCGACCAGTTGGTCACCAGTGTCGGCTCGTTGAGCGGTCCGTGCGGGGCGAGACCGACGAAGGCCGCCACCGAGGTGCCGACGCCTTCGATGGGCCGCGAGCCGCTGGCGACTTCCTCGATGTAGACGCCGGGGGACAGGTAGTTGGGCATGTTCCGTTTTCTCCTCGCGATGACGGGATCCCGCGCCGGCACGTCGGCCCGGGTGTGCCGGATTCCCCGTGGCCGCGGTCTGCTCCCGCTGGTCGTACGGTCGCCTACGACGATGTCGCAGGTCGCGGCCGCGGAGTAGAGACGGATGGACGTCACCGAGGGCAGAGGCCACTGCCCGTTCGGCCACCGCCCGGATCGACGGGCGGCGCACGGCACGTGACGCGGCTCATCGCGCGGGATCGGTCCGGTCGGTGTTCGGACGCCCGTGCCGATGGTGCGGCGCGGGTGCTCCTCGTCACAGAGGCGGACGGACGTCCCCGGGGGCAGGGTGGACTGCCCGTTCGATCATGGAGGGGAAGACGGCGCGCGGGCCCGGCCGAATGTGACCCCTCGATGGCGCGTATGCCTCACCTGGTGGCTCATTTCATGTCAATTGCTGGTCAACAAGGTGGGCAAGGTTCGTACGGGGTCCTGGTGGCCCGGGGCACTGACGTAACGTTTGGTGCGTATGGCCAACCGCGGCCAGTACGAACGGGCACATTCGCGGTGCGTCACGGGGCAAGGGGTGCGGGCTGACAATGCGGGGCGACGCGGACGGCGACGCGGGCCGAAACACGGAAACCGAAGCGGAATGGACTGGTCCAGGCCGCCCGGGGGGTCCGGGCGGCCTGCGTGACCCGAGCGGTGCGGGCGATCCGAGCGGTGCCGGTGACGCGAGCGGCTCGGGTGTCCCGGCCGCGCTGAGCGGCCTGCGGGAGCCGGGCGGGCTCGGAGGTCCGGCCGTACCGGGTGATCACGGTGGCCGGGGTGGCTCGGGGAGCCTGAACGGTGCGGGTGGTCCTGGGGGCCTGAACGGTTCCGGCCGCCCTGGGAGCCTGAACGGTGCGGGTGGACCCGGGAGTCCGAACGGTCCCGGCGGCCCGGGGAGCCTGAGCGTTCCGGGCGGCCCCGGAAGCCTGAACGCTCCGGGCGACCCCGGGCACGCGTTGAGTTTTCAGCTGCTCGGGCCCGTCCGCGCCTGGCGCGCCGGGCGGCAGCTGGCGCTCGGCTCTCCGCAGCAGCGCGCCACCCTGGCAGTGCTGCTTCTCAGCCACGGCCGCCCCGTGTCCGTCTCCGAGCTGGTGGACGCGCTGTGGGGCGAGGAGCCGCCGCCGCGCGCGGTCGGCACCCTCCGTACGTACGTCTCCCGGCTGCGCTCCCTGCTCGAACCCGACCGGCAGGCCAGGGGGCGCGCCAGCCTCCTCGTCTCCGCGGCCGGCGGCTACGCCCTGCGCGTGCCGCGCGCCGCGCTCGACGCGACCGCCCTCGAAGACCGGCTCACCGCCGCCCGCCGACTGCGCGGCGCCCGCCAACACGCGGGCGCCTACGGCGAGTTGACCGCCGCCGTCGCCCTGTCGAACGGCGCCCCCCTCGCCGGACTGCAAGGCCCCTACGCCGAGCGCCAGCGCGACCGGCTCACCGAACTCTCCGTCACGGCGCAGGAAGAACTCTTCGCCTGCGCCCTGGAGCTTGGCCGCTACTCGGAGGCCACCCCGCCGCTGCGCGCCTTCGCCGCCGAGCACCCGCTGCGCGAGCGCGCCCAGGCCCTGCTGATGCTGGCCCTGCGCAGGGGAGGCCGGCAGGCGGACGCCCTCGCCGTCTACGAGACCACCCGCCGCACCCTGGCCACGGAGCTCGGCGTCGACCCCGGCGCGGAACTCGCCACGCTCCACGAGGACCTCCTGAACGGCGACACGTTCCCGGCGCCCTCGGCCCCCAGGCGCACCGCGGGAACGGTCCGGCAGGGCCCGTCCCAGCGCGTCGGCGCGCAGCGCGCGGGCGCCACGCGGCGGGCCCCCGACGCGGCCAGGGAACGCGGCGCCACCCGCGCCCCGGACCGCGAGGAAGTGGACGCCCAGGCCCGCGCACGCGACCGGCGCCCGGCCGCCGGTGTCGCCGTCAGGCGCCCGATGTGCACCGAAGCCCCCGAGACCCTCGCCGCCCCGGACGACGCGGTGCCCTCCGAGGGCACCGCGCCCCATCCCCGTACGCAAGGACCTGCCGCCCCGGGCCAGGGCGCGCCCCCGCCCCGCCGCCGCGCCGCCCAGGCGCAGTCGCCCGACGCGCCCACCCGCATGAACCCCGTCCCCGCCCAACTGCCCCCGGACGTACCGGACTTCGCGGGGCGGCAGCTGGAGGCCGCCGCGCTCTCCGAGGTGCTGCGCACCGCCGTCGACGGCAGCACCATGGCGATGGCCGCGCTCACCGGACTCGGCGGCGTCGGCAAGACCACCCTCGCGGTGCACGTGGCGCACGCCGCGCGCGCGGAGTTCCCCGACGGGCAGCTCTACGTGGACCTGGGCGCCGCCCCCGACGCCTCGCCGGACGGCCGCAGCGCCAGCGCCCTGGTCGGATTCCTGCGCGCCCTCGGCGTACCCGAGGGTGCCGTGCCCGACGGTCTCGACCAGCAGACCGCCCTGTACCGCTCCCTGCTCGCAGGACGCCGGGTCCTCGTACTCCTCGACAACGCCCGCGACACCGCGCAGGTCCGCCCGCTGCTGCCCGGCACCCCGGGCTGCGCGGTCCTGGTGACCAGCCGTTCGCGCACCATCGCGCTGCCCGGCGTACGCCTCGTCGACGTCGACGTCATGGACGAGGCGCAGGCCCTCGGGCTGCTCGCCACGATCGTCGGCGCCGAGCGGGTCGAGGCCGAACCCGCGGCCGCCGGTGAACTGGTCGCCGCCTGCGGCGGGCTGCCGCTCGCCGTCCGGATCGCCGCCGCCAGGCTCGCCGCGCGGCCAGGACGTTCCGTCGCCGACCTCGCGGCCCGGCTGCGCGACGAACGCCGCAGGCTGGACGAGCTGCGGGTGGCCGACCTCGGCGTCGAGGCCACCTTCCGGCTCGGCTACGAGGTGCTCGCACCCGAACTCGCCCGCGCCTTCCGCATCCTGTCGCTCTGTTACATGCCCTCGTTCTGCCGGGGCGCCGCCGCGTCCTTGCTCGACCTGAGCGAGGAGGAGGCGGAGGCGACCGTGGAACGCCTGGTCGACGCGGGCCTCATGGAGCTGCACGACGACGACCGCTACCGCTATCACGACCTGGTCAGGCTGTTCGCCGCCCGCCAGTGCGAGCGCGAGGAGAGCGCCGCCGAACGCGCCGCGGCCCGCCTCCGCTTCCTCGACTACGTACTGGCCACCGTCATCACCGCGATCCGCCGTACGAAACCGCAGAGCGTGCTGCCCGCACTGCTGCACCGGCCCGCATCCGACGGCAAGCACCTGCCCGACGCGGCCGCCGCGCACGACTGGCTGGTGGTGGCCCACACCCGGCTGTACGCGGCCGCGGAGAACGCCCTGCGCCACATACCCGACGAGGCCCCGGGCCCCGACGCGGCCACCGGCACACCGCCGCCGGGCCTGCGCCCCACCGTCGACCTGCTCACCGCCTGGTCCCACCTGGTGGCGGGCACCGCACGCCACCGCGACCTGGAACCGCTCACCGAACTGGCCCTGGAGACCGCCCGGCGGCACGGCGACGACCTCTCCGCGGGCCGCGCCCTGCGCCTCCTCGGCACCCTGCACTACGGCACCGAGACGTACGCCCGCGCCGAACGCCTCCTGCGCGAGAGCCTGCGCCTCGGTGAGTCCGCGGGCGACCCGCTCGTCGGCGCCGAGAGCAGCCACGAACTGGGCATCGTGCTCATGGGCATGGGCCGCGCCGAGGAGGCCGTCGAACAACTCACGCGCGCCTACGACAGGTTCGGCGCGCTGGAGGGCCGCGGCGACCGGATCCAGGTCCTCGCCCACCTGGTCCGCGCCTACGCCGCGCTCGGGCGGCACGCGGACGCGGACACCGCGCGGGCCGAGGCGCTGGGCCAGGCCCGCGCCTCCGGCAGCACCGCCACCCTCGCGCACGCCCTCTACCAGATCGGCTGCGCCCTGCTCGGCGAAGGACGCGCGGCCGAGGCCGCCGACCGGCTGCGCGAGGCACAGCGGCTGCACCGCTGGTCGCGCTCGCCCCGCTGGGAGGCGCTGTGCTGGGCCCGCCTCGCCTCCTGCGAACTCGCCGAAGGCCGCCCCGCGGAGGCCCTGACCTGCGCGGACCAGGCCCTGACCATGGAGAGCGAGCTCGGCGACGTGTTCTGCCGGGCGCTGGCGAGGGCCGCGCGCGGCAGGGCGCTGCTCGCGGGCGGAGACCTGGAAGGGGCCCGCGCCGCCCTGCGCGGCGCGCACCGCGTCATGGAGCGGCGCGGCGCCGTGGAGGCCATCGAAATCGCCGCGGTGCTCGCCGAGTTGGACGCGGCACCGGAACAGGGACGCAAGGGCAGCCCGGTCTGCCCCTGAGGCGGCCCTTTCGTACAGGGGAACACCGGAGCACGCCCTCTACCGTGCCCCATATGACGTGGTGGAACTCCCTGGACCCGGCCGCGGTGTCGGTCGATCCCGGTGACCGTGCCGCTGCGCGGCTTCGTGTACGCAACACCGGCGACACGGTCGAGGAGTACCGCCTCACGGTGGTCGGCGCCCCCGCGGGCTGGTCCCGCGTCGAACCCGAGGTCCTGCGCCTGTACCCGGGCAGCGAGGGCACCGCCGAGATCTCCTTCGCGCCGCCCCGCTCGCCCGACGCCCCGGCGGGCCCCACGCCGTTCGGCATCCGCGTCCAGCCCAAGGAACAGCCGGAGAGCCGCGACGTCGTCGAGGGCCAGGTCACCGTCTCGCCGTTCGTCGAGGTGCGGGCCGAACTCCTGCCGCCCACCGTCGTCGGACGCTTCCGGGGCCGGGCGTCCGTCGCCGTGGACAACCTCGGCAACACCCCGCTCACCGCGGCGCTCAGCGCCCGCGACGACGCGGGCCGGCTCTCCTTCGACGTGGACCCCGGCAGCATCCAGGTGGCCCCCGGCCGCGCCGCGTTCGCCCGGATCACGGTCCGCCCCCAGCAGGTGCGGTGGACGGGCGCGGCCCAGCCGCACCCGCTGACCGTCTCCGTGCGCCGCTCCGGCGACGAGAACGCCTACGAAATGCCGGGCAGCTTCGACCAGCGCCCGGTCCTGCCCCGCTGGCTGCTCACCGTCGGCAGCGTCGTCGCGGCGCTCGCCGTCGCCTTCGTCGTGTTCTGGTTCTCCTTCTCGCCCAAGGTGTCCGGCGGGGCCAAGGAGAACCAGGCCGCCGCCACGCCCAACGCGGCGCCGCAGGGCGGCGAGAAGGAACAGCTCGACGACGCGCCCCCGCCCCCGAAGGGCAAGGACACCGGCGGCGACGGGGGCGGCGGCGCCGAGGCGCCCGCGGGCCCCGGCGGCGGCTCCGGCTCGTCCTCCGGCGGCGGTGGCGGCGGCAGCGGCTCCGACGGCGGTGGCTCCGCCGCGAAGAAGACCAAGAGCGGCGGCGGCAGCACGGCCAAGGTGGGACCGGCGTGGGGACGCGGCTACCAGAAGGACGTCGTCGTCGAGTACGCCCAGCGCCGCCTCGAAGCGCTCGGCTCGAAGAACAAGTGCCAGCTGACCGGCGACTGGTCGCCCGGCGTGATCGACGCCAACACCGAGGCCAGCCTGATCTGTTACCAGCGGGCCGTGATCCGCGACGGCGAGAGCACCGGCCACAACACGGCGCAGATCTTCGCCACCGACGAGGAGGGCACCCTGGGCCGGGCCACCCTCACCTCGCTGTGGGCGCAGGGCATCAGGCCCGACGACGTCCGCTCGGGATCGGACAACTGGCAGGTCGTGCAGTTGGAGGCGGCGTTCTGGTGGGCCTCGCAGGCCGGCATCAGCGACGACGACCTGGACCGCGACCGGGCCTACGCCCAGTACGGCGTCAGCTACTTCGAGAACGGCCGACAGGCCCCGAAGACCGTCAGATACGGCAGCAACACGGCCCAGCACATCAAGGATTACCAGAAGGCGGTCGGCCTGCCCGCCAGCGGTGTCGCGGACAGCGCCACCTTGCAGGCCATGGTCGGCGGAAGCGTGAAGAACCCCGGAGTGGTAGGGCGTTGAGCTATATGTGGAGCGCACTGGAACCTACGGCGACCACCGTGGAGCCCGGCTCCGTGGCGAAGGTGCGTCTACGGATCCGCAACACAGGTGACACGGTCGAGGAGTACCGGCTGCACATGGTCGGAGCGGTGGCCGGCTGGTCCCGCGTCCAGCCCGACGTGCTGCGCCTGTATCCCGGCGCGGAGGGCATCGCCGAGATCGACATCGCCCCGCCGAGAACCTCGGACGCGCAGGCGGGCCCGACGCCGTTCGGCGTCCGGGTGCAGCCGCGCGAGGCACCCGAGGCCACCAGCGTGGTCGAGGGCCAGGTGACGGTCGGCCCGTTCACCGAACTCCGTTCGGAACTGGTGCCCTCGGTCGTCCGCGGCCGGATCCGCGCCAAGGCCGCCATCGCCGTGGACAACCTCGGCAACCAGCCGCTGACCACCTCCTTCTCGGGGCGCGAGAACGGCGAGGAGATCGAGGTCGTCTCCGACCCCGGCTCCGTCCAGGTCTCCCCGGGCCGGGCCGCCTTCGCGGACCTCGGGATCAAGCCCGGCGCGGTGAGCTGGATCGGAGGCACCCGCAAGCACCCCTTCGCCGTCTCCGTGCTGCGGGCCGGTGTCACCGAACCGGTCGAACTGCGCGGCACCTACGTCCAGCCGTCGGTGATCCCGCGCTGGGTGGCGGTCGTCGGCTCGATGCTCCTGGCGCTGGCCATCGCGTTCGCCGTGGTGTGGTTCCAGCACAAGCCGGCCTTCTCCACGCAGGCCAAGGAGAAGATCGAGCAGCAGAAGCCGCTGCCGCAGAACGACGACATGAAGCCGGCGCCCAAGCCCAAGCCCTCCGAGAAGAAGGAGGAGCCGGAGCCCCCGAAGCAGGACACCGGCGGTGGCGGCGGCGACAACAAGCCGGGCGGTGGCGGCGGTGGCGGCGACGACAAGCCCAAGGGCCCCAAGACGCACACCATCCGCAGCGTCGAGGGCAGCGGCTGGTACCTGGAGGTCGTGAAGGGCGAGCAGACCGACGGCACGTACGTCGGCCAGAACCCCGACCTCACGGACAAGTTCGGCAAGAACCAGGACTGGATCCTGCACCACTACCCCGAGTCCGACACCTACTCCCTGACTCCCGCCAGCGCCCCCGGCATGGTGATGGACCAGAAGGAGAACACCAACATCGTCCAGGTCGTCCACGCCGCTCCGGAGGACATCAAGACCGGACGCCTGCGCGACAACCAGAAGTGGAAGCTGGAGAAGCGCCCGGACGGCAAGACGCGGATCGTCGCGGTCGGCTCCGGCGAGTGCCTGGTCGACATGCAGAACGACACGAGCGCGGTCACGTGGAAGTGCGACGACCGCAACAGCATGGGCTGGACGATCGACGGCTGGCCGGAGCAGGGCTGAGTCCGGGCACAACGCCCCCTGAACAGGGCTGGCTCCGGGCACAACGCCCCTGAACAGGGCTGAGTCTCCGGGCACAACGCCCCTGAACAGCGGGAAGCGGGTGGCGCGCCTCGGCGCACCACCCGCTTCCGCGTATCCGTCAGGACCCTGCCGGGCGGGCTCACCGCCAGGGCAGCGAGACCCCCGGCTCCAGCCGGCCCATCTTGCGGTACTCCCGGCGCGCACCGGCCCGTACGTCCGCGCCCGAGACGGGACCGCCGTGCCCCGCCGCGAGATACCCGGCGGTCACCGCGGCCGACCTGATCGCGCCGCCCGCCAGCTCGAAGTCCTTGGCGCAGCGCGTGATCTCGTCCTCGATGTCCGCCGCGCGCGGCGTGCCCGCGAGGCAGGTGTGCCACAGCGCGATCCGCTGTTCCACGTCGGGGAACGGGAAGTCGACCACCAAGTCGAGCCGCCGGGTGAACGCGTCGTCGATGTTCGCCCGCAGATTGGTGGTCAGCACGGCGATCCCGTCGAAGGCTTCGAGGCGCTGGAGCAGATAGGCGCTCTCCAGGTTGGCGTACCTGTCGTGCGAGCTCTTCACCTCGGACCGCTTGCCGAAGACGGCGTCCGCCTCGTCGAACAGGAGCACCGAGTCGGTGCGGTCCGCCTCGGCGAAGATCCGCTCCAGGTTCTTCTCGGTCTCGCCGATGTACTTGTCGACCACGGCCGACAGGTCCACCACATAGAGGTCGAGGCCGAGTTCACCGGCGACCACCTCGGCGGAGAGCGTCTTGCCGGTGCCCGAGTCGCCCGCGAACAGCGCGATCACGCCGCGCCCGCGGCCGCCCCCGGTGCGCAGCCGCCACTCGCCGAGCACCTGATCGCGGTGCCGGGCCCGCAGCGCCAACTCCCGCAGCAGGCCCAGTGGTTCATCGGGCAGTACGAGATCGTCGAAGCCCACCGCGGGCCGGATCCGCCGGGCGTGCCGGTCCAGGAGCGGCGCCGACTGCTGCCGTGCGCTGAGCTGGACGTGCGCGGCGGTCAGCCCCGTGCCCTCGAAGGCGGCGAGACCGACGGCGGCGCGGGCGGCCCGCCGGATCTGGGCCTCGCCGAGCCGGTAGGGCGCGATGGCCTCCGGCAGGTCGAACCCCAGCTCCGCGTCCTGCCCGAGCCCCGCCCGCCAGGCGCGCGGTGCGTCGGTCTGCTCCTGCGGCGCCTCCAGGGCGAGGATCCCGGCGTCCGGCACCCAGCCCGGGTCGTAGGCGTCGCTGCCGAAGAACACCACGGGTACGTCGCCGGTCGCCAACTGCCGTACGAGCGGGCCGGGTTCGGCGGACAACGGCCCTACGAGGAGCGCGGCGCCACGCAGCCGTGCCTCGCGGAGCAGCGCGACACAGGTGCGCGCGGTCAGGGCGGCGGCCTGCTCGGACTCGCCGGCCCGCCCCGGTACGTTCCCGGCCCCCGAGCCGTCCGAGAGCGCGGGCCGGTACAGCAGGACGGGCAGTCCCGCCGCCCGCAACGCGTCGGCCACCGGCTCGGCGGCGGTGCCCTCCCTGCGCTCGCGCAGATGCACGAGGAGAGGACCTTGAGCGGCGGCGACGGCGGCGAGCCGAGCGGCGACACCCTCTCGCGGCGCGACCACGTCCCCCTCGACGGGCAGCAACTCCACTCCGCCGCCCACGAGTTCGGGATCGACGCCGTCATCGCCGAGCAGCCAGGCCACCACCCGCTCGGGCACCCGCAACGCCTGCCCCGGCAACGGCCGCTCCTCGTCCTCGAGCTGGACGAGCCCACCGGCACGCAGCGGCGCCAGCGGATGGAAGCGCCCGCGCGCGACGGGGTCGTGCGGCCCGGTCCCGACGAGGTCGAGCGCCAGCGCCATGGTGGCCCGGCGCCGTCCGACGTCGTCGTTGAGGTACCCGTACAACGGCTCGAAACGACGGTCGACGTCGGGAGCGAGCGCGGCGAGGAGGATGTGCTGGTCGAGCGGGCTGAGGGCGAAGACACGGGCGAGCTCACGGAAACTGTCCGGAAGCGACGCCTCACCGTCGACGCCGTCCGTGGCAAGGCCCTCCACGCCCTCCCCGGGGCTGCCGCTCCCCGGGGCCGCCGCTCCTTCCCGAGCGATCCGCATCGCACTCTCGGCCGTCACGTACAGCCCGCGCAGCGGATCGCCCGCGGTGGGATCGTCGGTGCCGCGCCGCTCGACGAGCTCGGCCACGCGGGCGCGCAGCGCGTCGAGCCGGCCGAGCAGGGGGTAGGGCCCGCTCACGGACCCTCCGTACGGTCGCCCCGGTCCGCGACGGACTTGCGCAGCACACGGGGCCGCGCGTCGGCGTTCTCGCCGTCGAACCCGCGGACGACGACCGCGCTCTCGGTGACCGGCGGCGCCACTTCGTACGTGGGCGAGACCGGGAACGGCACGGTGACCACGACGTCGAGCGACGGCTTGAGCTCACCGCCGAGCGCGGACCAGATGTCGGCGATCGACCGTGACTCGGGCGGCGGCACGGCGACGCTGAGCGGCATCGAGGCGTTCAGCGCGGCGAGCGACTCGGGCAGCGCGGCGGGTGGCAGCAGCTCGTGGGGGAGGAGGGCGCCGAGACAGGCGGAGAGCAGCCGGTGCTCGTCCTCGGGCCGGTTGGTCCAGGCGGTGAGCAGGTACGAGAGCCGGAACCAGCGGGGCGGCTGCCGCCTGCGCAGCACCGTGCCGTCGGGCCCGCGCTCGGCGTAGGCGCCGCGCTCGCGCCGGGCCACGTCCTCGCGGATGTCGTAGAGATAGGCGTTGAGCGTGGGAGCGTTCCGCCGGGCGGCCCAGTCCCGCGTGGGCGCCTCGAAGACGACGTCACCGGCCGCGTCGGGAAGGGCCCCGCGCAGCAACCCGCGCAGGACCTCGTCGACGTCGTGAATCACTAGATGTACCCCTCCCGCAGCGCGTACGCGACGGCATGCGCGCGGTTCTGCAGCTGCAGGCGCGTCATCAGCGCGTGCAGAACGTTCTTGACGGTCCGTTCGGAGTAGGCGAGCTTCTCCGAGATCTGCTTGGTGTCGAGCCCTTCGGCGATCAGCCGCACGACGTCGACCTCGCGCGGGGCCATGCCGAGCGTCGGCACGAGCGCCCCGGAGGCGCCGGGCGAGGAGTCGAGCGCGGACCGCCGCAGCTGACCGAGCTGGGTCATGAGCCGGTTGATCAGGTCCGGCGGCAGCTCGCCCTCACCGCGCGCGGCACTGTGCACCGCGCGCAACAGCTTCTGCGGGGTGGCCTGGTGGCGCCAGAGGATGGCCTGCACGCCGTACTCCACGACGGCCATCAGCTCGGGCTCGCGCAGCTCGGTGGCGATCAGCACGACGCGCTGCTCGCCACATCTGACGAGCCGTCGCAGCTCGGCACCCGCGACCTCGTCGAGCCGGTCGACGAGCATGACGGCGACCTGCCCCGAGTCATCGGCGACCGCCTCGGCACTCCCGACGCGATCCACCAGCTCGACACTGGGCTGCTGCCGGAGGTGACTGATGACCCCGGCCCGCCCCAAGGGATCCGCGGCATGCACAGCCACGGAGATACGTGTATCTGGCACTGGTTTTCCCTGTCTTCCCCCGAGCATCAATAGGCACAGGGTGCGCATGACGAATCAACATTCGATTGCCGATGGATCAACGGGGCTTGCGCGGGGCGTCGGGCGGGGGTGCCGGCGGCGGGAACACCTGCTGTCCAGCTGTCCAGCTGTCCGGCGAGCTAGTCTCGCCCACGCCAAAGCCGATCAAGGACCGTACGGACCGTACGGACTGTGGGGACTGTGGGGAATGACGACCAAGGACTGTGAACAGTGCGGAACGCCGTTCGTCCGGACGGGCCCGGCCCGCTACTGCGGCGACGATTGCCGCACGGAGGTCCAGGCGGTCCAGCTCACGGCGAGCATGTACGCGCTGACGGTGGAACAGACGAAGGCCGTCCGCGCCGTACAGGCTTGCATGATCTGCGACGCGACCGCATCCGGTTTCGAGTCCGGCATCTTCGCGGTGGACCACTGCCACGACACCGGCGTGGTCCGCGGCGCGCTCTGCCAGTCCTGCAACTTCCTCCTAGGCAACGCGCGCGACAGCGTCGACGTCCTCCTCTCCGCCATCAAGTACCTGGTCAAGGACCACGCGGCGGAACCCTGGAACCAGGGCAGATCCCGCGACGAAGAGACGGCGGAACGCCAGGAATCCCGCCTGACGGCCCGCCTCTCCCGCACGGAGAAGTCCCTGGCCGCGTCCGAGTCCCGCGTCAAGGAGTTGGAGGCGATCCTCGCCGAGGTGGCCGAGGACACGGCACTGGCGGCCCGCCGCAGAGCCAGGGACGCGGACGCCCTGGACAGATTCATAGCGGAAAGGGTGACCCCGACCCCACCAACGGACCCCCGCATACCGGCAAGCACGGTACGCGCCGCTTGGTCCGACTGGTCCGGAGGCACCACCTGCCCGGTCCAGAGCCTCCACGAGGCGCTGCACAAGCTGGGCGGGACGCTGCGGAGGACGAATACGGGGAGGTATTGGGAGGGGATTGGGCTGCGCGAGGTTACCCGGGTAGTCGATTGAGCGCGCTGACACAGCGTGGAGATTCTGCTGACCCGCTACGCGAAGTGCCTAGATGGGGCCGTCACGGGGTCGCCGACCGACGCGTCGAGGACCTGTTCCGCGCATACGAATGAGACAGCCGCCGCATCACGAGGCCCCTTGGCACGTCACGGCAGATCTACCGATCCATTGACCGGACGACGTTCCGCTTCCAACTGCCGCGCGAGCGAGTTCCGCGCACTGTCCAGAGCTGTCACCGCCTCCAGACGCCACCGTTCGAACTCGGCCTCGACCTCGGCTTCGACGCCCAGGTCTTGCCGCAGAGCGACTCGGAGCAGATAGACGCCATCGGACAGGGGGCCCATGAACCATGCCGTCGCTCGTCGGTAGGCCGCTTGACGATCGGAGCCACTTGGCAGTTGCTTGACGACGGAGTATCCGACTCCGAGGGATCTGTTCAGGCTGGAGGCAACGTCGAGGACGTCGCCGGCCAACGTCATCTGCGCCAGTGAGTATTGCTCGGCCCAGGCCTCTTTGGCGGCGTCAAGGAGCGACGGATCCAGAACCTCGCCGCGGGCGGAAGCCTCGACGACGTCCCTGCAGGCAATTCGGTAAGCCCGAGCAGTGGTGTTGAGGAGAGCGTAGAGATCGCGCTTGGCTTGCACTGCTTGCTCTGCCCGCTCCTGCTCGCGTTGACGATCGGTGCGCAGGCTCTGTTCCCGAGCCTCGGCCCGACTGGCGCGTTGGCTGAGGGCTGCCCCGCCCAGCGTGCCGCCCAACGTGCCTGCGACGCCTATGAGCGCGACGGCAAGCGTGGTCACATCCATGAGGCCCCCAACTGCTCCACGAGACAGCCGATGACGCGTACCCGAGACGCGCCTGACAGATCCTGGCGGGTCACATCATGCTTGGCCTTCGACGCGGCCCGACAGAGGGAACGGCAGCCGCGGCCGAAGAACGGACGGCACCACCTGCGAAAACGCTCCAAGGCCCCGTCCACATTCGTCCACGCTCCGGAGGGCAGGTGGCGTTCTCGCACGCTAGGAGCTTTGACCTGCAAGAACCGTGTGCGAAGGGGTATGCGCTCATGTGCTCACTCGGGCGGATCCGCGACGTGTGACCGCATCAACCCTTGGACGTTGACGGAGTGGCCACCGCGGAAGGGCTGAGCGGGGTCGAGCTAGGGGAGGTGCTTGGCACATCGAGCTACTGGCGTGTGTGGCAAGAATCCCGTCCCATCGCGCTTCCTCCGGACAATGTTCCAGTTGCCGAGGTGGCACGCAGCGGGCAACTCGCCGGAGGTAATTCACCGTCGCTACGAGGCCTGCATCGACGGCCATGAAGAACTGAGCAACAGCTCATCCTCACTCGCCACTCACTCGCGATCAGTGGCGAGTAACGACAAAGACCCGGACTCAGTGGGACTGAGTCCGGGTCTTTACGCTTGGCACTCTCGCTGGTCAGCACCTTGATTAGGCTGTCCAAGCTGAAGTGCCCCCGGCAGGATTCGAACCTGCGCACACGGCTCCGGAGGCCGTTGCTCTATCCCCTGAGCTACGGGGGCGTATCGGCGCTTGCGCGGCGACGGGTAGAACCCTACCAGCTCTCCGGGGCTCTCCATGAACAGGTATTTACGTGCTTCCGTGGTCAGCGGGGTGGGCCCGGACGGCGCTCGTGGCGCGGGTGTCCCTGGGGGCTCCCCCGCACGGGGCGGAAGTGGGGAAAACCCGGACGCGGTGGCCCGTGCGGACCTACTCTCGAGTTGTGTCAGGCGTGCCCGGCCGCGTGCTTGTTGTGGACGACAACAAGGTCATCCGGCAACTGATCAGGGTCAACCTCGAGCTGGAGGGCTTCGAGGTCGTGACCGCGGCCGATGGTGTCGAATGCCTGGACGTCGTGCAGCAGGTCCAGCCCGATGTGATCACCCTCGACGTCGTCATGCCCCGGCTCGACGGGCTGCGCACCGCGGCCCGGCTCCGCTCCGACGTACGCACGCAGAACCTGCCCATCGTCATCGTCAGCGCGTGCACGCAGTACGAGGTCGACAGCGGCCTAGAGGTCGGCGTCGACGCCTTCCTCGCCAAGCCCTTCGAGCCCAGCGAACTCGTCGGGGTCGTACGGCAGTTGATGGAGCGCGAGGGGCGTGACCCTGGGAGAGGCCAGGGGAGTGGGCAGGGGAACGGTGGCCACGGGCGTGGGTCCAAGGGGACTTCGGCGGGAGGCGATCGGCTCGGGGACATCCCCGGCAACAGCACGGCCGGCCGCACCGGCGGCAGCGCCGGTGAAGCCGAATGCGCCGGTCGCCCCGGCGCCTGACCGCCCTGCCCGGCCCGGCCCCGCGACGCGCCGCCCCGTCGGCCCGGGTCGACGTCCGGCCTCGTACGGCGTCCCGCCCGAGCTGATCGTGTGGCTCCCCGTCCCGCCGTCCCGGACGGCGCCCACCCCCGACGCCCCCCCACCCCCCTCCGTCCACATCCCGGACCATCCCCCAAACCAAGTCGCCTCCCCACCCCCCTCCTCCCATACGCTTGACCCGTGACCCCCGTCGAGCTCTCCCGCACCGTGCTGCGCGCCATGCGCCGTGCCGTCGATGACGGGGTGCTCAGCGTGGAGGTGCCCGAGGTCGTCCGGGTCGGGCGGCCGGGGCCCGGGGGGTGTGGGGACTACGCCACCAACGTCGCGCTGCAGGTCGCCCGGGGGGCCGGGCGGTCGGCCAGGGAAGTGGCCGAGATCCTGTCGCCGAGGCTCGCCGGCGAGCCCGGTATCGCGGGGATCGACATCACCGGGCCCGGGTTCCTGAACATCACCCTCGACGGCACGCGCGGCACCCGCGCCACCGCCCTCGTACGCGAGGTGATCGAACGCGGCCACTGTTACGGACACGTCCACCCCGACACCGGGCAGGTCGCCCAGCTGCACGTGCCCCACGAGGTCCGTGCCGTCGTCCTCGCCGACGCGCTGCGGCGGATCCTGCGCTCCCAGGGCGTCCTGGTCCGCACCACCTGCGACGAGGCACCGGACCCCGACTGGGTGAGCGTCCTCGACGTACGGGTCGACGCGTACGGGCGTCCGCCGCAAGAGCTCCGCACCCTGCGCCCCGTACCGGCCCCGGAGGACCCCCTCCGACTCGGCCGCGACGCCGCCCGCTGGGCCCTGCTCCACCCCGCCGCGCACGACCACCCCCGCATCGGCGACGAGCACCTCGCGCAGCGCGAGAGCAACCCGCTGTTCCGGGTGCGGTACGCCCACGCGCGCTCCCGCGCCCTCACCCGCAACGCCGCCGCCCTCGGCTTCGAGAGCGACGCCACAGCTGACGCCACGAGCAACGCCGCGAGCGACGTCGCCAGCCACCCCACCGCCCACGAGGGTGTCGCGAACGATGCCGCTGGTCACGTCACCAGCGACGCCACAGGTAAGGCCACCAGCCACCCCACCGGCGCCCCCCACCCCCCCAGCGCCGAATCCGCCCTCCTGGACGCCCTCGCCGCCCACCCCCCGACCCTCGCCGCCGCCGCCCGCCACCACGCGCCGGACCGGCTCGCGCGGCATCTCGTCACCACCGCCGACGCCCTGCTCGTCTTCCAGCACACCGTGCTGCCGCTCGGTGACGAGAAACCCTCGGCCGCCCATCGCGCCCGGCTCGCGCTCGCCGAAGCCGCCGGGACGGTGCTTGCCGGTGGCCTGTCCCTGCTCGGCATCAGCGCACCCGACCATCTGTGAAAGACGAGACGACAGAGCCATGAGCCGTTCCGCACACCCCGCCGGGCCCCGCCACGCAGACGTCCTGCCCGAGGGGCACTACGCCGCCCCGCCCACCGACCTCAACGCGCTCGACGCCAAGGTCTGGTCCCGTACCGCCACCCGCGCCGCCGACGGCGTCGTCCGCATGGGCGGCATCGAGGTGACCCGGCTCGCCGAGGAGTTCGGCACGCCCGCGTACTTCATCGACGAGGCCGACTTCCGCGCGCGCTGCCGGGCCTGGCGCGACGCGTTCGGCGGTGACGCCGACGTCTTCTACGCGGGCAAGGCGTTCCTCTCCCGGGCCGTCGTGCGCTGGCTGCACGAGGAGGGGCTGAACCTGGACGTGTGCAGCGGTGGCGAGCTCGCCACCGCGCTCGCCGCCGGGATGCCCGCCGAGCGCATCGCCTTCCACGGCAACAACAAGACCGTGGACGAGATCGAGCGGGCCGTCGAGGTCGGCGTCGGGCGGATCGTGCTCGACTCCTTCCAGGAGATCGTGCGCGTCGCGCACATCGCCGAGCGGCTCGGCAAGCGGCAGCGCGTGCAGATCCGCGTGACGGTGGGCGTCGAGGCGCACACGCACGAATTCATCGCCACCGCGCACGAGGACCAGAAGTTCGGCATCGCGCTGGCCGGGGGACAGGCCGCCGAGGCCGTACGGCGGGCGCTCAAGCTCGACGGGCTCGAACTCATCGGGATCCACTCGCACATCGGGTCGCAGATCTTCGACATGGCCGGGTTCGAGGTGTCGGCCCGCCGCGTCGTGCAGCTGCTCGCCGAGGTGCGCGACGAGCACGGAGTGGAGCTGCCCGAGATCGACCTCGGCGGTGGCCTCGGCATCGCGTACACCTCCGACGACGACCCGCGCGAGCCGCACGAGATCGCCGAGGCGCTGAACGAGATCGTGGGGCGCGAGTGCGCGGCCGCGCGGCTCAGCACCCCCCGCATCTCCGTCGAGCCAGGCCGGGCCATCGTCGGTCCGACCGCCTTCACGCTGTACGAGGTGGGGACCATCAAGCCGCTCGACGGACTGCGGACCTACGTCTCGGTCGACGGCGGCATGTCGGACAATATCCGTACCGCGCTGTACGACGCCGAGTACACGGTCGCCCTGGTCTCCCGCTCCTCCGACGCCGAGCCCATGCTGGTCCGGGTGGTCGGCAAGCACTGTGAGAGTGGTGACATCGTGGTGCGTGACGCGTTCCTGCCCGCGGACCTCGCGCCCGGCGATCTGATCGCCGTGCCCGCGACCGGCGCGTACTGCCGTTCCATGGCGAGCAACTACAACCACGCGCTGCGGCCGCCCGTCGTGGCCGTCGACGAGGGTGCGGCGCGTGTGATCGTCCGGCGCGAGACGGAGGAAGATCTCCTGCGTCTCGACGTCGGATGATGAAATTGGTGTCTCAGAATCCGGACAATGGATAGAAAGTCCGTTCCGGTGGGTGAGACTGGTCCCACCGTAGATGTAGGAGAAGTGAGGTCGGATGATGCGTACGCGTCCGCTGAAGGTGGCGCTGCTGGGCTGTGGAGTAGTCGGCTCAGAGGTGGCGCGCATCATGACGACGCACGCCGACGACCTCACAGCCAGGATCGGTGCCCCGGTGGAGCTCGCCGGGGTCGCCGTGCGGCGTCCCTCCAAGGTGCGGGAGGGAATCGATCCGTCACTGATCACCACCGACGCGACCGCGCTGGTCAAGCGGGGTGACATTGACGTCATCGTCGAGGTGATCGGCGGCATCGAGCCCGCCAGGACCCTCATCACCACCGCCTTCGAGCACGGCGCGTCCGTCGTCTCCGCGAACAAGGCGCTCATCGCGCAGGACGGCGCCGCGCTGCACGCCGCCGCCGTCGAGCACGGCCGGGACCTCTATTACGAGGCCGCCGTCGCCGGTGCCATTCCGCTGATCCGGCCGCTGCGCGAGTCCCTCGCCGGCGACAAGGTCAACCGCGTCCTCGGCATCGTGAACGGGACGACGAACTTCATCCTCGACGCCATGGACACGACGGGGGCGGGCTACCAGGAGGCCCTCGACGAGGCCACCGCGCTCGGGTACGCCGAGGCCGACCCGACCGCCGACGTCGAGGGCTTCGACGCCGCCGCCAAGGCCGCGATCCTCGCCGGCATCGCCTTCCACACGCGCGTGCGGCTCGACGACGTGTACCGCGAGGGCATGAGCGAGGTGACCGCCGCCGACTTCGCGTCCGCGAAGCGCATGGGCTGCACCATCAAGCTCCTCGCGATCTGCGAGCGGGCCGCCGACGGCGAGTCCGTCACCGCGCGCGTGCACCCCGCGATGATCCCGCTCAGCCACCCCCTCGCCTCGGTCCGCGGCGCGTACAACGCCGTCTTCGTCGAGGCGGAGGCCGCCGGCCAGCTGATGTTCTACGGCCCCGGCGCGGGCGGCGCGCCCACCGCGTCCGCCGTCCTCGGCGACCTCGTCGCGGTGTGCCGCAACAAGCTCGCCGAGGCCACCGGACCCGGCGACTCCGCGTACACCCAGCTGCCCGTGGGCTCCATGGGCGAGGTCGTCACGCGGTACCACATCAGCCTCGACGTGGCCGACAAGCCGGGTGTGCTCGCCCAGGTCGCGACGGTCTTCGCCGAGCACGGCGTGTCGATCGACACGGTCCGTCAGACGGGCAAGGACGGCGAGGCCTCCCTCGTCGTCGTCACTCACCGCGCGCCCGACGCCGCCCTCACCGGCACCGTCGACGCGTTGCGCAAACTCGACACCGTGCGTGGTGTCGCCAGCATCATGCGGGTTGAAGGGGAGTAAGCAGCAATGACCCACCAGTGGCGCGGAATCATCGAGGAGTACCGGGACCGTCTTCCGGTCTCCGGCACGACGCCGGTCGTGACGCTTCGCGAGGGCGGTACGCCGCTCGTGCCCGCGCAGGTGCTCTCCGAGCGCACGGGCTGCGAGGTCCACCTCAAGGTCGAGGGCGCGAACCCCACCGGGTCCTTCAAGGACCGCGGCATGACCATGGCCATCACCAAGGCCAAGGAGGAGGGCGCGCAGGCCGTCATCTGCGCCTCCACCGGCAACACCTCGGCGTCGGCGGCCGCCTACGCGGTGCGGGCCGGCATGGTCTGCGCCGTCCTCGTCCCGCAGGGCAAGATCGCGCTCGGCAAGTTGGGCCAGGCGCTCGTCTACGGCTCGAAGATCCTCCAGGTCGACGGCAACTTCGACGACTGCCTGAACCTGGCCCGCGGCCTCTCCGAGAACTACCCGGTGGCGCTGGTCAACTCGGTCAACCCGTACCGCATCGAGGGCCAGAAGACCGCGTCCTTCGAGATCGTCGACGCGCTCGGCGACGCCCCCGACATCCACGTCCTGCCCGTCGGGAACGCCGGCAACATCACGGCCTACTGGAAGGGCTACAAGGAGTACGCCGCCGACTCGGTGTCGACGCGCACTCCGCGGATGTGGGGCTTCCAGGCCTCGGGTTCGGCGCCCATCGTGCGCGGCGAGATCGTCAAGGACCCCTCGACGATCGCCACCGCGATTCGCATCGGCAACCCCGCGTCGTGGCAGCACGCGCTCTCCGCGCGCGACGAGTCGGACGGCTTCATCGACGAGGTGACGGACCGTGAGATCCTGCGCGCCTACAAGCTGTTGGCGTCCCAGGAGGGTGTCTTCGTGGAGCCCGCGTCGGCCGCTTCGGTCGCCGGACTGCTGAAGGCCGCCGAGCAGGGCAAGGTCGACAAGGGCCAGCGGATCGTCTGTACTGTCACGGGCAACGGCCTGAAGGACCCCGACTGGGCCGTCGCCGGCGCGCCCCAGCCGGTCACCGTCCCGGTCGACGCGGCCGCGGCCGCGGAGCGCCTCGGCCTGGCGTAATCGCCGTACGAACAGGGCAAACCCGCAACTCCGCAGAGGGGGTGCACAGGGGGCTTACGACACGCATCGTGCGCCTCCTGTGCGCCCTATGTCGCCACAGAACCTTCCTTCGATAGGCTGTACCGAACCCGCCCGCCGCATATGCCGCGGTGCCGCCGTCGTTCGCGGCCTCCGGGTCTTCCGTACATGTGGCACGTAGTTGAAAATACGCAGCGTAAAAATACGCAGCCTCGAAATCACGCAGCTCAAGGAGAGTCATCGAGCGATGGCCGGTCCCGCGTTCCGCGCCGCCGCCGTCCGGGTGCGCGTCCCCGCCACCAGCGCCAACCTCGGTCCGGGCTTCGACGCCCTTGGCCTGTCGCTGGGGCTGTACGACGACGTGGTCGTCCGGGTGGCCGACTCCGGCCTGCACATCGACATCGCAGGGGAGGGCAGCGAGACCCTCCCGCGCGACGAGTCGCACCTGCTCGTGCGCTCCCTGCGTACCGCCTTCGACCTGCTGGGCGGACAGCCGCGCGGACTTGAGATCGTCTGCGCCAACCGCATCCCGCACGGCCGTGGCCTCGGCTCCTCATCCGCCGCGATCTGCGCCGGAATCGTCGCCGCGCGCGCCGTGACGATAGGCGGCGAGGCCAAGCTCGACGACGCGGCGCTGCTCGAACTCGCCACCGAGATCGAGGGCCACCCCGACAACGTCGCCGCCTGTCTGCTCGGCGGATTCACGCTCTCCTGGATGGACGGCGGAGCGGCCCGCGCGATCAGGATGGACCCCGCCGATTCCATCGTTCCGGTGGTTTTCGTGCCCGGGAAGCCCGTCCTCACCGAGACCGCGCGCGGACTGCTGCCGCGCACCGTCCCGCACGTCGACGCGGCCGCCAACGCGGGCCGGGCCGCACTGCTCGTCGAGGCCCTGACCAGGCGCCCCGAGCTGCTGCTGCCCGCCACCGAGGACCGGCTGCACCAGGAGTACCGCGCCCCGGCCATGCCGGAGAGCGGCGCCCTGGTGGAGCGGCTGCGCGCCGACGGCGTGCCCGCGGTGATCTCCGGCGCGGGCCCCACGGTCCTCGCGCTGGCCGAAGACAGTGCGGCCGACAAGGTCGCACGCCTCGCAGGAGAGGGCTGGGCGGCCAATCGTCTGGCGCTCGACGCCACGGGGGCGAGCGTGCTGCCGCTCGCGCCCTGAGGCGGGGAAACACACTGAACCCGGGGTGTCCGGGTTCGGAGAGGGGGAATGTTTGTTGGATCCGGTAGTGTTAATCTCAAGTCTGCACCCGACCCCACCATGGCGAGGTGCTTTGTGTCCCCGTCCGGGACAACCATTCTTCCGGGAGCCTCCCAAACTGTTCTGTGCTTCGCACTGAGCGGTCCTGAGCACGCTCCGGAACCGGCGTGACCGAGCCGGGTGACACCGCACATCAGTGGCACCGCACCGGGAATCGCCATCACCAGTGAATTCTTCCGCCGCGTTGGCGGACCACCGCCCCGGCACGTTCCCCATCACAGGGACCGCCGGACAGCACAACCGGTCGCCGAGCCAGACAGGCCGACGTCCGCTCCAGGGAAGGACCCTTCGTGAGCGACACCACCGATCTGATGGGCGTGACTGCCGACACGCCCGCCACGGACGCCTCCGCGGCGCCTGCCACCGGTGCTTCGGCCGGGTCCCGGCGGCGCCGCGGCACCGGCCTCGAGGGCATGGTGCTGGCGGAACTGCAGCAGGTCGCATCGGGCCTTGGGATCAAGGGCACCGGGCGCATGCGCAAGAGCCAGCTGATCGAGGTCATCAAGGAGGCGCAGGCCGGGGGCGGGGCCCCGGCGAAGAGCGCCGCCGCGGCGGACACCGCCGAGACCAAGCCCAAGCGCCGCGCCACCTCCAAGGCCCGTACGGGCGAGGACGCCGCGGAGAACGCCGGCAAGGCGAGCAAGGCGGACAAGGCCGAGGGCGGCAAGGCCGAGAAGGCCACCGCCAAGGCCGCCCAGCAGCAGATCGACATCCCCGGTCAGCCGGCCAGCGACGACCAGCCGGCCGGTGAGCGCCGCCGCCGCAGGGCGACCGCCGACGCGGGCAGCCCGGAGACGGTCGTCGCCGAGGCGAAGGGCGACACCAAGGCCGACGCCAAGGGCGACGCGTCCGAGGCCAGGGGTGGCGAGGGCGCGGGCGACAACAACGCCGACGGCCGCCGCGACCGCCGTGACCGGCAGGGCCGCGGCCGCGACCGCGACCGCCGCGGGAACAAGGGCGACGACCAGCAGGGCGGCGGTCGTCAGGACCGCCAGGACCGTCAGCAGCAGGGTGGTGGTCGTCAGGACCGCCAGGACCGTCAGGACCGCCAGCGGGACAACGGTCCGCAGGACGACGACGACTTCGAGGGTGGCCGCCGCGGCCGCCGTGGCCGTTACCGGGACCGTCGGGGCCGTCGCGGCCGTGACGAGGGCGGCTTCGGCAACGAGCCGCAGGTCTCCGATGACGACGTCCTGATCCCCGTCGCGGGCATCCTGGACATCCTCGACAACTACGCGTTCATCCGTACGTCGGGCTACCTCCCGGGTCCGAACGACGTGTACGTCTCGCTCGCCCAGGTCCGCAAGAACGGTCTGCGCAAGGGTGACCACGTCACCGGCGCCGTCCGCCAGCCCAAGGACGGCGAGCGCCGCGAGAAGTTCAACGCGCTCGTGCGCCTCGACTCGGCGAACGGCATGGCGGCCGAATCCGGGCGCGGGCGACCGGAGTTCAACAAGCTGACGCCCCTTTACCCGCAGGACAGGCTCCGTCTGGAGACCGACCCGGGCGTGCTGACCACCCGCATCATCGACCTCGTGTCGCCGATCGGTAAGGGCCAGCGCGGTCTGATCGTGGCCCCGCCGAAGACCGGCAAGACCATGATCATGCAGGCGATCGCCAACGCGATCACGCACAACAGCCCCGAGTGCCACCTGATGGTCGTCCTGGTCGACGAGCGTCCGGAAGAGGTCACCGACATGCAGCGGTCGGTGAAGGGCGAGGTCATCTCCTCGACCTTCGACCGTCCCGCCGAGGACCACACCACGGTCGCCGAGCTCGCCATCGAGCGTGCCAAGCGTCTGGTGGAGCTGGGCCACGACGTCGTCGTGCTGCTCGACTCGATCACGCGTCTGGGCCGTGCGTACAACCTCGCCGCCCCGGCCTCCGGCCGCATCCTGTCCGGTGGTGTCGACTCGACCGCGCTCTACCCGCCGAAGCGCTTCTTCGGTGCCGCGCGCAACATCGAGGACGGCGGCTCGCTGACCATCCTGGCCACCGCGCTGGTCGAGACCGGCTCGCGCATGGACGAGGTGATCTTCGAGGAGTTCAAGGGCACCGGCAACATGGAGCTCAAGCTCGACCGGAAGCTCTCCGACAAGCGCATCTTCCCGGCGGTGGACGTGGACGCGTCCAGCACCCGTAAGGAAGAGATCCTGCTCGGCAGCGACGAGCTCGCCATCACCTGGAAGCTGCGCCGCGTGCTGCACGCGCTCGACCAGCAGCAGGCGATCGAGCTGCTCCTGGACAAGATGAAGCAGACGAAGTCGAACGCCGAGTTCCTGCTCCAGATCCAGAAGACGACCCCGGCGCCGGGCAACGGCAACGACTAGTCGTCCTCAGCAGGTCCCAAGGGCCGCCCCGTCACTCAGGTGACGGGGCGGCCCTTTTGTCGCGCGCGGTGCGGAACGAGACCGAAGCGAGACCTTGGCCACACACCTAAGAGATTCTCACGATCACGCGCAGTAGTTCGAGTCTGAAAGAAACCGCAGG
Source organism: Streptomyces sp. NPDC087300 (assembly GCF_044744425.1). Taxonomy (NCBI): domain Bacteria; kingdom Bacillati; phylum Actinomycetota; class Actinomycetes; order Kitasatosporales; family Streptomycetaceae; genus Streptomyces; species Streptomyces sp. NPDC087300. The sequence goes on from NZ_JBIUYI010000002.1 coordinate 719,813, forward strand.
TGAGGGGCCGAAAAGCAGTGCTGTTGCGTACGGCGCGTAGTGGTGCGCACCCGGGGCGCACACGGAGCGCTGTGCAACCCTTCAAGCGGTTTGCACGTCTGACAAGTGACGAAAAGCCGCGCCTGTCCCTGAAAGCAGGGGGTAACCGACCGACGAGGACTGAGGAGCAGATGACCGACGAGAGCACGCCGGGCGATACGAAGCCGAAGCGGCCGCGTGGCGGCGGCGGCCGACGCCGCAAGCCCCGCGCCAAGCGCCGCAAGGTGCTCGTCGTCACGGCCTGGACCGCCGCATCGGTGGTCGTCATCGGCGGAGCCGGCCTCGGCTACGCGTACTTCAAGCTCAACGGCAACATCAAGGGCGTCGACATCAACGCCGCGCTCGGCACGGACCGGCCGCTGGACGTCGACAACGGCTCCCAGGACATCCTCGTCCTCGGTTCGGACTCGCGCTCGGGGGACAACGCCAAGTACGGCAAGGACGAGGGCGCGGCCCGCTCGGACACCGCGATGATCGTCCACGTCTACAAGGGCCACAAGAAGGCCAGCATCGTCTCCATACCCCGCGACACCCTGATAACCAGGCCCGAGTGCAAGTCGGTGGACGGCAAGTCGACCGACCCGGGCGGCCAGCGGCAGATGTTCAACACGGCGTACGAGGTCGGCGGCCCGGCCTGCGCCGTCAAGACCGTCGAGAAGATGTCCGGCATCAGGATGGACCACTACCTCGAGGTCGACTTCACGGGCTTCAAGAAGCTCATCGACACCCTCGGCGGCGTCGAGCTCACCACGAAGAAGCCCATCAAGGACGAGAAGAGCCACCTCGACCTCGACGCGGGCAAGCACACCCTCGACGGCGAGCAGGCGCTCGGCCTGGTCCGCACCCGGCACGGCGTGGGCGACGGCAGCGACCTGGGCCGCATCCAGCTCCAGCAGGCGTTCATCAAGGCCCTGATCAACCAGGTCAAGGACGTCGGCGTGTTCAGCAACCCGAAGAAGCTCTTCGACCTCGCGGACGACGCGACCAGCGCCATCACCACCGACTCGGACCTGAACGACGTCAAGTCCCTCGCGGGCTTCGCCAACGGACTCAAGGGCATCGGCGCGGGCGACATGAAGATGGTCACGCTGCCCATCGAGTACGACCCCGCCGACCCCAACCGCGTGCTGCCCCTCGAGCAGGCGGACAAGGAGGTCTGGGACGCGCTCAAGGCCGACAAGGCCATCCCCAAGTCCGCCACCGAGAAGTCGGCCGGCGACAAGGGCTCCGTGGGCTCCGTGGTGAGCAGCGACTAGCCGCCCGTACGGCCACCCCGCACCCGTCAGGAATAGATCGGCGCCCACCCCGGTTTTGGGAGATACGGCCGGTCCTGGCAGACTGGTACGTCGGCCCCGGTTCACGTAGGAGCAATCCGCTCGTACGACCCGGCGCCCTCCCGAAACTAGGAGACACCTTGAAGCGCGACATCCACCCCGAGTACGTCGAGACGCAGGTCAGCTGCACCTGTGGCGCGTCGTTCACCACCCGTAGCACGATCTCCAGCGGCACCGTCCGTGCCGAGGTCTGCTCCGAGTGCCACCCGTTCTACACGGGCAAGCAGAAGATCCTCGACACCGGTGGCCGCGTGGCCCGCTTCGAGGCCCGCTTCGGCAAGGCTGCAGGCGCCAACAAGTAGCGAGCCACTGCGCCGGTCGTCGGCCGCCCTCGACAGGGGGTGGCCGGGACCGGCGCTTTTGCCGTCCCGCAGCCAATTCGCGTAGAACCCTCGCGTAGAAAACCAGGAGCCCCCGAATGTTCGAGGCGGTCGAGGAACTGATCGGCGAGCACGCCGATCTCGAGAAGAAGCTCGCCGACCCGTCGGTCCACGCCGATCAGGCCAACGCGCGCAAGCTCAACAAGCGCTATGCCGAGCTGACCCCGATCGTCGCGACGTACCGTGCCTGGAAGCAGACCGGGGACGACATCGGGACCGCGCGCGAGCTCGCCGCCGACGACCCGGACTTCGCCGCCGAGGTCAAGGACCTGGAGCGGCAGCGCGAGGAGATCACCGAGAAGCTGCGGCTGCTGCTGGTGCCCCGGGACCCGTCCGACGACAAGGACGTCATCCTGGAGGTCAAGGCGGGCGCGGGCGGCGACGAGTCGGCGCTCTTCGCCGGCGACCTGCTCCGCATGTACCTGCGGTACGCGGAGCGCGTCGGCTGGAAGACCGAGATCATCGACGCCACCGAGTCCGAGCTGGGCGGCTACAAGGACGTCCAGGTCGCCGTGAAGACCAAGGGCGGCAACGGCGCGACCGAGCCGGGCCAGGGCGTCTGGGCGCGGCTGAAGTACGAGGGCGGCGTGCACCGCGTGCAGCGCGTGCCCTCCACCGAGTCCCAGGGCCGCATCCACACCTCCGCCGCCGGTGTCCTGGTCACGCCCGAGGCCGAGGAGATCGACGTCGAGATCCACGCGAACGACCTGCGGATCGACGTCTACCGCTCCTCGGGGCCCGGCGGCCAGTCCGTCAACACCACCGACTCCGCGGTGCGCATCACGCACCTGCCCACCGGTGTCGTCGCCTCCTGCCAGAACGAGAAGAGCCAGCTCCAGAACAAGGAGCAGGCCATGCGTATTCTGCGTTCCAGGCTGCTCGCGGCGGCCCAGGAGGAGGCCGAGAAGGAGGCCGCGGACGCCCGCCGCAGCCAGGTCCGCACCGTGGACCGCTCCGAGAAGATCCGGACGTACAACTTCCCGGAAAACCGGATCTCGGACCACCGCGTCGGCTTCAAGGCGTACAACTTGGACCAGGTGCTCGACGGCGACCTGGACGCGGTCATCCAGGCCTGCGTCGACGCGGACTCCGCGGCCAAGCTCGCCGCCGCGTAACACCCACCCGTACGTCCACAGCTCAGCCCGGAGGACCAGCGTGCAGCAACCTATTGGGGGGCGACCCCCAAACCCCCGCGGCATGCTGCTCGCGGAAGTGGCCCAGGCCACCCAGCGCCTCGCCGACGCCGGCGTGCCCTCGCCGCGCAACGACGCGGAGGAGCTCGCCGCGTGGGTGCACGGCGTGAAGCGGGGCGAGCTGCACTCCGTCAAGGACGCGGACTTCGACGCCCGCTACTGGGAGACGATCGCCCGCCGAGAGGCCCGCGAGCCGCTCCAGCACATCACCGGGCGCGCCTACTTCCGCTATCTGGAGCTCCAGGTCGGCCCCGGTGTCTTCGTGCCGCGCCCGGAGACCGAGTCGGTCGTCGGGTGGGCCATAGACGCCGTGCGCGCCATGGACGTGGTCGAGCCGCTGATCGTCGATCTGTGCACCGGCTCCGGCGCCATCGCCCTCGCCCTCGCGCAGGAGGTCCCGCGCTCGCGGGTGCACGCCGTGGAGCTCTCCGAGGACGCCCTGAAGTGGACGCGGAAGAACGTCGAGGGGTCCAGGGTCAAGCTCTCCCAGGGCGACGCCCGCGACGCGTTCCCCGAGCTCGACGGACAGGTCGACCTGGTGGTCTCCAACCCGCCGTACATCCCGCTCACCGAGTGGGAGTACGTCGCGCCGGAAGCCCGTGACCACGACCCCGAGCTCGCCCTGTTCTCCGGCGAGGACGGCCTCGACCTGATCCGGGGCATCGAACGCACCGCGCACCGGCTGCTCCGCCCCGGCGGCGTCGTCGTCATCGAGCACGCCGACACCCAGGGCGGCCAGGTGCCGTGGATCTTCACCGAGGAGCGGGGCTGGGCCGACGCCGCCGACCACCCCGACCTCAACAACAGGCCGCGCTTCGCCACCGCCCGCAAGGCGATGCCGTGACCACCAAGACGTCAAGCCAGCAGTACGTGTACGAGGAGGCCCGCTAAATGGCACGGCGATACGACACCAACGACGCGACCGACCGTACGACCGGTCTGCGCGAGGCCGCGTCCGCCGTCCGCCGTGGCGAGCTGGTCGTGCTGCCCACCGACACCGTCTACGGCATCGGTGCCGACGCCTTCACCCCGGAGGCCTGCGCCGACCTGCTGGACGCCAAGGGGCGCGGCCGCAACATGCCGACCCCCGTCCTCATCGGCTCACCCAACACCCTGCACGGCCTGGTCACCGACTTCTCCGAGTCGGCCTGGGAGCTCGTCGACGCCTTCTGGCCCGGCGCCCTGACCCTGGTCGCCAAGCAGCAGCCGTCCCTCCAGTGGGACCTCGGCGACACCCGCGGCACGGTCGCCATCCGGATGCCGCTGCACCCCGTCGCCATCGAGCTGCTCACCGAGGTCGGCCCGATGGCCGTCTCGTCCGCCAACCTCACGGGCCACCCGGCCCCGGAGGACTGCGACGCCGCCCAGGAGATGCTCGGGGACTCCGTCTCCGTGTACCTGGACGGCGGCCCGACCCCCGGTATCGTGCCGTCGTCGATCGTCGACGTCACGGGCAAGGTGCCGGTGCTGCTGCGGGCGGGTGCGCTCTCCGCCGAGGAGCTGCGCAAGGTCGTACCCGACCTCGAGGTGGCGAATTGACAGCCCCTGAGACGGGGCGTGGCATAGCGGGTTTCAGCGAGACGTTCCGCATCCTCCACGTCAGCACCGGCAACGTGTGCCGCTCGCCGATCACCGAGCGGCTGACCCGGCACGCCCTCGCCGACCGGCTCGGCGACCCCGCCACGGGCGGTCTGATCGTGGAGAGCGCGGGCACCTGGGGCCACGAGGGCGCCCCCATGGAGACCAACGCCGAGACCGTCCTCGCCGACTTCGGCGCGGACGCCACCGGCTTCATGGGGCGCGAGCTCCTCGACGACCACGTCATCCGCGCCGACCTCGTCCTGACGGCGACCCGCGACCACCGGGCGCAGGTCATCTCGATGGGTCACTCGGCGGGCCTGCGCACCTTCACGCTCAAGGAGTTCACCCGGCTCGTCCGGGCGATAGACCCGACGACCCTGCCGGACCCGGAAGGGGAGGGCGTGGTCGAGCGCGCCAGGGCACTGGTGCGGGCCGCTGCCGCGCTCCGCGGCTGGCTCCTGGCGCCCACCGTGGAGGCCGACGAGGTGTACGACCCGTACGGGGCACCCCTGCCGTTCTTCCGCTCGGTCGGCGACGAGATCAACCAGGCGCTAGAGCCCGTGGTGACGGCGCTGACCGGGGTGACCACCCGCACCTAGGAGGCCGGGCCCCGCGGGCCGCGCGGGGCCGCCGTCGCGGGCCTACATTGGATCTGAGGTCACCCCCGCACGGCCCCGGAGCCCACCATGTCGCTCAGCACGGTCACCACGGAGGGCGCCGCGCCCACCGGCGCCCCAGCCGCCTTCACGGATCTCGACGCGCTGCGCCGGCAGGACCCGGAGCTCGCCGACGTCCTGGTGGCGGAGGCCGCGCGGCAGTCCGACTCCCTCCAGCTGATCGCCGCCGAGAACTTCACCTCGCGGGCCGTCCTGACCGCCCTGGGCTCGCCGCTCGCCAACAAGTACGCGGAGGGCTACCCGGGGGCCCGTCACCACGGCGGCTGCGAGCTCGTGGACGTCGCCGAGCGGATCGCCGTCGACCGCGCCAAGGCGCTCTTCGGCGCCGAGCACGCCAACGTGCAGGCACACTCCGGGTCCTCCGCGGTGCTCGCCGCGTACGCCGCGCTGCTCAGACCGGGGGACACGGTCCTGGCGATGGGACTGCCGTCCGGCGGACACCTGACACACGGCTCGCCCGCCAACTTCTCCGGACGCTGGTTCGACTTCGTGGGCTACGGAGTGGACCCCGAGAGCGGCCTCATCGACTACGACCAGGTCCGCGCCCTCGCCCGTACGCATCAGCCCAAGGCCATCGTCTGCGGCTCGATCTCCTATCCGCGGCACATCGACTACGCGGCCTTCCGCGAGATCGCCGACGACGTCGGGGCGTATCTCATCGCCGACGCCGCGCACCCGATGGGCCTGGTGGCCGGGGGAGCGGCGCCCAGCCCCGTGCCGCACGCGGACGTCGTCTGCGCGACCACGCACAAGGTCCTGCGCGGGCCCCGGGGCGGCCTGCTGCTGTGCGGGGCGGAGCTCGCCGAACGGATCGACCGGGCCGTGTTCCCGTTCACGCAGGGCGGCGCCCAGATGCACACGGTCGCCGCCAAGGCCGTCGCGTTCGGCGAAGCGGCAACACCGGCGTTCACCGCGTACGCCCATCAGGTGGTCGCCAACGCGCGGATGCTCGCCGAGGCGCTCGCCGCCGCCGGGTTCGCCCTCACCACCGGCGGTACGGACACCCATGTGATTCTGGCCGATCCGACGCCCCTGGGAGTCGACGCGCACACCGCGCGCGGCCGCCTCGCCGCGGCCGGGATCGTGCTCGACACGTGTGCCCTGCCGCACGGCGCGGCCCGCGGTCTGCGGCTGGGAACCGCCGCAGTGACGACCCAGGGGATGGCCGCGGCGGACATGGTGCGCATCGCCGGACTGCTGGTCGGGGCGGTGCGGGAAGACCCGAACGTACGAGAAGAGGTGCGCGGACTCGTGGGTGGATTTCCGCCGTATCCGAGCTAGGAAGGGGTAGGCGCGTCCGGGACGTGCTGGTACTCGTGCAACCATCGTCGCTACCCGTATGTCCCCAACCATATGCGCGCGAAGCTAGGGTGTGGGGCTGAGATGGCCAGCGATATCTGTGGGGATGCCCGTGCGTGAATACCTGCTGACGCTCTGCATCACGGCCGCGGTGACCTACTTGTTGACCGGCCCGGTGCGGAAGTTCGCGATCGTGGCCGGCGCCATGCCGGAGATCCGCGCTCGTGACGTGCACCGGGAGCCCACGCCCCGGCTCGGCGGTATCGCGATGTTCTTCGGACTGTGCGCGGGACTCCTGGTCGCCGATCACCTGCCGAACCTGAACGAGGTCTTCGAGAACTCCAACGAGCCGCGTGCGCTGCTCTCCGGGGCGGCGCTGATCTGGCTGATCGGTGTCCTCGACGACAAGTTCGAGATCGACGCACTGATCAAGCTCGGCGGCCAGATGATCGCCGCGGGCGTGATGGTCATGCAGGGTCTGACGATCCTGTGGATCCCGATCCCCGGCGTCGGCACGGTCTCGCTGACCCAGTGGCAGGGCACGCTGCTCACCGTCGCGCTCGTCGTCATCACCATCAACGCGGTGAACTTCGTGGACGGCCTCGACGGCCTCGCGGCGGGCATGGTGTGCATCGCCTCCGCGGCGTCCTTCATGTACGCCTACCGGATCTGGTACGGGTACGGCATCGAGGCCGCGGCCCCCGCGACGCTCTTCGCCGCCATCCTGATGGGCATGTGCCTCGGCTTCCTGCCGCACAACATGCACCCCGCCCGGATCTTCATGGGCGACTCGGGATCGATGCTCATCGGTCTGGTCCTCGCGGCGGGCGCCATCTCCGTCACCGGACAGGTCGACCCGGCCGCGATGAAGCTGAACTTCGGCGGCGGCCGCGATGCCACGCACGCGATGCTCCCGGTCTTCATCCCGCTCCTGATGCCGCTGACGATCATCGCCATCCCGTTCGCCGACCTGGTCCTCGCGATCGTGCGGCGCACCTGGAACGGCAAGTCGCCCTTCGCCGCCGACCGCGGCCACCTCCACCACCGGCTCCTGGAGATCGGGCACTCGCACAGCCGCGCGGTCCTGATCATGTACTTCTGGTCGGCGCTGATCGCGTTCGGCACCGTCGCGTACTCGGTGCACTCCACGAGCGTGTGGATCCTCCTGCTCATCGTGGCGCTCAGCGCGTTCGGCCTCGTGCTGCTGCTCCTGCCGCGCTTCACGCCGCGCACACCGCGCTGGGCGGAGGCGTTCGTGCCGCCGCGCTACCGGCGCCGCCGCACGGCCGAACAGGGCCTCCACGGTGGGGCGGAGGGGACGCACGGGGCGGCTGAGACCCCGGTGGATCCGGAGGAGAAGACGCCGGTCGCCGCGGGCGTCAACGGAGCGACCGCGATCGGCGCCCGTTCGCGCTTCCAGGATCGGCGCGAGGCGGGTTCGTCGCGCTGATGCGCGGATCCAAAACGCCCCATTACCAGACAAGTTGGCGCCACACCTGCACAGACGCGCAGGTTCACTCTCATGTGTGACGGTGAGCACACTCAGCAGGTAAAGACCTCATCAAATAGTTTGTGATACCGTTCACGAAACCCCGGGATAGAGCCGAAGGACCGTAGTGCGACGGTCCATTGGCCCGAGGGACCCTCTCGACCCGGGTCTACGCTCGTCCATGACGACACCCTGCCCCCATCAGTAAGCGGAGCTGCCGCCATGCCGTCTCAAGACGCCCGAAATCTCCTTCAGTCCGCCGTACCCACGGCTGCCGTCGGCGCGATCGTCGCCGCGGTCAGTGCCGTGGTCGCCGGCGGCAAGGGGGCCATCGGCGCGGTCGTCGGCACCTTGGTCGTCATCGCCTTCATGGGGCTGGGTCTGTTCGTCCTGCAGAAGACGGCAAAATCGCTTCCGCAGCTGTTTCAGGCGATGGGCATGATGTTGTACGTCGCCCAACTCCTGTTGCTTCTCGTCTTCATGGCTTTGTTCAAGGACACGACGCTGTTCAACCCGCGGGCCTTTGCTGCCGCACTCGTGGCGGCGACCATCGCGTGGATGGCCGCGCAGGCCCGTGCGCACATGAAGGCCAAGATCCTTTACGTCGAGCCCGATTCCGACGGCACGTCCGAGAAGAAGGACAAGCCGGAGAAGTCGGGGTCCTCGACGTGATGGGTAGGGGCGGGATAAATGGCCGTTCGAGATGCTGCTATCGTCCGGTGCCAACTGCGGCACTGCTGGCGCGGGCATCTGAGCTGACGCCTGCACAATCGCGAGGCTCGATGCCTGAACGCCGCTCACACTTCCGAAACACCAGTCCGGTGCCGACCCGCGGCTGCGCGCCGCGCCGACACGACAACGAGGTTGCCGTACCTATGCGTCACGCCGAAGGAGCCCGCGGTGAGTGCTGACCAAACTGAGCTCGCCTTTGACTGGAGCTGTCGGATCATGTCCGACAACGGCTGTGGCTTCCCGGCTCCGGGCCTGCACTCGTTCCTCTTCAAGCCGATGTTCACCGTCGGTGGGTTCGAGTTCAACAAGGTGATGATGCTCGCCCTGTTGACCACGCTCGTCGTCATCACCTTCTTCTACGCCGCTTTCGGCAAGGCCAAGGTGGTTCCGGGCAAGCTCCAGATGATGGGCGAGGCCGGCTACGACTTCGTGCGCCGCGGCATCGTCTACGAGACGATGGGCAAGAAGGACGGCGAGAAGTACGTCCCGCTCATGGTCTCGCTGTTCTTCTTCATCTGGATCATGAACATCTGGTCCGTGATTCCGCTTACCCAGTTCCCGGTCTCGTCGATCATCGCGTACCCCGCGGTCCTCGCGGCGGTCGTCTACCTGGTGTGGGTCCCGCTCACCTTCAAGAAGCACGGCTTCGTCGGTGGCTGGAAGAACATCACCGGATACGACAACTCGCTCGGCCCGATCAAGTGGCTCGTGTCGTTCATCGAGTTCTTCTCGAACCTGCTCGTGCGTCCCTTCACGCACGCGGTGCGACTCTTCGCCAACATGTTCGCGGGTCACCTGATGCTGGTGATGTTCACCGTCGCCTCCTGGTACCTGCTGAACAGCTGGCTGATCCCGGCCGCCGGTGTCTCCTTCGTGATGACCATCGGCATGATCCTCTTCGAGCTTTTCGTGCAGGCCGTCCAGGCGTACGTGTTCGTGCTCCTCGCCTGCTCGTACATCCAGGGCGCTCTCGCCGAGCAGCACTGAACGCCCTCCCGCACCCCCCTAAGCGCCCGGTGGCCAACCCCCACCGGTCCATGAAAGAGAAGGAAGTAACGGCATGTCCGCGACTCTCGAGCTCGCCGCCCTCCAGGGTGACATCAAGGCCCTCGGCTCCATCGGCTACGGCCTCGCGGCCATCGGCCCCGGCATCGGTGTTGGCATCGTCTTCGGTAAGGGCACCGAGGCCCTGGCTCGCCAGCCCGAAGCTGCCGGTCTGATCCGTGCCAACCAGATCCTCGGTTTCGCCTTCTGTGAGGCGCTCGCCCTCATCGGCATCGTCATGCCGTTCGTCTACGGCTCCTGATCGCCAAAGACGATTAGCCCCGTTCGACGAAAGGCACTGAAGTGATCGCCAACCTGGTTCAGCTGGCGGCCGAGGAGGAGCAGAACCCGCTCGTCCCGCCGGGTCCTGAGCTGCTCGTCGGCGCCATTGCCTTCGCCATCGTCTTCTTCTTCTTCTGGAAGAAGCTCCTCCCGAACATCAACAAGGTTCTGGATGAGCGCCGGGAGGCGATCGAAGGCGGTATCGAGAAGGCCGAGGCCGCTCAGACCGAGGCCCAGAGCGTTCTTGAGCAGTACAAGGCTCAGCTCGCCGAGGCCCGGCACGAGGCCGCGCGTCTGCGCCAGGAGGCGCAGGAGCAGGGCGCCCAGCTCATCGCCGAGATGCGGGCCGAGGGCCAGCGTCAGCGCGAGGAGATCGTCGCCGCCGGTCACGCGCAGATCGAGGCCGACCGCAAGGCCGCCGCGCAGTCGCTGCGTCAGGACGTGGGCCAGCTGGCCACCGACCTGGCCGGCAAGCTCGTCGGTGAGTCCCTCGAGGACCACGCCCGGCAGAGCCGCACCATCGACCGCTTCCTCGACGAGCTCGAGGAGAAGGCCGAGGCTGCTCGATGACAGCGCACGGAGCGAGCCGCGAGGCCCTGGCCGCCGCACGCGAGCGCCTCGACGCGCTGACCGACAGCACCTCGGTCGACGCGAAGCAGCTCGCCGACGAGCTGGCCGCCGTGACCGCGCTGTTCAGCCGTGAGGTCTCGCTGCGTCGGGTCCTGACCGACCCGGCGCAGTCCGGCGAGGCCAAGGCCGAGCTGGCCGGGCGGCTGCTGACCGGTCAGGTGGGCGGCCCCGCCGCCGACCTGGTCGCCGGCATGGTGCGCTCGCGCTGGTCGCAGTCGCGTGACCTGGTGGACGCCCTCGAGGAGCTCGCCAACCTGGCCGACCTGACGGGCGCGCAGAAGTCGGGCGCCCTCGACAACGTCGAGGACGAGCTGTTCCGGTTCGGCCGGATCGTCTCGTCGAGCACCGAGCTGCGGGCCGCGCTGACCGACCGCGCCGCCACCGGTACGGCCAAGGGCGAGCTGCTGCGCAGCCTGCTCGGCGGCCGCGCCGAGGACGTGACGGAGCGGCTCATCGAGCGCCTTGTGACCGCGCCGCGTGGACGTAGCCTGGAAGAGGGCCTCGAGTCGCTCTCCAAGCTGGCCGCGGACCGTCGCGACCGCATGGTCGCCGTCGTCACTACTGCCGTTCCGCTCTCGGACCAGCAGAAGCAGCGTCTCGGCGCCGTCCTGGCCAAGGTGTACGGACGTCCGATGCACCTCAACCTCGACGTGGACCCCGAGGTCCTCGGCGGGATCACGGTCCAGGTGGGCGACGAGGTCATCAACGGCTCCATCGCGGACCGCATCGAGGAAGCCGGCCGCCGCGTGGCCGGCCAGTAACTCAACAAGCATTACCTACGGCCCTAGTTGGGCCGTGCAGAGGATTCCTGGGGGCTGACCCCAGACCCCCCAAGAAAACTTTCGGGCCCAACAAGGAGAGCAGGGAACCCAGATGGCGGAGCTCACGATCCGGCCGGAGGAGATCCGGGACGCGCTGGAGAACTTTGTCCAGGCGTACAAGCCGGACGCGGCCTCGCGCGAGGAGGTCGGTACGGTCACCCTTGCCGGCGACGGCATCGCGAAGGTCGAGGGCCTGCCCTCGGCCATGGCCAACGAGCTGCTGAAGTTCGAGGACGGGACCCTCGGTCTCGCGCTGAACCTTGAAGAGCGCGAGATCGGTTCGATCGTCCTCGGCGAGTTCAGCGGCATCGAGGAAGGCCAGTCGGTCAGCCGTACCGGCGAGGTGCTTTCGGTCGCCGTGGGCGAGGGCTACCTCGGCCGCGTCGTCGACCCGCTCGGCAACCCGATCGACGGTCTCGGCGAGATCGACACCGTCGGGCGTCGCGCCCTTGAGCTGCAGGCCCCCACGGTCATGCAGCGCAAGTCGGTGCACGAGCCGATGGAGACCGGCTACAAGGCCGTCGACGCGATGACCCCGATCGGCCGTGGCCAGCGTCAGCTGATCATCGGCGACCGCCAGACGGGCAAGACCGCCCTGGCCGTCGACACGATCATCAACCAGCGCGACAACTGGCGCTCGGGCGACGTGAACAAGCAGGTGCGCTGCATCTACGTCGCCATCGGTCAGAAGGGTTCCACCATCGCCTCCGTGCGTGGTGCCCTCGAAGAGGCCGGTGCGCTGGAGTACACGACCATCGTCGCCGCCCCGGCGTCCGACCCGGCCGGCTTCAAGTACCTGGCGCCGTACACCGGTTCGGCCATCGGTCAGCACTGGATGTACGAGGGCAAGCACGTCCTCATCATCTTCGACGACCTCTCGAAGCAGGCCGACGCCTACCGCGCCGTGTCCCTGCTGCTCCGCCGCCCGCCGGGGCGCGAGGCCTACCCGGGTGACGTCTTCTACGTCCACTCGCGTCTGCTCGAGCGCTGCGCCAAGCTCTCCGACGAGCTCGGCAAGGGCTCGATGACCGGTCTGCCGGTCGTCGAGACCAAGGCGAACGACGTGTCGGCGTTCATCCCGACCAACGTCATCTCCATCACCGACGGCCAGTGCTTCCTGGAGTCGGACCTCTTCAACGCCGGTCAGCGCCCCGCGCTGAACGTCGGTATCTCCGTCTCCCGAGTCGGCGGTTCCGCGCAGCACAAGGCGATGAAGCAGGTGTCCGGCCGGCTCCGCGTGGACCTCGCCCAGTTCCGTGAGCTGGAGGCGTTCGCCGCCTTCGGCTCCGACCTGGACGCCGCGTCGAAGGCCCAGCTCGAACGCGGCCAGCGCATGGTCGAGCTGCTCAAGCAGCCGCAGTACGAGCCGATGGCGACCGAGGACCAGGTCGTGTCCGTGTGGGCCGGTACCACCGGTCGCATGGACGAGGTGCCGGTCAAGGACATCCGCCGCTTCGAGCGCGAGCTGCTCGAGTACCTGCACCGCAAGGAGCAGGGCCTCATGACCTCCATCAAGGAGGGCGGCAAGATGTCGGACGACACGCTCACCGCTGTCGGCGACGCCATCGCGGAGTTCAAGAAGCAGTTCGAGACCTCGGACGGGAAGCTTCTCGGCGAGGACGCTCCGGCCGCTGCCGGTAAGTGACGACGGAAGGGACCTGACTCATGGGAGCCCAGCTCCGGGTCTATAAGCGTCGCATCAAATCCGTCACCGCGACCAAGAAGATCACCAAGGCGATGGAGATGATCGCCGCCTCGCGCGTCGTCAAGGCGCAGCGCAAGGTGGCGGCCTCCACTCCGTACGCGACCGAGCTCACCCGCGCGGTCACCGCGGTCGGCACGGGATCGAACACCAAGCACCCGCTGACGACGGAACCGGAGGCGGCGACGCGCTCCGCGGTGCTGCTCCTGTCGAGCGACCGCGGTCTCGCCGGTGCCTTCAACTCCAACGCCATCAAGGCCGCGGAGCAGCTGACCGCCCGTCTCGAGGCCGAGGGCAAGGAGGTCGACTCGTACATCGTCGGCCGCCGTGGTCTGGCCCACTACAAGTTCCGCGAGCGCAAGGTCGTGGAGTCGTGGGCGGGCTTCACCGACGAGCCCACGTACGCGGACGCCAAGTTGATCGCGGCGCCGCTGATCGAGGCGATCGAGAAGGAGACGGCGGAGGGCGGCGTGGACGAGCTCCACATCGTCTACACCGAGTTCGTCTCGATGATGACGCAGACGGCCATCGACGGCCGGCTGCTGCCGCTCAGTCTCGAAGAGGTCGCGGAGGAGTCGTCCACCAAGGGCGAGATCCTTCCGCTGTTCGACTTCGAGCCGTCGGCGGAGGACGTCCTCGACGCCCTGCTGCCGCGCTACGTCGAGAGCCGTATCTACAACGCGCTGCTCCAGTCGGCTGCTTCCAAGCACGCCGCCACGCGCCGCGCGATGAAGTCGGCGACCGACAACGCCGGGGACCTGATCAACAGCCTCTCCCGGCTTGCCAACGCGGCCCGCCAGGCCGAAATCACCCAGGAAATCAGCGAGATCGTCGGCGGCACAGCAGCGCTGGCCGACGCGACCGCGGGGAGTGACAAGTAATGACGACCACTGTTGAGACGGCCGTTGCCACGGGCCGCGTCGCCCGGGTCATCGGCCCGGTCGTCGACGTGGAGTTCCCCGTCGACGCGATGCCGGAGATCTACAACGCCCTGCACGTCCAGGTCGACGACCCGGCCGAGGAGGGCGCGAAGAAGACGCTGACCCTCGAGGTCGCCCAGCACCTGGGTGACGGCGTGGTCCGCGCGATCTCGATGCAGCCCACTGACGGCCTGGTCCGCCAGGCGCCCGTCACCGACACCGGCAAGGGCATCTCGGTGCCGGTCGGCGACGTGACCAAGGGCCGGGTGTTCAACACCCTCGGTGAGGTCCTGAACGACGACCCGTCGACGGTCGCCGACGCCGAGCGCTGGACGATCCACCGCAAGGCCCCGGCGTTCGACCAGCTCGAGTCGAAGACCGAGATGTTCGAGACCGGCCTGAAGGTCGTCGACCTTCTCACCCCGTACGTCAAGGGTGGAAAGATCGGTCTGTTCGGTGGTGCCGGTGTCGGCAAGACCGTCCTCATCCAGGAAATGATCGTCCGTGTGGCCAAGCTGCACGACGGTGTCTCCGTCTTCGCGGGCGTCGGCGAGCGCACCCGTGAGGGCAACGACCTCATGGTCGAGATGGACGAGGCGGGCGTGCTCGACAAGACCGCCCTGGTCTTCGGCCAGATGGACGAGCCGCCGGGCACGCGTCTGCGCGTCGCCCTGGCCGGTCTGACCATGGCGGAGTACTTCCGCGATGTGCAGAAGCAGGACGTGCTGTTCTTCATCGACAACATCTTCCGCTTCACGCAGGCCGGTTCCGAGGTCTCGACCCTGCTCGGCCGCATGCCCTCCGCGGTGGGCTACCAGCCGAACCTGGCCGACGAGATGGGTCTCCTCCAGGAGCGCATCACCTCGACCCGTGGTCACTCGATCACCTCGATGCAGGCGATCTACGTCCCCGCGGACGACCTGACCGACCCGGCCCCGGCGACCACGTTCGCCCACCTCGACGCGACGACGGTGCTTTCCCGTCCGATCTCCGAGAAGGGCATCTACCCGGCCGTGGACCCGCTGGACTCCACGTCCCGCATCCTGGACCCGCGCTACATCACGCAGGACCACTACGACACCGCCATGCGGGTCCGTACGATCCTGCAGAAGTACAAGGACCTCCAGGACATCATCGCGATCCTCGGCATCGACGAGCTCGGCGAAGAGGACAAGCTCGTCGTCGCCCGTGCCCGTCGCGTGGAGCGCTTCCTGTCCCAGAACACCCACGCCGCCAAGCAGTTCACCGGCGTGGACGGTTCGGACGTGTCCCTCGACGAGTCGATCGCGGCCTTCAACGCGATCTGCGACGGCGAGTACGACCACTTCCCGGAGCAGGCGTTCTTCATGTGCGGTGGTCTTGAGGACCTCAAGAAGAACGCCAAGGAGCTCGGCGTCTCCTGAGCCTCGTAGCTCATCCCGGAGAGGGGCGGGTGCACCCCGCGCAGGGGCCGTGTCCCGCCCCTCTTCGTACGCCCACTAGAATTTGACCCAACACCCGGCTGAACCGCCGGGTGGTGACCCGAGGAGCCACCCTTGGCTGCTGAGCTGCATGTCGAGCTGGTCGCAGCGGACCGCAGTGTCTGGTCCGGTGAGGCCACCCTGGTCGTCGCGCGCACCACGTCCGGCGACATCGGCGTCATGCCCGGTCACCAGCCGCTGCTCGGTGTGCTGGAGTCGGGCCCGGTGACCATTCGTACGAGCGACGGCAGCACTGTCGTCGCCGCCGTCCACGGCGGATTCATCTCCTTCGCGGACGACAAGCTGTCGCTGCTGGCCGAGATCGCGGAGCTCTCCGACGAGATCGACGTCCAGCGCGCGGAGCGGGCGCTGGAGCGCGCGAAGTCGGAGGCCGACGCCTCCGCCGAGCGGCGTGCCGACGTCCGACTGCGTGCGGTGGCGCGCTGACCCCAGCGCGCGGCGTAACGTGACTCAGCCGCGGCCAGGTCCGGGAACATTCCGGACCGGGTCGCGGCTGAGGCAATGCGGGTGCAATGTATTGGTCCGTTCGAAGAGGCGAGGAGGTCGGTGCCGATGATCCTCACTCTGCTCGTGTGCGGACTTGCTGTGATCGCGCTGGTATTGGTGGGGCTCTTCGTCTTCGGCCTGCGCCGTCGGCTGATCCAGCGCTCCGGCGGGACGTTCGATTGCAGCCTGCGCTGGGACGCGCCCGAGAAGGGCGACACGTCCGGCAAAGGCTGGGGCTACGGGGTCGCCCGCTACAACGGTGACCGGATCGAGTGGTTCCGCGTCTTCTCCTACGCTCCACGGCCCCGCCGGGTCCTGGAGCGTTCGGCCATCGAGGTCGTCGACCGCCGCGCACCGGACGGCGAGGAGGAGCTGGCCCTGCTCTCCGACGCCATCGTCCTCGGCTGCCTGCACCGTGGCGTCCGCCTGGAACTGGCGATGAGCGAGGACGCCCTCACGGGTTTCCTGGCCTGGCTTGAGGCGGCGCCTCCTGGCCAGCGGGTGAACGTGGCGTAGGCAGGGCCCCTCAAGGGGCGCGGGGAACTGCGCGCCCAGCCACAGCGGGCCCGCAGACATAAGACGAAAGCCCGGTGGACAGGGGGCGTACCTGTCCACCGGGCTTTCGTCATGGAGGGGCGATACGGACTACTTCAGCCCGTCGTTGATCGCGCTCACCAACTCACCGTTGGCCGTGTCCCCGCTGAACTCCCAGAAGAACGCCCCGCCGAGCCCCTGCTGCTTGGCCCAGCCCATCTTCGAGCGGATCGTCTCCGGGGTGTCGTACGACCACCAGTTGCTGCCGCAGTGCGCGTACGCCGTACCGGCGACCGTGCCGTTGGACGGGCAGGAGTTCTTGAGGACCTTGTAGTCCTCGATGCCCGCCTCGTACGTACCGGGCGCCGCGCCGGTGGCCGTGCCGCCCGGCTCCTTCTGGGTGACGCCCGTCCAGCCGCGGCCGTAGAAGCCGATGCCGAGCAGCAGCTTGGCGGAGGGCACGCCCTTGGCCTTGAGCTTGGCGATGGCGGCGGCGGAGTTGAAGCCGTCCTTCGGGATGCCGGGGTAGGACGTGAGCGGGGAGTGCGGAGCCGTCGGGCCCTTCGCGTCCCAGGCGCCGAAGAAGTCGTACGTCATCACGTTGAACCAGTCGGCGTACTGCGAGGCGCCGCCGTAGTCGGCCGCGTCGATCTTGCCGCCGTCCGAGCCGTCCGCGGTGATGGCGGCCGTGACGAGGTTCTTGGCGCCGAACTCGTTGCGGAACGCCTGCATCATGTTCTTGAAGACGGCCGGGCCCGAGGTGTCGCAGGACAGGCCGCAGGCGTTCGGGTACTCCCAGTCCAGGTCGATGCCGTCGAAGACGTCGGCCCAGCGCGGGTCCTCGACCAGGTCGTGGCAGGACTTGGCGAAGGCCGCCGGGTTCTTCATGGCGTCGGTGAAGCCGCCGGACCAGGTCCAGCCGCCGAAGGACCAGAGGATCTTGACGTTCGGGTACTTCGCCTTCAGCTTGCGCAGCTGGTTGAAGTTGCCGCGCAGCGGCTGGTCCCAGGTGTCGGCGATGCCGTCGACGCTCTGGTCGGCGGTGTACGCCTTGTCGATCGCCGCGTAGGAGTCGCCCATGGTGCACTTGCCGCCCTGGACGTTGCCGAAGCTGTAGTTGATGTGCGTGATCTTGCCGGCCGAGCCGGAGGTGGCGATGTTCTTCGCGTGGTAGTTGCGCTGGTAGACGCCCCACTCCGTGAAGTAGCCGAGCTTGACCTTGTCACCGGGCTCGGGGTCCGGGCCGCCGCCACCGGTGGTGCGGACCTTGACGGCGCCGCTCGCGGGACCTGTCTGGTCGGCGGTGTCGCGGGCCTGGACGGTGTAGGAGTAGTCGGTGCCCTTGGTCAGGCCCGTGTCGGAGTACGACGTCCCCGTCACCGTGGCGACCTTGGCGCCGTCGCGCAGGACGTCGTAGTTCTTGACGCCCTTGTCGTCGGTGGCGGCCTTCCAGTCCAGCTTCACCGAGGTGTCGGTGATGCCGGAGGCGGCGGGGGTGCCGGGGGCGCTCGGCGGGTTGTCGCCGGGGACGCTGCCGCCGTCACAACTGCCGCCGTTCAGCGTGCACTTGGACGGGGAGCCGGCGCCCGCGCCGTTGAAGCCGAAGGAGACCGAGGCGCCGGGGGCGAGCGTCCCGTTCCAGCCGAGGTTCTTGGCGGTCCAGCGGGTGCCGGAGTTGGTGACGGTGGCGTCCCAGGCCGAGGTCACCTTGGTGTCGGAGGGGAAGTCCCACTGCACGTTCCAGGAGCTGATCGTGCTGGTGCCGGTGTTCTTGATGGTCCACTTGCCCTCGAAGCCGCTGCCCCAGTCCTGGGTCTTGGCGTACGTGGCGGTGGCCTCGGGAGCGGCCTCGGGGGCCGCTTCCGCCGAACCGCCGAGGGCGACCAGGGTGGCGAGCGGAAGCAGCAGGGTGGTCAGTCCGGCCACGGTTCGGTGTCTGAGTCGGGGTCTCGAGCGTGCGGGCTGGCTCTGTGTGAAGCGCACGAGGTGCTCCTCGGGTGAGTTACGGGGGTCTGAGGGGTTGGGACCCTGCGCCGCCCGTGAGCACGTGGAACACGTGGGGGAGTGCTCACCGCAGTGCGGCGAGAATAGAAAGGTCTGGACCAGCGGTCAAGAGGTCTGAACCAATGGCCGGATTGTTTCCCCCGTGCGCCCCCGCCGAGGCGTCAGATCCCCAACTCCTGGGCCAGGACGGCCGCCTGGACCCGGCTGCGCAGCTCCAGCTTGCCGAGCATCCGGCTGACATGCGTCTTCACCGTCGCCTCCGCCATGGCGAGCCGGCCCGCGATCTCCGCGTTGGACAGGCCCTCGCCGATGCAGGAGAGGACCTCGCGCTCGCGGCGCGTGAGGCTCTCCAGGACGGCCGGGTCCGGCGCGTTCCCGCGGCGTGCGGGGTGGGCGGGCGCGGCGAACTCCGCGATGAGGCGGCGGGTCACGGCCGGCGCGATCATGCCCTCGCCGCGCGCGACCGTGCGCACGCCCTCGATGAGGTCCCTGGCCTCGGTGTTCTTCAGGAGGAAGCCCGACGCGCCCGCGCGCAGCGCCCCGAAGACGTACTCGTCGAGGTCGAAGGTGGTCAGGACCAGCACGTCGGCGAGCCCCTCGGAGACCACCTGGCGGGTCGCGGACACCCCGTCGAGCCGGGGCATCTGCACGTCCATGAGGACCAGGTCGGGGCGCAGCTCGCGGGCGAGCTCCACGGCCCGCTCGCCGTCCGCCGCCTCGCCGACGACCTCGATGTCGGACGCGCTGCCCAGGATCAGGACGAGTCCCGCGCGCACGGCTGACTGGTCCTCGGCGACAAGCACCCGGATCATTCCTTGGCTCCTTCGTCTGCGGGGTCGACGGGCAGGGTCGCGGACACGGTCCACACCTTGCCGTCGTGGGTGCTCTCGGGGCCCGATTCGAAGGTGCCGCCGAGCAGTTCGGTGCGCTCGCGCATGCCGACGAGCCCGGCTCCCGAGCCGGGCGCTCGGGGGCCCGCCGGGTCGTCGTACGGACTCGTCACATGGATCCGCAGGGCGCGCGGCTCCTGGCCGAGCGCCACGGTGACCGGGCCGGGCGATGCGTGCTTGAGGGCGTTGGTGAGGGACTCCTGGACGATGCGGTACGCCGCCATCTCGACCGGCGCGGGCAGCTTCGGCGCCTCCGGGGCGCGGGCGTCGGCAAGGGTGACGTCGAGGCCGTTGGTGCGGGCGCCCGCGATCAGGGAGCCGAGGCCGTCGAGGGTGGGCGCGGCCGCCGGTTCCAGGTCGCCGCTGTCGGAGCGCAGGATGCCGATGAGGCGGCGCATCTCGGCCAGGCCCTCGACGCTGTTCTCGCGGATGACGCCGAGCGCGTCCTTGCTGGTCTGCGGGTTGTCCAGGGAGAGCGCCGCGGTGGAGTGGATCGCGATCGCCGAGAGGTGGTTGGCGACCATGTCGTGCAGCTCGCGGGCCATCCGGGCGCGCTCGGCGGTGACGGCCTGGACGCGGTCCATCTCGGCGAGCAGCGCGGTCTGCTCCGCGCGCAGCCTGGCGGCGTCCGCGGCCTCGCGGTGGTTGCGCACGAGCACGCCCGTGGTGGCGGGCGCGAAGGAGATCACTCCGGCGAGTACGCCGATGAGGATGGCCTGCGGGTCCTGGAACCAGGCGAGGAAGCCGATGGTGAGCGCGACCGTGATCAGGCCCGTGGTGACCGGGATGCGGCGGGCCGCTGCCGGGCTGCCGTACAGGACGGCCGCGTACACGATGTCCGTGAACATCATGATCGACGCGAGGTTGCCGAAGGTGAACTGGTCGGCGATCAGCGCGAGCGTGGCCACGGCGAGGGCGAACTGCGGAGCCGTGCGGCGCAGCAGCGACATGCAGGCCAGGACGGCCAGCGGGATCAGGGCCCAGTCGGCGCCCAGCGGCCGGTCCGTCTGCGGGTTCAGCCCGAGCGCCCACAGCGCGAGTCCGCTGAGCAGGCTGATCGCGGCGATGCCGACATCGACGCGGTGCGGGCGGGCGAGGGACAGGGCCATGCCCCCATCCAACACGCTCGGGCGGGCTGAGGGCCTGGTCCTGGGGGAGGAACCGGTCCGGCGGCGACTACATCGAACTGCCTACCGCGCCCGTCGCATGGGGCGCCGCTACATCGAAGGATGCAGTCCCACTTCGTCACTGGCGACGATGATCGAGGGCGCGTGCCGCGGGAGCCTTGAAGGGTGACAGAGCAAGCGACCAAGAGGAGCCAGCCGTGATCGTCACGCTGATCATCATCTGCGAAGTGGGCTTCTGGGTGCTGCTCGCCGCGGGCCTGGCCACCCGGTACCTGCTGCGCATGCCGCGCCTCGGCGTCGCGATCCTGCTCTGCGAGCCGCTGCTCGAACTGGTGCTCCTGGTCGTCACCGCCCTCGACCTGAAGAACGGCGCCGACCCGAGCTGGAAGCACGGCCTCGCCGCGGTCTACATCGGCTACACCGTGGGCCACGGCCACCGCACCGTGCAGTGGCTCGACGGACACGCGGCGCACCGCTTCGACGGCACGCCGGTGCCGCGCCCGCCGCGCTACGGCAAGGCCAGGGCGCTGCACGAGGCCAAGGTCTGGCTCGGCAGTGTGATCGGCGCGGCCGTCGCGAGCGGGCTGCTGCTCCTGGCCATGTGGTACGTCGACGACCCGGGCCGCACGTCGTCCCTGGAGGGGTGGATGTACACGGCCTGGCGGGCGGCGGGCATCCATGGCCTGATCGCGCTCAGCTACACGCTGTTCCCCAAGAAGGCCCCGGCGGCCACGCCCGACGAGGCGGACCGCCCGAGCTTCCTGAGCAAGCGCTAGCGCTCGCCGCCCGGCACCCACAGCACGTCCCCGACCTCCTTGTTGGCCGCCCTGGCCAGGATGAACAGGAGGTCGGAGAGGCGGTTGAGGTAGGTCGCGGTCAGCGGGTTCATGCTGCCGTTCTCCGTACCGGCGCCGTGCACCTCGAAGGCCGCCCACGTCGAGCGCTCGGCCCGGCGCACCACCGTGCACGCCTGGTGCAGCAGCGCCGCGCCCGCCGTGCCGCCGGGCAGGATGAAGCTGCGCAGCTTCTCCAGCTCGTCGAGGAAGCGGTCGCAGTCCGCCTCCAGCTTGTCGATGTAGGACTGCTCGACGCGCAGCGGCGGGTACTCGGGGTTCTCGACGACCGGCGTCGAGAGGTCGGCGCCGACGTCGAAGAGGTCGTTCTGGACCCGTACGAGGACCTTCACGACCTCCTCGTCGAGCGAGCCGAGTGCGATCGCGGTGCCGATGACGGCGTTCGCCTCGTTGGTGTCGGCGTACGCGGAGATCCGAAGATCGGTCTTGGCGGTCCTGCTCATGTCACCGAGGGCCGTCGTCCCCTGGTCGCCGGTCCGGGTGTAGATGCGCGTCAGATTGACCATGCGGCCAGCGTAGTTAGGCTCCGGCCTTCTTGAAGACCCGTGTGCCCACCGTCACGGAAACCAGGAGGAAGCCGACCGCCGTCAGGACGCCGTACAGCATGGCCGCCGTCCCGTATCCGCCCACGTAACCGGCCCGTACCGCGTCGACGAGATAGCGGAACGGCATGAAGTGCGAGAGCACGTCGAGCCAGGTGGGCGCGAGCGCCATCGGCAGCATCAGGCCGGAGAGCAGCATCGAGGGCAGGCTGATGGCGTTGACCGCGGGCCCGAACTCGTGCGGCTTGGAGACCTTCATCGCGAGAGAGTACGAGAGGGAGGCGAGCCCCGCGCTCAGCGCCGCCACGAACGCGAATCCGATGAGGATGCCGCCGACCGGCGCGCGCAGCCCCATCAGCAGGGCCGCGACGACCAGCAGCACCGACTGGAAGACGAAGAGCAGGGCGTCCCGCAGGACTCGGCCGAGCAGCAGCGCGAGGCGGCTGACGGGCGTCACCCGCATCCGCTCCACGACGCCGAACTGCTTCTCGATGATGAGCGCGAAGCCGCTGAACGTGGCGCCGAACAGGCCGAGTTGGAGCAGCAGCCCCGGCACGAGCACCTGCCAGGAGTCGCCGCGCGAGCCGAGCGGCAGATCGGCCAGGAGCGGCCCGAAGAAGAGCAGGTAGAGCAGCGGCGTCAGGACGCCGAAGAGCATCTGGAACTTGGAGCGCAGGGTCTGCCGGGCGTACCGGCCGAAGATCAGCGCGATGTCGGAGAACAGTGCGGGCATCGAGGGGTCCTGGGGTCTCAGACGGCGACGGGGGCCGTGTCGGCGGTCGCATCGGGGGCGATGGGGCGCCCGGTGATGGCGAGGAAGGTGTCCTGGAGGGTGGCGTCGATCGAGCCGCCGTACCGGAGCTTGAGTGCGCTCGGGGTGCCCTCGGCGACCACCACGCCCGCGTCGACGACGACCAGGCGGTCGGCGAGCTCGTCGGCCTCGTCGAGGTAGTGGGTGGTGAGGAAGACCGTCGTGCCGTGCTCGTCGCGCAGCCGCCGCACCAGCTTCCACAGGTCGGCGCGGCTGCCCGGGTCCAGACCCGTGGTCGGTTCGTCGAGGAAGAGCACCTCGGGCCGGTGGGTGAGGCCGAGGGCGATGTCCAGGCGCCTGCGCTGGCCGCCGGAGAGTGCGGCGCAGGGGCGCTCCATCAGCTCGGTCAGGCCGAGGTCGCGCGCCAGCTCCTCGGCGCGCGCGGCCGCCTGAGCCTTCGTCAGCCGGTACAGGCGGCCCTGGGTGACCAGCTCCTCGCGTACGGAGATGCTCAGGTCGACGCCGCCGGACTGGGCGACGTACCCGATCCTCGCGCGCACGCCTTCGGGATCGCGGGCCAGGTCGTGGCCCGCGACGGTGGCGGCCCCGCCCGTGGGCGGCAGGAGCGTGGTCAGCATCCGCAGCGTGGTGGTCTTGCCCGCGCCGTTGGGGCCGAGGAAGCCGAGGATCTCGCCGGGCTCGACGCGCAGGTCGATGCCGCGCACGGCTTCGACGGGGCCGCCCTTGGTCAGGAAGGTCCGGGCGAGCCCGGAGGTACTGATGATTGCCATGGCGACCACAAAAACAGAGTCTCTTAAATTTTGCAATGCCACCAAGTTTTGGTGTGACGCCAAGTTTTCAGGCTCCCTAGGCAGCGGCCTACGATGGGGCCATGGCTGAGGGGCTCAGAGAACGCAAGAAGCGGCAGACCAAGCAGCGGATCTCGGACATCGCGACCGGGCTCTTCCTGGAGCACGGCTTCGTGACCGTGACCATCGCGGAGATCGCGGACGCCGCTGACGTCTCGGTCAACACGGTCTACAACTACTTCCCGGCCAAGGAGGACCTCTTCCTCGACCGGGGCGGCGACATCGTCGACCGCCTCTCGCGCCATGTGCGCGGCCGCCGCGCACGGGAGTCCGCGGCCGACGCCGTCCTGCGCGAGCTGCGCGTCGACGTGGAGGCCGTGTCGCCGACCGTCGGGCTCTTCCCCGGCTGGGCCGACTTCATGAAGGTCATCACCGAGGCGCACGCCCTGCGCTCCCGGCTCTGGGCCATCCAGCAGGAGGCCGTCGAGCGGCTCACCGCGACCCTCGCCGAGGAGACCGGCGCCGCCGAGGGGGACCCGCTGCCCGGCCTCGTCGCGGGCCAGCTCTCCTGGGTCCACAGCACGCTCATGGCCTGGATCGGCGACGAGATGACCAAGTGCCGCAAGCCCGCGGAGGTCTCGCGCGAAGCCCTGGCGCTGCTCGACGAGATGGAGGACCTGCTCAGCGAGAAAGTCCTCAACTACGCGGTGCGTGGCGCCAAATGATCCGTACCGGTGTGATGTCCGTCATTGAAAAGGGGCGCTTTGGCCCGAAGGGCCTCGTTGAGGGGCGGTGGTCGGGTGACGGGCGGGCGTGACGCGCATCTCTTCACCGCCACAGGCGCCCTCACGACCGCTAACGTGCGCCGAAGAGGCATACGTAAACAGCGTGTAAGCCAAGCGTGATAAGCGGTAGGGGAGTCGGAACAGTGGCACGGAAGCTCGCCGTCATCGGAGCCGGACTCATGGGGTCCGGCATCGCACAGGTCTCCGCCCAGGCGGGCTGGGACGTCGTCCTGCGCGACGTCACCGATGAGGCCCTGACCCGTGGCACCGACGGGATCAAGGCGTCGTACGAGAAGTTCGTGAGCAAGGGCAAGCTCGCCGCCGAGGACGCCGCTGCGGCCCTCGCGCGCATCACGACCACCACCGACCTGGACGCCGTCGCCGACGCGGACATCGTCGTCGAGGCCGTGTTCGAGAAGCTGGAGGTCAAGCACGAGATCTTCCGCACGCTCGACAAGCTCGTGCGCGACGACGCCGTGCTCGCCTCCAACACCTCCGCCATCCCGATCACCAAGATCGCGGCCGTGACGGAGCGTCCGGAGCGCGTGGTCGGCGCCCACTTCTTCTCGCCCGTCCCGATGATGCAGCTCTGCGAGCTCGTGCGCGGCTACAAGACCAGCGACGAAACCCTCGCCCGCACCCGTGAGTTCGCCGAGTCCGTCGGCAAGACCTGCATCGTCGTCAACCGCGACGTCGCCGGCTTCGTGACCACCCGGCTGATCTCGGCGCTCGTCGTCGAGGCCGCCAAGCTCTACGAGTCGGGCGTCGCCAGCGCCGAGGACATCGACATCGCCTGCAAGCTCGGCTTCGGGCACGCCATGGGGCCGCTCGCGACCGCCGACCTCACCGGCGTCGACATCCTGCTGCACGCCACCAGCAACATCTACACGGAGTCCCAGGACGAGAAGTTCGCGCCGCCGGAGCTGATGCGCCGGATGGTTGACGCCGGTGACATCGGGCGCAAGAGCGGGCAGGGGTTCTACAAGCACTGAACCAGTACTGACGTACGCCGCCTGACGCCTCGTCGGACGCTTCGTCGCCTCGCGGGTCACCCCTCGGAGTGAATTCGGTATCGGTTCGCTTACAGACGGCAACTTCCTTGCCCGCGCGGCAGTCAGTTGCAGTGACATACGCAGAACGCGTTACGCAACAGACGACACAGCAGACACAGCACTCTCGGGGAGCGCATATGCACATCAGGGGCGACCAGGCCCAGCTGGTCGTCGGGGGACGCCTCGACGTACGCAGCGCGGCGGACGCCCGTACGGTCCTGCACTCGGCCGTCGACGACGGAGCCGGCGACCTGGTGCTCGACCTGTCCGAACTCGACTCGTGGGACGCCACGGGACTCGGCGTCATCATGGGCGCCCACCGCAGGGCAGGCCGGTGCGGACGCAGACTCGTGCTGCGCCACGTGCCGCCCCAGATGCAGCGCCTCCTCGTGGCGACCCGGCTGCACCGGATCCTCGCCATCGAGGGCGGCATCGGCGTCGAATCGCTCCCCAGAGCCTGAACCCGCACCTCACGCACAATCCTCACGAGACTGTGACGTCTCGGGCGGGGCGGTACCCCGCCCTCTCGTAGATACTGAGCAAAGGTCTAGGGTTCGGTCGCCCACCGATATACGAACCCGCACGGGGGCACCGGACCAGAAGCGACAGCGCAGTGTGCACGAAGGCCGGAGGGGGCTCTGCACACCACGCATCTGGGGGGCTAAGACCATGGACCCGATGAACCGGGGACCGGAAGAGTACGGCCACGACGGCTTCAACGACGACGAATCGGCGCGCCCCGCGCGCCCGCCGCGCGATCCCATGACACCGGATTTCGGCCAGCCCGCACCCGCGCTGGCCCGCACCGTGCAGCTCGTCTCCGGTGACTTCCTGCTGACCGTCAATCCCGTGGACGGCAGCGAGATCGAGCCCTGCCCGCCCGGCGAGCGACCGGGCAGGCCCACCAAGCGCACCGCCACCGAGCGCGCCGAACTGCGCAGGGCCGCGATGCCGCCCGTGCCGCCGGGGCCCGCGCTGCCCAGGCTGCCGCTCCTGGAGCGCCAGGAGGAGCGCGAGCGGCTCGTACGCCTGCTCGCGCGCGGCCGTTCCGTGCGGCTCACCGGACCCGCGGGATCGGGGCGCACGACGCTCCTGAACACCGTCGCGGACGACTGCGCCGACCTGGCGCCCGACGGCGTCGTACGGCTCTCCGGGTACCGCAGGACGGCCATGGAGCTGCTCCACGACCTCTTCGCGCACGTCTACAACGCACCGCTGCACCGCCCCGAGCGCGCCCAGCTGCTCGAACTCGTCCACGACATCGGCGCCGTCGTCGTCCTGGACGACCTGGAGTTCGGCGGCGCGGGCCTGGACGAGCTGCTCGACGCGACACCCGAGTGCGCCTTCATCGTCTCCACCACGCCCGACGTCGCGGCGCCGTCCGCCGCGTCCCACCTCGAAGAGGTGTTCCTCGGCGGGCTCGGCCGCGGCGGCAGCCTGGAGCTGCTCGAACGCGTCGTCGGCCGCGTCCTCGACGACGAGGAGGCCAACTGGGCGGGCGACCTGTGGTTCGAGTCCGAGGGGCTGCCGCTGCGCTTCGTGCAGGCGGGCGCCCTGCTCCGGCAGCGCGACCAGCTGCGCGCCGACCCGCACGCCTTCGAGGAGTACGGCTACTACGCGGAGACCCCGGTCGACGCGCCCTTCGACGCCGTCGAGGGCGACGACGTACCGCTGCCCTCGCTCGCCGACGGCGCGGCGCCCGCGGCCCTGCTCGCCGCCCGGCTCAGCCCGTCCGCCCGCGCCACGCTGCGCTTCGCCGTCGGGCTCGGCGGCGAACTGCCGCACCAGGCGCACCTGCCCGCCCTGGTGGGCGACACCCACGCGGACGCGGCCCTCGCCGAACTGGTGAGCTGCGCCCTGGTCGGCGCGGTCGGCGCGCACTACCGCCTCGCCGCCGGGGTCCGCACCCAGCTGGAGAGCGCCGGATACGCCGACGACGCCACCGGGCAGGCCCAGGCTGCCGCCCAGCACTACGCCTGGTGGGCCGGACACCCCTCGGTCACCCCCGAGCGGGTCGCCGCCGAGGCGGACGCCGTGCTCGCCGCGCTGGCCGCCCTGGTGGCCCCCGCGAGCGGCGCCGCCGTGCTGCTCGCCCGCACCGCCGCGCCCGCCTTCGCCGGCGGGCTCGACTGGGGCGCCTGGGAGCGTGCCCTGCGGTCCGGCCAGGAAGCCGCGCGCAACGCCGGTGAAGTCGCCGAAGAGGCCTATTTCCACCACGAGTTGGGCATCCTCGCGCTCTGCGGCGGACAGCTCGACCGGGCCCGCGCCGAGCTGGAGGCCTCCATCGGGCTGCGCGGCGCGCTCGCCGACAAGCGGGGCATGATCTCGGGCCGCAGGGCCCTCGCCCTGGTCGCCGACCGCACGGGCGGCATGCCGCCCGTCGGGGGCGCCACCGCGGGCGACGAGGTGCCCGACGCGCGCTACGAGGAGTCGGCGTCGCCCCCCGGCGGCGTCCCGGCCGCCTTCGCGCTGCCCGAACCGCCGCCGGAGCCGGACACCCTGGTCACCAGCCGCGTCGTCCCCGCCGTCGGCGCGGGACCCGCGCCGAGCCGCCGCTCCATCATCAGCGGCACCCGGCGCAACCTCATCGCGGCCGGCGCGGGCGCCCTGCTCGCCGCCGTGCTCGGCACGGTCGTGACGCTCGGCGCCACCTCCGACAAGAACGACCCGCACGAGGGCGACAAGGTCAAGACGGAGCAGTCCGCGAAGGAGGACCGCGACGGCGACGGCCTCAACGCCGACAAGCCGCAGAAGGACTCCACGAGCCGTCCCGAAGACCCGGGCAAGGACGGCGTCGTCGGCACCTCCGACGACCCCACGCCGAGCGCCGGCGGGGATCCTTCGGGCAAGCCGAGCGACAGCGGCAAGCCGTCGGACGAGCCGAGCGGCAAGCCGACGAAGCCCACGGACAAGCCGACCAAGCCGACCGACAAGCCCACCAAGCCGACGGACAAGCCGACGAAGCCGACGGACCCGCCGACCAAGCCGCCGACGACCCCGCCGACCACGCCGCCCACGACCCCGCCGACGACGCCGCCCACGAGCGACGCCCCGCCGTCCTCGCCCGACGTCTCGACGTCGGCGAGCGGCCCCGCGAGCAGCGCGCCGCAGTCCCCGGCCGAGTCCGGTACGGCCTAGGGCCTTTCGTTTGGATCAGGCCGGGCTCGCGGGGTCTGGCACGCCCTCCCCCAAGCTCTCGGCTTCGCTCGAGCAGGGAGGTGCCCCCTCCGGCGTTGTCGTCGGTTGCCAACGCTCCGCGTTGCCGCCCTCCTCCGCCTTGCGATCGCACGCACCAGACCCCGCTCCCTGATCCGGCCTGATCCAAACGAAAGACCCTAGGCGGCAGACGCGGTACACACATACGGAGAGGGCCGGGTCCTGGTGGACCCGGCCCTCTCCGTATGCGTACGAGAACGTGTACGACGGGTCAGAACAGCCGCAGCTTGTCGTCCTCGATGCCGCGCAGCGCGTTGTAGTCCAGGACGGCGCAGCCGATGCCGCGGTCCGTGGCGAGCACCCGGGCCTGCGGCTTGATCTCCTGGGCCGCGAAGATGCCCCTGACGGGCGCCAGGTGCGGGTCGCGGTTCAACAGCTCCAGATAGCGCGTGAGTTGCTCCACGCCGTCGATCTCGCCGCGCCGCTTGATCTCGACGGCGACGGTCTGCCCGTCGGCGTCGCGGCAGAGGATGTCCACCGGGCCGATCGCCGTCATGTACTCGCGGCGGATCAGCGAATATCCGTCGCCCAGCGTCTCGATCCGGTCGGCGAGCAGCTCCTGAAGGTGTGCTTCCACGCCGTCCTTGATGAGGCCGGGGTCGACGCCCAGTTCGTGGGAGGAGTCGTGCAGGATCTCCTCCATCGTGATGATGAGCTTCTCGCCCCCCTTGTTCACGACGGTCCACACACCGGCGTCGTCCCCCGAGCCCTCCTTCAAGGTGCAGGGCGGAGACATCCAGTTGAGCGGTTTGTAGGCCCTGTCGTCCGCGTGGATCGACACGCTGCCGTCCGCCTTCACGAGGATCAGGCGGGGGGCCGAGGGGAGATGGGCGGTGAGCCTGCCCGCGTAGTCCACGGAGCATCGGGCAATGACGAGACGCATGGGGCGCAACGCTACTCGACCGGGGCCGGTGCACGCGATTCGCCCGCCCGTCTCTGTCACGCGCACGACTTGTCCGGCGATGAACCTGTTCGATCCTGGCCGGTTATGCGCCCAATCTCCTGGTGCCGTTACCGCCCGTTGCCTACCGTAGAAGCGGGAGGTCGTCATCCGTGCACGCTGCGTATGCGGACTCCCTCCCTGTCCGTAAGCCCCCGCTCCCCGGGGGTGCGAGAGGAGAACCCATGTCGCTCGACGTCTCACCGGCACTGTTGGAACAGGCCGAGCGAGGCGAGGTGGACGAAGCGGAATTCGTCGACTGCGTCCGGACCTCCCTGCCTTACGCATGGGAGATGATCAGCTCCTTGGTGGCCCAGCTGAAGGTCGACGGCGGACAGTTCGCCGACAACCAGACGCCGCCGCCGGACGAGCAGGCCCGTGGACAGCTGCTGCGCGCGCTCGCGAGTGACGCGATTCGTGGCGCGTTGCAGCGGCATTTCGGGGTACGGCTGGCATTCCAGAACTGCCACCGTGTGGCGGTGTTCCCGCTGGACCCGTCGGTGGACGAGCGGCTCGCCCGCTTCACGTCGATCCGGGGCCAGCTGCTCAACCAGTCACCCGAACTGCGCGACTGCTGACGCCTGTTGCTGCCGCTCCGTACGCGGGAGGTGTTTCAGTCCGGAGCGGCAGCTCCGCAGCGCGAGGCCGGCCTCAGGTGAGCTGGGGCAGTACTTCGGCGCCCAGTCTGCGCACGTTCTCCTCGGTGGCGGCGAGATCGCCCGAACCCTCGACGAGCAGCGCGAAGCGCGTGATGCCCGTCCGCTCCGAGGTGGCGGCGAGCCGGTCGGCACAGACTTGCGGGGTGCCCACGGGGTGCAGCCCGCAGAGCAGTTCGGTGTAGGCGAGCGGATCGCGCATGGCCCGCTTGCGGCCGTCCACCGTGACATGGGCGTCGAGACCCTGTTTGAGCCAGCCGGGCATCGCTTTCTGTAACACCTCCGCCGCCTCCAGACGCCGGTCGGCGATCTGGGCGACCCCGGCGGACACATGGGCGGCGGTGGCGATTTCCTCGGGCGTATGCCCCGCAGCACGTGCGTGCCGATTCCACAAGGCCACCATTTCGGCCTTCTCGACGTCGCCCACGTGCATGCCGAGCAGCATCGGCAGACCGCGCTGCGCGGCCAGCCGCACGCTCGACGGCGACGTACACGCGACGACCACTTCGGGGCCGCTGTCGTCCTGGCCGCCGAGCGCCTCCTGCGGGCGCGGCACGACGGCGACCTCACGGAAGGCGAACCGCTCGCCCGCGCTCTCCACCCGGGGTTCCCGCAGCCACGAGAGCAACAGGTCGAGGGATTCGGGGAACCCCTTCTCGTACGCCTCCAGACCGGAGCCGAAGACTTCCAGGTCCACCCAGGGCCCGCCGCGTCCGACACCGAGCGAGAAGCGTCCGCCGGACGTCAGGTGCAGCAGCGCGGCCTGCTCGCCGAGTGCGACGGGGTGCACGGTGGGCAGGACGCTCACCGCCGTGCCGACCCGGATCCGCCGGGTGCGCCCGAGCAGCAGTGCCGCGAGGGTCACCGCCGAAGGACACGTGCCGTACGGCACGAAGTGGTGCTCGGCGAGCCAGACCGCGTCCAGACCCGCCTCCTCGGCCACCTCGGCGGACCGCACCGCCCGGTGCAGCGCCTCCCCCTGCCCCTGTCCGGGGAACTGGGCGGCCAGAACAAAACTACCTACACGCATGAAACTCCTGCCTCCTTGGCGCCGACGCAGGCACTCCCCCTACGGGCAACAACGCATGACACGTGCCAAAGGCACGGCCTGGCATGAAGATTGTTGGATTTTCTGCGCAATGCCAGGGGGCCTGTGGGGGTCGGTGGGGGACGGGTACCCGTCGGCCCGGCGCGTAGGCTGGTCACACCCCTGATCGCCGTACAGCCCGTGAGGTGTCCTGTGTCCCCGCGCCGCAACCGCCCCAAGGGCGCCGGAGAGTCGAGTCCGTCATCCGACGCGGAACAGCCTGGCCGCTACGGAGGCTTCGAGCGCTCGGAGAACTGGCAGGGCGAGGAGTGGAGCGTACGCCACGTGGCGGGCGCGAGCGCGGCGGGCAAGCGCTACCGCTGCCCCGGCTGCGACCAGGAGATCCCCGGGGGCCTCGCGCACGTGGTGGCCTGGCCCGCGCACTCGGGCGTGGACGAGCGCAGGCACTGGCACAAGGCGTGCTGGAACGCGAAGGACCGCCGCACCACGCGGGTGCAGCGGTCCCGTAACGCTCCGAGGTACTAGCCCGGCGAGGGCGCGTACGTCCGTACGGCTACACGTCGCGCTTCTCCAGGAGGGCGAAGGCGCCCGCGACGCCCGCGGCCGTGACGACGGCGAGCAGCGTCAGCTGCGAACCGCCACCGGCGTCCGCGCTGTCCGCGCCGAAGATCTTGGCGAGCGCGGTGATGGCGTTGTAGTCGTTCATCTTCTCGCCGAGCGACTGCGTGCTCTCCCAGATCATCAGGAACGCGGGCATGATCGCGGGGACCAGGACCACGCCGAGCATGGCGGTGATGGCGCCCGCGGAGTGCCGCAGCATGGAGCCCACGGCGAGCGCGAGCACACCGAGCAGCGAGACGTACAGACCGCCCTTGAGGACCGTGCCGGCCCACGGCACGTCGCCCGCCTCGGGACCGCTGTTGGCCGCGGATCCGGCGAGGCCCACCAGCAGGATGGAGCCCGCGGAGACCACGAAGGCGACCACGAAGAAGATCAGGATCTTCGCGGTGAGCACCCGGTGGCGCTGCGGGGACGCGGTGAACGTCGTACGGATCATGCCCGTGCCGTACTCGGACGAGGTGACCAGGACGCCGAGCGTGATCAGGCAGATCTGGCCGAGCATCAGACCGAAGAAGGCCGGCACGGTGAACGGCATGTCCGCGTAGTCGCGCGGCTCCGTGTTCGCGACCGCGAGCAGGCCGATGCCGACGACCAGGAGCAGGAAGGTGCCCAGGGTCCACATCGTCGAGCGGACCGACCTGATCTTCGTCCACTCGGAGGAGAGCGCGTTGCCGAGGTGGGTCTTCGTGACCGGGATCGGCGAGGTGTAGGCGTTGGCCATCGCCTGCTGCCAGGCGGACGGCGGCGCGGGGGCGGCGGGCGGCGGAGCCAGCGGGGCCGCGTGCGCCATGGGGGCGCCCTGCGGAACGGGGGCGCCCTGCGGTGCGGGCGCGCCCTGCGGTGCGGGAGCACCGGCCGGGGCGTACGTCTGCTGGGGCTGCTGCGCCTGCGGCTGGTGCTGCGGAGTCGGAGGCGTGGTCATCGTGCGTCCTCGTTGTCGGTGGCGGTGGCGCGCTTGGTCATGTCGGGGGCGGGAGCCGCGGCCTGGGGCTGCTGCTGCGGCGCCGCGGCGTACGGGTTCTGCCCGTCCTGCGGCTGCGGCATCGCGAAGGGCTGACCACCCTGCTGGGGCGGCGGCGGCGCGTACCAGCCGGGCTGACCCTGCCCCGGCAGCGGAGGCTGGCCCTGGCCCGGCAGCGGCGCGCCGGGCGGCAGCGGCTGCTGGAGGCCCGCGCGCTGGTCGACCGTGGAGCGGTAGTCGACGGCGCCCTGCGTCATCCGCATGTACGCCTCCTCCAGCGAGGCCTGGTGCGGGGAGAGCTCCCACAGGCGGACGTCCGCGCCGTGCGCGAGGTCGCTGATGCGGGGGAGCGGCAGGCCGGTCACGCGCAGCGCGCCGTCCAGCTCCGGCAGCACCTGGCCGCCCGCCTCGGTCAGCGCGGCCGTCAGCTTCTCGCGCTGCTGCGGCTCGGTCTCCGGCGTGCGCACCCGCGCGAAGTCCGCGGAGTTGGCGGAGATGAAGTCCGTGACGCTCATGTCGGCGAGCAGCTGGCCGCGGCCGATCACGATCAGGTGCTCGGCGGTGAGGGCCATCTCGCTCATCAGGTGCGAGGAGACGAAGACCGTGCGGCCCTCGGCGGCGAGCGACTTCATCAGGTTGCGGACCCAGAGGATGCCCTCGGGGTCGAGGCCGTTGACCGGCTCGTCGAAGAGCAGCACCTGCGGGTCGCCGAGGAGCGCGGCCGCGATGCCAAGGCGCTGGCCCATGCCGAGCGAGAAGCCCTTGGAGCGCTTCTTCGCGACGTCCTGGAGACCGACGACGCCGAGCACCTCGTCGACCCTGCGGGCCGGGATGCCGGAGAGCTGTGCGAGGCACAGCAGGTGGTTGCGGGCGTGCCGGCCGCCGTGCACGGCCTTGGCGTCGAGCAGCGCGCCGACCTGGCGGGGCGCGTTCGGGAGTTTGCGGTACGGGTAGCCGCCGATCGTCACCTGGCCCGTGGTGGGGGCGTCGAGCCCGAGGATCATGCGCATCGTCGTCGACTTGCCCGAGCCGTTGGGGCCCAGGAAGCCCGTGACGGTACCGGGCCGCACCTGGAAGGAAAGGTTGTACACGGCTGTCTTGGCGCCGTAGCGCTTCGTCAGGCCGACTGCCTCGATCATTCTCCGCACCCATCGAATGGTTCAGGACGTCGGGGCACACGCCCCCGTAAGGGTTAGGAGGATAACGGGGAGCTGACGGTTCCAGCCAAGAGCAAGTAAAAGCGTCCGCCGCGGGACCGGCTGCCGCAGGGCGTGACGGGGCGTCACAGGACCGTGAGCTCCGTCCACGGCAGCACCCAGCCCGCGGCGGCGAAGAGCTGGGTGCCCCGCTCGCGCAGTGCGGCGTCCGCCGCGGCCCGCCGCACCCAGGCCGCCGCGTCGGGCCCGAGGAGCGCGCGCAGGGCCGGGGAGGCGGCAAGGAGCGCGCCGAGCAGGGTCGCCTGATCGCCGCCGCCGGGGCGGGGCCGGCCCGTCGCCGGGTCGGCGAGGAGTCCGCGCGCGCTGACGTAGACGTACGCCTCTTCGAGCCGGGCGCCGCAGGGCAGGGCCATCCCGTACGCGTCGCCGGACAGCCGCACCCGCCGGTAGTTGGGCAGCTCCGTGTCGTCGACCGCGGCGAGCTGCGCCGGGTCGAGCCAGGAGACGACGAGCGAGCGGCACGCGGTGGGGTCCGGATAGGGGGCGGCCGCCACGTACCCGGCCCTGCCGATGTGCGCCGAGCAGCCCACGCCGATGCCGCGCAGCCGTACGGGGACCATCGGCACGGCACCGGAGAGACCGAGCCGCGCGAGCTTGTGGGACACCTGCCCCGGTGAGGCGTTCGAGCCGACGGCGACGACGGGCACCCGGCCGGCGACGGGGGCCTGACCGAGGCCGGTGAGGACCGCGTCGAGCGAGCGGCGGGGAGCGGCCCCCTCGACGGCCCACGCGCCGGGCCCGCCGGACCCCACGCGCAGCGGCAGCAGCTCGGTGCCGGTCAGCAGCGAGGGGGCGGTGACCGGGCGGCCCGGGTACGTCAGGGGCTGCAGCGCGGGAACCCCGTCGAGGCCGAGCGCCGCGAGCCCGCGGTCCTGAGTGGTCACACGCCCCCCTGTGCTCGGGTGCGGGCTCCGGGGCCCGCCGTTCGGATCAGGCCCTAGGCGTCCCGCTTCTTCAGCAGTACGTACCCACCGAGCAGCGCCGCGACGACCCAGAGCAGCATGATCGCGATACCGCCCCAGGGCCCGTACGGGGTGTCGTCGTCGAACGGCGTCTTGACCTGCATGATCTTGCTGCCGGCCTGGTCGGGCAGGAAGCGGCCGATCTTCTTGGTCGCCGAGACGTTGCCGAGGATGCTGGAGATCAGGAAGAAGAACGGCATCAGGATGCCGAGCGACAGCATCGGACTGCGCAGCATCGCCGCGACCCCCATCGAGAACACCGCGATGAGCGTCATGTAGATCCCGCCGCCGATGACGGCGCGCAGCACCCCGGCGTCGCCGATCCGCGCCTTGTGCTCGCCGAGCATCGCCTGCCCCACGAAGAACGTGATGAAGCTGGTGGCCAGGCCCACCGCGAACGCCAGCAGCGTGGCCACGAGGACCTTGCTGAACAGGAACGTGGCGCGCTGGGGGACCGCGGCGAGCGAGGTGCGGATCATGCCGGTGCTGTACTCGTTCGAGACGACGAGCACCCCGAAGACGATCAGCGCGAGCTGGCCCAGGGACATCCCCGCGAAGCTCGTGTAGGTCGGGTCGAAGGTCAGCTTGTCCTTGGCGTCGAGCTTGTCGTAGTCGTTCTTCGACAGGATGCTGATCAGCATGCCGAGCGCGACCGTGACGATCGCGGCGAGGCCGAGCGTCCACAATGTCGAGGAGACCGAGCGGATCTTGGTCCACTCCGATTTCAGTACCTGCGTCGCGGCCATCGCTCAGGCGTCCTTCCGCTGCTGCCAGCCGTCGCCCCAGCCCCCGGTGGGCGGCGGCGGGGCGCTCACGCCCTCGTGGTCGGTGTGTGCGTGGTACTCCACGGACTCCGCGGTGAGCTGCATGAAGGCCTCTTCGAGCGAGGCCTGCTGGGGACTCAGCTCATGGAGTACGAGCTGATGGCCCGCGGCGAGCTCGCCGAGCTGCTCCGCGGACGTGCCGTCCACCTCTAGCGTGCCGTTGCCCGCCTCCACGGCGGTGATGCCGGCCTCGTGCAGCACGTCGAGCAGGCGCTCGCGCTGCGGGGAGCGCAGCCTGACGTACGACCGGGAGTTCTGCCGGATGAAGTCGGACATCGTCATGTCGGCGAGGAGGCGGCCCTGGCCGATGACGACGAGGTGGTCGGCGGTGAGGGCCATCTCGCTCATCAGGTGCGAGGAGACGAAGACCGTGCGGCCCTGCGCGGCGAGGGACTTCATCAGGTTGCGGATCCAGTGGATGCCCTCGGGGTCGAGCCCGTTGACCGGCTCGTCGAACATCAGGATCTCGGGGTCGCCGAGCAGCGCGGCCGCGATGCCCAGGCGCTGGCCCATGCCGAGCGAGAAGCCCTTGGCCTTCTTCTTGGCGACGGCGGTGAGGCCGACGGTGTCCAGGACCTCGGCGACCCGGCCGCGCGGGATGCCGTTGCTCTGGGCGAGGCAGAGCAGATGGTTGAAGGCGCTGCGGCCGCCGTGCATGGCCTTGGCGTCGAGCAGCGCGCCGATGTACGTGAGGGGGTCCTTCAGCTGCGAGTAGCGCTTGCCGTCGATGCGGACGTCGCCGGCGGACGGATTGTCCAGGCCCAGCATCATGCGCATGGTCGTGGACTTCCCCGCGCCGTTCGGACCGAGGAAGCCGGTGACGATGCCGGGATGCACGGTGAAGGTCAGGTCGTTGACGGCGACCTTCTCGCCGTACCGCTTGGTCAACCCCGCTAGCTCGATCATGCGGCCACGCTAAGACGTGACAAAGCCCCCTGCCACTTCAGAAGTGGCAGGGGGCCGGGGCGCTCCTGAAAGGGGCGCGGGGAACTGCGCGACCAGCCACGGCGGACCGGCAGATCCCCCCAGGGCCTCAGCGAGTCTGCTGCGCAGGCACCCCGCGGCTGATCGGCTCGTCCTCGACGGGCGTCCCGGCCGCGGCCACCGCCGCACCGGTGAGCGTCGCCAGCATCTCGCGCACGTTGGTGAGCTGCGCGTTGATGCTGTCGCGGCGGTTGGTGAGCGCCGCCAGCTCCCGCTCGGATTCCGAGCGGATGCGGTCCGCCTTGGCGTTCGCGTCCGCGACGATGTCCTCGGCCTGACGCTGCGCCGTCTCCACCGTCTGACGGGCGCGACGCTCGGCGTCCGTGCGGAGCTTCTCGGCCTCCAGGCGGAGCTGCTCGGCGCGGTGCTCGATCTCCGCGAGGCGCTTCTC
This sequence comes from Streptomyces sp. NPDC087300, assembly GCF_044744425.1. NCBI lineage: Bacteria > Bacillati > Actinomycetota > Actinomycetes > Kitasatosporales > Streptomycetaceae > Streptomyces > Streptomyces sp. NPDC087300. The sequence continues at coordinate 757,071 of NZ_JBIUYI010000002.1, forward strand.
GGCCTTGGCCTGACGCGACGCCAGGTCACGCTCGGACTGCTCGCGGCGCTTGGCGAGGTTCGTCTCGAAGTCCGCGGCGGCCTGCGCGGCCTTGGCGCGGGTCTCCTCGAAGAGGGCGTCCGCCTCCTCGCGCTTGGACTGCGCGTCCTTCTGCGCCTCGGCGCGCAGCGCGTTCGCCTCGCCCTTGGCCTTCTCGACGATCCGGACGCCCTCGTCCTCGGCCTTGGACTTGCGCTCGGACGCGAACGACTCCGCGTCGTTGCGCACCTGCTGGGCGGCGGACTCGGCAAGCTCGCGGTGCTGCTCGGCGGCGCGCCGGGCCTCCTCGCGCAGGTCCTTGGCCTCCTCCTCGGCGAGGCGGAGGATCTTCTCGACGCGGGCACCGAGACCGGCGTACGACGGCTCTGCGTCGGCAACCTGGGCCTGGGCGTTCTGCGTCTCGAGGTGCAGTTCCTCGATGCGCTTTTCCAGAGCAGTGATACGGGCAAGAGCGCTGTCACGGTCGGAGACGAGCTTGGAGATACGTTCGTCCACCTGAGCGCGGTCGTACCCACGCCGCACAAGCTCGAAGCCGTAGGGGGAAGTGTCGCTCATGGGGTTCCTGTCGAATGAGACCGGTGAGGTGATAGAGGGAATCCTAGGGGTCCAAGCGGCGTGTCATCGAGCGGATGCCCGTTTGATCTGGAGAATGACACCCCTTTTGAGTGGCTAACCGCCGGAGCACTTGCCAGCGACAGGGCCGAAGGTCCTTGCCGAGCACGGAAGATGACTCATTGGCTAGCCCTCTGACGACTTGCCACCCGAACGAGTCGACCCCGCCGCTGCCCCTGCCTTGACGCCGCCCGTAGCGGAGCTGCTGTTGGCCGCAGTCTTCGCGCCGCCGGTCGGGGCCTCGAAAGACTCCAACGCCTCCAGCACGTCCTGGACACGGGAAATCTCCGCATTGATGTCCTCGCGGCGGCGCACCAGCACCTCCAGCTCGCGCTTGCCCTCCTCGACCATACGCGTCGCCTCGGCCTCCGCCTCCGCCTTGATCCGCTCGGCCTCGCTCACCAGCGAAGTCTTCTTCGTCTCGGCCTCCTTGAGGAGCGCCTCCGCCTTCTTGACCGCGGCGATACGGACCTTGCCCGCCTCGGAGTCGGCGTCCGACACCGTCTCCTTGGCCTTCGCCTGGGCCTCGGCGAGCTGCTCCTCCGCGGCCTTGACCAACGCGTCGCAGCGCTCGCCCGCGGACTTCATCGCCTCGGCGGACTCGCGGCGCGCACGCTCGTGCAGCTCCTCGATCTCGGCGGTGAGGCGGTCGCGCTGCTCCTCGGAGCGCTCCCTTATGGCGGTCGCGTCGCGGCGCGCCCCGACCAGGAGCTCGTCCGCGTCCGTACGGGCCTTCTCCACCAGCGAGTTGCCCTCGACCGTCGCCTCGGAGACCAGACGGTCGGCCTCGGTGCGGGCCGCGCCGACCATCGTGTCGGCCTGCGCCTCCGCGTCCGTCGTCGCCTTGAGCGCCTTCTCCTGGGAGTCGCTCGCCAGCTTCTCGGCCTCGGCCGCGGCTTCCGTGATGAGCGTGTCGACCTGCTCGGCGGCTTCCTGACGGCGCTTGTTGGCGGCCCTGCGGGCCTCGTCGAGGGTCCGCTCGGCCTCCTCGCGCGCCTGCGAGGTGACCTGCTCGGCCTCCCGCGCCGCGTCGGCCTTGACGCGCTCGGAGTCGCTGCGGATCCGCTCGGCGTGCTGCTGCGCGGAGTTGACCGTCTCGGACGCCTCGGCGCGCAGCCGCTCGGCGTCGCCCGACGCGTCCGAGATGAGCTTCTCGGCCTTCGCCACGGAGTCCGCGCGCACCCGCTCGGCCTCGGTGGCCGTCTCGCTCTTGAGGAGCTCGGCCTGCTCGGTGGATTCCGTGCGCAGCCGCTCGGCCTGCTCGATCGCCTCGGTGCGGACCCGCTCGGCCTCCGCGATCGTCTCGTTCTCCAGGCGCTCCGCCTCGCTGCGCGCCTCGCCGATCAACTGGTCGGCCTGGCCCGCCGCGTCGCTGCGGATGCGGTTGGCGTCCTCGCGGGCGTCGGCACGGGTGCGCGAGGCGTCCTGCTCGGCCGACGCGATGGTGTCCGAGGCCTCGGTGCGCACCCGCTGGGCGTGCTCGGAGGCGTCCGAGCGCATCCGCTCGGCCTCCGCGATGGCCTCCGCAACCGTGCGCTCCGCGAGGGACTTGGCGGCCTCGGAGGACTCCGTCGCCTCGCGCCGGGTGCGGTTGGCGTCCTCGGTGGCGCGCTCCCGCTCGGCGTACGCGTCGGAGCGGACGCGGTCCGCCTCCTCCTGCGCCTCGGTCTTCGTGCGCTCCGCGGCGTGCTCGGCGGCCGAGCGCAGGCCCGCGACCTCCTCCTGCGCCGTCTCGTGCAGACCCGCCACGGAGTCCCGTACGGACTGGGCGTGCTGCTCGGCGGCCGAGACCATCTCGGTGGCGCGGCGGTCGGCCTCCTCGACGAGGCGGATGGCCTCGGCCTGGGCCTCCTCGACGCGCTTGCGGGCGGAGGCGAGGAGTTCCTCGCTCTGCTCGCGGGCCCGCTCGCGCTCCTGATCGGCTTCCCCGCGCGCGGAGTTGAGCGTCTCCTCGGCCTCGCGGCGGCGGCGCGTCGCCTCCTCCTGGGCGGCGGACAGGGCCTCGGCGGCCTCCGCGCCGACGCGCTCGGCGGCCGCAGCGGCCTCCGCGCGCACCCGGTCCGCGGACTCCTGCGCCTCGGTCTTGAGCCGCTCGGCCTCGGCGGCGGCCTCCGAACGCAGCCGTACGGCGACGTTCTCGCCCTCCGCGCGGGCCTGCGACGCGTCGGCCGCGGCCTCCGTGCGCAGCCGCTCGGCCTCGGTCTCGGCCTGCGCCTGGAGGGTGCGGATCCGCTCGGCGGACTCCGTACGCAGCCGGTCGGTCTCCTCGGTGGCCTCCTTGCGGATGCGCTCGGCCTCCGCGCGGGCGTCGGTCAGCGCCTGCTCGGCGGCGGCCAGACGCTCCTCGGCCTCCGTGTGCAGCCTGGCCAGCTCGTCGGCGGCCTCGGCCTGGCGTGCCGCTATGGCCCGCTCGGTCTCCTCGCGCAGCTCGCGCGCGGCGTCCTCGGCCTCCGACCTGGTGGTCTCGGCCTGCTCGGCGGCCTCCTCGCGGTGCCGCTCGGCCTCGGCGCGGGTGCGCTCCAGGGTCTCCTCGGCCTGCTTGCGCAGCGACGTGGCGCGCTCGATGGCCTCGGTGCGGACCCGCTCGCTCTCGGTGGTGGCGGCCGACTTCAGCTCGTCCGCGTCCACCTTCGCCTTGGCGAGGAGCTCCTCGGCGGACCTGGCCGCCTCCTCGATCTGCTGGACGGCCTCGCGGCGGGCCTCCGAGCGGATCCGCTCGCCCTCCTCGACGGCCTCGGCCCGCAGCTGCTCGGCCTCGCCGCGCAGCCTGCGCGCCTCCTCCTGGAGCTCGACGGTCTTGGCGCGGTACTCCTTGGTGTCGTCCTTCGCCGCGCCCTTGAGCTCCTCGGCGATGTCGTGCGCCTGGCTGCGCAGCCGGTCCGCCTCGGCCTCGGCCTCCGAGCGGATCCGCTCGGCCTCCTCGGTGGCGGTCTTGGTGGTCTCCTTGGCGTCCTTGGACGCCTTGTCGAGCACCTCCTCGGCGGTCCGCGCGGCCTTCGCGAGCTGGCCCGCGGTCTCCTCGGCGGTGATCGTGCGCGCCTTCTCGGAGGCTTCCGCGATCAGCTTCTCGGCGTCCGCGCGGGCGTCGGCGACCAGCTGCTCGGCCTCGGTCCTGGTGGCCTCGGCCTCCTTGGTGGCCTCGCCGACCAGGCGGGCGACCTGCTCCTTGGCGGTGCGGGTGCGCTGCTCGTTGGCGGCCTCCGCCGACGAGAGCTGCTTGGCCGCGGTGTCCTTGGCCTCGGCGAGGACCTTCTCGGCCTCGGCGCGCGCCTCGCGCAGCGCCGCGTCGGCCTGCGTCATGCGCTGCTCGGCGGCCCGGCCCGCCTCGGCGGCCTGCCGGCGCGCCTGCTCGGACTCGGTGGCCGTGCTGGAGCGCAACTGCTCGGCGTGGTCGGTGGCCTCCTGCGCCTGCGTGGAGGCGGCGTTCAGGAGGCGCTCGGCGTCGGTGCGGGCGCGGCGCAGGGTCGCCTCGGCCTCGGCGCGGGCCGACTCGGCGTCGCTCGCCAGGCGCTGGCGGGCCTCCTCGGCGACGCGCTCGGCCTCGGCGCGGGCGGCGGCCAGGGACTGGTCGGCCTCGGCGCGCGACTCGTCCAGCAGCCTGCGGGCCTGCTGCTCGGTGCGGGCGCGCAGCTGCTCGGCCCAGGCCACGTTCTCGTTGACGTGCGACTCGACGGTCTGCCGGCGCTCGTTCAGCTCCTGGTCGAGCTGCTGGCGCCGCGTCACGGCCTCGGTGTGCAGCTCCGACTGGAGCCTGGCCTGCTGCTCGGCGTGCTCCTGGAGGATGCGCTGGGTCTGCGCCCTGGCGTCCCGCAGCTCGCGCTCGGCATCCGCGCGCAGCTGCTCGGCCTGGATCTGGGCGTTGCGGAGCAGCTGCTCCGCCTGGTAGCCGATGTCCGCGCTGTCGTAGGCAGGGCGGGACGCGAGGTTGCGGCGCGCCTCGTGCAGCTTGGCGCGCAACACCTCCACCTGGTAGCCGAGGTCCTCGGCGTGCTGGACGGCCTTCTCCCGCTCGGTCTTCAGCCGGTCCATCTCGGCCTCGAACCGCGAAAGACTGTCGGTCTCAGCCCGCGAGTTCTCCTGGCGTTCGTAGCCCCGCACTGCGCGGTCCCATCCTTCCCCGAGCTCTTGGCTGCGCTCGAGCAGGGGACGCCCCACTCCTGGTCGCAATTCTCTCCAACGAGCCCCGTCCATCCGCCGAACGGGGCCCCCGGGGGAATGGTGTCAGATCAACAGCGGAGCATGGGCTGCTGCCCCGACGCTCGTCCCCCGAAACCCGGACCCCGGCACGTGACCGCCCAGAGTGCGGGCGGCCGTGCCCAACCCTACCGGCCCAGATATACGGAGGTCAGTGCTCCGGTGACTCGGAAGGCGCGGAAGTGACAAGTTCCGTCAGAACGCCGTGGCAGTCCTTGGGGTGCAGGAAGGTGATGCGCGACCCCATGGAACCGATGCGGGGCTCGTCGTAGAGGACGCGTACGCCCTTGTCCTTGACGGCCGCGGCGTCCCCGTCGACGTCCGCGGTGCCGAAGGCGATGTGGTGCACGCCCTCGCCGTTCTTGGCCAGCCACTTGCCCACCGCGGAGTCGTCGCGGGTCGGTTCGAGCAGTTGCAGGTAGGAGGCGCCGCCGTCGCTCGTCTCGTTGATCTTGAGCATGGCCTCGCGTACGCCCTGCTCCTCGTTGACCTCGGTGTGGAACACCTCGAATCCGTATGTCGCGCGGTAGAACTCGACGGTCTTGTCGAGGTCGAAACAGGCGATCCCGATGTGATCGATTCGCGTCAGCATGGTGCAAGTGCAGCGCTTCATTCGGTGATTACGCAACGTGCGCGCGATCACACTCGTCGCCCGATGACGCACGGGGTACCGCTCAGTACATTCAGATAAACCCTCGTTAACTTCTCCTCCCCAAGGGGCCGTGGCACATGTCTGGAACGACCGGTACCACCTCAGTGATCGTCGCGGGCGCGCGCACGCCCATGGGCCGCCTGCTCGGCTCCCTGAAGTCCTTCTCCGGCGCCGACCTGGGCGGATTCGCCATCAAGGCCGCGCTCGACCGGGCCGGCATCGGCGGCGACCAGGTGCAGTACGTGATCATGGGCCAGGTGCTCCAGGCCGGGGCGGGGCAGATCCCGGCGCGACAGGCCGCGGTCAAGGCGGGCATCCCGATGAACGTCCCGGCACTCACGGTGAACAAGGTGTGCCTCTCGGGCCTCGACGCCATCGCGCTCGCCGACCAGCTGATCCGCGCCGGTGAGTTCGACGTGGTGGTGGCCGGCGGCCAGGAGTCCATGACCAACGCCCCGCACCTGCTCCCCAAGTCCCGCGAGGGCTACAAGTACGGCGCCATCGAGATGCTCGACTCCATGGCGTACGACGGTCTGACCGACTCGTTCGACGGCGTCGCGATGGGTGAGTCGACGGAGAAGCACAACACCCGCCTCGGCATCGCCCGCCCCGAGCAGGACGAGATCGCCGCGGCGTCGCACCAGCGGGCCGCCGCCGCGCAGAAGAACGGCATCTTCGAGGCCGAGATCACCCCGGTCGAGATCCCGCAGCGCAAGGGCGACCCGGTCCTCTTCAGCAAGGACGAGGGCATCCGCGCCGAGACGACCACCGAGTCGCTCGGCAAGCTGCGTCCCGCCTTCGCCAAGGACGGCACGATCACCGCGGGCACGGCCTCGCAGATCTCCGACGGCGCCGCGGCCGTCGTGGTGATGTCCAAGGCCAAGGCCGAGGAGCTCGGCCTCGACTGGATCGCCGAGATCGGCGCGCACGGCAACGTCGCGGGCCCGGACAACTCGCTCCAGTCGCAGCCCTCCAACGCCATCCAGCACGCCCTCAAGAAGGAGGGCCTCTCGGTCGGCGACCTCGACCTCATCGAGATCAACGAGGCCTTCGCCGCCGTCGCGGTGCAGTCAATGAAGGACCTCGGGGTGTCCTCGGAAAAGGTGAACGTCAACGGCGGGGCCATTGCCCTGGGTCACCCGATCGGGATGTCCGGCGCCCGGGTCGTGCTGCACCTCGCCCTCGAACTGAAGCGGCGCGGCGGCGGCGTGGGCGCGGCCGCGCTGTGCGGCGGCGGTGGCCAGGGCGACGCGCTGATCGTCAAGGTGGCGAAGAGCTGAACCCCCGGCCGACCGTGTCCCGTACGTAGCGAACGGAGCTGTTTCATGCAGGACGTCCCCTCCCTGGTGGCGCAGGCCCGCGAGGGCAGGCCGCGGGCCGTGGCCCGGCTGATCTCCCTGGTGGAGGGGGCGTCCCCGCAGCTGCGCGAGGTGATGGCCGCGCTGGCTCCGCTGGCCGGGCACGCGTACGTGGTGGGTCTCACCGGATCTCCCGGAGTCGGTAAGTCGACATCGACGTCGGCGATGGTGAGCGCCTACCGGCGGACCGGCAAGCGGGTCGGCGTGCTCGCCGTCGACCCGTCGTCGCCGTTCTCCGGGGGCGCGCTCCTCGGCGACCGGGTGCGGATGTCGGACCACGCCTCCGACCCCGGCGTCTACATCCGCTCGATGGCCACCCGCGGTCACCTCGGCGGGCTCGCCTGGGCCGCGCCGCAGGCCATCCGGGTCCTCGACGCGGCGGGCTGCGACGTGATCCTCGTCGAGACCGTCGGCGTCGGGCAGTCCGAGGTGGAGATCGCCTCGCAGGCCGACACGTCGGTGGTGCTGCTGGCGCCCGGCATGGGCGACGGCATCCAGGCCGCGAAGGCCGGAATCCTGGAGATCGGCGACGTCTACGTCGTCAACAAGGCCGACCGCGACGGCGCCGACGCGACCGCGCGCGAGCTGAACCACATGCTCGGGCTCGGCGAGTCCCGCGGCCCCGGCGACTGGCGGCCGCCCATCGTGAAGACGGTCGCGGCGCGCGCCGAGGGCATCGACGAGGTCGTCGAGGCGCTGGAGAAGCACCGGGCCTGGATGGAGGAGCGGGGCGTCCTCGCGGAGCGGCGCGCGGCGCGGGCCGCGCGCGAGGTGGAGGCCATCGCGGTCACCGCGCTGCGCGAACGGATCGGCTCGCTGCACGGCGACCGCCGCCTGTCCGCGCTCGCGGAGCGCATCGTGGCGGGCGAGCTGGACCCCTATGCGGCGGCTGACGAGCTGGTCGCCGGGTTGACGTCGGGATGACGTCTGGCTGAGCACGCGCCGGAGGCGGCGTCGGTGACGCCGCCTCGGTGGGGACGGGGGTGGTTGTCCGGGCTGCCTCAGTCGTCGGAGCCGTCGTCGTCGTGGTCCTGGCCGTCACGGTCGTCGTGGTCGCCCCGGCCGTCGTGGCGGTCGTCGTCGTGGCGGTCCGAGCGGTCGGCCGTGACCTTGTCGCCCTTCAGACCGACGTGCCAGTCGGCCTCGGCGCCCTTGGCGTCCGTCGTCTCGACCTCCCAGGCGCCGGCCGAGCCGTCGTCGTCCAGGTCCACGGAGGTCACGGTGCCCTTGGCGGCCGCGGCCCGCGCGGCGTCCGCGGCGCTGGTGGAGGCGCCCTTGAGCGCGGAGTTCACCCGGGCGGTCTCGGCGGCGTCGTCACCGTCGTCGTCCTTGTCGACCCAGGAGCCGAGGACCTTGCCGGTGCCCGGGTCGACCTCGACGTTGTGCCAGGTGCTGCCCTTCAGGACGTCGACGCCCCAGACCAGGCCGCCGTCCTCGTCGTCGAGCTCGGCGGAGACCGCGGTGCCCGGGGTGTCCGCGAGGGCCGCCTTGATGGCGTCCGCGGCCGTGACCTTCGCGGCCTTGGCCTCGGTGGTGTTCTCCACCGTGTCCCCGCGGTCGTCGTCCTTGACCTGGACGCTGGAGCGCTGGGCGGCCGTCGGCCCGTCGTCGCCGGTGACCGCGAGGGCGGTGGCGGTGCCTCCGGCGACCAGGGCGGCCGCGGCGACGGTGGCGATGACGATGTTGCGCTTCATGAGGGGTTCCTCCCGAGACGGTGGGCGGTGCGGCGGCGGCCGGTGAGCCGCTGCCGTTCGCTTTCGACGAGGACCAATCTGGCGGAGCGACCCTGAACCCAGCCTGAAGCCGCCTGAAGAACTCTTCAGGTTCGCTCTGCCACCCTGAACGCATGCGCCTGTTGATCGTGGAAGACGAAAAGCGCCTCGCGTTGTCCCTGGCCAAGGGCCTGACGGCCGAGGGTTACGCCGTCGACGTCGTCCACGACGGCATCGACGGGCTGCACCGCGCGAGCGAGGGAACGTACGACCTGGTCGTCCTCGACATCATGCTGCCCGGCATGAACGGCTACCGGATCTGTTCCACGCTGCGCGCCGCGGGCCACGACGTACCGATCCTGATGCTCACCGCGAAGGACGGCGAGTACGACGAGGCGGAGGGCCTGGACACGGGCGCCGACGACTACCTCACCAAGCCGTTCTCGTACGTCGTGCTGGTGGCCCGGGTGAAGGCGCTCCTTCGCCGCCGCGGTGGCGGTGGCCCTTCGCCGGTGCACACGCTGGGGGAGCTCAAGGTCGACACGGCGGCGCGCCGCGTCTTCCGCGGCGAGGACGAAATCACCCTCACCACCAAGGAGTTCGCGGTCCTTGAGCAGCTGGTGCTGCGGGCCGGCGAGGTGGTCTCCAAGGGCGACATCCTGGAGCACGTCTGGGACTTCGCGTACGAGGGCGATCCCAACATCGTCGAGGTGTACATCAGCACGCTGCGCCGCAAGCTGGGCGCCACCCTCATCAAGACCGTGCGCGGCGCGGGCTACCGTCTTGAGGCCCCGCGATGAGGCGGCTCTTCGGCTCGGTGCGGGCCAGGGCCACGCTCGGCGCCAGTCTCGTCGTCGCGCTCGCGCTGGTCGCGGCGGGCGCGGCCGTACTGATCTCGCTACGCGTCAACCTCACGGGGCAGGCGGATTCGCGGGCCGCCTCCGCCGCCCGCGAGGTCGCCTCGCAGATCGTCTCGGGGCGTCCGTACGCCGATCTCGACCTGCCCGACGGTGAGGACAGTCCGGTCCAAATCGTGGACGAGAACGGCCGGTTGGTGGCGGCCAGCGAGGATCTGGAGCGGATCAGCGGCACGGGGTCGGACGAGGTGAAGCCGGGGTCCGCGGCCGGGAAGCCGTCGGGCGACGACGACGAGGGAGAGCGCGAGGGGAAGGGGAAGGGCGGCGACTCCGCCGCCGACTCCGAGTCGGGGTCCGATTCCGATTCCGAGTCGGGCTCCGACTCAGGGTCGGGTTCCGACGACGCCGAGATCTCCGACGACACCGAGTACAGCGACGGATCCGCCACCGTCGACGGCGAGAGCGCCGACTACCGCTTCGCCGCCGTCGAGGTGGGCACGGAGTCCAAGGGCGACCTGAAGGTCTACGCCGGTGGCTCGCTCTCCGACGAACGGAGCGCCGTGTCCACGGCGTTGACCTCCATGCTGGTCGGCTTCCCGCTGCTGCTCGCCGTCGTCGCGGGCACCACCTGGCTGGTGACGCGCCGCGCGCTGCGCCCGGTGGCCGCCATCACGGGGGAGATGTCCGCCATCACCGCGTCGCAGGACCTGGGGCGCCGGGTCCCCGAGCCGGACACGCACGACGAGATCGCCAGGCTGGCCCGCACCACGAACGAGACGCTCACGGCCCTGCAGACCTCCGTGGAGCGCCAGCGCCGCTTCGTGGCGGACGCCTCCCACGAGCTGCGCAGCCCCATCGCCTCGCTGCGCACCCAGCTCGAAGTGGGCGCCGCGCACCCGGAGTTGCTGGACGTCGACGGCGCGGTCGAGGACACCGTGCGGCTCCAGGAGCTCGCCGCCGATCTGCTGCTCCTCGCCCGTCTCGACGCGGGGGAGAAGCCGGGCGGCGCGCGGGTCGAGCTCGCCGCGTTCGTCCGCGAGGAGCTCTCGCAGCGCACCCGGGACCGCGTCGACGTGCGCACGGACCTCACGAGCCTCGAAGTCACCGGATCGCGCGGTCAGCTGGCGCGGGTGCTCGGCAACCTCCTGAACAACGCACAGCGGCACGCGCACTCCCGGATCACGGTCACCACCAGGACCGAGGGTGCCTGGGCGGTCCTGGAGGTGTCCGACGACGGGAGCGGCGTGCCGGTGGGCGAGCGCGAGCGGATCTTCGAACGCTTCGTACGCCTGGACGACGCACGCAGCAGGGACGACGGCGGGGCCGGGCTCGGCCTCGCGATCGCACGGGACGTGGCGGTGCGGCACGGCGGCGCCCTCGTGGTGCGGGAGGCGCCGTCGGGCGGTGCGCTCTTCGAGCTCCGGCTGCCGCTCCCTCAGTCGTCGGCGGAGTGAGGGGTGCTGTCGCTGCCGGGCGGGAAGGCGCGCACGACGCGCGGGATGCGCGCGGTGTGCGGGCGCCGGTGGGCGCCGCGCGGGATGCGCGTCAGGGTTTGCCGCGCTGTCCCCGCAAATGTTCCGCGATCGGGGTCAGGGCCTTGCGCAGATCGCCGAGCGCCTCGGGTGAGACGAGGTCGACGAAGTGCCGCCGCACGGATGCGACGTGGTGCGGTGCCACCTTCTGCATGGTCTCCATGCCCTCCTCGGTGAGGACGGTGTAGAGGCCGCGCCGGTCGGACTCGCAGTTCTCCCTGCGCACCAGGCCCGCGTTCTCCATGCGGGTGATCTGGTGGGACAGGCGGCTCTTGGACTGCAAAGTGGCGGCGGCGAGATCGCTCATACGCATCCGCAAATCATCGGACTCGGAGAGGTGTACGAGGATGTCGTAGTCGTTCATGGTCAGGTTGAACGGCTGAAGGTCCTTTTCGAGCTGATAGGTCAGCATCCTGTTGACCTCCACGTGGGTGCGCCAAGCGCGCTGTTCCTCGTCGGTCAGCCACTGCGGGGCCGTCTCGGTCTCCATGGAATCGATTCTACCTAAGAAGTTGAAAGGTGAACGAATGGTGGGATGTGACGCGCCTCGCACCCCCTGGCTCACGGAGGCGCACAGGCGTTCGCCGTCACACTCCGCAGACTACCGCTCACAGCCCGAAGCGACGCTGGAGGTCCCCCAGTTGTCCGGGAAGACGCGGTGCGCCCGACTGCTGTCCCGGTTGACCCGGAGTGCCCCGTCCGCCCGGCACGCCCGCCTGGTGCGGCACCTCACCGGCGGCCTGCTCCGGCATCAGGGCCTCGGTCGACTGGAGCAGCACGGTGCCCGCGCCCACGAACTCGAACTGGTGCTCCTCTCCGGAGGTTCCGCCGATGCCGGTCAGTGCCCGCACGCCTCCGATGACGCCCGTGAGGTACCCGTGGTCGTAGTGGTGGCACGGTGAAGGACAGTCGGCCCAGCCCACCAGCGCCTGTGGATCCACCCGGATCGGCGGCTCCATGAAGACCACGGGGCCGTTCGAGGCGGCGACGAACTTGCCCGTCCCGATCAGCGTCAGAAAGCCCGGAACGATCGACTGCTTCAGCGCGAGAGTTGGCTGAAAAGCGAGGAGGTTGCCGGAGCGAATGGTCAGGTTGCCCTCTTCGAGGTCGTACGAATTCACGTCGAAGGCCCGGTCGGCTAGGAGCATCTTGCCCTGGCCCTCCGCCACGACCCAGTCGCTCGCGTGCAGCGGCGAATGAAAGCTGGTCCGGACCAGACGGTCGAGACGGCCGTGCCCGATGCCGTTGAAATCGATCCGCCCGTAGTAGGCGATCATCTTTCCCTTCTGCAGGAACCACTGGCTCCCCTTGAGCTCCACGCAGAAGGTGTAGGCATTCACGTTGTCGTCGGTCGGCAGCGTCATCGGGTCGAAGACGGCGGGAGCGCCCGCCGGGGTCGAGACGTTCGGGTTCACAGCTTCTCCTCCGAGGCCTGGACGTACACCGCGCCGCTGCCCGACAGCTCCAGCTGGAACGCCTCGCCGGAGCCGCGGCCCACCATGTCGCGCCAACCGAGCGCCGTGGACAGCTTGTTGCGTACGTCACCGTGGTGTGCCACGTACGCCTGCGGGTCGACGTGGACCGGGCGCTGGGGGGTGATGGGGACCTCGATGACCCCGCCGTGTGCCATGACGGCGACCGCGCCGTGTCCCTTCAGGGTGGTGGTGAACAGGCCCTGACCGCTGACCTGGCCGCGGACCATGCCCATGACGCCGCCCTGCGAGCCCATGAACATCGTGCCCTGCTGGAGGGTGCCGTCGAAGGCGAGCAGGCGGTCCGCCTCCACGTAGAGGGTGTCTCCGGAGAGGCCGATCACCTGGATGTGATGGCCGCCGTGCCCGAAGAGGACCGTGCCGCTGCCCTCGACGGTCATCAGGGGCGTCGCCTCGTTGGCCACCCGGCGTCCGATCATGGACATCAGGCCGCCCTGCCCGCCCTGGATGTTGGGGGTGAAGGAGACGTCCCCCTTGTAGGCGAGCATGGCGCCGCGCTGGCTGAAGATCTTGGCCCCCGGCTGCACGGTGGCCTCGATCATCTTCGAGTTGATCTCCTGGAAGGGCATGTCAGACGTCCCCCGCGATCGTCGCCCGCTCACTGGGCTGTACATAGACCAGGCCGTCGCCCTCGAAGCGGATCTGGAAGGCCTCGCCGCCGCCCTCGCCCATGAAGGTGCGGAAGGTGACGCCGGACTGGAAGCTCTGGTGGAGGTTCCCCTGGTGCGCGATGTACGCCCCCGGGTCGACCGTCAGCGGGTACTGCTGTGAGACGCGCAGGACCACCGCGGGTCCGTCGGAGATGATCGCGGCCTGCCCGCTGCCCTCGACGGTCGTCGTGAACAGTCCGTTGCCCTGGGTCGCGCCGCGCAGCCCGGTGAAGCTCGTGCCCGTGCGCAGCCCGGCGTCGGTGCAGAGCAGATTGCTCGCCTCCACGTAGAGCTTCTCGCCCCGCAGCTGTACGAGATTGATCTCGGTGGCACGGTCGGCGAACCAGCACGTGCCGTGCCCCTTCACCTCCATCACCGTCATCTGCTCGCCGGTGACGCGACGGGTCACCATGCCCCGTATGCCCTCGCCTCCGCCGGTCATCTTCTTGAAGGCCATCTGGCCGTCGTACGCGACCATCGAGCCGTTCTTCGCCTTTACGGCGTCGCCGGTCATGTCGACCGCGAGCACTCTGCTCCCCTGGAGCCGGAACGTAGCCACGAATCGACGGTAGCCGCCCCGTACCCGCCCAGAACAGGGTGAAGGGCCCTGAGCGAACCCCGAGAACACCCCGATGTCACAATGGGGGTCGCTTGTGCGCGCGTTCACAAGATCGGCGCGCGCCGTGCGTCCGCCCCCTCCCGCCGCCCACCCACCCGAAGGTGATCCGTGGACATCAAGACCGCTTCCGCACTCCGCCGCCTCCGCCTGGTCTCGGCCCCCGAGGCCGTGTCCTTCCTGCTGCTGCTCATCTGCTCGGTGCTGAAGCGGACCACGGAGTTCAACGCCGTGCCGGCCATGGGCATGATCCACGGCGTGCTCTTCGTCCTCTACGTGCTGTTCTGGCTGGACGCCTGGAACCGCACCAAGTGGGACCTGAAGACCGGCGCCCTCTACTTCGTGCTCTCCGTCCTGCCGGCCGGCGGCTTCTTCGCCGAGCGCAAGCTCAAGCGGGAGGCCGAGGCCGCGGTGATCGCCTCGCGCGCCCGCCGTGAGGGAGTCGTGGGCGCATGATCGTCGCCTTTTCCGTCACCCCGCTCGGAGTCGGTGACGACGTCGGCGAGTACGTCGCCGACGCGGTCCGCGTGGTCCGCGAGTCCGGTCTGCCGAACAGGACCGACGCGATGTTCACCTCCGTCGAGGGGGAGTGGGACGAGGTGATGGACGTGATCAAGCGCGCCGTCGCCGTCGTGGAGGAGCGCGCGCCCCGCGTCTCGGTCGTGATGAAGGCGGACATCCGCCCCGGCGTGACGGACGGCCTCACGTCCAAGGTGGAGACGGTGGAGCGGCACTTGTCCGCGTAGCGTTCCCCGGTGCTGCGCCTGTGCCCGTGCCTCTGCCTGTGCCTGCGCCTCGGCTTCCGTCTGCCGGTTCCGTGTGGCTGGTCGCGCAGTTCCCCCCGCCCCTGACGGGGCCCACGCGCGCCTGCGCGAAGCCCTGATGAAGTTGTGAAGCCCCCGCCTCCGGGCGGGGGCTTTCTTGTGCCTGCCGACTTGAGCGACTGCTCAAACGCCTGTACCTTCCGTGGAAGAAGACTTGAGCACTCGCTCAAGAACGCGCTGACGTGGGGGTTTACCGTGAGCCTGTACATCGAGGCACGCATACGCGCCGATCTCGACGACCTGTGGGCCCGCACCCAGGAGCCCGACCGGCACCAGCGCTGGGACCTGCGCTTCACCGAGATCACCTACCTGCCGCGCCAGGAGGGCGAGCCGCAGCACTTCCGGTACGCCACGCGCGTGCTGCCCTTCCTGGCCGTCGCCGGCACCGGGATCTCCGCGGGGGAGAAGCGCCGCCCCGACGGCACCCGGACCTCCGCCCTGCGCTTCGCGTCGCCGCACCCGCTCTCCCTCCTCGAAGAGGGCAGCGGCTACTGGCGCTACGTGCCGACCGACGACGGCGTCCGCTTCGTCACCGGCTACGACTACCGCCCGCGCTGGGGCCGCTTCGGCAAGATCGCCGACCGCGCGGTCTTCCGCCCGCTGATGGGCTGGGCGACGGCCTGGTCCTTCGACCGCCTCCGGCTCTGGCTGGAGCGGGGCATCACCCCCGAACGCGCGCTCCTGCACGGCGTCGCGGAGGTCGCCGTCCGCGTCCTGTGCGTGGTGGCGGCCGTCCTCCTGGCCCCGCTGACGGCCATCGCGACGGCGGCCCTGATGCTGATGCTGCCGCCCCTGCCGACGACCCCCGCGGCCCGCCGCTGCCTGCGCACCCCACCGGAACGCGCGCGTGCGCCGCGTCTTCTCACCACTCTCGCCCCGTACGCGGAGCAGCGGCAGCCGGAGCAGTCGCCGCGGCCCCGCACGGGGCGGGAGGAGTTGCGCGCCCGGCCCGCGCGGAGCCGCGGCCGCGCCGCCCGCGGCGGGGCTCTCGGCGGGTGCGGGTTCGCGGGGGTCGCCCGCGCGACTCCCCGCGCCCCTTACACGGTCAAGGAGCAGCAGCTGTGAAGCGACGATCCGAGTCGATCTTCAGGACGGTGCTCGGCGCGGACTTCGAGCGACTGCACCCGCAGCTCCAGCGGCGTTTCTCCGTCGGCCTGGACAGTGGTGAGGCGTGCACGGGCCGGGGCGTGATGGACCGCATCTGGCACGGCAGGGGCTTCGTGAAGCCGTTCCTCGCGGTCGGCGGCACGCGCAACATCCTCGTACCGCGCCAGGGCAGGAACGTGCCCTTCGTCATCGAGAACGTGCCGTACGCCGACACGTACGGACGTGAGACGGTGACCTTCGTGCGCACCTTCGACCTGCCAGGCGGCCCCCGCCGCTTCGACGCCCAGATGGTCCTGAGCCCCCAGGGCGACCGCGTGCTCGACTACCTCGGCACGCACCAGCACCTCGCCAGCGACCTGCACTTCGAGGCCGAGCCCGACGGCTCGCTCCTGATCCGCTCCGGGGAGCACCGCTTCCGCGAGGGGCCGGTGGACTGCCGCGTACCCGGCCTCATCGGCGGCGACGCGGAGGTGCGGGAGTCCTACGACGACGCGACGGGGCGCTTCCGCATCCAGGTGCGGGTGGTGAACCGGCACTTCGGGCCGCTCTTCGGGTACGAGGGTTCCTTCGAGGCGACGTACGCGGACGTCCGCTCCTGCGGAGTACGTCCCGGGCTGCGCCCGGTGCGCGAGGAGGCGCGCGCGTGACACCCGCGAAGGACGCGGCCAAGGGCCAGGAGACCCGGACCAAGCTCCTGGAAGGCGCGCTGCGCACGCTCACCGAACAGGGCATCGCCAAGACGTCGGCGCGGACGATCGCGGCGGCGGCGGGGGTCAACCAGGCGCTGGTCTTCTACCACTTCGGCTCCGTCGACGAGTTGCTGTCCGCGGCGTGCAGGCACGGTACGGAGCAGCGGGTGACGCGCTACCGGGAGCGGCTCGCCGGAATCTCCTCCCTCTCCGAACTCCTCGCCTTCGGGCGGGAGATGCACGAGGAGGAGCGGGCGGCCGGGCACGTCGCGGTCCTGGGCCAGCTGCTCGCCGGGTCCCAGACCCAGCCGAGGCTCGCTGCCGCGACGGCTGCGGGGCTGGGCCTCTGGATCGAGGAGATCGAGAAGGTGCTTACCCGGGTGCTTTCGGCGTCCCCGCTGGGGGAGTTCGCGGATCCGGTCGGGCTCTCCCGGGCGGTGGCGGCGTCGTTCGTGGGCATGGAGCTGTACGAAGGGGTCGATCCGGCCGGTACGGAGCGGGCGTTGGCGTCCCTGGAGCAACTCGGCACGCTGGTCTCGGTGATCGAGGACCTGGGACCGCTGGCCCAGCGAGCACTCCGCCACGGCCTGCGCCGAACGCGCCCTTGACCGGCTCCGGTGCGGCTGCCCCCGTCCTTCCCCTCGGCATGGCGTCCACCGGCATCACCCACCTGCCCCCGTAACGGCCCCTCAGCGACGGGGGCTGTGCCCACCCGTTCCGCCCTGCGGAACGCCTGCCCACAGCGGGGGACCGCACCGTGCCGCAGCCGCGAGCGAGACCCGAGGGGACGCGGCGGTATGTCTGCCCGGAGCACTGGTGGCCACGCCCAGAGGTGCATGACCACGACGGCTCACCGGGATAGCGAGGACGGACATACCGCCGCGGCCCCGCCCCACGACACCGGCCGAAGGCGACGCCCCACACGCCGCCCCAAGGCGCACCGGCGAACCCCGAACCGCACAAGCCGCCCCCCACCGCAACCCCACCCAAACCGCCCACCCTAAAACCGCTCGCACGGGCGTACCCGGTTCGACACGCCGGGGAAACTCCCCTTTTGTGTGGGTATCGGCTAGTTCGATCACCAGAACCTGGAGGGCGCTGTGCGGCAGCCGGAGGGCTACGACTACGACACCCACAGCACGCTCGCCGGCCCGCTCACCGAGCCGTCGGCCGGCGGAGCCAAGGACGGCGGCGGCTATCGGGTCCAGTACCGCAAGCTCCTCGCCCGCGAGCCGCACCGAATACGGGCCGTCCTCCTGATGACGCTGGCCCCGGTGCTCACCGGCCTCCTGCTCGTGTATCTCGTCTGGCCCACCCACTGGACCGAACGCGAGGGCGGCGACCGCTGGCTGATCGGCCTCGACATCACGATGCTCGTGGCGATCGGCCTGATCGAGCTGTTCATGCTGGTCAACGTCGTATCGATCGCGCACGCGACGATGGTGGCGAGGGACCCGATCCCCGTCGTCCCCGAGGAAGGCACCCGCGTCGCCTTCCTCACCACGTACGTCCCCGGCAAGGAACCGCTGTCCATGGTCCGCGCCACCCTGGAGGGCGCCGTGCGGATACACCACACGGGCCCCCTGGACGTATGGCTCCTGGACGAGGGCGACGACGCCGAGGCCAAGGCGCTCTGCGAGGAGCTCGGCGTGCACCACTTCACCCGCCACGGCGTACCGGAGTGGAACCGCAAGAAGGGCCCGCACAAGGCCCGCACCAAGCACGGCAACTACAACGCGTGGCTCGCGATGCACCACGCCGACTACGAGTTCTTCGCCTCGGTCGACACGGACCACGTCCCGCTCCCCAACTTCCTGGAGCGGATGATGGGTTACTTCCGCGACCCGGACATCGCGTTCGTCGTCGGACCGCAGGTCTACGGGAACTACGAGTCGCCGGTCACCAAGGCCGCCGAGTCCCAGCAGTTCCTCTTCCACGCGCTGATCCAGCGCGCGGGCAACCGCTACCGCGCCCCCATGTTCGTCGGCACGAACAACGTCGTACGCATCAGCGCGCTGACCCAGATCGGCGGCCTGTACGACTCGATCACCGAGGACATGGCGACCGGATTCGAGCTGCACCGCCGCCGCAACCCGCTCACCAAGAAGCACTGGCGCTCGGTGTACACCCCGGACGTGCTGGCCGTCGGCGAGGGCCCGGCGTCCTGGACGGACTTCTTCACCCAGCAGATGCGCTGGTCGCGCGGTACCTACGAGACGCTGTTCAAGCAGTACTGGAAGGCACCGTTCACGATGCCGCCCGGCCGCCTCTTCTCGTACTCGCTGATGCTCGTGTACTACCCGATGACAGCGGTCAACTGGCTGCTTGGCGTGCTCAGTTGCGTGCTCTTCCTGTGGTTCGGGGCGAGTGGGACGCAGGTCGCGGCATCGGTCTGGCTGATGCTCTACAGTGACGCGGCCGCGCTCCAGATCGGCCTCTACCTGTGGAACCGCAGGCACAACGTGTCCCCGCACGAGCCGGAGGGCTCGGGCGGCCTCGCGGGCATGGGGATGTCGGCGCTCTCCGCGCCGATCTACGCCAAGTCCCTCGGCGCGGCCGTCCTGCGCCGCCCCAGCCGCTTCGTGGTCACGCCCAAGGGCGGCGACGCGAGCCCCGACCGCCTGCTGACGTTCCGCATCCACCTCTTCTGGGCCGCGGTGCTCGCCAGTTCGCTCGTCGCCTCCTTCGTGCTCGACCACACCCATGTGGCGATGCGTACGTGGGCGGTGCTCGCGATGATCATCTCGCTGGCCCCGGTGACGATCTGGACCTGCACGACGGTCAAGGAGCGCAGGGCGCGCAAGGCGGCGGTGCGGCGGGCCGCCGCACCGGGAGCCGAAGCGGAGGGCGAGCCGGAGCCGGCGTTCGCCACCGGTACGACGACAGGAGGGAACTGACCCATGGCCTACCGGCCCTCGAAGCGCACCAAGAAGACGCTCATCGGAGTCGGCGCGGGCGCGCTGCTCGTCGGACTGAACGCTCCCGCCGCGCTCTCCTTCGCCGAGGAGCAGTACTACGAGTACAAGATCGCCCAGCCCGGCTACAAGAAGAAGTACGGGTCGTGGAAACAGGTCGGCATTCCGGAGGAGTTCCGCACCAACGCCATCCACGCGGCGCTCCTGCACACCGGCAAGGTGCTGATCGTGGCGGGCTCGGGCAACGAGCAGAAGAAGTTCGACGCGGGATCGTTCGACACGATCCTGTGGGACCCGAAGAGCGACACGTTCAAGAAGGTCGAGACGCCGGAGGACTTCTTCTGCTCCGGTCACGCCCAACTCCCTGACGGGCGGCTCCTGGTGGCGGGCGGCACCGCGCGCTACGAGCTGCTCGACGGCGAGGTGGAGCGCGCGGGCGGCGGCATGCGGGTGAAGAACGAGAGCCCGGACAAGACGGTGCGCATCAAGAAGGGCACCACGTTCCGCTCGCCCTCCGGCATCGAGTACGTCAGCAAGTTCGACGTCGAAGTCCCCAAGGCCAAGCGGGACTTCGAGATCTCGTACTCCAAGGCCGGTGTGATGCAGCCCTGGAAGACGAAGGTCAAGGCGAGCGAGACGCGGGTCTTCGTCGAGGCGAAGGAGCCGGGCAGGCAGGCGGTGACGGAGAAGTCGGCGCAGTACGAGATCGAGGGCCTGGCCGGCGAGGACGCGGACAACGCGTACGGCATCGCCGAGAAGATCGACATGGAGAAGCAGGACTTCCAGGGGATCAAGGCGGCGTACGAGTTCGACCCGAAGGCCGAGAAGTACGTCCCGGTGGACCCGATGGACAAGGCCCGCTGGTACCCGACGCTGGTGGGGCTGGAGGACGGCAAGGTCCTCGCGGTCTCCGGACTCGACGACGTGGGCGTCATCGACCCGGGCGACAACGAGATCTACGACCCGAAGACGAAGAAGTGGTCGGACGGGCCCAAGCGGTACTTCCCGACCTACCCCGCGCTCTTCCTCACCAAGGGCGGAAAGCTCTTCTACCCGGCGTCCAACGCGGGGTACGGCCCCGCAGACAAGGGCCGTGAGCCGGGCCTGTGGGATCTGGAGACGAACACGTTCGAGAAGGTCCCCGGCCTCGACGACATGGACCAGACCGAGACGTCCGCGTCCGTGCTGCTGCCGCCCGCGCAGGACCAGAAGGTGATGATCATGGGCGGCGGTGGGGTCGGCGAGTCCGAGAAGGCGACGCGCCGCACGGCGGTGATCGACCTCAAGGAGGACGACCCGTCCTTCAAGACGGGACCCGAACTCCCGCAGGGCACCCGGTACTTGAACAGCGTGCTGATGCCGGACGACTCGGTGTTCACGTCCAACGGCTCGGCGGACTACCGGGGTCGCAGCGCCAGCAACATCCTCAAGGCGCAGTTCTACGACCCCAGGACCAACGCCTTCCGCGAGGCCGCCTCACCCAAGGTGGGCCGCAACTACCACTCGGAGGCGCTGCTGCTGCCCGACGGGCGGGTCGCCACGTTCGGCTCCGACCCGCTCTACGACAACGAACAGAACACCAAGCTGGGCCACTTCGAGCAGCGCATGGAGATCTTCACCCCGCCCGCGCTGCACCGGAACGGAAAGGACCGCCCGGTGCTCGGCGAGGGCCCCGAGCAGCTGCCCGCCGACGGCCGCGCCACGTTCCGCACCGCCCACCCCGACAAGATCGCCTCGGCACGGCTGATGCGCCCGAGCGCGGTGACGCACACGACGGACGTGGAGCAGCGCTCGATCGCCCTCGACGTCAGCAAGGGCAAGGGCGAGGTGACCGTGGACGTACCGAGGAACGACGCGGCGCTGGTGCCGCCGGGCTGGTACATGCTCTTCGTCACGGACACGGGCGGGACGTCGTCCGAGGCGAAGTGGGTGCATGTGGGCGAGAGTTGAGGGATCCGGCCCTCACGCCTCCTTGGCGTTCCGCGCGAGGCCGAGGGCGTAGTCCGGCCACCACTGCCCGGCGGCCGGGCCGCCCCGGCACGGCCCGTCCGAGTCGCCGGGGCGCTTGATCCACAGGACGGCGTCGAGCAGGGGATCGCCGGTGCGGTCGGTGGGCGGGGTGCCAAGGCCCCGGCCCGGCGGGTTGCACCAGGCGTCCTGGCGGTCGCCCGCGAGGGGCCCCTTGCCGTTGCGGCTGGTGTCCATCACGAAGTGCTTGCCGCCGACGGTGGCCGAGAGAGCCTTGCCGTACGCCTTCGTCGTCTCGTCGTCCTGGAAGTTGGAGACGTTCAGCGAGAACCCGTCGGCCCGCTCGATGCCCGCCTTGCGCAGCGGCCCGGTGAGCTTGCGCGCGTCGGAGATCCAGCCGGGGTTGCCCGCGTCCAGATAGACCTTCACCTTCGGCTGCCGCTTGAGCCGCTCGATGGCCTCGGAGAGCAGCGAGAAACGGTCGGCGTGGTACTCGGCGGGGGTGCAGCCGTCCACGATGTGCGGGATCGCGTCCGGTTCGAGGACGACCACGGCGGGCGAGGTGCCGATCGCGTCGGCGAAGGCGTTCACCCAGCTCCGGTAGTAGTCGGCGCTGCCCGCGCCGCCCGCCGAGTGCTGGCCGCAGTCGCGGTGCGGGATGTTGTAGGCGACGAGGACCGCCGTGCGGCCCCCGGCGGCCGCGCCCCCGGTCGCCTCCTTGATGTCCGGCGCCGGGTCGTCCCCCGCGGGCCAGACGGCCACCGGCTGCTCGGAGATCCGCTTGAGCACCTCCGCGTCCCGGTCGCGGCCCTGCGCCTGCCACTGCTTGACCTGCCGGGCGGCGGCGCTGTCCGGGTCGACCCAGAAGGCGCCGCCGGGCGCCGGGGTGCCGTCGGTGGCGGGGCCGCGCACGGCGGACGCCTCCTGCGGTCCTGACCCGGAGTCCGACGAGCAGCCCGCCGTCAGTCCGAGGGCGGTCAGCGCGGCGAGTGCCGTGAATGTGCGGAGCAGCCGGTGCATCCAGCCCCCTTGGGCGACGGTGGCGACGACGTGACGACGACGGTGACGGTCAGTCAGCCCGGCAATCGTTACATAAAGGACTAATGTCGCCCTTGTGCCACACCGCCCCGACCCGCCCCCGACCCGTCCCGAGCCGCCCCGTCCCGCCTCAGCCCCCGCTCCCGTCCCCGCCCTCACCGCCTCCGCCACCCCCGCCCCCGCTCACCAGGGCGATGGCGAGCGGCGTGCACTCGTAGAACACCTGATGCCCGTACCGCCGCGACACCAGCAGACCCGCCGTCCGCAGCGCCCCCAGATGCGCCGACACCGTCGACGGCGCGAGACCGGTGCGGTGCGCGAGGCCCGTCGTGGTCGCGGGCGCGTCGAGCGCGGCCAGGACCGTGGCACGGCCGCGCCCCAGCAGCCCCACGAGCGCGGCCGGCGTCCGCTTCGAGGGCTCCGCCCACAGGCCCGCGATGCCCCGCACCGGATAGGCCAGCGTCGGCTGCCACGGCGGGTCGAAGCCGCTGACCACGTCGGGCCAGGAGAAGACGCTCGGGATCAGGATCAGGCCCTGCCCCGTCAGATGCCGTACGTGCTCCTCGCGCCACTCGACCGTCAGCGTGCCCGCGTCCCACGAGAGCCGCCGGTCCAGCTCGGGGAGCAGGCCCCCGAGCCCGACCTCCGCGAGCCGCCGCGAGTGGAAGGCGACATCGGCTTCGAGCAGCGCCCGCAACCGCGGCCAGTCCGGCTCGATCAGTGTGTGCCAGGCGGCCTCCATGGCGTCCGCGAGCTCCCGCACCGCGCCCGCGGGATCGGCGAGCAGCGCCCGGCCCCGCGGCGATTCGGCGGCCCCCGGCGTACAGGCCAGCGCCCGCGCCAGGTCCGGCCGCGCGACCTCGGGATCCGTCGCGCGCACCCCCGCGATCTCCTCGTCGAAGCGGGCCGCGGGCCCGATCGGCGGCGGCCCGAGGAAATCGGGGGAGTGCCCGCGCCGCGGCATCAGCAGCCACAGGGCGCTCAGATCGAGCTCCCGGCTCGCCTCGCGGATGCGGCGCAGCCAGTGCGGGTGGTACCCGTGCCGGTCACGCCGCTTGAGCGTGCGCACCGCCTCCTGCGTCTCCCACAGCGGCGACACCGCGAACCTGCAACGCAGCAGGTCGTCCTGCCCGAAGTGGATGTGGAACGGCACACCGGCCTCCTCGCGCCGTCGGTACATCGGTCGAACCGCGCCCGGCCCCGAGGCCGCACTCCGCCCGGCAGGACCTCTCCGCCCCAGGATTCGCCCAGGACCGAAACTCTAGGCCCGCCGCGGCCCCCGCGTGAGGCTGCCGCCATGCCACCCGTAGAGCCCACCGGGTACACCCGGGTCTTCGCCGTACGCGAGTTCCGTACCGTCTTCGCCGCGCACGCCTGCTCCCTGCTCGGCGTCGTCGTCAGCGAGATCTCCCTGACCGTGCTCGTCTACGGCCTCACCGGATCACCGCTCCTGAGCTCCCTCACCTTCGCGCTCGGGATGCTGCCCTACCTCATCGGCGGCACGCTCCTGTCCGGCGTCGCCGACCGCTTTCCGCCGCGCCGCGTCCTCGTCGTCTGCGACCTGCTCTGCGCCGGCTGCGCCGCCCTCATGGCGCTGCCCGCGACCCCCGTCGCCGCGCTCCTCGCGCTGCGCGCCGTCATCGCCCTCGTCGCACCCGTCTTCAACGGCACCCGCATGGCCACCCTCACCGACGTCCTCGGCGACGGCGACCTCTTCGTGCTCGGCCGCTCCCTGCTGCGGATCGTCTCGCAGAGCTCCGTCCTCGTCGGCTTCGGACTCGGCGGCGTGCTCCTCACCTTCGTACCGCCGCGCGGCGCCCTCGTCATCACCGTCTGCACGTTCCTCCTCTCCGCGGTCCTCCTGCGGTACGGCACAAGGCGGCGGCCCGCCCGCGCGGGCGAGGGCGGCGGCACGCTCCTGCGGTACTCGCTCGGCGGCCTCCGGCAGGTCCTCGCCGAGCGCCGCGTGCGCGCCCTGCTCCTGCTCTTCTGGGTGCCGCCGATGTTCCTCGTCGCCCCCGAAGTGCTCGCGGCCCCCTACGCCGACGAGATCGGCATCGGCGTCGCGGGCGTCGGCCTGCTGATGTGTGCCCTGCCGGTGGGCACCATCGCCGCCGAGCTGTACGCGGGCTCCGCGCTGTCCGCCGCCGCGCGCGGCCGCATCGTGCTGCCCCTCGCCGCGCTCACGCTCCTCCCGCTCACCGTGTACGCGCTCACCCCCGGCCTGGTCTGGGCCGTCGTCGCGCTCGCCCTCGCGGGCGCCGGATCCGCGTACACCCTGGGCCTGGACCGCTGGTTCGTCGACGCCGTGCCCGAGGAGCTGCGCGGCCGCGCGATGACCGTGCACTCGGCGGGGCTCATGACCATCCAGGGCACCGGGATGGCGCTCGCGGGCCTGGCGGCCGAGTTCTACGCGGTGAGCACGGTCGTCGCGGCCGCGGGCGTGCTCGGGACGCTCTGCTGTCTGCTCCTGGTGGTGGAGGTGCGGCGCACGGCGACGGATTCCGCGCCGGCCGCGAGGGAACAGACGCCCGAATTCCGAGACGGGGCTGACCAGCATGTGACCGACGGGTAAGGTCGATGCCGTGCCGAAGCCGCTCAGCCTCCCCTTCGATCCCATCGCCCGCGCCGACGAGCTCTGGAAGCAGCGCTGGGGGTCGGTGCCGGCCATGGGCGCGATCACCTCGATCATGCGCGCGCACCAGATCCTGCTCGCCGAGGTGGACGCGGTCGTCAAGCCGTACGGACTCACCTTCGCGCGCTACGAGGCGCTGGTCCTGCTCACGTTCTCGCAGGCCGGCGAGTTGCCGATGTCGAAGATCGGCGAGCGGCTCATGGTCCACCCGACGTCGGTCACCAACACGGTGGACCGGCTCGTGAAGTCCGGCCTCGTCGACAAGCGCCCGAACCCGAACGACGGCCGCGGCACGCTCGCCTCCATCACGGAGAAGGGCCGCGAGGTCGTGGAGTCGGCGACGCGCGAGCTGATGGCGATGGACTTCGGGCTCGGCGCCTACGACGCGGAGGAGTGCGGGGAGATCTTCGCCATGCTGCGGCCCCTGCGGGTGGCGGCGGAGGACTTCGAGGACAGGGGCTGAGGGGCGGCTCTACGGTTCTGCCGGGTCGGCGCGCTGTCCCCGCCGACGCGGGGGTTTTCCGGGCGGTTACGCTCGTAGCCATGAAATCCAGCGTGCTGACCCGCTACCGGGTGATGGCCTACGTCACCGCCGTCATGCTCCTCATCCTGTGCGCCTGCATGGTGGCCAAGTACGGCTTCGACAAGGGCGAGGGCCTGACGCTCGTCGTCTCCCAGGTCCACGGCGTGCTCTACATCATCTACCTGATCTTCGCCTTCGACCTGGGGTCCAAGGCGAAGTGGCCGTTCGGCAAGCTGCTCTGGGTGCTGGTCTCGGGCACCATCCCGACCGCCGCCTTCTTCGTCGAGCGCAAGGTCGTCCGTGAGGTCGAGCCGCTGATCACCGACGGCTCCCCGGTCACCGCCAAGGCGTAGCCGCCACCGCGTGGCCACCGCCGTGGGCAAGCCCACGGCGGTTTCCCATCGACATTTACTAGGACGTCCTAGTAAATTCGATGGTATGGACGCTGACGCGATCGAGGAAGGCCGCCTCCGCTGGCAGGCCCGTTACGACAAGGCCCGCAAGCGCGACGCGGACTTCACCACGCTCTCCGGCGACCCGGTCGAGCCGGTCTACGGGCCCCGCCCCGGCGACTCGTACGACGGGTTCGAGCGGATCGGCTGGCCCGGGGAGTACCCCTTCACGCGCGGGCTCTACCCCACCGGGTACCGCGGCAGGACCTGGACCATCCGCCAGTTCGCGGGCTTCGGCAACGCCGAGCAGACGAACGAGCGCTACAAGATGATCCTGGCCAACGGCGGCGGCGGGCTCTCCGTCGCCTTCGACATGCCGACCCTGATGGGCCGCGACTCCGACGACCCGCGCTCGCTCGGCGAGGTCGGGCACTGCGGCGTCGCCATCGACTCCGCCGCCGACATGGAGGTCCTCTTCAAGGACATCCCGCTCGGCGACGTGACGACGTCCATGACGATCAGCGGGCCCGCCGTGCCCGCCTTCTGCATGTACCTCGTCGCGGCCGAGCGCCAGGGCGTCGACCCGGGTGTCCTCAACGGCACGCTGCAGACCGACATCTTCAAGGAGTACATCGCGCAGAAGGAGTGGCTCTTCCAGCCCGAGCCGCATCTGCGCCTCATCGGCGACCTGATGGAGCACTGCGCGCGGGACATCCCCGCGTACAAGCCGCTCTCGGTCTCCGGCTACCACATCCGCGAGGCCGGGGCGACGGCCGCGCAGGAGCTGGCGTACACCCTCGCGGACGGCTTCGGGTACGTGGAGCTCGGCCTCTCGCGCGGGCTCGACGTCGACGTGTTCGCGCCGGGGCTCTCCTTCTTCTTCGACGCGCACCTCGACTTCTTCGAGGAGATCGCCAAGTTCCGCGCCGCGCGCCGGATCTGGGCCCGCTGGCTGCGTGACGTGTACGGGGCGCGGACGGACAAGGCCCAGTGGCTGCGCTTCCACACGCAGACCGCGGGCGTCTCGCTCACCGCGCAGCAGCCGTACAACAACGTCGTACGCACGGCGGTCGAGGCGCTCTCCGCGGTCCTCGGCGGCACCAACTCCCTGCACACCAACGCCCTCGACGAGACCCTCGCCCTGCCGAGCGAGCAGGCCGCCGAGATCGCGCTGCGCACGCAGCAGGTGCTCATGGAGGAGACCGGCGTCGCCAACGTCGCGGACCCGCTGGGCGGTTCCTGGTACGTCGAGCAGCTCACCGACCGCATCGAGGCCGACGCGGAGAAGATCTTCGAGCAGATCAAGGAGCGGGGACGCCGCGCCCACCCGGACGGTCAGCACCCCATCGGGCCGATCACCTCGGGCATCCTGCGGGGCATCGAGGACGGCTGGTTCACCGGGGAGATCGCCGAGTCGGCGTTCCAGTACCAGCGGTCCCTGGAGAAGGGCGAGAAGCGGGTCGTCGGCGTCAACTGCCTCGAAGGCTCCGTCACGGGCGACCTGGAGATCCTCCGCGTCAGCCACGAGGTGGAGCGCGACCAGGTACGGGATCTCGCGGACCGCAAGGGCCGACGCGACGACGCGCTGGTCCGCAGCTCACTCGACGCGATGCTGACCGCCGCGCGGGACGGCTCCAACATGATCGCGCCGATGCTGGAGGCGGTACGCGCCGAGGCGACGCTGGGCGAGATCTGCGGCGTGCTGCGAGACGAGTGGGGCGTGTACGTGGAGCCCCCGGGCTTCTAGACAGCCCACGGTCCGGAGGGCTCTTAGGGGCGCGGGGAACTGCGCGACCGGCCCCCACCGACCCGCAGATGGGAACAAAACCAGCCAAACAACCCCCACCCCGGTCGACACCGAGAATTAATAGGTTTAGGGCCCAGGGGCCAGGGCAGGCGCGGCCGGTCAGCCCCCGCCTGCCCCTGGAGTCATTCGTGACCTCGAACGGCCACGCCCGCACCGCCGCCTTCGCGATAGGAGCCGCCACCTGCACCGTTCTCGGTGCGCTGCTCGTGGGTGGCTCCGGCGAGGTGAGTGCGAGCCCGCCGCCCGAGCCGAAGGTGCAGGACGAGTTCGATTCGCTCGGGCCCGCGGTGCGGGCGGCGAAGCTCTCCGACGGGCGGACCGCGCACTACTCGGACACCGGTGAGAAGGACGGCAAGCCCGTGCTGTTCATCGGCGGCACCGGTACGAGCGCCCGCGCCTCGCACATGACGGACTTCTTCCGTACGACGCGCGAGGACCTGGGCCTGCGGCTCATCTCCGTGGAGCGCAACGGCTTCGGCGACACGGAATACGACAAGGACCTGGGCAAGGCCGACTTCGCGAAGGACGCACTCGAAGTCCTCGACAAGATCGGCGTCGACGACGTCTCGGTGATCGCGATCTCCGGCGGCGGGCCCTACGCCGCCGAGCTCGCCGCGCGGGCCCCCGGCCGGATCTCGCAGCTGCACCTCGCCGCCGCCCTGCCGCCGTACGGCGACAAGCCCGCGTACTGCGGCCTGTCCGACGACGCGCTCGCCGGTGCGGTGAAGGACCAGATCAAGGACCCGCGCAAGTGGTGGGCCTTCCCCGACGACAGTCCCGTGAAGTCGATTCCCGGCTTCGCGGACACCGCGTACGAGGAGGGGGCGCGGACCTACAACCAGCGTGGCCAGCAGGCCGACCCGGCGCCGCAGGTGCACGAGCAGAAGCTGTACTGCCAGCGCCCCGGCCCTGACCTGTCGAAGCTGGACGCGCCCGTCTACCTCTACGGCGGCAAGAAGGACACCACCGTGCCCCCGGCCACGCTGAAGACCTGGCAGGAGGCGCTGCCGGGCAAGGCGAAGGTGCGGACGTACGCCGACTCGGGCCACGACGTGCAGTACCGGCACTGGGACCAGATCCTGGTCGATCTGGCCGGGCACGGGGACCGTACGGTCGTGTGCAAGGGCGGTAAGACGCGGGTGCTCGTCGCGCGCGAGGCCGACCACTTCCTCGACAAGGGCAAGGCCACGCTGGGCAGTTGCGCCTGGGCGAAGAAGAAGTAGGCAGGGTCACGAAGTAGTAGGCAGCGTCAGGAAGCAGTAGGCAGCGTCAGGCGGAACAGCGCGCCCCCGCCCGGTGCCCGTTCCGCCGTGAGCTCCGCGCCGTGCGCGTGCGCGATCTGGCGTGCCATCGCGAGACCGAGGCCCGATCCCGGCAGGGCGCGGGCCTTCTCGGCGCGGTAGAAGCGGTCGAAGACGTGCGGCAGGTCCTGTTCGGAGATGCCGGGGCCGTGGTCGCGCACGGTCAGGGCCGTGGCGGTCAGCGAGACCTCGACGGGGGTGCCCTGCGGGCTGAACTTGGCCGCGTTGTCCAGGAGGTTGGTCAGCAGCCGGGACAGGCGCGCCGGTACGCCGGGGATGCTGAGGTCCGCCGCGTCCGGTGCCACCTGGAGGCCGAAGGGGACAGCGGGCCAGTGGCCGCGGGCCGCGTCGACGCCGTGGGCGACCAGCGGAGCGAGCCGTACCTCCTCCAGGAGGGGTTGGGGCTCCTCCTCCCTGGCCAGTTCGATCAAGTCGTTGACCAGCCCCGTGACTTCGCGCAGCTGGCGGCCGAGCGCGCCGGACGCCCGGTCGCGCTGAGCGTCCGTCAGGCGGTCGGCCTTGGCGAGCAGTTCGGCGTTGGTGCGGAGCGCGGTGAGCGGGGTGCGCAGCTCGTGGGAGGCGTCGGCGACCAGGCGGCGGCGGGCCGCGACGGACTCCTCCAGTTCGGCGAGCATCGTGTTGAACGTGGCGGCCAGGCGCGTGACTTCGTCCTCGCGGCCGGGCGGTCCCGGGGGCAGCTCGATGCGGTGGCGGGCGTCGCGGGTGGCCGCGATGCGTTCGGCGGTGGTGGTGAGGCGGGTGATCGGGGCGAGGCCGGTGCGCGAGACCCAGTAGCCGCCGAGCCCGGAGAGCAGCACCCCGGCGCCGCCCACCGCGGAGAGCAGCGAGGCGGCCTGGCTGACGCCGCGCTCGGCGATGTCGGCGCGGAGCGCGACCTGGACGGCCTCGCCCTTGCCGAAGGTGGTGGTGAACATCCGTCCCGGTTTGCCGCCGGGCAGCGTGAAGTTCGAGTAGTACGGGGCCTGGTGGCCGGTGGCGACCGCGCGCGTCACCGGTGTCACGGGCAGCAGATAGGGCTTGGCGGGGTCCTTCGCCGCGTCGGCGGGGACGATCTGCGAGCAGGCGGGCGCGCCGAGGAAGCGGCACTCGCCGGTCACCACGCCGGGGCCCTCGGTGCGGTGCTGCTGAGCGATGAGCGTCGCCGACTGCGCGAGGTTCTGGTCGAGCTGCTGGTAGAGCTTGTAGCGGATCACGAAGAACGCGGCGGCGCACACCCCGACCGCCACCAGGGCCACGGCGGCCGCCGCCATCAGCGCGAGGCGGGTGCGCAGCGGCCTGCGGCGCTGCCAGCGCGCGCCGAGCCGGTGCCGGGCGCTCACGGGGTGCCGAGCCGGTAGCCGACGCCGTGCACGGTGTGCACCAGGCGGGCCTCGCCGCCCGACTCCAGTTTGCGGCGCAGGTAACCGACGTACACCGCGAGGGAGTTGGAGTCCGGGCCGAAGTCGCGGCCCCAGACCGTCCGTTGGATCAGGTCGCGCGGCAGGACCTGGCCCGCGTTGCGCAGGAGCAGTTCGAGGAGGGCGGCCTCGGTGCGGCTGAACTCCACGGCACGCGCGCCACGGCGTCCCGTGCGGGTGACCGGGTCCAGGACGAGATCGCCGTACGAGAGGGCGTCGTCGTCACGCTCTGGCCGCTCGGGCGTCAGGCGCCTGAGCAGGGCCCGGACGCGGGCCACCAGCTCGTCCAGGGCGAACGGCTTGACCAGGTAGTCGTCGGCACCCGCGTCGAGGCCGTCGACGCGCTCGCTCACCGAGTCCAGGGCGGTGAGGACGAGCACCGGGGTGCGGTCGCCCGCCGCGCGCAGCTGGCGGCAGACGGCGAGGCCGTCCATGACCGGCATCAGGACGTCGAGGACGAGCAGGTCGGGCTGCCAGCGGGCGACCGCGAGGAGCGCGCGGTGGCCGTCGGCCGCGCCGCGCACCCGGTGGCCCTCGATGGTCAGGGCGTCCTCCACGGCGGCGCGCACCTCGGGGTCGTCGTCGACGACGAGGATCTTGTGGGGCGCGGGTTCCGCGCCGCCCGGTAGGACGCCCTTGCCGGGCGGGCTCGTGAAGCTCATGCCCCCACGGTGCCAAACGTGCTTCTTAAAACCCTCTTAGACCCTCTCGTAATGCTCCATTGCCATGCGAACCTCTCACTCCGGTCCCGCGGATCGTCCGGGCCGCTCCCGTCTCTCCGTGGTGATCGGTGCGGGCGGCACCGGCGGCCACATCTATCCGGGCCTCGCCCTCGCCGACGCGCTGCGCCGGGCCGTGCCGGACGCGGTGATCTCCTTCGTCGGCACCGAGCGCGGCCTGGAGACCCGGCTGATCCCGGACGCCGGCTACCGCCTGCACACCGTCGACATGATCCCCTTCGACCCCTCGCTCGGCGCCCGCCGCTATCTGCTGCCCGCCGCCCTGATGAAGTCCGGCGCCCAGTGCCGGGCCATCCTGCGCGAGCAGGGCGCGCAGGTCGCCGTCGGCATGGGCGGCTACCCCAGCGCCCCCGTCATCGTCGGCGCCCGCATGGCGGGTCTGCCGAGCCTGATCCACGAGTCCAACGCCGTGCCGGGCCGCGCCAACCGGTTCGCCGCCCGGCTCACCCCGAACATCGCGGTCGCCTTCGACCGCAGCCGCGCCCATCTGCCCGGCGGTGAGCGCGCCTTCACCACCGGCATGCCCATCGCGGCGCCGCTCGCCGCCCTGGACAGGACCGCGCTGCGGGCCGAGGCGCGGCGCGTGCTCGGGGTGCCCGAGGGGCGGCGGCTGATCCTCTTCAACGGCGGCAGCCTGGGCGCCAAGCGACTGACCGAGGCCGCGCTCGGGCTCGCCGCGCGCTGGCAGGGCCGCCCCGACGTGTATCTGCTGATCAAGACGGGGCCCGCGGCCCTGGAGGAGTCGGCCGACCGGCTCGCGTACGAGGGCGGCGGCACCGTCGCGCGGGCCGTGCCCTACCTGGACCGTATGGACCTCGCCTACGCGGCCGCCGACCTGGTCGTCTGCCGCGCGGGTTCGGCGACCGTCGCCGAGCTCGCCGCCACCGGCGTACCCGCCGTCCTCGTGCCCTATCCGCACGCGCCCGGCGACCACCAGACCCACAACGCCCGGGTCCTGACCGACGCGGGCGCGGGCCTGCTGCTTCCCGACGGGGAGACGACCGCGGAGCGCCTCGCCGAGCTCGTGGGGCCGCTGGTCGTGGACCCCGCGCGGCTCGCCGCGATGAGCGGCGCCGCGGAC
The DNA here is from genome assembly GCF_044744425.1 of Streptomyces sp. NPDC087300. Classification (NCBI taxonomy): domain Bacteria; kingdom Bacillati; phylum Actinomycetota; class Actinomycetes; order Kitasatosporales; family Streptomycetaceae; genus Streptomyces; species Streptomyces sp. NPDC087300. The sequence goes on from NZ_JBIUYI010000002.1 coordinate 789,224, forward strand.
CCCGGGCCGCACGCCCGCGCCGCCGACCTGCTCGCCGAGCGGGTCCTCGGACTCACCCACCACACGCCTCACCTGGAGTACGCATGAGCACCTTTTCCTGGCAGAACCGCACCGTCCTCGTCACCGGCGCCGAGGGCTTCATCGGCTCGACGCTCGTCGACCTGCTGCTCGAAGAGGGCGCGAAGGTCAGGGCGTTCGTGCACTACAAGCCGTACGCCGAGAAGGGGCACCTGGCGCATCTGCTCGGTGACCCGCGGGTCGAGATGATCGCGGGCGACGTGCGGGACGCGGGGCGCGTGATGGACGCGGTCGAGGGCTGCGACACGGTCTTCCACCTGGCCGCGCTGATCGGCATCCCGTACTCGTACGACTCCCCGGGCGCGTACGTCCAGACGAACGTGGTCGGCACCGAGAACGTCGCGGAGGCGTGCCGGCGGCACTCCGTGCGGCGGCTCGTGCACACCTCCACCAGCGAGGTGTACGGGACCGCGCTCACGGCGCCGATCAGCGAGTCCCACCCGCTGCAGCCGCAGTCGCCGTACTCCGCGTCGAAGATCGGCGCCGACATGATGGCGCTCTCGCACTGGCACGCCTTCGAGCTGCCGGTGACGGTGGTGCGGCCCTTCAACACGTACGGTCCGCGGCAGTCGGCCCGTGCGGTCATTCCCACGATCCTGGCCCAACTGCACGCCGGTGCGCGGGAGATCAAGCTCGGCTCGCTGACGCCGACCCGCGACTTCACGTATGTCACGGACACCGCGCGGGGGTTCATGGCTCTCGCGGTGGCCGACCGGGCGCTCGGGCACGCGGTGAATCTCGGGGTGGGGCAGGAGATCTCGATCGGCGATCTCGCGGAGGCGTTGATCGCGGCGTCGGGCCGCGAGGCCTCGGTCGTCGTCGACCCGGCGCGGCTTCGCCCCTCGGGCAGTGAGGTGGAGCGGCTTCTGTCGGACAACTCGCGGGCCCGCGAATTCTCCGGGTGGGTCCCCGAGGTCTCCTTGGCGGAGGGCCTCAAGCTGACCTCCGCCTGGGTCGCGGACCATCTGCACCTGTTCGCGCCTGAGCGGTATCAGGTCTGACCGTTGGCCGCGGGCCGGTGGGGGCTTGTCGCGCAGTTCCCCGCGCCCCTTACGGGGCCGTCCCGACCGGGGGCGCCGTCTTTTAGGGGCGCGGGGAACTGCGCGAGCAAGCGCAGCGGGCCCGCAGCCGCCGTACGACCGCCGGGGGCAGACGCGACCGCGCGCCCTTACGGTGCGGCCGCCGCCGCCAAACCGCCCAGCAAGAGCAACGTAAAGCGGCGGGCCCACTCCTCGTCCACCGGCTCCCCGCTCACCAGCGCCCGGTGGACCACCGCCCCGGCGATCACGTCGAAGATGAGGTCGGCGGTGTGGGCGGCGGAGACGGGGTCGGACTCGGCCGGGAGTTCGCCCCGTTCCTGGGCCCGCGCCCGGCCTGCGAGGACCAGCCGCTTCTGCCGGTCGACGATGGACGCGCGGATCCGCTCCCGCAGCGGCTCGTCCGTCGTCGACTCGGCGACCACCGCCATCAGCGCCGTCTTGGTCTCCGGCCGCCCCAGCAGCAGGGCGAACTGGAGGACCACGCCCTCGATGTCCGCGGCGAGGCTGCCCCTGTCCGGCAGCTCCAGCTCGTCGAAGAGCTCCGCCACCGCGTCCACGACCAGCTCGCTCTTGCCCGCCCACCGCCGGTACAGCGTGGTCTTGGCGACGCCCGCACGCGTGGCGACGTCGCTCAGGGTCAGCTTGGACCAGCCCAGTTCGACCAGGCCCTGACGGGTCGCCTCCAGGATCGCGGCGTCGGCCGCGGCGCTACGGGGGCGGCCTCCGGTGCGGGCGGGAGGTGTGATGCGGCTCTGCATGCCCGCGACCATACCGGCCAGTACGGAGTGGGCCGGGGTGCCGAGTGAGGGAGATCACCGAGGCCGTCTTCCCATGCTCCGGGCCCGCCAGTTACGCTACGACGCGTAGCGAAAGCAGATGGGCGCGGTGAACGGCGAACTCCCGCCCCCATGAGCGAGCGCCACGAGAGACAACCACATGTGCGGGGTGGGGACCCCGCGTCAACCACCGGTCCTCCTCGGGACCTTGAACGGTGCCCCTCGGGTGCCCCGCAATCCGGCGGGGGTCCGCGGACCGGCACGGTTCCCGCACGGCTTGGGGGAGGATGTACTCATGCAGCCACGGAACATGTCCATGAGTGGAGTCGTCGACCTCGCCGCGGTGAAGGCGGCCCAGGAGGCCAAGGCGAAGGCGGAGCAGGCGCGCGCCGAAGCGGCCAGGCAGGGCGGCGGCGCCCCGGGGGCCGTCTCACCGGCGAGTCTCGTCATCGATGTCGACGAGGCGGGTTTTGAACACGAGGTCCTCCAGCGTTCCGCCGAGGTCCCGGTCGTCATCGACTTCTGGGCCGAGTGGTGCGAGCCCTGCAAGCAGCTGAGCCCCCTCCTGGAGCGCCTCGCGCAGGAGTACAACGGCCGCTTCCTCCTTGCCAAGATCGACGTCGACGCCAACCAGATGCTGATGCAGCAGTTCGGGGTCCAGGGGATCCCGGCGGTCTTCGCGGTGGTGGCCGGGCAGGCCCTGCCCCTCTTCCAGGGCGCGGCCCCCGAGGCGCAGATCCGCCAGACCCTGGACCAGCTGATCCAGGTCGGCGAGGAGCGCTTCGGCCTGACCGGCCTGGTGGTCGACCCGGACGGGCAGGCGCAGGAGGCCCCGGTGCCGGCCGAGGTGCCCGCCGGTCCCTATGACGCGCTGCTCGAATCCGCCGTGCGGGCGCTCGACGCGGGCGATCTGGCCGGCGCGGTGCAGGCGTACAAGAACGTGCTCAGCGACGACCCGGGCAACACGGAGGCCAAGCTCGGCCTCGCCCAGGCCGAACTGCTCCAGCGCGTGCAGGGCCTGGACCCGCAGCAGGTCCGCCAGGCCGCGGCCGAAGGACCGGCGGACGTCGCGGCGCAGATCGCGGCGGCCGACCTGGATCTGGTCGGCGGCCACGTCGAGGACGCCTTCGGACGGCTGATCGACGCGGTGAAGCGCACGGCGGGCGACGACAGGGACGCCGCGCGGGTGCGTCTCCTGGAGCTCTTCGAGGTCGTGGGTGCGGACGATCCGCGGGTGACGGCGGCGCGTACGGCGCTCGCGCGGGTGCTCTTCTGACCCGTGCGCCCACCCGTCGGCTGACCAGTCCCTAAACGCGGGGGCATGTGATGCCCGAGTGAAAACCTTGTCCCCAGGACGCCACAGTGGCCGCGCTTTACCAAAACTTGGTAAACGCGGCCGCTGTTACTCGGAGTAAGACAGCGGTGCCCTTCTGAGCGGGTTCGACCGCTCATGTCCCGTTCTGCTCCGGCCCGTTAAGCCACCGTGCGTACCCGACCGATACCGAGCGGTCGCGCTTCGGTTATCCCCCCGTTACTAGCGAGTAACGAACCCCCTTGTGCGGGGGCCGAGAATGCACCACGATCGGCGACGCTCGGTCCAATAACCCGCAGCCCGACAGCCAATCGGGTAGCGGTGTTTCTGGGTCCCCACCGAGCAGGCCGGTGACGCCGTCGCCGGTCTTGGACAGGGGGGTCTCTGCCGGTTCCGGCAGGGCCTGTCCGCGAGGTTGTGCGTGATGCGTCAGGCGCGACCAGTGGTTGTCGCTCGGGGGTGATCGCCGGTGATGTGTGGTGCGGTTCGTGCCTCCGTAGCGGGCGCTCTCCTTCCCGAGGACGTAGCACTTCTCCCATCCCTGCCCGGCTGAGCCGCCCGAACGGGAGCAGTCAGGGCCGGAGATGTACGTCCGAGAAGGAGGAAAGTCATGGAGTCCGTGGCTCGTGGCGGAACCAGATGGAAGCGGTTCGCCGTGGTCATGGTGCCGAGCGTCGCGGCGACTGCCGCGATAGGCGTCGCCCTGTCCCAGGGTGCGCTCGCGGCATCGTTCAGTGTGTCAGGGCAGCAGTTCAAGGTGACTGCCAAGGAGCTCAACGGTACGGGATTCGTCCAGTACGGAGCCCTGGACAGCGGCAAGTCGGGTAACCACCCGGTCGCCGTCGTCGGTCTCGAAGAGGCCACGATCACCAACCTCTGTCAGTCCGTGGTCGTCCCGGTCCCGGTCTTCGGCGATGTGTCGATGACCCTCAAGGCCGGTGGCGAGGGTGGTCCGAAGGTAGAGGCCAAGAAGCTCTACATCGACGCCGATGACCTGAAGGCCAACGCGACCTTCAACAAGGTCGACATCGGCGTCTCGGTCGACCAGACCACCAAGGGACCGGGTCCGGCGAAGGGCGACAAGTACGCCCCGGACTCGTTCGCGCAGCAGGCGGAGTCGGTGCAGTTCACCGACGTCAAGCAGCGTGCGTGGGCGACCACTGCCGGCACCTTCAAGCTCTCTGGCCTCGGCATGTCGGTCAAGAAGGGCAAGCACGAGTGCTACTAGGGCAGTTGATGCCCTGGTGCGGCGTATCCGGATGACTGATCGGGGTACGCACTCGTTGCGCTGAACGGCCGGGCGCGGGGGCGCGACGGCAATGACGGAGCCGTCCCCGTGCCCGAAACCGCACGACACACAGAACCAACGCCATTCCCGAGGAGCTGTACGACATGAGCGCCGAAGCGCAAGTGGGACTGGGCGACAAGCTCGGCCGGATGCGCCGATCGTTCCGAGGGTGGCGCGGTCAGCGCCCGTTCTGGGGTGGTCTGCTGACACTTCTCGGTGGCATCCCGATCATGTATTTCCCGTACGCGAACCTCACGCTCGGCACGATGACGATCCGGATGGCGACCACCGCCGGTGCCGGATCGCTGATCATCGGCGTGCTGTTGGTCGTGCTCGGCCTGACCATGTGGTTCCAGCCGCACTCCCGTGTCTTCGCGGGCGTCGCGGCGATCCTGCTCGCCCTCGTCTCCCTGGTCGTCTCCAACTTCGGCGGCTTCGTCATCGGCTTCCTGCTCGCCCTGATCGGCGGCGCCCTCGGCGTCTCCTGGGCGGCCGCACGGCCCGCCGGTGAGCCCGCGAAGGGAGCGGCACCGGGGTCCGGCGACCCCGTGGACGACGGGGCTCCCGGGCCCCCCGCTCCGGCGGCCGCGGGCGGGGTGAGCGGGGAACAGGACGATCTGTCAGGAACGAGCCCGACAAACGGGACGAACGGGAGGCACCGTGCCGGCTGACGAGGTGCACCACGAGAGCTCCGCGGGGGAGCCTCGTGCGAGAACCGGGCCGCGCCACGCGGCACCCAGAAAGCCGCTGTTCACCCGGCTCCAGGTGCCCGCGGGCAAGGCGATAGCCATCGCCGCGATGCCCACCGCCGTGCTCATGGGCATGGGGCTGACCCCGACGCTCGCGCAGGCCAAGCCGGGCGTCCCGGACAACCCCTTCCAGGACGGCCCGTGCGTCACGGCGCCCGACAAGGACGCGGAGAAGGACGCCAAGGACGCCGAGAAGGACGCCGCGGACAAGGCGAAGGAGGACCAGGCCAAGAAGGACGCCGAGGAAGCCGCCGAGAAGGACGAGAAGGACGAGGCGAAGAAGGACGAGGCCAAGGAGCCGACTCCGTCGACCTCGCCCTCCTCGGACGACGAGGCGGACCCGGACGGCAAGGCCGAGCCCACCCCCACCCCGTCCGCCGGTGACAAGAAGGACGGCGAGAAGAAGTCCGAGCCGGCTCCCGAGCCGACCGAGACCAAGAACCCCTGGGACCCGCTGGGTGTCGGCGAGGCCATCAAGGACGCCTTCACGCCCGACGAGCCCGACGAGCCCGACGAGCCCGACGAGAAGGAGTCCGGGAAGCCGGCGCCCGACCCCTCGGCCTCCAAGGAGACCAAGTCTCCCGAGGACGCGGCGAAGGACACGGCCGACAAGGTCACCAAGCCCGTCGAGGACACGGCCGACAAGGCCGAGGACGGTCTCAAGGACGGCGCGGACAAGGCGAAGGACGAGACCGACAAGGTCAAGGACGACGCCGAGAAGGCCCTGAAGGACGCCGCCGACAAGGCCAAGGACGAGACCGGCACCGAGGCCGAGGACCCGATGGCGCCGGACGAGAACGGCAAGAAGCCGTTCCCGTGCGTGGTCGAGAAGAAGGACGCCGGAGAGGGCGAGAAGCCCCCCGCGCCGATCCCGAACCAGCCGTGGAACCTGGAAGCGAGCTCCCTGACGCTCAAGGGCGCCGACTACCAGGGCGTCGTGAACCTGACGATGCCCAACGGCAAGACCAAGCAGGCCCTGAAGTACGTCGTCCAGAACACCGACATCGGCGATCTGCACCAGATCGTCGAGGGACCGGGCGGCAAGAAGTACCACGTCGAGGCCGCCAAGGGCTCCACGTCCACCATCCGTGGCGGGGAGACGACCATGTACACCGAGCGGATCTCGGGCAAGCTGTTCGGGCTCATCCCGATCACCTTCGACCCCGAGCACCCGCCGCCGCTGAACATCCCGCTGATCTACTTCACTGACGTGAAGGTGCAGCAGGCGGGCCAGTTCGGCGGGAACCTCACCATCCCCGGCCTGCACCAGTCGATCACCGACTAGTCGCGCACGGACCTTCCCGGGAGCCGCGAAAGCACCGAGGGCGCCCCCTTCCACAGGGGGCGCCCTCGGTGTCGTACGAGGCGGGGATCAGTCGCGGTCGCCGCCGCCCAGGTGGTGCACCCGGACCATGTTGGTGGTGCCGGGGACGCCGGGGGGCGACCCTGCGGTGATGACGACGGTGTCGCCGTCGTTGAAGCGGTTGAGCTTGATCAGCTCGGCGTCGACCAGCTCGACCATCGCGTCGGTGTTGTCGACGTGCGGCACGACGTAGGTGTCCACGCCCCAGCTCAGCGTGAGCTGGTTGCGGGTCGCCTCGTCCGTGGTGAAGGCCAGGATCGGCTGGGCCGCGCGGTAGCGGGACAGGCGGCGGGCCGTGTCACCGGACTGCGTGAAGGCGATCAGCGCCTCGGCGCCCAGGAAGTCCGCGATCTCGCACGCGGCACGGGCCACCGAACCACCCTGCGTACGCGGCTTCTTGCCGGGCACCAGCGGCTGGAGACCCTTGGCGAGCAGCTCCTCCTCGGCCGCCTTGACGATCTTCGACATCGTCTTGACGGTCTCGATCGGGTACGCGCCGACGCTCGACTCGGCCGACAGCATGACCGCGTCGGCACCGTCCAGGATCGCGTTGGCGACGTCGGACGCCTCGGCGCGCGTGGGGCGCGAGTTGGTGATCATCGACTCCATCATCTGGGTCGCGACGATCACCGGCTTGGCGTTGCGGCGGCACATCTCCACGAGGCGCTTCTGCACCATCGGGACCTTCTCGAGCGGGTACTCGACGGCCAGGTCGCCACGGGCCACCATCACGGCGTCGAACGCCGCGACGACGCCCTCCATGTTGGCGACGGCCTGCGGCTTCTCCACCTTGGCGATGACGGGGACCCGGCGGCCCTCCTCGTCCATCACCTTGTGGACGTCCTTGACGTCGTTGGCGTCGCGCACGAAGGACAGGGCGACCATGTCGCAGCCCATCGCCAGGGCGAAGCGCAGGTCCTCGATGTCCTTCTCCGAGAGCGCGGGCACGTTCACGGCCGCGCCGGGCAGGTTGATGCCCTTGTGGTCGGAGATGACACCGCCCTCGACGACGATCGTCTTCACGCGCGGTCCGTCCACCTCGACGACGCGCAGCTCGACGTTGCCGTCGTTGATCAGGACCTGGTCGCCCTTGGAGACGTCGCCCGGCAGACCCTTGTAGGTGGTGCCGCAGATCGACTTGTCGCCGGGCACGTCCTCGGTGGTGATGGTGAACTCGTCACCGCGCACCAGCTCGACGGGGCCCTCGGCGAAGGTCTCCAGGCGGATCTTCGGCCCCTGGAGGTCGGCGAGCACGCCCACCGCGCGGCCGGTCTTCGTGGCGGCCGCGCGCACACGGTCGTAGCGACCCTGGTGCTCGGCGTGGGTGCCGTGGCTGAAGTTGAAGCGGGCCACGTTCATGCCGGCCTCGATCAGCGAGACGAGCTGCTCTTCGGAGTCGACGGCGGGGCCCAGCGTGCAGACGATTTTGGAACGGCGCATGGGGGCGATCCTATCGGTTTGTTTCGCTTCGGAATATTCCGTCTGGTGGAATCTACAAATGGGCGGACGGCCGCTCAGTCGTTGCGGTCAGGCCGGGGCGCCGGCCTGACCGACCGCGCCGACCAGGGCGTAGGTCTGCTGGGCGATCTCCAGCTCCTCGTCCGTCGGGACGACGGCCACGGCCACGCGTGCGTACTCCGGCGAGATGAGCCGCGCTTCGTCGGATCGTACGGAATTGAGCTCGCCGTCGACCGCGAGGCCGAGCTCTTCGAGACCGGCCACGGCCGCCTCGCGCACCGGCGCCGCGTTCTCGCCGACGCCCGCCGTGAACGCGACGGCGTCGACCCGGCCGAGCACCGCGTAGTAGGCGCCGATGTACTTCTTCAGCCGGTGGACGTAGATGTCGAAGGCCAGCGTGGCCTCCTGGTCGCCCTCGTCGACGCGACGGCGGATCTCCCGCATGTCGTTGTCGCCGCAGAGCCCGATCAGACCGCTCTTCTTGTTGAGCAGGACGTCGATCTCGTCGATGGACATCCCGCCGACCCGGGCCAGGTGGAAGATGACCGCGGGGTCCATGTCACCGGAGCGGGTACCCATCACGAGCCCCTCCAGCGGCGTGAGCCCCATCGAGGTGTCGACGCACTTCCCGCCCCGTACGGCCGAGGCGGAGGCGCCGTTGCCCAGGTGCAGCACGATGACGTTGACGTCCTCGGGCGCCTTGCCGAGCAGCTTCGCGGTCTCGCGGGACACATAGGCGTGCGAGGTGCCGTGGAAGCCGTAGCGCCGCACGCGGTGCTCGTCGGCGGTCTTCACGTCCATCGCGTAGCGCGCCGCGGACTCAGGCATCGTCGTGTGGAACGCGGTGTCGAAGACGGCGACCTGGGGCAGGTCGGGGCGCAGGGCCTGGGCGGTGCGGATGCCGGTGATGTTCGCCGGGTTGTGCAGCGGGGCCACCGGCACCAGGCGCTGGACCTCCGCGAGCACCTCGTCGGTGATCACGGTCGGCGCGGTGAACTTCAGACCGCCGTGCACCACCCGGTGGCCGATCGCGGCCAGTTCGGGGGAGTCCAGGCCGAGGCCGTCGGCGGCCAGCTCCCGCGCGACGGCCTTGAGCGCCGCCTCGTGGTCGGCGATCGGCTCCTCGCGCTCCCGCACCTCGGCGCCGCCGGTCAGCGGGGTGTGCTTGAGCCGCGAGGTCTCCTCGCCGATCCGCTCGACCAGGCCGACGGCGAGCCGTGCGCTGTCGCGCATGTCGAGCAGCTGGTACTTCACCGACGAGGAGCCGGAGTTGAGGACGAGTACGCGCGTAGCGGTCACGGAATTGAGACGCTTTCTGTGGGGGATCAGCTGGTGGCCCTGGCCGGCGTCTGGGCCTGGGCCTGGATCGCCGTGATGGCGACGGTGTTGACGATGTCCTGGACGAGCGCGCCGCGGGACAGGTCGTTGACCGGCTTGCGCAGACCCTGGAGGACCGGTCCGACGGCGATCGCGCCGGCCGAACGCTGCACGGCCTTGTACGTGTTGTTGCCGGTGTTCAGGTCCGGGAAGATCAGCACGCTGGCCTGGCCCGCGACGTCGGACTCCGGCAGCTTGGTCGCGGCGACCGTGGGCTCCACGGCCGCGTCGTACTGGATCGGGCCCTCGATCTTGAGGTCGGAGCGGGTGGCCCGCACCAGCTCGGTGGCCTCGCGGACCTTGTCGACGTCCGCGCCGGAGCCCGAGGTGCCCGTCGAGTACGAGAGCATCGCGATCCGCGGGTCCACGCCGAACTGCTCGGCGGTGGCGGCCGCCTGGACGGCGATGTCCGCGAGCTGCTCGGCGTTCGGGTCCGGGTTCACCGCGCAGTCGCCGTAGACGAGGACCTTGTCGGCGAGGCACATGAAGAAGACCGAGGAGACGATCGAGGCCTCCGGCTTGGTCTTGATGATCTCGAAGGCGGGCCGGATGGTGGCGGCCGTGGAGTGCACGGAGCCGGAGACCATGCCGTCGGCGAGGCCCTCCTGGACCATCAGCGTCCCGAAGTAGTTCACGTCCGCCACGACGTCGAAGGCGAGCTCGACGCTGACGCCCTTGTGGGCGCGGAACTCGGCGTACTTGGTGGCGAAGCGTTCCCGCAGCTCGGAGGTGACCGGGTCGATGAGCTCGGAGTCGGCGAGGTCCACGCCGAGGTCCGCGGCCTTCTTGCGGATCTGCTCGACCGGGCCGAGCAGCGTCAGATCGCAGACGCCGCGGCGCAGCAGCACGTCGGCGGCGCGCAGGACGCGCTCCTCGGTGCCCTCGGGCAGCACGACCCTGCGCTTGTCGGCGCGGGCCTGTTCGAGCAGCTTGTGCTCGAACATCATCGGCGTGACGCGGTCGCTGCTGGGCGCCGAGACGCGGTTGAGCAGGTCGGCCGTGTCGATGTACCGCTCGAACAGACCGAGCGCGGTCTCCGCCTTGCGAGGCGTCGCCGCGTTCAGCTTGCCCTCCAGCGCGAAGAGCTCGGCGGCGGTCGGGAAGGAGCCGCCGGAGACGGCGACCACCGGGGTGCCGGGGGCGAGTCGGTCGGCGAGGGTGAGTATCTCCTGCCCCGGCTGTTCGTTCAGGGTGAGCAGGACGCCCGCGATGGGCGGCGTGCCCGCGCTGTGCGCGGCGAGCGAGCCCACCACCAGGTCGGCGCGGTCGCCGGGGGTCACGACCAGGCAGCCGGGGGTCAGGGCGTTCAGGAAGTTCGGCAGCATGGCGCCGCCGAAGACGAAGTCCAGGGCGTCGCGCGCGAGCCCCGCGTCGTCGCCGAGCAGCACGCGGCCGCCGAGGGCGTGGGCGATCTGCGCGACGGTGGGCGCGGAGAGCGCGGGCTCGTCGGGCAGCACGTAGCAGGGCACGGGGAGCCGGGCCTCGAGGCGCTCGTGGATCTCGTCGCGGTCGGCGGGCGCCACCCGGTTGGTGATCATCGCGAGTACGTCGCAGCCCAGGCTGTCGTACGCGCGGTAGGCGTTGCGGGTCTCGGCGCGGACCGACTCGGCGGTCTGGTTCTTGCCGCCGACCACGGGGAGCACGGAGGCGCCGAACTCGTTGGCGAGCCGCGCGTTGAGCGCCAGCTCGTCGGGGAGCTGGGTGGCGGCGAAGTCGGTGCCGAGCACGAGGACGACCTCGTAGTCCCGCGCCACCCGGTGGAAGCGGTCCACCAGCCGCGAGACCAGCTCGTCGGTGCCCTGCTCCGCCTGGAGCGCGGACGCCTCGTGGTAGTCCATGCCGTACACGGTCGCGGCGTCCTGCGAGAGGCGGTAGCGGGACCGCAGCAGGTCGAAGAGGCGGTCGGGCCCGTCGTGGACGAGCGGACGGAAGACGCCGACCCGGTCGACCCGGCGGGTCAGGAGTTCCATCACTCCCAGCTCGACGACCTGACGGCCGTCGCCGCGGTCGATCCCGGTCACGTACACGCTGCGCGTCACGCGTGGTCTCCCCTTCTTCGCTGCCTGCTGATGTCTTCGCCGCCTGCCGATCGGCAGGCGGGCCGGTAAGGGACAAATGGTCCGATATCGCGGCGCTGCCCCCTTGACAATACCTCTGCGGCTGGTTAGGCCGCCCGCCGGACGAAAGGCCCTGGAGCAAGGGCCATAAGGCCCCTGCCCGGGGATCGCACGTGCATCCGTCGGACATCCGTGAGCGGCGACCCCCTTGCGACCGTGGAACAATCGGACCGGCTCACAAGTACCAACAGCGAGCAGGAGACACAGCGCGATGCGTATCGGAATTCTCACCGCGGGCGGCGACTGCCCCGGCCTCAACGCAGTGATCCGGTCGGTCGTGCACCGCGCCGTCACGCACTACGGCGACGAGGTCATCGGCTTCGAGGACGGCTACGCGGGCCTGCTCGACGGGCGCTACCGTCCCCTCGACCTGAACGCGGTCAGCGGCATCCTGGCCCGCGGCGGAACGATCCTCGGCTCGTCCCGCCTGGAGCGCGACCGCTTCCGCGCGGCCTGCGAGAACGCCAAGGAGCTCGCCCAGGAGATCGGCTTCGACGTGCTGATCCCGATCGGCGGCGAGGGCACCCTGACGGCCGCCAAGATGCTCTCGGACGCGGGCCTGCCCGTCGTCGGCGTCCCCAAGACCATCGACAACGACATCTCCGCCACGGACCGCACCTTCGGCTTCGACACCGCCGTCGGCGTGGCCACCGAGGCCATGGACCGCCTCAAGACCACCGCCGAGTCGCACCAGCGCGTGATGGTCGTCGAGGTCATGGGCCGGCACGCGGGCTGGATCGCCCTGGAGTCCGGCATGGCGGGCGGCGCCCACGGCATCTGCCTGCCCGAGCGGCCCTTCGACCCCGCCGACCTGGTCGCGATGGTCGAGGAGCGGTTCTCGCGCGGCAAGAAGTTCGCGGTGATCTGCGTGGCCGAGGGCGCGCACCCGCAGGACGGCACGATGAACTACGGCAAGGGCGCGATCGACCAGTTCGGCCACGAGCGCTTCCAGGGCATCGGCACGGCCCTCGCCTACGAACTGGAGTCCCGCCTCGGCAAGGAGGCCAAGCCGGTCATCCTCGGCCACGTCCAGCGCGGCGGCACCCCCACGGCGTACGACCGCGTCCTCGCGACCCGCTTCGGCTGGCACGCGGTGGAGGCGGCGCACCGCGCGGAGTACGGCAGGATGACGGCGCTGCGCGGCACGGACATCACGATGGTGCCGCTCGCGGACGCGGTCACCGAGCTGAAGACGGTCCCGAAGGACCGGATGGACGAGGCCGAGTCGGTTTTCTGACCGCGCCCCACGACCCGGCCCGCGGCCCTTCGGCCGCCCGGCCACGGTCCTTGGTCCCGGCGGATTCGGGCCGTCAGTCCCGGCCGCCGCGGACCAGGGGCCAGAATTGTTCGAGGATTCGGTCCAGGAAGTCCCGGCCGGCCTCCCCCGAGGCGTCGGAACCCGCGCCGCCGCCCCAGCTCAGGGTCCGCGCCATCCGCGACTGATAGTCCTCGTGCAGCTGCCGCAGCACGCCCTCGATCTGCCGCTTCTCCACCGCCAGCAGCTTGCTCACCGGCCGCACGTACCCCTGCCAGCGGGTGGTGACCGCGCTGCGCAGCAGCTCGGTCAGCGGCTCGGCGCGCCCCGTGACGTGCACGAAGTCGGGCAGCGCCAGATCCAGGACCCGGGCGAGCGCCGCCGACTGCCGCTCGTTCCCGCGCCAGACGCCGGTCTCCTCCATGCGCAGATACGCCTGGATCTCCACGCCCGACTCCCGCGCCACGTCCTCGGGCGCGAGCCCCCGCGCGAGCCGGTGCTCGCGCAACGTCCGCGCCGCGCCCATGAGTTCACCTGGCGAGCACCACAGCGTCGCGGCCAGGGCGGTCAGCTCGGCGGAGGTGGGCGAGGAGAGCCCCCGCTCCCAGGCCATGATCGTGTCGGGCGTGATGTGGGCGAGCCCGTAACTGGCGCGCATGCCGTACGCGACGTGCCCTGGCGCCATGCCGAGCGCTTCACGCAGACGGCGGGCGGCAGGGAAGTTGAAGGGCGGCGTGGGCTGGTGCGGCGGTTGGCTCGGTTGCACGGGCACACCGTAGGCGCCCACGGGGGTGGTGACTACGGTGCGTTTCTACGAGGTTGCGGATTGGTGCGAAGGTACGTACGACGGGACGTAAGGGCACGAGGCGCGCCGCCGCGCCTGTAACCCTCCTCCCTGCCCCTCAACTCTCCCCTCAGCTCTACTCCGGCGCCCACGCGGCCGACAGCGTGGCGAGGCGCTCCCGGTGCCGCGCGATCCAGTCGTCCGGCAGGTCCACGGGCACCACGACAGTCACCATGGAAGTGGTGACGTCCTCGACGACCACCTCCGGGCAGTCACGCTCTCCCCGGAGCCGAACCGAGAGCGAGGGCCCGCTCTCGACCGTCATCCACCCGGCGTCCTCCCCCGCCTCCAGCCGATCCAGGACACGCCCCCACTGCTCCAGCCGCGAGCCCCACAGGGCGAGGTCGAGCCGGCCACGGACGAAGGGCGTCTCGACGACGATCTCGGCCGTGAGCATGTCGGCCTGCCCGGGGTAACGCCCCAGCGCCGTGACGCGGACGGTGTTGCCCTCTTCGTCGGCGAGCAGGATGAGGTCGAGGGGAGTGATGTCGTCGGGCATGGTCCTCGCGAGTGGTTGGTGTCGGCGATGCAGCCGGCCGGTGCGTGCCAATCCGCAGGCCGATGGCCCCCCATGCGTCTTCCCCCGTCACTGCCGGATCGATTTGAACTCTGTTTCCACCGTACCGATCTCCGTCCACCGGTCGCCGTCGCGGCGGTCGAACCAGACCGGCCAGGTGTGGGTCGAGCGGCGCTTGTCGAAGGAGACCTCGTGGAGGATGCCGTTCACCGAGACCTGTTGGATCTCGCGGTCCAGGGTGTGGCGCAGGGAGCTGGGGGAGGCGTCGGTGGGGAGCTTTTGCAGGGCTGTGGCCAGGGCCGACGCGCCGTCGGAGAGTTCGCGGTTGCCCCGGGCGGGGAGGTTCTCGTCGGGCTCGCCCGCGTGGTTGCGGGCGCGGACGACTCCGTCGGGGACGTCCTTGTCGCGTGACGCGGCGCGGGCGAGGTCCGCGGAGTCCGCGCAGGTGCCTTCCTCGTCGCCCTGGGTCAGGACCGGGCCGTGGAAGCCGTCGGCCTTCAGCGCCTTCGACCAGAGCCGCACCGACGTGCCGGTGGGCACCACGACCGCGTCCGCCCGCGCCGCCGCGACCAGCGCGGGGATCCGCGCCGCCGTCACCTCGTCCGGGTCGACGTCGAGACCTTCGGCGCTCGCGCCGCCCGCGCGCAGACCGGTGGCGATCCCGTCCGCCCGGTCCACCCACAGCTTCTCCTCGGCGACGAGCACCCGGCGCGCGCCGGTCTCCGCACGGAGATAGCGCGCCATCGCCTCGCCCTGGCGCGCGTCGTCCGCGGGGACGGCGAACGCGCCACCCGGGTGGGCGTACGGGGTGCAGGTGCTGATCTCGGGCAGGAACGCCTCGTCCGTGTCGTGCACCCAGGAGAAGTCCACGGTGTCACCGATGACGGCGAGCATCCTCGGGTGCTTCGCCAGCATCGCCCGCGCGCTCGTGTCGCCGTCCGCGGCCACCGGCACGACCCGGAACCGCTGGGCGCCCTCCGTGCCGAGCACCTCCTTGAACGCGGACTCGACGGTACGCCGCTGCTGCGTCGTGAACTGCTCGTACTCCGCCTTCTCTTCCGCGTCGGCGTTCTGGTCCGCGCCCACGTGCCGGTAGCTGTGGGCCACCCCGATCTCGTACACCGTCGCCACGTCGCCCGCCGGCGCGCCCGTCACGGCGTCGTCATCCGTGGCCAGCGCGTGCACCCCGAACCCCGCGGGCACGCCGACCACGAGGAGCGCGGCGGCGGTCAGGACGAGTCGTCGCCCACGGAAGCGCGAACGGGAGGAACTGACCGGGGCGGTGGTCTTGGTGACGGGGGCCGGTTGCCGGGTGGTCGGGTCCGCGGGGCGCGGCGCGGGCCTCGTGACCTCCGTCGGCGGCGGGCCCGCCGCCCCGATCCTGGCCAGCGTCGCCGCCGCGTCCCGCGGACGGTCCGCGGGGTCCTTCGCCAGCAGGTCGAGGACCAGCCGCTCCACGGGCTCCGGCACCCCGGGGCGCACCGCACCCGGGCGCGGCGGCGCGTCATGGACGTGGCCGTACATCACGCCGACCGCCGAGCCGGTGAACGGCGGCTGCCCGACCAGGAGTTCGTACAGGACGCAGCCGAGCGCGTAGAGGTCGGTCCGTCCGTCGCCCGGCTCCTGGCGCCACCGCTCCGGCGCCAGGTACGGCACGCTGCCGAACGCCGACTGCCCGGTCCTGGTGAGCCGCGCGTCGCCCGCCGCCCCCGCCGCGCCTTCGACGAATGTCGCGATGCCGAAGTCGACGACCTGCGCGACGCCGTCGTCCCCCGTGACCATCACGTTGCCCGGCTTGACGTCGCGGTGCACGATGCCCGCCGCGTGCGCCACGTCCAGGGCGCGGCAGATGTCCGCCGCCCAGCGCAGCGCGTCCGCGACCGGGACCGCGCCGTCCTCGCGGAGCACCTGGTCGAGCGAGCGGCCCCGTACCAGCGCCATCACCAGGTACGGGGTGCCGCCGTCCTCGCCGTGGTCGTGCACGGCGACGATGTACGGGCTGTTCAGGGCAGCCGCGGCGCGGGCCTCCCGGCGGAAGCGGGCGAGGAGTTGGCGCTGCTCGTCCTCGCCCGCCGTCGTCTCGCGCACCAGGAGCTTGACCGCGACCTCGCGGTCCAGGCTCCTGTCGTGCGCCCGCCAGACCTGGCCCATGCCGCCCGCGCCGATCGGCGCGCGCAGCTCGTACCGACCGTTCAGCAACCGCCCCCGCACGGCGTTCCCCCTTCGACGCCAGTGATCCCAGGCGGGCCGCCGTGGCGCGGCGGCGGCACGGCGGCTAGCGGTTGATGGACTGGATCTCCTGCACCACCACGTCCTGCTCGGCGCCGAACTCGCCGTCGGGCAGGTCCTTCGGCGCGTTCTGCCCGGTCCCGGTCCAGTGGATCTTCCAGGTGACCGTGGCCCGCAGCGGGAACGACGCCTTGCCCGACGAGCGCAGGTACTTCACACCGCAGGGCGGGGTCTGCTTCGACTTGCCCTTGGCGTACGGCTCACCGATCCGGCCGTTCGTGATGGGGCAGACGCCCGCTCCGGGGTACGTCTCGGCGTCCGACGTGCCGGGGTCGATCTTCAGGGAGACCGGTTCGGCGGTCGTCGTCGCCTCGATGCCGAGGACCGGCACCGAGGCCGTCACCGAAACCGGCTTGAACTCCGCGCCGTCGAGCCACGCCCAGGTCGGCAGGTTCACCTTCGTCCCGTTCCCGGGAGCCAGGGACACCTTGGTGCCGGGCACGCGGATCTCGGCGAGGGCGAGCTTCGCCAGGATCTCCGGGTCGATCGCCTCGGGGGCGTCCGGCGGGGGCGGGTCACCCTTGTCGACCCAGAAGGTCTCCTTGTCGCACGAGTCCCAGCCGGGCGGGTACGACTTGTTGGGGAACGACGTCCACCAGTAGCCCTTCCCCTCCTTGTCCATGTTGAAGTCCTTGTACGGCTCGCCCTCGACGTACTTCTTGCGCTGCTTCGCGTCCCACTCGTAGCCCGTGGAGTCCACGGCCCAGACCGCCTCGCGCTCCTTCTTGAACTGGGCGGGCGTGTAGGTGGGGCCGTACCAGCACGGCGGCGGCTTGTAGGTGCCCGTGGGGGCGACCGCGCCGGTCCTGGGTCCCGAGCCGTTCTTGGAGCGGTCGTAGACGATGCCGCCCGCGGAGGCGAGGAGGGAGCCGTCACCGCCGTCCTCCGTGGGGCCCTTGGCATCGCCGTTGGCGGTCCCGCCGTGCCCGGTGCGCGCCGAGGCGGCGCCCGGCACCAGCAGGGTCGCGGCCAGCGCCAGGGCTCCGGCGGCTATCAGTGGCCTGGTTCGTCTCATGGCTGACATGTGTCGTTCCCCCGGTCCGATGTGGTCGTCTCGGTGACCCAGACGCCCTTGTCGTTCAGTCGCAGCCGGCTGCTGTACAGCACGAAGTCGTCCTTGGAAGGCGCCCCGGCCGCGGCGGTCTTCCCGGTCTTGATGTTCTTGTTGTGCGCCTTGCGCTGGTCCTCGCAGTAGACGAGGCCCGCCTTCTTGGTGCCGGAGAGGTCGACGCGCGCGTTGAAGTACCGCTTCTCGCCGGTGATCCGGTCCTTGTAGTCGACGTACTCCTTCACGAACTTCTGGCTCCCGGCCGCGGCCGTGCCCTCCGAGTAGAAGCGGTACGCCTTGTGCAGCGGGTCCTGTTCGGCGATGGCCAGGTCGACGGCCTTCACGTACTGCTCGGTGTCGGCCAGCACCGCGTCCTTGGTCTTGTCGCCCGTCTTCGCCCACGCGAACTCGTACGTGAGGTCCGAAGGCAGCTCGATCTTCGGGCGGTCCGCACGCTGCTCCGGCTCGCTCGGCGCCTTCGGCTTCTGCTCGTCGCCCTGCTCCGCTCCGGCGATCTTGTCGTCGTCCTTCGGCTTGTCCTCGCTGCCGCAGGACGACAGGAGCAGGGCTGCGGACGCGGCGAGCGCGGCCGTCGCTAGGCGGAGAGGGCGGTTCACTGTCGGCTCCTGGCGAGGTGGGAGAGGGCGCGAGTTCAGCACGCTAGTCCCAGCCGATGGCCGATACCAGGTGGTTGAGTCGTGACGAATGGGGTGCGGGGGACGTATGCCTGCGAAGCGATGTCACAGTTCTGTCCCCGCGCGGTGGCCGGTCGGTGCGGTTCCCCTCGGGCGGTCTCCGGGGGCGGTCAGCCCTTCACGGCTCCGCCCAGTGCGAAGCCGCCGCCCAGGCGGCGCGAGACGAGGACGTACAAGAGGATCACCGGGGTCGAGTAGATGATCGAGAACGCGGCCAGCTGACCGTAGACCACGGTGCCCTTGTTGCCGAAGAAGTCGTTGATGCTCACCGACGCGGGCATCTGCTCCGGGGTGAGCAGGAGCATGAAGGGGACGAAGAAGTTGCCCCACATCATGACGAAGGAGAAGACGGTCACCACGGCCACTCCCGGACCCATCAGCGGGAGCACGATCCGCAGCAGCGACTGGAACGACGACGCGCCGTCCGTCCACGCCGCCTCCTCCAGCTCCTTCGGCACGCCGTCCATGAAGTTCTTCATCAGCCAGATGGCGAAGGGGAGTTGGGACGCCGCGAAGAAGAAGATCGTGCCCTGCATCGTGTCGATCAGGTCGACCTGGACGAACAGGGCGTACACCGGGACCATGATCGCCGTGATCGGCAGGCTCGTCGCGAACAGGATCGTCAGCATGAACGGGCGGTTCAGGCGCGACCGGTAGCGCGAGAGCGGATACGCCGCGAGCGCCGCGCAGACCACCGTGAGCAGGGTGCCGCCGCCGCAGAGCAGCAGGCTGTTCAGGAGCGGGGTGAAGGTGATCTCGGGCGTCAGGACCTTGTCGTAGTTGTCCAGCGTGAGGCTGCCGGGCAGCCGCACCCGCAGGTCCGCCTTCGGGTCGAAGGAGGACAGGACCACCCAGGCCAGCGGCAGCACGAACGCGGCGGCCACCACCAGCAGGCCCGCGTCGGCCGCCAGGCGGTGTTTCGTACGGCGTGAACGCAGCGTGCGCGAGGCTCTTTTGGCGGGCACGTCAGACCTCCGTGCGCAGCAGGCGCATATAGACGAGCGAGAACAGCGAGCCGACCAGGAGCAGCAGCAGGGCCACGGCCGTGCCGTAGCCGATCATGCTCTTCTGGAAGGCCTGTTCGTACATGAACAGCGGGAGCGTCTGGCTGCGGTTGCCGGGGCCGCCGCGGGTCATCACCCAGATCAGGCCGAAGACGGAGAGCGTCTGGAGGGTGTTGAGCATGAGGTTCGTGCCGATCGAGCGGCGGATCATCGGCAGCGTGATGTGCCACATGCGGCGCCAGCCGCTCGCGCCGTCGACCTCGGCGGCCTCCGTGATCTCCTTCGGGATCTCGTTCAGCGCGGCGGAGTAGACCAGCATCGAGAAGGCCGTGCCGCGCCAGACGTTCGCGAACGAGACCGCGAGGATCGGGAGCGTGAACATCCAGTTCTGGGACGGGAGATGGAGGAAGTCCAGGACGGCGTTGAGGGTGCCCTCGCGGCGGAAGAACGCGTAGAGGAGGAAGCCGGCGACGACCTCGGGCAGCACCCAGGCCGTCACGACGATCGCCCCGGTGAGGGTGCGGACCGGCTTGGAGGCGCGCTGCATGAGGGAGGCGAGGGCGAGGCCCAGGGTGTTCTGGCCGACGAGGGAGGAGAGGACGGTGAAGACGAGGGTGAGCCAGACGGCGTTCAGGAAGCGTTCGTCGCCGAAGGCTTCGCGGAAGTTGTCGAAGCCGACGAAGCTGGATTCGGCCTGGCCGGTGAGTTGGAGGTCGGTGAAGGCGATGTAGGCGCAGTAGCCGATGGGGCCTGCGAGGAAGAGGAGCAGGAGGATGGCGGCGGGGGAGACGGGGAGGGCGCGTAGGAGGGGGCGGGTGAGGCGGGTCTTCGTGGTGGGTGCGGGTTTCACCTTCGGCACTCACTCTCTGGGGGTGGTGCGGGTTCGGGGTCTTGGGGGCGGCCGGGGGGTTGTACGCCACGGCCGTCGTGGGGCGGGGCCACGGCGGTATGTCCGTCCTCGCTATCCCGGTGAGCCGCCACACCTATGCACCTCGGCTCGTGGCCACCAGTGCTCCGGGCAGACATACCGCCGCGTCCCCTCAGGAGCGCTCGCGGCCGCGGGCCGGTGGGGCCCCCGCTGTGGGCCGGCGTGGGCACAGCACCCGTCGCCGAAGGGCGGTTGTGGGGCGTCGGCCGCGTCGCGGAGGGGGAGTTACTTGTGGGTGACCTCGCCGTCCGTTGCCGAGGAGACTTCCTCGTCGTACGAGGACGCCGCCTTGTCGACCGAGGCGTCGCCCGTCGTCACGGATTCCATCGCCTCCTGGATCGCCGTGGAGACCTTGGGGTACGCGGGGTACGCGGGGCGGTAGTTCGTCGTGGCGACCAGGTCCGTGAAGAACTTCAGGCCCGGCTGCGCCTTGATGTACGAGGGGTCCGCCGCGACGTCCTTGCGGACCGCGATGCCGGAGTTCGCGATGTACCACTTCTGCGCGTTGGCCTTCGTCTGCATCGTCTCGATGAACTTGAAGGCCAGGTCGGGGTTGTCCGCCTTGGAGGGGATCGCCCAGGTCCAGCCGCCGGACATGCTCACCTTGCCGGGCGCCTGCCCGTGCTGGGTCGGCATGGCGGCGAGGCCCAGCTTCTTCGACCACTCGGGCCATGCGTGGCCCGCGCCCTTGCCCCAGTCCTGCGGGAGCCAGGAGCCGTCCAGGTTGATGCCCAGCTTGTCCTCGGGCAGGAGCTCGCCGCGTACGCGCGTGGCGAAGTTGGGGTCGAGCGCGTCCGAGACGTCCGGGCCGAGCTTGTCCTTGTAGACCGTCTCCACGAAGCTCAGGGAGTCCTTGAAGCCCTGGCTGCCCGTGACCCACTTCTTGGACTTCGGGTCGTAGAGGGGGTTCTTGCCCGTGCCGTACGCCAGCATCTCGAAGCCCTGCATCGAGGCCGCCTCACCGGCGGGCTTGCCCGTGTAGACGTTCAGGGGAGTGACGTCGGGGACCTTCTTCTTGATGGTGCGGGCCGCTTCCAGGACCTCGTCCCAGGTCTTGGGCTGCCAATCGGCGGGCAGGCCCGCCTTCTTGAAGATCGCCTTGCTGTACCAGAGGCCGCGCGTGTCGGTGCCGTCCGGGACGCCGTACGTCTTGCCGTCGGCCGCCTTCGCCGCCGACTTGGACGTGTCGATGAACTGATCCCAGTCCTTCCACTTGTCCAGATAGGGATCGAGCGGCTTCAAGTACCCGCTGGTGATGTCGGAGTTGATGAGGAACGTGTCCTCGTAGACCAGGTCGGGCGCGGTCTTGGGGGAGCGCAGCATCTGCTGGAGCTTGGTGTAGTACTCCGAGTCCGGCGCCTTGATCGGCACCAGCTTGACCTTCTTGCCGGGGTTCGCCTTCTCGAACTGCTTCTTGACGTCCGCCAGATAGGTGTCCATGACCCTGATCTGGTTGTCCGTGGACTGCTTGAAGGAGACCTTCACGGTGTCCGGGTCGTCGCCGGAGCCCGAGCCGCACGCGGTGAGGGTGCCGGCGGCGAGCAGGGTGGCGGCGGCGAGGAACAGCGGGGTGGTGGTAGGGCGCACGGGCACGACCTCCTACTGGCCGACGCGGCCGGGTTGCCACGCGGGGGCCGCAACGCGGGGTTGCCCGGTGAACGTAAGGGCGGGCTCGGAGCAAGGTCAATGCCCGTGCGGCGGCTCGGCGTTGATGCTTGTCATCATCGTGACAACGTTGTTATTGGGGGTGCTCTGAAGGGGCGTCCGGTCACTCTGGGGCGGGCAGCCTGCGGTACACCAGTTCCGGACGCCCGACCTGGCCGTACTGCGGACTGCGTGCCGCGTGGCCCGTCTCCACCAGGTGTTCCAGATAGCGTCGCGCGGTGATCCGGGACAGGCCCGCCGACTGGGCGGCCGCGGTGGCGGTCAGGCCGTCGGGGGCCGCGCGCAGGGTGCGTACGACGCGTTCCAGGGTGGGGCCGCTGAGGCCCTTGGGCAGGGCGGCGGGGCCGGGCGCGCGCAGCGTGGCGAGCGCGCGGTCCACCTCGTCCTGGCCGGTGGCCTCGCCGTCGGCGGCGGCCGAGCGGAACTCCGCGTAACGGGTCAGGCGGTCGCGCAGCGTCGCGAAGGTGAAGGGCTTCAGGACGTACTGGACCACGCCGAGCGCAACGCCCTCGCGGACCACCGCGAGATCGCGGGCCGAGGTCACCGCGATCACGTCCGTGGGGTGGCCCGCCGCGCGCAGCGAGCGGGCCAGCTGGAGGCCGTGGCCGTCGGGCAGGTGCAGGTCCAGGAGGATCAGGTCGATCGCGGTGCGGTCCAGGACGCGGCGCGCCTCGGCGGCGGAGTGGGCGGGCTTCTCGGTCGACTCGAAGCCGGGGACGCGGTTCACGTAGAGGACGTGCGCGTCGGCCGCCACGGGGTCGTCCTCGACCACGAGTACGCGGATGGTCACCTGGTGCCTCCCTGGGTCTGGCAGAGGGTTACCTCGAACTGGGCGCCGCCGTCCGGGGATTCCTCGATGGTCAGGGTGCCGCCGTTGCGCGTCACCGTCTGGTGCACCAGGGCCAGGCCGAGGCCCCTGCCGGTGGCCGCCTTGGTGGACCAGCCCCGTTCGAGTACGGCGGTGCGCTGGGCGGGGTCGACGCCGGGGCCGGTGTCCGCGACGCGCAGCAGCAGGCCCGCCGCGTCCGCGCGGGCCGTGACGGTGACGCGGGCCGCGGGGGAGCCCTGGGCCGCGTCCACCGCGTTGTCGATGAGGTTGCCGAGGACCGTGACCAGGTCGCGGGGCGGCAGGGACGCCGGGAGCATGCCGTCGTCGATGCTGGTGTCCTGGGAGACGACCAGCTCCACGCCGTGCTCGTTGGCCTGTGCGGCCTTGCCGAGGAGGAGGGCCGCGAGGACGGGTTCGCTGACCGCGGCGACCACCTGGTCGGTGAGGGCCTGCGCCAGTTCCAGTTCCGCGGTGGCGAAGTCGACGGCCTCGTCGGCGCGGCCGAGTTCGATGAGGGAGACCACGGTGTGCAGCCGGTTGGCCGCCTCGTGGGCCTGGGAGCGCAGGGCGCGGGTGAAGCCCCGCTCGGAGTCCAGCTCGCCGGTGAGCGCCTGGAGCTCGGTGTGGTCGCGCAGCGTCACGACCGTGCCGCGCCGCTCGCCGCCGGAGACCGGCGAGGTGTTGACGACGACCACGCGGTCGGCGGTCAGGTGCACCTCGTCGACGCGCGGCTCGGCGGCGAGCAGCGCGCCCGTCAGCGGCGCGGGCAGGCCGAGGTCGGCGACGTTGCGGCCCACCGTGTCGCCGCGTACGCCGAGCAGCTCCCGGCCGGCGTCGTTGATCAGCGCGACACGGCGCCGCCCGTCCAGCATCAGGAGTCCCTCGCGCACCGCGTGCAGAGCCGCCTCGTGGTAGTCGTGCATGTGGCTGAGCTCGGCGGCGTTCATGCCGTGGGTGCTGCGGCGCAGACGGGCGTTGATGACGTACGTCCCGATGGCGCCGAGGACGAGCGCCGCGGCGGCGACGCCGAGCAGCGCCGCCAGCTGGCCGCGCGCCTTGGCGGTGATCTCCTCGATGGTGATCCCTGCGCTGACCAGGCCGATGATCGGCCCCTTGCCGTCCTCGCCCGCCCTGACCGGCGTGACCACGCGGACCGAGGCGCCGAGCGTCCCGGTGTACGTCTCGGAGAAGGTCCTGCCGCGCAGCGCCTCCGCGGTGTGGCCGAGGAAGCGTTCGCCGATCTGGTCCTTGTCGGGGTGCGTCCAGCGGATACCGCGCGGATCCATGATCGTCACGAAGTCGACGCCGGTGTGCCCCTGCACCCGGCGCGCGTACGGCTGGAGCTCGCGCGTGGGGTCGTCGCCCGCGATCGCCTCGCGCACCGAGGGCGAGTCCGCGACCGCCCGCGCCGCCGCGGTCGCCTGGCGCCGCGCGCCCTCCTCGGCCTGGTGCTTGTCGCTGACGTACGTGAACAGCGCGCACCCGGCGACGACCACCGTGACCAGCACGATCTGCATCGCGAAGAGCTGGCCCGCCAGGCTGCGCGGCAGGCGGCGCGGGCGGCGGCCAGGGGTGCGGGACATGCCGCAAGTCTGCCTGGTCCGTTAAGCGTGAACTAAATGAACGCAAGGGTGACCGGCCTCACAGGGCGAGAGATAGTCACCGGGATCGCCCAGGACGTGAGCCGCACGCACTACGGGCAGCCGCGCACTCGCCGGGCACGTGCACCACGTACACCGCGAGCGCGCCACCGATGCGCGTATCCCGCGCAGCGCGTCACCGACCCGCTGCGCGCCTACGTCACCCAACGCCGACGTCGTCGTTCAAGGAGGGCCCCGTGACCAGCACGGCCGACCCACACGCGGCACCCGCAGCCAAGCGGGACCGCACGCACTACCTCTACATCGCCGTCATCGGCGCCGTGCTGCTCGGCATCGCCGTCGGCTTCATCTGGCCGGACTTCGCCAAGGACCTGAAGCCGCTCGGCACGGGCTTCGTGAACCTGATCAAGATGATGATCTCGCCGATCATCTTCTGCACGATCGTGCTCGGCGTCGGTTCGGTCCGCCAGGCCGCGAAGGTCGGCAAGGTGGGCGGGCTCGCGCTCGGCTACTTCGTCGCGATGTCCGCCGTCGCGCTCGCCATCGGCCTCCTCGTCGGCAACATCCTGCACCCGGGTTCGGGCATGGACATCACCGAGTCCGAGAAGGGCGCGGGCCACGAGGCGGCCGACGAGGCCGACAAGGGCCTCGTCGACTTCGCGCTCGGCATCATCCCCAAGACGATCGTCTCCGCCTTCACCCAGGGCGAGGTGCTCCAGACGCTGCTCGTCGCGCTGCTCGTGGGCTTCGCGCTGCAGGCCATGGGCCGCTCCGGCGAGCCGGTGCTGCGCGGCATCGGGCACATCCAGAAGCTGGTCTTCCGGGTCCTCGGCATGATCATGTGGGCCGCTCCGGTGGGCGCGTTCGGCGCGATGGCCGCGGTCATCGGCGAGACCGGCGTGGACGCGCTCAAGGCGCTCGCCACGATCATGATCGGGTTCTACGTCACCTGCGCCCTGTTCATCCTCATCGTGCTCGGCACGCTGCTGCGCCTGGTGACCGGCGTCAACCTCTTCAAGCTCCTGAAGTACCTGGGCCGTGAGTTCCTGCTGATCGTGTCCACCTCCTCGTCCGAGTCCGCGCTGCCGCGGCTCATCGCGAAGATGGAGCACCTCGGGGTCAGCCGTCCCGTCGTCGGCATCACGGTCCCGACGGGCTACTCGTTCAACCTCGACGGCACGATGATCTACCTGACCATGTCGTCGCTCTTCATCGCCGAGGCGATGGACCAGCCGCTCGGCGTCGGCGAGCAGATCTCGCTGCTGCTCTTCATGATGATCGCGTCCAAGGGCGCGGCGGGCGTCTCCGGCTCCGGCATCGCGGTCCTCGCGAGCGGACTCCAGTCGCACAAGCCCGCCCTGGTGGACGGCGTCGGCCTGATCATCGGCGTCGACCGCTTCATGAGCGAGGCCCGCGCCCTCACCAACTTCGCGGGCAACGCGGTCGCCACGCTGCTGATCGGCACCTGGACCAAGGAGGTCGACAAGGAGCGGGTCGCGGCGGTCCTCGACGGTCAACTGCCCTTCGACGAGCGGACGTTGGTCGACGACGGGCACGGCGACGCGGCGCCGTCGGAGGCGCGGGGCGCGGACGCGGACGCCGACGCGGACACCGTGCCGGAGCCGCGGGGCGACGGCAAGGAGCCGGCGAAGGCCCTGTAGCCCCTCACCGACCGCCCGCCCCGTCGGGCAGGCCCCACCGGAACGGGGCCGACCTGCGCCGCCCGCGACGCACGAGACTTCCCCCTCGTGCGTCGGGGGCGGCGTGTTCGTGTGTGGGGGCGTGGCTTTGGGGCTTGGGGTGCGGGGTTCGGGGTGTGGGGTGCGGGCGCGGCCCGTTCGGTCAGGCGGAGAGGTCTGCGATGATCTCCCGCACCCGGTCCATCGGTACGCCCGCCGAGAGCAGTGCCGTCGACGCCGCGGCAAGGCCCGCGTCCTTCGGGTCGAGGAGGTCGTCGTTCACCGCCTCCATCAGGCCGAAGAGCTGCTGCTCGTGGACGTACGAGAGGGCGGCGGGCGGCAGGGTCGAGGTGAACACGCCCTTTTCCAGGCCGAGTTGGAGTACGTTCACGCACTGCTCGCGGACCGGTGCCAGGCGCTGTCTGATGCCCTCCATCGCGACGCTGCGCTGGGCGAGGGCGACGAGCAGGCGGTAGCCGTCGGCGATCTCCCAGACGGCGACCATCGAGTGGGCGAGGGACTCGGCGGGGTCGTCCGACCGGGCGCGGCCCGAGGCGTGGGCCGCGGCGACCGCCTCGACCGCGCCGTCGATGAGCGCGCCGATCAGCGCGTCCCTGCTCGGGAAGTGGCCGTACACCGTCCTGCGGACGACACCCGCCGCGCGCGCGATCTGGTCCATGGACGCTTCCGGGTCGCGCAGCAGCTCGGCGAGTGCCACCTCCAGGATGCGGCGGCGGTTGGCGTCGGCTCGGCTCATGGGCTCCATTGTGCACGCGGGGTCAGCGGGCGGTCCGGCGCTCGCCCCCGAGGGCTCACCAGGTGCCTCCGTCCCGTTTTGCACAGTGGTGTGCAGTGGCGTAAGTTGCACAGTCGTGTGTAATTGCACAGTGCTGTGCAAGGTCACCGGGCAACAGAACGCAAATGGACCATGGAAGGGTGAGGCTTCGGTGGCTCTACTCATGAAGCAGCCGGTCGAGGAGATGAAGCAGCCGTACGCGCGGCGCTGGTGGGCACTGGGCGTGCTCTGCCTGAGTCTGCTGATCATCGTGATGGCGAACACGGCGCTGACCGTCGCCGCCCCCGACATGACCAAGGACCTCGGGCTCTCCAGCTCCGACCTGCAATGGGTCATCGACGGCTACACCGTGCCGTACGCCGCCCTGATGCTGCTGCTCGGCGCGATCGGCGACAAGTACAGCCGGCGCGGCGCGCTGGTGCTCGGTCTCGTCGTCTTCGGCGCCGGATCGGTCGCGGGCTCGCTGGTCGACAGCTCCGGCGGGGTCATCGCGGCCCGCGCGGTGATGGGCTTCGGCGCGGCGATGATCATGCCCGCCACGCTCTCGCTGCTCGCCGCGACCTTCCCGCGCGCCGAGCGGGCCAAGGCGATCGTGCTGTGGACCGCCACGGCCGGTCTCGCCATCGCGGCCGGACCGCTGGTCGCCGGCGCGCTCCTGGAGAACCACGGCTGGTCGTCGACCTTCCTGATCAACGTGCCGATCGCCGCTCTCGCGATCGTCGGCGCGCTCGTCCTGGTGCCGCCGTCCAAGGCCGGGCACCACGACCGGATCGACTACGTCGGCGGTCTGCTCTCCGTCGTCTGGACCGGCGCGCTGGTCTACATGATCATCCAGGGACCGCACTTCGGCTGGGACGCGAAGGCGATCTCCGCGGCGGTCGTCGCGGGCGTCGGCCTGCTGGCCTTCATCGCCTGGGAGCTGCGCTACCCGCACCCGATCCTGGACGTCCGCCGCTTCCTCGACCGCCGCTTCGCGGGCTCGAACCTCGCGGTCGCGCTGTTCTTCCTCGCGGTCTTCGGCGCCTTCTACTACCTCACCCAGCACCTCCAGTTCGTGCTCGGCTACAACCCGCTGGAGACGGGCGTGCGCATGCTGCCGCTCGCGGGCGCGGTCTTCGTCGGCTCGGCGCTCACCGGCTATCTGACGCCGCGCATCGGCATGAAGATCACGGTCTCGGCGGGCATGGTCGCGGGCACCACGGCGCTGGCGCTCCTGACGCGGGTCGACGCCACCTCCTCGTACGGTGACTTCGTCGCCCCGCTGATCATCCTGGGTCTGGCCATCGGCCTGGCGCTCTCGCCCTGCACGGACGCCATCATGGGCGCGTTCCCCGAGTCCGAACTCGGCGTCGGCGGCGCGGTCAACGACACCTCCCTGGAGCTCGGCGGCTCGCTCGGCATCGCCATCCTCGGCTCGGTGCTCGCCAGTTCGTACTCCTCGAAGCTCTCCGACGCGGCCGCCGCCTCCGGCGCGAAGCTGCCCGACGGCACGCTGGACACCGCGCAGGACTCCGTCGGCGCCGGTTACGCGGTGGCGCAGGGCATCGGCGACCAGGCGCGCGAGCTCGCCGACAAGGCGGCCCACGCCGGTTCCCAGCAGCAGGCCGCCCAGCTCAAGGGCCAGGCCGAACAACTCGCCCAGGGCGCGGGCAAGATGGCCGACGCGGTCGGCTCCGCCTTCTCGGACGCGGTCGCCCACACCAGCCTGATCGGCGCGGTGATCCTCGGTGCGGGCACGGTGCTGGTGGCGGTGCTGTTGCCGCGCAAGAACGGCGGGGACGCGGCCCCGGTGTCCGCGGAGGCATCGGAGACGGCGACGGAACGCGAGCCGCAGCCGCAGCACTGACCCGCCCCGGAACGCCTGTCGACCAGGTGCGTAACCGACGGCCGGACCACCCCGCGCACGGGGTGGTCCGGCCGTCGGTCGTCGGGCATGCTGCCGTCCATGGGGTGGCCGCGGCAGGGCGTGCGATGGCTGCTGGCCGCCGGGGTGACGACCCTGCTGGCGAGCGGGGGCTGGGCGGCCTGGTCGGTAGGCCGAGGCGGCCTCGCACCCCAGGACGTCGCGGGGGTGTTGGGACTCCCGCTCGCTGTCATCGGCCTGCTCGTCGGCTCGGCCCTCAGCCTGAGTGCCCTGCGGCTGCAGCGGGAGAGCGAGGGGCTTGCGGTCGAACTGGACCGGCTCGCACGGTCCGTCGAGGACGTGGAGGTAGCCGAGCGCACCCACATCCTGGGCACCGGCGCACACCTCATGGACCTTCCTCTCGATGTGGTGCCCCGCCCGGGTGGCGCGGAGCCGCCGGGCCGGCAGCGCCTGTCCGACGTCGCGCGCTCGTACTGTGCGGCGCCGGGACGCCTGATCGTCACCGGGGCGCCGGGCGCGGGCAAGACGGTCCTCGCGGTGCATCTCGTGGTGCGTCTCCTCGCGGTGCGTGCCCCCGGCTCTCCGGTACCGGTCCGCCTCTCGATCCGTGACCTGCCGCCGCCGCGCACTCGCCGCTGGTGGAGCCGCCGCGGGGCCGAGGGCGGCCTTGAGCGCTGGCTCACGGCCAACCTCGTCACGTTGTACGAGGTGGCCGGCGCGGCCGCGGTCCAACTGGTCGCGCGCCGCCTGGTCATTCCGGTGCTTGACGGCCTGGACGAGATGGACACGGAAAGCGACGCCGCCGGGGAGCGCGGCCCCGCCCGCGCCCGCCAGGCCCTGGAACAGCTCAACGCCTATCAGTCCGTGGTCGGCAGTGCACCGCTCGTGCTGACCTGCCGTGAGCGTCGCTACACCGAACTCGCCGAACACCATGCCTGGTTGAGAGAGGCGACGCTCCTGCGCATCGACGGGGTCGACGCCGACCAGGCCCGTACGTACGTGGACCTGCGGTCCGACGGGCGGAGCTCCCCGATGGACGCGGTGGCCGACGCGATGCGCGACGCGGCGCCGGACAGCGCGGTGACCGAGGTGCTGGGCTCGCCGTTCTATCTGAGCCTCGCCCTGTCCGTGTACGGCGGGCC
Organism: Streptomyces sp. NPDC087300; assembly: GCF_044744425.1. NCBI lineage: Bacteria > Bacillati > Actinomycetota > Actinomycetes > Kitasatosporales > Streptomycetaceae > Streptomyces > Streptomyces sp. NPDC087300. Next base: position 818,938 of record NZ_JBIUYI010000002.1, read on the forward strand.
GACGAGGCCGCACCGCCTTCTGACGGGCTTCGACACCTCAGACGAACTGCGCGAACACCTCTTGGCGCACTGTGTCGCCGCCGCCACGGCCGCGGCGAACGCCGCCGCGCGGCAGGCCCGGCTGAGTGTGACGGGGGCGCGTTCGGTGTGGGGGAGACAGGCGGAGTACGAGCCGAGAGCGGTGCACCGGTGGCTGCGGAGCGTGGCGGGGCCTCAAGGGCAGATCGCGCCGCCGGGGCGGGTCGTCGGGCGGGGAGTGAGGGTGACCCTGTACGTGGCGATCGCCCTGGCCTTGGCCGCGGCGGTCCTGCTGGTGGTCCCGGACACGCTGGCGCGCCTGTTTCCCGAGGAGTGGTGGGTCCGCGGGGAACAGGTCGGGAGCGCCTGGGCGGTAGCGGTCGGGACGGCGCTGAGTGTTGCGGTCACCACGGCGCTCCCGTTGTTCGAGGAGGGGCTGTGGCGGCCCCCGGAACGGGTGGGTGTGCGGCGGGTGCCGACACTCGAGAGGTTGGGCGGGGCCGTTCGGCGCGGGTGTGTCGTCATCCTCCACACGGGGGCTCTGGTGGGCGTGATGGTGCTGGGCGCGGTGGTGTGGGTCAATGACTGGTACGTGGAGGTCCCGGCCCAGGCGCGATACGTGCTGGGATGCGTCCTGGTCGTCTCCCTGGCCTGTTCCTTCGTGGTCCAGGAGTCCTTCGTCGCGTACACAGGTGAGCGGGGGCGCATTACCTGCGCGGTACTCCCGGTACTCGGTCTGGGCGCCGGGCTGGTGGCCCGTGTGATCTCCGGGGACGGGCTCGTCTTCTGGGTGGTCGCGTTGTTCTTCGGCGGCTCCTATCTGTACTCCAGCGGTACCGCGAACGGATTCTCGCTCCTGGGAGGATGCCTGGCGTGCGGCTGTGCCTGGAGCGATGTCCCGCTCGGGCCGAACGGCGGACTCGCGTCGGGCATCACGCTCGGGCTCATCGTCTGCTACGTCCTGGGATGCGCACTGCTCGGAGAACAGGGGGCGGAGCGGACACGGGCTGCGGTGCGCCGGGTGGGGAGCGCCGGCGTGTGGCTGGTGCCGATCATTCTGTTCGTGCCGTTCCTCACGGGGACAGGCGTCGCATCGCAATTCGGGCTTGCCGGGGTCGTCTTCATGGCCCTCGTGCTTGCGACCACGGCAGTCGTGGAGCGACTGGCCTACTGGCTCCTGCTGCTGACGGCGTGCCTCCTCGGCCGCCTGCCCCTGTCCCCCGGCGCCTTCCTCGCCTGGGCCTACCACGCCGGCCTGCTCCGCATCGTCGGCGGCGCCTACGAGTTCCGCCACAGCGAACTCCAGGAGTGGTTGGTCCAGAACCCCGCTCCGCGGGATTGAAGCGGCCCACCGGCCCCGTCCCCCTCGGCGCCGGCCTGCGCCGACGACCACGGGGAAGGGGATGACCCCCGGCCCGGCAGACAGCTTCCAAGAAAACCGTTGACACCACTCCAGCTGAAGTACTACGTTCTGACCACTTCACTTGAAGTACAACAAGCGTCGCGTACAGCGGGGCGCCGCTTCCACCCTGGGATCCACAGGAGTCACATGCGAAAGCTCGTCTACTTCATCGCCGTCAGCATCGACGGATTCATCGCGGGGCCCGACGGCGCCGACCCCACCGGGCCCGACGGGTTCTGGCCCGTCGCGCAGGACTATGTGGAGCACCTCGCCGCCACCTACCCGGAGACGCTGCCCGCCCCGGCCAGGGCCGCCCTCGGCATCAGTGGCGAGGGGGCCCACTTCGACACGATCCTGGAGGGGCGCAAGACGTTCCAGATCGGTGTCGACGCCGGAATCCCCGACTGCTACCCGCACTTGAGGCACCTGGTGTTCTCGCGGAGCCTCTCCGAACTCCCCGCCCCGGAGGTCGAGCTCGTCGCCACCGACCCCGTCGAGCGGGTGCGCGAGCTCAAGCGCGAGGAGGGCAAGGACATCTGGCTGTGCGGCGGCGGTGAGCTCGCCGGGGTGCTGCGCGGTGAGATCGACCGGCTCGTCGTCAAGCTCAGCCCGATGGCGCTGGGTTCGGGCATCCCGCTGTTCGGGAACAAGAGCGCCTTCGAGCCCACGCTGTACGAGCGTACGGACGCCAAGCTGCTCGACAGCGGAACCATCTTCCTCACCTACGACAAGGCCGGCGGCGAGCCCGATGGAAGCGCCGGCTAGGCGCGAGCGGCAGGGGCCGCGAGCCGATGCCCCTCCCCCTCGGCGGACTTGAGCAGCACGTCCGTCAGTTCGCCGGGGGCGGAGATCATCGGCCAGTGCCCGGTGGCGATCTCGAAGAAGCCCGTGCCGGGGCCGACCAGGCCCTGGACCAGCGGCAGGCCGGATGCCACCAGGCCCTCCAGGGTGGCGATGTCCATCGAGCCGCCCTCGGTGCAGAAGACGCCCGTGACCGGCACGTCCGCCACCGCCCCGGTGAGCCGCAGCTTCTGGTCGAGCGGGCCGAGCGGCTGCGGTGACGCCAGGCGCACGATCCGGTCCAGCGCCCGCGGAGTCACGCCCGCGAGGTTCCCCCACTCCCGCCACTCCCGCGGCGTCGGCGCCGGAATCCGCCAGCCGTCCTCGGCGCGCTCCCGAAGGCTCAGCACGCGTTCACGGGTCGCCCCTTCGGGCATCTGCTCGCGCACCTGGTCCAGCATGGAGCGGCCGTCCTGCGGCATCGGGGAGTCGAGATACACGAGCCGTGCCACCCGGCCCGGACGCCGGTCCGCGGCGCCGACGGCCGGGTAGATGCCGTAGCAGTAGCCGACGAGCACGACTTCGGGCGCGTCCAGGTGGTCGAGCAGCTGCGTCAGATCCTCGATGTGCGTCTCCAAGTCCGTCCCCGGACCGCCCAGATGGCGGCGCTCACCCGTGCCGGTCAGCGTCACCGGATGCGCCTCCGCGCCCGCGGCCCGCAGTCCCGCCGCCACGTCCCGCCAGATCCAGCCGCCCGTGTACCCGCCCGACACCAGCACGAACGTCGTCATGAGAGTCCTCCTCGTACGTCTCGGTCCGCGCGGCCGGCACCGGGGTGACGCCGCGCTCGCCGGTACCGTAGGAACTCCCCCTGAGGGAGGTTCAAGCCGTGCCGACCGACGACCTGTGGAGCATCGGCCAGCTCGCCGAGCGGGCGGGCGCGACCGTCAAGACCGTCCGCTTCTACTCCGACCGAGGGCTGCTGCCCGAAGCCGCCCGCAGCGCGGGCGGCCACCGTCGCTACGGCCCCGAGGCGCTCGACCGGCTGCGCCTCATCCGCTCCCTGCGCGCCCTCGACCTGCCGGTGCCCGAGGTGGGCCGGGTCCTGGCGCGGGACGACGCCCTGGGGGACGCGCTGGAGGGCGCCATCGCGGGGCGGTTGCGCGAGGTCGGCTCGCGCCTGACCGCGCTGCGCTGGCGCGAGGCCGCGCTGCGGCTCGTCGCCGACTGCACGGCGCGGGAGCGCCCCGAGCGGCTGCGTCTGGTCGGCGCCCTGGCCGCGCCGCCGAGCACCGCACCGCTCGCCCGCTTCTGGCGCGGCTGGCTGCCCGCGCGGATGTCGGCGCGGGTCGTCGCCACGGTCGTCGAGCGGGCCGTGCCGCCGGTTCCGGACGATCCGACGCCCGCCCAAGTCCTCGCCTTCGCCCGGCTCCAGGCGTTCGTCTCCACGCCCTGCACGGGCGGCGCGCGCTTCCAGCCCGAGGCGCACAGGGGCGGGCGCGGCTACCGCCCCGAGGTGCTGTACGAGGGCATGGTCGAGGCGTACGCGCTGGCGGCGGCCGACGTCCGCGAAGGCCTGGCGCCGCACCGGGGCGAGGCCCTCGACTGCTTCGTCGCCGCCCACGCGGGCGCGCTCGGCGCCCGCGACACCCCCGGCTTCCGGCACGGACTCGACCGAAGGCTCGCCGCCGAACAGCGCCTGGACGGCTACTGGGACCTCGTCGCCGAACTCACCGCGCCTGCCTCGGGACGCCGCCCCGAACCGACGCCGGGAGCGGCCGACGACTGGCTCAGGGCCGCCCTGGCCCGGTCGGCGGACAGGGCGTGACGCACGACTCCCCGAGGGGCGTACGTAAGCCTCAACTTACGGAAGGCGTACGGTGTTTGAGTGAACGTCAGCGATACCGAACGGCACCGCGTGCACGTCGACTTCTGGTTCGACCCCGTATGTCCGTACACCTGGCTCACCTCGCGCTGGCTGCGCGAGGTGGAGCGGGTGCGGGACATCGCCGTGCGCTGGCGGGTGATGAGCCTGGCCGCGCTCAACGAGGACCGGGACGTCGACCCGGAGGACCCCGAGGGGCTGTACGGGGAGTACATGAAGGCGCACGGCAGAGTCTGCGCGGCGGTGCGCGAGCGGCACGGCAACGAGGCGCTCGGGCGGTACTTCGACGCCCTCGGCGCCCACCTCCATGCCCGGCAGGACTGGTCGGGCATGGCGGCCGCGCTCGCCGAGGCGGGGCTCCCCGCGGGTCTGGTGTCCGTGGCGATGACCGCGGAGTACGACGCCGCGGTGCGCGCCTCGCACGAGGCGGCCGTCGCCCTGGTGGGCGACGACGTCGGCACGCCCGTGCTCCGCGTCGAGGGCGCGGGCGCGCTCTTCGGGCCCGTCGTCTCCCCGGCCCCCAGGGGCGAGGCGGCCGGGCGGCTGTGGGACGGCGTGGTCCTGATGGCCGGGGAGCCGGGCTTCCACGAGTTCAGGCGGCCCTACGGGGAGCTGGACTTCGGCTGAGCCCATGCTTACTTTCTGGTGGGTACCTGACTAATTAGTCGGGACTTGTGGGGAGTTGAGGGGCCGTCGAGCATGGTCGTCATGACGAACCAGCACACGGACTCCCTTCCTCCCGTCACCGTCCTCGGCCTCGGATCCATGGGCCGGGCCCTCGCGGGCGCCTTCTTGGACGCCGGTCATCCCACCACGATCTGGAACCGTTCGCAGAGCAAGGGCGACGACCTCGTCGCCCGGGGCGCCACCCGCGCCGCCACCCCCGCCGAAGCGGTCCGCGCGGGCGAGGTGGTCGTCGTCTGCGTCGTGGACTACGCCGCCGCGCAGGCCATCCTCGACCGGGCGGACCCCGCCGACTTCGCCGGACGCCTCCTGGTGAACCTCACGTCCGACACCCCCGAACGCGCCCGCGAGGCCGCCGCCTGGGCCGCCGGGCTCGGCGTCGACTACCTGGACGGCTCGGTCATGGTGCCGATCCAGCTGATCGGGACGCCGGACGCGCTGATCTTCCACAGCGGCACCAGGTCCGCGTACGAGAAGTACGAGGCGACGCTCGCGGTGCTCGGCGGCCAGAGCGCCTACGTGGGCGAGGACCACGGCCTCGCCGCGGTGTACGACCTCGCCCTGCTCGACTTCTTCTGGACCGCGATGTACGGCATGGTGCACGGCTTCGCCCTGGCAGCGAAGGACGGCGTGTCCGCCGCCGCCCTCGTCCCCTATCTGAAGGCCAACATCTCGCTCCTGGCGAGCTCGGTCGAGGGCACCGCCGCCGACCTGGACTCCGGCACGTTTCCCGCCGAGGCCAGCAACCTCGTCGTGGAGGCCGCGAACGTCGAGCACATCGTGCACGCCGCCGAGCACCGCGGCCTCGACGCGTCCGCCCTGCGGGGCGTGCTCACCGCGGCCCGCAGGGCGATCGACCTCGGGCACGGGGCCGACGAGTGGGCGGCGACGGTCGCGGGCATCCGCGACCCCGCCTGAGCGGGGCCCGGGTCAGCGGCGGGGCGCCGCGGGGATCCGGGTGCTCGCGCCCCGCGAGCGGTAGACGACGTAGGGGCGGGCGAGATAGCCGACCGGGGCGGTGAAGGCGTGCACCAGGCGGCTGAACGGCCACAGGGCGAACAGCGTCATGCCGAGCAGGGCGTGCGCCTGGTAGGCGAGCGGCGCGTGGGACATGGCGGCGACGTCGGGATCGAGGGTGAACAGGGAGCGGAACCAGAGAGCCACGCCTCTGCGGTAGTCGTAGGGGTGCGGGGCGAGCGTGGTGGCCGTGGCGAACAGGCCGCTGAGCAGGACGGTGGCCAGGACCGGGTGGACGGCGCGGTCGCTGCGGCTGGTGGCCGCGCGCACGGCGGGCACGCGCAGCCGCCGGTGCAGCAGGATGCCGAGGCCCGCGAGGGTGGCCAGGCCCGCGGTGCCGCCGACGGCGAGCGCGTTGACGTGGTAGAGCCACTCGTGGACGCCGAGCCGTTCGGTGAGCGACTCGGGGATGAGCAGGCCCATGGCGTGGCCCGCGACGACGAACAGCAGGCCGTAGTGGAAGAGGGGCCCGCCGACGGACAGCAGGCGGTGCTCGTGCAGCTGGCTGGAGCGGGTGGTGAAGCCGAAGCGGTCGTAGCGGTAGCGCCAGGCGGTGCCCGTCACGAGCAGGGCGACGACGAGATAGGGCAGCACGCCCCACAGGGCGATGTGCAGATGGTTCATCGCCGGGCCTCCTGCGGCCGTGCCGTCGGCGTCGGCAGGTCGGCGAAGGGCAGCAGGCCGACCGTCTCGACGGGCGGACCGGTGCGGGCCGTGCGCAGGGCGGCGGCGCGGTCGGCGGGGGCCGCCCCGGGCAGGGTGTGGCAGACCGCGCCGAGCACGTCGGCGTACGGGCTGCGGTGGTCGGTCAGGGCCATCCGCAGGAGTTCGAGGGCGGCGCGGTGCTCGGTGAGGGCGCGGATGCCGGGGGCGGGGCAGCGGGCGGCGAACTCCAGGGCCAGCGGCAGGAAGTCGGGCAGCTCGTCGGCGGGCGGGTACCAGCCGTGCTCGCGGTACAGGTGCTGCCAGCGCAGCAGGGACTCGCCGCGGCGGCGGGTGTCGCCGTCGGTGTAGTAGGTCAGGTGCAGGGTGCGGCGGCGGCTGCGGTCGAAGGTGACGATGTAGCGGGCGGACAGCTCCAGTTGAGGGGTGCCGGCGACCGAGTCGCAGAACCGGCGCAGTATGTCGGCCTCGTCGCCGGGCAGTCCGGTGAGCGAGGCGCGGATCAGGGGCAGGCGCTCAACCCAGCGGGCGCCGGGGTGCTGCAGCAGAAGGGAAGCGGCCTGGTGCAGGACCGCGGTGTACGTCATGTCTGTTTCTGCTTTCCGGTGGGGGGTTTCCGGGGTGGTGCGATGCGGGGCGTCGGTGCTGTCGGTGGTGGTGCCGTGAGAGGTCTCAGCGTTGGCCGGGGAAGAGCCCGTCGGGGCGGCCCGCGCCGTTCCAGCCGAAGAGGTTGAAGCGGCCCCGGCCCGCGCCCGCGCCCGCGCCCGCCGGTTCCGGCACGGGCGGCGCGTGGAAGGTGTCGGCGGTGTACATGCCGGGCCCGTCGGCGCCGTCGAGGCTGCACCCGGCGGCCAGCTCCTCGGCGCTGCGGCCGGTGGAGGCCGTGTAGCTGGTCGGGATGACGTAGCGGTCCTCGTACTTGGCGAGGGCCAGCAGCCGGTACATCGCCTCGATGCCCGCGGTGTCCATGCCGACCGCGCGGGAGATGTTCTCGTCGCGCTCCTCGCCGAGGTTGACGCGCCGCATGTGCGAGCGCATCGCGGCGAGACGGCACAGGGCGGCCTCCACCGGGGCCGGGTCGCCCGCGGTGAAGAGCCCGGCGAGATAGCCGACGGGGATGCGCAGCGAGTCGATCGCGGCGAACAGCTTGGCCGGGTCCTCGCCGTCGTGCCCGGTGGCCGTCAGCGACTCCACGACCGGGGAGAGCGGCGGGATGTACCAGACCATGGGCATGGTGCGGTACTCCGGATGCAGCGGGAGCGCCACCTTGTAGGTGTTGATCAGGGCATGCACCGGGGAGCGGCGGGCGGCGGTGATCCAGTCGTGCGGGATGCCCGACTCCTCGGCGGCGCGCGCCACCCCGGGGTCGTTCGGATCGAGGAAGCACTCCAACTGGGCCGCGTACAGGTCCTGTTCGTCCTTGACGGACGCGGCCTCACCCACCTTGTCGGCGTCGTACAGCATCACGCCGAGGTAACGCAGGCGCCCCACGCAGGTCTCGGAGCAGACGGTGGGCTGACCCGCCTCGATGCGCGGGTAGCAGAGCGTGCACTTCTCGGCCTTGCCGGTGCGGTGGTTGAAGTACACCTTCTTGTACGGGCAGCCGCTGACGCACATCCGCCAGCCCCGGCAGCGGTCCTGGTCGACCAGGACGATGCCGTCCTCGATCCGCTTGTACATCGCCCCGGACGGACACACCGCCACGCAGGACGGGTTCAGGCAGTGCTCGCAGATCCGCGGCAGATAGAACATGAACGCCTCCTCGTACTCGTGGCGCACCTGCTCGTTCATCTTGCGCAGGACCGGGTCGCCCGCCATGTGTTCGGGACCGCCGCCCAGGTCGTCGTCCCAGTTGGGCCCCCAGGTCACCTCGGTGGGGCGGCCGTCGATCAGTGAGCGCGGCGGCGCGGTGGGCACGTCGTCGCCCAGCGGGGCCGTGGTGAGGTTCTCGTAGTCGTACGTCCACGGCTCGTAGTAGTCGGACAGGGAGGGGAGTTGGGGGTTGGCGAAGAGGCGGGCCAGGCGCCGGGCGCGGCCGCCGCCGCGCGGCACCAGGCGGCCGTGCTTGAGCTGCCAGCCGCCCTGCCACTTCTCCTGGTCCTCGTGGCCGCGGGGGTAGCCCTGCCCGGGGCGGGTCTCGACGTTGTTGAACCAGACGTACTCGGTGCCGTCGCGGTTGGTCCAGGTCTGCTTGCAGGTGACCGAGCAGGTGTGGCAGCCGATGCACTTGTCGAGGTTCATGACCATCGCGACCTGTGCCATCACACGCCCGAGGGGCGCTTTGCGGCGGGGCATCAGTAGGTGACCTCCTGGTTGCGGCGCCTGATCGTGGTCAGGGCGTCGCGCTGGTTGCCGGTGGGGCCGTAGTAGTTGGGGGCGAAGCAGAGCTGGGCGTGGCCGCCGATCAGATGGGTGGGCTTGATCAGGAGCCTGGTCAGGGAGTTGTGGACGCCGCCGCGCCGCCCGGTGGCCTCGGACTTGGGCACGTTCACCAGGCGTTCCTGCACGTGGTACATGAAGACGGTGCCGGCCGGCATGCGGTGCGAGACGATCGCGCGGGCCACCACGACGCCGTTGGCGTTGACCGCCTCGATCCAGTCGTTGTCGGCGACGCCGATGGCGGCCGCGTCGTCGGGGCTGATCCAGATGACGGGACCGCCCCTGGCCAGGGTCTGCATCAGCAGGTTCTCCTGGTACTCGGAGTGGATGGACCACTTGGAGTGCGGGGTGAGGTAGCGCACGGTCACCGACCGCTCGTCCCCGTTCTCGTACGCGCGGGTCTGCTCGGAGAGGTCCAACGGGGGCCGGTAGGCGGGCAGTTGCTCACCAAACTCGGCGATCCACTCGTGGTCGAGGTAGAAGTGCTGGCGGCCGGTCAGGGTGTGCCAGGGCTTGCGGTGCTCGGTGTTGATGGTGAACGGGGCGTAGCGCCGGTCGTGGCCCTCCTTGCCGGACCACTCGAAGCTGGCGCCGACCTGGACGGGGCGGGCCTGGGTGTCGGAGAAGACGATCCGCCGCTCGGCGACGGAGGCCGCGAGCTCGCTCAAGTCGCTCTCGGGACCGCACCGTTCGGCGAGCCGGTCGAAGCCCTCGGCGGCGATGCGCCCGTTGGTGGTGCCCGAGAGCGCCAGGATCGCCTCGCAGAACTTGACGTCCGTGTCCAGGAGCGGCCTGCCGTGCGCCACGCCCCCGGCGGCGGTGCCGCAGCGCTCGGCGAGCCACCGGGACTCCGCGCCGGTGTGCACGGTCAGGCCGCGCACCTGCATGCCCGACGCGTCCGGCAGCGGGCCGAACGCGCCCAACTGGTCGGCCAGCGCGGTGTAGTCGCGCTCCACCAGCGTGTAGCGCGGTTCGGTCGGGCCCTCGGGCGGCGCCTCGTCGGGGGTGTCGTGCTGGAGGGCGGTGGCGACCAGGTCGTGCCGTACGTCCAGGCGGCCGCGGGCGAGCCGGCTCACCTCGGCGGCCAGGCCCTGGAAGATCTCGAAGTCGGTGCGGGCCTGCCAGGGCGGGTTGATCGCGGGGGAGAAGGCGTGCACGTAGGGGTGCATGTCCGTGCTGGACAGGTCGTGCTTCTCGTACCAGGTGGCGGCGGGCAGCACGAGGTCGGCGAAGAGCGTGGTCGACGTCATCCGGAAGTCGAGGGCGAGCAGCAGGTCGAGCTTGCCCCGTGGCGCCTCGTCCCGCCAGGTGATCTCGCGCGGGCGCTGGTCCGGTGGCGCCTCCTCGGCGGCCGCGTTGTCGCTGGCACCGAGCAGGTGCCGCAGGAAGTACTCGTTGCCCTTGGCGGACGAGCCGATCAGGTTGGCCCGCCACACGGTGAGGACCCGCGGCCAGTTCGCCGGGTCGTCGGGGTCCTCGCAGGCGAAGGAGAGGCGGCCCTCGTCGCGCTCCCGCCGCACCCACTCCTGCGGCTCGGCGCCCGCCGCGCGCACCCGGCTCCCGAGGTCGAGGGGGTTGTCGGTGAAGGTGGGGCAGGACGGCATCCAGCCCTGGCGCACCGAGCGGGCGACCAGGTCGGCGGTGTGCAGTCCGGTGAACGTGCCGCGGCCCGTCGCCGACGCCAACCGCTCGGTGCCCGAGCCCTCGTAGCGCCACTGGTCGGTGTGCAGGTACCAGTACGGCGTGCCCGCCATCTGCCGCGAGGGGCGCACCCAGTCGGCCCCGGTGGCCAGCTGCTGCCAGCCCGCGTAGGGGCGGACCTTCTCCTGGCCGACGTAGTGCGCCCAGCCGCCCCCGTTGACGCCCTGACAGCCCGTCAGGAGCAGCAGGGAGAGGAAGGACCGGTAGATCGTGTCGGAGTGGAACCAGTGGTTGGTGCCCGCGCCCATCACGATCATGCAGCGGCCGCGGGTCTGCTCGGCGGTCCGCGCGAACTCCCGTGCCGCGCGCACCACGGCACTGGCGGACACCGAGGTGAGCCCCTCCTGCCAGGCCGGCGTGCAGGGGATCGAGGCGTCCTCGTACGAGGCGGGCCACTCGCCTTCCAGGCCGGGCCTTGCCACCCCGTACTGGGCGAGCATCAGGTCGAACACCGTGGTGACGAGGCGCCCGCCGACGCGCCGCACGGGCACCGAGCGCGCCACTGTCCCGCCGTCCGTCTCGAAGCGGGGGAGCAGCACCCGCGCGGACGCGCAGTCGCCGTCGGCGTACAGGCTCAACTCCGGCTCGATGGAGCCCAGATCGAGGTTCCAGCGGCCCTCGCCGCCCTTGGCCCAGCGGTCGCCGAGCGTGCCGTTGGGCACGACGGCCTCGCCGCTCGGCGCGTCGATCAGGACCGGCATCCACCGCCGCGCCGCGGTCTCCGCCTCCTGCGCGAGGTCCAGGTCGGCGGCCGTGACGAAGCCGCCGGGCACGTGGCCGCCGCCGCGCTCCGCCAGCTCCACCAGGAACGGCAGGTCGGTGAACCTGCGGACGTAGTCGGCGAAGTAGGGGACCTGCCGGTCGACGAAGCACTCCTTGAGGATCACGTGCCCCATCGCCATGGCGAGCGCCCCGTCGGTGCCCGGGTGCGGATGCAGCCACTCGTCGGCGAACTTCGTGGCGTCCGCGTAGTCCGGGGAGACGACCACGACCTTCTGCCCCCGGTAGCGGGCCTCGGCCATCCAGTGCGCGTCCGGGGTGCGCGTGACGGGGACGTTGGAGCCCCACAGCATCAGATACGCCGCGTCCCACCAGTCGCCGGACTCCGGTACGTCGGTCTGGTCGCCGAAGACCTGCGGCGATGCCACCGGGAGATCCGCGTACCAGTCGTAGAACGACAGCATCGGCGCGCCGATCAGCGCGTGGAAGCGGGCTCCGACCGCATGGGACGCCATCGACATCGCGGGGATCGGCGAGAAGCCCGCGATGCGGTCCGGACCATGCACTTGCAACGTGTGAACATGGGCGGCGGCCGCGATCTCCAGGGCCTCCTCCCAGCTGATCCGCACGAGGCCGCCCTTACCGCGCGCGGCCTGGTAGCGGCGCCGTTTGTCCGGGTCGTTCGTCACCTCGGCCCAGGCCGCCACCGGATCCCCGCCCAGATTCCGCTTCGCTTCGCGGAACATCTCCACCAGGACGCCGCGCGCATGCGGGTAGCGCACCCGGGTCGGCGAGTACGTGTACCAGGAGAACGAGGCGCCGCGCGGGCAGCCGCGGGGCTCGTACTCGGGGCGGTCGGGGCCCGTCGTGGGATAGTCCGTCGCCTGCGTTTCCCAGGTGATGAGCCCGTCCTTGACGTACACCTGCCAGGAGCAGGAGCCCGTACAGTTCACGCCATGGGTGGAGCGGACCACCTTGTCGTGGGCCCAACGCTCCCGGTACGGGGTGTCGTTGACGCTCTGGTCGGTGCGGAACGCGGCCCGCTGGTCGGGGGTGCGCGGCGTCCTGCTGAGCAGCCCGCCCGCCCGCAACAGCCGCTCGGCCGCTTCGGCGGCGGCCCGCTCCGCCTTCTGCCCGGTCCTGCCAAGCCCCACGCCGTGCCCCTTCCGGAAATGGGCATGCCGAACCTGCGGAAGCAGGTCTGCCCGCCGCGCCGCGAATCGCGTGCGGATGACAGCCTGCTCCCGCTTCCGCTTGTGAACAGAAGCACTTTCTCGCCACTTGGATGGATCGGGAATGCATCTTTACTTCACGTTGGCGAAGGAACGTTGTTCGTATAGCGGAGGCCAAGGCATCGGTCAGCGGACGGGCGCGGCGGCCCACCGGGCACCCGCGGCCGCCGGGCGCTGGCCTTGACGCCCACGTCAACGCTTACGGTCGAGGACATGCGAATCGGCGAGCTCGCGGCGCGTGCGGGGACGACCACGCGGACGCTGCGCTACTACGAGTCGCGCGGGCTGCTCCCCGCGCGGCGCACCGGCAACGGCTACCGCACGTACGACGAGGACGACGTGCGGCTCCTGGCACAGATCAGGACACTGCAGGACTTCGGCTTCGACCTGGAGGAGACCAGGCCGTTCGTGGAGTGTCTGCGCTCCGGCCATCCGGAGGGCGACTCCTGCCCGGCGTCGCTCGCGGTGTACCGCCGCAAGCTCACCGAACTGGACGCGCTGATCGGCGAGTTGTCCGCCGTGCGCGCCCAGGTCGGCGCGCAGCTCGCGCGGGCCGAGGCGGCGACTCCGGGCGGTCCGGAGCCGAAGTGCGAACTGAGGGGATGAGGGCGATGAGAGCTGCGGGTGTGGCCGAGGTGACGGACGAGGACTTCGCGGGCGAGGTGCTGGGGGAGAGGGGCCGGCCGGTGCTCGTGGAGTTCACGGCGGACTGGTGCGGGCCGTGCCGCCAGCTGGCGCCGGTCCTGAGCGAGCTGGCGCGCGAGGAGGCCGAGCGGCTGAAGATCGTCCAGCTGGACGTGGACCGGAGCCCCGGGACGGCGATCGCCTACCGGGTGCTCTCGGCGCCGACCATGATCGTGTTCCGGGCCGGTGAGCCCGTGAAGCAGCTGGTGGGCGCGCTGGCCAAGCGCAGGCTCCTGGCGGAGCTGGCCGACGTGCTCTGAGCCAGCGCCACGAGAAATGCCCCGGACGAATTGACGTCCGGGGCATTTCTCTGCGTATATTGGATTCTTTCGCGAAGCTCTGTCCAAGCTCTGTCCAATTGCTGTGACATTCAAGCAGGATGGCGTCGCGAAGAAGTTCAATAAGAGCACTGTAACCGGCGAGGGGCTGAATTGTCAACCGAGGAATTGCGGGAAGAGCAGCAATTCGTCTCCGGGCTGTACGCGCGCCTGGACGCGCTGCGCGAGGAGGCCGAGACCGCCGTGCAGGCATCGTTGTCGCAGGTGGGCAACGGTCTTCAGGCGCGTCTTGAGCGCGATGTGATGGTGGCGGAGCAGTCCGGCGTGCTCGCCGCCCTGAACGCGGAGGAGAACGGGCTCTGCTTCGGCAGGCTCGAATTCCGCGACGGCCACGACCACCACATCGGACGCATCGGAATCCGCGCGTCCGACACCGAGCGCACCCCGCTCGTGATCGATTGGCGTGCCGATGTCGCACGCCCCTTCTATCTCGCCACCGGCCACACGCCGATGGGTCTGCGCAGGCGCAGGCACATCACCACCAAGGGCCGCGAGGTCACCGGGCTGCACGACGAGATCCTCGACCTCGGCGACACCACCCGCACCGGCCACGAGGGCGCCGACGCCGACGAGGTGCTCCTCGCCGCGCTCGACTCGGCGCGCACCGGGCGCATGCACGACATCGTGCAGACCATCCAGGCCGAGCAGGACCGCATCATCCGCGCCCCGCACCGCGGCGTCCTCGTCGTCGAGGGCGGGCCCGGCACCGGCAAGACCGTCGTGGCGCTGCACCGCGCCGCCTATCTGCTCTACGCCCACCGCGAGCTGCTCGCCAAGCGCGCGGTCCTGGTCGTCGGCCCCAACCCGGCCTTCCTCGGCTACATCGGCGAGGTCCTTCCCGCGCTCGGCGAGACGGGCGTGCTCCTGTCCACCGTCGGCGAGCTGTTCCCCGGCGTGACCGCCACCGGCACCGACACCCCGGCGGCCGCCGAGGTGAAGGGCCGCGCGGAGATGGCGGACGTGCTGGCCGGCGCCGTGCGCGACCGGCAGGCGACGCCCGAGCCGGGCGAGCCGATGGTCATCGCGCACGACGACGGCGACCTGATCCTGGACTGGACGATCGCCCACGAGGCGCGCGAGGCGGCCAGGGACGCGGACGTGCCGCACAACCTGGGCAGGCCGCACTTCGCGTTCCGGATCATCGACTCGCTCACCGGCCAGCTCGCCGAGCGCATCGGCCACGACCCGTACGGCGGGCCGAACTTCCTCGGCCCCGACGACATCGCGCAGCTCGGCAAGGGCATCGCGGCCAGCCCCGAGGTGCACGCGGCCATCGAGGAGCTGTGGCCGACGCTGACCCCGGAGGCCTTCCTCGACGACTTCCTCGCCGAACCGACCCGGCTCGCCGACCAGGACGCCGACGCGGTCCGCAGGCCGGCGGGCGCCCCCTGGACGCCCGCCGACGTGGCGCTGCTCGACGAGGCCGCCGAGCTGCTCGGGCACGACGACAGCGCCGCGCTCGCGGCGGCCGAGGCCGAGCGGGCCCGGCAGATCGCGTACGCGCAGGGCGTCCTTGACGTCTCGCGGGCCTCCCGGACGTACGAGTTCGAGGACAAGGACGAGGACGACGCCGAGGTCCTGCTCGCGCACAACATCATCGACGCCGAGCGGATGGCCGAGCGCCAGGAGGAGGCCGACCACCGCAGCGCCGCCGAGCGCGCGGCCGCCGACCGCACCTGGGCGTTCGGGCACATCATCGTCGACGAGGCGCAGGAGCTCTCCGCGATGGCCTGGCGGCTGCTCATGCGGCGCTGCCCGACCCGCTCCATGACGCTCGTCGGCGACCCCGCGCAGACCGCGGAGGCGGGCGGCTGCGGGTCCTGGGAGAGCATCCTCTCGCCGTACGTCGAGGACCGCTGGGAGTACACCAGGCTCGGGGTCAACTACCGCACGCCCGTGGAGATCATGGACGTGGCCGCCGAGGTGCCGCGCGCCGCGGGCAACCCGGACTTCCGGCCGCCGAGCTCGGTGCGGTCCACCGGAGTGCACCCATGGGCGCGCCGCGCCGACGACCTCGCCGCCGCCGTGGCGGAAGCCGTCGCGGCGGACGCGCGCGAGGAGGGCCGCCTCGCGGTGATCGCCCCGCGCGAGTTCCACGCGGAGCTCGCCGCACAGCTCCCCGGAGTGACGGCCGGGGAGGCCCCGGACCTGACGCGGCCGGTCGTCCTGATCGACCCGCGTCAGGCGAAGGGCCTGGAGTTCGACACGGTGCTCGTCGTAGAGCCGTCGCGGTACGGCACGAGCGACCTGTACGTGGCGCTGACGCGGGCCACCCAGCGCCTCGGCGTCCTGTACGCCGGGGAGCTGCCCGTCGCGCTCAAGCGGGCCGAAGCCACACCGTAGCCAGCGGCGGCAGCGTCAGGCGCAGCGACGCGGGCCTGCCGTGCGACGGCACCGGCTCCGGCTTGAGCGGGTCGGGGTTGGTGACGTCGCCGCCGCCGTAGCGCGCCTCGTCGGTGTTCAGGACCTCCTGCCAGGCGGCGAACTCCTCGGGCACGCCAAGGCGGTAGGCGTGCCGCACGACCGGTGAGAAGTGCGAGACGGCGAGCAGCGGCGCGCCGGACGCGTCGCGGCGCAGGAAGGCGAAGACGTTGTCCTCCGCCGCGTCGCCCTCCACCCAGGAGAACCCCTCGGGGTCGGTGTCGCGCTGCCACAGGGCGGGTTCGCCCCGGTAGAGCATGTTCAGGTCGCGCACCAGGTCGCGCACGCCCCGGTGGTCGGCCTCCGCGCCGTACGCCGGGTCGAGCAGCCACCAGTCCGGGCCGTGCCCCTCCGACCACTCGGCGCCCTGCGCGAACTCCTGCCCCATGAAGAGGAGTTGCTTGCCGGGGTGGGCCCACATGAAGCCGAGGTAGGCGCGCAGGCTGGCGCGCTGCTGCCACCAGTCGCCGGGCATCTTCGACACCAGCGAGCGCTTGCCGTGCACGACCTCGTCGTGCGAGATGGGCAGGACGTAGTTCTCGCTGTAGGCGTACACCATCGAGAACGTCATCTCGTTGTGGTGGTACTTGCGGTGCACCGGCTCCTTCGTCATGTAGTCGAGGGAGTCGTGCATCCAGCCCATGTTCCACTTCAGGCCGAAGCCGAGGCCGCCGAAGCCGCCGGGGCCCTCGTGGTGGGTGGCGCGGGTGACGCCGTCCCAGGCGGTGGACTCCTCGGCGATGGTGACGACGCCGGGGGCGCGGCGGTAGACGGTGGCGTTCATCTCCTGGAGGAAGGCCACCGCGTCGAGGTTCTCCCGGCCGCCGTGCTCGTTCGGCGTCCACTCGCCGTGCTCGCGCGAGTAGTCGAGGTACAGCATGGAGGCGACCGCGTCGACGCGCAGGCCGTCGATGTGGAACTCCTCGCACCAGTAACTGGCGTTGGCGACAAGGAAGTTGCGTACTTCCTTGCGGCCGTAGTCGAACTCCAGGGTGCCCCAGTCGGGGTGCGCGGCGCGGGCCGGGTCCTCGTGTTCGTACAGCGTCCTGCCGTCGAACTCGGCGAGTGCCCAGTCGTCGCGCGGGAAGTGCGCGGGCACCCAGTCCATCAGGACGCCGATGCCCGCGCGGTGCAGCGCGTCGACGAGGTACTTGAAGTCGTCGGGGGTGCCCATGCGGGCCGTCGGCGCGTAGAAGCCGGTGACCTGATAGCCCCAGGAGCCGCCGAAGGGATGCTCGGCGACGGGCATCAGCTCGACGTGCGTGAACCCCATGTCGGCGACATAGGCGGGGAGTTGCTCCGCGAGCTGCCGGTAGGTGAGCCCGGGACGCCAGGACGCCAGGTGCACCTCGTACACGGAGAACGGCGCACGGTGCACCGGCACGTCGGCGCGGCGCGCGAGCCACTCGGCGTCGTGCCACTCGTGGTGCGACTCGTGCACCACCGAGGAGTTGGCGGGCGGCGTCTCCGTGCGGCGGGCCAGCGGGTCGGCGCGCAGCGTCCTGGTCCCGTCGGGCCGGGTGATCTCGAACTTGTACAGCTCGCCCTCGCCGACCGACGGCACGAACAGCTCCCAGACGCCGCTGCCGCCCAGCGAGCGCATCGGGAAGCCGGTGCCGTCCCAGAAGTTGAAGCCGCCCACGACCCGCACGCCCCTGGCGTTGGGCGCCCACACCGTGAAGCGGGTGCCGGTCGCGCCCTGGTGGACCATCGGCCGGGCGCCGAGCGCCTGCCACAGCTCCTCGTGACGCCCCTCGCCGATCAGATGCAGGTCGAGCTCGCCGAGCGCGGGCAGGAAGCCGTAAGCGTCCTGGATGTCGAGCTCCGCGTCGTCGTACGCGATGCGCAGCCGGTAGCCCTCGGGCGCGGCACGCAGCGGAAGCACCGCGGAGAAGAAGCCGTCGCCGTCGTCGTGCAGCTCGGCGCGGAGGTCGGCGGCGGCCACCGTGACCGACCTGGCGTAGGGCCGCAGCGCGCGGAAGGCGACGCCGCCGGGCACGGGGTGCGCGCCGAGCACGCCGTGCGGATCGTGGTGGGTGCCGCTCAGGAGCCGGGCGCGGTCGGCTTCGGGGACGGGAGAGAGGGGGCCACTCCCGGGACCGGCTACGGGAGCGGCCTCGGCGGGCTCGGTCGGCGCGGCGGTCTTCGCGGGCTTTCCGGGCTTCGTGGTCTTCGCGGTCCTGGTCGTCTTGGCGGTCTTGGCGGTCTTCGTCGGCTTGGCCGCCTTGGCCGATTTGGCTGTCCTGGCGGGCTCCGGGCTCTTCCTGGCGGCCGGGACCCCTCGGCCCGTGGGCTGTTCGTCGGCTTCGTCGGACGGTTTACGGGGGCGGGGGGTCACTGGAGGAGCCTCCTCGGGGAGGGGTGGTCAAAGGGCGTCGTCGGGTGAGCCGTTCCTGGCGAGCCGGCGGACCGCGGCCAGCGGGACCGGCAGCCAGTCGGGGCGGTGGCGGGCCTCGTAGAGGACTTCGTAGACGGCCTTGTCCGTCTCGTGGGCGCGCAGCAGCACCGGCTCCGTGCGCGGGTCCCGGCCGGTGACGTCCGCGTACCCGACGCAGTAGGCGGCCCGGCAGTCCGCGGCCCACTCGGGCGACCGCGGCTCCGCGGAGTACGCCGCGTAGTCGAAGGACCGCAGCATGCCCGCGATGTCCCTGACGGCCGGCTGCGGCAGGCGGCGTTCGGCGAGCGGGCGCGCGGGCTCGCCCTCGAAGTCGATGAGTGACCAGCTGCCGTCGGGGGAGCGCAGGCACTGTCCCAGATGCAGATCGCCGTGCACGCGCTGGGCGGTCCACGCCGTCGGGGACCCGCCCGCGCCGCCCAGGTCGGCCAGCGCCTCGTACGCGGTGAGCAGCTCGGGCGCGAACGGCCGCAGCGCGGGCACCGCCTGGGCCGCCGCGGTCAGGCGCTCCGCCATGCCGTCGGCGATGAGCTCCACCTGGGCCCGGCCGAGCGTCACGGTGGGCAGCGCGGCCGCCAGCTCCCTGTGCACCTCGGCGGTGGCGCGGCCGAGCGCCCGTGCCTCGCCGGTGAAGTCCTCGCCCTTGCCGATCATCCGCAGGGCGAGCTCCCAGCCGTCCTCGGCGCCCGCCAGATAGGGCTGGACCACGCCGAGTCCGTACGGTTCGGCCTCCGGGGCCGCGCCGCCCCGCGGGTCCGCGTGGAACCAGGCGGCGGGCGCGGGCACCCGTGCGCAGCCGCGGCGGGCAAGGCGCAGCGGCAGTTCCAGGTCGGGGTTGACACCGGGCGTGACGCGGCGGAACAGCTTGAGGATGAACGTATCTCCGTACACCACCGAGGAGTTGGACTGCTCGGCGCCGAGCATGCGGGGGGCGAGCCCCGAGGGTATGTCGACGCCGGGATCCCGCTCGAAGCGCAGCACGCCGTGCCGGCCCGGCATCCGCAGCCGCTCCAGGAACAGCGCCATGAGGTGGGGGTCGTACAGCGCCTCGTACACCGTGAACCCGGCGAGCGGGCCCCCGGTGACGTGCCCGATCAGCGCGGGCGCCAGATGCGGCGGCAGGGTGCGGCGCACGCCGACGAGCAACTGGTAGCAGTCGGTGCCGCGTTCGGCGGGGTGCCCGTCGAACGCGGCGTCCTGGGCGGGGGGCATCGGCTGGCGGGTCCGTACGAGCAGGTGGAGCAGGCCCGACGGCGCGCCGGCCGGCAGGAGTTCGGTCGCCGACACCGGTTCGATGACGCTGATCGGCCTGCCCTTGCCCGCGAACCAGCGCTGCCGCGGCAGCCAGGAGCGCAGCAGCGGATCGAGCGAGGCGAGCAGCGCACCGGAGTTCACGCTGGGGCGGGTGGCGGCTTCCGACATGGCGTCGCGTCCTTTCCGCGTCGCGGACAAGGCAGGGTGCGGGAGTGCCGGTCGTGCGTAGGAGTGCCCAGGGCGGGGCGGCGGAAACCGCCCCGCGCGAGAGCCGCGCTGCCGGAGCCTACGCCGGTTCCTTGCGCAACCGGAACCAGTAGAAGCCGTGTCCGGCGAGGGTGAGCAGGTAGGGGAGTTCGCCGATGGCCGGGAAGCGCACCCCGCCGATCAGCTCCACCGGGTGCCGTCCGTTGAAGGCTTGGAGATCCAGTTCGGTGGGCTGCGCGAAACGCGAGAAGTTGTGCACGCACAGCACCAGGTCGTCGTCATCGCCGCCCGAGGGCGGAGCCTCGCGCAGGAAGGCGAGCACCGCCGGGTTGGACGAGGGCAGTTCGGTGTACGAGCCGAGGCCGAACGCCGGGTTCTGCTTGCGGATCTCGATCATCCGCCGCGTCCAGTGCAGCAGCGACGCCGGGGACGACATCGACGCCTCGACGTTGGTGACCTGGTACCCGTAGACCGGATCCATGATCGTCGGGAGGTAGAGCCGGCCGGGGTCGCAGGACGAGAAGCCCGCGTTGCGGTCGGGTGTCCACTGCATCGGGGTGCGCACCGCGTCCCGGTCGCCGAGCCAGATGTTGTCGCCCATCCCGATCTCGTCGCCGTAGTACAGGATCGGCGAGCCGGGCAGCGAGAGCAGCAGGGCGGTGAACAGTTCGATCTGGTTGCGGTCGTTGTCCAGGAGCGGGGCGAGGCGGCGCCGGATGCCGATGTTGGCGCGCATCCGCGGGTCCTTGGCGTACTCCGCGTACATGTAGTCGCGCTCTTCGTCGGTGACCATTTCGAGGGTCAACTCGTCGTGGTTGCGCAGGAAGATGCCCCACTGGCAGCCCGAGGGGATGGCCGGGGTCTTGGCGAGGATCTCCGAGACCGGGTAGCGCGACTCGCGCCGCACGGCCATGAAGATGCGCGGCATGACGGGGAAGTGGAACGCCATGTGGCACTCGTCGCCGCCCTTCTCGAAGTCGCCGAAGTAGTCGACGACGTCCTCGGGCCACTGGTTGGCCTCCGCGAGCACCACCGTGTCGGGGTAGTGCGCGTCGACCTCGGCGCGGACGCGTTTGAGCAGCTCGTGGGTGCGGGGGAGGTTCTCGCAGTTGGTGCCCTCCTCCGCGTACAGGTAGGGCACGGCGTCGAGCCGGAACCCGTCGATGCCGAGGTCGAGCCAGAACCGCAGCGCCGAGATGATCTCCTCCTGTACGGCCGGGTTCTCGAAGTTGAGGTCCGGCTGGTGGGAGAAGAAGCGGTGCCAGAAGTACTGCTTGCGGATCGGGTCGAAGGTCCAGTTGGACGCCTCGGTGTCCACGAAGATGATCCGGGCGTCCTGGTACTGCTTGTCGTCGTCCGCCCAGACGTAGTAGTCGCCGTAGGGCCCCTCGGGGTCGCTGCGGGAGGCCTGGAACCACGGGTGCTGGTCGCTGGTGTGGTTCATCACGAAGTCGATGATCACGCGCATGCCGCGCTGATGGGCGCTGTCGACGAACTCCACGAAGTCGGCGAGGTCGCCGAACTCGGGGAGCACCGCGGTGTAGTCGGAGACGTCGTAACCGCCGTCGCGCAGCGGTGACTTGAAGAACGGCGGCAGCCACAGGCAGTCCACGCCGAGCCATTGGAGGTAGTCCAGCTTGGCGGTGATGCCCTTGAGGTCGCCGACGCCGTCGCCGTTGCTGTCCTGGAAGGAGCGGACGAGCACCTCGTAGAAGACCGCGCGCTTGAACCAGTCGGGGTCGCGGTCCTTGGTGGGCGTGTCCTCGAAGGTGTCCTGGACGGGCTCATTGATGATCATGTTGTGGGTGACCCTCCGATCAACGGTGAGGACGGCCGCGGGGTCCGGCGGTGCGCGTCCGGGGAGGGCCGCTCCCCGGGCCGCGGGCCGACGGCGAGCACGTGCGCGCCGCCCGGACCCAGGCGCACGTAGTTGGCCCCGCCCCAGTGGTAGGTCTCGCCGGTGAGCTCGTCGCGCACCGGCACGCTCCCGTGCCGGTCGAGGCCCAGTCGCTGCATGTTCAACGACACCGTCGCCTCCTGGGTGTGGTGAGGGTCGAGGTTCACGACCACCAGAACCGTGTTCGAGCCGTGCTCGTCGGCGGCCGACTTGGAGTAGGCGATCACCGCTTCCTTGTCCGTGTCGTGGAAGTGCAGGTCGCGGAGTTGGCGCAGGGCCGGATGGGCCCGGCGTATCCGGTTCAGGGCGGTGATGAGGGGGGCGATCGTGTCGCCTCTGCGGGCCGCCGACTCCCAGTCGCGCGGCCTGAGTTGGTACTTCTCCGAGTGCAGATACTCCTCGCTCCCGCGCCGGACGGAGGCGTTCTCGCACAGTTCGTACCCGCTGTAGACGCCCCACGTCGGCGCCAGCGTGGCGGCGAGCACGGCCCGTGCCTCGAAGGCGGGCCTGCCGCCGTCCTGGAGGTAGCCGTGCAGGATGTCCGGGGTGTTCACGAAGAAGTTCGGCCGCAGGTAGTGCGCCGTCTCGGACGACAACTCGACCAGGTAGTCGGTGAGTTCCTGCTTCCCGTTGCGCCAGGTGAAGTACGTGTACGACTGCTGGAAGCCGATGGCGGCCAGGGTGCGCATCATCGCGGGCCTGGTGAACGCCTCGGCGAGGAAGATCACGTCCGGATCGGTGCGGTTGACGTCCGCGAGGACCTCCTCCCAGAACACCACGGGCTTGGTGTGCGGATTGTCGACGCGGAAGACACGCACGCCGTGCGCCATCCAGAAGCGCAGCAGCCGCACGGTCTCCGCGATCAGCCCCGGCATGTCCTTGTCGAAGGCGATCGGATAGATGTCCTGGTACTTCTTCGGCGGGTTCTCGGCGTAGGCGATGGAGCCGTCGGAGCGGTGGTGGAACCACTCCGGATGCTTCTCCACCCACGGGTGGTCCGGGGAGCACTGCAACGCGAAGTCCAGGGCGACTTCGAGCCCGAGGGCTTCGGCGGCGCGGACGAAGTCGTCGAAGTCGTCGAGCGTGCCGAGGTCCGGGTGGACCGCGTCGTGGCCGCCCTCGGGCGAGCCGATCGCCCAGGGCACGCCGACGTCGTGCGGGCCCGCGGACAGGGAGTTGTCGGCGCCCTTGCGGTGCGTCGTGCCGATGGGGTGGATCGGCGGGAGATAGACCACGTCGAAGCCCATCTCCGCGATGGCGGGCAGGCGTTCGGCCGCGGTGCGGAAGGTGCCGGGCACGGGCGGGGCGCCCGCGCGGACGACGGCACCCTCCGAGCGCGGGAAGAACTCGTACCAGGAGCCGAACAGGGCCCTGTGCCGCTCCACGAGCAGCGGCAACTCCTCTGAGGAGGTGACGAGTTCGCGCAGCGGGTGGCGGGCGAGCACCCCCGTGACCTCCGGGGTGAGGGCGGCGGCGAGCCGGGCCGCGGGCGGGCGGTCCGCGTCGCGCAGCGCTTCGGCGGCGCCGAGGACGACGGGGCGCTCGGCGTCCGGCACCCCGGCCGCGGCGCGTTCGTGGAGGCGGGCGCCCTCCTCCAGGACGAGCTCGGTGTCCAGGCCCGCGGGTATCTTGATGCCCGCGTGCTGGCGCCAGGTGGTGAGGGGATCGCCCCAGGCCTCCACGGCGAACGTCCAGCGCCCCTCCGAGCCGGGCGTGACGTCCGCGCCCCAGCGGTCGGTGCCGGGGGCGAGTTCGCGCATCGGGGTCCACGGTCCCGGCCGCCCCTCGGGGTCCCGCAGGACGACGTTGGCGGCGACCGCGTCATGGCCCTCCCTGAAGACCGTCGCGGTGACCTGGAACGTTTCTCCCGGCACGGCCTTCGCGGGTTTTCGGCCCCGGTGGACGGCGGGGCGCACGTCCAGGACGGGGATGGTGGGCTGCGAGGGTGAACCTTCGGGCATATCTGACCGCTCCTGTCCGCGTGCACGGATACGGGGGTGTGGAGAGGTTCCGCGGTGGGTCCTGCGGCGCGTGCGCGAGTGTCTGCCGCAGTGCGTACCGGAGGAGCCTGCCCACACTCGTCGGGTGCGCAATCCGGCGCTTTGTTAACTACTATCGCGTAACGGCACATGCAAGACCGGCCCCGCCGGAAACGGCGTGACCGGCCCAAATCGCATATGCCTTGCGGTTGTTCAGCCCGCGTGAGGCGGTCCTGTGAGCCCGGTCCCGGGCCGGTCGCCCGGTCGCGGCGGGGCCTGAGCGCGCGGGGGTGCGGCGGTTTCCGGCCGGGCTGCGGGCACGTCCGGCGCTCCGGGGCGCGGGCAGAGGTCCGAAATCCGCCGGTGCGGGGAGGCCGGTCCGGCCAGGGTGGGGCCATGACGACGACCGATTCCGTGGACGCGCTGCCCGTACTGACCGCGATGTACGCGGCGGAGGCGAGATACCTGGCGGCGGGCGGCCCCGGCCGGGCCTCCTTCGACCTGCTCGCGCCCTACTTCTCGCCCGATGTCGTCCTGCACCAGGCGGCGGCCCTGCCCTACGGCGGCACCTGGCGCGGTCACGACGGCCTGGCCCGCTTCTTCCTCGCGATGAGCGCGGCGTGGGCCTCCTTCGACCTGCTCGACCAGCGCTTCCTCGCCACCGGCGGCACGGCCGTCGTGCACACCGAGGTGCGGGCCCGCGCGCGGGCGAGCGGCCGCACCCTGGAGTTCCCGGTCCTCCAGACGCTCACCGTGCGCGCGGGCCGGATCGCCGAGGTGCGGCCCTTCTACTGGGACACGGCCGCGATCGCCGCAGCGTGCGCACCCGGTGGCCGGCAGGGCGCGTAGTCCGACGGGAGCCTGCCACTGTCGTCGGTCGGCGAATGTTGCGGTGGCGGCCGAATCAGGTGTCAGCTGGCGGCATGTCCGACCGGCAGAGACCGACCGTCGCCACCGTCCACGGCCCCGTCCGTGGCGAACACCGCCCGACCGGGGCCCGGTTCCTCGGCATTCCCTACGCCGCACCGCCCGTGGGCGACCTCCGCTTCGCGCCGCCCGTGCCGCCCGCGCCCTGGACGGCACCGCTGGACGCCACCGCGTACGGGCCGACCGCGCAGCGCCGCGATCCCGGTGCGGGCGCCACCATCCCCGAGCCGTCCCTGCCCGGCGAAGCCACCCTCAACCTGAACGTCTTCACCCCCGCCGTGGACCCGGCGGCGGCGCTCCCGGTCCTCGTCTGGATCCACGGCGGCGGCTATGTCGCGGGCTCCGCCGCCAGTCCCTGGTACGACGGGGCCGCGTTCAACCGCGACGGCGTCGTGCTCGTCTCCTTCGGCTACCGGCTCGGCATCGAGGGCTTCCTGCACCTGGCCGACGCCCCGGACAACCGGGGCGTGCGCGACTGGATCGCCGCCCTGGAGTGGGTGCGCGACAACATCGCGGCGTTCGGCGGCGACCCGGCGAAGGTCACCGTCGGCGGGCAGTCCGCGGGCGGCGGCGCCGTCCAGACACTCCTTGCCGCGCCCGCCGCCCGGGGCCTGTTCCGCGCGGCGCTCGCCATGTCGGCATCGACGATGGTGCCGGGGGAGCGGTGGGCGGGCCGCGCCGTGGCGGAGCTGTTCACCCGGCGCACCGGGGTGCCCGCCACCGCCGCGGCGCTGCGGGACCTCTCCGACGACAGGATCCTCGCCCTCCAGGACGCCGTGAGCGCGCCGGGCCCGGACCGCGCGGAGCTGCCGGGACTGCTCCTCGCGCCGTTCGCCGACGGCGATTCGGTGCCGCGTCCGGTGCTCGCCGAGCTCATGGACGGCGCGGCGGGCGCGGACGTGCCACTGCTGCTCGGCTTCACCCGGCACGAGTTCCACGCCTTCGGCGGGCAGGAGCTGACCGACCTCGTCTTCCGGACGCCGAACCTGGCGGTGGCGCGGGCCCGCGCGGCGCGTGAACTGCCCACCTGGCTCTACGAGTTCACCTGGCCTTCACCCGTGCCCGGCGGCACCGAGGGGCTCGCCTTCCACTGTCTGGACCTGCCCTTCGCCTTCGATCTGCTCGGCGCCGAAGGGGTGCGCGCCGCGGCGGGCCGGACCCCGCCGCACCGCCTCGCCACGGCGATGCACACCGCCTGGGTGGCCTTCGTCCGCGACCTCGACCCGGGCGGTGGCTGGCCGCGGTATGCGGCGGGGCGCCGCACGGTCCGGATCTGGGACGCGGAGCCGGGCCTCTCGTCGGTCGAGGTCGCCGCGGTAGCGCGCTAATCAGGCCGGAATCCGTCCGGGGAAAGGGCCGAACAGGGTCGTCGCACGCCCGTGTCCGTTGTGCGGCAGAGGTGGTAGGCGTGCACGTGTGCGACAGGCGCTGGTTCGGTCCAGCGGCCCCTGGCTCACCACGGGGCACTCCTGTCACACGGTTGATTCCTGGACAGTTGCCCGGTCCACCACGGGGCAGGGGAACAGGTGTTCAGTTGAGCCTCGCGGGACCTGCCGGAAACCGCACGGGTCCCTTGCGCACCCGGCCGGTGGCATGGAAATTCATGCTGCCGAAGGGCCCGTACAGCCATGGGTACGGGCCCTTTCGCGCCCACTCGCGCGCCGTAGTTCCCGAGGCCCTGTCACCGCTACCGTCGACCCGTAGGTCGATACGTAACGCATTCCCCGTAGAGGTGGAGTCGCTGTGAAGGCCATCCGTCGATTCACCGTACGTCCCGTCCTCCCCGAACCCCTGCGTCCGCTCGCCGAGTTGGCCCGTAATCTGCGCTGGTCCTGGCACCCGCGCACCCGGGACCTCTTCGCGGCCCTCGACCCGGAGCTGTGGGAGTCCTCGGGCTGCGACCCCGTGCGCCTCCTCGGCGCCGTCCCGCCCGCGCGCCTGGCCGAAGTCGCCCGCGACGACGTCTACGTGCGACTGCTCGGCGAAGCGGTCGAGGACCTTCGCGGGTATGTCACCGGGGACCGCTGGTACCAGGAGCGGGACCGTGACGTCGAGGGGCAGCACCGGTCCTCAGGGGCCGAACTCCCGCGCGCCGTGGCCTACTTCTCGCCCGAGTTCGGCATCACCGCCGCCCTGCCGCAGTACTCCGGCGGCCTCGGCATCCTGGCCGGCGACCACCTCAAGGCCGCGAGCGACCTCGGCGTCCCGCTCATCGGCGTCGGACTGCTCTACCGGCACGGCTACTTCCGCCAGTCGCTCTCCCACGACGCCTGGCAGCAGGAGCACTATCCGGTGCTCGACCCGAACGAACTGCCCGTCTCCCTCCTGCGCGAGACCGACGGGAGTCCCGCCCTCGTCTCGCTCGCCCTGCCCGGCGGGCGTGCGCTGCGGGCGCACGTCTGGCAGGCGCAGGTCGGCCGCGTGCCGCTCCTCATGCTCGACTCGGACGTCGAGGAGAACGCCCCCGGCGAGCGCGACGTCACCGACCGGCTCTACGGCGGCGGCAGCGAGCACCGGCTGCTCCAGGAGATGCTGCTAGGCATCGGCGGGGTGCGTGCCGTGCGGACGTACTGCCGGCTGACCGGGCACCCCGAACCCGAGGTCTTCCACACGAACGAGGGTCACGCGGGCTTCCTCGGCCTGGAACGCATCCACGAACTCGTCGCGCGCGACGCCGACTTCGAGCCCGCCCTGGAGGCGGTGCGGGCCGGGACCGTCTTCACCACGCACACCCCCGTGCCCGCGGGCATCGACCGCTTCGACCGCGAACTGGTCGCCCGCCACTTCGGGCCCGACGCCGAACTGCCCCGCATCGACGTCGGCGACATCCTGCGGCTCGGCATGGAGACCTACCAGGGCGGCGAGCCCAACGTCTTCAACATGGCGGTGATGGGGCTGCGCCTGGGCAGCCGCGCCAACGGCGTCAGCACCCTGCACGGCGCGGTGAGCCGCGAGATGTTCGCGGGCCTGTGGCCCGGGTTCGACGCCGACGAGGTGCCGATCACCTCCATCACCAACGGCGTGCACGCCCCGACCTGGGTGGCCCCCGAGGTGTTCCGGCTCGGCGCCCGGCAGATCGGCGAGCGCCGCACCGAGCACGCGCTCTCCGTCGGCGGCGCGCCGGGCGGCGGCGACCGCTGGGACGCGGTGGCCGACATCCAGGACGGCGACATCTGGGAGCTGCGCCGTACGCTGCGCGCCCAGCTGGTCCACGAGGTCAGGCGGCGCCTGTACGAGTCGTGGCGGCAACGCGGCGCCGCGACGGCCGAGTTGGGCTGGATCGACGAGGTGCTCGACCCGGACACCCTGACCATCGGCTTCGCCCGCCGCGTCCCCTCGTACAAACGGCTCACGCTGATGCTGCGCGACCGCGACCGGCTCATGGAGCTCCTCAGGCACCCCGAGCGCCCGGTACAGATCGTCGTCGCGGGCAAGGCGCACCCGGCGGACGACGGCGGCAAGCGGCTCATCCAGGAGCTGGTGCGGTTCACCGACGACCCGCGGGTGCGGCGGCACATCGTGTTCCTGCCGGACTACGGCATGGCGATGGCGCAGAAGCTCTACCCGGGCTGCGACGTGTGGCTGAACAATCCGCTCAGGCCCCTTGAGGCGTGCGGCACCAGCGGCATGAAGGCGGCCCTGAACGGCGCCCTCAACCTCTCGGTCCTGGACGGCTGGTGGGACGAGTGGTTCGAGCCCGACTTCGGCTGGGCGATCCCCACGGCGGACGGCGCCGCCACCGACGACGACCGCCGCGACGAGCTGGAGGCCGCGGCGCTCTACGACCTCCTGGAGCGCCGGATCGCGCCCCGCTTCTACGAACAGGGCCCCGGCGGGCTGCCCGACCGCTGGATCGAGATGGTCCGCAGGACGCTGACCCGGCTCGGCCCGAAGGTCCTGGCGGGCCGCATGGTCCGCGAGTACGTGGAGGAGCTGTACGTCCCGGCCGCGCGCGCCCACCGCGCCCTGGACGTCACCACCGCAGGTGAACTGGCCGTGTGGAAGGCCCGGGTGCGCGCCGCGTGGCCCCGGGTGGCCGTCGACCACGTGGAGGCGTCGGCCACCGGCGCCGTCGCCGAACTGGGCGCCACGCTGTCCGTGCGGGTACGGGTGCATCTGGGCGAGCTGACGCCGGACGACGTGGAGGTGCAGGTGCTCGCGGGGCGGGTGGACCCGGAGGACCACATCGCCGACGCGGTTCCGCTGCCGCTGAAGCCCGCGGGCGGGTCTGATGCCGCGGGGCGCTGGGTCTACGAAGGGCCGCTCGCGTTGGACCGGATGGGAGCGTTCGGCTACACGGTGCGGATTCTTCCCTCGCACCGACTGCTCGCCAGCGGGGCCGAGTTGGGGCTTGTCGCGGTGCCTTCCGAGGGGACGGGGGAGGGGGCGGGGGTTCTGATGCGGTGACTTCGGGTGCGGGTGGTTCGGGGCTGAACGCGCGGTTCCCCGCGCCCCTGATCAGGGGCGCGGGGAACCGCGCGATCTTGATGCTTGTTACTTGACGTTGACGCCGGTCCAGGCCGCCTCGACGCCCTTGTACTCGGCGGAGTCCGCACCGTACAGCTCCGACGCGGCCTTCAGCGTGCCCTCACGGGCCGCCTTGTAGTCCGTCGTGGTGGTGAATTCCGTCGTCAGGGCCTTGAACCAGATCTTCTCGGCCTTGTCGCGTCCGATGCCCTCGACCTTGGAGCCGTCGGCGGTCGGGGAGTCGTACTTCACGCCGTTGATCTCCTTCGCGCCGCTGCCCTCGGACAGCAGGTAGAAGAAGTGGTTGGCGATGCCCGAGGAGTAGTGGACGTCGACGTTGCCCGCGTCCGCGCTCCAGTTGTCCAGGGACTGGCCGTCCTTGGAGGGCTTGTCCATGTAGCGCAGCGGGGAGCCGTCACCGTTGATGTCGATCTCTTCGCCGATGAGGTAGTCCCCGATGTCCTCGGGGCTCTTGGCGTTGAACTCGACGGAGGTGCCGAAGATGTCCGAGGTGGCCTCGTTCAGGCCGCCGGACTCACCGCTGTACTCCATGTTGCCGGTGGCCGAGGTGACGCCGTGCGACATCTCGTGGGCCGCGACGTCGATCGAGGTGAGGGGCTTCTTGTTGCCCTCGCCGTCGCCGTACGTCATGCAGAAGCAGCTGTCGTCCCAGAAGGCGTTGACGTACGAGTCGCCGTAGTGGACGCGCGAGGTCGCGCCCTTGCCGTCGCCCTTGATGCCCTCACGGCCGTGCACGTTCTTGTAGTAGTCCCAGGTGACCTGGGCGCCGTAGGCGGCGTCGACGGCGGCGGTCTGGGCGTCGTCCGCCTTGCCGTTGCCCCACGTGTCGTCGTCGTCGGTGAAGAGCTTGCCCTCGCCCTCGCCGTTCTCCAGGTTGAAGGTGGAGTGGCCGCCGCGGGCGTCGTCGGTCAGGTCGAAGCCGTTGGTGCCCTTCTTGGAGCCGATCTCGACCTTGCCGCTGTACTGGCTGTTACCGGTGCCGTTCTCGATGGCCTGACGCTCGAAGAGCTTCTTGCCGGTCGCGGCGTCGGTGATCACGTGCAGTCTGCTGGGCGTGCCGTCCTTCTGCACGCCCGTCACGACGGTCTCGAACGCGAGGACCGGCTTGCCCTCGGCGGCCCAGATCACCTTGCGCGGCGACTGCGCGTCGGCCTTGGCGGTCTTGGCCTTGGCGGCCGTCGACTCGGCGGACTTGGCGACCGACGACTTGGCGAGCTTGGCGTCGGTGGAGGCGACCTTCACGGTGGCCTTGGTCGCCTTGGTGACGCCCTTCAGCTTGCCGTTCTTGGCGGTGTGCACGACGAGGTCGCCGCCGAGGACGGGCAGTCCCTCATAGGTGCGCTCGTAGCGGGTGTGCACCGTGCCGTCGCGGTCCTTGACGACGTCACGGACGACGAGCTTCTCCTTGGCGCCCAGGCCGATCTTGCCGGCGGTGGCCGCCTTGTCGGCGTTGGCGTCCTGGAGCAGGCCCGCGCGGGCCGAGGACGACAGGGCGGCGGGCGCGGCCGAGGGGGTCGCGTCCGAGACGGGCTGCGCGGAGGCGCCGGTGGTCAGTCCGGCGGTGAGGAGCGCTCCGGCGGCCACGGCGGTGGCGATGGCCAGGGTGGAACGCTTCCGGGATATGTGGGGGGTCACGCAGGCTCCTTCTGTGGGGGGCCCGGGTGGTGTTGGGGAACTACCCGGGCATGAAAGATGCGGTGCGGGTGTACTGCTGTGCCGTGCGAGGGAAGAGTGTCATTCGAGCCAGGTACATGTCAGCCTCTTGGTGAAACCTTGGCCAGAATTAGTCCGTTGAGCGAAGGTCAACATACGCATTGCGAACAGGCCGTGAACGAGCGCGCCGCCCCGGGGAGTTGATCACCCGGGGCGGCGCCGTCCGTACTCGCCCCGTGACCGGTGTGCAGGTCACGAAGGCTCAAAGGTCACATCGGCTTACGGGAAGGTGACCTTCCAGCTGTTGATGTAACCGGTGTCCTGCCGGGCCACGTCCTGCACCCGCAGCTTCCAGGTGCCGTTGGCCACCTCGGACGAGGCGTTGACGGTGTAGGTCTCCTTGACGTTGTCCGCGGAGTCCGAACTGCTGGCGGCCTTCAGGGGGTAGACCGACCCGTCGGGGGCGAGCAGGTCGACCTTCAGGTCACCGCGCCAGGTGTGCACGATGTCCACGCCGACCTTCAGGTTGCTCGGCGCGTTGCCGGTGCGGCCCGTGACGTTGACCGAGGAGGTCACCGCGGCGCCCGCGTCCGGGATGTTGACGTCCGTGGTGTTCTCGAACGACGTGCCGGGCTCCTCGCCGCCGGGACGGCTGCCCACGTTCACGGCCGCCCAGGCGTTCGCCACGGCCTTGTACTCGGCGCTGGTGGTGCCGTACAGCTCACCGGCCGCCGCGAGCGTCCCGGTGCGGGCCGAGGCGTAGTTGGTGGTCGTGGTGAACTTCGTGGTGAGCGCCTTGAACCAGATCAGCGAGGCCTTGTCGCGGCCGATGCCGGTCACCGGCAGGCCGTCGGAGGTCGGCGAGTCGTACTGGACGCCGTTGATCTCCTTCTTGCCGCTGCCCTCGCTCAGCAGGTAGTAGAAGTGGTTGGCGACACCGGACGAGTAGTGCACGTCGATGTTGCCGATGCCCGAGTACCAGGCGTCCTTGGACGCGCCGTCCTTGGAGGGCTTGTCCATGTAGCGCAGCGGGGTGCCGTCGCCGTTGATGTCGATCTTCTCGCCGACGAGGTAGTCGCCCTTGTCCTGCGCGTTGTTGGCGTTGAACTCCACGGCCGCCGCGAAGATGTCGGACGTCGCCTCGTTGAGGCCGCCGGACTCACCGCTGTACGTCATGTTGCCGGTCGCCGAGGTGACGCCGTGCGTCATCTCGTGGGCCGCCACGTCGATGGACGTCAGCGGCGCCGCGTTGCCGGAGCCGTCGCCGTACGTCATGCAGAAGCAGGAGTCCTGCCAGAAGGCGTTGACGTAGTTGTTGCCGTAGTGGACGCGCGAGGTGGCACCGACTCCGTCACCGCGGATGCCCGTGCGGCCGTGCACGTTCTTGTAGTAGTCCCAGGTGAGCTGGGCGCCGTAGGCGGCGTCCGCGCCCGCGGTCTCCACGTTGGAGGCCTGCCCGTTGCCCCAGATGTCGTCGGGACCCGAGAAGAGGGTGCCGGTGCCCGAGGTGCCGTGGTTCAGGTTGTACGTCTTGTGGTTGCCGCGGCCCGAGTCGGTCAGGTTGTACGTGGAGCCCGACTGCACCGAGCCGACCGTCACCTGGCCGCTGTACTGCGTGTTGCCCGTACCGTTCTCGATGCCCTGCCACTGGAAGAGCTTCTTGCCGGTCGCCGCGTCGGTGATGACGTGCAGCTCGTTCGGCGTGCCGTCGTGCTGGAGGCCGCCGACCACGGTCTCGTACGCGAGGGTCGGCTCGCCCTTGGCCATCCACACGACCTTGCGCGGCGCCCGGTTCGCGTCGGTCTTCTTCGAACCCTCGGCCTTCGCGGCGCCGAGCGCCTGCTTCTCCGCCGCCGACGCCTTGATGTCGGCGCTCAGGTCGATGCCCTTGAGCTGCTCCTTGGAGGCCTTGGTCACGGCCTCGGTCTTGCCGGACTTGGCGCTCTCGACCACCAGGTCGCCGCCGAGCACGGGCAGGCCGTCGTACGTGCGCTCGTAGCGCGTGTGGACCGTGCCGTCGCGGTCCTTGACCACGTCACGGACGACGAGCTTCTCCTTGGCGCCCAGCCCCAGGTCCTCGGCGGTGTCCGCCTTGGTGGCGTTGGCGTCGCGCAGGAGCTCGGCGCGCTGGGCGGGGGTCAGCTTGGCGGCGAGAGAGCCGGTGTCGACCTTGCCGAGCTGCTGCGCCTTGGGGGCGCTGGTCCAGGGATCGTCGGCGGACGCGGGGCCGGCCTGAACGGCGACGGCGAGCAGAGCGGCAACGGCGGAAAGGGCGCCGGCTGCGGCGGCCCGTCTGTGGGAGGTGCTTCTCAACGCGGGACTCCTTCTGCGCGGCCGCGGGGATGCGCGGCCAGAGCTACCGGGCGGTTGGGTCGCCGTCCGGGCAGAGCAAGGCGGAACGCAGAACTGGGCAGTGCACACGGGTTATTGCGTGAGAGGCCGCCGCGTTGTTGAAAGCTGTGCGGCGGTCGAGGGGAAGAGTGGCACCAGAGGCCCGTTGCTGTCAGGAGCGCATCAAGAGTTGGCCGGAATCAGTTCGTTGGCCGGTGGGGGGAGTTCGCTATCCGGTGTCTGGCACATGGGCCTGTAGCAGAGGCGTGTGCGGCTCCGCGCCGGGGGTGCGGTGCGGTTGCCGGTGGCTGTATTTCGCCGGTCGGACGGTAACCGGTGCCTCTGGCCACCGCCCCGGACCCCGCTCCTCAGACGCCGGAGGGACGGGCTTTCGGGTCGACCCACAACGCCGTGCCGAGCGCGCAGAGTTCACCGGCGGCCGTCGCCGCAGCCACTCCCATCACGTGCTTGCGGCCCGACTCGGAGATCAGCCAGGCATACGTCACGTGGTCCTCGCCGATCGCCATCGGACGCAGCACCGTGCCGGTCAGGGACGCCGTCACCGCGCCCTTGCGCAGCCCGCCGAAGTGGATTCCGGGGGCCGCGCTGGGGCAGTCGAGCGCGGCCCAGGCCAGGTCGGGTCGCAGGGCGCCGGAACCGTCGTCGAACGCGGGATGCGGAGCCCACGCCGCGGCGACCAGATCGCGTCCCGGCACGGGTGAGCAGTGCTGGCGCAGGCCCCTGCCCGGCGCGCGGTCGCCGCAGCCGAAGCAGTCGACCGCGCCGTCGGCGACCCCGTTGGGCGGCGCGGCGCGGTAGGCCGCCGTGGCGGCCACCGCCTCGTCCCAGGTGGGCGCGGCAGGGACGGTGAGCCCGGGGTCGGCGGCGGGCCTCGCGTCGGCGAGCACCTTGCCCGCGCGGTCGGTCAACGCGGCGCCGCCCGCGGGCAGTTCACCGAACCGTACCGGCGTGTCCACGGGGATGGCGGCGCGGAAGTCGACCCGCACCGTGCCGGGCGGGACGCGGCCGGCCAGGACCCCCGCGACATAGCCGCCGAAGGCGAGCCCGGGATAGCCCTCGTACAGCGCGGGGACGATCAGCTCTTCCGTCTCGCTCGTCACAGCCGTCTCTTCCGTCGCGTGGTCAGGGGCCATGTGCTCAGCTCACCACACTGTCCCGCCAGGCACGGTGAAGATCCGCGAAGGATCCGGAGCCCGCGACGAGCTCCGCCGGAGTGCCGTCCTCCACGATCCTGCCGTGCTCCATCACCAGCACCCGGTCGGCGATCTCCACCGTGGAGAGCCGGTGGGCGATGACCACGGCGGTGCGGCCGCGGAGCACCGTGTGCATGGCGCGCTGCACGGCCCGCTCGCCCGGGATGTCCAGGGAGCTGGTCGCCTCGTCGAGGATCAGCAC
This sequence comes from Streptomyces sp. NPDC087300, assembly GCF_044744425.1. Lineage (NCBI taxonomy): Bacteria > Bacillati > Actinomycetota > Actinomycetes > Kitasatosporales > Streptomycetaceae > Streptomyces > Streptomyces sp. NPDC087300. Next base: position 853,409 of record NZ_JBIUYI010000002.1, read on the forward strand.
GGCCGGGTCGGCGAGCAGCGCCCGCGCGAAGGCCACCAACTGCCGCTGACCGGCGGAGATCCGCCCGCCGCGCTTGCGCACATCGGTGTCGTACCCGTCCGGCAGCGACTCGATGAATTCGTGCGCGCCGATGGCCTTCGCGGCGCGCACGATGTCCTCGCGGCTCGCGTCGGGCCGCCCGATCGCGATGTTCTCGGCGACGGTCCCGGAGAACAGGAACGCCTCCTGCGTCACCATGACGACCCCGCGCCGCAGCTCGGCACCCGAGAGTTCGCGCAGGTCGACGCCGTCGAGCAGGACGCTGCCCGAACGGGGTCTCCCCTGCTCGGAGCCTGTCGGAGAGCTTGGGGAAGGGTCGTAGAAGCGGGCGAGCAGCTTGGCGAGGGTGGACTTGCCCGCTCCGGTCGAGCCGACCACGGCCACGGTCTGTCCCGCGGGCAGCGTCAGGTCGAAGCGGGGCAGCACCTCGCCGCCGGTCCGGTAGGCGAACCGCACGCCGTCGAAGCGCACTTCGCGGCCCGGGTGCGCGGACTCCAGGGCGGGCAGCGGGCGGGTGGCGGCGGCCGGGGGCTCGGGCACCGTCGGGGTCTGGGCGAGCAGCCCGGCGATCTTCTCCAGGGACGCGGCCGCCGACTGGTAGGAGTTCAGGAACATCCCGAGCCGGTCGATCGGGTCGTACAGGCGCCGCAGGTACAGCACGGCGGCGGCCAGCACGCCGAGCGCGAGGCCGCCGTCCGCGACGCGGTAGGCGCCCCACAGGACGATCCCGGCGACCGCGACGTTCGCGGTGAGCCGGGAGCCGACCACGTACCTGGCCATCTCCAGCATCGCGCTGCCGTTGGTCCGCTCGTGCCGCGCGTTGAGCACCGCGAACTCCACGTCGTTGGCCCGCTCGCGGCGGAACGCCCGCACCGGCCTGATGCCGTTCATGGTCTCCGCGAACTTCACGATGACGGCGGCGATCGCCGTGGAGCGGTCGCGGAACAGCGCGCCCGCGCGCCGCTGGTAGAGCCGTACGAGGAGGTAGAGCGGCACGAAGGACGCCACCGCCACCGCGCCCAGACCCAGGTCGAGCCAGAGCAGCATCACCGAGATGTAGACGAAGGAGAGCAGGACGGTGATGAGCTCCTGGAGGCCCTCGCTGAGCAGTTCGCGCAGCGACTCGACGTCGGTGGTGGACCGGGAGATCAGCCGCCCCGAGGTGTACCGCTCGTGGAAGTCGACGCTCAGCGACTGCGCGTGCCGGAAGATCCGGCCGCGCAGATCGAGCAGCACGTCCTGGTTGACGCGCGCGGAGGCCACGATGAAGGCGTACTGGAGTCCGCCGGAGGCCGCCGCGCAGAGCAGATAGCCGATGCCCACGGCGATCAGCGGGCCGTAGTCGTCGGCGCGCACCGCGGGCACGCCGCTGTCGATGGCGTACGCGACGAGCAGCGGCCCCGCCTGCACCACGGCCTGCTGCACCAGGAGCAGCACGGTGGCGAGCACGACGCGCCGGCGCAGCGGTGCGAGCAGCGAGAACAGCAGGGTGCGGGTGGCCCGCGGGGGCGCGGGCAGGTCGTCCTTGTCGAAGGGATCGCCGCCGCCCCGCGCCGGTCCTTCGGGCAGGTCGGGTTCCTCGGGGTCGACGGACTTCTCCCGTACGGAGGTCGACGAGGTCATCGGGCAGCCTCCTCGGCGGCGGTGGGTTCGGCACCGGTGTCGGCGGTGGTGTCGGCGCCCGACATCAGCCAGGCGTACTCCGCGTTCTCCCGCAGGAGCTGCTGGTGGGTGCCGACCGCGGCGACCCGGCCGCCGGAGAGCAGCGCGACGCGGTCCGCGAGCTGCACGGTGGACGGGCGGTGCGCCACGATGAGCGCGGTGGTGTCGGCGAGCACGCGCCGCAGCGCGGCCTCGACCAGGGCCTCGGTGTGGACGTCGAGGGCGGACAGCGGGTCGTCGAGCACCAGGAAGCGGGGGCGGCCGACGACGGCGCGGGCCAGCGCGAGCCGCTGGCGCTGGCCGCCGGACAGGCTCAGGCCCTGCTCGCCGACCTGGGTGTCGGTGCCCCGGGGCAGCGCGTGCGCGAAGTCGGCCTGCGCCACGTCGAGCGCCCGGCGCAACTCGGGGGCGCCCGCGCTCGGGTCGGCGCCCATCAGCACGTTCTCCCCGACCGTCGCGGAGAACAGGGTCGGTTCCTCGAAGGCGACGGCGACCAGCGTGCGCAGGTGCTCGCGGTCCATCGCGGTGATGTCCTCGCCGTCCAGGGTGATGCGGCCCCCGGTGATCTCGTGCAGGCGCGGCACGAGCGCGGTGAGCGTGGTCTTGCCGCTGCCCGTCGCGCCGACGATGGCCATCGTCTCGCCGGAGCGCACGTGCAGGTCGATGCGGGCGAGCACGGGCGGGGCGTCCGGAGCGGCGTCGGGATAGCGGAACTCGACGCCGTCGAACCGGAGTCCACCGCTTTTGGTCCCGGTCCCGGTCCCGGTCCCGGACTCGGCCTTGGGTGCGGTCCTGGCCGCGGGCATCTCGCCGCCCTTCGCCGGGGGGTCCTCCGGCTCCGCGTCCATCACCTCGAAGTAGCGCTCCGTGGCCGTCGCCGACTCCTGGGACATGGCGAGCAGGAAGCCGATCGACTCCACGGGCCAGCGCAGCGCGAGCGCCGTCGAGAGGAAGGCGACCAGCGTGCCGGTGGACAGGTCGCCGTCCGCGACCCGCACCGTGCCGAGCACCAGCGCGGCGCCGATCGCGGCCTCCGGCAGCGACATGATCACCGCGTAGATCGAGGCGAGGATCCGCGCCTTGACCAGCTCGGTGCCGCGCAGCGTGTGCGACAGCTCGCGGAAGGCCCGCGCCTGGCTGCGGTGGCGCCCGAACCCCTTGATGATGCGGATGCCGAGCACGCTCTCCTCGACCACGGTCGTCAGATCGCCGACCTGGTCCTGCGCCTGCCGCGCCACGGCGCTGTACCGCCCCTCGTAGTACGCGCAGGCGATCACCATCGGCGCCACGGGCGCGAGCAGCACCAGGCCGAGCGTGAAGTCCTGGCCCAGCAGGATGATCACGCCGACCACGATCGTCGCGCCGTTGACCAGCAGGAACATCAGAGGGAAGGCGAGGAACAAGCGCAGCAGCATCAGATCCGTCGTACCGCGCGAGAGCAGCTGTCCCGATGCCCACCGGTCGTGGAAGGAGACCGGGAGCCGCTGCAGATGGCGGAAGAGGTCGGCCCGCATCGCCGCCTCCACACGCGAGAGCGGGCGGGCGACGAGCCACCGCCGGAGCCCGAACAGGAGCGCCTCGGCGACGCCGAGCAGGAGCAGCACGAGCGCGCCGAGCCACACCCCCGCCGGATCGCTGTCGGCCACCGGGCCGTCCACCATCCACTTCAGGACGAGGGGGAAGACGAGTCCCGTGCACGAGGCGACGATCGCGACAAATGCCGCGATGATCAGGCGGGTTCGGATCGGGCGGACGTAGGGCCACAGGCGCAGCAGCGTCCGTACGGCTGACCGATCCTTGCTGGGGGCATCTGATTTCGGCATCAGGAGCGAGCCTACGGATAGCCACTGACAGAGCCCACCGAGTTTCGGACCCACCGCCCACGGAGTCGTACGCCCCCGTCAACCGATCGGTTGATGCCTCTTCGAGCGCGATGGGCGATGCCCGCACCCCCGCCCACCGGCGATTCTCGTGGCATGCCCCTCATCGAAGTGCACGAACTCCAGAAGGCCTACGGCGGCCGCACGGTCGTCGACGGCGTCTCCTTCACCGTGGAGGAGGGCGAGATCTTCGGCGTCCTCGGACCGAACGGCGCGGGCAAGACCACCACCGTCGAATGCGTGGAGGGCCTGCGCACCGCCGACTCCGGCCTGGTCCGCGTCGCCGGGCTCGACCCGGTCGCCGACCACGAACGCCTCACCCGCATCCTCGGCGCGCAGCTCCAGGAGAGCGAGCTCCAGCCGAAGCTGACCGTGCGCGAGTCCCTTGAGCTGTACGCCGCGTTCTACCCGGACCCCGCCGACTGGCGGCCGCTCGCCGAGCGGCTGCGGCTGACCGACAAGCTCGACAGCCGCTTCGGGAAGCTCTCCGGCGGCCAGAAGCAGCGCCTGTTCATCGCGCTCGCCCTCATCGGCAACCCGAAGGTCGTCGTCCTGGACGAACTGACCACCGGACTCGACCCGCGCGCCCGCCGCGACACCTGGGAGCTCATCGAGGACGTGCGCGACAGCGGCGTCACCGTCCTGCTGGTCACCCACTTCATGGAGGAGGCCCAGCGCCTCTGCGACCGCATAGCGGTCATCGACAAGGGCCGGATCGCCGCCCTCGACTCCCCGGCGGGCCTGATCAGCAGGGCCACCAGCTCCACCGTCATGTCCTTCACCCCGTCCGCCCCGCTGGACCGCCAGCTGCTCGCGGCGCTGCCCGCCGTCACCTCGGTCGAGGAGCGCGACGGCCGCTACACCCTGAACGGCACCGACGAGAGCGTCGACGCCGCCATCACCCTGCTCGCCAGGCACCGCATCACCGCCCACCAACTCCGGGTCTCCGACGCCACGTTGGACGACGCGTTCCTCGACCTGACGGGAGCATCGGCATGACCACCGCCGTCGCCGCGCCGCACACCGCCACCAAGTCCAAGGCCTCCTCGGCCGTCCTGCGGGCCGAACTGCGGCTCTTCCGCCGCGAACCGGGCGCCGTCTTCTGGATCATGGCGTTCCCCACCCTGCTCCTGGCCCTCCTCGGCTCCATCCCCTCCTTCCGCGAGACCGACGCCTCGCTCGGCGGGCTCCGCCTCGTCGACGCGTACGTCCCCGTCACGGTGCTCCTCTCGCTGATCATGGCGGGCCTCCAGGCCATGCCACCGCTCATCACCGGCTACCGCGAACGCGGCATCCTGCGCCGGATGTCCGCGACCCCGGTGCGCCCCGCCGCCGTGCTCGGCGCGCAGATGGGCATCTACGGCAGCGCCTCCCTGATCTCCGCGCTGCTCACCCTGACCGTGGGGCGGCTCGTCTTCGACGTACCGCTGCCGCGCCAGGGCTTCGGATACGCGCTCGCGCTGCTCCTCGCCATCCTCTGCGGGCTCGCGCTGGGCGCCCTGGTCTCCGCGCTGGCCCGCACCACGAAGGCCGCGACCGCCATCGGCTCCGCCGTCTTCTTCCCGATGATGTTCAGCGCGGGCGTCTGGCTGCCCGTGCAGGCGATGCCCGACACGCTCGCGCACATCGTGGAGATCGCGCCGCTCGGCGCCGCCGCGCGGGCCCTGGGCGACGCGGCCGCCGGCGACTGGCCCGGCATCGGCCACCTCGGCGTGCTCACCGCCTGGGCCGTCCTCCTGACCGCGGGCGCGGCGCGCTGGTTCCGGTGGGAGTGACCACGTCGAGCCCGTGCCCGCGCATGGCCGACACTTGGCACATGAACCCGACCACGGCGGACGCCGCGACGACGGTCGAGCAGCGCTGGGGCCTCTTCAACCGCTGGGGCCCCTACGGCCTGCTCTGCTTCGGCACCCTGATGTCGCTCGCCACCAGCCGGGTCGTCGGCATGGACACCGTCGCGTGGTACGTGGCCGGGGGCGTGATCGCCGCGGCGCTCGTGCTCCAGCTGTGGTGGGGCAGGGCCGCCCGCACCCGCCCGGACCCCAGCGCCGCGGGCACCTGCTACTACGCGGTGCGCTGGGCCTTCGCCTTCGTCCTCACCTGGCTCAACCCGTTCTTCGCGTTCTACGCCGTCGTCGGCTACTTCGGCGCCGAGCGGCTGCTGCCGCCCCGCCTGGTCAAACCCGGCCTCTTCGCCACCGCGATCATCATGGCGGGCTCCCAGTCGGGCGGTCTGCCGCCGGAGAACAGCGCGGGCTGGGGCGTCTTCGGGGGGCTCCTCGCGGTCAACGTCGTGCTGCTCACCGTCTTCGCCCACCTCGCCGCCCAGGAGGACGAGCGCGCCCGCGTCCAGGCCGCCACCATCGAGGAACTGGAGCGCACCAACGCGGCGCTCCAGGAGACCATGGACGAGAACGTCGCCCTGCACGCCCAACTCCTGCTCCAGGCCCGCGAGGCGGGCGTCGCCGACGAGCGGCGCAGGCTCGCCGCCGAGATCCACGACACCATCGCGCAGGGCCTGACCGGCATCATCGCCCAGCTCCAGGTCGTGGCGGGCGCCACCGACGAGGAGCTGGCCCGCGAGCACCTGGGCCGCGCCGCCGACCTGGCCCGGCACAGCCTCGGCGAGGCCCGCCGCTCCGTCCACAACCTCTCACCCGCGCCCCTGGAGTACGACAGGCTGCCCGAGGCGCTGAAGAAGACCGTCGCCGAGTGGGCCGAACGCACCGGGGCCCGCGCCGACTTCACGGTCACCGGTACCGCGGAGGACCTGCACGACGAGATCGAGGCGACCCTGCTGCGCATCGTCCAGGAGGCCCTGTCCAACACCGCCCGGCACGCGCACGCCACCCGCGTCGGCGTCACCCTCTCCTTCATGGGCGACGAGGTCACCCTGGACGTGCGCGACGACGGCCGAGGCTTCGACCCGCTGGCCACCGTGGAGCGCACCGGCACCGGCGGCTTCGGCCTGGACGGCATGCGGGCCCGCGCCGAACGCATCGCGGGCTCCCTGACCGTGGAGTCCGAGCCCGGCGGGGGCACCGCGGTGTCCGCTCGCGTACCGTTGGTCCGCCATGAGCACTGACGTGATCACTCTTCTCATCGTCGACGACCACCCCGTCGTCCGCGACGGCCTGCGCGGCATGTTCCTCTCGGCCTCCGGCTTCGAGGTGCTCGGCGAGGCGTCCGACGGCGTCGAGGCCGTGGCGCTCACCGCCGAACTCGACCCGGACGTCGTCCTGATGGACCTGCGCATGCCGGGCGGCAACGGCGTCGACGCGATCACCGAGCTCACCCGGCGCGGCGCCCGCGCCCGCGTGCTCGTCCTCACCACGTACGACACGGACTCCGACACGCTCCCCGCGATCGAGGCGGGCGCGACCGGCTACCTGCTCAAGGACGCCCCGCGCGAGGAGCTGTTCACGGCGGTCCGGGCGGCCGCCGAAGGCCGCACGGTCCTGTCACCCGCCGTCGCGTCCCGTCTCGTCTCACGCGTACGTGCCCCCGGCAACGAGCCGCTGAGCACCCGCGAAAGGGAGGTGCTCGCGCTCGTCGCCAAGGGCACGTCGAACCGTGCGATCGCCGTCGAACTCTTCATCAGCGAGGCCACGGTCAAGACGCACCTCACCCACATCTACGGCAAGCTGGGCGTCAAGGACCGGGCGGCCGCGGTGGCCACGGCGTACAGCAGGGGAATCCTGGGCTGAGGGCCCCGTGAGGGGCCCGTTAGGGGCGCGGGGAACTGCGCGACCAGCCACGAATGACCCGCACTCAACGAACGAGCGCTACACGGCTTGCCACAGCGCGGGCGTATTGGGCGGCTCCCAGCCAGTCTGAGCCTGGTGCGGCTGAAGACACCGATACGTAGTCCCGCCATAAGTGACAGAGTCCCCAGCCGCATAAACCTGGCCGGCGGCCCACGTGCCGCCGGGCTCGGGCTCACCAGGACCCGGGTCCTCGCCGCCACCCGTCGTCTTCAGCGTCAAGCCGTACTGCTGGAGCAGCGGATTGATCGGCTGGTAGTACGTCGTGCCGCCGCTGGAGCAGTTGCCCGAGCCGCCCGACGTGACGCCCTGCGCCTGACTCCCCGAGATGAAGGAGCCGCCCGAGTCGCCCGGTTCGGCACAGACGGTCGTCCGGGTCACGCCGCTGATCGTGCCCTCGGGGTAGGTGACGCTGGTGTTGTGCTGCGAGATGGTGCCGCAGTGCCACCCCGTAGTGGAGCCGGAACGGCAGATCGACGCACCCACCGGGGACTGTGTGGAGCCCCCGACGCCGATCCGCTGGCCGCCCTGGCCCTTCACGTACGGGGTGGCGGTCCACTGGGAGTTGACGGCGACCCAGGCCATGTCCCTGCCGGGGAAGATGGAGGCTTGGAACGTGCCCTGGGCCACCTGGTTGTAGCCGCTCGTCGCGGTGCCCGCGCGCCCGCAGTGACCCGCCGTCGCGAAGCCCTGCTGGGTGCCCTTGGTGACGGGGAAGCCGATGGAGCACCGGCCGCCGCCCATGTAGTAGGCCTCGCCGCCCACCAGGTCGTACAGCGGCCGCGGGCGCTCCGAGGTCCGCTCCACGCGTACGAGGGAGGATCCGACGCCCGCCGCGGCGACCAGGGACTTCGCCGCCGATGCGTGCACGGCGCGCACCACGACCGCGTTGGAGCGCACGTCGACGTACCAGACGGGCACGTCACGCGTCGTCGTCTTCTTCGCGGCGCGGTCCAACCGGGCCTTGGCGGCGTCCAGTCGGGTCGCCGAGTGGTCCACGACCCGGGACTCGGCGCCACGCGCCTCGATCGCGGGGACGTCGGCGGCGTCGGTGGTGGCGACGGTGAGCCGCGCCGAGGTGGCGCCGCTCACCCAGGCGCCGGCGAAGGCGCGGCCGAGCGTGGCGCGCAGTGCGCCCGCGTCGGCGCCGGCCTCGGCCTCGTTGACCAAACGAGCCTTGGCCTGCGCCGACGTGAGGCCGAGATCGCGTCGCATCGCCGTCAGGACGCCGGGCGATGTCCTGCCGACGGATGCCGTCTCGGCGGGGGAGGTGGACGAGGACGCGGGGGAGGAGGGTTCGGCCTGAGCGGCCGCACTGCCGGGCAGCCCGGCAAGCACCAGCGCACCGGCCGCGACGACGGCGGCGCAGGCGGCTGTGGCGCGTCTGTGATGGGTGGAGCGCATGGGAGAGGTCTCCTCGAGCGGGGGAGGGGGCGAGGGGGTGGCGGGGAAACCAAAGATTCAGCCCACACGGTAGAACCCTCAACAGCCCTTCATCAGCTGTCAGTTGACCCCGGTGCCCGACGTTATGCCCCTACCCCGAGCCTCCCGCGCCGCCGTGGGCAATCGTGCCGCTGGGGCGGCACGGGTGGGCACGGCACCCCGTCGCCGAGGGGCGACGAACGAGGCGTCGGCCGCGGCGCAGGCGCAGTGCCCCCGTCGCAGAGGAACCGTCACAGGAACAGAAACCCCGTGCCCAGCCCTCAGAGACCCCGCGCCGGCGCCTCCAGCCAAGCCGTATAACTCTCACTCCGCGCCGCCGCCTCCGCATGCGCGGCCCGCGCCTGCGCGAACACCGACGCCGCCGTGTCGTGCGCGGGCGCCGCCGGATGCCAGCCGAGCAGGTGGCGCCAGTAGAGGGGAGCGCCCGCCAGCGGACGGGTCACCATGCCCGGCGTGGGCGGAAACGTCGCCCTGCACAGGCCGACCGCCCGCCCGACCTGCACCAGGTGGACGCAGGACGCGACGTCCGTCTCGTACACCCGCGACGGGGTGAACCCGGCCCGCGCGCACGCCGCGCTGAAGCAGTCCGCGAAGCAGCCGTCCCCCGGCACGTCCGTCCACGCCTCGTCCGCGAGCAGCGCCAGATCGATCTCGGGACCGTCCGCCAGCGGATGGCCGGTGGGCAGCATGACGAAGACGGGGTCGCGGGCCACCTCACGCCAGACGAGCAGCTCGCTCTCCGGCGGCTGACTCGCCCCGCACGTCCCCACCAGCGCGAAGTCCAGCCGCCCGTCGGCCGTCCTGGCCGCGATCTCCCGTTCCGACCAGGCGGTGTGGGTCGTCACGGGAGCCCCGGGGTGCGCGGCGGCGAGCCGGTCCACCAGGCCACCGAACAGCGGGCCGTGCGTTCCGCCGAGCCGGAACCCGGACCCGCCCTGCCAGGACTGGGCGAACCGCTGCGCCTCCTCCCGGAGGCCGCTGACCGCGGGCAGCACGACCCGGGCGCGGGCGAGCACGAACTCGCCGAGCGCGGTGGCCCGCACCCCGTGCCTGCCCCGTTCGAACAGCTCCCCGCCGAGGGCCCGCTCGATCCGCTTCAACTGTGCGCTCAGCGCCGGCTGGGCGAGCCCGAGCGCGGTGGCGGCCTTGGTCAGGCTGCCCGCGTCGGCGATCGCCCGGATCGTCTTCAGGTGCCGCAACTCCAGGTCCATACCGTGAGCTTGGGGCGCCACGGTGACCGGGGCAAGACTCAGGTACGTACCAGAGCCGATCAGCCGCCCCCGACCCGCAGCAGCAGCACCGCACGCCCCGGTACCGTCACCGCGCCGCCCGCCCGGTGCACCGTCCCCGGCGCCTCGCCCTGGTCCTCGGCCGAGGTGTCCACCACCACCTCGTACGCATCGGCCCACGGCGGCCCCGGCAGCACGAAGCTCGTCGGCCCCTCCGCCGCGTGCAGGATCGCCAGGAAGCTGTCGTCGACGACGGGCGCACCCCGCGCGTCGCGGCCCGGGATGTCGCGCCCGGAGAGGTACATGCCGAGCGTCGCCGCGGGCGCGTACCAGTCGCTCTCCGTCATCTCCGTGCCCCGCGTGGTGAACCACGCCAAGTCCCTTAGCCCGTCCGCCGAATGGGCCCGCCCGGAGAAGAACGCGCGGCGGCGCAGCACCGGATGCCGGTGGCGCAGCCCGATGAGCCGGGACGTCAGCGCGAACAGGTCGCGCCAGCCGGGCTCCTCGCGCAGCCCCCAGTCGACCCAACTGGTCTCGTTGTCCTGGCAGTACGCGTTGTTGGAGCCCCCTTGCGTGCGCCCCATCTCGTCGCCCGCGACCAGCATCGGCACGCCGGTGGACAGGAGCAGCGTCGTCACCAGGTTGCGCAGCTGCCTGCGGCGCAGCGCCGTGATCCGCTCGTCGTCGGTCTCGCCCTCGGTGCCGCAGTTCCAGGAGCGGTTGTCGTCGGACCCGTCCCGGTTGCCCTCGCCGTTGGCCTCGTTGCGCTTGCGTTCGTACGACACGAGGTCGCGCAGCGTGAAACCGTCGTGCGCGGTGACGAAGTTGACCGACGCGTACGGCCTGCGCCCGCCCCACGCGTACAGGTCGCTGGACCCCGAGAGCCGGTAGCCGAGATCTCGCACGTCCGGCAGCGCGCCCCGCCAGAAGTCCCGCACCGCATTGCGGTACCGGTCGTTCCACTCCGTCCACAGCGGTGGGAACGACCCCACCTGATAGCCCCCCGAGCCCACGTCCCACGGCTCGGCGATGAGCTTCACGCGCCGGAGCACCGGATCCTGCGCGATCACCGCGAGGAACGGGGAGAGCATGTCGACGTCGTGGAAGGAGCGCGCGAGCGCCGCCGCCAGGTCGAAGCGGAAGCCGTCCACCCCCATCTCGCTCACCCAGTACCGCAGCGAGTCGGTGATCAGCCGCAGGACGTGCGGCTGGACGACCTGGAGGGTGTTGCCGCAGCCCGTGTAATCCGCGTACCGCCGCCCCTCGTTGGGCTGGAGCCGGTAGTACCCGCGGTTGTCGATGCCCTTCAGGGACAGCATCGGGCCGAGCTCCCCGGCCTCCGCCGTGTGGTTGTAGACCACGTCGAGGATGACCTCGATGCCCGCCTCGTGCAGCGCCCGCACCATCCGCCGGAACTCGCCGACCTGCTGCCCCCGCGTCCCCGATGCCGCGTACGCCGCGTGCGGGGCGAAGTAGCCGATCGAGTTGTACCCCCAGTAGTTGCGCAGGCCCCTGCGCAGCAGATGGTCCTCGTGCGCGAACTGGTGCACGGGCAGCAGCTCGACCGCCGTCACCCCCAGCGCCGTGAGGTGTTCGAGGGCCGCGGGATGCGCCAACCCGGCGTACGTACCCCGCAGTTCGGCCGGAATCCCCGGATGCCGCTCGGTGAAGCCGCGTACGTGCAGTTCGTAGATGACCGAGTCCGCCCACGGCGTCTTGGGCCGCCGGTCGTCCGTCCACTCGTCGTCCGGCGCGTCGTCGTGCACGACCACGCCCTTGGGCACGTACGGCGCGGAGTCCCTGTCGTCGCGCACCGTGTCCGCCACATGCTGCTGGGGCCAGTCGCGCACATGCCCGTACACCTCGGGCGGCAGCACGCCGTAGTCGTTCCCCGCACCGGCGTCGACCGCGCGCGCGTACGGATCGAGGAGCAGCTTCGCCGGGTTCCAGCGGGCGCCCGTCCACGGGTCCCAGCGGCCGTGCACCCGGTACCCGTACCGCTGCCCCGGCCGCACCCCCGGCAGGAAGCCGTGCCAGATCTCGTGCGTCAGCTCGGTCAGCGAGTGCCGCGCCTCGGCCCCCTCCTCGTCGAACAGACACAGCTCGACCGCTTCCGCACCGCCCGCCCACAGCGCGAAGTTGGTGCCCGCGACCCCCTCAGGACCGATCCTGAAGCGGGCGCCCAACGGGGTCGGCGTCCCCGGCCACACCGGCCGCCCGACCACCGGGCGCACCGCGGCCCGCGTCCTTCCGTTCAGGGCGGCGGCGGGCCGCTCGGGCGTGATCCGCCCCGTCGCCCGCGCCTCCTGCACTGCCCCTTGCTCGGGTGCGCTCGACACCTGTCAGCCTCCCGCGGCTCGGTCGGTCGACGCGCGAAGAAGGGCGAGCGGCGTCCCGGCCGCGGCTCCCCATACGTCGTCCTCCCCACTGTTCTGCCCACCGTGTGCGTCGCACTCACGTTTCCCCAGCAGGGGGACGGTCGTTGGGACCCACGTGAGACAGGTAGCGAGGCGCGCACGGCGCGCAGGGGCCGGGCTGGCCGCCGTACTGACATGGGCAGGCCTCATGGCCGGGGCGGCGGGCTGCTCCGCCGGCGGGCTCGACGGGATGCTCGGGAAACCGCGCTCGCCGGCCGACGCGATCCGGGTGTCGCCCGACGACGACATGAAGGGAGTCAAGCCGGACGAACGGATCGAGGTGAAGGTCCCCGACGGCCGTCTGGAGTCGGTGAAGGTCGTCCGGACGCAGGACGCGCAGGAGTTCGACGTCCCCGGCCGCGTCGACGAGGACGGCACGACCTGGCGGCCGCTGAACGAGGGACCGCTCGCGCTCGCCGCCAGGTACAAGGTCGACGCGGTCGCCCTGGACGGCCACGGCCGCCGCTCGGCCCGGCACACCACGTTCACGACGTACGTCCCCGACGAGCGCTTCATCGGATACGTGACGCCGGAGAACCGCGCCACGGTCGGCACCGGCATGATCGTCTCCCTGGAGTTCAACCGGGAGATCGAGAACCGCGCCGCCGTCCAGCGCGCCATCCACGTCACCGCGCACCCGGCCGCCGACATCGAGCCGCACTGGTTCGGCAAGACGCGCCTGGACTTCCGCCCGGAGAAGTACTGGAAGCCGGGCACGAAGGTCACCGTCGGCCTGCGCCTGCGCGACGTCCAGGGGGCCAAGGGGGTCTACGGCCTCCAGGACAAGAGCTTCGGCTTCACCGTGGGCCGCAGCCAGGAGTCCCTGGTCGACGCGGCCGAGCACACCATGGAGGTGCGCCGCGACGGAGAGCTGATCTCCACCGTGCCGATCACCGCGGGCGCCCCCAAGACCACCACGTACAACGGGAAGATGGTGGTCACCGAGATGCTGGAGGTGACCCGGATGAACAGCCGCACGGTCGGCTTCGGCGGCGAGTACGACATCCCCGACGTGCCGCACGCGATGCGCCTGACGACCTCCGGCACCTTCCTGCACGGCAACTACTGGTCCCCGGACGCCCCCGGCAACACCAATGTCAGCCACGGCTGCGTGGGCCTGCGCGATGTGAAGGGCGGCAGCTCACGGACGCCCGCGGGCTGGTTCTTCGACCGGAGCCTCATCGGGGACGTCGTCGAAGTCGTGAACAGCAACGACAAGAAAGTCGCTCCTGACAACGGCCTCGGCGGCTGGAACATGGATTGGAAGGACTGGAAGAAGAACGGCTGACCGCCGGCCGATCACCAGGTGATCGCCGGGTGACCGGCGGCCGGCCGACAGGTGATCTTGGTCTGCCCGCACCTCGCGCCCAGTTGGGACTGAACGGTGACATTGGCGGGGAGTCATCGCCGCAGGGCGTGTGGTTATCTATCGCTTGCGCGTGTCTGAAACGCGCGGGTGCACTGGGGTGCGGGCCTGTGACCAGGCCGTGCGAGGGGAGACAAGATCGTGAACGGGCGACCGATATCGGGGGCTTCGTCGGGCACGCGCGAGCGGGTGCGACGGAGGGGCGCCAGGGGCCTCACGGCAGCGGTTTCGGGGGCGGCACTGCTGCTCGTCGCGGCCTGCGGCGGGGGAGGCGGCTCGGACGCGGGCGACGGTGGCAAGGGCGGTTCGGACAAGAACGCCGCATCGGCGGCCGTGGTGACGATAGCGCCGAAGGACGGCGCGAAGGCGGTCGCCACCAGCGGCGCCCTCAAGATAGGCGCCGACAAGGGCAAGCTCTCCGAGGTCAAGGTCGAGGACAGCAAGGGCAACGAGGTCCCGGGCAAGATCACTTCGGGCGGCGCGAGCTGGACTCCCGCCCACCACCTCGCGGCGGCCACCACGTACAAGGTGCACGCCGTGGCGAAGGACTCCGAAGGCCGCGCTTCCGCCAAGGACACCGCCTTCACGACGCTGACCCCGAAGAACACCTTCATCGGCCAGTTCAACCCGGAGGACGGCTCGGAGGTCGGCGTCGGAATGCCGTTCTCGGTCCGCTTCACCCGGGGCATCACGGACCCGAAGGCCGTCGAGAAGGCCATCGACATCAAGACCGAGCCCGCCGTCCCCGTCGAGGGCCACTGGTTCGGCAACGACCGCCTGGACTTCCGCCCCGAGAAGTACTGGGCGGCCGGCACGAAGGTCACCGTCAAGCTCAGCCTCGACGGCGTCGAGGGCCGTCCCGGCGTCTACGGCAAGCAGACCAAGACCCTGAACTTCACCATCGGCCGCAGCCAGGTCTCCACGGTCGACGCCAAGACGCACCAGATGAAGGTCGTGCGCGACGGCAAGCAGATCAAGAAGATCCCGATCACCGCGGGCGCGCCGGGCACGACGACGTACAACGGCGAGATGGTCATCAGCGAGAAGCTCCAGGTGACCCGGATGAACGGCGACACCGTCGGCTTCGGCGGCGAGTACGACATCAAGGACGTCCCGCACGCCATGCGCCTGTCCACCTCCGGCACGTTCATCCACGGCAACTACTGGTCGGGCGGCGCCTTCGGCAACACCAACGCGAGCCACGGCTGCATAGGGCTGAGCGACGTGCGCGGCGGCTACAGCAAGAAGACGCCCGCGGGCTGGTTCTTCGCCAACTCGATGATCGGCGACCTGGTCGTCGTGAAGAACTCCGCCGACAAGAAGATCCAGCCGGACAACGGCTACAACGGCTGGAACATGTCGTGGGAGAAGTGGAAGGCGTAACCACCACAGCTTCTCCGTCACCGGGACCCGGCGCACTGTGACCAAGTGCACCGGGTCCCGGTGCGTTAGCCCCCGTTAACCTGCTGCCATGACCGCAACCCTCGAAGTCACCGACGGCGTCGGCGCCATCCGGCTCGACCGTCCGCCCATGAACGCCCTGGACATCGCCACCCAGGACCGTCTGAAGGAACTCGCGGAGGAGGCCACCCGCCGCGACGACGTGCGCGCCGTGGTGATCCACGGCGGCGAGAAGGTGTTCGCCGCGGGCGCGGACATCAAGGAGATGCAGGACATGGACCACGCGGCGATGATCGCGCGCTCCGGAGCCCTCCAGGAGTCCTTCACCGCCGTCGCCCGCATCCCCAAGCCCGTCGTCGCCGCCGTCAACGGCTACGCGCTGGGCGGCGGTTGCGAGCTCGCGCTCTGCGCGGACTTCCGCATCGCCGCGGACGACGCCAAGCTCGGCCAGCCCGAGATCCTGCTCGGCGTCATCCCCGGCGCGGGCGGCACCCAGCGCCTGGCCCGCCTCGTCGGCCCCTCCAAGGCCAAGGACCTGATCTTCACGGGCCGCCACGTGAAGGCCGCAGAGGCGCTCGCCATCGGCCTGGTGGACCGCGTCGTACCGGCCGCCGAGGTGTACGAGCAGGCGTACGCGTGGGCCGCGCGCCTGGCCAAGGGGCCTGCCATCGCGCTGCGCGCCGCCAAGGAGTCCATCGACGCGGGCCTCCAGACGGACCTCGACACGGGCCTCGCCATCGAACGCACCTGGTTCGCGGGACTGTTCGCGACCGAGGACCGCGAGCGGGGCATGCGGAGCTTCGTGGCGGAGGGTCCCGGCAAGGCCAAGTTCGTCTGAGCCCGGCCGGGTCGGGCCGAACTGCCTCCGGAGCTACCCCAGTTGGGGCCGCGTCAGTCCGGAGATCCCCCGAAGGAGCGGATTATGGCCGACTTAACAGAACCTTAAGCCTGCTGTGCTCGGGGCGCTCGGTGATCACCCGTAAGCGAGAAGTCATCGCAGGTCAGGGTGGCTTCTCGCGGTCCGTTCTGCCAGTGGCATATGCCTACCAGGTCCCCCGGAATGGTTGGTTCCGGGGGGCCTATTCCGCCGGAACGGCCCCGGGGAGCGCTCCGGGCGGCCATGATGGGGGCATGGCGGGGCTGGAGGGTTACGAACGGCCGCGGCGGCACGGGAGTGCGACCGCGGCACGCTGGTCGCCGGCGGTAGAGGACGAACACGCGCTCAAGGCGCTGGAGTTGTTCGGCAATCCGACGGACGCGGAGGTTCCGCTGCCCTCGCGCCCGGAGTCCGCCGCCATCGCGCGCCGCCTCGCCCAGGTCGTGGTCCTCCGGCACTGGGGGCTCTCCCCGAAGCTCACCGAGGACGTCGTCCTGCTCGTCTCCGAACTCGTCGGGAACGCCGTGCGGCACACCGGCGCCCGCGTCTTCGGTCTGCGCATGCAGCGGCGGCGCGGCTGGATACGCGTCGAGGTGCGCGACCCCTCGCGCGGGCTGCCCTGTCTGATGCCCGTCCGCGAGACGGATCTGAGCGGCCGGGGCCTCTTCCTCGTCGACAAGCTCTCCGACCGCTGGGGCGTCGATCTGCTGCCGCGCGGCAAGACCACCTGGTTCGAGATGCGGGTCTCCGACCGCTGACGGCCCGCCGGTCCCACGTCACCGCCCGGTCGCCGGTCCCGTGTCGCACCCGGTCGCCGGTACACGAAAGCCCCCGGTTCGCCGGTGTGCGGCGCTGCGGGGGCCTGCGTGAAGCGCCGGGACCGGAAGGGGTGTGGTCCACAGCGGCTGATGACGACCTGAGCCCGGGTCAATGGGGGTCGTGCCTCCGACTATGGCAGACGGGGGCCACCGATCCAAAAGTCCCATTACTCTCATAGTCGGGCAAAACGTGACAGTTTAGAGGTGAATCCTTGGTGACATGGGCCACCTGCCTGGTAAACACTGGCTAAGCGGAGGCTGTGACAGCTGATACGCAAGCCCCGCCCGACGGCTCCGCCGCCCGTCCGCGCCGACCCGTACCGGCCTCTAAGCGGGCAATCAGCATCTTTTTGCCTCTTTACCCATTAAATGGTCGTGTGATCGAGACCGACCGCCGCGCCCTCCTGCGCGCGGGCGCCGGACTGGCCGTCGCGGGCACGCTCACCACCGGGTGCGCCGCGACCGGCACCGGACCCGCCGCGCACGCCCGCCCGCCCGCGGCCCACCCCCCGGCCAAGACCCCCCGCCCCGCACCCGCCGCCCCCGCGCCCCGCCGCTTCCCCGGCCTGCCCGCCCAGATCTCCCACGGCCCCCGCACCGGTGACCGGGTGGCGCTCACCTTCCACGGTCAGGGCGACCCGGCCACCGCGAAGGCCCTGCTCACCCGGGCCGAGCAGGCCGGTGCCAAGGTCACCGTCCTCGCCGTCGGCAGCTGGCTCGACGCACACCCCGAGCTGGCCCGCCGCATCCTCGACGGCGGCCACGACCTCGGCAACCACACCCATCACCACGTCGACGTCAACGACATGTCCGAGGCCGACGCCTACGCGGAGATCACCGGCTGCGCGGACCGCCTGCGCCGCCTCACCGGCTCCATCGGCACCTGGTTCCGGCCCTCGCGCGCCCAGCGGGCGACGCCCCTCGTCGAACGGCTCGCCCGCCGCGCGGGCTACCCGCACGTCCTCTCGTACGACGTCGACTCCCTCGACTTCACCTCGCCGGGCGCCCCGGCCGTCACCCGCAAGATCGCCGCCGAGATCCGCCCGGGATCCGTGGTGAGCCTCCACTTCGGGTACGCGGACACGGTCGCCGCGCTCCCCGCCGTCCTGCAACAACTGGAACGCCGCGGCCTGCGCGCGGTGACGACCACGGAGCTGCTGACCTGATGCCTCGGAACCCCACCCCGTCCCGGAGACTCCAGCTGACCCGGCGCACCGCGGCCGTGCTCGCCGCCGGTGCCGCGCTCGCCGCCCTGGCGGGCTGCGGCACCGACGAGCGCGCCGACGAGGCGCTCGGCACCGCGGGCATCCGCAAGCCCGCCGAGCCGAAGGCGGCGCCGGGGCTGCCCGGCATGCCGCCCGTCCTCGACCCGAAGGACGCCTACGCGGCCGACCGCCCCAACGCCCTCCAACCCCAGGTCAAGAAGTTCCTGCCGCGCGTCTACGTGCCCAACACCGGCTCCAACACGGTGTCGGTCATCGACCCCAAGACGTACGAGGTCATCGAGACCATCCCGGTCGGCAACCAGCCCCAGCACGTCGTCCCCTCCTGGGACATGAAGACGCTCTGGGTCAACAACGACCTCGGCGACAGCCTCACCGCGATCGACCCGGCGACCGGCAAGACGGGCCGCACCGTCGAGGTCTCCGACCCCTACAACCTCTACTTCACGCCGAACGGCAAGTACGCCGTCGTGATGGCCTCCATGGACCGCGAACTGGTCTTCCGCGACCCGAAGACCATGAACCGCGTCAAGACCGTCCCGGTCACCTGCGCGGGCGTCAACCACGCGGACTTCTCCATGGACGGCCGCTACTTCATCGTCTCCTGCGAGTTCTCCGGCGAGCTCCTCAAGGTCGACACCGAGAAGATGGAGGTCGTCGGCCAGCAGAAGATCCCCTTCAAGGGCGCCATGCCGCAGGACGTGAAGATGTCCCCGGACGGCAAGACGTTCTACGTCGCCGACATGATGGCGCACGGCATGTGGGTCCTGGACGGCGACAAGTTCACCAAGCCCAGGCTGCTGCCCACCGGCAAGGGCTGCCACGGCCTGTACGTCAGCCGCGACTCCAAGGAGATGTACATCTCCAACCGGGGCGAGGGCACCATCTCCGTCTTCGACTTCCCGAAGAACAAACTCACCAAGAAGTGGAAGCTCCCGCAGGGCGGCAGCCCCGACATGGGCGGCGTGTCGGCGGACGGCAACACCCTCTGGCTGTCCGGCCGTTACAACTCGGAGGTGTACGCCATCGACACCCGCACCGGCGTCCAGGTGGCCCGCATCCCGGTCGGCAACGGCCCGCACGGCCTCGCCGTCTACCCGCAGCCGGGCCGCTACTCGCTCGGTCACACGGGGATCTTCCGTTGAACGATGGATGGTTGACGGTTGACCCTCGCTGACACCGGGCACCAAAAGGGCAGTTCAGGAACTTGCTTCCTCCCACTCCTGGAGGCGCCCGTGATCCGTGGCATCGATGTCAGCTCGCACCAGTCGACGACGTTCAGTACGAGCGGCCTGTCCTTCGTCTTCATCAAGGCGACGGAGGGCCGTTCGTACGTCAACCCGAAACTCACCGCCCAGACGAAACACACCCGCGACGGCGGCTGCGTCGCCGGCTTCTACCACTTCCTGTGGCCCGGCAACATCACGGCCCAGGCGGCGTACTTCGTGAGCAAGGCACCTGAGAAATCGGGGGACTTGCTGGCGGTGGACTGGGAGCGGACGGGGGAGGGCACGCGCGCGAGCAACGCGGAGAAGGACCGGTTCATCCGCGAGGTCAAGCGCCTGCGACCCGGACATAGGGTGATGCTCTACTGCAACCGCGACTTTTGGCTCAACCACGACACCACGTCCTACGCGGGCGACGGCCTGTGGATCGCCGACTACGTGACGGCGGGCAAGCCGCGCATCCAGGCGGACTGGACGATCCACCAGCACACGTCGACACCGCTGGACAAGAACGTGGCCGACTTCGCGAGCGAGGACGCGCTGCGGGAATGGGCGACGGTCGACTGAACGGCTGCGCCTGTGCCTACGGATGCGTGTCCGTGATCGCGATGAGGTCGTCGAGGCGGTCCAGGGCGGTCTGGAGGTCGTCGACCTTGGTCTGGATGCGGGCGCGCTCGGTGTGGAGCATGGCTCGTTGTTCGGCGTCGGTGTGGCCGGAGTTCCAGCACGGGAGGAGTTCCGTGATCCTTCGGCTGGTCAGGCCCGCGGCGAACATCTGCTGGAAGAAGCGCACCAGGGCGATGGCGTCCTGGCGGTAGAGGCGCTGGCCGGAGGGGCTGCGTTCGGCGACGAGCAGCCCCTGTTGCTCGTAGTAGCGCACGGCGCGTACCGAGACGCCGGCGCCGCGTGCCACCTCGCCGATGCGGATCAGGCGCTCGGTCGCGGTCTCGGTCTCGGTGACGGTCATGGTGATTCCTCTCACCCCGGTCCTGGCGGTCGGCACTTGCCTCTGACGTCAACGTCAGGTTTTAGCGTACCGGGCATGGACATCAACAATTCAGTCGCCCTTGTCACCGGAGCCAACCGCGGCCTGGGCCGCGCCTTCGCCCAGCGCCTGCTCGAACGCGGCGCCCGCAAGGTCTACGCGACCGCCCGCCGGCCGGAGAGCGTGGACCTGCCCGGGGTGGAGGTGCTGCCCCTCGACATCGCCGATCCCGCGTCCGTGCGGGCCGCCGCCGAGGCCGCCGGGGACGTATCGCTGCTCGTCAACAACGCCGGGATCCAGACCGGGACCGACCTGGTGACCGGTTCGCTGGACGCCGTGCGGCAGGAGCTGGAGACCAACGTCTTCGGCCACCTGGGCATGGTCAGGGAGTTCGCGCCGGCGCTCGCCAGGAACGGCGGGGGCGCGATCGTCAACGTACTCTCCGCCATGTCGTGGTTCGGCGGCGCGGGCGCGGGCGCCTACCACCTGACCAAGGCCGCCGCCTGGGCGATGACCAACGGCGTCCGCCTGGAGCTCGCCGAGCAGGGCACGCTCGTGACGGCGGTCCACCTCGGGCTCGCCGACACGGACATGGCCGCGGGCTGGCCCGTGGCCAAGCTCGCGCCTTCGGAGCTGGCCGACGCGGCGCTCGACGGCGTCGAGTCGGGCTCCGCCGAGGTCCTCGCCGACCAGTGGAGCCGGGACGTCAAGTCCCGGCTGACGCTGGCGCCGGAGGAGTTCAACGCCGCGATGGACCGCGCCATCGCGTCGCTGACGGCGGCCTGAGGGGCGGATGCGGTCCCCGGAACGGGCGGTGTGTTCCGGGGACCGTCCCCTCAGGGAGCCACCCGCACCACGACCTTCCCCACGTGCTCGTTCGCCTCGAGGAGCCGGTGCGCGTCCCCGATGCGCTCCAGTCCTTCGAAGACCTCCGCGACGGCCGGGCGGAACGTGCCGTCGCGGATGCCCGACTCGATGAACGCGTTCACCCGGCGCCGCCCGGCCGCGCCCTCCGACAGCCGGCTGTTGGCGTAACCCCGCACGGTGAGGGGCCAGTTGAGAGGCATCTGCATCGGTGTGCTCGCGTCGAGGAAGCCGTAGACGACGACCGTCCCGTCGGCCGTCGCCGCGCCGGAGAGCTCGGCCAGCCCCGCCCCGCCGACCGCGTCGAAGACCAGCTCGGCGCCCTTGCCGCCGGTGAAGCGGCGCACCTTCTCCACGACGTCCTCGGTGTCGGACGCGACGACCAGGGCCGCGCCGTGGTCGAGGAGTTGCCGCCGCTTCGCGCCGGTGCGGGTGACCGCGATCGGGACCGCGCCGATCCGCGTGGCGGTCTGCAGCGCGGCGATGCCGACCCCGCTGGACGCTGCCGTGATCACCACGTGGTCGCCGGGCCGCAGGCCGCCCGCCTCCAGCATGCCGCCGTACGCCGTGGAGTACGCGAGCCACGTCGCCGCCGCCGTCACCGCGTCGAGCCCGGCGGGGCGCGCCACCACGGAGTCGGCGGGCAGGACGACGCGGTCGGCGTAGACGCCCTGCGCGCTCATCTCGATGCCGGGGCCCGTCATGACGGCGTCGCCGGGGGAGTGGGCGCGCACGCCGTCGCCGACCGCCTCGACGATCCCGGCCGCCTCGTAGCCGAGCCGGGACGCGGGCAGGTTGGGCCGGTAGTAGTACGTCCCGGCTCGGAACAGCGCCTCGGCCCGGTTGAGGCCCAACGCCTCGACGCGGACGAGGACTTCGCCGGGCCCGGGTGCGGGCAGCGGGAGTTCCTCGACGCGCAGCACCTCGGGGCCGCCGAGCTCGTCGAAGAGGACGGTCCGCGCGGTGGCGGGTGTCGGTGCGGTACCGGTCCGTGTGCTGCTGGTTCGTGCGGTGTTCGTCGTCATGTCCAAGACGCTAGGCGGGCCCTGCCGCACGCTCCATGCCCGCCGATCCTGCGCTCATGTCCGTTCGTCTCGCGGCCCGAACGGCGCTTCGGCGGTCGGGTTACGGTGCCTCCATGGACGTACTGAGCGACGCGATCGCGGCGATGCGCACCGGGCGGCCGCACGCCTCCCTGACGCGGCGGGATTCGCCGTGCCGGATGCGGTTCCTGGGGCAGGGGGGCGTCGGATTCCACTCGGTCGTCGAGGGCTCCGCCCGCCTGGTCCCGGCCGACGGCGGCATCGCACCCGTCGCGCTCGGGCCCGGTGACGTCGTCTTCATCACGCACCGGGGCGCGTACGAGCTCGTCGGTGAACGGGACGGGGAGCCGCCGGCCGCCGCCATGATCTGTGGCGCGTACTTCCTGGACGAGAGCCGCCCGCACCCGCTCCTGACCGAGCTGCCCGACTTCGTGCATCTCGCCGCGGGTGATGTGGACGGCGGCCCGCTGCGTGCCGTACTCGGCCTGCTCCGCGCCGAGTTGGACGAGCCGCAGCCAGGGTCCGACTCGATCGTCACCTCGTACCTCGACACGCTGCTGCTCCTGATCCTGCGCACCTGGTGGCTGCGCGTGCGCGGCGGGACCGGCGATCTGACCGGCTGGGCGGCCGCGCTCGCCGATCCTGCGGTCGCGGCCGCGCTGCGCGCCGTCCACAGCGACCCCGCACACCCCTGGACGGTCGGGGAACTCGGCGCGCTGTCCAGCCTGTCCCGGGCGCCCTTCGCGCGCCGGTTCACGGCGTCGGTGGGGATGCCGCCGCTCGGATATCTGACGTGGTGGCGGATGACCCTCGCGGCGGGGTGGCTGCGCGATCCGGACGAGGCGCCGCTGCGCTCGGTGGCCGAACGGGCCGGTTACGCCTCGGAGTTCGCCTTCGCCAAGGCGTTCAAGCGGGAGTTCGGGCTGGCGCCGGGACGCTACCGGAAGCTGCGCGCCGCCGGGTGAGCGCGGCCCGCAGCGCCAGGAAGAGCAGCATGCCGAACGGCGAGAGGAGGATCGTGAGGACCAGCAGGGGGCCCGTCACCAGCGGATGGACGCCGAGCCGCCGGGACTCGCGGTACATCCACTGTCCGATCAGCAGGTCCCAGGCGATGACCTGGGCCCAGATCGCGCCCGCGCCGTTCGCGTGCTCCACGAGCGCGCGGAATCCGTCGAGGTCCGGGCTGCTGACCGTGGACCAGAGCTCGGGGAGTACGGGCAGCGCCAGCGCGAGGTAGACGGCCAGGACGGGTACGACGGTCAGGGGTGACGCGGCGATCCGGGCCGTGGGGCCCCAGCCGGGCGCGAGGACCATGAGCAGCCAGACCGGCGCGGCCAGCCAGAAGGAGAGGTCGAAGAGGAATCCGGTCACGGGACGAGCTCCATCTCTGTCTCAAGGGGCTTGACTGGAGGCCGAGTTGAGGTCGGTGTGCGCAGTGCCGCGACGGCTCCCGCGGCCGTGCCGACGGCGATCAGGCCCGCCGCCGTGAGCGTCGCGCCGTCCGGGTGGATCAGCGGCTGGCCGCGCAGCGCCTGCCACAGGACCAGGGCGAAGACGGCCGCGTAGGCGGCGGACGCGAGCAGGACGAGCCGCAGCCGTACGCGCGGGTCGGCGAGACGGGCGTACCGCGGCGCCAGCGCCAGCAGGGCCATGAGCAGCAGCGGGAGCAGCTGGAGCGCGTGCATGCCGACGAAGTGCGGGATCCGCAGGTCGCCGCCGGTCGTCGACCAGCCGGTCAGCGGCATCGAAGGACCGCCGTCGGGCACGCCCACGCTGTGCGCGCCGACGATCGGGGACTCGCCCCTGCGCTGGCCCGGCGCGGGCTGGGTCATCAGGAAGCCGACGGCGGCGCCGGCGAGCGCGAGGACGATGCCGCAGCGCATCGTCCAGGCGGACGCGCGGTCGGGGACGCGGGCGCGCGGCAGCAGGATCGCGATGGCGAGGGTGCCGAGCCACAGGATGACGACGGTGACGGCCATCGTGTTGAACAGGGCGCCGTCGAGCGGGGTCTGGTGGTTGAAGTGGCTGCGCTTCCCGCGGATCACCTGCCCGGTGATGATCAGCATCTCGACGGCGCTCGTCACCGCGACCACGGTCCCCGCCCACCAGCCCGCACGCCGTCCCCGGTCGAGCAGCGAGAGCAGCCAGGCGAGCGAGAGTCCGTACGCGACGAACGAGACGGAGAACTTCAGCGGCTTGAACCAGATCCGCGCGCCCACCAGGACGCGGTCGTCGGCCACGAGTCCCACGGCGGATATGACGGCGAGCACGGCCATCGACGCGGAGAACAGCACCAGCGGGCGGTGCCAGGAACGCCATAAGGGCACAGGGATCCCCTCCAGGGAAGGCGGTTGGTGATTATGGATAGCGGCGCTATCTGCTATCCGATAGCGCAACTATCTATGATGGGGAGGGGGTTGGCAAGGGGAGTTCGATGGACAGGAGCGTGGACAGGCCGTGCGCATAGGCGAGTTGAGCCGCAGGACCGGGGTGCCGGTGCCGACGATCAAGTACTACGTACGGGAGGGGTTGCTCGCGCCCGGCGAGCTGAGCAGCCCCAACCAGGCGCACTACGACGAGACGCACGAGCGCAGGCTGCGGCTGATCCGCGCGCTCCTCGACGTCGGCGGCCTCAAGGTGGCGGCGATCGCGGAGGTGCTCGGAGCCATCGACGACCCCGGGCGCCCGCTGCACAAGGTGCTCGGCGCCGCGGCGGACCGGCTCGGCGGGGCAGGCGCCACCGACGACGACGCCGAGGCGACGGCCGCGCGCGACGCCGTCCAGGAACTGATCGCACGGCGCGGCTGGCACGCGCACGAGTCGAACCCCG
The DNA here is from genome assembly GCF_044744425.1 of Streptomyces sp. NPDC087300. Lineage (NCBI taxonomy): Bacteria > Bacillati > Actinomycetota > Actinomycetes > Kitasatosporales > Streptomycetaceae > Streptomyces > Streptomyces sp. NPDC087300. Next base: position 878,476 of record NZ_JBIUYI010000002.1, read on the forward strand.
CGGGCGAGGACCTGTCCCGAGCGCTGGCCGCGATGGCCCGCGTCGGCCACGGCGCGTTCACGGAACTCCTCGACGACTACGCCGACGCCGCCGAGGCCGTCGCCCGCGCCGATCTCGGCTACGTGGGCCGCCGGGGCGCGGTCGACGACCTGGTGGAGAGCGTGGTGATCGGCACGGTGCTCGGCGAGGCGGTCTTCAACGCGCTGCGGCGGCTGGCGCATGTGGACGTGTCGGCGCGGCTTTATGGGGGTGAGGGGGAGGGGGTGGGCTGAGGGGCCTGTGGGGCCCGGCGGCCTCGGTGGCACCGGCGACCTCGGTGCCACCCGCGGCACCGGCGGCACCCGCGGCACCGGCGTCCCGCCTGCGACGAACTCGCCGCGCCTGCCCGGCCGGTGCGTGGCGGGGGGCCTCGCGGGCAACGGCGAGCGCACCGGTAACGTGAGCCTGATGACGCTCGCTCCGCACCTCTACGCCCGGGGCGTCCACGCGGCCCGGCTCGCGCACGTCCCGACCGCCTCCGTACGGGCGGCGCTCGCCGCGGTGAACCGGACGGAGGCCACCGCATGACGGACCCCGCGGACGTGACCGGTCCCGCGCCGGTCCTGCACGCGGCCGACGTCACCGTCGTCCGCGACGGACGGCCCATCCTCGCGGACGTCACGCTCACCGTCCGCCCCGGCGAGCACTGGGCGCTGCTCGGCGCCAACGGCGCGGGCAAGTCGACCCTGCTCAGCCTCTGCGGCGCGGTCACCCACCCCACGTACGGCACCGTCGAGGTGCTCGGCCGCCGCCTGGGCAGCGTCGACCTGCGCGACCTGCGGGCGTACGTCGGTCATGTGAACCCACGGCATCCGCTGCGCTCGGCGCTGCCGGTCCGCGACGTCGTCCTGACCGGGCTCACCAACAGCGTGGAACCGGTGCCCCGTTGGCGCCCCACGCCCGAGCAGGAGGAGCGCGCCGACCGTCTCGTGACGCTGCTCGGCCTCGGGCACCGCGCGGACGCCCGCTGGCCCACGCTCTCCCAGGGCGAACGCGGCCGCACCCTGATCGCCCGCGCCCTGATGCCGCGGCCGCGCCTTGTCCTCCTCGACGAACCGGCCACCGGCCTCGACCTCGCGGGCCGCGAACGCCTCCTCGACAGCCTGGACACCCTGCGCGCGGCCCACCCGGAACTCGCCTCGGTCCTGGTCACCCACCACCTGGAGGAACTCCCCGCGGGTACCACCCACGCACTCCTGCTCAGGGACGGCAGGGCGCTGGCATCAGGTCCGGTCGACGAAGTGCTCACCGACGACCGGATCAGCAAGTGCTTCGACCATCCCGTGCGGTTGGAACGCAGGGACGGCCGCTGGACGGTGCGGACGAGCCGCGGCACGCCGCAGACACGGCGCTGACCCATGTGTGCATGCATGCGCGCGTGAAAGGACCCCGCACACCTCGCGCATCGCACCTCACCTGGCGCGAATCGCGTGTGCGGGGCCCCTCCGTGCCGTCGGCACCGCCTACTTGTTCAGGCTCGCCCAGAACTCGTCGAACGAGAGACGCTTGTCCGCGTCGGTGTCCTTCGTACCGATGACGGCCTCGGCGACCGTCTCAGTGACGTAGAAGTCGCCCATCTGCGCCATGGCGCTCTTCCACTCGGCCGCCGTGATGAAGCCGTCGCCGTCCGTGTCGAACCGCTCGAACGTCTTGCGCGCTTCCTCGATGTCCGCCACCGGATCCACCCCTTCTTGGTGCACTACTGACGGGGGTCAGGGTAACGGCCGCCCTCGGAGGCGGTTCACGAGGAGTGCGTCCTGGGCCGGTGATCGGGCCTGGTGGGACATCGTTCGCCCGGAACGTGGGCTGTGCGGACGGCGAAGGTTAAGGTAACGGCCTTCCTGGCACCGGCTGATGAGGAGTACGTCCATGGCGAGCGCGTCCGGCACGCTCGGGGGCATCCTTGACGATGCCGCCCGGGGGCGGTTTCCCGTGGCGGACGGGTCGACCACCGTCGTGCCGCAGCCGGGGCACCGCGACGCGGGCGTCGTCGCCTTCACCGCGCACTCGGTCGTCTTCACCGACGAGGATCCCCGGTGGGTGCGGTCCGCGTTGGGGGCGCTCGACTGTGATCCGCTGGCCGCGAGCCTCAACGCGCGCTTCCTCGCCGCCTTCATGGACCGCACCGGGCGGACGGTGGACACGGTCGACCTGCTGACCGTCGCGCCCGCGCTGCCGGGCGGGCCCGTGCCCGGACTCGGGCTCAGGGAGATCGACGATCCGGATCATCCGCGGGTCGCGCGGGCCCGCAAGCGCCGGGACGACGTGCGGGTGTGGGCGTCGGACGGGGGCGGGGTGCTGGTCATCGGGCGGGGCGTGGCCGGGCGGTGGGAGACGTCGGTCGAGGTGGGGGAGGACGCGCGGCACCGGGGGCTCGGACGGGAGCTGGCCCGCGCGGCACGCCATCTCGTACCGCACGGCGACATGGTCTGGGCGCAGCAGGCGCCGGGCAACGCGCGCAGCGTGCGGGCCTTCCAGGCGGCGGGGTACCGGCCGGTGGGGGCGGAGGCCTTGCTCTTCGCGAGGTGATGGCTCTTCGCCAGGTGATGCATCACCGGGCGGTCTGAACACCGGCAATGCGGAGTTCGTTCTTCAAACGAGACCTTTCACCACTTCTTGTTCACAAACTGAGATCATGGCCCGCCGACCGCGCGGGGTGTGTGCGGTACAACGTGACCGAGGGGGCCGTGTGCCGCCGTGAGGGGAACGTGGTGGAGAGATTCGAAGGGGCGGGGGCCGCCCAGCGGGCGCCTTTCGTGGGCAGGTCGGGGGAGCTCGGGCGGCTCGAAGGGGTGCTCGGGAGGGTCGGGAGTCAGGTCAGGGCCGGGGCGGCGGGGCACGGTGAGGTCCCCGTCGTCGTGGATGTCGTCGGGGAGCACGGCATCGGCAAGAGCAGGCTGCTCACCGAGTTCGCGGCGCGGGCCAGGGCACGGGGCGCGACCGTGCTGCGCGGGCGGGCCGGGGAGCGGTCCCTGAACCGGCCGTTCCGGCCGTTCGCCGACGCCTTCGCCGAGCTCGACCCGCGCGCCGCGCGCGCCTTCCCCTCGCTGGCCGAACTGCCCCCGGCCGTACGGGGCTTGTCGGGGGAGAGTGCCGGGGACGACCTGTTCGGGCTGTGCCGCGCGGCCGCCGCCGCGCTCGGCGCGCTGCCCGCGCCCGGCCTCGTCGTCGTCCTCGACGATCTGCACTGGGCGGACGCCGCCTCCGCCGAGCTGCTCGACCATCTCGTACGCCACCCCGTCCCCGCGCCCCTGCTCATCGCCGTCGCCCGGCGCGAACGCCAGAGCCCCGCCGCGCTCGGCGCCGCGCTCACCCGGGGCGTCGACACCGGAGCCGTACTGCGCGTCTGCCTCGGCCCGCTCGGCCTCGCCGACTGCGCCGACGGGCTCGCGGCAGGAGTGCCGCGCGAGCGGGTGGAGGAGATGCACGCCGCCAGCCAGGGCAACCCCTTCTACTTTCTCGGGCTGCTGAACGGAGGGTGGTGCGGCGCGCGGGACGGGCAGGGCGCGCCGCTCGACGAGCTGGCCTCGCTCGCCCCGGCCGAGCGTGCCGCGCTGGAGGCCGCCGCCGTGCTCGGCGAGCACGCGACCACCGACTCGATCGGCGCCCTCGTCGGCTCGGAACGTGCCGAACTCGTGCTGGTTCTGCGGCGGTTGGTCGCGCGCGATCTGCTCAGGCCCGACCCGGAACGGCGACGGCTCGCGCCCCGGCATCCGCTCCTGTGGGACCGGCTGCGCGCGGGCATCGACCACTGGCGGCGCCAGGAGCTGCACCGTGCCGCCGCCGCCGAACTCGCCGCGGTCGGCGCCCCGCTCGCCGACCGGGCCCGCCACATCGACCGGTCGCTGACCCGCTGGGACCCGGCCGCTGCCGCCGTCCTGACGCAGGCGGCGGAACGGGTGGCGGCCACCGCGCCCGCCGACGCGGCCCGCTTCCTCGGAGCCGTACTCCGGGTGCTTCCCGACCACCCAGAACACCGCGTCCAGCAACGCGAGTTGACGCTCCGGCTCGCCACCGCGCTCGGCATGACCGGCGCCGTGAAGGAGAGCCGGGACCTGCTCCACCGGCTGATCGACGACCATGGCGGCCCGGCCCCGGACGGCGATGACGACGCCGCCAGGGGTGACAGCGATGCGCTGCGCACCGCCGCCGTCGTCCAATGCGCCTTCATGGAACGGCACTTGGGACGCTACGCCGAAGCCGGCGCGCTGCTCCGCCGTGAACTGGACCGGCGCCCGGGACCCACCGGCGCCCGCCGCACCGCGCTCGTCGTCGAATGGGGCTGCCGCGCCCTGTTCGCCACCCGCTTCCCCGAGGTCCGCGAGGAACTCGCCCGCACCCTCGCCGACGCCCGCGCCCGCGGCGACGAACCCGGTACCGCCGAGGCGCTCACGCTGTCCGCCATCGGCGAGGCGCACGAGGGGGCGACCGCCACCGCGCGTACGCACGCCGCGGAGGCCGCCGCGCTCACCGACGTCCTGACCGACGCCGACCTCGCGGGGCAGTGCGAGTCCCTGGTCCGCCTCGCCTGGAGCGAGGCGTTCCTCGACGACTACGCGGCCGCCGTGCGCCACGTCGAGCGCGGCGTCGACATCGCCCGGCGCTCCGGGCGGCCCTTCGCGCTCTCCCAACTGCTGCTCTGCGGCGCGTACGCCAGGTTCACCACGGGCCGCGTCACCGCGGCGCTCACCCTCGCCGACGAGTCCGTGGCGGTCGCCCGCACCCTGGGCGGCGGTGAACTCCTCGGTCTCGCACGCGCGATCCGCGCCATGATCCTCATGCAGGCACGCCCGTTCGGCGACCCCGAGGTGCTCGCCGCCGCGGAGGAGGCGGCCGCCACCGTGGGCACGCTGGACGGCTGGTGGGCGACGCTCTCCCGGTGCCAGCTCGCCTACGCCGCGCTGGGCGCGGGCGACCCCTACCGCGTACGGGACATCCTGCTGAGCGCGGGCGGCGGCCACGACCTGCCCCGGCTCCAGCCCTCCGTACGGCCCAACTTCCTCGAACTCCTCGTCACTTCGGCCCTCGCCACCGGCGACCTCGCCGACGCGGAGCGCTGGGCGGACCGCGCGCTCGACGAGGCCGACCGGCTCGGGCTGCCCGCCCAGCGGGGCGCCGCACTGCGCGCCGTCGCCCTGGTCGCCCAGCGGCATGGTCAACTCGAAGCGGCGGCAAGGGCGTTCACCGAGTCCGCGCAGGAGAGCGGCCGCGCGGGGGCCGCGTTGCGCGAGGCGCAGAGCCTGCTGCTCGGCGCCCCGCTGGTGCGCGCCACGGGGGACGCCGCGCGGGCCGCCGCGATGTGGCGCCGGGGCCGTCGCATCGCCGAGGAGGGCGGGGCACTGCTGCTCGTCGGCCTCGCGGACGGGGCGGGGCGCGGCGAAGAGGGGGATGGGGGAGACGGGGAGCGGGAGGGGTATCCGGCCGCCTACTCCGCTTCGTCGGATGCGTGGGCTCCCTGGGATCCCTCGGGCCCGTCCGGTTCGGCGGGCCCCTTCGCGGCTGGTGTGCCGGAAGCCTCGGTGCCCTCGGGGTGGCTGCCCGGGGAGCCGGGAAGCGGGCCGCTGGGGCTGCTCGGTCCGCGGCGTACGACGGTGGCCTCGGGCCGGCCGGACGCCGCCGGGGCGACGGGGGTAGCGGGGGCACTGGGGTCGGCGGGTGCGTCGGGCTCGGTCGGGTGGTCGCCGGGTGCGGCAGGGCCGGGGGGCTCCGCCGTGCCGCCCGGCGCGGCCACGGTGCCCGGCCCGGGTACGTCCGTCGGCTCCGCCGCGCCACCGGGTCCGGTCGCGCCACCGGTCTCCGCAGGGGTCGCCGACACGGATCCCGGCGGCCTGCTCGCCGCGCTCACGCCGCGCGAGCGCGAGATATCCGCGCTGGTCGCCGAGGGCCTCACCAACCAGGCCGTCGCCGCCAGGCTCTGCCTCAGCACCCGCACGGTCGAGAGCCATGTCGCCCGCGTCTACCGCAAGACCGGCGTGACCTCGCGCGCCGCCCTCGCCTCACTGGTGGCGCGCGGCTCCGGCGGGCGCGGTCAGCCCTCGCGCGGGTAGACGGCGATCACCTCGCCCCGCGGGCCGGCCTCCAGATACGCGGAGCCGTGCCGCACTCATGCGCCGTCACCGCCGCGAGGGTGCTGGTCGCCCCCGCGCGCGAACTCGTCGCACAGCGCGGCGATTTCGGCGAGGGAGCCGTCCTGGTCGGGCAGTCCGCGCAGCCGCGCGGCGAGGCGCGCGGCCCGCTCGGCCGCCGCCGTGTGCCGCCCGAGGCCCGACTCCAGGCGTACGGCGAGGAGTTCGGCCGGGAAGAGATCGCCGTGCCCGGCCGTGCCGCAGGCCCCGAACGCCTCGGCGGCGAGGCGCGCGCGGTCCAGGGCCCGTTCGTACGCGGTGACGTTGGCGGCGCCGTTCCGATCCCGGGGATGAGTGCCCTGCGCGTGAGCGGGCGGACCGTCGGCGCGTTCCAGGTGCAGTTGGGCCAACTGGAGGTACGTGCGGCCGAGTTCGATGCGCAGTTCGGTGCGGCCCGCGTCGTCCGCCGCGGATTCCGCGGCGCGCTCGCAGAGGTCGAGGGCCCGCGCCATCACGTGCTCGGCGGCGGCCGGTCCCTGCGTGCCCCGGGTCTCCCACGCGCGGGCCCGCAGTACGCGCACCGCCGCCGCGTGCTCGCCGAGCCCGCGCCACAGCTCGGCGGCGCGCTCGTACGCCCGCAGGGACTCCGCCCCGAGCCCGGCGAGTCCCAGCGCCCGCGCCGCCTGCTGGGTCAGCGCCGCGTGGTGGCGCTGGTCGGGCCAGTCGCGGGCGGCGTCGGCGGCGAGCGCGAACTGCTCCGCGGCCAGGGCGGGTTCGTCCGTACTCGCATGGGAGTGCGCGAGCCAGACGCGGGCCCGCACCACGTCGCGCGGGTCGTGCCCCGCCGACGTGAGGTCGGGCAGTACCGCTTCGAGGACGGCCGCCGCCTCGTCGTGCCGGCCGCGCTCGCAGTAGTACCCGCCGAGCCGCAGCCTGGCCAGCGCGCCGAGGCCCGCGCTCTCGCCCGCCAGATCGGCGAAGTGCGCGGCGTCGACGAGCAGCGCGCCTTCCTCCGGGGGCGCGTCGGGGCCGGTCAGGGTCTGGGCGAGGACCAGGCAGAACCGTGCCCGGTCGCGCGGCGCGAGCAGCGGCACCCGTTCCGGATCGTCGAGGACGCCGCGTACGACGCCGGCGGCCCGCTGCCCGTCGCCACGGCTCAGCAGCACCGTGGCGAGCTGGATCTCGGCGTTGGCGGCGAACCACGGTCGGCCCGACTCGTGGTGGCGGGCGACGGCGGTACGGAACAGTTCGACGGCGGCGGCCGGGTCGTCGGCGACCGTGAGCAGGCCGAGCAGCTCCGTGGCCTCCGCGATGGCCGTGAGGACGGCGGGGTCGTCGAGGTGGCGCCGAGCGAAGTCGATGAGCCGATGCAACTCGGCTTCCAGCGCGGCCACTTCATCTCTCGGGTCCGCCGCCGTCGGCACCCCGCCCGCCAGCCGTGCGGCGCGCGCCCGGCAGTGCAGCAGCCAGAGCGTGGCCACGTCGGCGGTGCGGGCCGCGCCCTCGCGGTGCAGCGCCTCGGCCCGCGCCCACAGCTGCCCGAGCCGTTCCGGAGTCTCCGGCGCGGTCGCGGCATCCGGCCGGCACAGCAGAGCCCTCGCCCGCGAGACAAGAGCGCTCCCGTGCCGCCCGGCCCGCTCATGACACTCGGCCGCCTGCCTGAACAGGCCGACTCCGTGGCCGACCTGATCCGCGCCGAGCCCGAGCGCGACGGCGTCCAGCTGATCGGCGCGATCGCCGTCCCCGAGGGACACCTCGCCACGCGCCACGAGTGCCTCGATCACCTGCTGCCAGGCGGCGCCCGCGGAGGGGTGGGAGAGGCGGGTGAACTCGCGGGCACGGAGGAGGAGTTGGTGCGGGGGTTGGCGGTCCTCGCCGAAGCCCTCCGCTTCGAGCCCGGAGGTATCCGCTCCGGGCCCCGGCGCTTCGGCTCCCAGCCCCAGCGCCTCCCCCCTCAACCCCAGCGGCAGCGCCCCGCACAGCGGCTTCGCAGTCATGGCACGGTGGGCCCGGTCGGAGACCGCCGTGGTGCCGTTGCGCCGGTCGAAGCGGGCCGCCAGGTCCAGCGCCTCGGTGCGTGCGTGGTCGAGCAGTGTCGCCGCCGTCCACCCCTGGCCGGAGGGGGCGGGCGCGGGACCCGGTACGGGCCTGTCCCCGTGGCCCAGTTCGACCAGGCGGCGCATGAGCAGAGCCGTGCTCACCAGCCAGTCGTGGCGGGCGAGCGGGTCGCCGGTGCGGGGCCAGCGCGCGCCCTGCTCGGCGAGGATCTCCAGGCCGCGCGGCTCGTTCCCGGTGAGCGCGCAGAACTCGATGTGCAGGGCGACGACGGGTCCGAAGGTCTCGTCCGAGCGGACCATGCGGTAGCCGCGCAGATGGTGGGCGCGGGCCTGGTCCGTCCTGCCGAGGCGGACCAGCGGCAGCAGCGACCAGGCGAGCGTCTCGTGCGGCTCGCGGTTGCAGCCGTGGGTGCCGTCGAGGACAGGACCCCAGCGCTCCAGCGCGTCGGCGTCCTCGCCGCGCTCCAGGCTCCGGAGCCCGTCGAGCGCGCACTCGCAGGCCAGGCAGTCGGACATCTCGTCGCGCGCCGCGGCCGTCCACGCGGCGTGCGCGCGGGCGGCGCGCGCGGTGTCGCCCAGATGCCGGGCGAGCATGAACTCGCAGCCGTGCACGGCCCGTTCGGAGTATCCGGCGACGCGGTAGCGGCGCCGCATCTCGGTCAGCCACTCCTCGATGGAGGCGAGCGGCACGTCGTGCTGCTGCCGCGCGTCCCCCGCCACCCACTTGAACATCCAGTGCAGCTGGTGGACGTCCTCCTCGTCGAAGTCCGCCGGATGCTCGTCGTAGAGGCGGAGCAGCCGCGCGAACGGCACGAACATCTTGTCGCACTCGGCGCTGAACGAGTACGCGTGGACCAGCGCGGTCAGCGCCTCCACGAGGAGCGGCCGGTCACCGGTGGCCGCCGCCTCGTCGGTGAGCGCCTCGGCGCGGGCGTTGCGCGCGCTGCCGTAGGGCTCGTCGTCCAGCCGCAGGACATCGGCGCGGATCTCGTGGCTCGGACGGGCGGTCATCGGGGCTCCCCGGCGGATCGTTCGGTCGGGTCGGAGTCGGAGTCGGGGTCGGAGTCGGGGTTGGGGGCAGAGCCGTCGCCGGAACCGAGACCCGGACCGCGACCGGAACCCGGACCGGCCGGCCCGTATGCCGTCCAGCCCTCCCCGTACGCACCCTCGTCCGCGTACGCGCCCCAGTCCCCGCCCGGCGGCCCCACCGCCCAGTCGAGCAGCCCGAGGAAGGCCCGGTTCAGGAGCGCGGAGTCGGCGGGGCGCAGCGGGCGCCGGGACATCAGCAGGGCCTGCCCGTACAGCGCTTCGACCGCCGTGGCGGCGAGCTGCGGGTCGGGGGCCCTGGCCATGCCGTGCACCAGCGGGTTGAGGTGGTTGAGGACGAGCCGGGCGCGCGGCCGCCCGCCGCGCAGCGAGCCGAGGATGCCGGCCCACAGTCCGTCGGCGGCCTCCGCCGTCTCGGCGCGGGCCCGTTCGTGCCGGGCGTCGCGGTCGTCCAGGTGCAGGGCGGGGACGGTGACCGGCCGGAACGCGCGGAGCACCACGTCGCAGCCGAGCGGTTCCAGCGCGGCGCGGGCCACGGCGAGGAACGGGGCGAGCGCCAGCTCCCGTTCGGGGGCCACGGTGTCCAGGTGCGCGGTGACCGTGTCGGTGTCCAGCTCGGCCACCACGCTGCCCGGCCGTGCGGTGGGCAGGAGTTCGACGAGTTCGGCGTCGTACGTGTAGCCGCCGTTGACGACGCCGATGCCCTGCGCGGCGGCGATGGCGGAGACCTGGTGGAACTCCTCTGCGGAGCGGGTGAAGTGCACCACCGGGTGGCGGCGGGCGAACTCGTCCAGCGGGACCGTGCCCTGCGTCGTCTCGAACGGCAGCCACGGCAGCATCACGCGCAGCAGCCCGGGGTCGTGCCGCGCCAGGGACTTCACGCCCAGGTGGTGGACGGAGAGGAAGTGCGTGAGCCGCTCGTGGTCACCGGAGGCGAGCTCGGTGAGCCAGCCGCGAATCCGCTCGCCGAGCACCTCGCGGACGGCCGCGAGGGTGTCGTCGTCGTAGAGGCTCTCGCGGGACGCGGTGGGCCGCAGGCCGTCCGCGTCGAGGACACAGCGCACGAAGAACGCCCAGTCCGGCAGGAGTTCATCGGCCCGCTCGGTCAGGAGCATGCCCTTGAGGTGGACGCGGTGGGCGCCGCGCTGTGCGGGGCTGACCGCGGTGGGCAGCACGTACGCGACGCCGCGCAGGCCCGCGAGCGGCACGTCGAGCTCGACGGCGTCCAGCGGCGCGAAGCCGAAGGTGTCGCGGCAGTGGGCGGCGAGCGCGGCCCCGCGCGCGTCCGGGCCGGGGTGCGCGCGCTCCCAGACGGCCGGGCGCTCGGAGACGCGCACGTCGCCGACGCGTACGTCGTGGGGGAGCAACGAGCCGAAGTGGCGGGCGAGTTCGGTGACCCGCCCGGCCGCGAGCCAGTCGCCGCAGCCGGCCCGCGCGGTGAGGTGCACGGTCGTGCCCGGCTCGGCGCGGGCCGTCGCGGGCAACGTGCGGACGGTGTACGAGCCGTCGTCGCGGGCCCGCCACTCGACGGGCGGCGCCGACCGCTCCCGCGCCGAACGGCTGACGACCCGGATCTCCTGGGCGACGACGAAACAGGCGAGCAGCCCGATGCCGAACTGCCCGAGGAACTCGGCCCGCGCGCTCTCCAGGCCGTCCCGCTTGGAGCTGCGGCCGATGGTCGCGAGCAGCCCGTGCACCTCGGCCTCGGTGAGGCCGACGCCGCTGTCCTCGACGCGCAGTTCACCGTCGCCGGGGTACAGCCGCACACGGGCGGGCGCGTCCGGCTCGAACGACCGGCGCGCGGTCACGGCGTCCACGCCGTTCTGGAGCAGCTCGCGCAGGTAGACCTTGGGGCTGGAGTACAGATGGTGCGAGAGGAGGTCGACGAGCCCGCGCAGGTCGACCTGGAAGCTGTGTGACATCCGCCCGGCGCCTATCGCCCCGTCCGGTTCCGGTGGCTGCCGACGGGCCCGTCCGCGTCCGCGTCGTACGAGAAGGGCGACACGTCGTACGCGTACGAGAGGGAGAACAGGCTCCGGATGCCGTCGGGCAGGCCCATGTGCGTTCCTCGGTCGGGGGCGGGTGCGGCTTCCGGAGCCCGGAAGGGGGCCGGGCTCCGGATGGATGCGCATACATCCGGGCTGAGCATGCCAAACGTGCGGGGGTTCGGGCATCCGTAGAACTACGCAATCGGCTACGCAACCGTCGCGCGCCTACGGAGCCGTCGACCGCCTGCGCAACCGTCGACCCGCCGCCCCCTCCGAGATCGCTATCGTGGGCGCCGTGCGAGTGCTCCTGGTCGAGGACGACGACGGTCTGCGGTTCGCGGTGGCCGCCGCCCTGCGTGCCGCCGGGTTCGACGTCGACGAGAGCGCGGATCTGCCCGCCGCCGACGAGGCGTCGTTCGTCACCGCGTACGACTGCGCGGTCTTCGACCGGACGCTGCCCGCCGGGGACGCGGCCGCCCACGTGGCGCGGCTGCGGCGCGCGGGGCGGACCGTCCCCGTGCTCTTCCTCGCCGACGGGGGTGCCTCGGCCGCCGGCGACGATCCGCTGGTCAGACCGTTCGCGCTGCCCGAACTCGTGGCCCGTGTGCGGAGTCTGTGCCGAGGGGCGCGGCAGGCGGGCCCCGCCGTGTACCGCGTCGGCGACGTGCGGATCGACATCGCCGGGCGGCAGGTCCACAGGGGCGGACCGCCGATCGACCTGAGCGGCCGTGAGTTCGCCGTCCTTGAGCTCCTCGCGGCCCGCCCCGGCCAGGTCGTGCCGCGCGCCGACATCGTCGCGAGCTGCTGGGACGGGGCGCCGGAGCCGCGCTCCAACGTCCTGGAGGTGCTCGTCTCCCAACTGCGCCGCAAGCTCGGGACCCCGCAGCTGATCCGCACCGTGCGCGGCATCGGCTACCGGCTCGCCGCCGACCCGGCCTGAACCGGCCCACCGTACGTACGGGCCCCGCCCGCCCCCGGACGCGGACCGGCGACCCCTTGATCCATCCCCCGCACGGTCGGTGCATGCTGGCAGCTGCCCCGCACCGATCCTGGGAGACCCGTTGAACCGCCGCGCTCTCGCCCTGCCCCTGGCCGCCTGTCTGGCCGCCGCGTCACTCGCGGGCTGCGGTGCCACGGCCGACGCGGGGGACCGGGCGAGCGATCCCGCCCGGCGGGCCGCGCTCAAGCCGTTCTACGGCCAGACGCTGAAGTGGACCGACTGCGGGCGAGGCGAAGGGGACACACCAGCCTTGCGGTGTGCGCGGCTCACCGTGCCCCGTGACTACGGCCACCCCGAGAACGGCGGGACCTTCAGCCTGCCGGTGGCGAAGGCGGCGACCGCGGGACCGGACGAACGCCTCGGCTCGCTCGTGTACAACCCCGGCGGGCCCGGCGCCTCCGGCGTGAGCGACCTGCGGTCGGACGGCGGCGAGGCGTTCGGCGCCGAGGTGCGCGCCCGCTTCGACATCGTCTCCTTCGACCCGAGGGGCGTGGGCGGCAGCCGTCCCGCGGTGCGGTGCGCCGAGTCCGAGGGGGACGACGAGGGGGCGCCCGAGCCGATCACCCCCGCCACCGCGAAGGACCGCGCCCGCGCGTTCGCCGCCGCCCGCGCCGAGGCGGCCGGGTGCGTGCGGGCGAGCGGCGGCCTGCTGCGGCAGGTCGGCACGGCCGACGCGGCCCGTGACCTGGACGTCCTGCGCGCGGCCCTGGGCGACAAGAAGCTGACCTACCTGGGCTGGTCGTACGGCACGAGCCTCGGCACCGCGTACGCCGAACAGTTCCCGCACCGCGTCCGCGCGCTGGTCCTGGACGGCGCGATCGACCCGTCCCTGGACTGGCGTGAGCGCGCGGTGAGTCAGGGCACCGGCTTCCGTCGGGCCGTGGACGACTACGCGGAGCGGTGCGCCGACGTCGCGGGCGACAGCTGCCCCGGCGCGAGCCCGGCGGGGATCTCCGAGCTGATCGAGGGCCTGTACGAGGAGGCGGCGCGTGAGCCGCTGCCGGTCGACGACGAGGAGCTGTACGACGTCGACGCCAGGACGCTGCTCGACGTCGTCACGGGCGCGATGTACGCCCCGGAGGACGACTGGGAGGACCTCTCCGAGGCGCTCGGCGCGGCGGCCGACGGCGACGGCACGCGGCTCGCGGAGCTGGCGCGGGGGGAGGAACCGGCCACCGCGTCCGGCAGGCGGGCCCGCGGCGCGGCGCCCGAGAACGACGACGAGGCGATCGTCGCCGTGAGCTGCCTCGACACCCCGCACCCGCGCGCCGCCGCCGACTACTGGAAGGCCCTCGGCCCCGCCGAGCGGGCCGCGGGCGTCTACGGCACGTCCAGCGTCGTCGACGAGCTGACCTGCGCCGACTGGCCGCCCGCGACCGGACGCCCGCACCGGGTCAGCGCCGAGGGCGTGCCGCCGGTCCTGGTGGTGGGCACCACGGGCGATCCGGCCACGCCCTACGAGGAGGCGAAGAGCCTGGCCGGGCAGTTCCCCGGCGGGATGCTCCTGACGTACGAGGGCGTGGGCCACACCGCGTACGGCCGCGCCGGGGCCTGCGTGACCGACGCCGTCGACGACTACCTCATCGACCTGGAGCCGGTCCGCTCCGGAGCCACCTGCTGACGCCCGCGCGGGGGCGCCGCCTCAGCACTCGATGATGTTGACCGCGAGCCCGCCCCGCGCCGTCTCCTTGTACTTGACGCTCATGTCCGCGCCGGTCTCCTTCATGGTCTTGATGACCTTGTCGAGGGAGACCTTGTGGGAGCCGTCGCCGCGCATCGCCATCTTCGCGGCGGTGACGGCCTTGACCGCCGCCATGCCGTTGCGCTCGATGCACGGGATCTGGACGAGGCCGCCGACCGGGTCGCAGGTCAGGCCCAGGTTGTGCTCCATGCCGATCTCGGCGGCGTTCTCCACCTGCTCCGGGGAGCCGCCGAGCACCTCGGCGAGCGCGCCAGCCGCCATCGAGCAGGCGGAGCCGACCTCGCCCTGGCAGCCGACCTCGGCGCCGGAGATCGAGGCGTTCTCCTTGAAGAGCATGCCGATCGCGCCGGCCGCGAGCAGGAAGCGGACCACGCCGTCCTCGTCGGCGCCGGGCACGAAGTTCATGTAGTAGTGCAGGACGGCGGGGATGATGCCCGCGGCGCCGTTCGTGGGGGCGGTGACCACGCGGCCGCCCGCCGCGTTCTCCTCGTTCACGGCCATCGCGTAGAGCGTGATCCACTCCATGGCGCGGGCCTGCGGGTCGCCCTCGGCGCGCAGCTGGCGGGCCGAGTTGGCCGCGCGGCGACGGACCTTCAGGCCGCCGGGCAGGATGCCCTCGCGGGACATGCCGCGGGACACGCACGCCTGCATGACGCCCCAGATGTCCAGGAGCCCCGCCCGGATCTCCTCCTCGGTGCGCCACGCCTTCTCGTTCTCCAGCATCAGCGAGGAGATGGAGAGGCCGGTCTCCTCGGCGAGGCGGAGCAGCTCGTCGCCGGTGCGGAAGGGGTGCTTGAGGACGGTGTCGTCGGGGACGATCGGGTTCTCGCCCGCCACGGCGTCCTCGTCCACCACGAAGCCGCCGCCCACGGAGTAGTACGTCTTCTCCAGGACGAGCGCGCCGTCGTGCCCGTACGCGAAGATCGTCATGCCGTTGGCGTGGTACGGCAGCGCCTTGCGGCGGTGCAGGACCAGGTCCGCGTCGAAGTCGAAGGCGATGTCGTGCATGCCGAGCACGTTGAGCCGCCCGGTGGACTTGATCTCCTCGACGCGGTCGTCGGCCGACTCCACGTTCACCGTGCGCGGCGACTCGCCCTCCAGGCCGAGCAGGACCGCCTTCGGCGTGCCGTGGCCGTGCCCCGTCGCGCCGAGCGAGCCGTAGAGCTCGGCCCGTATCGCGGTGGTGTGGGCCATCAGGCCCTCGTTCTTGAGGCGGCTCGCGAACATGCGGGCGGCGCGCATCGGACCGACCGTGTGGGAGCTGGACGGGCCGATGCCGATCGAGAACAGGTCGAAGACCGAGATGGCCACGGGAAACTCCAATGGTGGTTGGTAGACGCCGTTGTCTGCCGGGGTGATGCAGAAGTACAAGGCGGTGCAGGAAGTGCGCGGGACGTGGTGCGGGGCACCCAGCTCACTGTTCACTGTCCAGTGTGCGGGGTGCCCCGATGTTTCGTACGTACGAACAAAAGCGTACGAAACTACTTCAGGCCGGGGTACAGCGGGTGCTTGTCGGCCAGAGCGGTCACGCGGGCCTTGAGGGACTCCGCGTCGAAGCCCGGCTTGAGGGCCTCGGCGATGACGTCGGCGACCTCGCGGAAGTCGTCGGCGCCGAAGCCGCGGGTGGCCAGCGCGGGCGTGCCGATCCGCAGGCCCGAGGTGACCATCGGGGGGCGCGGGTCGTTCGGGACGGCGTTGCGGTTGACCGTGATGCCGACCTCGTGGAGGCGGTCCTCGGCCTGCTGGCCGTCGAGCTCGGAGTCGCGCAGGTCGACCAGGACCAGGTGCACGTCCGTGCCGCCGGACGCCACGCCGACACCGACGGCCTTCGCGTCGTCCTGCACCAGGCGCTCGGCCAGGATGCGGGCGCCGTCCAGGGTGCGCTGCTGGCGCTCCTTGAACTCCTCGGAGGCCGCGACCTTGAAGGAGACGGCCTTCGCGGCGATCACGTGCTCCAGGGGGCCGCCCTGGAAGCCGGGGAAGACCGCGGAGTTCAGCTTCTTCGCGAAGTCCTTGTTGCGCGCCAGGATGATGCCGCCGCGCGGGCCGCCGAGGGTCTTGTGCGTGGTGGAGGTGACCACGTCCGCGTACGGCACCGGGTTGGGGTGCAGTCCCGCGGCGACGAGCCCGGCGAAGTGCGCCATGTCGACCCACAGCTTCGCACCGACCTCGTCGGCGATCCTGCGGAACTCGGCGAAGTCGAGCTGGCGCGGGTAGGCGGACCAGCCCGCGATGATCACCTGGGGGCTGTTCTCCTTGGCCAGGCGCTCGACCTCGGCCATGTCGACCAGGCCGGCCTCGTCCACGTGGTACGCGACCACGTTGAACTGCTTGCCGGAGAAGTTCAGGCGCATGCCGTGGGTGAGGTGGCCGCCGTGCGCCAGGTCCAGGCCGAGGATCGTGTCGCCGGGCTGGGCGATCGCGAAGAGGGCGGCCTGGTTGGCGGAGGCGCCCGAGTGCGGCTGGACGTTGGCGTACTCCGCGCCGAACAGGTCCTTGACCCGGTCGATCGCGATCTGCTCGGCGACGTCCACGTGCTCGCAGCCGCCGTAGTAGCGGCGGCCGGGGTAGCCCTCGGCGTACTTGTTGGTGAGGACGGTCCCCTGGGCCTCCATGACGGCGACCGGAGCGAAGTTCTCCGAGGCGATCATTTCCAGGGTGGACTGCTGGCGGTGGAGCTCGGCGTCGACGGCGGCGGCGACGTCCGGGTCCAGCTCGTGGAGGGGGGTGTTGAGAAGCGACATCACACGATCCCTATCGGTATGGGTCAGCCGGCGGTGAATGCGGTGTACTCGTCGGCGGACATCAGGTCGTCCGGCTCGCCCGAGATACGTACCTTGAACAGCCAACCGCCCTCGAAGGGGGCGGAGTTGACCAGCGACGGGTCCTCGACGACGTCCTGGTTGGCGGCGACGATCTCGCCGGTCACCGGGGCGTAGAGGTCGCTGACCGACTTGGTCGACTCCAGCTCGCCGCAGGACTCGCCCGCGGTCACCGTGTCACCGACCTCGGGGAGCTGGGCGAAGACGACGTCACCGAGCGCGTTGGCCGCGTGCTCCGTGATGCCGACGATCGCCACGCCGTCCTCGGTGGCCGACAGCCACTCGTGCTCCTTGCTGTAACGCAGCTGCTGGGGGTTGCTCATGACCTGAATTCTCCTGTACGCGGGGGAGTGCTGATGAACGGGTGGGCCGAGTGCGGCACGCGGCGGGGCGGACGCGGTGTCCGGCGCCGGTGGGCGGGCGCTACTTCTGGCGCTTGTAGAACGGCAGCGCCACGACCTCGTAGGGCTCGTGCGTGCCGCGGATGTCGACACCGACGCCCGGCGTGCCCGGCTCCGCGTGCGCCGCGTCGACGTACGCGATGGCGAGCGGCTTGCCCAGCGTGGGCGAGGGGGCACCCGAGGTGACCTCGCCGATGACCTTGCCCTCGGCGACCACGGAGAACCCGGCGCGCGGCACCCGGCGGCCCTCGGCGATCAGGCCCACCAGCTTGCGCGGCGGCGCGGCCTCGGCGCGCTCGGCGGCGGCCGCCAGGGCCGCGCGTCCCACGAAGGTGTCGGACTGGGAGGTCTTCTCGAACTTGACGACCCGGCCGAGACCGGCGTCGAACGGCGTCAGCGCGGCGGTCAGCTCGTGCCCGTACAGCGGCATGCCCGCCTCCAGGCGCAGCGTGTCACGGCAGGAGAGCCCGGCGGGGACCAGGCCGACCGGCGCGCCCGCCTCAAGCAGCGCGCCCCACAGCTTCTCCGCGTCGCCGGGCGAGACGAAGAGCTCGAAGCCGTCCTCGCCGGTGTAGCCCGTGCGGGCGATCAGTGCGGGCACGCCCGCGACGGTGCCGGGCAGGCCCGCGTAGTACTTCAGGCCGTCCAGGTCGGCGTCCGTGAGGGACTTCAGGATGCCGGAGGACTCGGGGCCCTGGACGGCGAGCAGCGCGTAGGCGTCGCGGTCGTCGCGGACCTCGGCGTCGAAGCCGTCCGCGCGGGCGGTCAGCGCGTCCAGCACGACCTGCGCGTTGGAGGCGTTGGCGACGACCATGTACTCGGGGGCCTCGGCCGCGCCGAGCCGGTAGACGATCAGGTCGTCCAGGATGCCGCCGTCCTCGGCGACGATCATCGTGTAGCGGGCGCGGCCGACGCCGACCGAGCCGATGTTGCCGACCAGCGCGTAGTTGAGGAAGTCGACGGCCTCGGGCCCGGTGACCGTGATCTCGCCCATGTGGGACAGGTCGAAGAGGCCGGCCTTGGTGCGTACGGCGTTGTGCTCCTCGCGCTCGCTGGCGTAGCGCAGCGGCATGTCCCAGCCCGCGAAGTCGGTCATGGTCGCACCGAGCGCACGATGCACGGCATCGAGTGAGGTCAGACGGGGGGCAGTGCTCATGAAGGGAACTCCCAGGGCATGACGGGCGAGGTCGATCCTCCCCATCTGTCATCGGAACCTGAGAGGTTCGCCGGAAGCGCCCCGAAGAGGGGGACGTCCGGCTTGCACCTTGGGTGGGACCGCACGGGCGGTCCGCTTTTCAGATGTGCCTCGCCCGCGCGGTACGGGGCCTGAGAGATTCAAGGGAGGGACTTGCTCCTTCGGCGCCCCGGTGCGTCGTCCGTAGTCGTACGACGGCTGCCGGGAACTCTCCCGCGCGGATTCAAACGGCCGGTATGGAGTTGGCGGGCACATCATTGCACGCGACCCTGTCGAGGGGGAGCCGTGGCCCGGGAATCCTCTTGTGCCGCATTACCTTCTCTTTACACTTGCCGGGGAAGCAGTACGTGACCGCTATGGGGAGGCCGATCACGGTGCGCAGCAAGGCCAGTGTCTACGCCACGACCACGGGGGTGGCGCTGCCGGGGCAGGCCACCGCCCCGGCCAGGGAGAGCTGTGTCCCGCTCCCCGCCGCCGTCGTCAGGGACCTCAGGCGGCGAGCCGGTCACAGCCCGCACCGGCTCACCTTCGCCGCGGGCGACCTGGTCGTCGTCTCGGGGCTGCCCGGCGGCGGCAAGTCCACGCTGATGCGGCAGGCGGTCGGCGGCCCGCGCATCGACTCCCAGGACACCCGTGACCGCTGGGCCCGCCGCATGCCGCGGCGGCTGCCCTACGCGGTCTACCGCCCGCTGGTCCGCCTCGCGCACTACGCGGGCCTGCGCCGGGTCCTTCGCGCGGGCGAGAGCGTCGTCGTGCACGACTGCGGCACCCAGGCGTGGGTGCGCCGCTGGCTGGCCCGCGAGGCCGCGCGGCGCGGCGCGACCCTGCACCTGCTGCTGCTCGACGTGCCCGCGGGCACGGCCCTCGAAGGCCAGCGGGCGCGCGGCCGCGGCGTCTCCCGGTACGCCTTCGCCCGGCACCGCAGAACGGTGGCCCGGCTGGTCGGCGCCGCCGAGCGCGGCCACCTGCCGGGCGGCTGCGGCTCCGCGGTGCTCCTGGACCGGCGGGCCGCGGGCGTGCTGCGGGGGATCACCTTCGAGGGCTGACCGGCCGCCGGGGGCGTTAGGGTTCGAGCCGCAGGCAGAGCGGTCGCGAGCAGGGGTTGGACAGATGGACTTTCCGGCGCAGGCACACGCCCATCCGTACGGCGGATGGCCGGGCAACGAACTGGAGGAGGTGCTCGCCGCCTCCCTCGGCGCCGGCGCCTCCGCGGGCGGACGCATCGTCGAGGTGCTCGGGCGCAGCCCGATCTGGATCCCGCTGCCGAACGGCGGAGGGCCCGAGAACGGCACGCTCGACCTGCCGACCCTGGAGATCGAAGGCCAGGCGTACGTGCCCGTCTTCAGCTCCGAGCAGCAGTTCCGGCAGGCGCTCGGCGAGGCGGCGGACCGGATGGGCCACACCGTGGCGCCCGCCGTGGAGTTCGCGCGCGGGCTGCCCCCGCAGCTGGGCATCGCCCTGAACCCGGACGGCACCGTCGGCGTCCCGCTGCCGCCCGAGGCCGTCGCCGAGCTCTGCCGCGCAGGCCGCACCCCGCTGGACGGGCCCACGAGCGGCGGGCGGGTACGTCTGTACGAGCCGGACTGGCAGCACGATCCGGTGGACTTCCTGGCCGCGGCGGGCCGCGAGTTCGAGGCGACGGGCGTGGTGCTCACCGCGCGCCGCTGCCTGGCCGACGTCGAGACGGACGACCCGACCCTGTTCATCGGCGTCGAGCTGTCCACCTGGGAGGGCGGCGCCCGCGACCTGCCGATGGAGGCCCTCGGCCGGGCGCTCGGCCAGGTGCCCGCGCCGTGGCCGGTGAACCTCGTACTGCTCGACGTGGCACAGGACCCGGTGGGCGACTGGCTGCGCGAGCGGGTCCGGCCCTTTTATCACCGCGCGGCCTGAGGCCGCGTACGTCAAGTCCGCGCCGGGATCGCCGCTTAAGCTGGTTCCATGTCCCGGCCGGGACTCAGTGGTGCCCGGCGGCGGGGTGCGTCGGATTCGTCATGAAGGGGCGGTTACGGGTGAGTGCGTCGGGCACGGCCGCGGGCGATGGGGTCTCCCCTGGACGAGCTGGTTCGAGCCTCGGGGGACAGGTCGAGCAGGCGCTGCGCCAGGTGACGCCGGGGCGCTACGACGCCTATGAGGCACTGCTCCGCGCACTCGCCGCGGACCAGGTGTGGATGCTGCTCTGGCACGGCCAGTCCGGCTCCCCCGACGCCCAGTACGGGAACATGGAGATCGACGGGCTCGGTTACGCACCGTGTGTGACGTCCGCCCAGGAGCTCTCCGCGAGTGGCTGGAACCGCAGCTATGAAGTGGTGCGCGGCATCGACGTCTCGCGCACCCTCTATCCCGATCACTACGGCCTCTGGCTCAACCCGCACGCGCCGGGCGGCGGCGTCGGCATCCCCTGGCTGGATCTGCGCCGTATCGCGTCGGGCCTCGACCTGCTGCCCGCGGGACCGCTCAGGCTGACCGAGCCGAGCATCGAAATCCCCCAGTTCTACGCCCTGTTGACGCAGAACGCGCACCGCACTCCGGTGGTCCGCTCGCTGCGCAGGGCCTGGGTGCAGCCCGCGCTCGGTGCGCCATATCTGGCCATCGGCCTCGACGTGTACGACACGTCGCCGCCGTCGGTCGACGCGGTGCGGACGATGATGCAGCAGTCCATCGGGGCCGTCCCCGAGGGGCTGCCGGTGTCGACCGTCGCGATGTCCGACGAGGACGACCCGGTCGCGATGTGGCTGCGCGCCAACGCCCGGCCGTTCTACGACCGCGAGGCCCAGGCGGCCCCCGCCCCGGCCGGCGGCTACGGCTACCCCGCGCAGTACTGAGCCGGCAGCCGCACCGCCGTACGCGACACCCCTAGCGCCCCCTCGCGCCCCCCTCGCGACACCCCCGACGGGCGCACATCACCCTGCGCGACCCCGCACCGCGGTACTGAGCAGCGATAACGGGCGTGATGTCCGTTCTGATGCGGGTGGGGCCCTATGGGCTCCTGTGGCGCCTTGCACCCCAACTGCCCCGTGTTCGACCCTCGTTCACCGGCGTCCGCATAACGGAACACCTCGATCAGCATCACGTTTGCGCATCCTTTCCCCTTCAAGACTGGTAACAGATCGCGACGGGGATGAAGACTCCCGCTCCAAGGGGCCTTCGCCCCTGTGTACGACGGACTGATCACGTCGCTACAGCGGCAAGTGCGGGCCGGTCACCACCGGTTGAGAGGGGTCCCTGCCACGATGACGGCACCATTGCATGACACACCTGCGGACGCGGACCCGACCGAGGACGTCGCTCCCGCAGTTGATGCAGGGGTGAAGAAGGTCGAGGGTCGGTCCCTCAAGCAGATCGCCTGGAACCGCCTGAAGCGGGACAAGGTCGCCCTGGCCGGCGGCATCACGGTGCTGGTCCTGGTGCTTGTCGCCATCTTCGCGCCCCTGATCGTGAGCCTGCTGGGGCATCCGCCCAACGACTTCCACCAGGACAAGCTCGACGAGCTGACCAACCTGCCCAAGGGCGCGCTCGGCGGAGTGAGCAGCGACTTCCTCTTCGGCGTCGAGCCCAACAAGGGCCGTGACGTCTTCAGTCGCATCGTCTACGGCGCGCGGATCTCGCTCCTCGTGGCGTTCCTCGCGGCCATCGTCGCCGTCGCCCTCGGCACCCTCTTCGGGATCATCGCGGGCTACTTCGGCGGCTGGGTCGACGCGCTGATCAGCCGAGTGATGGACGTGCTGCTCTCCTTCCCGCAGCTGCTCTTCATCATCTCCCTGGTCTCCGTCCTGCCGGACGACCTGCTCGGCCTGACCGGCACGAGCGTGCGCGTCGCGATCCTCGTCATGGTCATCGGCTTCTTCGGCTGGCCCTACGTCGGACGGATCGTCAGAGGCCAGACCCTTTCGCTCCGTGAGCGCGAGTACGTCGAAGCGGCCCGCAGCCTCGGCGGCGGCCGGCGCCACATCCTCTTCCGCGAGCTGCTGCCCAACCTGGTCGCCCCCATCACCGTCTACGCGACGCTGATGATCCCGACCAACATCCTCACGGAGGCGGCCCTCAGCTTCCTCGGCGCCGGCGTGAAGCCGCCGACGGCCTCGTGGGGCGGCATGCTGCGCGACGCGCTCGAGACGTACGAGCACGATCCGATGTTCATGGTCTTCCCGGGCGTGACGATCTTCATCACGGTCCTGGCCTTCAACCTCTTCGGCGACGGGCTGCGGGACGCGCTCGACCCGAAGGGGACGCGTTAGAAGTCCTCAACTGACTTGCCCCTGCCGCATGTCAGGTGGCTCTACCCATGGTTCTCCGGCAGCTCATGGCCAGGGACCGCGAATCTCGGAGGTTACGAGAAAATGCCCACAGTTTCCTCGAAACGACGGCTCACCGCTGGTGCGGCCCTCGTCGTCGCGGCGCTGGTGACCACCACGGCCTGCGGCAGCGGTGACGGTGACGGCGACGGCGGAAAGGGTGCCGGCTACAACGCGGCGCTCGACAAGGTCGCCAACGCGTCCAAGAAGAAGGGGGGGACGCTGAAGATGGTCGGCAAGCAGGACCTGGACTCCGCCGACCCCCAGCGTGCCTACTACGGCATGTCGTGGGACTTCATGCGCTTCTACACGCGCCAGCTGGTGTCCTACGACACCAAGCCGGGCAAGGCGGGTACGAAGCTGGTCCCGGACCTCGCCACCTCCACCGCGAAGATCTCCGACGACGGCAAGACCTACACGTACAAGCTGCGTGACGGCCTCACCTGGGAGGACGGCTCCAAGCTGACCTCCAAGGACGTCAAGTACGGCATCGAGCGCGCCTGGGCGACGGACACCATCACCGGTGGTCCCGGCTACATCCGCCAGACGCTCGACCCCAAGAAGGAGTACAAGGGGCCGTACAAGGACAAGGGCGGTCTGGACGCGATCGAGACCCCCGACGACCAGACGATCATCTTCAAGCTGCCCAAGCGCAACGGTGACTTCGAGCAGTTCCTGGCCATGCCCACCGGTTCGCCGGTGAAGGAGGCCAAGGACACGAAGGCCAAGTACACGCAGCGACCCTTCTCCTCGGGCCCGTACAAGTTCCAGACGTACAAGTCCAACAAGAAGATCGTGCTGGTCCGCAACGACAAGTGGAAGAAGTCCTCGGACCCGATCCGCGCCGCGCTGCCGGACAAGATCGACGTGACGATCTCCGCCAACCTGGAGGAGAACGACAAGAAGCTGATGGAGGGCGACTTCGACGTCGACCTCAACGGCACGGGCATGACCCAGTCCGGCCGCGTCACCGCGGTCTCGGACCACCGTGCCAACGTCGACAACATGCACACGTCCTTCGTGCGCTACGTCGCGCTGATCCACACCGCGAAGCCGTTCGACAACGAGCACTGCCGCAAGGCCGTCTTCTACGCCACGGACTTCGCGAGCCTCCAGCAGACCCGCGGCGGCAAGGTCGCGGCCGGTGACATCGCCAACAGCACCTTCCCCGTGGCGATCCCCGGTCACAGCGACTACGACCCGTACGGCGTCCTGAAGCGCAAGGGCAAGCCGGACCTGGCCAAGGCCAAGGACGAGCTCAAGCAGTGCAAGATGCCGAACGGCTTCAGCACCAAGCTCACCGCGCGCAACAACAACCCGGGTGAGGTCGACGCCGCCGAGGCACTCCAGGCCCAGCTCGCGAAGGCCAACATCAAGGTCGACGTCGACGCCCTCGACGGTGCCGACACCTCCAGCATCACCGGCTCGCCCTCCGTCGTGAAGAAGCGCGGCTACGGCATGACGATGAGCGGCTGGGGCCCGGACTTCCCGTCCGGCCAGGGCTACGCGCAGCCGCTGTTCGACAGCCGCTTCCTGAACCCGACCGGTAACTACAACGAGTCCCAGATCAAGGACAAGAAGATCGACGGGCTCTTCGACAAGGCCATCGCGGAGACCGACCCGGTCAAGGCGGGCGAGGTCTACAAGGAGCTCGACAAGCGGATCCTCGACCAGGCCGACTGGATGCCCTTCCTCTACGAGAAGAACATCACCTGGCGCGGTTCGAGGCTGACCAACGCCTACATGTCCGACGCGTACAACGGTCGTTACGACTACGTCTCGCTCGGCGTCACGAAGTAACCGCCTTCGCAGTACCAGTAGTTGATCGACCGTCACATCGCCGCCGAATCCCGCCAGTCCGAAGGGCAGGTGATGGCCCCGGGCGATGACCGGGACCCCTCACAAGGGGGTCCCGGTCACCGCCGGGCCGCGCACAGTGCTTGCTTATCTCATCCGGCGCCTGATCGCCGTAATCATCATGGTGCTGGTCGTACTGCTCGCGACCTTCACCGTCTTCTTCATGCTGCCCAAGTGGGCGGGACAGGACATCGCCGTCCTCTTCGCCGGCAAGGCCACCGGAGCCGAGCAGATCGAGGGCATCCGGACCAAACTCGGACTCGACGACCCGCTTCTCGTCCAGTTCTGGGACTTCATCAAGGGCATCCCGATGGGGCGCGACTACGTCAACGGAAGTGACGTCACGCACTGCCCCGCGCCCTGCTTCGGCTACTCCTTCCGCACCGAGGCGCCCGTCTGGGAGACCCTCAAGGACGCGCTTCCCGTCACCGGCGCGCTCGCCGCGGGTGCCTGTGTCCTGTGGCTCGCCGCGGGTGTCGCCACCGGTGTGGTCTCCGCGCTCAAGCGGGGTTCCATCTGGGACCGTGCCGCGATGACCACCGCCCTCGGCGGCGTCTCGCTCCCCGTCTTCTTCACCGGCATGATCGCGATGGGTGTCTTCGTCCACCAGCTGGGCTGGGTGAAGATCGCGGACAGCCTCAGTACCGACGACTCACCAGGGGTCTGGCTCCAGACCCTGATCCTGCCGTGGATCGTCCTCGCCTTCCTCAACGCGGCGATGTACGCCCGCCTCACCAGAGCCACCATGCTCGAAGTGCTGGGCGAGGACTACATCCGCACCGCCCGCGCCAAGGGCCTCGGCGAGGTCACCGTCATCCGCAAGCACGCACTGCGTTCCGCGATGACGCCGATCCTCACCGTCTTCGGACTCGACCTCGGTGTCCTGATGGGCGGCGCCGTGCTCACCGAGTCCACGTTCAACCTGCCGGGCCTCGGCCTCGAAGCGGTCAGGGCGATCAGCAGCAAGGACCTGCCCGTCATTCTCGGCGTGACCCTGTGCGCGGCGCTCGCGATCGCCGTGGCCAACCTCGTCGTCGACCTTATGTACGCCGTCATCGACCCGCGAGTGAGGCTGGGATGACCGAACTGTCCAAGAGCGGAGCCGCGGTGGGCGAACCCGTCGCCGCGGACTCGCCCGCTCCCTCCGCCTTCCTCGAGGTGCGCGACCTCAAGGTGCACTTCCCGACCGACGACGGCCTGGTCAAGTCCGTCGACGGGCTCAACTTCTCGCTGGAGAAGGGCAAGACCCTCGGCATCGTGGGCGAGTCGGGCTCCGGCAAGTCGGTCACCTCGCTCGGCATCCTGGGCCTGCACACCGCGGGCCAGTACGGCTCCCGGCGGGCCCAGATCTCCGGTGAGATCTGGCTGGACGGCAAGGAACTCCTGAGCTCGCCGCCGGACGAGGTGCGCAAGCTGCGCGGCCGCGAGATGGCGATGATCTTCCAGGACCCGCTCTCCGCGCTGCACCCGTACTACTCCATCGGCAAGCAGATCACCGAGGCGTACCGGGTCCACAACGACGTCGACAAGAAGACCGCCCGCAAGCGGGCGATCGAGATGCTCGACCGGGTCGGGATCCCCCAGCCGGACAAGCGCGTCGACTCCTACCCGCACGAGTTCTCCGGCGGCATGCGCCAGCGCGCGATGATCGCGATGGCGCTGGTGAACAACCCCGAGCTGCTCATCGCGGACGAGCCGACCACCGCCCTCGACGTGACCGTCCAGGCGCAGATCCTCGACCTGATCAGGGACCTGCAGAAGGAGTTCGGCTCCGCGGTCATCATGATCACGCACGACCTGGGCGTGGTCGCCGAGATGGCGGACGAGCTCCTGGTCATGTACGGCGGCCGGTGCGTCGAGCGCGGCACCGCGGAGAAGGTCTTCTACGAACCCCAGCACCCCTACACCTGGGGCCTGTTGGGCTCGATGCCGCGCATCGACCGCGAGGAGACCGAGCGGCTGATCCCGGTCAAGGGCTCCCCGCCCAGCCTGATCAACCTGCCGAGCGGCTGCGCCTTCAACCCGCGCTGCCCCTACGCGGACATCCCCAAGGACCAGATCACCCGCAAGGAGCGCCCCGAACTGCGCGAGGTGGCCGCGGGGCACTACACCGCCTGCCACATGGGGCAGGAAGAGCGCACCAGGATCTGGACCGAAGAGATTGCGCCGAAGCTGTGAAAGACGACGTGAAGGGCCGTGAGATGACGATCCCGGCGCAGACGAAGGGCTCGCAGGAGCCACTGCTCAAGGTCGACGGCCTGGTGAAGCACTTCCCCATCAAGAAGGGGCTGCTCCAGCGCCAGGTGGCGGCGGTGCAGGCGGTCGACGGGCTCAGCTTCGACGTACGCCCCGGCGAAACCCTCGGCGTCGTCGGCGAGTCCGGCTGCGGCAAGTCGACGATGGGCCGGCTCATCACGCGCCTGCTCGAACCGACCGGCGGCCGCGTCGAGTTCGAGGGCACGGACATCACGCACCTGAACACCGGCGGGATGCGTCCGCTGCGCCGCGACGTGCAGATGATCTTCCAGGACCCGTACTCGTCGCTGAACCCGCGGCACACCATCGGTACGATCGTCGGCGCGCCCTTCAAGCTCCAGGGCGTCAAGCCCGAGGGCGGCGTGAAGAAGACCGTGCAGGAGATGCTGGAGCGCGTCGGGCTCAACCCCGAGCACTACAACCGCTATCCGCACGAATTCTCCGGCGGCCAGCGTCAGCGCATCGGCATCGCGCGGGCCCTGGCGCTGCGGCCGAAGCTGGTCGTGGCCGACGAGCCGGTCTCCGCGCTCGACGTGTCGATCCAGGCCCAGGTGGTCAACCTCCTGGACGACCTCCAGGACGAGCTCGGCCTGACGTACGTGATCATCGCGCACGACCTGTCGGTCATCCGGCACGTCTCCGACCGCATCGCGGTGATGTACCTCGGCAAGATCGTGGAGCTGGCGGACCGCAAGGACCTCTACTCCACGCCGATGCACCCGTACACCAAGGCGCTGCTCTCCGCGGTTCCGGTGCCCGACCCGCGGCGGCGCGGCGCCAAGAGCGACCGCATCCTGCTCCGCGGCGACGTGCCCTCGCCGATCGACCCGCCCACCGGCTGCCGCTTCCACACGCGGTGCTGGAAGGCGACGGAGATCTGCAAGACCAAGGAGCCGCCGCTCATCGCGCTGGCCACCGGTCACCAGGTGGCGTGCCACCACCCGGAGAACGCCGACGACCAGGCCCCGCAGGACACCAAGCTGCTCCAGGTCGCCAAGGAGGCGATCGACGTGGTGACGGTGGTGCCCAAGTCGGAGGAGACGGCCGCCGAAGCGGAGGGACCCGAGGCCGCGAAGAGCGAGCCCTCGTCGATTCCGCGGGCTTCGAAGGTCTCCGAGGCTTCGAAGGACAAGGGTCAGAAGTCGACTGACACATAAGGCAAGTTGACCCGGACGAACTACGCGTCCTAGGTCATGTACATGCCCTGGCGGGAGAGTGCAGAGTCTGCGTGTCCGTTTCCTCGGACACCCCCATCGGAACGCGTTCGAAGGGAAGACTCATGGCACTCTCCCGTTCGGCACGTCTGGGAGCGCTCGCGACCGCGGCGCTCTCCTTCTGTCTCATCGCCGCGGCCCCCGCGCCCCACCCCGGCTCCGACGGCGTCGGCGACCCGTACTTCCCCCAGCTCGGCAACGGCGGCTTCGACGTACGCCATTACGGTCTCGACATCGCCTACGACCCGGACACCGACCGCCTGGACGGCCGCACCACGATCACCGCGCGCGCCACCGAGAACCTGTCCTCCTTCGACCTGGACCTGCAGAAGCTCACGGTCACCCGGATCGAGGTGAACGGCAGACGCGCCGATTTCACCCGCACCGGCGACGAGATCCGCATCACGCCGCGCCAGGCCCTCGGCAAGAACAAGGACTTCACGGTGACGGTCACCTACGGCGGCGTGCCCGAGGCGCTCACCGGGCCCATCGTCTTCGGCTCCGACTACGGCTGGATGAAGACCGGCGACGGCGTCTTCGTCGCCTGCGAGCCCAACGCCGCCTCCACCTGGTTCCCCTCCAGCGACCACCCCTCCGACAAGGCCGCCTTCGACATCCGCATCAAGGCGCCCAAGGAGCTGACCTCGGTCTCCAACGGCCGCCTGGTGGGGACGTACGGCAAGGGGAGCCAGCGCACCGCTCACTGGCGCTCGACCAAGCCGATGGCCACCTATCTCGCGACCGCCACCATCGGGAAGTTCGACGTGAAGAAGGGCACGACCCCGGGCGGCACCCCGATCTACGTCGCCATCGATCCCGTCCTGGAGAACAGCAACAACGTCGACGTGTACGGCGTGACGGCCGAGGTCACCGACTACTGGTCGAAGGTCTTCGGCCCCTACCCCTTCGAGGAGACCGGCGCGATCGTCGACGACATGCCGCAGGCGGGCTTCTCCCTGGAGACGCAGACCAAGCCGGTGTACTCCGCGATCCGCAGCGAGTCGACCATCGCCCACGAGCTGGCCCACCAGTGGTTCGGCGACTCGGTGTCGGTCGAGAAGTGGCGGAACATCTGGCTCAACGAGGGCTTCGCGACCTACGCCCAGTGGCTGTGGAGCGAGCACAAGGGCACCCAGACCGCCCATGACGCCTTCCTGGCGGGCTACAACTCGCGCCCCGCCGACTCGGCCTTCTGGCAGATCACCGTGGGCGACCCGCAGCGCGACACCATGTTCGCCTCGGCCGTCTACAACCGCGGCGCGATGACGCTCCAGGCACTCAGGGAGCGCATCGGCGACAAGGACTTCTTCAAGCTCCTGAAGGCCTGGCCGAAGGAGCACCGGTACGGCAACGCGAGCACCGCGGACTTCGTCGGGCTCGCCGAGAAGATCTCGGGGAAGCAGCTCGACGACCTCTTCCGGACCTGGCTCTTCACGAAGGGGAAGCCGGCGCTTCCTTCGCGGTGATCCGCCAGGCGCCGACCTCGCGGTACCCGGAGTCGTACACGGCCTCGCCGTCGCCGGGCTCCAGCGCGTAGTGCCGCAGGTTGCCGCCCCAGTACCGCAGGATCCGCCCCAGCTCGTCGGCGGCCTTCCCCTCGAAGGCCGCCTCACCCAGGTCGACCTCAAGCACGAACTTCATCTCCCGCACCCCTTCCGGCGTCGTTCACTTCCTTCAACTTTCTCATTGAAGTGCTTTTTGGGACTTTTCCGAGCCGGGGCCGTGTTCGATGGGCAGATGTGACGGGAAAGTCTCAACTCCCGGTGACGGCGGCGCCGGTGCCGTGCCGCGCGCGGGTGACAATGACGCGTGCTCCAGGATCTGTTCACGCCCTCCGTCCAGCACGCGCTCGACATCGTGGGGATCTTCGTCTTCGCAATCTCGGGCGCGCTGCTCGCCGTGCGCAAGAACTTCGACGTCTTCGGCATCGCCGTCCTCGCCGAGGTCACCGCGCTCGGCGGGGGACTCTTCAGGGACCTGGTGATCGGGGCGGTGCCACCGGCCGCCTTCACCGACCTCGGCTACTTCATCACCCCGCTCTTCGCGGCCCTCCTGGTCTTCTTCCTGCACCCGGAGGTGGAGCGCACCCAGCTCGCCGTGAATGTCTTCGACGCGGCGGGCCTCGGCCTGTTCTGTGTCGCGGGCACCACCAAGGCGTACGACTACGGCCTCGGCCTCACCGCGTCGGCGACCCTCGGCCTGATGACGGCGGTGGGCGGCGGTGTGCTGCGTGACATCGTCGCCAACGAGGTGCCCTCGCTGGTCCGCTGGGACCGCGATCTGTACGCGGTGCCCGCCATCGTGGGCGCGACGATGGTCGCCCTGTGCATCCGTTTCGAGATGCTGACGGCCTTCACCAGCGGCGTCGCCGTCGTGACGACGTTCGGCCTGCGGCTGCTCGCGCTGCGCTACCACTGGCGGGCGCCGAGGGCCTGGAACCGGCGCTCCACGGCGGTGGAGGCGGAGGCCGAGGAGACGCCGTAGCCGGGCGGGCCCGGCAGAAAAAGCTACCGCTCAGTAGTTTCGTGTTGTACGTTGCTGGCATGGCAACGGCAGCATCATCCCTCCCCGCATCGGCGCCCGCGAGCATCGGCGACAGCGAGTTCGACCGCGACACCGCGGTCGTACGAAGGGAGCCCGGCGTCCACGACACCGAGCTCTCCGCCGGGTGGACGATCTTCGGCGCCGTCAACGGCGGCTACCTGCTGGCCGTCGTCGGCCGCGCGCTCGCCGACACCCTGCCGCACTCCGACCCGTTCACCGTCTCCGCGCACTACCTCACCG
The DNA here is from genome assembly GCF_044744425.1 of Streptomyces sp. NPDC087300. Taxonomy (NCBI): domain Bacteria; kingdom Bacillati; phylum Actinomycetota; class Actinomycetes; order Kitasatosporales; family Streptomycetaceae; genus Streptomyces; species Streptomyces sp. NPDC087300. The sequence goes on from NZ_JBIUYI010000002.1 coordinate 909,195, forward strand.
CGTCCCGCCCGGGTCCCGCCGTGATCCGCACGGACGTGGTGCGCGACGGCCGCTCGCTCTCCACCGGGCAGGCCTCGCTCTTCCAGTACGACGACGAGGGCCGCGAGGTCGAGCGGATCCGCGTGCTCGCCTCCTACGGCGACCTCGACGCGCTCCCCGACGACGTCCGCACGACGGCCGAGCCGCCCGCGCTGCCGCCCGTCGAGCAGTGCTTCGGCGCGCAGGACGCGCCCGGCGAAGGCCCGGTGCCCGGCGGCTCGCCCATCGCCGAGCGGCTCTTCCTCAAGCTCGACCCCGCGACGCTCGGCTGGGCGCTCGGGCAGCCCTCGGGCAAGGGGGAGATGCGCGGCTGGTTCGGCCTCGCGGACGGCCGCGACGCCGACCCGCTGTCCCTGCTCCTCGCGGTCGACGCGCTGCCGCCGACCGCCTTCGAACTGGGCCTGATGGGCTGGGTGCCGACCGTGGAGCTCACGGTCCACATCCGCTGCCGCCCCGCCCCGGGACCGGTGCGCGTCTCGATCACCACGCGGAACCTCGCGGGCGGCTTCCTCGAGGAGGACGCGGAGGTCTGGGACAGCGCGGGACGCCTGGTGGCGCAGTCGCGCCAGCTGGCGCGGGCGCTGAAGGCCTAGAGCCTGTCGTGCCGGGGCGCGCGGCCCGCGCGGGGTGCACTGAGGGATCCTTGACCGTGTGAAGTCCGACCGGCTGCTCTCGATCCTGCTGCTGCTCCAGACCCGTGGGCGGGTGCCCGCGCACGAGCTCGCCGAGCGCCTCGAAGTCTCCGTCCGCACGATCTACCGGGACGTGGAGGCCCTGTCCGCCTCCGGTGTCCCCGTCTACGCCGAGCGCGGCAGGCACGGCGGCATCGAGCTGCTCGCCGGGTTCCGCACGGACGTGACGGGCCTTACCGCCGACGAGTCGCGGGCGCTGTTCATCCTCGCCGCCGAGGGCACGCACGCCGCCCTCGGTCTGGACGCCGCGCTCGGCTCCGCGCTGCGCAAGGTGATGGCCGCGCTGCCCGAACCGCACCGGCCCGCCGCCGAGTTGATCAGCCGCCGCATCCTCGTCGACGCCGAGCGCTGGCTGCGCGGGCCGCGCCCGGCCGTCGACATCGCCGCGCTCCAGGAGGCGGTCTTCGCCGACCGCAGGCTGCGGCTGCGCTACCGGCACGGGGACGCCCCGGGGCCGCGGACGTACACCGTCGACCCGTACGGCCTCGTGTCCAAGGCCGGCGTCTGGTACCTGGTCGCCGACCGGGACGGGGTGCCGCGGCTGTTCCGCGCCGACCGGATCCGCTCGGCGACGCTCACCGAAGAGCCGGTCGAGCGCCGCTCGGGGGTCGAACTGGCAGACGTCTGGGCGGTGTTGAAGCGACAGGTCGAGGAGCGTCCCGGCGGCATCGAGGTGACGGCCCGGGTGCGGCGCGCCCGCGTCGACCTGTTCCTGCGCCTCAACGCCGCGGCCCTGGCCGGGCCGCCCGATGACGACGGCGCGGACGAGTGGGTCACGGTCCGCCTCGCCTACGGGGTCCTCGGCGAGACGCGCACCCTGCTGCCCTTCGCCGACCACGTCGAGGTGCTCTCGCCGCCCGAGGTGCGCGACGAACTCGCCCGCGCGGCGGCGGCCGTCACGGAGCTGTACGCAGGAAACGCGCCAGCTCGCCGGTGAGTTCGGCGGGCGCGTCCTCCTGTACGAGATGTCCCGCGCCCTCGATGAGCCGCAGCTCTGCGCCGGGGACGAGACCGGCGAGCTCGTGCCCGCGGGCCACCGGGATCCAGGTGTCGTCCGTGCCCCAGCAGATCAGCACGGGCAGGTCCAGCTCGCCGTACCTGGACTGGATCTCGTCGGTGTAGCGCTGGTCGTTCTGCTCGATCTGCCGGTAGAAGGCGGGCCCGCCCTGCGGGGTGCACCAGGGCGCCACGAGCCGGTCGAGCACGGCCGGATGCAGTCCCCGGTGGCTCGCGGAACTCACGTACTCGCGTACGAGCGCCTCGTGCAGAGCGGGCGGCAGCTGCCCGAAGACCTCGGCGTGCGCGCCGAGCAGCCGGTAGGCGGGGGAGCCCCAGGGGGCGAGCGCCACCGGGTCGACGAGCGCGAGCCGTGCGTAGCGGGCGCCGTGCAGCAGATGGGCGCGCAGGCTGACGCAGCCGCCGAAGTCGTGCGCGACGACGGCGGGTCGGTCAAGGCCCCAGTGGTCGAGCAGCTCGGTGAGCACGCGGGCCTGCGCGGCGAGCGAGACGTCCTGGCCCTCGCGCATCTCGGAGGCGCCGTATCCGGCCAGGTCCCAGGCGTACACGCGGTGTTCGGCGCTGAGGGCGCGGGCCACGCCGCGCCAGACGTACGAGGAGAAGGGCGTGCCGTGCACCAGGACGACCGGCGGCGCGTCGTCCGGGCCGAGCGCGGTCCAGCGGACGGTGCCGGAGGAGCTGTCGAAGCTGCGGTCGAGGACCCAGTTCTCGCGGGTTCCGGTGTTCTCGCGGGCGGTCGTCATGAGCGTAGATGGTAATTGCCCCTTACTCCTGTGTCGATATCACGGGCCGTCGAGCCAGTGCCCGCGCCCCAGGCTCACCAGGCGCAACTGGCGGCGCGCGGTGTCCGCCACGGCCTCCTCGGTGCCGGGCGGCGCCTCCAGGAACGCCGAAGCGGTCATCACCATGTGGTCGACGTACATCCCCGCGAGCATCAGGAGGTCGTCGTCGCTCCAGCCCGCCGATTCGGGCTCCTTGGCGAACTGGGCGCTCACCTCCCGCGCGAACAGGGCGAGTTGGCCGCCGATCGCGGCCCGTACGGGCTGGACGCCGCCGTGCCGCTCGCGGGCGATGAAGCGGACGTGCGCCGGGTGCGTCCTGACGTACGCGGCGATCAACTCCACGGTGGCGGAGATGCGTTCCTCTCCGTCGCCCGTGGTCACCAGGAGTGTGCCGAGCGTCGTGTGCAGGCTGTCGAGCGCCTCCTCGACCAGCGCCACGCCCAGGTCGGCGGTGTCGCGGAAGTGCCGGTAGAAGGCGGTGGGCGCGACCCCCACGGCACGAGTGACCTCGCGCAGGCCCAGGCTGCTGAGGCTCTGCTCCTCCAGGAGGCTCAGGGCCGCCTCGAGGAGGGCCTGGCGGGTCTTCTGCTTCTGGGCCTGCCGGATGCCGGGCGGGGTGTGACTCATGCCATTCAGTTAACAGCTGTTCTCCGAGTTTTGAAAGCCGGGGAGGGAGTAGACTTCTCAGTCAGTGAACAGTTGTTACCACAAGCGTTAACCGAACTGGTCCACCGAATCGAGAGGGATCTGATCTCATGCTCTTCCTTGTCGCCGCCCTCCTGCTGCTGGGTGTCGCCATGGGTTCCGTGGCCCACGCCCCGCTGCCGGTCACCCTCGTCGCCGCCGCCGTCATCGGTGTCTGGCTCGCCGTCTTCGCGGTCCGCGAGCGCCGGGCGCGCCACCACTGATCCGTACGACACCTCCACCTGTCAGGAGTCGCACCATGGCACTCATCGCTGATCGCGCCACTGATCGAGCCACTGAACGCACCGCTGATCGCGCCGCCGAGCGCCCCGCGGAGCGTCCGGCCGCGCGCCCCGTCGGCAGGCGGGACGCCGACGGGATGGCCGTCGCCTCCTTCGTGCTCGGCCTGCTCGGACTGCTCGTCCTCAACCTCTTCCTCGGCCCGGTCGCCATCGTCCTCGCGGGCCTCGCCCTGTGGCGCGGCACCGCCCGCAGGGGCCGCGCGCTGCTCGGTCTCGGGCTCGGTGTGGCCGACCTCGTGGTGCTCGTCACGCTCGTCTCGATGGACAACACCGTGTCCTGGGGTCTCGCAGGCTGATACCACCCGGTCGTCCGGCCCCGTGCGGCTCGTAGAATCGTGCGCACCATGGCCTACCTCGACCACGCAGCGACCACTCCGATGATTCCGGAGGCGATCGCGGCGATGACCGCGCAGATCGCCGTCACAGGCAACGCCTCCTCGCTGCACGCGGCGGGGCGCCGTGCGCGGCGTACCGTCGAGGAGGCCCGCGAGACGCTGGCCGCCTCGCTCGGCGCGCGCCCCAGCGAGGTGGTCTTCACCTCCGGCGGCACCGAGGCCGACAACCTCGCGGTGAAGGGCCTGTACTGGGCCCGCCGCGACGCGGATCCGGCCCGCACCCGCATCCTGTCCAGCCCCGTCGAGCACCACGCCGTCCTGGACGCCGTGCACTGGCTCGGCGAGCACGAGGGCGCCGACGTCGAGTACCTGCCGGTCGACCGGCACGGCCGCGTGCACCCCCAGGTGCTCCGCGAGGCCGTCGAGCGCAACCCCGACGACGTCGCCCTCGCCACCGTCATGTGGGCCAACAACGAGATCGGCACGATCCAGCCGGTCCGTGAACTGGCCGACGTCGCCGCCGAGTTCGGCATCCCGCTGCACGCCGACGCCGTGCAGGCGTACGGCCAGCTGCCCGTCGACTTCGGCGCCTCCGGGCTCGCCGCGATGACCGTTTCGGGCCACAAGATCGGCGGGCCCTACGGCATCGGCGCGCTGCTGCTCGGGCGCGAGTACAGCCCCGTGCCCGTGCTGCACGGAGGCGGCCAGGAGCGGCACGTGCGCTCCGGGACGCTGGACGTGCCCGCCATCGCCGCGTTCGCCGTCGCGGGCGAGCACGCCGCCGCGCACCGCGAGCGGTTCGCCATCGAGATCGGCGCGCTCCGCGACGACCTGGTGAGCGCGGTCCGCTCGGCGGTCCCCGAGGCGATCCTCGGCGGCGACCCCGACCCGGCGGGCCGGCTCGCCGCCAACGCGCACTTCACCTTCCCCGGCTGCGAGGGCGACTCGCTCCTGCTGCTGCTCGACGCGCAGGGCATCGAGTGCTCCACTGGCTCGGCCTGCACCGCGGGCATCGCCCAGCCGAGCCACGTGCTGCTCGCCACCGGCACCGACCCGGACCTGGCGCGCGGCACGCTGCGCTTCTCCCTCGGCCACACCTCGACGAAGGCGGACGTGGACGCGGTGGCGGCGGCGATCGGCCCCGCGGTGGAGCGGGCGCGGTCGGCGGGGCTGAGCTAGGCCTTCTGCCCGGCCTGCCCCTTCGCGCTCTCCCCGGGCTGCGCGGTCTTCCCGGGCTGCGCGGTCTTCCCGGGCTTCTGGGGTCTGTTCCGCGCGGCCCGGACCAGGCGTATGTACCGGTCCCAGTCCCAGTTCGGACCGGGGTCCGTGTGGTCCGTGCCCGGCACCTCCACGTGGCCGATGATGTGCTCGCGGTCCACCGGGATGTCGTACCGCCTGCAGATGCCGGCGGTCAGCTCCGCCGACGCCGCGTACATCTTGTCCGTGAACGACGACTTCTTGTCGACGAAGCCCTCGTGCTCGATGCCGATGCTGCGTTCGTTGTAGCTCTTGTTGCCCGCGTGGAACGCCACGTCCAGCTCGCGGATCATCTGCGCCACGTGCCCGTCCGCGCGCACCACGTAGTGCGCGGCCGCGCCGTGCGCCGGGTCCTTGAAGACGCGCAGCGCCGTCTGGTAGCTGCCCTGGACCACGTGGATGACGACGCGGTCGATCGGGTAGTCGTCCGGGCGGTCCGCGCGCCGCCAGTTGTAGTCCGAGGCGGCGACCCACTGCGCGCCGGGGGCGTCGACCGCGCCCTCCTCGCGCCGCTTGACCACGCCGGGCATCCGCCACCACAGCCTGCCGAGCTCGTCCCTGGCGAGCACCGCGGTGCCGACGGCCGCCGCCGCGCCGCCGATCAGCAGCGTGCGCCGGTCCACACCGCGCCGCGCCGGCTTCTTCCGCTCGCCCTCTGTGTCTTCCCCCATGTGATCGTCAACGCTTACTCACGGGCTTCCGGTTCCCGTCGCCCCGTACTCTGTTAGAGCTATGACTTTGACCGAGACCTCGCAGCGCTCCCAGCGTTCCCCGCGCCCCCTCCGTGTCCTGGCCGCCATGTCCGGCGGCGTGGACTCCGCCGTCGCCGCCGCGCGTGCCGCCGAAGCCGGGCACGACGTGACGGGAGTGCACCTCGCGCTCTCGGCGAACCCGCAATCGTTCCGCACGGGCGCCCGGGGCTGTTGCACCATCGAGGACTCGCGCGACGCCCGCCGCGCCGCCGACGTCATCGGCATCCCGTTCTACGTGTGGGACCTCGCCGAGCGGTTCCGCGAGGACGTGGTCGAGGACTTCGTCGCGGAGTACGAGGCGGGCCGCACGCCCAACCCGTGCCTGCGCTGCAACGAGAAGATCAAGTTCGCCGCGCTGCTCGACAAGGCACTCGCCCTCGGCTTCGACGCGGTCGTCACGGGCCACTACGCGCAGGTGATCGTCCGTGAGGACGGCACGCGCGAGCTGCACCGCGCCTCAGACATGGCCAAGGACCAGAGCTACGTCCTAGGGGTCCTGGACGACCGCCAGCTCGCCCACGCGATGTTCCCCCTGGGTGACACGGTCACCACCAAGGAGGAGATCCGCGCGGAGGCCGAGGAGCGCGGTCTGGCCGTCGCCAAGAAGCCCGACAGCCACGACATCTGCTTCATCGCCGACGGCGACACCCAGGGCTTCCTCGCCAACCGTCTCGGCAAGGCGGAGGGCGACATCGTGGACGAGTCCGGGGCGGTCCTCGGCACGCACGAGGGTGCGTACGGCTACACGATCGGCCAGCGCAAGGGCCTGCGGATCGGCACCCCCGCCGCCGACGGCAAGCCGCGCTACGTCCTGGACATCTCCCCAGTGGACAACACGGTGACGGTCGGCCCCGCCGCCGCGCTCGACGTGACGGGACTGACCGCCCTCAAGCCCCGCTGGTGCGGCCTCGCGCCCACCGGGCCCGGCACGTACACTGCGCAGCTGCGGGCGCACGGCGGCGAGACGGAGGTGACCGCCGAGCTCGTCGACGGGACGCTGAACGTCTCCTTCGACGAGCCCGTGCGCGGCGTGGCCCCCGGCCAGGCGATCGTGCTCTACGACGGCACGCGCGTGGTCGGCTCGGCGACGATCGCCACTACGGAGCGGGCGACGGCGGCCGTCTGAGCGTTCCACCGGAAGGCCAGCACCGGTATCGGTGCCGGTGCCGGCCTTCCGGTGCGGGCCCCGGTCGCTCGCTAGGCGACCTGGAGCACGATCTTTCCCTGCGTGCGCCCCCGCTCACCGCGCTCGTGCGCCTTGGCGGCCTCCTCCAGGGGCAGCACCGCGTCGATCTCGACCCGGAGCTTGCCCTCGTCGACCAGGCGCGCGATCTCCAGGAGGCCCAGGCGGTCCGGCTCGACGACCGTCCAGCCCGCGTGCACGCCGAGCGCGGCGGCCCGCGCAGGGTCCGGCAGGCCGCCGGGGTCGGGCAGCGTCACCAGGTGGCCGCCGCGCCGCAGGACGTCCAGGGAGCGCTCGCCGTAGGCGCCGCCCACTCCGTCCAGGACGATGTCCACGTCGCGTACCGCCTCGGCGAAGTCCACGCGCGTGTAGTCGACGGTCTCGTCCGCGCCCAGGCCGCGCAGGAACGCGTGCTTCTCCTCGCGGGCGGTCCCGATGACGTACGCGCCGTGCGCCTTGGCGATCTGTACGGCGAGGTGCCCGACGCCGCCGGCCGCCGCGTGGATCAGGACCCGCTGGCCCGCGCGGAGCCCGGCCGTCTCGATCAGCCCCTGCCAGGCGGTGAGCGCCGCGAGCGGCAGCGCGGCGGCCGCCACGTGGTCCACGCTGCGCGGCTTGGGCGCGAAGCGCCGGGCGGGCGCCGCGACGAACTCGGCGTAGCCGCCGGTCTGTTCGGGGAAGCGGGGCATGCCGAACACCTCGTCGCCCGGCTGGTAGAGGGTCACTCCGGGGCCCACCTCCTCCACGACGCCGGAGACGTCGTAGCCGAGGATCGGGGTGTCCCCCCAGGTGCCGAAGGCGCCCTCGGCGCGGGTCTTCCAGTCGACGGGGTTGACGCCCGCCGCGTGCACCCGGACCAGGATCTCGGTCAGGCCGGGCTCGGGCCTGTCGACCTCCACGGGCACCAGGTTCTCGGGGGCGCCCCAGGCGCGGGGGCTGACGGCACGCATCTTCATGGTCTTCCTCTTCCAGAAACTGCCGGTTTCGGCTGGTCGTCCCCAGCGTGCGGCGCTCCGGCCGATCTTTGTGCTGGCAGTTTGGCCATGATGTGACAGGATTCGGCCATGGACCGCAGTGGCACGCATCGAGTGGCCGTCCTCGCACTGGACGGCGTGTACGCCTTCGAGCTGGGCATCCCCTCGCGGGTCTTCGGCAGCGCGCGGGACGAGCGGCAGCGGCCGCTCTACGACGTCGTGGTCTGCGCGGTGGACGACCGCCCCGTGCGCACGGACTCCGGGTTCGCGCTGGCCCTGGAACACGGCCCCGAGGCCCTGGAGCGCGCGGACACGGTGGTGATCCCGCCGACCCGCCGCTTCGACCGGGGCCTGACGGAGGAGCTGCCGGAGCCGGTGACCGCGGCGGTCGCCCGGATCAGGCCGGGCACCAGGATCGTGTCGTTCTGCAACGCCTCGTACGTCCTGGCCGCCACCGGCCTCCTGGACGGGCGCCCCGCGACGACGCACTGGCAGAACGCCCGCGACTTCCAGCGGTCCTTCCCCAGGATCAAGGTCGACGCGGACGTGCTCTTCGTGGACGACGGCGACGTGCTGACCGCGGCGGGCGTGGCGGCCGGCATCGACCTGTGCCTGCACATCGTGCGCGGCGACCACGGCGCCGCCGTCGCCAACCACGTCGCCCGGGTCTGCGTCGTACCGCCCTGGCGCGACGGCGGCCAGGCCCAGTACATCGAGCGGCCCGTCCCCGAGCCGACGCTCGCCACGACGGCCGCCACGCGCGCGTGGGCCCTGGAGCGGCTCCAGGAGCCGCTGTCCCTTGGCGAGTTGGCCGCCCACGCGCGCATGAGCCTGCGCACCTTCACGCGGCGCTTCCAGGAGGAGGTGGGCGTGCCGCCGGGGCGCTGGCTCACCGGTCAGCGCCTCGAACTGGCCAGAGCCCTCCTGGAGTCGAGCGACCTGCCGGTGGACGTGGTGGCGCACCGCGCCGGGTTCGGCACCGGCAACTCCCTGCGCCAGCACATGCGTGCCGTGCTCGGCGTCTCGCCCGCCGCCTACCGCAGGACGTTCACCGCGACGCGGTGACCTCCACCTCGTAGAAGCAGAAGTGGTCCTTGATCGCGGCCACGTCGGGCTTCGGGTCGGGGTAGGCCCACACGGCGTCGGCCGCGTCCGGCAGCGACCAGTACGACGCGGTGCCCTTGAACGGGCAGTACGTAGTGGTGTCCGACGGCGTCAGCAGGTCGGTGCGCACGTCCTCCGGAGGGAGGTAGTGGCGCACCGGGCAGCCCGTCTCGCGCAGCAGCAGCGGCCGCCCGCTCTCCGCCACGACCTGTCCGTCGCGCACCACGCGTACGTGCTCGGTGCCCTGCTCGATGGTGATCCGGTGTCCTGCGGCCACGGCGCTGCCTCCTCGTCGATGCGCTTCCTGCGCGGAACGTACCGTGAGCGCATGAACATCTGCGTCTTCCTCTCCGCCGCCGACCTCGACGAGCGCTACACGCGCCCCGCCCGCGAATTCGCCGAACTGCTCGGCAAGGGCGGCCACACACTCGTCTGGGGCGGCTCGGAGAGCGGTCTGATGAAGGTCGTGGCGGACGGCGTCGACGCGGCGGGCGGCGGGCTCGTCGGCGTCTCCGTGGACTTCCTCGCGGCGAAGGCCAGGCAGGTCTCGGCGCCCCACGAGATGGTGATCGCGCGGGACCTCGCCGAGCGCAAGGCGCTGCTCCTGGAGAAGGCCGACGCAGTCGTGATCATGGTGGGCGGCACCGGAACCCTCGACGAGGCCACCGAGATCCTGGAGCTGAAGAAGCACGGCAAGCACACCAAGCCGGTCGTCCTGCTGAACTCCGCGGGCTTCTACGACGGCCTCAAGGAGCAGTTCCGCCGCATGGAGGACGAGGGCTTCCTGCCCCTGCCGCTGACCGACCTGGTCTTCTTCGCCGAGAAGCCCGTCGGCGCGCTCGCGTACCTGGAGGAATCCGTCGGCACCCAGTGATGCGAGCATGGCGGGTATGGCAACACATGTGATCACCGGGGCGGGCTCCGGCATCGGCGCGGCCGTCGCCCGCCGCCTCCACGCACGCGGCGACGACCTCGTCCTGCACGCGCGCGACGCGGGCCGCGCCAAGGAGCTCGCCGCCGAGTTCCCGGGCGCGAGCACCCTCGTCGGCGACCTCTCCGACCCCGACAAGCTCTCCTGGGCCTTCGGCCACCAGTCGCTGCCCGCCCAGGTCGACTCCCTGCTGCACATCGCGGGCGTCGTCGACCTCGGCCCGGTCGGCGAGCTGACCCCCAAGACCTGGCGTCACCAGCTCAACGTCAACCTCATCGCACCCGCCGAGCTGACCCGGCACTTCCTGCCCCAACTGCGGCTCGCCCAGGGGCACGTGGTCTTCGTCAACTCCGGCGCGGGCCTCAACGCGAGCCCCGAATGGTCCGCGTACGCCGCCTCCAAGCACGGCCTGAAGGCGCTCGCCGACTCGCTGCGCCAGGAGGAGCACGCGGCGGGCGTCCGGGTCACCTCCGTCTACCCGGGCCGCACGGCGAGCGCCATGCAGGTCAAGGTCCACCAGCAGCAGGGCATGGAGTACGACGCGTCCCGCTGGATCGACCCCGAGTCGGTCGCCACGACCATCGTCATGGCCTTGGACCTGCCGCGCGACGCGGAGGTCAACGACCTGACGGTGCGGCCGGGACGATGAGCGATCTCCGTTGGGGCCCGGCGACCGGCGTCGGGTCCATGCCGGGCGGCGACGCGCGCGAGGCGGCGAAGACCGTCACGGGCAGCTTCGAGGGACCCGAGCAGGGCATCCCGTACCTCGCCGAACTGCCCGCGCGCGGCCCGGGGGCCGACATGATCGGCCGCACCGCCGGGCTCCTCACCGAGCTCTACGCGCGCGTGGAGCCCAGCGGCTGGCGGATCGGCGACCGTCCGGGCCGCGACACCCGGCGCGCGAGGGCCTGGCTCGGCGAAGACCTCGACGCCCTGGAGGAGTTCACCCAGGGGTACGAGGGCCCGCTCAAGGTCCAGGCCGTGGGGCCGTGGACGCTCGCCGCCGCCCTGGAGCTGAAGAACGGCGAGGCCGCGCTCTCCGACCCCGGCGCCTGCCGTGACCTCGCGGCCTCGCTCGCCGACGGGCTGCGCGCGCACCTCGCCGACGTGCGGCGCCGGGTGCCGGGCGCCCGCGTGCTGCTCCAGCTCGACGAGCCCTCGCTGATCGCGGTGCTGCGCGGGCAGGTCAAGACCGCCAGCGAGTACCGCACCCACCGCGCCGTGGACCGCCAGCTCGTGGAGAGCACCCTGCGGGACGTGCTCGACGTCCGCGGGGACGCGGCGTCGGTGGTCCACTCCTGCGCGCCGGACGTGCCGTTCGCGCTGCTGCGCCGCGCCGGGGCCGACGCCGTCTCGTTCGACTTCTCGCTGCTCACCGAGCGTGACGACGAGGTGATCGGTGAGGCGGTCGAGGGGGGCACGAAGCTCTTCGCCGGTGTCGTGCCGGGCGTGGACACCGGATTGTCAGACCCTGCCGGTAGCGTCATGGGTGTCAGGACGCTGTGGCGCAGGCTGGGGCTGAATCCGGGTTCACTCGCGGAGTCGGTCGTTCTCACTCCGTCGTGCGGACTCGCGGGAGCTTCTCCCGCGTACGCGCGCGCGGTGCACGCCCACTGCGTCAGGGCGGCGAGATCACTCGCGGACAACCCTGAGTAATTGGGTATGACGTAACGGGAGGACGTAACGGTGGCTGTCGAACAGCAAGGCTCTGTGCCCGCCGAGGCACGGGATCAGCACGCCCAGCTGGCCGAACAGATCGAGGAGCACCGCTTCCGGTACTACGTGAAGGACCAACCGGTCGTCAGCGACGCCGAGTTCGACAGGCTCCTGCGTTCCCTCGAAGCCCTGGAGGAGGAGTACGCGGAGCTGCGCACGCCGGATTCCCCCACCCAGAAGGTCTCCGGTGCGTACGAGACGGAGTTCACCTCGGTCGAGCACCGCGAGCGGATGCTCTCCCTGGACAATGCGTTCGACGACGAGGAGCTGGCCGCCTGGGCCGACCGCGTGGCCAAGGACGTCGGCTCGCCGGGCTACCACTTCCTGTGCGAGCTGAAGGTCGACGGCCTCGCGGTCAACCTCACCTACGAGGACGGCAAGCTGACCCGCGCCGCCACCCGCGGCGACGGCCGCACCGGCGAGGACATCACGCCCAACGTCCGCACCATCTCGGACATCCCCGAGCGACTCACCGGCGACCGCGTCCCCGCCCTCGTCGAGATCCGCGGCGAGGTCTTCTTCCCCATGGAGAAGTTCGAGGAGCTGAACGCGCGGCTGGTCGAGGCGGGCGACAAGCCCTTCGCCAACCCGCGCAACGCGGCGGCGGGTTCCCTGCGCCAGAAGGACCCGCGCATCACGGCGACGCGCCCGCTGCACATGGTCGTGCACGGCATCGGCGCCCGCGAGGGCTTCGACATCGACTGCCTGAGCCATGCCTACGAGCTGCTCCACGAATGGGGCCTGCCCACCGCCCAGCACAACAAGGTGGTCGACGACCTCCAGGGCGTCCGCGACTTCATCGCGTACTTCGGGGAGAACCGCCACTCGGTCGCGCACGAGATCGACGGCGTCGTCGTCAAGCTCGACGAGATCCCGCTGCAGGGCCGCCTCGGCTCCACCTCGCGCGCCCCACGCTGGGCCATCGCCTGGAAGTACGCGCCCGAGGAGGTCAACACCAAGCTCATCAACATCCGCGTCGGCGTCGGCCGCACCGGCCGCGTCACGCCGTACGCCCAGGTGGAGCCCGTCACGGTCGCGGGCTCCGAGGTCGAGTTCGCCACCCTGCACAACCAGGACGTGGTGAAGAAGAAGGGCGTCTTCATCGGCGACACCGTCGTGCTGCGCAAGGCGGGCGACGTCATCCCGGAGATCCTCGGCCCCGTCGTGGACCTGCGGGACGGCAGCGAGCGGGAGTTCGTGATGCCCGCCGAGTGCCCCGAGTGCGGCACGGCGCTGCGGCCGATGAAGGAGGGCGACATCGACCTCCGCTGCCCCAACGCCCAGTCGTGCCCCGCCCAGTTGCGTGAACGTCTCTTCTACCTGGCGGGCCGCAAGAGCCTGGACATCGAGAACTTCGGGTACGTCGCGGCGGCCGCGCTCACCCGCCCCCTGGAGCCCGCCGAGCCGCCGATCCGCGACGAGGGCGACATCTTCGACATGAAGATCGAGGAACTGCTCCCCATCAAGTCCTACGTCCTGGACCAGGACTCGGGGCTGCCCAAGCGCGACCCCAAGACCGGCGAGGAGAAGGTCGTCACCTTCTTCGCCAACCAGAAGGGCGAGGCGAAGAAGAACTCCCTCGCCATGCTGGAGAACATCGCGGCGGCCAAGGAGCGCCCGCTCGCCCGCGTCCTCACGGGCCTCTCGATCCGGCACGTCGGCCCGGTGGCGGCCGAGGCGCTGGCCCGCGAGTTCCGTTCCATCGACCGCATCGACGAGGCCACCGAGGAGGAGCTGGCCGCCGTGGAGGGCGTGGGCCCGACCATCGCGGCCTCCCTCAAACAGTGGTTCGCCGAGGAGTGGCACCGCGAGATCCTGCGCAAGTGGCGGGCCGCGGGCGTCCGCATGGAGGAAGAGGCGAGCGGCGAGGACGAGGGCCCCCGCCCGCTCGAAGGACTGACGGTCGTGGTCACCGGAACGCTTGAGCACCACACCCGGGATGGCGCGAAAGAGGCGCTGCAGAGCCGTGGCGCCAAGGTGACCGGTTCCGTTTCGAAGAAGACCGCATTCGTGGTTGTGGGGGACAACCCCGGATCCAAGTACGACAAGGCCATGCAACTGAAGGTTCCGGTTCTCAACGAGGAAGGCTTCGCTGTCCTGCTCGAACAGGGACCGGACGCGGCGAAGGAAGTCGCGCTTCCGACCGAGGAGTAGCGGTTGAAGGCCACCCGTTCAGCGCATACCAGATGCATACGGGTGGCCGGGTCGCATTCGGGCAACCGTAGTCGACCGCTGCCCGTGGAAGCCTTCTGCGGCCTACTGTTGAGGTGTGCGCCTGCCGTGCCCCGCTGCTAGCGGGGTATCTCCTGCTCATCGAGAGCTTGGAAGGGGGCATCCCCTGCTCGGCGTGGGTTCGGGAGTGGGCCATCCCGTGCCCGTCAGGGCTCGGGCAGGAATGTCGGACGCGGTCGACTCCGGACCGAGTCCGCGTGGCGTGGGCACCGCCGGCTGTGAGAGGGACGGGAATGGAACCGACCGAGAGCGCCGCCCCGGACTCACGGCTGCGCGCGCGCCTGTGGCGCGCGCCGGGAGCCTGGCTGCGCGGCCGCCGGGAAACACCGACACCCAACACCACCCCGGGCATCCCCCAGGCCGGGACGGGGGCGCTGAGCACCGCGATAGAACCCCGCGAGCGCGCCTGGAGCGGCCCCGAGACACGCGGCGCGGACAGCCCCTGCCCCTTAGCGACACCGGGCGGTTCCTCCGTGCCGCCCGCCCGTGACCCCTGGCCGATGCTGCCCGTCGCGGTCGTCACGAGCGCCGCCGTCCTGCTCGGCACCGGACTCTTCCAGGCGCTCACGGGCAGACATCCGCTCTTCCCCGCGGGCACCGCGGGCTGGTCCCTCGCCGTCCTCACCGGCCTCATCGTGGGCCATCTGGTCGCCCTGGGACGCGACCGCTGGTGGGGCGGCACCGGCTCGGGTGGCGCGCTCACCGTCGCCGTCCTGCTGCTCTACGGCTGGGTGCCCGCCGGCCTGGTCAGCCTCACCGTCGTCGTCCTGGTCGGCGCCGCCCGCAGACACCGCTGGCGGCAGGGCGTGCTGCACGGCGCCGTCGACATCCTCGGCATCGGCGCGGGCTCGCTCACGCTCGCCGCGTTCGGCACCGCGCCCACGACCGAGTCGCCCTGGCTGCCCGAGACCTGGGACCTGTACACCGCCTTCGAAGTGGCGCTGGTCGCCGTCGCCTATCTCGCCGTCACCCGCGTCCTGCTCTGGTACGTGCACGCGCCGCGCACCGGCGCCCTGCCGACGGTCACCCGCACCGCCCTGGTCAGACAGGGCCTCCTCGGCATCGCGCTGCTCGGCATCGCCCCGCTGATCTGCGTGGTGGCGATCTCGCTGCCGATCCTGCTGCCCCTGTTCGCGATCCCCCTGGTGGCCCTCGACTCCACCCTGTGGATCGCCAGGGCCAGGGCGGAGGAGCAGCTGCGCGACCCGCTGACCGGGCTGCCCAACCGGCAGTGGCTGCTCGAAAGGACCTGGACGGCGCTCGACGACGCCGAGCGGATCGGCGCGCGCTCCGCCCTGATGCTGATCGACATGGACCGCTTCCGTTCGGTCAACGACACCCTCGGCCATCTCGCGGGAGACCGGCTGCTGTTGCAGATAGCCGACCGGCTGCGGCTCGCGCTGCCGCGCGGCGCGGAGGCCGCCAGGCTCGGCGGGGACGAGTTCGCGGTGCTCCTGCCGATCGCCGACTCCACGACGTCGGCCACCCGTGTGGCGCGCCAGCTGGTCGCCGCGCTCGGCTCGCCGCTCGACCTGGACGGGCTGACGCTGGTCCTGGAGGCGAGCGCGGGCCTCGCCGTCTTCCCCGACCACGCGCTCGACGCCGAGGGTCTCCTGCGCCGGGCGGACGTCGCGATGTACCAGGCGAAGCGGGACCGCACGGGCGTCGAGGTCTACGAGTCCAAGCGGGACTCCAACACCCCTGACCGCCTCGGCCTGTTGGGCGATCTGCGGCGGGCGCTGGACGCGGGCGACGTGGAGCTGCACTACCAGCCCAAGGTCCGTTTCGACGGACAGGTGGCGGGCCTGGAGGCGCTGGTGCGCTGGGTGCATCCCGAGCGCGGCAAGGTGCCGCCGGACGAGTTCATCGCCATCGCCGAGTCCTCGGGCCTCATGCCGCACCTCACGGAGTACGTCCTGGAGACGGCTCTCGGCCAGGTCGCCAAGTGGCAGGCGCAGGGCCTGAAGGTCCCCGTCGCGGTCAACGTCTCCCCGCGCGACGTGCACACCCCCGGCTTCGCGGGCGCCGTCGCCGCGCGCCTGGCCCGGCACGGAGTCCCCGCGGGCGCCCTCCAGTTGGAGATAACGGAGCACGTACTCCTGGAGGACCCGCAGCGGGCCGCCGACACCCTCGCCGGGCTCACCGGACACGGCGTCAAGATGTCCCTGGACGACTTCGGCACGGGCTACTCCTCGCTCGTGCACCTGCGCAGGCTGCCGGTGAGCGAGCTGAAGATCGACCGTTCCTTCGTCGCCCGCCTGGCCGTGGACAACGAGGACGCGGAGATCGTCCGCTGCACCGTGGACCTCGCGCACTCGCTCGGGCTGCTCGTGGTCGCCGAGGGCGTCGAGGACGACGAGACCTGGGAGCGGCTGCGCGACCTCGGCTGTGACGCCGTGCAGGGCTGGCTGGTCGCCGCGGCGATGCCCGCGGAGGAGACGACGGCCTGGCTGCGGGCGCGCGGTTCGCGCGGCTGGCAGCGTCCCGCGGATCTGGCCGCGGCGCGGGCGGCCGCGGCGGCGGGCGAGACCGAGGCGGCCGAGCCGCCGAACGCCGCGGACCACCCGTCGGGCCAGGCGGTGCAGTAGCCGCCCGCGGCCGGCCGACGGCGGGGGAGCGGTCGCGACCACACGGCGCGCGCCCGCGCATCCCGGGAGCGGCCGTATGGATGACGGCGCGGGGCGCGTATGGGTTGTCGCGGCGCTGAATCGCCTTTGCTCATTGTTACGTAATGCGCTTTATGACCCTGTGGGGATGTCAGACCGACATCACCCGGAGGGCCAAGGTCGTGTCCCGATCGCGTTTGCGCGGCAGCTCGCCGCAGTTGCGGAAGCTCCTCGCCCAGCTGCTCGCCCTCGCGGTGCTCGCGTCCGGGCTCGTCCTGTTCGGCGCGGGCCCAGCGGCCGCGGCGAGCTGGGACGTCGAAGGTGAGGACAACCCCTCCACCTTCGACTGCGACCACCTCTACTACAGCAATTACCGGTCCGGCATGGAGTTCGCCAACGACGCCGCGGGCAACGCGACGATCAACAACACGGTGATCACCAAGCGGAAGACGTCGAGCCCGCCCGACTACTGGTCGACCAGCATGGCGATGGGCAAGGACATGGACGACCCGTCCAAGGTCGCCGCCTACTACCAGGACTTCAACAACAACAAGATCTACAAGCACGTCTCGGGGACCAACACCGCCACCGACGAGATCGTCGGCGGTGCCACCCGCACCGCGCCCTCCGGGTACACCTGGGGCGGCACCACGGTCGACCCGGCGACGGGCACGCTGTACGGCGCCGAGAACGGCGGCACGTACAAGAACTTCTTCGCGATGGACCTGGCCACCGGTACGACCACGACGTACAAGAACATCTACGACTGGCTGCCTTCCGGGACCCCCTGGTACAGCGGCACGTTGGTCCCCGACATGTTCGTGGACGAGTCCGGTGGCGTGTACGTCGGTGTCTACTCGGGCGGGTTCACCTACCTCTACCGCATCGACTTCGAGGCGAGGAAGGTGGAGCTCGCCGTCAAGATCACCGGGGCGGGCACCGGCAACGGCTTCAACAACTACGGCATGGCCTACTACCACGGGTCCGTCTACCTCGGCTACTACGGCGGCAACCTCTACAGGGTGAACCCCAAGACGGGAGTCTCCGTGGAGGTCGGCGGCACCGCACAGAACAACCAGACGGGCACGGTCAAGTCCGAGGGCGGCGGCACCTGGCCCATCACGGACCTGGCGAGCTGCGCCATCGCGCCGGATCTGACCAGCAAGATCGAGATCGAGAAGAAAGCGGACAAGACGTCCGCGAAGCCGGGTGACACCGTCAAGTACACGGTGACCGTGAAGAACACCGGGGACGGGGCGGCGTCCAACGTCACCGTCAACGACGACCTGTCGGGGGTGGTCGACGACGCGACGTACAACGACGACGCCGTGACCAGGACCGGGGGCGCGAGAACCGCCGCCCAGCCCACCTACGACGCCACGACCAAGAAGCTGAACTGGAAGGGCGACATCGCGGCGGGGGCGACCGTCACCCTGACCTACTCGGTGACCGTCGGGAAGCCGCCGAAGGGCGACAAGAAGCTCACCAACACCGTGACGTCGGACAAGAGCAACTGCGGGGCCTCACCGGACGCCATCTGTGAGTCCGAAGTCCCCGTCGCCTTGCTGGACATCGAGAAGAAGGCCTCCCCGAAGAAGGCCAAGCCGGGCGAGAAGGTCACCTACACCATCACCCTCAGCAACCGGGGCGAGGCCGACTGGAAGGACGCGGCGGTCACCGACGACCTGTCGGACGTGGTGGACGACGCGACCTACAACCTCGACGCCACGGCGACGAAGGCCGACGGCAGCCGGGCCCAGGGCTCCGTCTCCTACAGCAGCGCGGACAAGAAGCTGCGCTACGTGGGCACCGTCGCGAAGGGCTCGACCGTCACGATCACCTACACGGTGACCGTGGGCGACCCGCCGCCGGGGAACAAGAAGCTGACCAACACCGTCGTCGGCCCGGACGGCTCCACCTGCCCGCCCGGTTCGAAGGATCCGGACTGCGGGACGGTGACGCCCGTCGGCGGGCTCGTCATCAAGAAGACGTCGTCGAAGTCCGACGCCAAGCCGGGCGACAAGATCACGTACACGGTCACGGCGGAGAACGTCGGCGGCGCCACGATCAAGGACGCCACCGTCACCGACGACCTGACCGGCGTGGTGGACGACGCGACGTACGGCGACGACGCGGTGTCCAAGACCGGTGGCACCGACACCGCCACGCAGCCGACGTACGACACCGCGACCAAGAAGCTCAGTTGGACCGGTGACATCGCCGCGGGCAAGAAGGTGACGATCACCTACACGGTGACGGTCGGCAAGCCGCCGAAGGGCGACAAGAAGCTGACCAACGCCGTGGTCGGCCCCGACGACTCGTCGTGTCCGCCGGGCAGCACCGAGCCCGAGTGCGGGACGACGACCCCCGTCGGAGCGCTGGAGATCAAGAAGAGCGTCAGCAAGAGCGAGGTGAAGCCGGGTGACCAGGTGACGTACACCGTCACGGTCGAGAACACCGGCGAAGCCACGTACAAGGACGCCTCGTTCACCGACGACCTGTCCGGCGTCCTCGACGACGCGGCCTGGGACGACGTCGTCACCAAGAGCTCGGGCAGCACCGCCTTCGACGCCGACAAGAAGACCTTCACCTGGAGCGGCGACGTCGCCAAGGGCGCGAAGGTCACCATCACCTACCGGGTGACGGTCGGCAAGCCGCCGAAGGGCGACAAGAAGCTCGCCAACGCGGTCACCGGCCCCGACGGCTCCAACTGCCCGCCGAAGAGCACCGGTCCGGACTGTACGAAGACGAGCAAGATCCGCGCGCTGAAGATCACCAAGAAGGGATCGCCGGAGACCCCGCGGACCGGCGGCAAGGTCACGTACACCGTCACCGTCGAGAACACCGGCACCGCCGCCTACGACGGCGCCTCCTTCACCGACGACCTGACCGACGTGCTCGACGACGCCACCTGGGACGACACCGCCACCGCCACCGTCGGCACGGCGGACTTCGACGCCACGGCGAAGAAGCTCACCTGGACCGGTGACCTGCCCGTCGGCGCCAAGGCGACCGTCACCTACACCGTCACGGTGACCAACGCGGGCGACAAGTACCTGCGCAACGTGGTCTCCGGCGACGACTCCAACTGCCCGCCGGACTCCAAGGACCCGGACTGCCGCGAGGTCCTGCCCGAGCCGGGCCTGGAGATCAAGAAGACCTCATCGGCGAAGACCGCCGAGCCGGGCGACGTGATCACCTACACCGTCACCGTCCACAACAAGAAGACCATCGCGTACAAGGACGCCACCTTCACCGACGACCTGACCGGCGTCCTCGACGACGCCACCTGGAACGACGAGGTCACCAAGACGTCGGGGACGACCCGCTACCAGGCGGCGAGGAAGACGTTCACCTGGACCGGGGACGTGGCCGCGGGCGCCACGGTCACCGTCACCTACAAAGTCACCGTCGGCAAGCCGCCGAAGGGCGACAAGAAGCTCAAGAACGTGGTCGTAGGACCCGACGACTCGACCTGTGAGACGGACAGCACGAACGGCGACTGCTCGTCCGAGACCAAGGTCGGGACCCTCGACATCAAGAAGAAGGCGACGCCCGCCGCCGCCAAGCCGGGCCGGACGGTGACGTACACGGTGACCGTCAAGAACACCGGTGAGGCGGACTACGACGGCGCCTCCTTCACCGACGACCTCACCGGCGTGCTCGACGACGCCACCTGGGACGACGACGCGAGCGCCACATCGGGCACGACGACGTTCGACGCGGCGGGCAAGAAGTTCCACTGGAACGGCAAGGTCGCCAAGGGCGCGACGGTCACCGTCACCTACAAGGTCACCGTCGCCAAGCCCCCGAAGGGCGACAAGAAGCTGACCAACGCGGTGGTCGGCCCCGACGGATCCACCTGCCCCGAGGGGTCCACCGACCCGGACTGCGGTACGGACACCCCGCTGGCCGACCTCCACGTCAAGAAGACCAGCTCGGTCGAGCAGGCGGTCAAGGGCAAGAAGGTCACCTACACCATCACGATCAGGAACACCGGCAAGGGCGGCTACGACGGTGCCTCGCTCACCGACGACCTGACCGGTGTGCTGGACGACGCCGACTGGAACGACGACGCCGCGGCGAGCAAGGGCAGCACCGACTTCGACCGGCCGAAGCTGACCTGGACCGGCGACGTCGAGGCGGGGGAGAAGATCACCCTCACCTACTCGCTCACCGTCCATCTCAAGGGCGACAAGAAGCTCACCAACACGGTCGTCGTGCCCGACTCCAACTGCGCCACGGGCAGTGACGATCCGGACTGCGAGACGGTCGTCCCGCCGGGGCCCGACCCGCGCGTCGACCCGCGCATCGAGGTCAGGAAGAGCGCGACGCCGATGCCCGCCACCGCGGGCGGCACGGTCACCTACACCCTGGTCATCCGCAACACCGGCGCCGCCCGCGCCACCGGCGCCAAGGTGCACGACGACCTCGGCGGCGTCCTGGACGACGCCTCCTACAACCTGGACGCGCGGGCCGGCAGCGGCCGCGTCTCCTTCGCCGCACCCCGGCTGACCTGGACCGGCGACCTGGCGGTCGGCGCCGTGGTGACCGTGCGCTACTCGGTCAGCGTGCACAACCCGCTCAGCGGCGACAAGCGGCTGCGCAACACGGTCACCGCGGGCGACAAGTCCAACTGCCCGCTGCCGATGCCCGGCGGGAGCGGCCGCGCCGTCCGGGCGCCGATCGACCCGGACTGCTCCACCGACACCCCCGTCCGCGCCCTGAAGCTGCACAAGAGCGCCCGGCCCGCGGGCAGGGTGAAGCGCGGTGACACGGTCGTCTTCGTGATCTCCGCCACCAACACCGGCACCGCCGGATACGACCGGGCGTCCTTCACCGACGACCTGTCGCAGGTGCTCGACGACGCGGCGTACAACGGCGACGCCCGCGCCAGTGCGGGCACCGTCCGGCGCTCCGGCGACAGCCTGGAGTGGCACGGCCCGATCGCCGCCGGCGAGAAGGTCACCGTCACCTACTCGGTCACCGTCCGCCGCGACGGCAAGGGTGACGGCAAGCTGCGCAACGCGGTCGTCAGCACCACGCCCGGGGGCAACTGCCGTACCGGCGAGGAGCCCGGCTGCCGGGTGACGCCCGAGGTGACGCCGCCCCCGCCCCCGCCGCCGGTGCTCCCCGAGACCGGCACCGACCGGCTCTGGGCGTTCGGCGCGGTGGCCGCGCTGCTGCTCGGCGGCGGCGGTCTGTTCCTGGCCGCCAGGAGGCGCCGCTGAGCCGAACCCGGCCGCGCGCCGGACACCGAGGGCCCCCGCGGGACAGCCGCGGGGGCCCTTCCCGTACCCGGGCGCGGGGCCCTCCCCGAACCCGGCGCGGGCCGGGCCGGGGAACTGTTTCGCGGGCACGGGACGGCGACCCATAGGATTGGGGTCACAACCCGCACACTCACCCCTGAGGATCGCCGCATGCCTGGCATCACGCGCGAGGAGGTCGCCCACCTCGCCCGCCTTGCACGTCTGGAGCTGAAGGCCGAGGAGCTCGACCACTTCGCCGGACAGCTCGACGACATCATCGGCGCGGTCGCCCGCGTCTCGGAGGTCGCCGACCAAGACGTACCGCCGACCTCGCACCCGCTGCCGCTGACGAACGTCATGCGCGCGGACGAGGTCCGTCCGTCGCTCACCCCCGAGCAGGCGCTCTCGGGCGCCCCGGCCCAGGAGCAGCAGCGTTTCAAGGTGCCGCAGATCCTGGGGGAGGACTAAAAGAACATGACGGACATCATCAAGCTCACCGCCGCGGAGATCGCGGCGAAGGTCGCCTCCGGCGAGCTCACCGCCGTCGAGGTCACCGAGGCCCACCTGGCCCGCATCGACTCCGTCGACGAGAAGGTGCACGCCTTCCTGCACGTCGACCGCGAGGGCGCGCTCGCGCAGGCCCGCGCCGTCGACGAGAAGCGCGCCAACGGCGAGAAGCTCGGCCCGCTGGCCGGCGTCCCGCTCGCGCTCAAGGACATCTTCACCACCGAGGGCGTGCCGACCACGGTCGGCTCCAAGATCCTCGAAGGCTGGCTCCCGCCGTACGACGCGACGGTCACCAAGCGCCTGAAGGCCGCCGACGTCGTCATCCTCGGCAAGACCAACATGGACGAGTTCGCCATGGGGTCCTCCACCGAGAACAGCGCGTACGGCCCGACCGGCAACCCGTGGGACCTCACCCGCATCCCCGGCGGCTCCGGCGGCGGCTCGTCCGCCGCGCTCGCCGCCTACGAGGCCCCGCTCGCCATCGGCACGGACACCGGCGGCTCCATCCGCCAGCCCGCGGCCGTCACCGGCACGGTCGGCGTCAAGCCCACCTACGGCGGCGTCTCGCGGTACGGCATGGTCGCCTTCTCGTCCTCGCTCGACCAGGGCGGCCCCTGCGCGCGCACGGTGCTCGACGCCGCGTTGCTGCACGAGGTCATCGCCGGTCACGACGAGCTGGACTCGACGTCCATCGACGCGCCGGTCCCGCCGGTCGTCGAGGCGGCGCGGAGCGGCTCCGTGGCGGGCATGCGCGTCGGCGTCGTCAAGCAGTTCCGCGGCGAGGGCTACCAGGCCGGTGTCGTGCAGCGCTTCGACGAGTCGGTGGAGCTGCTCAAGGAGCTCGGCGCCGAGATCGTCGATCTTGACTGCCCGACGTTCGACCTGGCGCTCTCCGCGTACTACCTGATCGCGCCCTCCGAGTGCTCCTCGAACCTCGCCCGGTTCGACGCCATGCGCTACGGCCTGCGCGTCGGTGACGACGGCACGAAGTCCGCCGAGGACGTCACCGCGCTGACCCGCGAGGCCGGCTTCGGCGACGAGGTCAAGCGCCGCGTCATCCTGGGCACGTACGCGCTGAGCTCCGGCTACTACGACGCGTACTACGGCAGCGCCCAGAAGGTCCGCACGCTCATCACCCGCGAGTTCGAGGCCGCCTTCGGACGCGTGGACGTCATCGTCTCGCCGACGACGCCGACCACCGCCTTCCCGATCGGCGAGCGCGCCGACGACCCGATGGCGATGTACCTGGCGGACCTGTGCACCATCCCGACCAACCTGGCGGGCAACGCCGCCATGTCGCTGCCCTGCGGCCTCGCGCCGGAGGACGGCCTGCCGGTCGGCCTGCAGATCATCGCCCCCGCCATGAAGGACGACCGCCTGTACAAGGTGGGCGCTGCCGTCGAGGCCGCCTTCGTGGAAAAGTGGGGACACCCGCTGCTTGAGGAGGCTCCGTCGCTGTGAGTGCCATGACCAAGGCCAAGGGCTTCAAGAAGTCCAAGACCGGTACGTATCTGTCGATCGGCACCACCGCGTTCGGCGCGATCAGCGTGCTCAAGCAGGCCAAGAAGGCCCGCTACGAGCACGACACGCTCCGTCTCGTGGACGCCGTCGTCTCCGCTGCCGCCATCGCCACCGGCGTCGCGCTGCTCTTCCGTGAGCTCAAGCGCCTCGGCGACGACGACGTCCTGCTGGGCTGAGAGGGAAAGTTTCACCGTGACTGTCACTACTGACCTGGTGTCGTACGAGGAAGCCCTCGCGACGTACGACCCCGTCATGGGCCTCGAGGTCCATGTCGAGCTCGGCACCAAGACCAAGATGTTCTGCGGCTGTTCGACGACGCTCGGCGCCGACGCGAACTCGCAGACCTGCCCGACCTGCCTCGGCCTGCCCGGCGCCCTGCCGGTGGTCAACGAGATCGGCGTCGAGTCGGCCATCAAGATCGGCCTCGCGCTGAACTGCGAGATCGCCGAGTGGTGCCGCTTCGCCCGGAAGAACTACTTCTATCCGGACATGCCGAAGAACTTCCAGACCTCCCAGTACGACGAGCCGATCGCCTTCAACGGCTATCTGGACGTCCAGCTGGAGGACGGCGAGGTCTTCCGCGTGGAGATCGAGCGCGCCCACATGGAGGAGGACACCGGCAAGTCGACGCACGTCGGCGGCGCCACCGGCCGCATCCAGGGCGCCTCGCACTCGCTCCTCGACTACAACCGCGCGGGCATCCCGCTCATCGAGATCGTCACCAAGCCGATCGAGGGCGCGGGCGAGCGGGCCCCCGAGGTCGCCAAGGCGTACGTCGCCGAGCTGCGCGAGGTCATCAAGGCGCTCGACGTGTCCGAGGCCCGGATGGACAAGGGCCAGATGCGCTGCGACGTGAACCTGTCGCTGCGCCCGCACGGGCGCGAGGAGTTCGGCACCCGCTCGGAGACCAAGAACGTCAACTCGCTGCGTTCCGTGGAGCGCGCCGCGCGCTTCGAGATCCAGCGGCACGCGGCGGTCCTCAACGGCGGCGGCACGATCGTCCAGGAGACCCGGCACTTCCACGAGGAAGACGGCTCCACGACGTCCGGTCGCATCAAGGACAACGCCGAGGACTACCGCTACTTCCCCGAGCCGGACCTGGTCCCGGTCGCTCCCGCCAGGGAGTGGGTGGAGAAGCTGCGGGCCGCCCTGCCCGAGATGCCGCGGGTGCGCCGCAACCGGCTCCGCGAGGAGTGGGGCGTCACCGAGCACGACATGCAGTCGATCCTCAACGCGGGCGCGGTCGACCCGATCGTCGCCACCACCGAGGCGGGCGCCGACGCGGCGTCGGCCCGCAAGTGGTGGATGGGCGAACTGGCCCGCAACGCCAACGAGTCGGGCAAGACCCTCGAAGAGCTCGCCATCACCCCGGCGCAGGTCGCCAGGGTGACCGCGCTCGTCGCCGCGGGTGACCTCAACGACAAGCTGGCGCGCCAGGTCATCGAGGGCGTCCTCAAGGGCGAGGGCACGCCGGACGAGGTCGTCGAGAAGCGCGGCCTGAAGGTCGTCTCCGACGAGGGCGCGCTGACGACGGCCGTCGACGAGGCCATCGCGGGCAACGCCGCCATCGCCGACAAGATCCGCGGCGGCAAGGTCGCCGCGGTCGGCGCGCTGGTCGGCGCGGTCATGAAGGCCACCCGTGGCCAGGCCGACGCGGCCCGCGTCAAGGAGCTGATCCTGGAGAAGCTGGGCGTCAGCGAGGGCTGAGGCCCACCGGGCGACACGACGAGGGCGGTGCACCTTCCGGGGTGGGCCGCCCTCGGCGCGTCCTGGGACGCCGGGCTAGTCGCCCTCGGGCCGGGGCGGCCCGAAGGGTTCGAAGAACATGTGGTCCAGGGGGTCCTGGTCAGCGCGCAGCCCGCGGAAGCCCTCGGACGCGGAGGGGCCGCCGCGCAGCCAGTTGAGCAGCGTCCCGGTGAAGTTCCCCGCCAGCGGCGGTTCCTGGTCGGCGTGCCGGGGGTGCACGGCGACGCGCCACCGGTCGGGGTCGGGGCCTTCGGCGCACCAGCCGATCTGGTCCCCGTCGATCGTCGAGACGACCGGCAGGAAGCCGCCGGGCTCGGGCCAGGCGGGCATGGGGTGGTACTCGGGGTGCGCCTCGCGCAGGGAGCGGTAGCCCTCCAGCATCTCCTCTGCCTGGGCGGCGAGGCCGAGCCGGTGGTCGAGGTCGAGCGGGGCCGGCATGTCGATCCACCAGCTCCAGTTCCCCGCGCCGTACTGCTCGCTGAGGGCGGTGAAGTCCTGGGGCAGCCGGGTGCCCAGCCGCTCGAAGACCTGCTCCCACGTGCCATCGCCCAGGTGCGGGGTGAGGGGCGGGGGTATCAGCGCGGTGATCGCGTCCAGGCCCTCGCCCTCGGTGAGCGCGGTGTGCTGACGGCCGTCCACGTACGAACCGCGGGGCGGCAGGGTCCAGGGCGCGGCGCCCGCCAGCGGCGACCAGGTCCGCACGGTGGGGGCGAGCGGTCCGAACAGGCCGTCGGGCCCGGCCGGATGCGGCACGCCGCCGCGGGCCGCGGTGGACAGGAGCTCAAGAAACGGCACTCCGTACGCCACCCAGGGCTCCGCGACGCCCACCGCGACGGAGGTGGTCAGGAGCACCACGGGCCACGCGTCGGGGTCCTTGGACAGCGAGGTGTCCCAGAACAGGTGGTCGCCGTCCGACGTCGTGGCGAAGGCGAGCAGGCCGCCCTCGTCGGGCAGGAAGCGGCGCTCCTCGCGGTCCTTCGCCATGAACATCCAGGGGCGGATCGCGGAGTGACGGTGGGTCTCCACCACCCACGACGCGTACTCGTACCGCCCGTCCGAGCTCGTGCACGGCGTGTGCAGGCGGATGGCGCCGGAGCCCAACTCGCCTATCTCCACCGGTCCGTACGCCGAGACGAGCGCCTTGTACTCCGCGGGCAGCGGGACTTCGAGCCAGGCCTCCACGGCGTCCCAGTCGACGGCGGGCGCGGTGCCGGGCGGCGGCCCGAACAGGTCCGTGAAGGCGGCGATGCGCGCGGTGAGATCCATGAATCCGAGGATGGCACCCGGCACTGACAACGCCGTCCTGAGCAGGAATCAGCATCATTCCGTCCAGAACCATTTGGACGTTCACCGCGACTTTGGTCCACGGACTTCACAGGTAAACCGGACGTCACTAGCGTCCCCGCCGAACAGGTCAATGGATCAACCGTGAACCATTGGGTGTCGACTGGGAGGTCGGACGTGGGAGATGTGACGCCGGAGATGTCGCGCAGGCGCCTGATGGCGATCGGTGGGGGTGCGCTCGGAGCCGCCGCGGTCGGCTCCTTCCTGCCGCCCTCGCTGCAGGAGGCGCTCGCGCAGGAGCCGCGGCACAGGGGCGGCGGCCTCGACTCGATCGAGCACGTCGTCATCCTGATGCAGGAGAACCGCTCCTTCGACCACTACTTCGGATCCCTGCGCGGCGTCCGCGGCTTCGGCGACCGCAACGCGATCACGCTCCCCAGCGGCAAGACGGTCTTCGAGCAGCCCGCCGGGCTGCGCACCGTCCTGCCCTTCCCGGTCCGCGGCGCCGCCGAGACGCAGAAGAAGGACCTCCAGTACATCGGGGCGCTCGACCACTCCTGGAGCGGCGGCTCCAAGGCGTGGCACGACGGCTGGTCGGACGGCTGGATCACCGCCAAGACCGCGGCCACGATGGCGTACTACACGCGCCAGGACATCCCGCTGCACTACGAACTCGCCGACACCTTCACCGTCTGCGACGCCTACCACTCCTCCATCCACACCTCCACCAGCCCCAACCGCAACCACCTGTGGAGCGGCAAGACGGGCTACGAGGCGAACGGCAAGCGGGCCGTCGGCAACGACGCCTACGACGAGGGCAAGCACCCCGGCTACGACTGGGGGACGTACGCCGAGCGCCTGGAGAGAGCGGGTGTGAGCTGGCAGACGTACACGGAGTGGGAGAACTTCACCGACAACCAGATCGAGTTCTTCGCCACCTTCAAGGCCATCGCCCGCAAGGTGCTCGCCAAGACCGGCCTCACCTACATGGAGGCCTTCTACGCCAAGGTGCGCGACGCCAAGGACGAGACCGAGCGCGCCAAGTTGCTGGCCGCCCTCGAAGAGGGTGTCGGCACGCTGAACCGGCGCGAGCGGTCCCTCTTCGAGCGCGGTCTGCGCCGCGTGCCGACCGGGAAGCTCGCCGAGGAGTTCGCCAAGGACGTCGCGCGCGGCAAGCTCGCGAAGGTCAGCTATCTGGTGCCGTCCGCGCAGGACTCCGAGCACCCCAGCGTCTCCTCGCCGATCCACAGCGCGACCATCGTCTACAAGGTGCTCGACGCGCTCGCCTCGCACCCCGAGGTGTGGCGGCGCACCGCCGTGTTCATCAACTACGACGAGAACGACGGCTTCTTCGACCACGTGCCGCCGCCCGTGCCGGGCACCGAGTCGGCCGAGGAGAAGGAGGAGCGCTGGGAGGGCAAGCCGACCGGGCTCGGCGTGCGCGTGCCCATGCTGGTCGTCTCGCCCTGGACCGTCGGCGGCTACGTCTGCTCCGAGGTCTTCGACCACACCTCCGTGGTGCGCTTCCTGGAGAAGTGGACCGGGGTGCGCGAGCCCAACATCAGCGCCTGGCGCCGCAAGGTCACCGGCGACCTCACCGGCGCCTTCGACTTCCGGCGTGGCCACCGTCAGCCCGAGGTCGAACAGCCGGGCGCCATCCCGGAGTTCACCGGCCGCTGGAACCCGCAGCCGCCCCTGAAGCAGTCCATGCCCGTCCAGGAGCCCGGCACCCGCCGCGCCAGGCCGCTGCCCTACCAGCCCGACGCGGACGTGACACCGGGCGACGGCGGCTCGCTCACCGTGCGGCTGCGCAACGGCGGCAGCTCCAGCGCGCACTTCGCGCTCTATCCCTACGCCGGTGAGTTCACGCTCCCGCAGCACCGGGACGTCGTGCGCAAGAGCACTTGGACCGTGCCGGTGCCGGGGGACACGTACGCCTTCACGGTCACCGGGCCGAACGGCTTCCGGCGCGAGTTCGCGGGCGGCAAGCCCGGCGAGGGCGGCAAGCGGGGTGCTGACGGTGGCGCGCGCCTCGCCTCCGCGATCACCCGTCGTGAGATCCACCTCACACTGGCCAACCGGGGCCGCGAGCAGCTCGTCTTCACGGTCAAGCCGCTCGGATATGTGGATGAATCCGACATTCGGTCGCGGACGCGAACCATCCGCGTCCGGGCGGGCAGCAGCCGCACGATCGCCTGGCGGACCGCCGACGAGCACGGCTGGTACGACGTCGAGGTCACCGCGGAGGGCGACGGAGCCTTCCGGCGACGGCTGATGGGGCACATCGAGAACGGGCGCGCGAGCGTCTCGGGCTGAGGCCCGTGTGCGAGGAGCGCGCGGGGGTCCGGTGCGAGCCCCCGCGCGCTCCGCGTGCGGCCCCAGCACACCTCTTGTGCCCTTGTGAGTAAGGCCACGAAAGGGACTAAGGATCTCCAAGGGCTGTCAAGGTGACTCCGGCGCTCAAGTCGCCTCTCATGCGTTCTTTGCGGGCGGTTCAGTCGTTTAGCTGCTGTTCCCGATAAAGATCCACGAACCATCCAGGGAGCCAGCCCGTGGCAGCACTCGCCCGGTGGTGTGTCAGGCACCGCCTCGTCGTCGTCCTGCTGTGGCTGCTGGCTCTCGGCGGCACCGCCTCGGCGGCCGCGGTCGCCGGATCCGCGTACTCCAACGACTACGAGGTGCCCGGCACCGAGTCGGGCCGCGCCACCCAGCTCCTGAACGAGGGCTTCCACGGCCTCGGCGGCGACAGCGACACCGTCGTCTGGCACACCGGGGCAGGCACCACCGTGCGCGCCGCCGACGTCGAGCAGACGGTGTCCAAGGCCCTGGACAAGATCGCCGGGATGCCCGCGGTGGCATCGGTGACCAGCCCGTACGAGACCGGGGGCGCGGCCCAGATCAGTGCCGACGGCCGTACCGCGTACGCGACCGTCACCTTCCACGAGCAGGCCGACGACATCGCCGAGGGCGACGCGCAGGCGGTCGTCGACACCGCCAAGGCCGCCGCGTCCGACCACCTCCAGGTCGAGCTCGGCGGCACCGCCATCGGGCTCACCGAGTCCAAGAGCGCCCAGGTCGCCGAGATCGTCGGAGTGGCCGTCGCCGCCGTCGTCCTCTTCCTCGCCTTCGGCTCGCTCGCCGCCGCCTCGCTGCCCATCGCCACCGCGCTGGTCTCGGTGGGCACGGCGTACGCGGGCATCGTGCTGCTCGGCCATCTGATGACGGTCGCGGACTTCGCGCCGATGCTGGGCACCCTGATCGGGCTCGGCGTCGGCATCGACTACGCCCTCTTCATCGTCACCAGACACCGCAAGGGCCTCAAACGCGGCCTGCCCGTGGCCGAGGCCGCCGAGCGGGCGGTCGCCACCACCGGCCGCGCCGTCGTCTTCGCGGGCGCCACCGTCTGCATCGCGCTGCTCGGCATGCTCATCCTGCGGCTCAGCTTCCTCAACGGGGTCGCGATCGCCGCCTCCCTCACCGTGGTGCTCACCGTCGCCGCGTCCGTGACCCTGCTGCCCGCCCTCCTGTCCTGGGCGGGGCCGCGCGTGCTCAGCCGCCGCGAACGGCGCAGGCTCGCCGCGCACGGGCCCGAGCCGGAACTGCCCACCGGCTTCGCCGCCCGCTGGGCCGCCTTCGTGGAGCGCCACCCCAAGCTGCTCGGCGCCCTCGCCGTCGTCGTGATGACGGTCCTCGCGCTGCCCACCTTCGCGCTCCACCTGGGCACGTCCGACCAGGGCAACAACCCGGCGTCCGCCACCACCCGGCAGGCCTACGACCTGCTCGCCGACGGCTTCGGCCCCGGCGTCAACGGCCCGCTGACGCTGGTCAGCGAGGTCTACGGCGCGGGCGACCGCAACGCGCTCACCGACCTCGGCACCACCCTGAAGTCGACCGAGGGCGTCGCCTCCGTGAGCCCGGTGACGTACGCCGAGGACGGCCGCACCGCCTTCCTCACGGTCGTCCCCGACTCGTCCCCGCAGTCCGAGGCGACCAGCGAACTCGTCGACCGGCTGCGCGACGACGTGCTGCCGAAGGCCGGCGCGGACAGCTCCCTCGACGTGCGGGTCGGCGGCGTCACCGCGAGCTACGACGACTTCGCGGAGATCATCGTCGGCAAGCTGCCGCTCTTCGTGGGCGTCGTCATCGGCCTCGGCTGCGTACTGCTCCTGCTCGCCTTCCGCTCGATCGGCATACCGCTCAAGGCCGCCGCGATGAACGTCGCCGCGGTCGCCGCCGCCTTCGGGATCGTCGTCGCGATCTTCCAGTGGGGCTGGGGCAGCGAACTGCTCGGGCTCGGCAGGGCGGGACCCATCGAACCCTTCCTGCCCGTGATCATGGTGTCCGTCCTCTTCGGCCTCTCCATGGACTACCAGGTCTTCCTGGTCAGCCGGATGTACGAGGAGTGGCTGGAGACCGGGGACAACCGCAGGGCCGTGCGGGTCGGTCTCGCCGAGACGAGCCGCGTCATCAACTCCGCCGCCGTGATCATGATTTCGGTCTTCCTGGCGTTCGTGCTCAGCGGCGACCGGGTCATCGCGATGTTCGGCATAGCGCTCGCGGCCGCGGTCGCGCTCGACGCCTTCGTGCTGCGCACCCTGCTCGTCCCGGCGCTCATGCATCTGCTCGGCGGCGCCAACTGGTGGCTGCCCAGGCGCCTCGACCGGCTCCTGCCGCGCATCAGCATCGAGCCGCCCGAATGTCGTTCGAAACCGCGCGACGACCGTGCGAGGATCCCCGGACAGCGGGACGTACACGACGACGCACAGGGGCTAGGGGAGCGGGATGTTCGCGATATCGCTGGACGAGGGCGCTGAGCTGCGACCTGTCGAACCGTGGCAGGCGCAGGAGTTCCTGGAGCACGTCGAGAGGGCGCGGGAGTACACGGGGGAGTGGGTCCCCTTCACCGTGACCGTGAAGGACCTGGAGACCGCGCGCAGGCACCTCCAGAAGTACGCCGACAAGCAGGCCGCCGACACCGGCCGCTTCTACGGCATCTGGCTGGACGGCACGCTCGTCGGCGGGGTCGCCTTCCGGATCTTCGACACCAGCGTGGACGGCTGCGAGCTCGCCGTCTGGCTGGAGCCGACGGTGGC
The DNA here is from genome assembly GCF_044744425.1 of Streptomyces sp. NPDC087300. Taxonomy (NCBI): domain Bacteria; kingdom Bacillati; phylum Actinomycetota; class Actinomycetes; order Kitasatosporales; family Streptomycetaceae; genus Streptomyces; species Streptomyces sp. NPDC087300. Next base: position 941,201 of record NZ_JBIUYI010000002.1, read on the forward strand.
CGGGCGCGGCCTGGTGCACAAGGCCTCGCGGGTCCTCGTCGACTGGGCCGTCGACGTGCGCGGCATGCACCGCGTGGAGTGGCTCGTCTCCTCCCGCAACGACCGCAGCAAGGCGGCGGCCAAGCGGCTCGGGTTCACCCTGGACGGCGTGCTGCGCGAGAGCTTCCCCTGGCAGGGGGTGCGGCACGACATGGAGGTGTGGTCGGTGCTCGCGCCGGAGTGGCGCGCCGCGCGGGACGCTCGTTAAGAGACTTCTCAGACTCCGTCCGTACGGTGCGGGGCATGGGAACCAAGACTGATGAGGCGGCCGGGGCCAAGGAAGCGCCCGGAACAGAGGATGCCGCCGGGACCGAGGACGTGACCGCGTCCGCGAAGGCCGACGCGGCCGACAAGGACACGGCCGACACGACGCAGACGGCGGGGAAGTCGGAGAAGACCGACGTCACGAAGGCGGACGCCGCCACCTCGGCCGATGCCACCTCGGCCGGCGCCACCGAAGCGGGTGACGTCGAGGAGAACGAGGACGAGGACGACCTGGACGACGCCGTTGCCGAGTCCGCGGCCGCCAAGTCCACCGGCGTCGGCCAGGGCGCGACGGCCGTCGTCGCGGCCGCGCTCGGCGTGATCGGCCTCTCCGGCGGCTGGCTCGGCACGATCGCCGGGGCCCGCGCGAACATCACGGGGCAGCTGGAGATGCAGCGGAAGCAGTCCGCGGGCGTCGCCGACCAGCTCCAGGCCCTGTACGGCGACTCCTGGCAGTCCACCGCGATGATCGCCGGGATCTTCGCCCTCGCGGCGCTGGTCGCCGGGTTCGTGGTCCTCGCCAGGCCCGCGTTCGGGGCCCCCGGCCAGGAGCAGGCGCCGTGGATCAAGTCCGTGGCGTGGGCGGGCGTCGTGCTCGGTGTGATCGGGCTGCTCCTCGCCATCGCCAAGTACTCCGACCTGCTGCTCGGGCTGCCTTCCGCACCTTCCTGAGCCGTTCCGCGCACGCCGTAAGGCAGGGGCGGGGCAGGGTCTAAGGACCCCGCCCCGCCCTTCGTCGTACCTAAGGCCCCCCGCCTCATGGAGATGCGGCACTCGCCCGATGTGAGCGACCCCCCTGGGAGAAGAGAGTGGAGACATCGCAGAGAGCGATGGACACCACAGGAACCACCAGACCCGAGGGGTACGAGATGTTCGACTACGAGATGCACCAGATGCGCGCCGCCGAGCTGGCCCAGGCGGCCGCGCACCACCGCCTGGTCCGCGAGGCCCGCAAGGCCACGGCCGCCGCCCGCCGATCGGCCCGCGACGAAGCCGAGGGGCGGGTGAGAGCGCAGCTCGGCAGGGGCCGCTTCACGCGGGCCGCCTGAGCGGACCGGGAACGTGTCGGTGATCACTGGTCGGACAGCGGGTGCCGCGAGGGCAGGGCACTGTGCGATGCTCGCCGCTGTGGAGACCAGGTCCGTCAGCCCGGTGTTCGTCGGCCGAGCCGACGAACTGGGCGCACTCAACGAAGCACTCGCCCGTGCCACGGGATCCCCGCTCGCCGGAGCCGGGGATTCCGGCACGGGTGAGCCCCAGGCGCTGCTGCTCGGCGGCGAGGCGGGCGTCGGCAAGACGCGCCTCGTCGAGGAGTTCACCGCGGCGGCCGAGGAGCGGGGCGCCGTCGTCGCGCTCGGCGGATGCGTCGAGATCGGCGCCGACGGCCTGCCGTTCGCCCCCTTCTCCACCGCGCTGCGCGCACTGCGCCGCAGGCTCCCCGACGAACTCGCCGCCGCGGCCGCGGGCCAGGAGGAGGAGCTCGCCAGGCTGCTGCCCGAACTGAGCTCCACCGCACCGGGCGGCCACCCGGGCGCCAGGCCCGACGAGCAGGGCATGGCCCGCCTCTTCGAACTCACCGCCCGCCTCCTGGAACGGCTCTCGCGCGAGCGCACCATCGTGCTCGCCCTGGAGGACCTGCACTGGGCCGACGCATCGACCCGGCACCTCCTCGCCTACCTCTTCCGCACGCTGCGCGGCGGCCGGCTCGTCCTGCTCGCCACCTATCGCGCCGACGACATCCACCGCCGCCACCCGCTGCGCCCCCTGCTCGCCGAGCTGGACCGGCTGCGCACGGTGCGGCGCATCGAACTCGGCCGGTTCAGCAAGGACGAGGTCGCCCGCCAGATGGCCGGGATACTCGCGGCCGAACCCGAACCGTCCCTGGTCGACGACATATTCGAGCGCTCCGACGGCAACGCCTTCTTCGTCGAGGAGCTCGCGGTCGCCGCCCACGGCACCAGCTGCGCGGGCCTCACGGACTCGCTGCGCGATCTGCTCCTCGTCCGGGTCGAGGCCCTGCCGGAGGCCACCCAGCGGGTGGCCCGGATCGTCGCCGAGGGCGGCTCCACCGTCGAGTACGAACTGCTCGCCGCGGTCACCGGGCTCGCCGAGGACGACCTGATCCAGGCGCTGCGGGCCGCGGTCGGCGCCAACATCCTGCTCGCCTCGCCGGACGGCGACGGCTACCGCTTCCGGCACTCCCTGGTCCGCGAGGCCGTCAGCGACGACCTGCTGCCCGGCGAACGCTCCCGCATCAACCGCCGCTTCGCTCAGGCCCTGGAGTCCGACCCCGCACTCGTCTCCGCCGACCAGCGCGCCGCCCGCCTCGCCACCTACTGGTACTACGCGCACGATGCCGCCAAGGCCCTGCCTGCCGTACTCGGCGCCTCCGTCGAGGCCCGTCACCGGCACGCCTACGCCGAGCAACTGCGCCTGCTGGAGAGGGCGATGGAGCTCTGGGACGACGCCCCCGACGCCGTCCGCGACGAGCTGCGCCCCGCCGACTACGTGGAGGGCTACCCGCCCTGCGGCTGCGACCCGGCCACCACCCCGCTGGACTATCTGGACCTGATGGCCGAGGCCACCGTCGCCGGCCGGCTCTGCGGCGAACGCGACCGTGCCCTGAAGATCACCAAGCGCGCCCTGCGGCTCCTGGACGACGGGCACGACCCGCTGCGCTCGGCCTGGTTCTGGATCGCCCGCTCCCGTCTCATCTCCACCCTCGGCCGCGGCGACGGCTGGGAGGAGATCGCCAAGGCGCAGGAACTCGTCCGCGGCCTGCCGCCCTCCGAGGTGCACGCGGAGGTCCTCGTACACCGCGCCTCCTGGGGCATGCTGCACGACCCGGGCGCCGAGACGCTCGCCGTCGCCGAACAGGCCGTCGAGTACGCCCGCATGGTCGGGGCCGACGTCATCGAGCTCAACGCCCGGCTCACCCGCGGCGCCCTCCTCATCGAGGCGGGCGACCCCGAGACGGGCCTCGCCGAGATGTACGAGATCAGGGACCGCGTCGTCCGCGAGGCCCTGGTCACCAATCTGAGCCGCGCCCACATCAACCTGCCCTCGTCCCTCGAAGGCGTCGGCCGCTCCGCCGAGGCGGTGCGGGTCGCGAAGGAAGGCATCGAGTTCTGCCGGAAGTACGGCCTGGTGGACACCGAGGGCTGGGTCTGGGCCAACGCGGCCGAGTCCCTCATCTCCCTCGGCCGCTGGGACGAGGCGGCCGAGGCCGTCACCCAGACCCAGCGCTGCGTGCAGAGTTCGAAGCCGCGGGTCTCCGCCGCCGAACGCACCGCGCGCATGGCGCTCTTCCGCGGCGACCTCACCGCCGCCACCCGGCACATGCAGATCGCCCACCAGCACCTCGGCACCCATGACCCGCAACCCCAGTACCTCCTTCTGCTGATCCGCATCGCCCTCGACATCGCCGCGGGCGAGGGGCGCGTCCTGGACGGCCGCGCCGAGTTCGAACGCGGCGTCGCCACCGGCCTGCCCGTCGGCACCTACAAGTACGGCTGGCCGCTGGTGCTCGCCGCCGCCACGATGGAGGCCGACGCCCGGGGCCTGCCCGTCGCCGAGCCCGGCCGCCCCGCCGCCGTCGAACTGATCCGCAAGGCCGCCAAGGCCCTCGCCACCCCCATCCCGCTCTGGCGCGCCTACGACGAGTGGACGCGCGCCGAACTCCTGCGCTCCGAGGGCCGCGACCGCCCCGACGACTGGTCCGCCGTGGTCACCGCCCTGGAACCCATGGACCGCCCCTACGACCTCGCCCAGGCGCGGCTGCGCCTCGCCGAGTCCCTCCTCACCGCGAACGGCACGGACCGCGACCGCGCCGCCCACCTCCTGCGCCAGGCCGGTCAGGAGGCCGAGCGGCTCGGCGCCCGGCCGCTCGCCGACGCCGTCACCGGTCTCGCCCAGCGCGCCCGCCTCAACCTCGACAGGGCCGAGGCCGCCAGGGAGCCCGCCGCCCCCGCCGATCCCGCCGACGCGCTCGGCCTGACCAGCCGGGAGCGCGACGTGCTGCGCCTGGTCGCGGTGGGCCGCAGCAACCGCCAGATCGCCGAGGAGCTGTTCATCTCCCCGAAGACGGCGAGCGTCCACGTCTCCAACATCCTCGCCAAGCTCTCCGTCACCGGCCGCGGCGAAGCCGCCGCGCTCGCCCACCGGCTACGGCTCTTCCCGGTCGAGAGCGCGGTGACACCCGGCTGACCTGCGCTTCTCGGGCCCCGGCCGGTTTCTGTCGCGCTCGCCTACGCTTGACGGCAGAGACTCGGCTCCAGGGAGGCGCAGTGTTCACTCCGTTCGAAGCTCTTTTCGCACCGGGACGCAGGCACACCGAGGAGGAGAAGAAACGCCTGGAACTGACGCGCGTGGACCTCGCCGACGGTGATCCCGGCCGGGGACCGATAGATCTGACGTCGGGCAAGGTGGTCGTCCGCGCCCCGGTGTCGGCGTCGCCCGCGGACGAGATATCCGGCGCGGAGGAGATAGCGGAGGAGATATCCGACCCGGAGGAGGCAGCCCGCTCCGAGGAGTCGGACTCGTCCGGTCAGAGCTAGCCCTCCTCGACCTCCCGGACCTCCCGCCGATCCCGTGGTCGCGTCACTTCACCTCCACCTCCAGGATCCTGTCGTCCCCCTTCTCCGGCGTCCCCCGCGAGTCCGTCTCGCTCGTGACCAGCCAGAGCTTGTCGCCGCCCGCCGCGAGCACCGTACGCAGCCTGCCGTACTCACCCTTCAGATGCGCCTCCGGCTTTCCCGCCGGTGTCATGCCCCGGACCGGGACGCGCCACAGCCGCTCGCCGCGCAGCCCCGCCATCCAGACCGAGCCCTCCGCGTACGCGACGCCGCTCGGTGAGGCCTCGGAGGTCTTCCACTGGGCGACCGGGTCGTGGTACCCGTCCTCACCGGCCTTGCCCTCGGCCTCCGGCCAGCCGTAGTTGTCACCGGCCTTGATCTCGTTCAGCTCGTCCCAGGTGTCCTGGCCGAACTCCGAGGCCCAGAGGCGCTTGCGCTCGTCCCAGGCGAGACCCTGCACATTGCGGTGGCCGTACGAATAGACGGGGGAGTCACCGAAGGGGTTGTCGGGGGCCGGTTCGCCGTCCGGGGTGAGGCGGAGGATCTTGCCGCCCAGGGACTTCTTGTCCTGCGCGAGGCCGGTGTCACCCGTCTCGCCCGTGCCCGCGTACAGCATCTTGTCCGGGCCGAAGGCGATCCGGCCGCCGTTGTGGATCATGCCCTTGGGGATGCCCTTGAAGATGGTGTCGGGTGCGCCCAACTGCTCGCCGGAGGGCTTCTTCTCGTCGTACAGCATGCGGGCGACGCGGTTGTCGGACTCCGTCGTGAAGTACGCGTACACCATGTGGTCCGATGCGTACGTGGGGGAGACGGCGAGGCCCATCAGGCCGCCCTCGCCGCCGGGGGAGACGCCCGGCACCGAGCCGAGCTCCGTCTTCTTGCCCGAATCGGTGTCGACACGAGTGATCGTCCCCTTGTCCCGTGAGGACACCAGGAGGTCACCGCCGGGGAGCGCCGCGAGGCCCCACGGGGACCTCAGGTCCTTGGTGAGGGTGCGGGTGACCTTCGCCGAGCCCTTCTCCGGTGGGGCGTCGGCGCCGGGCTTCCCGCTCGGGGACGGGCTCGACGTGCCCGGGTCCCGCGAGCCGTCCCGCCCGCCGGAATCGTCACCTCCGCCGGACGAGCACCCGGCCGCGAACACGAGGGCAGCGGCGGCCAATACGGCCGTAACAGCAGGTCGTTGCACGATCAGGTCCCTTCGACGCAGCGCTTCTACTGTTCATACACCGCTCGCGCCCCGCAGGTTCCCGATCCGCCACGACGAGATCCCCACGGCCCGGTCCCGCGCCTCTCAGTCCCACGACCCCAACGCCGCGGGCAGCGCCGCGAGCTCCGCCAGGTCCGCCGGTGTCAGGCGCACCGCCGCCGCCCCCGCGTTCTCCACCGCCCAGCGGTCCCGCTTCGCGCCGGGCACCGGCACCACGTGCCGGCCCTGTTCGAGCACCCAGGCGAGCGCGATCTGCGCGGGCGTCGCGCCGTGCCGCTCCGCGATCCGGCGCAGGCCCACCACCAGCGGCTGGTTGGCGGCCATCATCTCGGCGGTGAAGCGGGGGTGCCTGGCCCGCAGGTCGTCCGGCTCGAAGCCCTGGCCCGGCGTCAGCGTCCCCGTGAGGAAACCGTTCCCCAGCGGCATCGCGGCGAGGAAGCCGACCCCGCGCGCCTCGCACCAGGGCAGCAGCGCGTCCAGGGCCTCCGGCGACCACACCGACAGCTCGGCCTGCACGGCGCTCACCGGGAAGACCTGCTGCACCCGCTCAAGCTGCCGGATCGTCGTGTCGTGCAGCCCCGCCACCGGCCGCCCGGGAGCCGGGCGCCGCCGGGCGCGCGCCCCCACCGCGCACAGCCCGAGCGCCCGCACCTTCCCCGCGGCGACGAGCTCCGCCATCGCGCCCCAGGTCTCCTCGACGGGCACCTCGGGGTCGGCGCGGTGCAGCTGGTACAGGTCGATGGTGTCGGTCTGCAACCGCCGCAGCGAGGCGTCGCAGGCCCGCTTCACATAGCCGGGGCGGCCGTTGGCGACGATGTGCTGATCGCCCACCAGCAGCCCGCACTTCGTCGAGACGAACGCGTCCGCGCGCCGCTCCTTGAGCACCCTGCCGAGCAGCAGCTCATTGGTGAAGGGGCCGTACATGTCCGCCGTGTCCAGCAGCGTCGCCGCCCGCCCCGAGGCGTCCAACGCGGCGTGCACGGTGCGCACCGACGCGTCGCCCCGCTGCCGCGAACCGGTGTAGGCCCAGCTCATCGGCATGCAACCGAGTCCGACTGCGCCCACTTCGAGTGCCGCCGCACCGATCGTCCTGCGCTCCACCTGGCCGTGCCCTCCCCACTCCTCGTTCGGAGATCATCCAAACTAACCGCTGCCGTCCCGGCCCCGACCGCTGCCTCCCCGCAGGCCACGCGCGGGGAGGCGCATTAGCCTCCTGACCATGACGAAAGATGTGGCGACAGACGTATGGCTCCCGTTCGAGGCGCACGAGGTCGAGGGGCTGCCCCCGGCGGCCGACGCGGGCCTCAACTACCGCTACTGGGACGGCGGTCCCGACTTCCCCGCCGACCCGGCGGACTGCGCCTTCTACGTGGTGCCGTACATGAAGGGCACGGAGATCGCGGTACGCCCGCTGTCCGCGATGACGTCGGTGGGCGTCGTACAGACACTGACCGCGGGGATCGACCACGTGGAGCCGGGGATCCCCGTCCTCGCGCCGGGCGTGCGGCTGTGCAACGCCCGTGGGGTGCACGAGACGAGCACCGCCGAGCTCGCGCTCACCCTGGTCCTCGCGTCGCTGCGGGGCCTGCCGCGGTTCGTGGAGGGGCAGCGCGAGGAGGAGTGGCACGCCGGGTTCTACCCCGCGCTCGCCGACAAGTCCGTCCTGATCGTGGGCTACGGATCGATCGGTTCCGCCATCGAGGACCGGCTCGCTCCGTTTGACTGCGCGCGGGTGGCGCGCGTCGCGCGCTCCGCCCGTGCCACGGAGCGCGGCCCCGTGCATCCGCTCGTCGAACTGCCCTCTCTGCTGCCCGAAGCCGACGTCGTCATCCTCTCGACGCCGCTCACCGAGACCACCCGTGGCCTGGCGGGAGCCGACTTCCTGGCGCGGATGAAGGACGGCGCGCTCCTGGTGAACGTCGCCCGCGGACCCGTGGTCGACACCAAGGCGCTCCTCGCCGAACTGGAGTCCGGCCGGATCACCGCCGCCCTGGACGTGACCGATCCAGAACCGCTGCCCGCAGGTCACCCGCTGTGGCACGCTCCCGGGGTGCTCATCAGCCCGCACGTGGGCGGCTCCAGTTCGGCCTTCCTGCCCCGCGCGAAGCGGCTGCTGGCCGATCAGCTGAGCCGGTACGCGGCCGGGCAGCCGCTGCGCAACGTCGTGCTGACGACGGGCAGTTGATCGCCTGACACCCGTTCGTGCACGCTCCGCACCCGCTCGTGTGCGCCCCGTGTCCGCTTCTCCGCCGGTAGTCACGGAGAGTAGAGCGACTATGTCCCTGAGTGACGAGACTGGTGTATCGTCCCGACAGGGGATGCGCCGTGGACCGTTCGGCGCGGGGACGAGACATCAGACTGCGAGGGGGGCGACGGGCGATGCACGGCCTATGGGCGAACGATCCGACGCGGCGGGACAGCCGCCGGCGACTCTCACGCGCACCGGCCCGCAGACGCAGGCGGTGCAGTTGTCGCACGAGCGGCCGACGCCGTACCCATCAGCGACAGAGCCAGCACGGCTGTCGCGGGGGCCGGACGGACACGGGGGCGGCGCGGACCAGGGCGGCCCGGTGAACGCCCGCCCGTCCGGCGCCACCGTCCTCGACGGGGGCCTGGCGGCACAGCTGCCTCCCAGGGCCCCGGGGACCCGCCGCCCCGTGCCGGGCGGCCGCGGTCTCGTCTCCCAGCTGGTCCTGCTGATCGTCTGCGGCGGATACGCCGCGGGATCGGCGCTCGGCTGGGGATCCGGCCGACTCGCCCTGTTCATGGGCGACTTCGGGCTGAGCATCGCGGCCGCGGCCGCCGCGATCTCCTGCTTCCGCTACTCACGCACCCGCCGCAGCCGGTTTCGACCCGCATGGCTGCTGTTCGCGCTCTCCTCCGCGATGGCAGCACTCGGTAACGGCGTATGGGGCTGGTACGAGGTCGTCCTCGAACAGCCCGTGCCGAGTCCGGGGCTCGCCGACCTCTTCTTCCTGTGCTTCGCCCCGCCCGCCATCATCGGCCTCCTCGTGCTAGCCAAACGGCCGGTGACGAAGGCCGGTTGGGTGTGCCTCGCCCTCGACTCCTGGCTGATCGGGGGCTCGCTCCTCACGCTCTCCTGGAGCCTGGCCCTCGCGCACACCGCCCAGTTCGAGGGCCAGAGCGTCGCGCACGCCGCGCTCTCGCTCGCCTATCCGCTGCTCGACATCGCGCTCGTCAGCATGGTCCTGGCGCTGCACTTCAGACGATCGTCCGCCAACCGCAGCGCGGTGAACACCGCGATCGGCGCGCTGGCCCTGACCGTCATGTGCGACGCGATCTTCACCTCACCGCTGCTGCACGCCAGTTACCGCTCGGGGCAGATGCTGGACGCGGGCTGGTTCGCCGGTTCGCTCCTGCTCGCCTACGCACCGTGGGCGGCGCCCTGGCACGCGCGGGACGGTGCCGGTCACGGACCCGCGCACGTGACGTACGACAGCGGTCCCGAGGAGCCGCGGGCGCTCGCCGCCGCGACCCGCCCGATCGCCGGTTCGCTGGCCGCCCTCACGCCCTATCTGGCCGCCGCCGTCTGCACGTTGGGGATCCTCTACAACATCCTCAGCGGGCGCAGCGTGGACCACGTCGTGCTCTTCACCGCGGGCACCGTCGTGCTCGCCCTCGTGGTGCGCCAGGGCATCATGCTCCTGGACAACATCACCCTCACCCAGGAACTGGCCCAGAAGGAGAACCACTTCCGCTCCCTGGTGCAGGGCTCCAGCGACGTCATCATGATCGCCGCGCCGAACGGCATCCTGCGGTACGTGAGTCCGGCCGCCGCCGGGGTCTACGGGCGCGACGCCGAGGAGCTCGTCGGCTCCGAACTCGCCTCGCTCATGCACCCCGAGGACCTCGGCCGGGTCGTCCACGAGGTGCGCAGATTCCTCGCCGCCAACCCCGTCGATGAGCCCACCACCCGCATCGAGTGCCGCTTCAAGTCCGGCGACGGCGACTGGCTGAACGTCGAGTCGACCGTCAACCGCCACCAGGGCGGCCTGATCTTCAACAGCAGGGACGTGACCGAACGGGTCAGGCTCCAGGCGCAGTTGCAGCACAACGCGGAGCACGACCCGCTCACCGACCTGCCCAACCGTGCCCTGTTCACCCGGCGCGTCAGCCAGGCGCTGACCGGCCGGAGAGTGACCGACCGGGGCACGGCCGTGCTCTTCATCGACCTCGACGGCTTCAAGGCCGTCAACGACACCATCGGCCACCAGGCCGGTGACGAGCTCCTCATCCAGGCCGCGCGCAGACTTCAGGAGGCGGTGCGTTCGGGCGACACCGCCTCCCGGCTCGGCGGCGATGAGTTCGCGGCCCTCATCGTCGGCGACGGGACCAGGGACCACGCCGCGAGAGAACGGCATATCTTCGAGCTCGCCGACCGGCTGAGAATCACCCTGTCCCAGCCCTACGCCATCGACGGCAACGACGTACGCGTCGCGGCGTCCATCGGGGTGTCCTTCGCCGAACCGGGCATCGGCGCGGGGGAGTTGCTGCGCAACGCGGACCTCGCGATGTACCGCGCCAAAGCCGCGGGCAAGGGCCGCGTCGAGCTCTACGCACCCCAGATGCAGGCCGACGTCGTACGCAAGGCGGAGCTCGCCACGCGGCTGCGCGCCGCCCTGCACGACGGGGAGTTCGCGCTGCTCCACCAGCCCGTGGTCTCCCTGGACAGTGGCCGGATCACATCGGTCGCCGCGCAGGCCCGCTGGCGTTCGGCGCAGGGCATCCTCTTCACCCCCGGCGAGTTCCTGCGTGTCTCCGAGAACGGCGAGGGACGGGAGGGCGACCGCACAGCGGAGCTGGGCCGCTGGATGCTGGAGGAGGCCGTCGAGCAGGCCGCGGAGCGCGGCCGCACCGGGCACGCGGTGCCCGTGGCCGTACGGATGAGCGCGCGGCGCCTCCTGGACCGGTCCATGCCGCTCGGCTCCATCGAGGCGCTGCTGACGCGGCACGGCCTGCCCTCGGGCGCGCTGATCATCGAGCTCGCCGACAGCGACCCGCGGGTGCCGCTCGACGACCTGGAGCGCCGCCTCACGGCCCTGCGCAGGCTCGGCGTACGCGTCGCGCTCGGCGGGTTCGGCAGTGGCTACGCGGCCATCACGGCGCTGCGCCGGCTCCCCGTGGACGTACTGAAGCTGGACCGCAGCCTGATCGAGGGCGTCGTCGAGTCCGCGCGGCTCTACAAGATCACTTCGGGTCTCCTTCGCATCGCGGGCGACCTCGGGCTGCTCTCCGTGGCCGACGGCGTCGACCTGCCCGAACAGGTGGTCGCGCTGCGCGCCATGGGCTGCACGCACGGGCAGGGCATGGCGTTCTCCGGGCCCCTCGACGAGTACCGGCTGCGCCGGGCGCTGTCGACGGGCGAGTACCGGGTGCCGCGCTGTCCGGCCGAGCCGGTGTTCGCGGGCGGGCCCGCCACGCCGTACGCGAGCGGGGCCTCGGGGCCGTTCCTGGGCGGCTCGCCGGGCACGCTCACGGCGGGTGTCCCGCGCTTCGCCCGCTCACATAATGAGACCCCCGTCCCACCTACTTGACAGGCATTGCGTGCCGGGGGGAGGGTCAATGCCATGCGCACCCGAATTCTCGTACTTGGAAAGCGCGTCGGCTGAAGCTGGGACTGACCGGTCCGAACTCCGGAACCCCAGCGACCGTATCCGGCGCGCTCCCCTCGCTTGCCTCACGGCACGAGGGGTTTTTTGTTGCACTGGCACCTGCCAAACCCCCGCAAACACCCCGCAAAAACCCTCAGCTTCGAGAAGAGAATGCCGATGACCGAGCAGGCCACCGGGGCCCACCATCCGCAGCCGCGGCCCCGAACCTCAGGACAGCAGTCCGCCCCCGTCGAGCACGTCACGGGTGCGCAGTCCCTCATTCGTTCTCTCGAGGAAGTCGGGGCCGACACGGTGTTCGGCATTCCCGGCGGCGCCATCCTTCCCGCGTACGACCCGATGATGGACTCCACCCGGGTGCGGCACGTCCTGGTCAGGCACGAGCAGGGCGCGGGTCACGCGGCCACCGGATACGCGCAGGCCACCGGCAAGGTCGGCGTCTGCATGGCGACGAGCGGTCCCGGCGCCACCAACCTGGTCACCCCGATCGCCGACGCCCACATGGACTCCGTCCCGATGGTCGCGATCACCGGCCAGGTGGCCTCCAAGGCGATCGGCACCGACGCCTTCCAGGAGGCGGACATCGTCGGCATCACGATGCCGATCACCAAGCACAACTTCCTGGTCACCAAGGCCGAGGACATCCCGCGGACCATCGCGGAGGCCTTCCACATCGCCTCCACGGGCCGCCCGGGTCCCGTCCTGGTCGACATCGCCAAGGACGCCCTCCAGGCGCGGACCACCTTCACCTGGCCGCCCACCCAGGACCTGCCCGGCTACCGCCCGGTGACCAAGCCGCACGCCAAGCAGATCCGCGAGGCCGCCAAGCTGATCACCGCCGCCAAGCGGCCGGTCCTGTACGTCGGCGGCGGCGTCCTGAAGGCGCGGGCCACCGCCGAGTTGAAGGTCCTGGCAGAGCTCACCGGAGCGCCCGTCACCACCACACTGATGGCGCTCGGCGCATTCCCCGACAGTCACGAGCTGCACGTGGGAATGCCGGGCATGCACGGTGCGGTCACCGCCGTCACCGCGCTGCAGAAGGCCGACCTGATCGTCGCCCTCGGAGCCCGCTTCGACGACCGCGTCACCGGCAAGCTGGACAGCTTCGCGCCGTTCGCGAAGATCGTCCACGCCGACATCGATCCCGCGGAGATCGGCAAGAACCGCGCCGCCGACGTGCCGATCGTGGGCGACGCGCGCGAGGTCATCGCCGACCTGGTCCAGGCCGTCCAGGCCGAGCACAACGAGGGCCACACCGGCGACTACACCGCCTGGTGGAGCGACCTCAACCGCTGGCGCGACACCTACCCCCTCGGCTACACCCAGCCCGAGGACGGCTCGCTCTCGCCGCAGCAGGTCATCGAGCGCGTCGGTCAACTGGCCCCCGACGGCACGATCTTCGCGGCGGGCGTCGGCCAGCACCAGATGTGGGCCGCGCACTTCATCCAGTACGAGAAGCCGGCGACCTGGCTCAACTCCGGTGGCGCGGGCACGATGGGCTACGCGGTCCCGGCCGCGATGGGCGCCAAGGCCGGACAGCCCGAGCGCACCGTCTGGGCGATCGACGGCGACGGCTGCTTCCAGATGACCAATCAGGAACTGACCACCTGCGCCCTGAACAACATCCCGATCAAGGTCGCCATCATCAACAACGGCGCCCTCGGGATGGTCCGCCAGTGGCAGACGCTCTTCTACAACCAGCGTTACTCCAACACCGTCCTGCACAGCGGTCCCGACGACATCGGCCCCAACAAGGGCACGCGCGTCCCCGACTTCGTGAAGCTGTCCGAGGCGATGGGCTGTGTGGCGCTGCGCTGCGAGCGGCCCGAGGACCTGGACAAGGTCATCGCCGAGGCGAACGCCATCAACGACCGGCCCGTCGTGGTCGACTTCATCGTCCACGAGGACGCCCAGGTCTGGCCGATGGTCGCGGCCGGCACCTCGAACGACGAGGTCATGGCGGCCCGGGGCGTCCGCCCCGACTTCGGCGACAACGAAGACGACTGAGACCGAGAGCGAAAGAGAGACCTTCAGTCATGTCCACCAAGCACACGCTCTCCGTCCTGGTCGAGAACAAGCCCGGTGTCCTCGCCCGGATCACCGCCCTGTTCTCCCGCCGCGGCTTCAACATCGACTCCCTCGCCGTGGGCGTCACCGAGCACCCCGACATCTCACGCATCACCATCGTCGTGAACGTCGCGGACCTGCCGCTCGAACAGGTCACCAAGCAGCTCAACAAGCTGGTCAACGTCCTGAAGATCGTCGAACTGGAGCCGGGCGCGGCCGTCGGCCGCGAACTCGTCCTCGCGAAGGTCCGCGCCGACAACGAGACCCGCTCGCAGATCGTCGAGATCGTCCAGCTGTTCCGCGCCAAGACCGTGGACGTCTCCCCGGAGGCCGTCACCATCGAGGCCACCGGCAGCAGCGACAAGCTGGAGGCCATGCTCAAGATGCTGGAGCCCTTCGGCATCAAGGAGCTCGTCCAGTCCGGCACGATCGCGATCGGCCGCGGCTCCCGCTCCATCACCGACCGCAGCCTGCGGGCACTCGACCGCACCGCATAGCTCGACAGCCGGATCCGGACCGCATGGCGAGACCGGCAGACTTCCTTTCCCCCGCCCGCCGTACGGTGGGACGCAACACCAGCACACATAGGAGATTCCCAGTGGCCGAGCTGTTCTACGACGACGACGCCGACCTGTCCATCATCCAGGGCCGCAAGGTCGCGGTCATCGGATACGGCAGCCAGGGCCACGCCCACGCGCTGTCGCTCCGTGACTCGGGTGTCGACGTCCGCGTCGGTCTGCACGAGGGCTCCAAGTCCAAGGCCAAGGCCGAGGAGCAGGGCCTGCGCGTGGTGACCCCCTCGGAGGCCGCCGCCGAGGCCGACGTCATCATGATCCTGGTGCCGGACCCGATCCAGGCCCAGGTCTACGAGGAGTCCATCAAGGACAACCTCAAGGACGGCGACGCGCTGTTCTTCGGCCACGGCCTGAACATCCGCTTCGGCTTCATCAAGGCCCCCGAGGGCGTCGACGTCTGCATGGTCGCCCCCAAGGGTCCGGGCCACCTGGTCCGCCGTCAGTACGAGGAGGGCCGCGGCGTTCCGTGTATCGCGGCCGTGGAGCAGGACGCGACCGGCAAGGGCTTCGCGCTGGCCCTCTCGTACGCCAAGGGCATCGGCGGCACGCGTGCGGGCGTCATCAAGACGACCTTCACCGAGGAGACCGAGACCGACCTGTTCGGCGAGCAGGCCGTGCTCTGCGGTGGTACCGCGGCGCTGGTCAAGGCGGGCTTCGAGACCCTGACCGAGGCCGGTTACCAGCCGGAGATCGCGTACTTCGAGTGCCTCCACGAGCTGAAGCTGATCGTGGACCTCATGTACGAGGGCGGCCTGGAGAAGATGCGCTGGTCGATCTCCGAGACCGCGGAGTGGGGCGACTACGTCACCGGCCCGCGCATCATCACGGACGCCACCAAGGCCGAGATGAAGAAGGTCCTCGCCGAGATCCAGGACGGCACCTTCGCCAAGCAGTGGATGGACGAGTACCACGGCGGTCTGAAGAAGTACAACGAGTACAAGACCCAGGACGAGAACCACCTCCTGGAGACCACGGGCAAGGAGCTGCGCAAGCTCATGTCTTGGGTCAACGACGAGGAGTGAAGTTGCTCGGGTCCGGGGCTGATGCCTCGGGGCTCCGCCCCGGACCCCGCTCCTCAATCGCCGGAGGGGCTGATTCCTGGTCCCCTCTCGTGTTGAGCCGGAGGGCTGATTCTCCCCGTGCGGGTGATTTCCTCCCGACCGGGAAGAGTGGTCCCAGCACGCCACTACACTGCTGTTCAACATTCGCGTCGGGCCCACAGCGTCGTGCGTCTTCCACGCGGCTAGCACCCTCCACCGCCTGCGGCCGTCGGGACGGCCGTCCGCAATGGACTTGTGAGGACTCACGTGAGCAACGCTGCCAACGGCAAACCCGTCGTACTCATCGCTGAAGAGCTGTCGCCCGCCACCGTCGACGCCCTGGGCCCGGACTTCGAGATCCGCCAGTGCAACGGCGCGGACCGCGCCGAGCTGCTCCCCGCGATCGCCGACGTCGACGCGATCCTGGTCCGCTCCGCGACCAAGGTCGACGCGGAGGCCATCGCCGCCGCCAAGAAGCTGAAGGTCGTCGCCCGCGCGGGCGTGGGCCTGGACAACGTCGACGTGTCCGCCGCCACCAAGGCCGGCGTGATGGTCGTGAACGCACCGACCTCGAACATCGTCACGGCCGCCGAGCTCGCCTGCGGCCTCCTGCTGGCCACCGCGCGCAACATCCCGCAGGCCAACACCGCGCTGAAGAACAGCGAGTGGAAGCGCTCCAAGTACACGGGCGTCGAGCTCGCCGAGAAGACCCTCGGCGTCGTCGGCCTCGGCCGCATCGGTGCCCTGGTCGCGCAGCGCATGAGCGCCTTCGGCATGAAGGTCGTCGCCTACGACCCGTACGTGCAGCCCGCGCGCGCCGCGCAGATGGGCGTGAAGGTGCTCTCGCTCGACGAGCTCCTGGAGGTCTCGGACTTCATCACCGTGCACCTGCCCAAGACCCCCGAGACCCTCGGTCTCATCGGTGACGAGGCGCTGCACAAGGTCAAGCCGACCGTCCGCATCGTGAACGCCGCGCGCGGCGGGATCGTCGACGAGGAGGCGCTGCACTCCGCCCTCAAGGAGGGCCGCGTCGCCGGTGCCGGTCTCGACGTGTACGCGAAGGAGCCCTGCACGGACTCCCCGCTCTTCCAGTTCGACCAGGTCGTCTGCACCCCGCACCTCGGCGCCTCCACGGACGAGGCGCAGGAGAAGGCGGGCATCGCGGTCGCCAAGTCGGTGCGCCTGGCGCTCGCCGGCGAGCTCGTGCCGGACGCCGTGAACGTGCAGGGCGGTGTCATCGCCGAGGACGTGCGCCCCGGTCTGCCGCTCGCCGAGAAGCTCGGCCGGATCTTCACCGCCCTCGCGGGCGAGGTCGCCGCCCGGCTCGACGTCGAGGTGTACGGCGAGATCACCCAGCACGACGTGAAGGTGCTCGAACTCTCCGCGCTCAAGGGCGTGTTCGAGGACGTCGTCGACGAGACCGTGTCGTACGTGAACGCGCCGCTGTTCGCGCAGGAGCGCGGTGTCGAGGTCCGGCTCACCACCAGCTCCGAGTCGCCCGACCACCGCAACGTGGTCACCGTGCGCGGCACGCTCTCCGGTGGCGAGGAGATCGCCGTCTCCGGCACGCTGGCCGGTCCCAAGCACCTCCAGAAGATCGTCGCCATCGGTGAGTACGACGTGGACCTGGCGCTCGCCGACCACATGGTCGTCCTGCGGTACGCGGACCGTCCCGGTGTCGTCGGCACGGTGGGCCGGGTGCTCGGCGAGGCGGGCATCAACATCGCCGGCATGCAGGTCGCCCGCGCCGACGTGGGCGGCGAGGCGCTGGCCGTCCTCACCGTGGACGACACGGTGCCGCAGGCGGTGCTCAACGAGCTGTCGGTGGAGATCGGCGCGGAGTCCGCGCGGGGCGTCGACCTCACGGACTAGGGGCGGGCGGCGACTTCGGTCGCCGTGGCTCACCGGCTGAGCCGGACGCGTACGCGAACGCCGGACGGGCTGGAGAACTTCCTCCAGCCCGTCCGGCGTTTCTCGTCGCGTGGTCTCAGACCAGCGCCTTCTCCCGCTCGGGCGCCGGGGTCTGCGCGGGGATCACCCGGCGCAGCGTCACCGCCGCGAGGACCGCGGAGGCGATCAGGACCGCGGCGCCCGCGAGCGCGGCGACGTGCATGCCGCTGGTGAACGCTTCCCTGGCCGCGGTGGTCAGCGCGGAGGCCGCCTCGTCCGGCAGGTGCCCGGCCACCGCGAGCGCGCCGCCGAGGGTCTCGTGGGCCTCGGCCGGGGCCGAGTCCGGGATCTCGTTGCGGTAGACCGCGTTGCCGATGGCGCCGAGCAGGGCCATGCCGAGCGCGCCGCCGAACTCCTGTCCCGTCTCCAGGAGTGAGGAGGCGGAGCCCGCCTTCTCGGTGGGGACCGAGCCGAGGGCCAGGTCGGTGAGCTGGGAGCCGATGACGACCGCGCCGCAGGCGAGCAGGGAGGCCGCGGTGAGGGCGATCCACATCGAGTCGGTGTCGGTCTGGGTGAGCAGGCCGTAGCCGCCCGCCGAGACGACGAAGCCGGTGGCGACGACGGAGGCGCGGTTGACGCCGCGCTGCACCAGGGCCGTGGCGACGGGTGCCGCGAAGCCGATCGGGACCGAGGGCAGCAGGGCCCACAGCGCGGCCTCCAGCGCGCTCTTGCCGAGCACCGACTGCAGGTACTGCGTGGTGAAGTACGCCGAGCCCATCATCGCCAGGGACGCGACCAGGTTCAGCAGGACCGCGGGGGCGAAGCCGCGGCCGCGGAAGAGGGCGGGCGAGATCAGCGGGGAGGCCGCGGTGCGCTGGCGCTGGACGAACAGGGCGGCGAAGACGAGACCGACGAGCAGCGAGACGACGTAGGCGGTCTCGACGCCCTCGGCGGCGATCTCCTTGAGGCCGTAGACGACGGGCAGCACGGCGGCCAGCGAGAGCGGCACGCTCAGCAGGTCGAAGCGGCCCGGCTTCGGGTCCTTGGACTCCGGGATCAGGACCGGCGCGAGGACCAGGAGCAGCACCATCGCGGGCAGGTTGACCAGGAAGACCGAGCCCCACCAGAAGTGTTCGACGAGGATGCCGCTCATCACCGAGCCGAGCGCGATGCCGGCGACCATGACGCCGCTCCAGATGCCGATCGCCTTCGCGCGCTGTCCCGCGTCGCGGAACATCGTGCGGACCAGGGCCATCGTCGAGGGCATCAGGGTCGCGCCGCCGATGCCGAGGACGGCGCGGGCGGCGATGAGCAGCTCGGCGCTGTTGGCGTACGCGGCGGTCAGGGAGGCCGCGCCGAAGGCGACGGCACCGGCCATGAGGAGCTTGCGGCGGCCTATCCGGTCGCCGAGCGAGCCCATCGTCATCAGGAGTCCGGCGAGCACGAACGCGTAGATGTCGAAGATCCAGAGCTGCTGGGTGCCGCTCGGCTCCAGGTCGGCGCTGATCGCGGGGACCGCGAAGTAGAGGACCGAGACGTCCATCGAGACCAGCAGCAGCGGCAGCATCAGGACGGCGAGGGCGGTCCACTCCTTGCGGCCCGCGCGCTCCGGGACCGCCGAATTCGCTTGTTCGTGCGTCGAGTTCGTCATGCAGAGAACTGTACGGACGTCATAAACGGTTGTCTAGTACGGATGTGTAAAACGCTGGTCTGGGACAGGTGTATGGACCGGGAGTAGGGTGGCTCGCATGGGACACCGTGAAGATCTGCTCGAAGGCGCGAAGCGCTGCCTGCTGGAGAAAGGGTTCGTCCGCACGACGGCCCGCGAGATCGTGAAGGAGTCAGGGACCAACCTCGCGTCCATCGGCTACCACTACGGCTCGAAGGACGCGCTCCTGGTCGAGGCGTTCCTCGCGCTCATCGAGGAGATGACCGGCGCCTTCGGGGACGCGCCGCCCGGCGGTGGTGGGGGGGAGGTCGGCTCGTTCGAGCGCTTCGAGGAGGCCTGGGCCGGCGTCATCCGCTCGTTCCCGGAGTCCCGGTCGCTCTGGATGCTCAACCTGGAGGTCATCACCCAGGGGGACCGGCTCGCCGGGGTCCGTGAACTGCTCGCCAAGGCCCAGGTGGAGGGGCGCAGGGGGCTCGCCTCGATCTTCACCGGCGTCCGGGAGAGCGCCGTCCCCGACGACGTGGTGGAGGCCGAGGGCCGGTTCTACTCGATCCTGCTCAACGGCCTGCTCGTCCAGTGGCTCTTCGATCCCGAGACGGCGACCAGCGCCGAGCAGCTCACCGAGGGAATGCGGCGCGTGATGGCCCGCGCGGCCTCGACTTCGTAAGAGCGGTGCGGAGTCGGCGCGTTCGGGCGGGTGGCCTGGGAGTACACGCACGCGCACCCGGGGCCGACCGAGGTGCGGCTCCGGGTGCGCGGTGTCAGTCGGTGGTTACGACCACTTGATGCAGGCGGCGGGGACGTAGCCCTTCTTGTTGCTGCTGTACGGCATGGCGTACAGCCACTTGTTGCTCTTCTTGCCGCAGAGGTTGTACGACCCGCCCTTGAAGAACGCGCCGTCGTGGCAGAGGAAGCCCTTCTTGCCCTTGTTCCACTGGCCGACGGCGGTGGCGCTCGTCTTGGCGTGGGTGCGGAGCTTGACGGTCTCCTTGGCCGGAACGTTGGTGATGCCGCGCGAGCAGTCGGGCTTCGTCGCGGCGACGGCGGTGCCGCCCGTGGCGAGGGTGGTGCCGACGAGCGCTACGGCGGAGAAGGCGACCGCGGGGGCCAACAGCCTGAACTTCATGAGGTGTTCGTTCTCCCATGTGGGGGGACGGTTGTTCGGACGGGGAGAACCGTACCGCCCCGCGATCATGGCCGTAATCGTTCGTTGCGCGGTCCTTACAGTCGTGACGACTTCAGCACCATGTGCAGCAGCAGACGGTCCTCGCCCTCGTCCAGATCGACGCCGGTGAGCTGCTCTACGCGGGACAGCCGGTAGTAGAGCGTCTGGCGGTGGATGCCCAACTCCGCCGCCGCGCGCCCCGCCTGGCCCGCGCAGTCCAGGAACACCTCGGCGGTGCGCGCCAGTTCGCGGTGGGCGGGACTCAGGAGCTGGGTGCCCACCGGGTCGTGCGCGGCCTCCGGGGGCAGCGCCGTCAGGAGCCGGAAGGGGCCCACGTCCGACCACTGCGCCACCGGGCCGAAACGCCGCTCCGCGAGCGCCGCGCGGGCCGCGCCCGACGCCTCCCACCAGGCCGCCCCCAGATCCTCCAGGCCGTGCCTGGCGCCCGCGATCCCCGCGGTGGCGCCCCGCGCGCTCTCCAGGAGGCGGGCGGCCGCGGTGTGCGCGGGGGCCAGGACGTCCGCCGAGCGCAGCCGCACCAGGGCCGCGAGGGACTGGCCCGCCGTGCCCCACGGCACCGTGCAGACCGCCGCCGCGCCGGGCACCGTGCGGGCCGCGGGGGCGCCTTCCGGGTCGGCCGACGGCCAGGGCGCCACGCACACCACCGCGTGCAGGCCCTCGCCTCGGGCGCCGAGCGCGGTGCGCAGGGCGGCCACCGCCATGTCCCGCTGCCAGCCGCGCTCGGCCGTCAGGACCGCCCGGAACTCGCGGGTCAGGTCCGCGCCCGCCTGTGCCTCGTCGGCAAGGAGCGCGCCGATCCGGGTCGCCACCTCCAGGGCCGCGGTCAGCTGCTGCGCGCTGGGGCCCGGGTCGTCGTCGAGCAGCCAGACGTATCCCAGGGCGAAGCCGCGATGGCGTACGGGAAGGCAGATGCGGCCGCGGTAGACGCCCGCCTCCGGGGTGGGCGGGATGTGCACGGGGCCGGTGGCACGGGTGATGCCGAAGCCCTCGAACCAGGCGCGGACCTCGGCCGTGGAGCGCCGGGTCAGGATCGAGCGGGTCCTGACCGGGTCGAGGACGGTCGCGTCGAAGCCGCTGTCGCCGTCGGCCCCGCCCTCGTGCGCGCCGAACGCGATCAGCTCGAAATCGCGGTTCTCCAGGGTCGCCGGGGCGCCGAGCAGCGCCGAGATCTCGTCGACCAGTTCTTGGTAATCACCCTTCACCCCTCCATTCTCACGCAGCCCGCCGGATCCTTCAGACATATGTCTGAGATCCAGGGCACGGATGCGTGACAGCTGTCGATGGCCCAGGATCGGAGGGATCCTTAAATTTCACGGTGGTTCTCCGTGCCGTACCGCCGCATTCCCCCTATGTAGGGCTATGCCGGTAGGGCACCCGCTTTCGTACACCCGTGGAGGTGCCCCGTGCTGGGTCCCGTGATCCTCGCCGCGTCGCGCAGCGACAAGATGCGCCGTTTCGTCTCGGCGGCCCCGGGCACCAAGCAGGTCGTCGACCGGTTCATCGCCGGTGAGTCGGTCGACCAGGTGGTGCCGATCATCGTGGACGCCGCCGACAAGGGCCTGGAAGTCACCCTCGACGTGGTCGGCGAGGACATCACCACGGTCGAGCAGTCGCACGCCGCGCGCGACGCCTACCTGGAGCTCGTCGAGCGTTTGAAGGACCTCGGCCTCGGCACCAAGGCCGAGATGTCCGTGAAGCTGTCGATGTTCGGCCAGGCCCTGGAGGGCGGCCACGAGCTGGCCCTCGCCAATGTGCGCCCGGTCGTCGAGGCCGCCGCCGCCATCGGCACCACGGTCACCCTGGACGCCGAGGACCACACCACCCTCGACTCGATGTTCGCCATCCACGAGGAGCTGCGGAAGGACTTCCCGCAGACCGGCTGCGTCATCCAGTCGTACCTCTTCCGCACCGAGGACGACGCCCGCCGCCTGGCCGCCGCGGGCAGCCGCGTGCGCATCGTGAAGGGCGCCTACAAGGAGCCCGCCGAGGTCGCCTTCCAGGACAAGGCCGAGATCGACAAGGCGTACGTGCGGATCATGCGCATCCTCATGGAGGGTGACGGGTACCCGATGATCGGGTCCCACGACCCGCGCCTCATCTCCATCGCGCAGGAGCTCGGACGGCGCGCAGGGCGCAAGCTGGACGAGTACGAATTCCAGATGCTGTACGGCATCCGCAGCGAGGAGCACCTGCGGCTCGCCGCCGAGGGCCACCGCATGCGCGTCTACACCGCCTACGGCACCGACTGGTACGGCTACTTCATGCGCCGTCTCGCGGAGAAGCCGGCCAACCTGCTCTTCTTCGCCCGCTCCATCCTCACCAAGGGCTGAGCCGCCCGACCCGTACAAAGCCCCCGCACAAAGGAGCTCAGGAACTCATGGACGCTGTGACCCAGGTCCCCGCCCCGGTCAACGAGCCGGTCCACGGCTACGCCCCCGGCTCCCCGGAGCGTGCCCGTCTCGAGAGCAAGCTCAAGGAGCTCGCCGAGAACCCGATCGAGCTGCCCATGACCATCGGCGGCGTCAAGCGCCTCGGTGGCGGCGAGCCCTTCCAGGTCGTGCAGCCGCACAACCACAAGGCCGTCATCGGCACCGGCCGCGGCGCCACCAAGCAGGACGCCCAGGACGCGGTCGACGCCGCGCTGGCCGCCGCCCCCGCCTGGCGCGCGATGTCCTTCGACGACCGCGCCGCGATCATCCTGCGCGCCGCCGAGCTGCTCTCCACGACGTGGCGCGAGACGCTGGCCGCCTCCACGATGCTCGGCCAGTCCAAGACCGCCCAGCAGGCCGAGATCGACACCCCGTGCGAGCTCGTCGACTTCTGGCGCTTCAACGTGAAGTACGCCCGTGACCTGCTCGCCGAGCAGCCCCCGGCGAACTCCACCGGCGTCTGGAACCGCCTGGACCACCGCCCGCTCGAGGGCTTCGTCTACGCGATCACGCCGTTCAACTTCACCGCCATCGCGGGCAACCTGCCGACCGCCCCGGCCCTGATGGGCAACGTGGTCGTGTGGAAGCCGTCCCCGACGCAGACCCACGCCGCCGTGCTGCTCATGCAGCTCCTGGAGGAGGCCGGTCTGCCCAAGGGCGTCATCAACCTGGTCACCGGCGACGGCATCGCGGTCTCCGAGGTCGCCCTCACCCACCGCGACCTGGCCGGCATCCACTTCACCGGCTCGACCCCGACCTTCCAGCACCTGTGGAAGACGGTCGGCGAGAACATCGCGAACTACCGCACCTACCCGCGCCTCGTCGGCGAGACGGGCGGCAAGGACTTCGTCGTCGCGCACCCGTCCGCGGACCGCGCCGTCCTGAAGACCGCGCTGACCCGCGGCTCCTTCGAGTTCCAGGGCCAGAAGTGCTCCGCGAGCTCGCGCGCCTACGTCCCGGCCTCCATCTGGAACGACGGTTTCAAGGAGGAGTTCGCGGCCGAGGTCGACGGCATCAAGATGGGTGACGTCACCGACCTGACGAACTTCATCGGCGCCGTCATCGACGAGCGCGCGTTCGCCAAGAACAAGGCGGCCATCGACCGCGCCAAGGCCGACGCCTCCTGCACCATCGTCGCGGGCGGCACCTACGACGACTCGGTGGGCTACTTCGTGCGCCCGACCGTCGTCGAGTGCTCCGACCCGGAGAACGAGGTCTTCAAGACCGAGTACTTCGGCCCGTTCCTCGCCGTGCACGTCTACGAGGACGACCAGTACGACGCCGTGCTGGAGCAGATGGAGTCGGCCTCGGACTACGCGCTCACCGGTTCGGTCATCTCCAACGACCGCGCCGCCGCCGCGCACACGATGGAGAAGCTCCGCTACGCCGCGGGCAACTTCTACATCAACGACAAGTCGACCGGCGCCGTCGTCGGCCAGCAGCCCTTCGGCGGCGGCCGTGCCTCCGGCACCAACGACAAGGCCGGTGCCCCGCAGAACCTCCAGCGGTGGACGCTGACCCGCGCCATCAAGGAGACGCTGGTCCCGCCGACCGACTACGGCTACCCGCACATGGGCTGACGCCCGCCACGGGCCCTCGGGCCCGCCCCTGAACCCCGCCTCCGATCTGGGCCCCACCCCGATCGGAGGCGGTGTCTTTTCCGGGGTCAGCCCAGCGCGTCGACCACGATCCGGGTGATGTCCTCGGCGATCCGGTCCTCGCCGGGCGTGTCCGGGTCGAGCCGGGTGGTGTAGACGGAGACGACCAGCGGCGCCCGCTTGGGCGGCCAGGCGACGGCGACGTCGTTGACCCCTCCGTAGGCGGGCGACCCGGTCTTGTCGCCGACCCGCCAGTCCTTCGGGAGCCCGGCCCTGATGCGCTTGTCGCCGGTGGTGTTCTCCAGGAGCCAGCGGATCAGCTGGTCGCGGTCGCGCGGGTGGAGGGCGTCGCCGAGGGTGAGCGCGCGCAGGTTCGCGGTCATCGCCGCCGGGGTCGTCGTGTCGCGCCGGTCGCCGGGGATGTTGGTGTTGAGGTCGGTCTCCCACCGGTCGAGCCGGGTGTGGGAGTCGCCGAGCGAGCGGGCGAACGCGGTGATGCCGGCCGGGCCGCCGATGCGCCGCATCAGCAGATTGGCGGCGGAGTTGTCGCTGTAGGTGAGGGTGGCGTCGCACAACTCCCGTACGGTCATGCCGGTTTCGAGGTGCAGCTCGGTGCGCGGCGAGTAGTCGACGAGGTCGTCGCGCCCGTACCTGACCAGGACGTCGAGCAGCCCGGGTTCCTGTTCGCGGGCCCGGCGCAGGATCGCGCCCGCGGCCAGCACCTTGAACGTGGAGGCGATCGCGAAGCGTTCGTTCGCGCGGTAGCCGACGGTGGCGCCGGTGCCGGTGTGCAGGGCGTGGACGCCGATGCGCCCGGGGTAGGCCTCTTCGAGCTCGCGCAGCCGCTGCCGGACGCCGGGCGCGGCCGCCGTCGCGTGCGCGGCGGCGGGCATCGACAGGAGTAACGGGGTCGCGGCCGCGGCGCCGAGGAGCGTCCTGCGGGAAGGGATCGAGTTCATGATCCCGACCGTACCGGGCGGTGCCGCGGTCCCGGCGGGGGTGGCCGGGCCGTCAGGCGGCGACGAGGAGGTGCCGGGCCAGGAAGCCGTCGATCAGCCCGGCGATCTGCGCGGCGTGCGTCTCCAGGGCGAAGTGACCGGTGGGCAGCAGGTGCACCTCGGCGTCCGGGAGGTCGCGGCGGAAGGCGAGGGCGCCCGCCGGCACGAAGATCTCGTCACCGGCGCCCCAGACGGCGAGCAGCGGCACCTGGCTCTCGCGGAACCAGGCCTGGAAGGCCGGGTACAGCTCGATGTTGCTGCCGTAGTCACCCATCAAGGAGAGCTGGATCGCGTCCTGGCCCTCGCGCGCCATCAGCGCGGCGTCGTGGTCCCAGGCGTCGGGGTTCAGCAGGCTCTGGTCCGAAACTCCCTGCGTGTACTGCCACTTGATGCCCTCCGGGGAGCGGATCTCCCGGACGGGCGCGGCGGTCTCCTCGGTCGGATCCGCGATGTAGGCGAGAACGGGGGCCCAGGCCTGTGCGCCGAGACCTTCCTCGTACGCGTTGCCGTTCTGCGTGACGATCGCCGTGACGCGCTCGGGGTGGGTGAGGGCGAGGCGCAGGCCGATCGGGGCGCCGTAGTCCTGGACGTACAGGGCGAAGGAGGTCAGGCCGATCCGTTCGGTGAACTCGGCGGTGAGCGCGGCGAGTTCGGCGAAGGTGTACGTGAAGGTGTCGGTGGACGGCGCCGCCGAGCGGCCGAAGCCGATGTGGTCGGGGGCGATCACGCGGTAGCGGTCCGCGAGCAGCGGCAGCAGGTCGCGGAACATGTGCGAACTGGTCGGGAAGCCGTGCAGCAGGAGGAGGGCGGGGGCGTCGGCGGGGCCCGCTTCGCGGTAGAAGACCTCGTGGCCGCGGACGGTGGTGGAGCGGTGGTGGATGCTCGTCACGTCTAACCCCTCAAGTTCATTTTGGTGGTTGCGATAGGCCGAGTAGAGCACGCCTTCGGCTAACCGGTCAAGATGCCTTTAAGGGTTATGGGAGTTGGGTGGGTGAGGGAGGGTCAGGCCCCCGTGGCCGCCGTGATGACCTCGTCGAGGACTTGGCGGGCCCGTAGCAGGTCCTCGACCTGGCGGTCGATCCTGGCGCGCTCCTCGGTCAGCTCGTCCACCAGCCAGGGCGTGGCGGACGCGGCGGGACCGCCGTCCTTGTCCCGCATGCACGGCAGGAGTTGGACGATCTTCGCGCTGCACAGGCCCGCCGCGAACAGCTCCTGGATGTGGACGACGCGGTCGACCGCGGCCTCCGGGTAGTCGCGGTGGCCGCCCGGTGTGCGGTCCGCGTGGAGGAGGCCCTGCTGCTCGTAATAGCGCAGGGAGCGCTCGCTCACGGCGGTACGCTTCGCCAGCTCGCCGATCCTCATGTCCCGTACTCCCTCGTCCGCGTCCGTGTGCCGGTCTCTGTGCCGGTCCGTGTGCCGATCCCTGTGTCGGCCTCTGTGCCGGTCGGCGGAATCGCACTTGAATCTGACACCGGTGTCAGCTTCTACCGTTCCGGCATGACGAACACCGCGCTTCTCGCCCCCTATTCCGCAGGCCCCATCGGCCTCCTCCCCAACCGCGTCGTGATGGCCCCGATGACCCGGGCCCGCGCCGCGGACGACGGCACCCCGCTGCCCGTCGTCGCCGAGCACTACGCCCAGCGCGCGAGCGCCGGGCTCATCGTCACCGAGGGCATCTGGCCCAGCAGTCGCGGCCAGAGCGGCTGGCGCTACCCGGGCCTGGAGACCGCGGCGCACGTCGAGGGCTGGCGGCGGGTCACCGACGCCGTGCACGCCGCGGGCGGCCGGATCTACGCCCAGCTGATGCACGGCGGCCGCAACGGCCACCCGCTGGCCCGCATCGACGGCGACCTGCCGCTCGCCCCCTCCGCCGTGACCCCGCCAGGACACGCGCACGGCCCCGACGGCAGCAAGCCCGACTACGTCGCCCCGCGCGAGATGACCCGCGACGACATCCACACCGCCGTCCGGGACTTCGTGGCCGCCGCCCGCAACGCCGTCGAGGCCGGCTTCGACGGGGTCGAACTGCACGGCGCCAACAGCTACTTGATCCACCAGTTCCTCGCCGACAACACCAATCTGCGCGACGACGAGTACGGCAAGGGGTCGATCGCCGACCGCATCCGCTTCGCCGTCGAGGTGGTGCGCGCCGTCGCCGACGCCATCGGCGCCGAGCGGCTCGGCCTGCGGCTCTCGCCGGGCAACCCGCAGTTCGGCATGGCCGAGGCCGACCCCGGGCCCGTCTACCGCGCACTGCTCGACGAGATCGACGGGCTCGGCCTCGCCTACCTGCACCTCACCGACAACGACGGCTATCCGGCCCTCGCCGACCTGCGCCCGCGCTGGCACGGCCTGCTCATCGGCAACGTCGGGGAGAACGGCGCACCGACGACACGCGAGGCGGGCGAGGCCGTCCTCGCGTCCGGCCTCGCCGACCTCGTCTCGTACGGGAGGGCGTTCATCTCCAACCCCGACCTGCCCGCACGCCTCGCGGCGGGCGCCCCGCTCCAGGAGATCGACGCCACCCACCTCTACACCAACGGTGCGCGCGGATACACCGACTACCCCTTCCTGGAGCGGGAGTTGGCGACGGCCGGTCAGACCTCCACGAGCACCTGATCGAGGGATTTGCGCACCAGGTCGGGCACTTGGCAGTCCGCCGCCGGATAGCCCACCGGGATCACCGCGAACGCCTTCTCGTTCTCCGGCCTGCCGAGCACCTGCGAGAGGAACCGCATCGGGCTCGGCGTGTGGATCAGCGCGGCCAGGCCCGACAGGTGCAGGGCGGACAGGAGCATCCCGACGGCGATGCCGACCGACTCGTCGACGTAGTAGTGCTTGTGCTTGGTGCCGTCCTCGCCCAGCCAGTAGCGCTGCTGGAAGACGACGATCAGCGCGGGCGCGTCCGTCAGGTGCGGCTTCACCTCGTCCGTGCCGAGCGGCCGGAGCGCGGCGAGCCACTCCTCGCCGAGCCGGCCGTCGTAGGAGATCCGCTCCTCGTGCTCGGCGGCCTCGCGGATGCGGCGGCGGATGTCGGCGTCCTGGACGAGGACGAACGTCCACGGCTGCTGGTGCGCGCCGGACGGTGCGGTCGCCGCGCACGCGATGGCGTCCCGCACCACCTGCGGGGGCACCGGGTCCTTCGCGAACTGCCGCACCGTGCGCCGCTCGCGCATCCGGTCGCGCAACTCGGCGGAGTGGGCCAGGGATTCGGCCTCGGGCATACGGTGCGGGCGGTACGGAACGGAGTGGTAGGACTCGCCGTGGATGGGCGTCCACTCCCGCTGCTCGTGCTCGTGCTCGTGCTGGGTCTCAGACATGGGTCAGATTCTGCGGCGAAGGAGGGTGGGGGCGCCATGGTGCAGACCAATTCGAGACAGCGGTCCGGAGGGGGGGGCGGGGGTGGGGCGAGGGCGGTGCCGGTCAGCTCCAGCCCGTGACGATCAGGGACAGCCCGAGCGTGAAACCGCCGCACAGCAGCACCAGATACCAGCCGTAGAGCCGTCGGAACCGGTGCGCGAGGAACCCGAACGCGCCGAAGGCCAGGCCCACGGTGAGGGTGCGGGAGCCGCGCGAGAGGGCGGAGCGGGCCAGCCAGTCGGACGCCGGGACGTCGGCGCGGCCCGCCTCCCGCGCGTACACCTTGAAGGGGATGCCGTTCCAGGGCTGGTGGCGGACGGCCGCCGCCGACTCCGCCGACAGCTCGTGCCGCACCTCGGCCCGCATCCGTTCCGTCGTCAGTGGCTGCGGCAACTGCATTCCTGCGGCGGCCAGTTGAAGTGCGAGCAAACCGCCCGCCAGGCTGCCCGCGAGTGCCGCGAGTGACAGCTTCAGGGACCGGCGCGGCATCGCGACGCACGCGACCGCGAGGAACAGCTCGGGCATCAACGGCCAGCTCAGCGCCTCCGCGCACGCCCAGAGGAAGGCGAGCAGGAGGCCGCGCCGCGCACCGACGGCCGCGGCGGTCCACCTGCGCGCGGCGGAGTCCTTCAACGGCTCGTCCGCCGTACGGCGTTGCAGCGCGGCCACCGCGTCGCGCGCCTGCTCCGGCGTGGCCGACGCGGGCAGCGGCTCGCCGATGGTGACCCGTACGAGGGCGGGGCGCAGCCTGCCGTGCTTGGGCAGCAGCCGGTCCGTGCCCGCGATGCCGACCGGGACCACCGGCACGCGCGCGTGCTCCGCGAGGACGAGGGCGCCCCGGTGGAAGGAGCCGAGTTCCCCCGCTCGTGCGCGGGTGCCCTCGGGGAAGAGCACCACGGCCCGTCCCGCGCGCAGGTCGTCGGCGCGCGCCAGCAGGTCGGACATGCCGCCTCCGGTGCGCCGGACAGGGAAGCCCGCGGCGAGACGGCTGCAGATCCGGCGGCGCCAGGGCGAGGCGAACCAGTAGTCGGCGGCCGCGCCGATCGTGGGGGAGTGGCGGGCGTCCAGGGCGGCGAGCAGGGCGGCGGTGTCGGCGTGCGAGGTGTGGTTGGCGACGACGACGCATCCGCTGCGCGGGAGCCGTCCCTTGCGGGTGATGCCGCCGGTGAGGGTGAGGAGGGTCCACCAGAGGGCTTGGCGCAGAGCCGCGGTGTGGCTCCGCCTCGGTGATCGGCTCCGGGGCGCTGACTCGGGGCTCCGCCCCGGACCCCGGTCCTCAAACGCCGGACGGGCTGAATTTGCCCCCGCCGTCGGGCTAACTGGATTTGCCTCGGCCGTCGGGCGAGCTGAATTTGCCCCCGCCGTCGGGGAAGTTGAATTCGCCCCGGCCGTCGGGTGGGCTGAATTTGCCGCTGCTGCCGGGGGAGTTGAATTCGCCGCAGCCGTCAGGCTAGCTGAACTCGCCCCAGTCCCCGCACCCGCCGAATTCCTCACAGCGTCACCGCCATCGCCATCAGTAGGGCCACCAGCAGGGAGTCGATGCGGTCCAGGAGGCCGCCGAAGCCGGGGAGGCAGGTGCCTGCGTCCTTGACGCCCGACTCGCGTTTGACCATCGACTCCAGGAGGTCGCCGGTCACGCAGCCCGCCAGGACCGCCGCCCACAGGACCGGATCGAACGCGCCTACCGCGGCCAGCGCCGCGGCCGTCGCCGCCGTCGCGCCCGCGACACCCGCCCAGGTCTTGTTGGGCGAGAGCGGGGACAGGGGGCGGGAGAGCGGACCGGCGCGGCCCAGCGTCGTGCCGCCGCACCACGCGCCCACGTCGCCGAACGCCACCGCGACGCCCACCGCCACCGCCGTGTCGCCGAGCAGCACCAGGCCCGTCAGCGGGACGGGGATCCACAGCAGGCCGAACGCCGTGCGGCACGCGCGCGTGAAGCCCGTCGAGGTGTCGGAGGAGAGGAGCGCGACCGCTGATGCGGCGAGCAGGAGCAGGCCCGCCGTCCGCAGGCCGAGGAGTCCGGGCGCGGCCCACGCCAGAGCGGGCAGCGCCACGGCCGCCGCGGTGAGGACCGCCCGTTCGCCCCGGGGCAGCGCGGCCATCCGCGCGTACTCGCCGACGGCGACCGCGCCGAGGGCCGCCGCGAGCGCGAACGTTCCCGCCGTGCCGAGGAAGAACGCCCCGAGGAAGAGCGGCGCCGCGAGCGCCCACGTCCGCCAGCGCCTGCGCAGTTCGGCCCGCATCCGCACCCGTGAGGGCAGCGCCGCCACCGCGACCCCGCCCGCCCCGAGCACCCCCGCCACCACGGGCACCGCCCGCCCCGCCGCCTCACCGGCCAGGAACGCCGCGCTCATCGCGCGGTCCGGGAAGGGACGCTGGTGACTGTCCGGCCCAACTCGGCCCAGAGTCGGGCCAGTCGGAGCAGCGCCGTCACGGCCGAGCCCGCCGCGAGCACCATGAGTACCGGCACCGCCCAGCTGGACACCGCCGCCACCACGACCAGCGCGCAGCGCTCCGTCTTGCCGACCGGGCCGCCGTTGAGCCGGTCGGCGCCCGCCGCCGCGCCCGCCAGCGACACCCAGGACGGCAGCGTCGCCGCGAGGCCCGCCGTCGCCACCAGCCACAGCGGGGCGAGCGTCAGGAAACCGGCGAGGACGAGCAAGTCGGCGGCACGGTCGCCGAGTTCGTTGAGGAGCGCGCCCCTGCGGGTGGTGCGGCCCGTGTCGCGGGCCAGCGCGCCGTCCAGGTTGGCGAAGGCCAGGCGCGCGGCGAGCAGCGCCGCGACCGGCAGCGCCGCCACCGGAGCCGGCAGCCAGGCCAGCGCGGCACCCGCGCCCGCCGCGCACACCACGCCTGCCGCCGTGAGGGCGTCGGGCGACACCTCGCGGCGGACCAGGGCGGCACGCGCGCCGGACAACTTGTCCGCGTACCAGGGCTTGAGAGCGTAGAGGCCGTTCATGGCATCGACTCTGCCGCCGGACGGCAGTGGGCGAATCGGGGTGCGTACTCATCCGTGCCCTGAGTACGGTGGTCGCGTGACCACCCTGCGTACCGCCCACACCGGCGACTTGACCCGGCACGACCTGCTGGACGCCCGCCGCCTCCTCGACGCGGCCTTCGACGACTTCAGCGACCAATCCTGGGAGCACGGCCTCGGCGGCATGCACGCCCTGGTGCGCGACGACGCCGGGGAGCTGGTGGCGCAGGGCGCCGTGGTCCAGCGCCGGATCCTGCACAACGGCCGTTCGCTGCGCGTCGGTTACGTCGAGGCGGTCGCGGTCCGGCCCGACCGGCAGCGGCAGGGGTTCGGCGGACAGGTGATGACCGCGCTGGAGCGGATCATCGACAGGGCGTACGACTTGGGGGCGCTCTCCGCGTCCGACGAGGGCCAGCGGCTCTACATCGCGCACGGCTGGCAGGAGTGGAAGGGCGGGGTGGGCACGCTCAGCCCTGAGGGCATGCGGCTGCTGCCGGACGAGGACCCGCCGATGCTGTGGGGCGCGCACCTCGACCCGACGTACGACCTGCTCATCGACTGGCGGGACGGGGACGTCTACTAGACGGGGACACCCGCCGGTCCGGACGGGGACATCCGCTGGTCCGGACGGGGACATCCGCTGGTCCGGACGGGGACATCCGCCGGTCCGGGCGGGGGCGGCTACTGGCCTTCGGTCGCGCGGACGATCATCTTTCCCCGGTTCTCGCCCCGCAGCATGCCCAGGAACGCGTCCACGATCCGGTCGAACCCGTCGACCACCGTCTCGTCGAGCCGGACGCGCCCGCTCTGCAGGTGCGGCACCACGAACTCGTACAACTCCTCCTGGAGATGCGGGTAGTCGCGGACGAGGAAGCCCTCCATGCGCAGGCTTTTCTCGACGATGTCCGGCAGATTGCGCAGCGCGTAGGGGGCGCCGGTGGCGTTGTACTGCGCGATCGTGCCGATCCGTACGATCCGGCCGCGCTCGCGCAGCGCGGAGATCGCCGCCTCCAACTGCTCGCCGCCCACGTTGTCGACGTACAGGTCGATGCCGTCGGGCGCGGCCTCGGCCAGGAGTTCGGCGGCCGGGCCCGTGTGGTGGTCGAAGACCGCGTCGTAGCCGACGTGTTCGGTCAGGTACGCCGCCTTCGCCGCCGAGCCCGCGCTGCCCACGAGCCGGCCCGCGCCCATCAGGCGGGCCAGCCGCCCGGTCGCCGTGCCGACGCCGCCCGCCGCAGCGGAGACGAACAGGTCCTGTCCCTCGCGGAGTTCGGCGATGCGGGTGAGGCCCACATAGGCGGTGAGCCCGGTGCCGCCGAGGATGCTGAGGTAGGCGGAGAGCGGCACGCCGTCGAAGCGGGGGAGGCGGCGCACCTCGGCAGGGGTGACCACGGAGTGCGTGCGCCAGCCCTTCCGGTGGAAGACGATCTCGCCCTCGGTGAGCGCCGGGTCGCGCGATTCGACGACGCGGCCGATGGCCCGGCCCTCCAGCGGGGCGTTCAGCGCGAAGTCGCCGTCCATCATCTCGCGGTGGTACGGATCGACGGACCAGTACAGGTTCTCGACCAGGGCGGTGCCCGGCGTGGGCGCGGGCGGCGCGGACTCCACGAAGGCGAAGTGGGCGGGGGTGGGGAAGCCGTGGGGGCGGGCGGTCTGGTGCACGGTGAGCGCGGTCTCGGTCATGTCCGAGAACGTAGGCAGGAATGCGGACCCCGGGCAGAGGGTTGCGCTCATGGAACGCCCCGCCCCATGAACACTCCTCATAGCCCCAGGCAGGCCCCCTGATGACCGCACCCTCCGGCCGCACGGCCCGCTCCGGATCCACCGACCGCCCCGGCCGCACGGACGCCGCGAAGTCTGTTCCCGCGACATCCGCTCCCGGCGCCGCCAGGCCCGCCGATCTCGCGCCCCACGAGCTCCGCATCCTCATCGCGGTGGAGCGCGAGGGCGGGTTCTCCGCCGCGGCGGGGGCTCTCGGTGTCACTCAGTCCGCCGTCTCGCACTCGGTGCGCGGCACCGAACGCAAGGTCGGCGCCGTGCTCTTCGAGCGGGGGCGCAAGGGGGCCGTGCCCACCGCCGCGGGGGCCGCCGCGGTCGCGCACGCCCGGCGGGTGCTGCGGCTGCTCGACGCGCTGGTCGCCGAGGCCCGCGGGGCCGACAGCGGCGCCGTCGAGGGGCCGCTGCGCATCGCCGCCTTCCGCAGCGTCGCCCTGCACCTGCTGCCCGCGGCCCTGGAGCGCCTGACCGCCCGCCACCCGGGCCTGGTGCCCGAGGTCCGCGTCGTGCGGGAGCTGGGCGCGGGCACGGCGGGCGAGGTCGCGCAGGGCCGCGCCGACGTGGGGATCGCGACCGTCGGCGGCACCTCGCCGGTGCCCGCGGGGCTCATCGGTGACGTGCTCATCGAGGAGCCGTACTCCCTCGTGCACCCGGCGGGGCACCCGGACCCCCGCTCGCTCCCGCTGATCGACTGGCACGAGAACTGCGGCTCGTACACCCGGCAGTGGTGGGCGGGGCAGGACTGGATCCCCAGGGCGACCGTCCTGACCGAGGACGACGGAGCGGTGCTCGCGATGGTCGGCGCGGGGCACGGAATGGCGATCATGCCGGGGCTCTCACTGACCGGAGCACCGGACTCGGTGGAGATCACTGATCTCGGAACGGAGCGCCCGATCCGTTCCGTGGGCTATGTCACCACCCCTGAGCTGGCCAGATCAGCCGCGGTGCGGGCTCTCATCAGGGAACTGAGGGAGTCGACGGGGCGCTGAGCGGGCGGCCGCTGAGCTCCGTTCCGGCGAGCGCCGTCTCAGATAGTAGGAAGTCCGAGTAATTGTGGAGACAGACGCTCCGTCCTCGCTTAGCTTTGTAGGAGCCGAACGTCTCGCTCGATCAAGCGAATGGCGGTCGTGAGCCGGAGCCCCACGCAGGCGAACCCTGTCGCTCCCCGCTCCCCGCCCTCCGGCGTCTCGAAAGCACCCTTCCTTATTTCTTTCAAGGAGTGGATCTCCCATGGCCGAGACGACCGTCCGCCGAGTCCGTCACACCTCCCGTACGAGCGATGCCGAGCGCAAGAACGCCGCCGCGGCCCTCCAGCGCGCCCTCGACCGCAGGGACAACGGCGGCGAGACCGGCCACTGAGCCGCGCCGCGCCGCGCCCTAGCCTCCCCGCACCACCTCGAAGTGGTCGACGCGCTCGCCGTTCTCGGCGAGCGCGGAGACCGAGAGCCTCGGGTGCGCGCCGGACGTCACCTCCACCGCGAGGAACGAGAAGCCGGTGTAGCGCACCCGTGACCACTCCACGGTGTCCGGGTCGGCCGCGCGGGACTTCGTCCAGTGGAAGGTCGTGATGCTCTCGCGGTCGTGGACGTGGCCCTCGTAGCTGTCCTCGACACCGGGGCCGAACCCGTAGAGGTCCTTGCCCGCGCCGCCCGCGGTGACGTACACGATGCCGTCGCGCGTCGGATCGGTCGACGCGCCGACCGGCACGGGCCTGCCGACCTTTCCGCCTTTGACGGCGTCGGTGCGTTCGTAGACGTGGTTGTGGCCGTTGATCACCAGGTCCACCTGGTGCTCGGTGAACAGCGGCAGCCACGCGTCGCGCACCCCGCCGTCGGAGGCGTGCGTCGACGTGGAGTAGGCGCAGTGGTGGAAGAACACCACGACGAAGTCCACCGCCGGGTCCGCGCGCAGCGCCCGGAGCCGCTTGTCCAGCCAGGCGGTCTGGCGCCCTTCCGAGTAGCCCCGGTTGGCGGGGATCTCGTACGAGACGTCGTTGGCGTCCAGCGCGACGACGCCGACGTTGCCGTACCGGAAGGAGTAGACGCCGGGTGCGGCCTTCGGGTCGAAGCCGTTGCCGGGCAGCGACCAGCGGGCCGACTGGCCTCCGTAGCCGTTGGGCGAGTACCACGCCTCCATGTCGTGGTTGCCGGTCGTCACCATCCACGGCACGGACTTGGCCACGCACTCCGTCTGCGCCAGGAAGGTGTCCCACACGCGCGCGTCATAGGTGTCGGAGTCCTTGCCGTGCCCGGTGGTGTCGGCGTAGCAGATGTCGCCCGCGTGCAGATGGAAGGCCGGATCCTGGCCCAGGATCAGCTGGTCGTTGGCGAGCGCGTGATAGCTGACGCCCTGGTCGCCGAAGGCCGTGAAGACGAACTTCTCCGCGCGTTCGGGCGCCGTGCGGAAGGTGCCGACGGTGCCGAGACGTTCGGGCGACGCCGGGTCGAAGCCGTCGTGGCCGACGCCGTAGTAGTACGTCGTGCCGGGCCGCAGCCCGTCCAGCGCCGCGTGCAGGTAGTACTGCTCGACGGCGGGCAGCTTCTTGGAGAGGGCGGGGGTGTGCAGGTCGCGCACCTCGGCCCGGACCTTCTCGCCGAGGTCCCAGGGCTTCAACCCCACGCGTATGTAAGGGGACTTGACGGCGAGCGGTACCTGCCAGGAGACCCGCATCTGGGTCATCGGGTCCGCCCCGAACGCCAGATGCCGTCCGAAGGGCGCCACCAGCGCGCCGTGTACGCGCACCGGGGCGGACGGCGCGGCCGACGAGCCGTACGCGGCGGGGGTGTCACGCGGTGCGCCGCCCGAACTGCCGCCGAGCAGGGCGGCGCCGCCGACCGTGCCCGCGAACGCGCCGGCGAGCACCTTGCGCCGGGAGAGCCTGCCGCGCAGATACGCGTGCTGCTCCGGCATGCTCAGCCGGCTCGCGAGCGGTTCGGGGATGCCGACATCGGGGGTGTCCATGACCGGGAAGTTCCCAGCGCCGCCCAACTCCCGCCAGACCTACGGGTGAAGAAGGAGTGTCCAAGTGATGGCGTACCGGCCGGGTGACCAGGCGTGTCCGCATGCCGGACAGCGTGTGTCAGCCCCTGGGACGAAGAGTAGGCTGCCCGCATGTCGGCAAGCTCTCGCATTCTCAATCTCGCAGTCATCCCCGGAGACGGCATCGGCCCAGAGGTCGTGGCCCAGGGGCTCAAGGTCCTCAACGCCGTCCTTCCGCAGGATGTGAAGCTGGAGACGAAGGAATTCGACTTCGGCGCGAAGCGGTACCACGCGACCGGTGAGACCCTCACCGACGCCGACGTCGAGGCCCTCAAGCAGCACGACGCGGTCCTCCTCGGCGCGATCGGCGACCCCTCGGTCCCCTCCGGCGTCCTGGAGCGCGGCTTCCTGCTGAAGCTCCGCTTCCTCTTCGACCACCACGTCAACCTGCGCCCCTCGAAGCTGCTCCCCGGCGTCTCCACGCCGCTCAAGGGCCAGCCCGAGATCGACTTCATCGTCGTACGCGAAGGCACCGAGGGCCCCTACACGGGCAACGGCGGATCGATCCGCACCGGAACGCCGCACGAGGTGGCCACCGAGGTCTCCGTGAACACGGCGTACGGCGTGGAGCGCGTGGTCCGCGACGCGTTCGCCCGCGCGCAGGCCCGCCCGCGCAAGAAGCTCACGCTGGTCCACAAGAACAACGTGCTGGCCTACGCCGGACACCTGTGGACCAACATCTTCAACAAGGTGGCCGAGGAGTTCCCCGAGGTCACCACCGACTACCTGCACGTGGACGCGGCGACCATCTTCCTGGTCACCGACCCCGCGCGGTTCGACGTGATCGTCACCGACAACCTCTTCGGCGACATCATCACCGACCTCGCCGCGGCCGTTTCCGGCGGCATCGGCGTCGCGGCCTCCGGGAACATCAACCCGGGCCGCGAGTTCCCCTCGATGTTCGAGCCCGTGCACGGTTCGGCGCCGGACATCGCGGGCCAGGGCAAGGCCGACCCCTCGGCCACCGTCCTCTCCGTCGCCCTCCTGCTGCGCCATCTCGGGTACGAGTCCGAGGCGGCCCGCATCGAGGAGGCCGTCTCGGCCGACCTCGCCGAGCGCGGCGACACGGTCCGCAGCACCGAGCAGATCGGCGACGCGCTCGCCGTACGCGTGGCGGGCTGACCCGGCAGCTGACGATCACACCAGAAGCCGCCGGGCCCCGAAAGGCACCCGGCGGCTTCTCGTATGCGGCCCCGGGTGTCACGATCGACCCCCGGGCCGCATTCATGCCGTTTCTTCCTCGGGGCCCCGCGAGCGATAATCGAACGTGGGGCCGTGAAAGACAGGGAAGCTCGGACGTCCTGCTATCGGACCAGCACCAGGCCGGTGCCGGTCGTACGGGCGTGAGCGCGGTCCGTCACCATCACACGTGAAGGACGAAGTACTCATGACGACGACGCCGACCATCGAGCTCAAGCCCTCCTCGACCCCGCTGGCCGCGGCGGAGCGGGAGGCGATCCTGGCCAACCCCGGGTTCGGCCGGCACTTCACCGATCACATGGTGACGATCAAGTGGACCGAGGGCCGCGGCTGGCACGACGGCCAGCTCGTCCCGTACGGCCCGCTCGCCATCGACCCGGCCACCAACGTCCTGCACTACGCCCAGGAGATCTTCGAGGGCCTCAAGGCCTACCGGCAGCCCGACGGCTCGGTGGCCTCCTTCCGCCCCGACGCCAACGCCCGCCGCTTCCAGGCGTCCGCGCGCCGCCTGGCCATGCCGGAGCTGCCCGTCGAGACGTTCATCGAGGCGTGCGACGCGCTGGTCAAGCAGGACAAGGACTGGGTGCCCGCGCACGGCGGCGAGGAGTCCCTCTACCTGCGCCCGTTCATGATCGCGACCGAGGTCGGCCTGGGCGTGAAGCCCGCCAACGAGTACCTCTTCATCGTCATCGCCTCGCCCGCGGGCGCCTACTTCCCCGGGGGCGTCAAGCCCGTCTCGATCTGGCTCTCCGAGGACCGCGTGCGCGCCGTCCCCGGCGGCATGGGCGACGCCAAGACCGGCGGCAACTACGCCGCGTCGCTGCTCGCGCAGGCGGAGGCGGCGGCCAAGGGCTGCGACCAGGTGGCCTACCTCGACGCCGTCGAGCACAAGTGGGTCGAGGAGCTCGGCGGCATGAACCTGTACTTCGTGTACGGGAACAAGATCGTCACGCCGACGCTGACCGGGTCGCTGCTCGCCGGTGTCACCCGTGACTCGCTGCTCACCGTCGCGCGTGACCTCGGCTACGAGTCCGAGGAGGGCCGCGTCTCCATCGACCAGTGGAAGACGGACTCCGCGAACGGCACGCTCACCGAGGTCTTCGCCTGCGGCACCGCCGCGGTCATCACTCCCGTCGGCACGGTCAAGTGCGCGTCCGGCGAGTGGCTCCAGAGCGAGGGCAAGCCGGGGTCCGTCACGCTGAAGCTGCGTGAGGCGCTCCTCGACGTGCAGCGGGGCACCACGGAGGACGTCCACGGCTGGATGCACGACCTCGGCTGAGGCCTGCGCGGTTTTCCGTGGCCGCCGCGTCCCTGATGGGGCTCGGTGCGGGTGTCTTTAGGGGCGCGGGGAAGCGCGCCCCACGCGAGAAGAGCCGCAGTGGCGTCTGCCCGGTAACTCGGCAGAGGCGGCTGCGGCTTTTTCGTGGTTGCTCGCGCAGTTCCCCGCGCCCCTGATGGGGCTCGGTGCGGGTGTCTTTAGGGGCGCGGGGAACGGCGCGGCCGGCCCGAGGCGGCCCGCAGGTGACGTGATCCCGAGGCGGGGCCGTTCCTAGCCCACCGGGAGGGTGAGGCTGCCCGGGGCTGCCGCGCAGGCGGAGCGGACGCCTGCGGCGAGGGTCTCGCGGGTCGGCGCGGGGGACTCCGACCAGGCGTCCAGAGCCCGGTGGAACGCCGCGACGAGCACGTCGACGGCGAGCCGGGGCCGCATGTCACCCGGCCCTGGTAGGCCGAAGCGGGCGCGGGCGATCTCGACCGCGGCCCGGCTGGTCCGCTCGCAGAAGGCGAGCCCGTGAGCGTCCATGGACGGCGTACGCGCCGCGAGCCGGCGGCTGAGCAGCACCCGGTCCGGCCAGCCCGCCGCCGGCATCCGCGCCAGCGCGGCCAGGAACGCGTCCCGCAGCACGTCGAACAGGGGCTGCCCGGCGGCCGGTTCGGCCTTCTCCAGCTCGTCGAGGAACGTCCCCCACAGGTCGTGGCAGGGCGCCATCGCCACGTCTTCCTTGCTGGTGAACGTGCGGAAGAACGTGCGCTTGGAGACCTCGACCGACTCGCAGAGCGTGTCGAGCGTGACGCCGTCGAAGCCGTGCTCCGTGAACAGGTCCAGGGCGTTGTCGACGAGCGCCTGGCGCGTGCGCAGCTTCTTGCGTTCCCGCAGGGGCAACTGGTCGGTGTCCATGACCGAAGTGTAGCCGGGGAGCGATTGCCCCTTGTAGGCGTCTGCCACTCAGTGGCATTATCGAGTTCGCCGGATACCCCTGCCGGGTGCCACCGGCACTCATTGGCGTACGTCGAAAGGCCCAACTCTCATGCGCGCACTGCTTGTTGACCCGTCCGCCCCTGGTGGACTGCGGCTCGGCGACGCCCCCGACCCCACGCCCGCGCCGCACCAGGCGCTGGTCAGAGTGACGGCGACCTCGCTGAACTACGGAGAGGTGAAGTGGGGCATCGAGGGCGCGCCCGAGGGCACCGTGCTCGGCTGGGACGCGGCGGGCGTGGTCGAGCGCGCCGCCGCCGACGGCTCGGGCCCCTCGGCCGGCACCCGGGTGGTGACCCTCGGTGAGGCTGGCGGCTGGGCCGAACTCCGGGCGGTGGACACGGACTTGATCGGCGTCGTGCCCGAGGGTGCCGACCTCGGCGCGATCAGCACGGTCCCGGTCGCCGGGGCGAGCGCCCTGCGCGCGCTGCACCGCATCGGCCCGCTCCTGGGCAAGCGCGTGATGGTCACGGGCGCCACCGGCGGGGTGGGCAGGTACGCGGTGCAGCTCGCCCGGCAGGGCGGCGCCGAGGTCATCGCGGTGACCAGGGACCCCGAGGCCCAGGGGGAGGAGCTGCGACGCCTCGGCGCGCACGAGGTGCTCGCCTCGCCCGCCGACGTGGGCGCACCGGTCGACGGCGTGCTGGACATGGTGGCGGGGCGTCAGATGGTCGCGGCGTTCGACGCGTTGGCCCCGCGCGGCACGCTGGTGTCCGTCGGCCACTCGGGCGGCGACGACGCGCGGTTCGAGTACGGCGCGTTCTTCGGCAACGAGGGGCGCCACGACCGCTCGATCGTCACGTTCTACCTGCTGGGCCTCCCGGACCTCGGCCGTGACCTGACGTGGCTGGCCGCCCGCGTCGCGGCGGGTGACCTCGACGCGGGACAGACCTGGCGGGGCGCCTGGGAGAAGGCGCCGGAGGCGGTCGAAGGACTGCTCGCCGGCAGGCTGCACGGCAAGGCGGTCCTGGACATCGGCTGAGGCGATGGGTGCGGGCCTCGGCCCGGGGGCGTCCCCGGGCCGAGGCCCATCGAGGCACCCGTCAGGAACTCTGCGCGTCCACCCCGGCCTTGCCGCCGTCAGCCTCGCCCGCGTCCGCGCCGGACTTCTCGTCCTCCTGCTTCGGGACGTTCGAGCCCACCGGGGTGAGCGGCCCGCTGGTGATCGCGTCGACGATGCCGACGACCGCCGCGCCCGCACCCTTGGCCGCGCGGACGCCGAGTCCGATGAGTTCTTCCATGGTGGTGCTCCCCGTGCTGTCGTTTCCCCCGCCGATCAGGTCCCTGTCAGGCTACGTGATCAGCGGATACGGCCTGCGGCACGGTCTCCGCGATGCCCGCGACGGCCCTCCGCTCCCGCGCGGTCAGCGCCAGATAGGCCGCGCCGCCCACCGCGCCCGACAGCAGGAAACTGCAGTCGACGCCGCCGGTCAGGGACAGCAGCGGACCCTCGTAGGAGGGGAGCGAGACCGCGAGCAGGCCGACCGCCGCGCCGAGCGCCCAGGACACGGTGGCCCGCACGTGCCAGCCCGCGCGGTACCAGTAGGCGCCGCCCCTGGAGCGGCGGTTGAAGACCTGGAGGGCCTCCGCGTCGTACGCGCCCCCGCAGCGCGCGAAGCCGATCAGGGTGATCACCGCCCACGGTGTGCCGATGGCGGTGAGGAGCAGCACGAAGGACGTCATCGCGTCCTGCGCCTCCCACGCGTAGTGGCCCGCGAAGACGCAGGCGGTGGCGACGACCGCGACGGTGCAGGTGGCGCGGGCGCGCGAGGCGCGGGGCAGGATCGCGTCCAGGTCGAGGCCCATGGAGTAGAGCATCAGGCCCGCGTTGCCGACCGAGCCCGCGGAGGCGGCGAGCAGCAGCGGCAGCAGGTACCAGGAGGGGGACGCGTCGACGAGTCCGCCCGCGTACTCAAGGGCGGCGCGGGCCGCGTACGCCGTGAACGTACCGAAGAGCTGCGGGATCAGGAGTCCGGCGAGCAGTCCGAGCCAGGCCGCGCCGAGGACCGTCCGCGAGGAGTGCCGGGCGGGGGAGACGTAGCGGGTGTAGTCGCCGAGCAGGGTGATGAACGCGATCGGGCCCGACAGTCCGGCCGCGACCAGGGCGAGCAGCCAGGTCGGCCAGAACGAGCCGAGCGCGTAGCCTCCCGCGCCGGGCAGTGCGGACGTCGTGAAGTCGGGGGCGTACGCGACGACGCCGAGGACCAGCAGCGCGGTCATGCCGAGGGCGAGGACGCGTGAGAGCCGGAGCAGGACGCGGTATCCGTACACCGCGCCGGTGACGGTGGCCGCCGCGAGCAGCGCGTAGACGAGCGCGTACGAGAGCGATCCGGCCGGCAGGCCGAGCAGGCGGTGCAGGGTGCCCACCATGACGTCGCCGCCGATCCAGATGGTCAGCGCGGTGTAGCCGAGGGAGAGCAGCAGCCCGACGACCGAGCCGACCAGCCGGCCGCGCACGCCGAACTGGGCGCCGGACGAGGTCGAGAGGTTGGTGCCGGTGCGCAGCGAGACCAGGGCGAGCGGCGCGGTCAGGGCGGTGCCCACGACGGTGCCGGTGACCACCGCGCTCACCGACTCCCACCAGTCGAGGCCGAACGACACCGGCAGCCAGCCGAAGACGATCACCCCGAGGCAGAGGTTGGAGCCGATCAGGATCGACACGAGGTCGCGGGGCCCGCTGGTGCGTTCCCCGTCCGGGATGGTGTCGACTCCGCGCTGTTCTATCGGCATGAGGCTGCCCCTGACGCTCGCTGGTCCCGATGGTTGCCCTACTTTTGAGCAGCGCTCAATGTGGCGTGAATCCACCCCCCGCGTCAATGCTTCCCGCATGCGGATTTCGTGGTTAGAGTGATGCTCAAAACGTCGTACATGATCGGACGCAGGGTCCGGGCATGACCGGGAACCAGGGAGGAACGGCGCGTGCGACTCACGCCCACCGAACGCGACCGGCTGCTGCTCTTCGGGGCCGCCGAGCTCGCCAGGTCCCGCAAGGCGCGCGGCCTCAGACTCAACGTCCCCGAGGCCACCGCGCTGATCGCCGAC
Source organism: Streptomyces sp. NPDC087300 (assembly GCF_044744425.1). Taxonomy (NCBI): domain Bacteria; kingdom Bacillati; phylum Actinomycetota; class Actinomycetes; order Kitasatosporales; family Streptomycetaceae; genus Streptomyces; species Streptomyces sp. NPDC087300. The sequence continues at coordinate 984,015 of NZ_JBIUYI010000002.1, forward strand.
ACGGTGTGCGAGGCGGCCAGGGACGGCGCGCGGCTCGCCGAGGCCGTCGAGCGGGCCCGCGCCGTGCTCGGCCCCGACGACGTCCTGCCGGGCGTCGCGGACGTGGTGACCGAGGTGCACGTGGAGGCCGTCTTCGACGACGGGTCCCGGCTCGCGGTGGTCTCCGACCCGATCGGGCAGGGCCTCGGTGCCGACGCGCCGGGCGCGCTCCTGCCGGGCCCCGCGCACCAGGAGCCCGCGCCCGCCGTGACGCTGAGCGTGCACAACACCGCCACCGTGCCCGTCTCGGTGACCTCCCACTTCCACTTCTTCGAGGCCAACCCCCGGCTCGACTTCGACCGCGCGGCCGCCTACGGCATGCGCCTGGCCGTGCCCGCGGGCTCCTCCGTGCGCTTCGGGCCCGGCGACCGCGTCGAGGTCGGTCTGCTGCCCATCGGCGGCGAGCGGATCGCGATCGGCTTCGCGGGCCTGGTGGACGGCCCCCTCGACGCGCCGGGGGCGAAGGAAGAGGCCCTGCGCAGGGCGGCCGCCTGCGGCTATCTCGGAGCGGAGGAGACGCGATGAACCCCTATGAGTACGCGGCCACGCACGGCCCGCGCGCCGGTGACCACGTCCGGCTCGGCGACTCCGGCCTGACGATCCGGATCGAGTCCGATTCCCAGAAGCACGGCGACGAATTCCTCGCCGGTTTCGGCAAGACGGCCCGCGACGGGCTGCACCTGAAGGCCGCCGCGGTCCGCGAGACGTGCGACGTGGTGATCAGTAACGTCGTGGTCATCGACGCCGTGCAGGGCATCCGCAAGGTGTCCATCGGCATCCGGGAAGGCCGCATTCATGCCATCGGGCGGGCCGGGAATCCCGACACCCTCGAAGGCGTCGACGTCGTCGTCGGCACCGGCACGTCCATCGTGTCGGGCGAGGGCCTGATCGCCACCGCAGGATCGGTGGACACCCACGTCCATCTGCTCTCGCCGCGCATCATGGAGGCGTCGCTGGCCTCCGGTGTGACGACGATCATCGGCCAGGAGTTCGGGCCGGTCTGGGGCGTGGGGGTCAACTCGCCGTGGGCGCTGCGGCACGCGTTCAACGCCTTCGACGCCTGGCCCGTCAACATCGGCTTCCTGGGCCGTGGTTCGTCCTCGCACGACGCGCCGCTGATCGAGGCGCTCGCCGAGGGCGGCGCGTCCGGCTTCAAGGTGCACGAGGACATGGGCGCGCACACCCGTGCCCTGGACACGGCGTTGCGGGTGGCCGAGGAGCACGACGTCCAAGTCGCCCTGCACAGCGACGGGTTGAACGAGTGCCTGTCGGTCGAGGACACCCTCAGCGTGCTCGAAGGGCGCACCATCCACGCCTTCCACATCGAGGGCTGTGGCGGCGGTCATGTGCCCAACGTGCTGAAGATGGCGGGCGTGCCGAACGTGATCGGCTCCTCCACCAACCCCACGCTGCCGTTCGGTCGTGACGCGGTCGCCGAGCACTACGGGATGATCGTCTCCGTCCACGATCTGAAGACGGATCTGCCGGGGGACGCGGCGATGGCCCGTGACCGGATCCGGGCCGGGACGATGGGCGCGGAGGACGTGCTGCACGATCTGGGCGCGATCGGGATCACGTCATCGGACGCGCAGGGCATGGGCCGGGCGGGCGAGACGGTGCGCCGCACGTTCGCGATGGCCGGGAAGATGAAGGCCGAGCTGGGCCCGATGGAGGGCGACGGCGAGCGCGACGACAACGCGCGTGTGCTGCGCTACATCGCCAAGCTGACGATCAACCCGGCGCTGGCGCACGGTCTGGCGCATGAGGTGGGGTCGATCGAGGTCGGCAAGATGGCCGACATCGTGCTCTGGCGTCCGCAGTACTTCGGTGCGAAGCCGCAGATGGTCCTGAAGTCCGGGTTCCCGGCCTACGGGGTGACAGGGGATCCCAACGCGGCCACCGACACCTGTGAACCCCTCGTGCTCGGGCCGCTGTTCGGCGGGCACGGCGCCGTCCCCGCCGACATCTCCGTCGCCTTCGTCGCGCAGGCCGCCCTCGACCAGGGCAACGACACGATGCCCACCCGGCGCAGGCGGGTCGCCGTGCGCGGCACCCGCGGCATCGGCCCCGCCGACCTGCTCCTGAACTCGCGCACCGGAGCCGTCGACGTGAACCAGCGCACCGGTCTGGTCACCCTCGACGGCGACCCGGTCCGCTCCGAGCCCGCCGACTCGGTCTCCCTCAACCGCCTCTACTTCCTCTGACCCTGAAGGTGCCCGACATGACTGCTGCCGCCGACGGCTTCCGCATGCCCGCCGAGTGGGCCCCGCACGAGCGCACCTGGATGGCGTGGCCGTGCCCCAACCCCACCTTCGACGACCCCGCGGGCCTGGACGAGTCCCGGCTCGCCTGGGCCGCGGTCGCCCGTGCCGTACGCCGCTTCGAGCCCGTCACCGTGGTGTGCGGGCCCGCCCAGACCGCGTACGCCAGGGAGCTCCTCGGTCCGGACGTCGAGGTGACCGAGCGGGAGCTCGACGACGCCTGGATGCGCGACATCGGCCCCACCTTCCTGACCGACGGGCAGGGCCGACTGGCCGCGGTGGACTGGACGTTCAACGGCTGGGGCGCCCAGGAGTGGGCACGCTGGGACCACGACGCCAAGGTCGGGGCGCACGTCGCCTCTCTCGCGGGCGCCCGTACGTACGCCTCGAAGCTGGTGAACGAGGGCGGCGGCATCCACGTCGACGGCGAGGGCACCGTGCTGCTCACCGAGACCGTGCAGCTGGGCCCCGAGCGCAACCCCGGCTGGACGAAGGAGCAGGTCGAGGCGGAGATCCACGCCCACCTCGGCACGACGAAGGCGATCTGGCTGCCGCGCGGCCTCACCGCCGACTACCCGGGCCACGGCTTCGGCACCATCGGCCACGTCGACATCGTCGCCGCCTTCGCCGCGCCCGGCGTGGTCCTCGTGCACTCCCAGCGCGACCCCGCCCACCCCGACTTCGAGGTCAGCAAGGAGATCATCGCGACCCTGGCAGGGCAGACCGACGCGCGCGGCCGCACCCTGAAGATCGTCGAGGTGCCCGCGCCGACCGTCCTCAAGGACGACGAGGGCTGGGTCGACTACTCCTACATCAACCACTACCTCTGCAACGGCGGCGTCGTCCTGTGCGCCTTCGGCGACCCGAACGACGAGATCGCGGCGGGCATCTTCCGCGGCCTCTTCCCCGACAGGACCGTGACGCTCGTCGACGCCCGTACGATCTTTGCCGGGGGTGGTGGCATCCACTGCATCACCCAGCAGCAGCCCGAGGTGTGACCGACGAGGAGTACGAGATGGCAGGCGCAGGACGGCCCCGCGCGCGGAAGAACGCCCCACCGCGTGAGGACGTCCTGGTGGCCGCCATGGAGATGATCGCCGAGCGCGGCCTGGAGAAGCTCACCATGGCCGCGCTCGGCCGCGCGGTCGACATGAGCTCAGGCCACCTCCTCTACTACTTCCGCACCAAGGACGAGCTGCTCCTGCGCACCCTGGAGTGGAGCGAGGGCCGCCTCGGCGCCGAGCGCGGCCGCCTGCTCGCCCGGCAGGGCACGGCCCGCGAGCGCCTGGACGCCTACGTCGAGCTGTACGTCCCCGACGCCCCCGGCGATCCGCACTGGACGCTCTGGCTGGAGGTCTGGAACCGCTCCCTGAACGCGGACGCGGACGGCCGCGACCGGCAGGCCGCGATCGAGGGCGCCTGGCACCGCGACCTGGCGGCGCTGCTCGCCGAGGGCGTCTCGCGCGGCGAGTTCGGCCCGGTCGACCCCGACCGCTTCGCGGCCCGTCTGCGGGCGCTGCTCGACGGCTTCTCGATCCATGTCGCGATCGGTCTGCGCGGCACCGGCAGGGAGCAAGTCCTCACGCACGTAAGGGAGTTCCTGGACGGAGCGCTCGCCACCGGCCCCGGGGACGCCCGGCGGCCTGTCTAGGTTGTACGCAGTCCGGCGGATTGCCCGCCGCCCGGTGGTGCGTTTGTATCCCCCTGGGCCCTCGGTGTCGGGCCGGGGGAGAGACAGGTCTTTGGGGGAAGCCATGTCCACTGCCAGACGCATGTCCATGAGCGCCTTACTGGTCGCGGCGCTCGGCACCGCCGCGTCACAGGCCGGCGCGGCCCAGGCCGCGCCGCACGCGCCGCGGGCCGAGCGCGTGAGCGTCGCCGCCGACGGGACCGAGGCCGACGGCGCTTCGGGCGCCGCTTCCGTGTCGGGCGACGGCCGCTTCGTCGCCTTCCGCAGCGACGCCGAGAATCTGATGGAGGGTCACCAGGGCCCGTACGACTACGGATTCGTGCGCGATCAGCGCACCGGCGAGGTCACCCGCCTGAAGAACTCCATGGGCGCTCCCGTCGTCAGCGACGACGGCCGCTACGCCGCGCACACCGGCTGGGGCACGCACGGCATCAACGTCTTCCTCACCGATCTGGGCACCGGGGAGCGCGCGCAGATCGACGGCAAGGGCTTCAAGGACAGCGCTGCCCACCCGTCCATCAGCGCGGACGGCCGGTACGTCGCCTACCAGTTGCAGCCGCGCCACCCCGGGGACCCCGCCCGCGTCGAGGTCTACGACCGTGAGAGCGACACCCGCGAGGTCGTCAGCGACGGGCCGCAGGACGCCGCCCGCGACATGGTCTCCCCGTCCCTCAGCGCCGACGGCCGCCGGGTCGCCTACGAGGACAAGGGCACCGGGCAGGTCTGGCTCCGCGACCGCGCCACGGGCGAGCTGACCCGCGTCGACGACGGCACCGCCTCCACCCTGGCGCAGGTCAACGGCCGCAGCGTCGCGATGAATTCGGCGGCGGGCGCGTACGTACGCGATCTGCGCACCGGCGAGGTCCGGCGCTTCCCGGGCCTGAACGCCCTGGCCGTCAGCCCGGACGGGCGGCGGCTGCTCTACGGGGACGCCCAGGCGAATCTGGTGGTCCGCGACCTGCGCAACGGCCACGAGGCGCGGGTCGGCCACGGCTCGGCGGGACCCGGCGCGTTCGCCGCGAAGGGCAGGGGCGTCGTCTACAGCTCGGAGGACACCGACGTCGTACCGGGCGACACCAACGGTCTGCGTGACGTCTTCAAGTGGACGGCGCGATGAGGGGGCGCGGCTCGACGGCCGTGCTGGCGGCCGCCGTCGCCGTGGCCCTCACCGGCGGGGCGGCCACCGCTCAGGCGAAGCCGCACGGGCCCCGCACCGAGCGCGTCAGCACCACGAGCGCGGGCGCCCAACTGGACGGCTACTCGCATCAAGGCGTGCTCAGCGACGACGGGCGCTATGCCGCCTTCTACTCCAAGGCCGTCGAGTTCCGCTGCCACCAGAACGTCTACACCTGCCTCCAGATGAAGGACCGCGTCACCGGCGAGGTGACCGCGGTGCCCGACGCGAGCGGGTTCTCCTGGGCGCCGCCGGTCCTCAGCGGCGACGGCCGCCGCGTCGGCTTCACGGCGGGCACCAAGGTCCCGGTGCCCGAGGTGTACGACCGGGCGACCGGCACCTCGCAACGGGTCCTGCCGGAGTCCGACGGGGAGGCGTGGACCGGCGAACTGTGGTCGGTCAGCCGCGACGGCGGCCAGGTCGCCTACGGCGCGGGCAGCCGGCCCCGGCCCACCCAGCGCCTGTACGTCCGTGACATGGCGACCGGCGTGAACGACCTGATCTCCGGCGAGGCGGAGGGCGACAAGGAGTTCGCGTCGCTGAGCGCCGACGGCACCGTCGTCGCCTACCAGCTCGCCAAGAGCGGCGACGACCCGTCCGACGTCCTGGTCAGGAACCGCACGACCGGCGAGACCGTCCATGCCGACAAGGGCCTGGGCAAGGGCACACTCGTCCAGCTCGGCGAGGACGGGCGCCAGGTGGTCTTCGTCGCCGACGGCGGCACCTACGTACGCGATCTGCGCACCGACAGGACCCGGCACCTCGCGGACACGCCCGCCGTCTCCGCGAGCCGCGACGGGCGGTACGCGGTCCTCACTGCGGCCGAGGGGAACTCCCTGACGCTGCTCGATCTGCGCACGGGCGCGCGCACGCCCGTGGGTCCCGGCGACGCCGTGCCGGGCGCCGTCACCGCCAAGGGCCGCGAGGTGGCGTTCACCTCCACGGCCACGGACCTGGTGGCGGACGACACCAACGGCGACTCCGACGTCTTCGTACGTCACACACGCTGAACCACCACGGGGGAACACGGATGAGCAGCAGCAAGAGAGCCGTCACAGGACTGTGCCTGGCCGCCGCGCTCGGCACGATGGGAGCGCTCCCGGCGCACGCGGAGCCCGACCCGGAGCCGCCCGCCACCGAGCGGATCAGCACCACGTACGAAGGCGCGCAGCTGGCCGAGCCGTCCTACGGCCCCGCGATGGGCGCGGGCCGCGTCACCGGCTTCACCGCCGAGGGGCCCGCGGGCCGGGTCGACACGGACGGCCTGCCCGACGTGTATCTGCACGACGGTTACGGCCCCGGCGGCTCCGAGGTCAGCAACGGCGCGGACGGGCCCTCCTACGACGCCGGGCCCTGCGCGAGCGGGCGGATGTTCGGCTTCGTCTCCGAGTCCACGACGCTCGGCACACCGCCGCGCCCCGACCACCGGCCGCTCGCCTACATCCGCAACCGCGCGGTCGGCAAGATCACCGGCCTGCGGGGCTACCAGGACGTGCCCTTCGCGTCGATGACCCAGCCCCGGGTCGACCCCACCTGCCAGTGGATCGCGTACACCGCGACGCTGGTGCCGACCGCCACCGACCCGGACCCGCGGCCGCGCGTCTACCGCTTCCGGTTCAACGGCGGCACCACCGACCTGGTCAGCGAGGCGTCCGGCGGTGCGGCGGGCCACCCGTCGATCAGCGCCGACGGCAGGTACGTCGCCTACGAGCAGGACGGCGACGTCCACGTACGCGATCTGGACACCGGCACGGTGGAGAAGGCGAGCGTGGCCCGCGACGGCGGCGCGGCCGACGGTGCCTCGTCGGCGCCCTCGCTCAGCGCCGACGGCCGCCGCGTCGCCTTCGAGTCCCGGGCGTCCGACCTCGCGCCCGGCGACGGGAACCGCGCGGCGAACGTCTTCGTGCGCGACCTCGACACCGGCACCACGACCCTGATCGAGGGCCCCCACCGGGGCGACGCCACCACCCAGGCGTCACTCGCCAAGGACGGCACGCACGTCGCCTATGTCGCGGCGCCCGCCAGGGGCAAGGGGCCCGCCCCCGCCGTCTATCTGCGCGAACTGGCCACCGGGAAGCCCCAGTTGATCAGCGTCGACCTCAAGGGCGGCCGCAACGACCGTGCGGCGGGCCACCCCTCGGTCAACGAGGACGGCACCGTCGTGGCCTACGACTCCGCGTCACCCGACCTCGTGCCGGGCGACACCAACGGCGTCTCCGACGTCTTCCTGCGCACCGTGCGATGAGCGCACGGACGACGTCACCGACGTCACCACCGCCACACCGATCACCGCACACCACGGGGGACCTGACCATGTACAGCACCCAGCGCAACCGACTCGCCCTGGCCGTCGCCGCCGGCGTCGCCGCGGCCACCGTCACCGCCCTGCCCGCCGCCGTCGCCGCGCCCGCCGCGGCGAGGGTGCCCCGCACCGAGGGCGTCAGCGTCACCGCCGCGGGCGCGGCGGGCAACGACCGCTCCGCGCAGGAATCGATCAGCGGGAACGGGCGCTACGCGGCGTTCGTGTCCGGCGCCGGCGATCTGGTGGCCGGGGACACCAACGGCGTGAGCGACCTCTTCGTACGCGACCTGAACGGCGGGACGACGGAGCGGATCGCCGTGGAGGGAAGGGAGTTGAGCAGCCCTTCGCTGAGCGCCGACGGGCGCTACGTCGCGTTCGTCGCCTCGACCGTCGAGGGCTGGCCGACCCTCCGTGACGTACGGCTCTACGACCGCAGGACCAAGAAGACCGAGCGCCTCGACGTCGAGCTGCCCGACGGGTTCCCCGGCGACAGCGCGGGCACCGTGTCCCTGAGCGCCAACGGGCGCTACGCCGTCTTCAGCACGGACGGGCCCCGCTTCGACGGCACCGCGGTCTTCCTGCGCGACCGGCGGACCGGCACCACCGAGCGGATCAGCCACCCCTACACGGGCGGCGACGGCGAGCGCGACGCGCACTCGCCGACCGTCAGCGACGACGGCCGCTACGTCGTCTACGCCAACTCCTTCGTCAACGGGCCGCGCGGCGACGACTGGAGCGACCTGTGGCTGCGCGACCGGCGCACCGGGCGGCTGACGCAGGTCGACCGCTCCTACGACGGGGCGAAGACCGAGAAGGAGTCCCTGGCCGCGTCCATCAGCGGCGACGGCCGCACCGTCGTCTTCGAGTCCCGCGACACCCATCTGGTGCCCGGCGACGACGACTCCGCCTGGAACGTCTTCGTCCACGACGTCGCCACCGGCGCGAACCGGCGCGTCCACGGCACCCAGGGCGGCCCCGGCGAGGTCTACACCCGCTCGCCCGCGATCAGCGCCGACGGCCGCTACCTCACCTACATGTCCGAACTGACCGAGCCCGGCAGCGAGTACGGCAAGGAGTGGCCCACCTACCTCCGCGACCTGAAGAAGGGCACCACCACGCTGATCTCCCCGGACACCACCGGGGGCGCCGCCACCGCGAACGTCCTGCCCGGCGGCATCTCCCGCGACGGCCGCCGCGTCGCCTTCGAGTCCTCGGACGCCTCGCTGCTGCCCGGTGACACCAACGACGGGTACGACGTCTTCGTGCGCCACCTGCGCTGAGCGGCACGATGCGGGCGGCGTGTCCACGCGCCGCCCGCATCGTGAGACACGGGCCCCACGGACGGCGAAAGCGTGGCAAGCTGCCTCCGTGCTCTCGTTCGCCATGATTATTGGCAGCAGGCGCGCCGGTCCGCAGTGACCGTCTCGTACGACCAAGTACGGGCGGACACCGTCGTCCTCGACCCGCGCGCAGACCTCTCGCACCCGCGAGGGGTTTTTTCGTTTCCCGGCCCAACCGCAGCCGGACGCGGAGCGCGCGAGATCATCGGGGGCGGTGGAGCCGGTCCTTCCGGTAGACCGAGATCCGACACAGGAGCCAGACAGCATGACGGAAACCAGCACACCCGACGATTCCTTCCATGTCTTCGACACGACGCTGCGCGACGGCGCCCAGCGCGAAGGCATCAACCTCACCGTCGCGGACAAGCTGACCATCGCCCGGCATCTGGACGACTTCGGCGTGGGCTTCATCGAAGGCGGCTGGCCCGGCGCCAACCCGCGCGACACCGAGTTCTTCGCGCGGGCCAAGGAAGAGATCGACTTCCGGCACGCCCAGCTCGTCGCCTTCGGCGCCACCCGCCGCGCGAACGCCAAGGCCGCCGACGACCCGCAGGTCAACGCCCTCCTCGCGTCCGGCGCCCCGGTCATCACCCTCGTCGCCAAGTCCCACGACCGGCACGTCGAACTGGCCCTGCGCACCACCCTGGAGGAGAACCTGGAGATGGTCCGCGACACCGTCTCCTACCTGGTCGCCCAGGGCCGCCGCGTCTTCGTCGACTGCGAGCACTTCTTCGACGGCTACCGCGCCAACCCCGAGTACGCGAAGGCCGTCGTGCGTGCCGCCTCCGACGCGGGCGCCGACGTCGTCGTCCTGTGCGACACCAACGGCGGCATGCTGCCCGCGCAGATCCAGGCCGTCGTGGCCACCGTCGTCGCCGACACCGGCGCCCGGCTCGGCATCCACGCCCAGGACGACACCGGCTGCGCCGTCGCCAACACGCTGGCCGCCGTCGACGCGGGCGCCACCCACGTGCAGTGCACCGCCAACGGCTACGGCGAGCGGGTCGGCAACGCCAACCTCTTCCCCGTCGTCGCCGCCCTTGAGCTCAAGTACGGCAAGCAGGTCCTGCCCGACGGCGCGCTGCGCGAGATGACCCGCGTCTCGCACGCCGTCGCCGAGGTCGTGAACCTGACCCCGTCCACGCACCAGCCCTACGTCGGCGTCTCCGCCTTCGCCCACAAGGCCGGACTGCACGCCTCCGCGATCAAGGTCGACCCCGACCTCTACCAGCACATCGACCCCGACCTGGTCGGCAACCGCATCCGCATGCTCGTCTCCGACATGGCGGGCCGCGCCTCCATCGAGCTCAAGGGCAAGGAGCTCGGCGTCGACCTCGGCGACGACCGCGAGCTGGTCGGCCGCGTGGTCGAGCGGGTCAAGGAGCGCGAGCTCCAGGGCTACACCTACGAGGCAGCCGACGCATCCTTCGAACTCCTGCTCCGGGAGGAGGCCGAGGGCAGGGCCCGCCGCTACTTCCGCGTCGAGTCCTGGCGGGCCATCGTCGAGGACCGTCCCGACGGCACGCACGCCAACGAGGCCACCGTGAAGCTGTGGGCCAAGGGCGAGCGCATCGTCGCCACCGCCGAGGGCAACGGCCCGGTCCACGCACTCGACAGCGCCCTGCGCGTCGGCCTCGAACGCATCTACCCCCAGCTCGCCAAGCTGGAGCTCGTCGACTACAAGGTCCGCATCCTGGAGGGCAAGCACGGCACGTCCTCCACCACGCGCGTGCTGATCTCCACCTCGGACGGCGTCGGCGAGTGGTCGACCGTCGGCGTCGCGGAGAACGTCATCGCCGCCTCGTGGGGCGCACTGGAGGACGCGTACACCTTCGGGCTGCTGCGGGCCGGAGTCGAACCGGTGGAGTAGCCCTCCCGGGTACGTCGTCGCGGGCCCGGCTGGGTTACGTTCGAAGCATGAGGAATCGGACGAAGCGGATCACCATCGTTCTGACGGGGCTGTTGCTCGCCCTGGGCGCCGTGGCGTTCACGGCACCCGGGGCCACCGCCGCGTCCAGTACCTCGGTGGTGGCCGACGCCTGGAAGAAGAGTCCGGTCTACGTCGACCCACAGGCCTCGGACCAGCTGTCAGGCGCGCAGGCCGACGCCCTCGCCGAGAAGATCAAGAAGGCGGACAAGCCGGTCTTCGTCGCGGTCCTGCCGAAGAACTTCCCGCAGCCCGACCTCTTCAAGAAGCTGCGTACCGAGACCGGCGTGACCGGCCTCTACGCGGTGCGCCTCGGCGACGCCTTCGGCGCGCGGGCCGACCGCTCCGTCCTGACGCGGAACGCCGTGGGGAACCTCTCCTCCCTGGTCCAGGGCGAGGACACGCACACGCAGCTCAACCGCTTCGTCGACCAGGCGATCGTGCAGGCCAAGGGGAAGGCCCCGGAGTCCTGGGGCGGCGGCTCGGACGACGGGGTGCCGGTGGGCGCCCTGATCGGCGTCGGCGCGGTCGTGGTGGCGGGCGGCGCGGGCGCGTACGCCGTGGTCAGGCGCAACCGGCGGCGCCGCGAGGAGGAGCAGCGCGAGGCGCTGCGCAAGCTGGCCGTCGTGGTCGACGAGGACATCACCGCGTTCGGCGAGGAGCTCGACCGGCTCGACTTCCACCCGGCGGAGGCCGGCGCCGACGACGCGATGCGCGCCGACTACGAACGGGCCCTGGACGCCTACGAGAAGGCGAAGTCCTTCATGGCGGCCGCGACGCGCCCCGAAGAGGTACGGGCGGTCACCCAGGCCCTGGAGGACGGCCGATTCTCGCTCGCGCTGCTCGCCGCCCGCAGGGAGGGCAAGGAACTGCCCGAGCGGCGCGCCCCCTGCTTCTTCGACCCGCGGCACGGCCCCTCCGTCCAGGACGCCCGCTGGGCACCGGCGGACGGCGCCGAGCGCGAGGTCCCGGTCTGCGCGGCCGACGCGGCCCGCCTGGCCGACGGCCAGGACCCGATGGTCCGCACGGTCACGGACGAGTCCGGCGGACAGCGCCCCTACTGGGAGGCGGGCCCGGCCTACGGCCCGTGGGCAGGCGGCTACTTCGGCGGCGGCATCCTGCCCGGCCTCCTGGTAGGCACGATGCTCGGCGGCATGATGGCAAGCCCGGCCTACGCATCCGACTACGGCTCGGGCTACGGCGACTTCGGCGGCGGCTACGACGGCGGCGACATCTCAGGCGCGGACTTCGACCCGGGCGACTTCGGCGGAGGCGGTGACTTCGGGGGCGGAGGCGACTTCGGGGGAGGCGGGGACTTCGGCGGGGGGTTCTGAGGGGGCGCCTAGGGGGGCCGCCCTAAGGGGCGCCGAGGTGTGAGCACCTGAGGGGAGCGCGCCCGAGGGCGAGCGCCTGAGGGGTGAGCGCCCAAGGGGTAGCGCGCCCGAAGGGCGCCGCTAAGGGGCGCGGGGAACTGCGCGCCCAGCCCCCACGAACCCGCAGATCCCAACGCCCCAGCCGACCACACCCCAGCGGGCCGCAGGCCAGCCGCCGACCACACCCCAGCGGGCCGCAGGCAAGCCGCCGACCACACCCCAGCGGGCCGCAGGCCAGCCGATCTCAGGCCAGCCGATCGCAGACCAGCAGATCGCAGCCCAGCCGGCCGCAGGCCACCCGCCACCCGCCACCCACAGCCCAGCCACCCGCAGGGCCACTCACTCCCCGGCCTTGACGTCCTTGATCGCCGAGATGTCGAAGTTCAGCTTGATCTTGTCGGAGACGAGCACGCCGCCGGTCTCCAGCGCGGCGTTCCAGGTCAGGCCCCACGCGGAGCGCAGGATCTCCGCCTTGCCCTCGAAGCCGACGCGCTCGTTGCCGAACGGGTCCTTGGCCAGGCCGTTGAACTCCAGGTCGATGGTGAGCGGCTTGGTGGTGCCGAGGATCGTCAGGTCACCGGTGATCCGGTAGTCGTCGCCGCCGAGGGACTCCGCCGACGTGGAGCGGAAGGTCATCTCCGGGAACTCGTCGGTCTTGAAGAAGTCCGCGCTCTTCAGGTGCCCGTCGCGGTCCGCGTTGCCGGTGTCGATGCTCTCCATCGTGACGTCGATGGAGGCCGTCGAGCGCGCCGGGTCCGTGCCGTCGAGCTGCAGCGTGCCGGAGGCGTCGCGGAAGGAGCCCTTGACGTTGGTGACCATGGCGTGCCGGGCGACGAAGCCGATCGTGGTGTGCGCGGGGTCGATCGTGTAGGTGCCGGTCAGCGCGGCGAGGTCCTGGCCTGCCGGGGCGTCCGCGGTCGGCGCGGTGGTGGCGTCGGCGTCGTTCTTGCGGCTGAAGATACCCATGACGTGCTCCTTGGGGACGGGCTCCGATGTGGAGCATCTGTTGAATGTTCAACGAGATTGAATGTAGCGCGATTCAGTTCAATGTTCAACCTATATCGGAAAGTGTACTGCCGATCACGCAGCGCGACCGTCGACGCGCGCCGACGCCCTTGGACTTCCGCCCCGCGGTTGTTGGACTGCCGGGCCCCGCGGGCTCCGGTCCCGTTGACCGGGCCGTGGCCACGCCGATACCCAGTGTCCCCATGTCCCGAAGATTCCGCGCGGCGTGCACGCTCGCCGCCGCCTCCTGTGCCGTGTTCGCCCTCGCGGGCCCCGCCCCACGGGCCGCCGCCGACCCCGCCGCCCCCGAAGGCGCGGGGTCCGTCATCGGCTCCGACCGGCTCGCCGTCGCCGTGGCGGACGACTTCCCCCGCGTCCTGTCGTACACGGACCGCGCGAGCGGCGCCCGCCTCCTGGGCAGTACGCGCCCGGTCACCGACGTCACCCTCAACGGCAAGGCGTACCGGGTCGAGGTCGAAGGCGCCCCCGACCTCTCCGCCCGCAGGGCCGCGTACACCCTGGTCTTCCCGGCCCTGCCGGGCGTCGAGATCGACGCCGAACTGTCCGTCGCGGGCCGCGCCACCACGTTCAAGGTGACGGCCGTCCGCGACACCGCCGCCTTCCGCGTCGGCACCCTCGACATCCCCGGCCACGACCTGGTCTCCGTGGGCAGCGCGGACGGCGGCGCCGAGACCGCCTTCACCACGCTCGACCCGGACGCCACCAGGACCGCCGACAGGTTCGCGAAGGTCACCGTGGGAACTCCCGCCGACGCGGCGCCGGTCGGGGCGACCTACGCGATCGTCAACACGGACGCCCTCGCGGCCGCCGTCGAGTCCAACTCGACGTACGACAAGCCGAGCGGCGCCACCGGGCAGGACGGCGCCCGCTTCTGGCACCGCGCCACCAAGGGCGACGACGGCTCGACCCGCGTCGGCGTCTGGTCGGGGCAGTGGGTGTACCGCGGCGACGGCGCCGCCGCGCCCGCCCGCGGCAAGGACCTGCCCTGGGCGAAGGTCGTCGTCACGCCGGACGCCAACGGAGACCGCGCGGTCGACTGGCAGGACGGCGCCGTCGCCTTCCGCGACACCATCGCCGTCCGCCCCAAGGGCGGCGAAGGCACCCCGGACCGGGTCATCACCCACATCCCCTTCAACTTCGCCAGCCAGGCCCAGCACCCGTTCCTGCGCACCCTCGACGACGTCAAGAGGATCTCGCTCGCCACGGACGGCCTCGGCCAGCAGGCGCTCCTCAAGGGGTACGCGTCCGAGGGCCACGACTCCGCGCACCCCGACTACGGCGGCAACATCAATAAGCGCGCGGGCGGCCTGAAGGACCTCAACCGGCTGCTGAAGGACGGCAAGAAGTGGGGCGCCACCTTCGGCGTCCACATCAACGCCACCGAGGCGTACCCGGAGGCGAACGCCTTCGACGAGAAGCTGGTCGACAAGTCCAAGCCCGGCTGGAACTGGCTCAACCAGAGCTACTACATCGACCAGCGCCGCGACATCAACAGCGGCGACCTGGCACGCAGGCTGAAGCGGCTCAGACAGGAGACGGACGCCAACCTCTCCTTCGCCTACATCGACGTCTACTACACCCACGGGTGGATCGCCGAGCAGACCGCGAAGGCCGTGCAGGCGCAGGGCTGGAACCTCGCCACCGAATGGGCCGACAAGTTCGAGCGCGACTCGCTCTGGTCGCACTGGGCCAACGACCTCGACTACGGGCCCAAGACGAACAAGGGCCTCAACTCGAAGATCATCCGCTTCGTCCGCAACGGCGAGAAGGACATCTGGAACGCCGACCCCGTGCTCGGCCAGAGCGCCGTCGACGAGTTCGAGGGCTGGACCGGCGAGAACGACTGGAACGCCTTCTACGCCAACATCTGGGAGCGCGACCTGCCCGCCAAGTTCCTCCAGCACCAGGACATCACCCGCTGGGACGGCGACGACGTCACGCTCACCGGCGGCCTGCGCGGCACCGTCGAGGACGGCAGGCGCACGTTCTACGACCACGGCCGCAAGGTCCTCAGCGGTGACACCTATCTGCTGCCCTGGGCCAGGAAGGGCGGCGGCCAGAAGCTCTACCACTACAACAAGGCGGGCGGTACGACGAGTTGGCAGGTGCCCGGCTCCTCGTACACCGTCTACAAGCTGACCGACAACGGGCGCGTGAAGAGCGGCACGGTGCGGGCCCGGGGCGGCCAGGTCACCCTGAAGGCGGCGGCCGGGCAGCCCTACGTGCTCTACCCGAAGGCGTCCGGCGACGCGAAGAGAGCCGGATCTCCCGCCGACCCGAAGTGGGGCGCGGGCACCCCGGTCGCCGACCCGGGCTTCCACGACGCGGACCTGCGCGCCTGGGACACGGCGGGTTCCGTACGCCGTGACACCGACGGAAAGGGCCGCCACAGCGCCGAACTGAGCGGCCCCGGCGCCGCGTCGGTCGCCCAGCGGATCACCGGACTGACCCCCGGCGAGCGCTACACCGCGTCGGCCTGGGTGGAGGTCGAGCCCGGCGAGGAGCGGCGCACGACGCTGGCGATCGCCGGGCGCGGCCACACGGTCGAGCGTTCGGCCCTGGAGAACACCGACGCCGGAAGCCAGTGGCACGGGACCTTCCTGCAACGCGTGAAGGTCGCCTTCACCGCGCCAGTCGACGGCCGGACCACCCTCAAGGTGGCCGCGGACGCGGGCGCGGCGAAGGTGCGGATCGCGGACGTGCGGATCGTCGGCGGCGCACCGGCGGCCGCGGGCGGCCGGGGGAGCGTCGTCCAGGAGGACTTCGAGGCCGTCGACCAGGGCTGGGGCCCCTTCACCAAGGGCGCGGGCGGTGGCGTCACCGACCCCCGTACGCACATCGCGCTGCGGCACGCCCCCTACACGCAGGCGGGCTGGAACGGGAAGGCCACCGACGACGTACTCACGGGCGCGCACTCGCTCAAGACGCACGAGGGCAACCACGGCCTGGTCTACCGCACCACCCCGGCCACCGTCCCACTCGTCAACGGCCATGCCTACAAGGTCAGTTACTCCTACCAGTCGAGTCACGCCGACTCCTTCGACTGGGTGACAGGGTACGACCGCCTCGCGGCGGACGGCAGGCCCGATGCGGTCGAGTCCCGTGCCACGGCGATCCCTCGGCAGCGCACCACGGCCCGCTTCGAGCAGACCGTGACGGCGGGCTGCGGGGACACCTGGGTGGGGCTGCGGATGCGGGACGGCGCGGACGAGAAGGCGGACTTCTCGCTGGACGACTTCGCGGTCACCGACCTGGGCCCGGCGAAGGAGCGTCCCGCCTGCGCCACGCTCGACGTGGAGAGCGCCGGGGAGGCGCTGGAGCCCGGCGAGAAGAACGAGGTCACGGCCGTCTTCACCAACTACGAGAAGACCCGGGCGACGGATGTCGAGGTGTCCCTGGAGCTGCCCGACGGCTGGCGGTCCGAGCCCGCCGGCCCCGTCGCCCTCGACCCCGTGGCGCCCGGCGCGAAGGCCACCGCGACCTGGCGGGTGACGCCCCCGGCGGACGCCGACTACCGCTCGTACACGCTGAGTTCGAAGGCGACGTACGTCACGGACGACGGCGCGGCGGAGCTGGCGGCGGACACCGTCGTGCGCACCCTGCCGCCCCCGCCCGCCGCCGACGCGTACGCGTCCGACCTCGACTGGACGGCCATGGACAACGGCTGGGGCCCCGCCGAGAAGGACATGTCGAACGGTGAGACCGGCGCGGGCGACGGCAAGCCGCTGACGGTCAACGGCACGGTCTACGCGAAGGGCCTTGGCACCGCGTCACCGGGGCGGATCCGCTACTACCTCGGCGGGAAGTGCACCTCCTTCACCGCGTGGGTCGGCCAGGACGACTCGCAGGGGACGCGGGGGAGCGTGCAGTTCTCCGTGACGGCCGACGGGACCCAGAAGGTGAAGTCGCCGGTCCTCGGGGCCGCCGACGACGCGTGGTCGCTGACGGCCGACGTGTCCGGCGCGAAGTACGTCGAACTGCTCACCGGGGACGGCGGCGACGGCCCTGGCAACGACCACGCGGACTGGGGGAACGCCACGTTCCACTGCGGCGGCTGACGCCACGCGGCGGTGGCACCGGCCCTCTCCGGGGCGTGGCGCCACCGTCGCGGCACGGTGGAGCCATGTGGCACCAGATTGGTGCCACATTTTTCCGTACCGGGCCTGACCTGCATGTATGAACGATCCCAGGACCCCTGGGGTCACGTCTGGCCCCTTGGAGGCTTGCGATGGCGCCATCGTGATGCCACTATGGCGTCATGAACCTCACGCAGTACGTCGATCAGCTCAGGCAAGAGCTCGCGGTGGCCGCCGAAGCGGGCGGCGACGAAGCCCGCGCCCTCGCCGAGCGCCTCACCGCACCGCTGGAGTCGGCGGCCAGGCTCACCCTCCTCAACGCGCTCTCCGCGGCCGCCGAGGAGATCACCGGCGAGCTCGTGCCGGGCTCGGTCGACCTGCGACTGCGCGGCCTCGACCCCGAGTTCGTGGTCACCTTGCCGCCCTCGGCGGAGCCCTTCGACGCCCAGGCCGAGTACGAGGCGCTCATGTCGCCGCCCCCGGCCCCCGCCCCGCCGCCCGCACCCGAGGCCGGGGACGACGGCGGCACCGCGCGCATCAACCTCCGGCTGCCGGCCCACGTCAAGGCCCGCGTCGAGGAGGCCGCGAACCGCGACGGGCTCTCGGTCAACGCCTGGCTGGTCCGCGCCGTCTCCGGCGCCCTCGACCAGCCCGACGGCGGCCGGGCGGCACGGGCCGCGGGGCGCCGCGAGACCCAGGGCTTCGGGGGCGGGTTCACCGGCTGGGTGCGGTAAGTCCGCCCGCCAGCAAGCGAGTTCACGCCCCCGGCACACGAGTTCACCGCCGCCGGTGCACGCAAGCACCGCCGTCGGAGCACGACTTCACTTCTCACCGAGCCAACAGGACGGGACAGCCATGCCTACTTTCGACAGCCCCAAGCCCATCTCCGCCACCGTCGAGTTCTACGTCGGGACCCTGCGGGTCGTGGCGGAGGACCGCGCCGACACGGTCGTCGACGTCCGTCCCACCGACGCCTCCAGCGACCTGGACGTCAAGGCCGCGGGCCGTGTCCGCGTCGAGTTCGCCAACGGAAAGCTGCTGGTCAAGGGCCCCAAGGAGCACTCGCTCTTCAGCCGCAAGAGCCCCTCGGTCGACGTCGAGATCATGCTGCCCGCGGGCTCGGAGCTGCGCGGCGCGACGGCCATGGCGGGCCTCGTCGCCCACGGACGGCTCGGCGACTGCGCCTACCGGACCGGCGCGGGCGACATCCAGGTCGAGCAGGCGGGCGAGCTGGACCTGAACACCGGCTACGGCGAGGTGTCCGTGGGCAGCGCGGCGGGCCCCGCGGAGGTCACCACGTCCTCCGGCGAGGTGCGCCTCGGCGAGATCGCGGGGACCGTACGGATCAAGAACTCCAACGGCCCGATCCGGGTCGGCGAGGCCACCGGCGACCTCACGGTGAAGTCCTCCAACGGTGCCGTCTCCGTCGACCACGCGGGCGCCGACGTCAGCGTGAAGACCGCCAACGGCCCCATCACCGTGGGGGAGTTGGTGCGCGGCTCGACCGTCCTGGAGAGCGCCGTGGGCCGGATCGAGATCGGCGTGCGGCAGGGCACGGCGACCTGGCTCGACGTGCGGACCAAGGCGGGCACCGTGCGCCAGTCCCTGGAGGAGTCGGGGACGCCGGGCGAGCCCGGTGACGCGCTCAAGGTGCGGGCCCGGACCTCGATGGGCGACATCGTGATCCACCGCGCCTGACGGCGCCGCCCGGCGCGGGCCGCTCCGAGCTCAGCCTCCGACCGGCCCCGCTTCCCCGCTTCCCCTCTTCCCTCCCTCTCTTTCGTTCCACCCTCCCTCCTCTGCTGCCTCCCAGGCAGCCGCCCGGGATCAGTTTCGAACTGGTGTCCGGTACCGAGGCTGCCCCCACCCGAAAAGGAACGGACATGGCAACGCCCAACTCCGCGCAGCCGGTGGCCATCACCGCCACCGGACTGCGCAAGTCCTTCGGCGAGAAGACCGTCCTCGACGGCATCGATCTGCACATCCCCAAGGGCACGATCTTCTCCCTGCTCGGTCCCAACGGCGCGGGCAAGACCACCGCCGTGCAGATCCTGTCGACGCTCATCAGCGCCGACGCCGGTGAGGTGACGATCGCGGGCCACGACCTGAAGCGCGAACCCGACGCGGTGCGTGCCGCGATCGGCGTCACCGGCCAGTTCTCCGCCGTCGACAACCTCCTGACCGGCGAGGAGAACCTGATGCTCATGGCCGACCTGTACGGCTTCGGGCGCCGCAGGAGCCGGGAGATCGCCGCCGACCTCGTCGAACGGTTCGACCTCGTCGAGGCGGCGAGGAAGCCCGCCTCGACGTACTCGGGCGGCATGCGGCGCCGCCTCGACATCGCGATGACCCTCGTCGGCGGCCCCAGCATCATCTTCCTCGACGAGCCGACCACCGGACTCGACCCGCGCAGCAGGCACGGCATGTGGCAGATCGTCCGCGAGCTCGTCGCCGACGGCGTCACCATCTTCCTGACCACGCAGTACCTGGAAGAGGCCGATCAGCTCGCCGACCGCATCGCCGTCCTGAGCGGCGGCAGGCTGGCCGCCCAGGGCACCCCCGCCGAACTCAAGCGACTCGTCCCCGGCGGCCACGTCCAGCTGCGCTTCGCCGACCTCGGCGGCCTGGAGAAGGCCGAGCGGCTGCTCGGCACCGGCGCCCGCGACGACGAGGCCATGACCCTGCAGATCCCCGGCGACGGCAGCCTGAGGTCCGTCAGGACGGTGCTCGACGCGGTCGACGCCGCCGGGATCGAGGTCGAGGGACTCGGCATCGACACCCCCGACCTGGACGACGTGTTCTTCGCCGTGACCGGCCGCCCCGACCACCAGGAAGTGACGACCCGATGAGTACGCTCACCAGCACCCCGGCCCTCCCGCACGCCGCCCTCGGCCCCGCGCCCACCTCCGCGCTGCGGAACTCGATGACGATGCTGCGCCGCAACCTGATGCACGCGCGGCGCTACCCGGCGATGACGATCAGCCTGGTGAGCATGCCCATCGCCATGCTGCTGCTCTTCAACTACGTCTTCGGCGGCACGATGTCGGCGGGCATCGGCGACGCGTCGTCCGGCGAGTACATCGACTACCTGGTCCCCGGCATCCTCCTGATGGCCGTCGGCTCGGGCGTCCTGCCCACCACCGTCGGCGTCTGCACCGACATGACCGAGGGCATCGTGGCCCGCTTCCGCACGATGCCGATCAGCGGGTCATCGGTCCTGACCGGACGGGCCGTCGGCGCCGTCATCCAGACACTGATCAGCATCGTCCTGCTCGTCGGCGTCGCCTTCCTGGTGGGCTTCCGGTCCGGCGCCGAACCCCTTGAATGGGTCGCGGCCGCCGGGCTCCTCGCCCTGATGTGCTTCGCCCTCACCTGGCTCGCGGTCGCGCTCGGCCAGCTGGTCAAGGCCCCGGAGGCGGCGAGCAGCGTCGCGCTGCCCTTCTCCTTCCTGCTGCCGTTCCTCAGCAGCGCGTTCGTGCCGCTCGACTCGATGCCGGACTGGCTGCGCCACTTCGCCGAGTGGCAGCCCTACACCGCCTTCATCGAGACCCTGCGCGGGCTGCTCCTGGGCAGCGAGATCGGCAAGTTCGGCCCGCTGGCGGTGGGTTGGGGCGTGGTCATCGTCCTGGTCGGGTTCGTGTGGTCGCGCTCGCTGTTCCGCCGCGACGCGACGCGATAGCTCTGCGCTTGGGCGGGGTGGTTCCGTTCGGATTGGGTCGGTTCGGGGTGGTTCGGGTGTCGGGGGGCTGCGGGTCCGTCGTGGCTGGGCGCGCAGCTCCCCGCGCCCCTTACGGCGCCGGGACCAATCTCTGTCAGAGGTATAGACAGCGCTTTCTTTTGGTTGATAGATCCCTGTCGCATGATGCCGACACGACGTACATTTCTTGCCGCAACCGCTTTCGTCAGTGCAGGAGCCGGAGCCATGCTGAACCTTCCTTCCCCGGCGTACGCCGCCGCGGGGGACGACGAGTTCGAGGCCCTGCGCAAGCGCTGGCTGGAGATATCCCTCGGCACCGGCTACGACCCCACCGCCGAGCCGTACGCCGCCCGCCTGAAGGAGACCGGCGAACTCGCCCGCGGCTTCCGGGCGTCGATGGCGCCCGCCGCCGACTCCCTCTGGCCCACCGCCCCGTTCGACCCGCCGGCCGGCATCACCCTCAGCTACAGCAGGCTGTGGACGATGACCCAGGCGTATCTGTACGAGGGCACCGGATCGACCGGGGACGCCGGACTGCTCGCCGACATCCTGCGCGGCGTCGACCACGTCGGCACCACCGTCTACCACGCGGCCACCACCCGCTACGGCAACTGGTGGGAGTGGCAGATCGGCAGCCCCCGCCTCCTGATGGACCTCGTCGCCGCGCTCCACGACGAGCTCTCCCCGGCGCAGCGCGAGGCCGCCTTCGCCGCCGTCGACCACTTCGTCCCCGACTCCGCGATCGGCGACTACACCGGCACGTCGACCGGCGCCAACCGCGTCGACCTGTGCCGCTCCGTCGCCCTGCGCGGCATCCTCGGCCGCGACGCCGCCAAGGTCGCCCTCGCCCGCGACGCGCTCTCGCCGGTCTTCCCCTACGTCACCAAGGGCGACGGCCTCTACGCGGACGGCTCGTTCCTCCAGCACACCTGGATCGCCTACTCGGGAACGTACGGCCAGGTCATGCTCGACGGGCTCGGGCGGCTCTTCGCCCTGCTCGCCGGGTCGACGTGGGAGGTGAAGGACCCCAAGAAGCAGATCATCCTGGACAGCGTGGAGCACGCCTACGCGCCGCTGATCCTGGACGGCCTCGCGATGGACAGCGTCAACGGCCGTGCCGTCAGCCGCGGTTACCTCAAGGGCGACGACCGGAAGATCATGCGCAGCGACCACTTCCACGGGCAGGGCCTGATCGCCGCCATGGCCATGCTCGCGGGCGGCGCGAGCGCCGAGGAGCGCACCCGCTGGCACGCGCGGATCAAGGGCTGGATCGAGCGGGACACCGTCACCCCGATCCTCGCCGCCCGCCAGCTCGGCGTCGCCGACCTCGCGCGGCTGCACGCGGTGGCCGACTCCGCCGTGCGGGCCGCGCCCGAGCCGGTCGGGCACCGGCTCTTCGCCGCCATGGACCGGGCCGTGCACCGCCGCCCCGGCTTCGCCGCGAACCTCTCGATGGCATCGGAACGCATCTCGTACTACGAGTGCGGCAACGGCGAGAACCCGCGCGGCTGGCACACGGGCGCGGGGATGCTCTCCTGGTGGCCCGCGGGAAAGCCGTCCGACCAGTTCACCGACTGGTTCTGGCCGACCGTCGACCCCTACCGACTGCCCGGCACGACCGTCTCCACCAAGCGGCTCGCCGACAAGGCGGGCGGCGAGTGGGGCGCGGCCAGGCCCGCCGTGAGCTGGGTCGGCGGCGCCACGGACGGCGAGTTCGCGGCGGTCGGCCAGCACGTGAAGGGCCTCGGCGCGACCCTGGAGGCCCGCAAGTCCTGGTTCTGCGTCGCCGACGCCGTGATCTGTCTCGGCGCGGGGATCACCGCGAGCGACGGCGTGCCCGTCGAGACGGTCGTCGACAACCGCAATCTCGGTGAGGCGGGCACCGCGGCCCTCACCCTCGACGAGCGCACGGCCCCGCGCTGGGCCCACCTCGAAGGGCACGGCGGCTGGGTCTTCCCCGGCGGCGCCACCGCCCTGAAGACCCTCCGCGAGGACCGCACGGGGGCCTGGTCCGACATCAACACCACCAGCTCCACGGAGCGCCGCACCCGCCGCTGGCAGACGCTCTGGCTCGACCACGGCACCGACCCCACGGACGCCGCGTACGCCTATGTGCTCATGCCGGGGGCCTCGCGCAGGGCCGTCGCGGCCAGGGCGGGCGACCGGCGCTGGTTGTCGGTCCTCACCAATTCGGCCACGGTCCAGGCCATCTCCGTCGACTCGCTGGGCCTGACCGCGGCCAACTTCTGGCAGGCGGGCAGGGCCGGGCAGCTCGCGGTCTCACGGCCCGCGAGCGTGCTGGTCCGCCGCAAGGGGAGAAGCGCTACGGTTCATGTGAGCGAGCCCCCGCGCACCGGAGAACCCCTCGAATTCACCTGGAACCGGCCCGGAGTCCGGGTCGTGCGCAAGGATCCCTCGGTCGAGGTGCTCGGCACCGGCGGGGCGCTGCGACTGCGGATCACGCCGGGCACGGCGTGCGCGAGCCACCGATGTGAGCTGTCTCTCAGTTGACCGGCCTCGCCGGAAGGATTGCTTCCGGGGCCGTTTTTGTGGAATCCCCACAGCGGGCGGAGGGCTGAACAGTCACTTCTTCAGTAACCCCGCCCTCTTCTGTTCGGGGCCGCCAGGAAAACGGCCCGGAGACTGTACGGAGTCGACGGTCCGTTTCCGTAGGGGCGCTCCGTAAGGTCGCTACATGACCGTTTTGGACGAGACCGCTTCCGCCGGTGATTCGGCGGGCGAGCCCACCGACGCGCGTGGCCGCGTGGCCGAGCTGCACGAGATCCGTGCCCAGGCGCTGCGCGGGCCCAGCGAGAAGGCGACCGAGGCGCAGCACGCCAAGGGCAAGCTGACCGCACGCGAGCGGATCGAGCTGCTTCTCGACCCGGACTCGTTCAACGAGGTCGAGCAGCTGCGCAGGCACCGCGCCACGGGCTTCGGCCTGGAGGCGAAGAAGCCGTACACCGACGGTGTCATCACCGGCTGGGGCACGGTGGAGGGCCGCACGGTCTTCGTCTACGCCCACGACTTCCGGATCTTCGGCGGCGCCCTGGGCGAGGCCCACGCCACCAAGATCCACAAGATCATGGACATGGCCATCGCGGCCGGTGCCCCGCTGGTCTCCCTGAACGACGGCGCGGGCGCCCGCATCCAGGAGGGCGTCTCCGCCCTCGCCGGGTACGGCGGCATCTTCCAGCGCAACACCAAGGCGTCCGGCGTCATCCCGCAGATCTCGGTGATGCTCGGTCCGTGCGCGGGCGGCGCGGCCTACTCGCCGGCCCTGACCGACTTCGTGTTCATGGTCCGCGACACCTCGCAGATGTTCATCACGGGACCCGACGTGGTCCGCGCGGTGACCGGCGAGGAGATCTCCCAGAACGGCCTGGGCGGCGCGGACGTGCACGCCGAGACCTCGGGCGTCTGCCACTTCGCGTACGACGACGAAGAGACCTGCCTGGCCGAGGTCCGCTACCTGATCTCGATGCTCCCCTCGAACAACCGGGAGAACCCGCCGGCCCACGAGTCGGAGGACCCGGCCGAGCGCCGCTCGGACGTTCTGCTCGACCTGGTCCCCGCGGACGGCAACCGTCCGTACGACATGACCAAGGTCATCGAGGAGCTCGTCGACGACGGCGACTACCTGGAGGTCCACGAGCGCTGGGCGCGCAACATCATCTGCGCCCTGGCCCGCCTGGACGGCAAGGTCGTCGGCATCGTCGCCAACCAGCCGCAGTCCCTCGCGGGCGTCCTGGACATCGAGGCCTCCGAGAAGGCGGCCCGCTTCGTCCAGATGTGCGACGCCTTCAACATCCCGATCGTCACCCTCCTCGACGTCCCCGGCTTCCTGCCCGGCGTCGACCAGGAGCACGGCGGCATCATCCGGCACGGCGCCAAGCTGCTCTACGCGTACTGCAACGCCACCGTCCCGCGGATCTCGCTGATCCTGCGCAAGGCGTACGGCGGCGCGTACATCGTGATGGACAGCCAGTCCATCGGCGCGGACCTCACCTACGCCTGGCCGACCAACGAGATCGCGGTCATGGGCGCCGAGGGCGCCGCGAACGTCATCTTCCGGCGCCAGATCGCCGCCGCCGAGGACCCCGAGGCCATGCGCGCCCGCATGGTCAAGGAGTACAAGGCCGAGCTGATGCACCCGTACTACGCGGCGGAGCGCGGCCTCGTCGACGACGTCATCGACCCCGCCGAGACCCGCGAGGTCCTCGTCAAGTCCCTCGCGATGCTCCGCAACAAGCACGCCGACCTGCCCTCGCGCAAGCACGGCAACCCTCCGCAGTAACCCTGCGCCGCAGTAGCCCACAAGGAGAACGCTGCACATGACTACCGCCGACATCCGCGTCGAGAAGGGCCACGCCGACCCCGAAGAGGTCGCGGCCATCACCGCCGTCCTGCTGGCCCGCGCCGCCGCCCGGCCCACCGCCCCCGCGGCCCGCCGAGGCCACGACAGGGCCGGCTGGCGCCGCCTGGAGCGCACCCCGGGCTTCCGGGCACCGCACAGCTGGCAGGGCTGACACCCAGGTCGTACATCGGGCCCCGTCCTCCTTTGGGAGGGCGGGGCCCGCGTGCGTTTCCAGGGCGCATCGAAAAGGCGGGGCCGGTTCACCACGGACGTGGTGAACCGGCCCCGCCTTCGGTCGAGTGCGGCGCGAGCCCTACCGCAGCCGGGCCATCAGCGCGTGCTCGACCAGCGTGATCAGTGCGCTCTTCGCGTCGGCGCGGTGCCGGGCGTCGGTCGTGATGATCGGGGTGTCCGGTCCGATCTGGAGCGCCTCGCGCACCTCGTCGGGGGTGTAGGGCTGGTGGCCGTCGAAGCCGTTGAGGGCGATGACGAAAGGGAGTCCGGAGTTCTCGAAGTAGTCGACGGCGGGGAAGCAGTCGGCGAGCCGCCTCGTGTCGACCAGGACGACCGCGCCGATGGCGCCACGGACCAAGTCGTCCCACATGAACCAGAAGCGGTCCTGCCCCGGCGTACCGAAGAGGTACAGGATCAGGTCCTGGTCCAGGGTGATGCGACCGAAGTCCATGGCCACCGTCGTGGTGGTCTTGTCTCCGGTGTGGGTGAGGTCGTCGATGCCCGCGGACGCGGACGTCATGACGGCCTCGGTGCGCAGCGGGTTGATCTCAGAGACCGCCCCGACGAACGTGGTCTTGCCCACGCCGAAGCCGCCCGCCACCACGATTTTCGCGCTGGTGGTGGAGCGGGCTGTTGCTCCGCCGCTAGAGCTTGCGAAGTCCACTGAGCACCCTTTCGAGCAGTGTCACGTCTGGCTGGCCGCCGGCGGAATCGTCTCCGCCGGGCTGATGGATGGCGACGAGTCCGGCCTCCGCCAGGTCGGCTACGAGGATCCGGGCGACGCCGAGGGGGATGGAGAGCAGTGCCGAGATCTCAGCCACTGACTTGATCTCGTGGCACAGGTTGCAGATCCGCTGATGCTCGGGCAACTGGCCCTGGAGCTGGTGCGGTTGTGCGGTGGTGTGCACCAGTGCCTCGATGGCGAGCTGGTAGCGGGGCCTGGTGCGGCCGCCCGTCATGGCGTACGGGCGCACCAGGGGGTTGTTCACCGACCCCGCGGGCGCCGGTTCGGGGGCGCGCCGCTGGGGCTGGACCGGCTGGATTCGGCCAGGCCCCTGGTCGTACGGGCGCGGCCCCGGCTGCTGGGGCTGCTGCTGGGGCGGTGCGTAGGGCTGGCGGCGGTGGCTCGGCGCGGAGGGGAAGTTGTACCGGTTCGGGCCGCCGTCGTGCTGGCCGCCCTGGCCGTGACCGGGGGACCAGTGGGCCGAAGACGAACCGTCTGGGGGTGTTGCCACGTTGCTTCCTCCTCCAACTGTGCCGGGCACCATCACTGTGGAGCCGCGTCCCGAAACCTTACGGCCACGAGGCGCGAAAACGCACCGTCTGTCTGTTAGTTGAGAAGGCTCCCCTGGAGCTCCGCGCGCAGGTCCGGCGTGAGCACCGTGCCCGCACGATCGACAAGAAGTGCCATTTCGTACCCAACGAGACCGATGTCCGCATCCGGGTGGGCGAGCACGGCGAGGGAGGAGCCGTCGGAGATGGACATGATGAAGAGAAATCCTCGCTCCATCTCCACAACGGTCTGGGTCACGGAGCCGCCCTCGAAGATCCGGGAGGCCCCGGCGGTCAGCGAGGTCAGACCCGAGGCGACCGCCGCGAGCTGGTCGGCCCGGTCGCGCGGGAACCCTTCGGACATCGCCAGAAGGAGGCCGTCGGCGGAGACCACGACCGTGTGGGACACCCCGGGGGTGTTGTCCACGAAGTTGGTGATCAACCAGTTCAGATTCTGTGCCGCCTGGCTCATCGGGCTCACACTAACGCTCCTGGTTGTAGGTGCTATCAGGGCTGAAGCCCTGGCCATTCGTGTCACTGCTTGCGGTGCGTCCCCGCTGGACGCCGCGGCGCAGGTTGCTCAGCCTGCCCCGTACGTCCTCGGGGTCGCGGGAGACCTGGGGGCCGCCCTGTGGAGTCTGTTCCGCGGTGCCCTCGACCAGGTTGGCCTTGGGCACCCGCCGCGGGAGCCCGGACGAGGTGACCCCGCCCGCCTTCGGCTCCTTGAGGCGCTCGGCCCGCTGCCAGCGCTCGTCGTTGGACGAGCGCCAGTCCTCGTCGCCGCTGCCGCCGGCCGCGTTCCGGCTCTCGTCCACGGCGTCCGCGGGGGCGCTTCCGTTGCCGCCGGGAGCGGTGGAACCGCGGCGCGGGAGGCCCGCGTCGGTCATCTCGTGGACGGTGGACGGGACCGGACCGGGACGGTCGAAGCCTACGCGTTCCGCCTCGTCCGCGGGGGCCACCGGTACAGATTCCGGTTGCGGAGCGTACTCGCCCTGATAGGCGTCCTGGTAACCGTCCTGGGTGGGCCAGTCGTCCTGCTGGGACCGCTCCGGATAGCTGACCTGCTGGTCCTGGTAGCCGTCCTGCGCCGGGTAGTACTGCTGCTCGTTTCCGTACGCCTGCTGACCCTGGTCGTAACCGGCCCCCTGGTCGTACGCCGACTGCTGCTGGTCGTACCCGTGCTGGTCGTATCCCGGAGCGTGCGCACCCTGGCCGTACCCGCCCTGCTGCGGGAACTGCTGCGGCTGGGAACCCGGTTCGACCTCGTCGCGGAAGAGCGGACGGTGGCCGCCGTGCTGATGGGTCCCGTCCTGGTGGGCCTGCGCCTCGAGCGCCGCGCGGCGCTCCTCGCGCATCAACGAGCGGCCGACCGGGTCGAGTTCGTGCTGCCCCTCGCCGCCGTCACCGTGGTAGCGGGTGTCGTCGAAGCCCAGTTCGGCGGCGGTGCGCAGCGGCTCGGGCGCGAGCGCCTGCTGCTCGGGGATGATCGAGGAGACGGTGAACTCGGGGTCCTGCGCGTGGTGCTCGCCACCGCCACCGTGCGTGATCCCGTCCGGCAGCATGACCAGCGAGGTGGTGCCCGCCTGCTCGCCCGAGGGCCGCAGCTGGACACGGATGCCGTGCCGGTCGGACAGCCGGCCGACCACGAACAGGCCCATGCGCTGCGAGATCGCGGCGTCCACGGTCGGCGGGTTGGCCAGCTTGTGGTTGATGTCCGCGAAGTCCTCGGCGGTCAGGCCGATGCCCTTGTCGTGGATCTCGACCATGACGCGGCCGTCGGGCAGGCGGGTCGCGGTGACGCGGACCTTGGTCTGCGGCGAGGAGAACGTGGTGGCGTTCTCCAGGAGCTCGGCGAGCAGGTGCACGAGGTCGGTCACGGCCAGGCCGTGGATCTCGGCCTCCGGTACGCCGGACAGCTCGATGCGCTCGTACTGTTCCACCTCGGAGGAGGCGGCGCGCAGCACGTCGACCAGCGGGACCGGCTGGTCCCAGCGGCGGCCCGGTTCCTCGCCGGAGAGGACCAGGAGGTTCTCGCCGTTGCGGCGCATGCGGGTCGCCAGGTGGTCCAGGCGGAAGAGGCTCTCCAGCTGGTCCGGGTCGGCCTCGTTGTTCTCCAGGTCGGTGATGAGGGTCAGCTGGCCCTCGATCAGCGACTGGTTGCGGCGCGAGAGGTTGGTGAAGATGGCGTTGATGTTGCCGCGCAGCAGGGCCTGCTCGGCGGCGAGCCTGACCGCCTCGCGGTGCACCTGGTCGAAGGCGCGTGCGACCTCGCCGATCTCGTCGGTGGACGTGATCGGGATGGGCTGGACGCGGGTGTCCACGCGGCCCGGGTCGGTGCGCGAGAGCTGGTCGACCAGCATCGGCAGGCGCTGCTCGGCGATGCCGAAGGCGGCGGTGCGCAGCTGGCGCATCGAGCGGGACATCTGGCGGGCCATGAGCCCGGCGAGGATGAAGGCGGCAAGGAGTGCGAGCACCACGACGGCACCGGAGATGTACGCGTCGCGCTGGGCTCCGGCCGCGATGTCGGACGCCTCGTCCACGGCCTTGTCGGCGAGGTCGGACTCGATGGTGCGGTACGCGTCGAACTTGGCGGTGGTCGTCGCCCACCAGGCCTCACGCGTGATGCCGTCACCGGCCAGCTCGACCCGGGCGCTGGGCTGCGTGCTCGCCAGGTTGGCGAGGGCGGCGACCATCTTCTCCTGCGTCGGCGGCGGGACGAAGGCCTTGCCCTGCGACTTCGCGGCGGCCGCGGCCTCCTTGGCCTGCTTCTCGCCGGCGGCCGTCAGCTCCTTCTTGGCGTCCTCCAGCTTGGCGACGTCCTCGGGGGTGCCGCCGCCGGTGTACTCCTCGATGGCGATGCGCTCCAGGTAGGCGTACGAGGAGAGCGAGGTGCGCTGCAGCGTGAGTGAGCCGGTGCCGGGGCCCGGCTTGACCAGCAGGTGCGTGCCGATGGAGCGCTCCAGGGAGAGCGCCGCCTTGGAGAGCGAGATGGCGTAGACCGTGCGGCCGTAGCTGGTGATGTTGCCGGTGCCCAGACCGAGTTCGTTGGCGAACTCCATCAAGGGGTGCTGGATGGCGACGTAACCCTCTTCGGTCTTCACGCCGCTGAGCTTGGTGGTGTACGCGGCCTGCCGCAGGGCGGCGAGCTTCGGCTCCACCTTGTGGAAGCCGTCGAGGCGGCGGTTGAGGCCTTCCTTGTCCGGCATCTTCTCGGCGGCCGCGTCGAACTCGCGGGCCGCGCTGTCGGTGGCCTTGCGGGCCTTGAGCACGGCCGGATCGTTGCGGTCGCCCTTGAGCAGCGGGGCGGCGGTGATGTCGCGCTCTTCGATGAGGCGGTTGCCGTAGTTCAGCGACGCCCGCACCAGGCGGGCGGTGTTCTCGGCGTCCTGGGCTTCGTGCCAGGTGTCGATGGAGCCCTTGACCTGGAAGCCGCCCATGACGAGGCCGACGAGCACGGGTATGAGCAGGATCGCGTTCAGCCGGGTCGGCACCCGCCAGTTGCGCGGGGACATCCGTCCGCCGGAGGGAGCCAGGGGCTCGTTGCCGGGTGCGGCCGCGTCAACAGGGGACGCCGCTGTGCGCGGCGGCGGGGTGAAGTTGCCCCGCGCGTCCCCGGTGGGGGGTGCCGCGGGGCTCGGCTTGCTTCGCCTCACTCGACCAACAACCTCTCGGCGGCGGCACTCACGTCGTGCCGCTGTCGTCTCCAAGGCCCGTGCTACTGGGCAGTTCAGCGCATTCCAGCACGTCAGGGGCCGCTCTTCCAAACAGTCGGAAGCGGAAGTTCCAAGTGGTGTAAGCCTCAGATAAATCGGTCAAAAAGAGCGAGCCCCGCCAAAAGGCGGGGCTCTTGTGCGCGCAGCGACACCAGATGACCGCGATGTGTGGCGGTCACCTGGCAATTCTCTGTCGAAACGTTATGAACACGGCGGGCGGCCGTGTCAAAGGACACAGGCCGCTCCGTGTGGGCTACGACAACTGCCGTATGGCTCTTCCTACTTGAGACGTGCCATGAGTGCGTGCTCGACCAGCGTGATCAAGCCACTCTTTGCGTCCGCACGGTGTCGCGCGTCGGTGGTGATGATCGGCGTACCCGGTCCGATCTGGAGCGCCTCGCGCACCTCGTCGGGGGTGTAGGGCTGGTGGCCGTCGAAGCCGTTGAGGGCGATGACGAACGGCAGCCCGCTGTTCTCGAAGTAGTCGACGGCGGGGAAGCAGTCGGCGAGACGGCGGGTGTCCACGAGCACGACCGCGCCGATGGCACCGCGCACGAGGTCGTCCCACATGAACCAGAACCGGTCCTGACCCGGCGTACCGAAGAGGTACAGGATCAGGTCCTGGTCCAGCGTGATGCGGCCGAAGTCCATGGCGACGGTGGTCGTCGTCTTGTCCCCGGTGTGGGTGAGGTCGTCGATGCCCGCGGAGGCGGACGTCATGACGGCCTCGGTGCGCAGCGGGTTGATCTCGGAAACCGCCCCGACGAACGTGGTCTTGCCCACGCCGAAGCCGCCCGCCACCACGATCTTCGCGCTGGTGGTGGAGCGGGTCGCTCCGTCGCTAGAGCTTGCGAAGTCCACTGAGCACCCTTTCGAGCAGTGTCACGTCAGGCTGGCCACCGGCGTTCTCGTCGCCGCCGGGCTGGTGAATGGCGACGAGCCCGGCCTCCGCCAGGTCCGCCACGAGGATCCGGGCCACACCGAGCGGCATCGACAGGAGCGCCGAGACCTCGGCCACCGACTTGACCTCACGGCACAGGTGGCAGATCCGCTGGTGCTCGGGGAGCAGCCCCATCAGCTGGGCCGGGTCGGCCGTGGTGCTCACCAGCGCCTCGATGGCGAGCTGGTAGCGGGGCCTGGTCCGGCCGCCGGTCATCGCGTAGGGACGCACCAGCGGCTGGTCGCCCTCCATTCCGTACGAAGCGTCCCCGTACGGGTTGTGAGAGGCGGTGGGCGGGGTCATGGATCCTCCGGGCGGGACAGCAGGTCATCTGCGTGTGCCGTCTGACAGAGCCGGTGGGGGCAGTGTGGCGGCCGGACGGTTGGTCAGTACGTTCGGTCGGTGGGGCGGCCGAAGGGGCAAGGCTTCGGAGCTAGTGGAGCAGGCTGCCCTGCAACTCGGCGCGGAGATCCGGGGTCAGGACGGCACCCGCGCGGTCGACGAGCAGCGCCATCTCGTACCCGACGAGGCCGATGTCGCACTCGGGGTGCGCGAGCACCGCGAGGGACGAGCCGTCGGAGACCGACATGATGAAGAGGAACCCCCGCTCCATCTCCACCACGGTCTGCGTGACGGTGCCGCCCTCGAAGATCCGGGAGGCCCCGGCGGTCAGCGAGGTCAGACCGGAGGCGACCGCGGCGAGCTGGTCGGCCCGGTCCCGCGGGAACCCTACGGACATCGCCAGAAGGAGGCCGTCGGCGGAGACCACGACCGTGTGGGACACCCCGGGGGTGTTGTCCACGAAGTTGGTGATCAACCAGTTCAGATTCTGTGCCGCCTGGCTCATCGGACTCAACTAACGCTCCTGCTGGTGAGTGGGGCGAGGGAAACTGCCGGTCTGGCCGGTGCCGGCCTGGCGACCCTGCTGAATGCCCCGACGGAGATTCGTCAGCCGGCCGCGTACGTCGTCGGGCGCACGCGAGACCTGCGGACCTGTGCTGTCCTGCTGCTGCTGAGCCGTGCCCGCGACCAGATTGGCCCGCGGGACGCGGCGCGGCAGACCGGATGTGGTGACGCCGCCCGCGGAGGGCTGCCTGACGCGCTCGGCCTGACGGCCCAGCTCGTCGTTGGGCGAGCTGCGCCAGTTGCCGGGCATACCGGCGCCGTTGGTGCCGGTCGCGTTCCCGGTGTTCCCCGCGTCGCCGGTGTTCGCCGTCGTCCCGGAGCCCGCGGAGCTCGCGGAGTTACCGCCGAAGCCGTTGAACCCGCCGCTGCCGCCTGAGGTCGGAGCGGACGGCGCGGCCGCCGGGTCCTGACGCTGGGGGCGCGAGGGCAGCGGACGCTGCGGGGCCTGGCGGCGCGGCGGCTCGGGAGCGAGGCCGCCACCCTGCACGCCGCCGAACAGGTCCTGACCCTGGCCCTGGCTCTGACCCTGACCCTGGCTCTGACCCTGGTTGCCCTGGCCCTGGTTGCCCTGCTCCTGGCGTCCGTGGTCCGCCCTGCCCTGATCCTGCTGCGGGGCCTGCTGGTTCTGCGCGGCCTGCTGCTGCTGGAACCAGTTGGTCTCCAGCGTGTCGTACAGCGGCGTACGACCGCCGCCGGAGGTGGGCTGGTTCAGCAGGTCCTGCTGGCTGAGCGGGTCGCTGAGCGGGTCCGGCCGGCTCTGCGGGGCCTGCTGACCCTGCTGGTTCTGCTGCTCCTGCTGCCGGTCCTGGTGCTGGCCGGGCTGCTGCGACGAGGTCTGCGGCTGCTGGGGTATGCCCTGGTTCGGCTGGCCCGGCTGACCTTGCTGGCCCTGACGCTCCTGCTGACCCTGCTGGTTCGGGTCGCCCTGGCCGCGGCGGGGGGCAGGCGGACGCGGCACGGTGTAGTCGGGCATCTCGCGGCCGCCGTGCGGAGCCTGGGCGTTGCCCTGGTCCTGCGGCCTGCTCTGCGGAGTCTCCTGCTGCGGCCCGCCGAAGACGTCCGAGCGGACGAAGGGGCCGCTGCCGGAGCCCGCACCGGGACCCTGCACACCGGCACCGCTGGTGTCCTGCGGCGCCGACGTACCCGGCGGCGGTCCGTCGAAGTCCGGGCGCGCGAACTGCGCGGTGGAGCCCGGACCCTGGAGGTCGTCGGTCGCGGCGGGCTGGGGGAACTGGCCCGTGGAGTCGTGCTCCTCGTGACCGCGCGGGGTGTCGAACGGCTCGCGCGCCACCTGCGGCTGCGCGTTCTCGTCGCTCCAGCTGGGCACGCGCGGCTGCGGGTTGCCGCCGGGCAGCTCGGCGCGCGGACCTTCCCCGAGCTCGCGGCTCCGCTCGACCAGGGGAGGCCCCACTCGCGGCGGCAGCTGCGGCCGACGGCCCTGGTCGCCCGGCTCGTTGATGGCGTTCGTGCGCTGCTGCGGCACCGGGGGCTGCGGAGCGCCCGAGTCACCGCGGCCGCCCTGCTGCCCGAAGGCACCGGCGCCCGCACCGGAGCGGTCGCCCTGCTGCGGCTGGCCCGGGAGTCCGGACTGCTGCTGGCCCTGCGGAGCCGACGGCGGACGCTGTCCCGAGTCCCGCGAAGGCAGCGCGGCGCGCGGACCCGAGCCCGCCACCTGGCCGCGCGGCGCACCGGCGCCGAGCAGGCCGGGACCGCCCTGGCCACCCGCGCCCGGACCACCGCGGCCGGGAGCGCCGGGCAGGCCGGGGGCGTTGTTGCCGGCGCCGACACCGCGTCGCGCGGCGGCAGCGCCCGCGGCGGCCTGGGCCGCGGCGGGACCACCGGTCGGCGCGGGCGCGCCGGGCACCTTCTTGCCGCCCTGGGCGACGTCGACGGGCAGCATGACGAGCGCCGTCGTACCGCCGGAGTCGGACGGGCGCAGCTGGATGCGGATGCCGTGGCGCTGCGAGAGGCGGCCGACCACGAACAGACCCATGCGGCGGGAGACCGAGACGTCCACGGTGGGCGGCGAAGCGAGCCGCTCGTTGATCGCGGCGAGGTCCTCGGGGGAGAGGCCGATGCCGGTGTCGTGGATCTCGATGAGGACGCGGCCGTCGGGCAGCGCGTGACCGGTGACCTTGACCTTGGTCTGCGGCGAGGAGAACGAGGTCGCGTTCTCCAGGAGCTCGGCGAGCAGGTGCACGAGGTCGTTGACCACGCGTCCCGCGACCTCGGTGGAGGGTACGGCGGAGAGCTCGATGCGCTCGTACTGCTCCACCTCGGAGGCGGCGGCACGGAGCACGTCGACGAGCGGGACGGGCCTGGTCCACCGGCGGCCGGGCTCTTCACCGGCGAGCACGAGGAGGTTCTCGCCGTTACGGCGCATGCGGGTCGCGAGGTGGTCGAGCTTGAAGAGCGAGGACAGCTGGTCCGGGTCGGCCTCGCGCGACTCCAGCTCGGAGATGAGCGAGAGCTGACGCTGGATGAGGCCCTGGGAACGGCGCGAGAGGTTGGTGAACATCGCGTTGACGTTGCCCCGCAGGAGGGCCTGCTCGGCGGCGAGGCGGACGGCCTCGCGGTGCACGTCGTCGAAGGCCGCGGCCACCTGGCCGATCTCGTCCCTGGAGTGCACGCCGACGGACTCGACGGAGGTGTCGACGTCCTGCGGGTCCGACTCGGAGAGCTGCTTGACCAGCTCGGGCAGGCGGTCCTGGGCGACCTTGGTGGCGGTGTCCTGGAGCCGGCGCAGCGAGCGGATCATGGACCGGGCCACGACGAAGGCGCCGACGAGCGAGACGCCGAGCACGAGCAGGATCAGCGCACCGTTGAGGATGGCCGCCTGCTCCGCCTCGTTGCGCAGCTCGCGGGCCTTCTGCTCCATCTCGCCGAGCAGCGTGAGCTCGATCTTCGACATCGCGTCGATCTTGGTGGTGTCGTTGTCGACCCAGTCCTTGTACGACCGCTTGTCCTGGAGCCTGATGCCGCCTTCCTGCTCGAGGACGCGCTTGGCGTACTCGTTGGCGGCCTTGGTGCCGGGGTTGCCGCCGTCGATCGGCTGGGTCAGCTCGTCGGCGTTGCCCACGTAGATCTTGCTGAACGTCTGGAGCTCCGCGCGCTCCTTTTCGTTGGCGCTGAGGCCGAAGGTGCGGTCGGTCTCGGAGATCTTGCCGTAGTCGTCGTCGTTCGCGGGCAGCGCCGCGGCGATGATCGCGCGCTGTACGGACGCGTACTCCTTGGCCGAGGAGAAGGCGGCCAGGGCGCGGGTGCGCTGGATCATGTCCGGGTTGCTGGTCGCCTGCGCCATGTCCTGCGAAAGGGCGAGCAGCTGCTCGACGAGCTGGCTGTAGGCCTCGACGGTCTGCGAGGTGGAGGCCTTGTCGGCGTAGGCGTCCTTGCGGACCTTGTTGATGCCCTGGAGCTGCTGGGTGATCTGGACCGCGCTGTGCCGGACGCCGAGAAGGCCCTTCTCGCCGTCGGTGTCGTTCAGGTCCTGGGTGCCCTGGAGGAAGTTCCGGTAGACGCGGTCGGTCTTGTCGCGCGCGCCCTTGACCGTGTAGTCGGTGGCCTTCGCGCCGTGCGCGAGGGGGCCCGCCGACTTGTCGCGCTCCTCCTGGAGCGCCGCGGCCAGCTCGGTGGCCTGCTTGGTCATGTCGGTCAGCAGCTTCATGTTGTCGAGCTGCTGGATCTCGTCCATGGACGAGTTGATGCGGAGCGCGCCGAGCGAGGTCGCGGTGATCACGGGGAGCGCGAGCAGCGAGACGAGGCGGGTGGAGATGCGCCAGTTGCGCAGGGCTATTCGGGAGCCGGGGCCGCTGGGCGTCTTGGCGCCGGAACCCTTGCCCTTGGCCGGGGCGGCCGCCGGGCCGGTGCCCGTGGTCCCCTGGCGCGCGGCGCCGAGGCCGCTGTCACCGGGCGCACCCGGGCCGGAGTTCGGAGCGTGCTGGGGCGAGGAGCCGCGGTCGGTCCCGCGCTCCGGCTCCGCCGAAGCATCCCCTCGGCCGCGGTCGGCCTGGGGAGACCCCTTGCCATCCCTCTTGAAACGTCCCTGCACTAGCGTCGCAACCTCTGGACCAGGCGTCCCTCCGCGTAACGGCGGGACGGTGTCGGCGTCGTGGGGCGCGCGGCGCCCCATGGGTGGTCGTGAGTGACCGGCGCTGCTCCCCCTTCCCGCCGCCACTCGGCGCTGCGTTGCGCCCCTGCGCGCCGGTTCGATCCCGCGGCGGTCCCGGGAATTCCAGCACAGTGCAGGATCTCCAACAAGGCCCGTGTGTCGCGCCGCGACCTACGTGACACGGCGTGAGTGAGGTGTCACGAGATGTAGAAAATGATCTAGGGGAAATCGGGCGCATCCCCCCAAAGCCGCTGGGGGCAAGGGGTGTCCCAGTCTTCATGATCAGGAGCGGAATGGTGGCTTCAGTGGCGCAATGTCCGTTTCCAAGTGGTCGCGGGAGAGGGTGAATTGACCTTTTTGCCCGCTCGCTCGTGAGCAAACTCACACGAAGATCATGGCCTCATCCGGACTTTGGCCGGGAATTGGATGTTTAGCCTGACGCTTTACAGGGATGGCGAATCCGACAAGCCGCGTCCTTCGTGCGACGCCCCAACCGACAAGGTCCGAACCCCAGATGAAGACTGTGCAGTCGACGATGTTCCGCAACATAGCCAACCCGCGCCGCACCACTCTCGCGCACCTCACGGACGCCGACGAGGTCCAGGCCGCGGCCGACCGCCCGGAACACGCCGTGGAACTCCCGACCCAGACCGCGAACCCCAAGCGGACGGTCCTGATGGTGGCGCCGGAGCCGGGGACCCCTGTGGCGGGTTGACAAGGGGAGGCCCGGGGGTCGTGCCGAGTTAGCCTGGAGCGTCAGACTCCACCCCATCCCAGCAAGGGGCAAACGCTCACGTGCGCATCGCCAGGTTCTCCATCGACGGCAATGTCGCTTTCGGCGCGGTCGAGGGCGACAAGCCCGACGAACTCGTCGTCGACATCATCAAGGGCAGTCCGTACGTCGCCGACTTCGAGCTCAGCGGTGTCAAGGTCCCGCTGAGCAAGGTCCGGCTGCTGCCGCCGGTCATCGGACACAAGATCGTGGCCTTCGGCCGCAACTACGCGGAGCACGCCAAGGAGCTCGGCAGCGACGTCCCCGACGTCCCGTTCGCCTTCTTCAAGCCCGCGACCTCGATGATCGGCTCCGGCGACGCCATCACGTACCCCTCGTTCTCCGAGGAAGTGCACCACGAGGCCGAGCTGGCCGTGGTCATCGGCCGCATGTGCCGCGAGGTCCCCCGCGAGCGGGTCAAGGACGTGATCTTCGGCTACACCTGCGCCAACGACGTCACCGCGCGTGACGTCCAGCGCCGCGAGAAGCAGTGGGCGCGCGCCAAGGGCTTCGACAGCGCCTGC
This sequence comes from Streptomyces sp. NPDC087300, assembly GCF_044744425.1. Taxonomy (NCBI): domain Bacteria; kingdom Bacillati; phylum Actinomycetota; class Actinomycetes; order Kitasatosporales; family Streptomycetaceae; genus Streptomyces; species Streptomyces sp. NPDC087300. Next base: position 1,021,746 of record NZ_JBIUYI010000002.1, read on the forward strand.
CCGCTCGGCCCCTGGGTGGAGACGGACATCGACCTGGCCGCGGCCAACGACCTCACGATCCAGTGCACGGTCAACGGCCAGCAGCGCCAGCTCGGCCGCACCAGCGAGATGGTCCACGACATCGAGGACCTGATCGTGAACATCACCGAGGCCATGACGCTGCTCCCGGGCGACGTCATCCTCACGGGCACCCCGGCAGGGGTCGGCCCCCTCAACGTCGGCGACGAGGTCGCCGTCACCATCGAAGGCATCGGCACTCTCACCAACAAGGTGATCAAGCGTGGCTAACGCGAACGTCCGCGTACGTTTCTGTCCCTCGCCGACCGGCAACCCCCACGTGGGCCTGGTCCGCACCGCCCTCTTCAACTGGGCCTACGCCCGGCACAACGAGGGCTCCCTGGTCTTCCGCATCGAGGACACCGACGCGGCTCGCGACTCCGAGGAGTCCTACGAGCAGCTCCTGGACTCGATGCGCTGGCTGGGCTTCGACTGGGACGAGGGCCCCGAGGTCGGCGGACCGCACGCGCCGTACCGCCAGTCGCAGCGCATGGACATCTACCAGGACGTCGCCGAGAAGCTCATCGCCGCCGGCAACGCCTACCCGTGCTACTGCACCACCGAGGAGCTGGACACCCGCCGCGAGGCCGCCCGCGCCGCCGGTAAGCCCTCCGGTTACGACGGCCACTGCCGCGACCTCACCGCCGAGCAGAAGCAGGCGTACGAGGCCGAGGGCCGCAGCCACATCGTCCGCTTCCGGATGCCCGACGAGGCCACCACCTTCGTCGACCTGGTCCGCGGCGAGATCACCGTCCAGGCGGAGAACGTCACCGACTACGGCATCGTGCGCGCCAACGGCGCCCCGCTGTACACCCTGGTGAACCCGGTCGACGACGCCCTGATGGAGATCACCCACGTCCTGCGCGGCGAGGACCTGCTCTCCTCCACGCCCCGCCAGATCGCCCTCTACAAGGCGCTGATCGAGCTCGGCATCGCCAAGACGATCCCCGAGTTCGGCCACCTCCCGTACGTCATGGGCGAGGGCAACAAGAAGCTGAGCAAGCGCGACCCCCAGGCCTCGCTCAACCTCTACAGGGAGCGCGGTTTCCTCCCGGAGGGCCTGCTCAACTACCTCTCCCTGCTCGGCTGGTCGTTCTCCGCCGACCAGGACGTCTTCACGATCCCGGAGATGGTCGGCAAGTTCGACCTCGCGGACGTGAACGCGAACCCGGCCCGCTTCGACCTGAAGAAGGCCGAGGCGATCAACGCCGACCACATCCGCATGCTGGACGTGAAGGCCTTCGCCGAGGCCTGCGCGCCCTGGCTGACGGCCCCGCACGCCAACTGGGCCCCCGAGCAGTTCGACGAGGCCGCCTGGCAGGCCATCGCGCCGCACGCGCAGACCCGCCTCAAGGTCCTCTCCGAGATCACGGACAACGTGGACTTCCTGTTCCTCGCGGAGCCGGTCTTCGACGAGCCGAGCTGGACCAAGGCCATGAAGGAGGGCTCCGACGCCCTCCTGCGCACGGCCCGCGCCAAGCTGGAGGCGGCCGACTGGACGTCTCCGGAGTCCCTCAAGGAGGCCGTCCTGGCCGCCGGCGAGGAGCACGGCCTCAAGCTCGGCAAGGCCCAGGCCCCGGTCCGCGTCGCCGTCACCGGACGCACGGTCGGCCTGCCCCTGTTCGAGTCCCTGGAGATCCTGGGCAAGGACAAGACCCTGACCCGCATCGACGCGGCCCTGGCGAAGCTCACCGCCTGATCCGCACCGCCTGATCCGCCCCGCACGAGACGAAGGGCCCGGAAGCCGAGACGGCTCCCGGGCCCTTCGCCTACCGTCGGCCGTATGCCGATCCAAGCCGTGGTCTGGGACATCGACGACACCCTCTTCGACTACGCGCGCGCCGACGCCGTCGGCATGCGGGCGCACCTGACCGCCGAAGGCCTCCTGGAGCGTTACGCCTCCGCCGAGCGGGCCCTGTCCCTCTGGAAGGCCATCACCGAGCGCCACTGGGCCCGCTTCGGCGCGGGGGAGACGGACTTCCAGGAGCAGCGCCGCGACCGGGTGCGGGACTTCCTCGACGCCCCGGCGCTCACCGGCCCCGACGCCGACGCCTGGTTCGCCCGTTACGTGGGTCACTACGAGTCGGCCTGGTCGCTCTTCCCCGACACCGTCCCCGCCCTGGACGCGCTCGCCGACGACTACCGCCACGCGGTCCTCTCCAACTCCGCCCTGTCCGTCCAGGACCGCAAACTGCGCGTCCTCGGCGTCCGCGACCGCTTCGAGGCCGTCCTGTGCGCCGCCGACCTCGGCGTCTCCAAGCCGGCGGCCGAGGCGTTCCTCGCGGTCTGTACGGCGCTGGGGCTCGACCCCGCCGATGTCGCCTACGTCGGCGACCAGCCGGAGATCGACGCGAGGGGCGCCAGGGACGCGGGCCTCCTCGGGATCTGGCTCGACCGCAACGGCGCGGCGGAGGAAGGCCCGTCGGGGGTGCACCGCATCACGCGCCTCTCCGAGCTCCCCGCGATCCTGCGTGCGGATACCCGTTTTGGAGCGCCGTCCACCTTCGGGTAATGTTCTTCCTGCGCCGCCCGAGAGGGCCGAAAGGTCCGGCCGGGAAGCGCACATCAAACAAAACCCCCGCAAGGGGTTGCGTTTTGATGGCCTATGGTGTAATTGGCAGCACGACGGTTTCTGGTTCCGTTAGTCTAGGTTCGAGTCCTGGTAGGCCAGCTCGCAGAGCTCATCTGCAACCGTGGATCTCATCCACAAGGCCCCCGTTGTGTAGCGGCCTAGCACGCCGCCCTCTCAAGGCGGTAGCGCCGGTTCGAATCCGGTCGGGGGTACAGATCCTTCCCGCGGGGACAGATCGGGTCGCACCCACTGTTTCTGATGCAGGATCGCTAGGGCCCCCGTTGTGTAGCGGCCTAGCACGCCGCCCTCTCAAGGCGGTAGCGCCGGTTCGAATCCGGTCGGGGGTACTGTCGGTACTAGACCTGGTCTAGACCACATTGGGCTATGGTGTAATTGGCAGCACGACGGTTTCTGGTTCCGTTAGTTTAGGTTCGAGTCCTGGTAGCCCAGCTGGATCTGGTGGCAACACGAGATCCGCGCCCCCGTTGTGTAGCGGCCTAGCACGCCGCCCTCTCAAGGCGGTAGCGCCGGTTCGAATCCGGTCGGGGGTACAGAGCAGCACCGAAGGGCCTTCCCATGAGGGAGGGCCCTTCGTCGTGTGTGCCGTCCTCTCGGGGCGGGCCCTCGTGGGGCGGGTCCTGTCGGGGCGGCGTCCATCACTCCTCCCGGCCCGAACCGCCCTCCCCGTAGCGGCGGTTGGACTCCTCCGCCTGGGCGATGCGGCGCAGGCTCAGGAGTACCGGCTCGTACAACACCGTGAGGGCGACGGCCGCCTCCAGCTGCCGGTCGGGGGAGTCGTACCGCTCGATCAAGTCCAGATCGGCGACGGCCAGTTGATGGCCCGAGCGGGCGTAGGGCGCCAAGTCGTCGACGGCGCACGGATATCCGAGCCGGGCGAGGGTGGCCACCGCGGTCGCCAGCATCCGGTAGGCGGGTGACTCCGCCCCGTACTCCTGCGCGTTGCGCCAGCCGAGATCGGTGAGCAGCGCGTCGACCGTGCGGTGTGCCTCCTGCGCGGCCTCGTCGTCCTCGGGGGACTCCGGGCCGTGGGGCAGGGCCCACACGGCCGTGCCCAGGCGGGAGTTGTGGTCCAGCGAGTCGTCCTCAAGGGCGGTCAGGACCTCGCGCGCCGAAGCGATCGGCACGCGGCCCACCTGGATCAGCGCCCGCACGAGCCGGAGCCGCTGCACGTGCGACGCGTCGTACTCGGCCTGTGTCGCGCTCACGCGGCGGCCCGGCGGCAGCAGCCCTTCGCGCAAGTAGTACTTGATCGTGGCCGCGGGGACCCCGGTGTGCCGGCTCAGCTCCGCCAGTCTCATCGCTTCGCGCCTCCCTCTTGCGCCGCCCTTTGGAGAGTGGCACTATCCAATCATGGATAGCGGAACTATCCAATGTTCGGCCAGGGCTCTACCAAGGGGGAACCGTCATGAGCAGCAAGCCGATCGAAGGGCGCATGACCGCCGACGCGCAGGACGGCGTGGTGGTCTTCCACATCGGGATGCGCATCAACAACTTCCGTGCCGTCCGCAGCTGGTGGCCCGTCTTCCGCGCGATGCCGCGCATGCTCAAGGAGCTGTCCAAGGACCGCGAGATCGGCATGCTGGGCTACCAGTTGCTGTTCGGCGGCACGCGCCTGGTGTACGTCGTCCAGTACTGGGAGTCGCAGGAGAAGCTGCTGGCCTACGCCGCCGCGCGGGACAAGGAGCACAGGCCCGCGTGGTCCGCCTTCAACCGGCGCATCCGGGAGGGCAAGGGCAAGGTCGGCTTCTGGCACGAGACGTTCGTCGTGCGGGCCGGGGCGCATGAGGCCGTGTACGTCAACATGCCGGAGTTCGGCCTGGGCGCGGCCACCGGCGTGATTCCGGTGGGCAGGCGCGGGGATCGCGCCGCCGATCGCCTCAAGGTGGCGTGAGAGCGGCCTGGGGGCGGCCTGGCGTTGCCGCGAGGGGCTCGCGGGGAGCGAGGCCTCAACGGCGAGTGGTCTCAAGGGCGAGCGGGGGCTCGGCGGGGGAGTGTGGAGGAACGGGGGAGCGTGCGGGGAAGGGGCGCCGCGGCGTTGAGGCGGCCCCTCCCCGTGCTCCCGTACGTCAGGAGGAGCGGCGCAGGGCCTCGGAGAGGCGTCCCGCCGCGTCGATGACCGCCTGGGCGTGCATGCGGCCCGGGTGGCGGGTCAGGCGCTCGATCGGTCCGGAGACCGAGACGGCCGCGACCACGCGGTTCGAGGGCCCGCGCACCGGCGCGGAGACCGACGCGACGCCCGGCTCGCGCTCGCCGATCGACTGGGCCCAGCCCCTGCGGCGTACGCCGGAGAGGGCGGTGGCCGTGAAACGGGCGCCCTGGAGGCCGCGGTGCAGGCGCTCCGGCTCCTCCCAGGCCATCAGGATCTGGGCCGACGAGCCCGCCTTCATGGTGAGCGTGGAGCCCACCGGGACCGTGTCCCGCAGGCCCGAGAGGCGCTCCGCCGCGGCGACGCAGATGCGCATGTCGCCCTGGCGGCGGTAGAGCTGCGCGCTCTCGCCCGTCACGTCACGCAGATGCGTGAGGACCGGGCCCGCGGTCGCGAGGAGGCGGTCCTCGCCCGCCGCGGCGGCCAGTTCGGCCAGGCGCGGGCCGAGGATGAAACGGCCCTGCATGTCCCGCGCCACCATCCGGTGGTGTTCCAGTGCCACGGCCAGTCGGTGGGCCGTGGGTCGTGCGAGCCCGGTGGCCGCGACCAGTCCTGCGAGGGTGGCCGGACCGGACTCCAGAGCGCCCAAGACAAGGGCTGCCTTGTCGAGGACGCCGACGCCGCTAGAGTTGTCCATGCGTCGATACTCGCGTCTCACTCTGTGAAACGCAAGTTCAAATTTCCGTGGAACGCGCCACTCTGTACGAGCGATCCGCGGACCAACGGATTTCGCGGCCGACGTGCGGCACGAGGGGTACGCGCGTCGGCGAACAGATTCTCTAGTTGGGCCGGCGATGCGGCCGGTCGGAGGGAAAGCGATGGGTAGGACACTCGCGGAGAAGGTCTGGGACGACCACGTCGTCCGGCGCGCCGAGGGCGAGCCCGACCTCCTCTACATCGATCTGCACCTGCTGCACGAGGTGACCAGCCCCCAGGCCTTCGACGGCCTCCGGCAGGCCGGCCGGCCGGTGCGGCGGCTCGACCTCACCATCGCGACCGAGGATCACAACACCCCGACCCTCGACATCGACAAGCCCATCGCCGACCCGGTCTCGCGCGCCCAGCTGGAGACGCTGCGCAAGAACTGCGCCGAGTTCGGGGTGCGCCTGCACCCGCTCGGCGACGTCGAGCAGGGCGTCGTCCACGTGGTGGGACCGCAGCTCGGACTGACCCAGCCCGGCACCACGGTGGTCTGCGGCGACTCGCACACCTCCACGCACGGTGCCTTCGGTGCCCTGGCGTTCGGCATCGGCACCTCCCAGGTCGAGCACGTGCTCGCCACCCAGACTCTGCCCATGGCCCGCCCGAAGACCATGGCCATCACGGTCGACGGCGAACTGCCCGAGGGCGTCACGGCCAAGGACCTGATCCTCGCCATCATCGCGAAGATCGGCACCGGCGGCGGCCAGGGCTACGTCCTGGAGTACCGCGGCCGAGCCATCGAGAAGCTCTCGATGGAGGCCCGGATGACCATCTGCAACATGTCGATCGAGGCCGGCGCCCGCGCGGGCATGATCGCCCCGGACGAGACCACGTTCGACTACATCGAGGGCCGCGCCCACGCCCCGCAGGGCGAGGACTGGGACGCCGCCGTGGCGTACTGGAAGACCCTGCGCACCGATGACGACGCGGTCTTCGACGCCGAGGTCTACATCGACGCCGCCTCGCTGGCGCCGTTCGTCACCTGGGGCACCAACCCCGGCCAGGGAGCGCCCCTTTCGGCGAGCGTCCCCGACCCGGCTTCGTACGAAGACGCTTCGGAGCGCTACGCCGCCGAAAAGGCCCTGGAGTACATGGGGTTGACCGCGGGGCAGCCGCTGCGCGACATCAAGGTCGACACCGTCTTCGTAGGTTCCTGCACCAACGGCCGCATCGAGGACCTGCGGGCGGCGGCCGCCGTCGTCGAGGGCCGCAAAGTCGCCGACGGCGTACGGATGCTGGTCGTCCCCGGCTCGGTCCGGGTCGCCCTCCAGGCCATGGACGAGGGCCTGGACAAGGTCTTCACCGCCGCAGGGGCCGAATGGCGGCACGCGGGCTGCTCGATGTGCCTGGGCATGAACCCCGACCAACTGGCCCCCGGCGAGCGCTCGGCGTCCACCTCCAACCGCAACTTCGAAGGCAGGCAGGGCAAGGGCGGCCGCACCCATCTGGTCTCCCCGCAGGTCGCCGCCGCCACCGCGGTCACCGGCCATCTGGCCGCGCCCGCCGATCTGTCCGACGCCCCCGTGACCGCCGGAGTCTGAGAACCATGGAAGCTTTCACCACGCACACCGGCCGGGCCGTACCGCTGCGCCGCAGCAACGTCGACACCGACCAGATCATCCCCGCCCACTGGCTCAAGAAGGTCACCAGGGACGGCTTCGAGGACGGGCTCTTCGAGGCCTGGCGCAAAGACGGCGAGTTCGTCCTGAACCGCCCCGAGCGCCAGGGCGCCACGGTCCTGGTCGCCGGCCCCGACTTCGGTACGGGTTCCTCGCGCGAGCACGCCGTGTGGGCGCTGCAGAACTACGGCTTCAAGGCCGTCATCTCGGCCCGCTTCGCCGACATCTTCCGGGGCAACTCGCTGAAGAACGGCCTGCTCACCGTGGTGCTCGACCAGCAGGTCGTGGACGCGCTCTGGGAGCTCACGGAGAACGACCCGCAGGCCGAGATCACCGTGGACCTGGAGGACCGCCAGGTCCGCGCGCAGGGCATCACGGCGGACTTCGAACTCGACGAGAACGCCCGCTGGCGGCTCCTGAACGGCCTCGACGACATCAGCATCACGCTGCAGAACGAGCCCGACATCGCCTCGTACGAGACCGGGCGACCCTCCTACAAGCCCCGGACCGTGCAGGTCTGACATCCCGCAACACCCCCGTGTACCCCCAATCGTGGACGGTTGGGGGTACATCTGTGTGCGCCGCCCGAGGGGTTCCCGATGACCTGAATGGGTGGTCTCAACTCCCTTGTCCTTGAAGGAAGAAGAGGCTTGAAATCCCCTTGTACTCGGCCTGACCGGGTACCCTCAGGAGAGCGCCGGAGGGCGGTAGTTACCCCCTGCGGAGGCGACAACTCGCCCTAGATGGCACAATCGGTGCATGGGACGTGACAGCCAACTCGAGCTCTACGGGCTCGTCGCGGACCAACTGAAGGAAGCGCACTCACGGGTGCGTGCACTGCAAGTCCCGGAGGGCGTACGGATGGCGCTGACCCGGAAGCTGCTGGTCATTACGGCCGCGGCCAAACACGATCTCGCCGATGCGGCAAGGCGTCTGGAGCGATTGATGGCGTCCCTCGACGAAGCTGACGAGGGCCGATTCCCCGAAGACGGCTGAGCCGCAAGCCTCAACATGCCTTCGAGGAACTCCGAGATGGTCTAGTTCGTTGCGGCACAAGGGTGATTAGCCCGTTTCGTGTTTGATTTGCGGTATATATCTGCCTAACGTGCGAAAAAGCCGGAGTATTTCGCTCCCGGCAATGTCTCCGAAGGGGAAGACGTGAACAAGGCGCAGCTCGTAGAAGCGATTGCCGACAAGGTTGGCGGCCGTCAGCAGGCCGCCGACGCCGTGGACGCGGTCCTGGACGCCGTCGTCCGTGCCGTGGTCAGCGGCGACCGCGTTTCGGTCACGGGCTTCGGCTCGTTCGAGAAGGTCGACCGCCCGGCCCGCTACGCCCGCAACCCGCAGACCGGGGAGCGCGTGCGAGTCAAGAAGACCTCGGTTCCGCGGTTCCGCGCGGGTCAGGGCTTCAAGGACCTGGTGAGCGGCTCGAAGAAGCTCCCGAAGAACGACGTCGCGGTCAAGAAGGCCCCCAAGGGCAGCCTGACCGGCGGTGCTTCGGCGACCGTCAAGAAGGCCGCGGCCAAGAAGGCCACCGCCAAGAAGGCGACGGCGACGAAGGCCACGGCGGCGAAGAAGACCACCGCCAAGAAGACCACCGCCAAGAAGGCCACGGCGACGACGAAGAAGGCGGCCGCCAAGAAGGCCACCGCCAAGAAGGCCACGGCGACGAAGGCCACGGCCAAGAAGGCCACGGCCAAGAAGACCACCGCCAAGAAGGCCGCGCCCGCCGCCAAGAAGGCCACCGCCAAGAAGACGGCGCCCGCCAAGAAGGCCACGGCCAAGAAGGCGCCCGCCAAGAAGTCGACGGCGCGCAAGACGACCGCCAAGAAGGCCACGGCCCGCAAGAAGTAAGGGCACCGAGGGCACTCACGCGCCGGGCCGGACTCCCACGGGGGAGCCCGGCCCGCGTCGTGTGTTCAGGCCCGGGTGGTCAGCGGGGACCGGTGTTCGGAAGGCGCCCCGGCCTTCAGCGGGACCCGGTGTTCAGAAGGTCTGCAGCGTCACCAGGGTGATGCGGCGCTCCGCGCCCTCGCCGTCGACCTCGATCCGCACGCGCTGGCCGGGCCGCAGCAGCCGCAGCCCGCCCGCGTCGAACGCGGGGGCCCCGAAGGGCACCGGGGTGCCGTCGTCGAGCAGCACGCTGCCGCTGCGGGTCTCGGAGTCGTACGTGTACGCGGTCGCCTGCATGGGGGCAGCGTACTCAGTCCGCGATGAGCAGCCGGGCCGCGGCCGCCGCGGTGCGCGGTCCGACGCCGAGCGCGAGTGCGGCCCGCAGGTCGTCGCCGGTGTCCACGTCCTGGCGTACGGAATCGACGCCGTCGAGCGCGAGTTCCACGGCACCGGAAGCCGTGTGCCGGGCGCGGGACGCGGTGCCGAATACCGGGCGCAATTCCGTTCCCGCCGCCGCGCAGAGCAGTGTGGTGCCGATTCCGGCGGCATCGGGCAGGAAAGCCCGGGGGAATGGGGCGGCGCCGTCGAGTACCCGGGCCAATTCCAGGGGGCGCAGCGCGGGCAGATCGGCGTTCAGGGCCGCGACGGCGACGTCGGGCCGTCCTGCGCGGACGGCCGCCGTTCCGTGCCGCAGAGCGGCGTTGAGGCCCTCTCCCGGCACGTCGGGGACGATCCGCGCGCCCAGTGCCGCCAGCTCACGGCCCGCCAGGGCGTCGTCCGTGACGACCGCCACATCCCGCACCGCGGGGCAGGCCGCGGCCGCGGCCACGGTGTCCTGCGCGAACGCCAGGGCGAGACCCGGTCGCAGGCCGTCGCCGGCGGTCGCCGCGAGCCTGCTCTTGGCGCGCGCCAACGGCTTCAGGGGTATGACCAGGGTCCACTGCACGGGCGCTCCGTCCTTCGCGTCGCGCCCATTGTGACCTGCTGGCCCGTCATGAACGTGAGGCCCGTGGAAGGCGCCTCTTTGGGCGACTGCTTATAGGGGCGGTGGTGGGAGACGGGAAAAGGGGGGGCGTCGTGCAGCGACTCCTTACAGGGGCGGTGGTGGGAGACGGGTGGGCGTACGGTGTTCTCGACAGACAGGCAGCCTGGGGCGACACTTGTGCGGCCGACCAGGTTCATGGAGGAAGGTGTCCGCGTGTCCCGCCGCAGAATCGGCTTCTGGTACCGCCTTGCGGCGGTCATCGCAAAACCGCCGCTGGTGGTTCTGTTCAAGCGGGACTGGCGTGGAATGGAACACATTCCGGCCGACGGCGGATTCATCACGGCGGTGAATCACAACTCCCATATCGACCCGTTCTCGTACGCGCACTTCCAGTACAACACCGGACGGGTGCCGCGTTTCCTGGCAAAGGACGGCCTTTTCAAGGGCGGGTTTGTCGCGAAGGTCATGAAGGGCACGGGCCAGATCCCGGTCTACCGCGAGACCACGAACGCGCTCGACGCGTTCCGCGCCGCGGTCGACGCCATCGAGCGCGGCGAGTGCGTCGCCTTCTACCCCGAGGGCACCCTCACCAGGGACCCCGACCTGTGGCCGATGACCGCCAAGTCCGGTGCCGCGCGGGTCGCCCTGAGGACCAAGTGCCCGGTGATTCCCGTCGCGCAGTGGGGCGCCAACCTCGCCCTGCCGCCGTACAGCAAGAAGCCTTCCTTCTTCCCCCGCAAGACCCTTCAGGTGAAGGCCGGGGCACCCGTCGACCTGTCGCGCTTCTACGACAAGGAGCCGACCGTCGAGGTGCTGCGCGAGGTGACCGAGACCATCATGGCCGCGATCACCGAACTCCTTGAGGAGGTCAGGGGCGAGAAGGCCCCCGAGACGCCCTACGACCCGCGCAGGGCGCGGCTGGAGCAACGACGCAAGGCCGCGGGCGACAGCGCGCCGCGGAGCACCGCAGAGAGCACCCCGGAGGACAGCAAGTGACGAACCCCGTGAACTCGGCAGGTCCTGTGAAGGCCGCCGTCTTCGGAACGGGCTCCTGGGGTACGGCCTTCGGCATGGTGCTCGCCGACGCGGGGTGCGACGTCACCCTGTGGGGCCGTCGCGCCGAACTCGCCGACGCGGTCAACTCCACCCGCACCAACCCCGACTACCTCCCCGGTGTCGAGCTCCCGGAGAACCTCAGGGCGACCACCGACCCGGCCGAGGCCGCCGCCGGCGCCGACTTCACGGTGCTCGCCGTGCCCTCGCAGACGCTGCGCCAGAACCTCGCCGCGTGGGCGCCGCTGCTCGCCCCCGACACCGTCCTCGTCTCGCTCATGAAGGGCGTCGAGCTCGGTTCCGCGATGCGGATGAGCGAGGTCGTCGAGGACGTCACGAAGGTCCCGGGGGACCGGGTGGCCGTCGTCACCGGGCCCAACCTGGCCCGTGAGATCGCCGCACGGCAGCCCGCGGCCGCCGTGGTGGCCTGCCGGGACGAGGCGGTCGCCCAGCGCCTTCAGACGGCCTGCCACACCCCGTACTTCCGCCCGTACACCAACACCGACGTGGTCGGCTGCGAGCTCGGCGGTGCCGTCAAGAACGTCATCGGCCTCGCCGTCGGCATCGCGGACGGCATGGGCCTGGGCGACAACGCCAAGGGCTCGCTCATCACCCGCGGCCTCGCCGAGACCACCCGGCTCGGCCTCGCCATGGGCGCGGACCCGCTGACGTTCTCCGGACTCGCGGGCCTGGGCGACCTCGTGGCGACCTGTTCGTCGCCGCTCTCGCGCAACCACACCTTCGGCACCAACCTCGGCAAGGGCATGACCCTGGAGGAGACCATCGCGGTCACCAGGCAGACCGCGGAGGGCGTCAAGTCCTGCGAGTCGGTGCTTGATCTGGCCCGCAGGCACGGCGTCGACATGCCGATCACGGAGACCGTCGTGGGCATCGTGCACGAGGGCACCCCGCCGATGGTGGCCCTCAAGGAGCTCATGTCGCGCAGTGCCAAGCCCGAGCGTCGCTGACTGTTTTTGGGACAGCGGGTACTCTCGACGCGATATGAGCAGCGAGAACCTCCCCCAGAGCCCTGAGCAGAGTCCCGAGTCGAGCTCTGAGCGGCCGCTCCGCAAGCCGCGCGTGGCCGTCGTGTTCGGCGGCCGCAGCTCGGAGCACGGCATCTCCGTGGTCACGGCGGGCGCCGTGCTGAGCGCGATCGACCGTGCCAAGTACGACGTGCTGCCGATCGGCATCACCACGGACGGCCGTTGGGCGCTGACCGCCGACGAGCCCGAGCGGATGGCCATCGCCGACCGCCGGATGCCCAACGTGGCCGACCTGTCCGACTCCGTGGACGGCGGCGTCGTCCTGCCGCTGGCCCCCGGCGACCGCGAGGTCGTCTACAGCGAGCCGGGCTCCGTGCCCAAGGCGCTCGGTGAGGTCGACGTCGTCTTCCCGATGCTGCACGGCCCCTACGGAGAGGACGGCACCCTCCAGGGGCTGCTCGAACTCTCCGGAGTGCCCTACGTCGGCTCCGGAGTCCTCGCCTCGGCCGTCGGCCAGGACAAGGACTACATGAAGCGGGTGTTCACCTCCTTCGGCCTCGACGTCGGCCCCTACCTGGTGATCCGTCCGCGCGAGTGGCAGCGGGACGAGGCCGGTGCCCGCCGGCGCATCGCGGACTTCGCGGGCGAGCACGGCTGGCCGCTGTTCATCAAGCCCGCGCGCGCGGGCTCCTCGATCGGCATCACGAAGGTCGACTCCTTCGACGGCCTGGACGAGGCGATCGCCGAGGCGCAGCTGCACGACCCGAAGATCCTCGTCGAGGCGCTGCTGCGCGGCCGCGAGATCGAGTGCGGCGTCCTGGAGTTCGAGGACGGGCCGCGCGCGAGCGTCCCCGCCGAGATCCCCCCGGTGCAGACGCACGACTACTACGACTTCGAGGCGAAGTACATCGACTCGACGCCCGGCATCGTGCCCGCCCCGCTGACGCCCGAGGAGACCGCCGAGATCCAGCGGCTCGCGGTCGAGGCGTTCGACGCGGCGTCCTGCGAGGGCCTGGTGCGCGCGGACTTCTTCCTCACCGAGGACGGCCGGTTCGTGATCAACGAGATCAACACGATGCCGGGCTTCACGCCCATCTCGATGTACCCGCAGATGTGGGAGAAGAGCGGCGTCGGCTACGAAGAGCTGGTGGACCGCCTCATCCAGGCGGCGCTCAAGCGCTCGACGGGCCTGCGCTGAGGCGCTGCGCCCGCCCCGTGGGGCTCAGGGCCATTCCCGAGGGGATCAGGCGATCCCCACGGGAATGGTCTTCTTGATGGGCCCGGCGAAGTCCGTGAGCGGCCCCAGACCGTCCCCCGTCCGCTCCTCGGGCAGCCTCACCTCCACGTAGGCGAGACGTGCCCCCGTGGTGAAGGTGTACGAACCGTCGTCGTTCTTCTGCAGGAGCCAGGCGACGCCGTTGACCTTCACGCCGTTCTTCGCGGCGTACTCGGGATCGATCATCTCGGGGGGCCGCGGCACACCGCAGCGCAGTATGATCGCCGGGTCTCCCCAACCGGCGGTCAGTTCGGACTTCGGCCCCGGGTCGGTACGCTCCAGTCCATCGACCTTCTCCGGGAGCTGCTGGTGCAGATTCCGGCAGAGTCCCGCGGCCTTCGCGGCCGGGGACGGAACCGCCACCGACGCCTCGTCGTCCGTAGCTGAACAGGCCGCTGTCGTGATCAACAGGGCGAGGGCGGACGTTCCTACGAGACAGCGGCGCCGGAGACGGGGGATGTTCACCGGGCCAGGGTAGACGGGGGCTACAAGTGCACGACCGGGCAGGTCAGAGTTCGTGTGATGCCGTCCACCTGCTGGACCTTCGCGACCACCATGCGGCCGAGCTCGTCCACCGTGTCCGCTTGTGCGCGCACGATGACGTCGTAGGGTCCGGTCACGTCCTCGGCCTGAATCACTCCCGGGATCTTGCCGATCAGCTCGGCGACGGTCGACGCCTTGCCGACCTCTGTTTGGATCAGGATGTACGCCTGTACCACGGAACCTCCAGGGCGGCCACGAGGATCATGTGGGGGAAAGGGACGCCACGGTACCGCGTCGCCGCTCGCCAGGGGGAGACCCGGGTGAGCTGTGGCGCGCACATCGTGGTGGACGGACAACACAAGTTGACGGTCACGTCGACGGTACCGACGACAGTGGCGGCTCGCGACCGGGGGCCGGGCAGCGCGAAAGGGCATGGTGAGACTCGGTGAAGGGAACCGTGGGCGAGTTGGGGGAGTTCGGGCTCATCAGAGAGCTCACCTCCCGGCTCACCTCCACTCCGGCCGTACGGCTCGGCCCCGGTGATGACGCCGCGGTGGTGTCCGCCCCGGACCGCAGGGTCGTGGCGAGCACCGACATCCTCCTGGAGGGGCGGCACTTCCGCCGGGACTGGTCCACCGCGTACGACGTGGGCCGCAAGGCCGCCGCCCAGAACCTCGCGGACATCGCCGCGATGGGCGCCGTGCCCACCGCGCTGCTGCTCGGCCTCGTGGTGCCCGCCGAACTCCCCGCCAGCTGGCCCGTCGAGCTGATGGACGGCCTCAGGGACGAGTGCCAGGTCGCGGGCGCGGCCGTCGTCGGCGGCGACGTCGTACGCGGCGACACCATCACCGTCTCGATCACCGCGCTCGGCGATCTGCGCAACCACGAGCCGGTCACGCGCGCGGGTGCCCAGCCGGGCGACGTCGTCGCCGTGACGGGTTGGCTCGGCTGGTCCGCCGCCGGACACGCGGTGCTCTCGCGCGGCTTCCGCTCGCCGCGCGCCTTCGTGGAGGCCCACCGCAGGCCCGAACCGCCCTACCACGCGGGCCCCGCGGCCGCCGGGCTCGGCGCGACCTCCATGACGGACGTCAGCGACGGGCTCATCGCCGACCTCGGCCACATCGCCGACGCCAGCAAGGTGCGCATCGACATCCGCTCCGGAGACGTCGACGTGCCCTCCCAGATGAACGACATCGGCCAGGCCGTCGGCGTCGACCCGCTCCAGTGGGTGCTCAACGGCGGCGAGGACCACGCGATCGTGGCGACTTTCCCGCAGGACGTGAAGCTGCCCGCCCGCTGGAAGGTCATCGGCGAGGTCCTCAACCCCTCCGCGCTGCCCCAGGTGACCGTGGACGGTGCCCCGTGGACCAGCAAGGGCTGGGACCACTTCGGGGACAACGGCGACGGCGAGGACGCCGAGTGACCGCGCCGCCGCGGGTGCTCACCGTCGCCGGATCCGACTCCGGCGGCGGCGCGGGCATCCAGGCCGACCTGAAGACGATGCTGGCCCTCGGCACGCACGGCATGAGCGTCGTCACGGCCGTCACCGCGCAGAACTCCCTTGGCGTACAGGGTTTTTGGGAGCTGCCGGCGGACGCGGTGCGGGCCCAGTACCGCGGCGTCGTCGACGACATCGGCGTGCAAGCCGTGAAGACCGGCATGCTGGCGTCGGCCGAACTGGTCGAGACCGTCGCCGAGTTGCTCGCCGGCACGGACGCCCCCGCGGTCGTCGACCCGGTGGGCGTCTCCAAGCACGGCGACCCGCTGCTCGCGGCATCCGCCCTGGACTCCGTCCGTACCAAGCTGCTGCCGGTGGCCACGGTCGCGACGCCCAACCTCGACGAGGTCGCCCAACTGACCGGCGTCCACGTCGAGTCGGAGGACGGGCTGCGCCGCGCTGCCGCCGCCGTCCTCGCGTACGGACCCCGGTGGGTGCTCATCAAGGGCGGCCATCTCAGCGGTGACGCGGTGGACCTGCTCACCGACGGCTCCGAGGAGTACGTGCTGCGCGCCCCGCGCCACGACAACCGCCACACGCACGGCACCGGCTGCACGCTCGCCAGCGCGATCGCCGCGCAGCTGGCGAAGGGGCAGAGCGTCCCCGAGGCCGTCGCGGCGGCCAAGGAGTACGTCACCGGGGCGATCGCCGCCGGGTTCGCACTCGGCGGCGGGATCGGCCCGGTGGATCACGGCTGGCGGTTCCGGGAGGGGTAGTCCGCGCCGGGCCGCCCGGCCCGGTCCCCGCACGGGGCGTAGTCCTTGAGCACGAGGTCGCTCGCGGCCTTCTCCGTCAGCTTCTTGAAGAAGCCGGCCACGAACCGTGAACTGAGCACGCGGTACGTCCGGTCCCGGCCGCGCAGCTTCCGCTCGGTCGGAGGGGCGAGGAAGGGACCCGCGTTGCCGGAGATCTTCTGGCAGCCCTTGGCGTAGTCGCGGATCTCCGCCTCGTACGCGGCGTAGGCGACGCGGTGATCGCCCCGGGCGGCCGCGAGCTCACCGGCCAGGACGTACGCGCAGACCAGCGCGGTGCCGGTGCCGATGCCGCCCATCGTGGCGCCGTACCCGGCGTCCCCGAGCAGGACCACCCGGCCCTGGGAGAGCCGGTCGACGTGGATCTGCGCGATGGCGTCGAAGTACAGGTCACCGGCGCTCTCCAGGCCCTCCAGGGCCCGTGCCGCGTGCGGCCAGCCCATGCCCGCGAACCGGTCGGTGAGGATCTTCTTCTGCTCCTCGACGTCGTGCCGGTCGTAGTCGAGCCGCTCCGAGTCGAAGACCAGGCCGACGCCCGCCACGGCCGGGTCGGCGCCGTAGTTGCTGAGCATCAGGGTGCGGCCGGGCTCGCTGTAGATGCGGGCGGTCCGGTCGAGGCCTAGGTGGTTGGGGACGTCGAAGCCCGCTACGTAGTAGCCCTGGAAGCGCAGGTACCGCGACTCGTCCCCGAAGGCCAGGCGGCGGGTGTGGGAGTGCAGCCCGTCGGCGCCGACGACCAGGTCGAAGCGGCGGGGAGCGCCCCGGTCGAAGGTGACGGCGACGCCTTCGGAGTCCTCGGTCAGCGAGGCGACGGAGTCTCCGAAGATGTACTCCACCCGGTCCTCGGTGGCCTCGTACAGGATCCGGGAGAGGTCGCCGCGGAAGATCTCCACGTCGCCGCTCATCAGGAACGCGGGCAGGTCCACCCGCTCCGTGTCGTCGGCCTCCACGAGGGTCTGCCTGCCCATGTGGGTCTGCCTGCGGTGCACCTCGTCCCAGATGCCCATGCGGCGCAGGACCGTGCGGTGCACCTCGCCCCGGAAGTCGACGGCGAAGCCGCCGCCGCGCAGGGCGGGCGCCTTCTCCAGGACGGTGACGCGCGCTCCGTAGCGGGCCAGCCAGAGAGCGAGGGCCGGGCCCGCGACGCTGGCTCCGGAGATCAGCACGTTCAGGTGGGCGAGGCTGTGGGTGGCGGTCGGCGCCTGGTTCTTCGCGGCCTTGGTGTTCGTCTTCTTCGTCATGCCGGGAAGCATCCGGGGCGGCGCTGACCGTTCGCCTACCGTTGCCTGACCGCCCCTGACCGAAGGCTCCTGCCCTGCTCGAAGGCCGTCGCGTAGCGCTCGGGGGACAGCCGCGCGCGGGCCGCTGCGGCCACGCCCGCGACATCGGGGTCACCGGCGATCGAGGCGCCGCGCAGCCCGTGCCCGGCCCCCAGCAGCCGGGCCGCCTCCTCCGCGTCCGCGGCGACGGCCGCCAACGCCTCGGCGACATCGGCCAGTTCACCGGTGTCCGTGGCGAGGACCCGGGCCTGCTCGAACCAGTCGGCGGCCTCTTCGGGGCGGGACTCCGCGAGCGCGGCACGGCCGATGCCCACGAACGTACGCACGCTCTGCCCGAGGCTGAACCAGTTCGCGGCGTACTCCTCGACGGCCGCTTCGTAGTGCTCACGCGCGCGTGCCGTGTCTCCGGAGAGGCGGGCCACGTCACCGAGGCCGCTCAGCGCCATGGCCACCTTGTCGGGGACACCCGCGGTGCGGGCCAGATCGGCGGCGCGGGTGAAGTGGACGGCGGCCTCCGCGAGATCGCCCCCGTGCAGCAGGACGGTGGCGCGCTGGTGCAGCACGTCGGCGGTCTCCTCGGGGGCCGCGAGCTCGCTCACGTGCACCAGGCCCTCGTCGAGCAGCGCGAGGGCCCGCTCCCGTTCGCCGCGCCAGTCCGCGAACATCGCCAGCGGAGCGAGGCAGTTGGTCACGCCCCAGCGGTCCCCGGTCCCCCGGAACCCGGCGAGCGCGGCCGCGAACGCCGCGTCCGCCGCGTCGGGGCGGCCCGCGAACTGCTCCTGGTAGCCCCGGCCGAGACCGAGCAGCGCGGCGCCCCAGGGATCGTCCCCGACCTGCGCGCGCACGCGGTCCGTCATGCTGCGCTCGGGTCCGCCCGTCACCGACCACTGCACGATCAGGTGCGGCAGCCGCAGCGGGCCCTCAAGCCCGGCGACGAGCCGGTCGGCGAGGGCCAGGCGCGCCGGTTCCGCGGGATCGGTGCCGTCACCCGCCAGCGCGTTGATCACGCACAGTACGTACTCCTCGGCCAGGCCGTCCGGCGGCTCGGGGCCGACCGCGGACAGGAGTTCGGCGGCGCGCGCCGTCCGCTCCCCGTTCAGGCCCCGCAGCCGCCAGAACCACGAAAGGGCGGCCAACAGCCGCAGCCCGCCGTGCGGATCGGTACGGGTGAGGTGGCGCAGCGCCGCGTCCAGATTGCCGCGCTCGGCGGACAGCCCGGCCAGCCACGGCAGCTGGTCGCCGCCGCGCAGCATCGGCTCGGCCCGCCGCGCGAGCCCCAGGAAGTGCGCGGCGTGCGCGTCCCGCAGCCGCTCCTCCTCGCCCGCCTCGGCGAGCTGCCGGGCACAGAACGCGTGGATGGTCCGCAGCATCCCGTAGCGCCCGTCGGCCACGTCGAGGAACGACTTCTCCGCGAGGGAGGCGAGCAGGTCCTCCGGATACGGGAGCCCGCACACGGCCTCCACCGCGTCGAGCGTCGCCCCCGCGGAGAAGACCGTGAGCCGCCGGGCGAGCGCCCGCTCCTCGTCGTCGAGCAGCTCCCAGCTCCACTCGACGACCGCGCGCAGCGTGCGGTGCCGCGGCGCCTTCGTACGGTCGCCGCGCGAGAGCAGCCGGAAGCGGTCGCCGAGCCGCTCGGCGAGCTCCTCCAGGGTGAGGGTGCGCAGCCGGGCCGCGGCCAGCTCGATGGCGAGCGGCAGCCCGTCGAGCGCCGCGCAGATCTCGTCGGTCAGGCGCCGCTCCGCTTCGTCGTGGGCGCCCGCCAGATCGGGGCGTACGGCGGCCGCCCGGTCGGCGAAGAGCCGCGCGGCGGGCCCGGCGGCGAGTGGCGGCACCGGCCACAGGACCTCGCCGGTGATGCCGAGCCCCTCGCGGCTGGTGGCCAGGACCCGCACCCCGGGGCAGGCGCCGAGCAGCAGCCCGGTCACCCGGGCCGTCGCGTCGACGAGGTGCTCGCAGTTGTCCAGGACGAGCAGCAGCTCCCGCCCGTGCAGCGCGGACAGGAGCCGCTCGGTGGCGTCCCCGCCCGGTGCGCGCAGGCCGTCGCGCACCCCGAGCGCGGTCAGGATCGCGTACGGCACCTGGGCCCCGTCGGCGAGCGGCGCGAGCTCCACGAAACAGACGTCGGGCAGCGCCCTCGCGGCCTCGACGGCGAGCCGCGTCTTGCCCGCGCCGCCGGGCCCGGTGAGCGTCACCAGACGGGCGTCCGCCAGGCGCGCGCCGATCCCCGCGAGCTCGTCGGCCCGTCCGATGAACCGCGTCACCTGCGCGGGCACGCCCCGCTGCCTGGCCGGCTCCTGCCCCCGGAGCAGCTCCAGATGGAGCGCGGACAGCTCGGCCGACGGATCGGTGCCGAGCGCGTCGGCGAGGGCACACCGCGCCTCTTCGTAGACGGTGAGCGCCTCCGCGGACCGCCCGTCCGCGTGCAGCGCCCGCATCAACTGCCCGTAGAGACGCTCGGTCAGCGGCCGCGCGGAGATCAGCTCGCGCAGTTCGGGTACGAGGCCGGGGCCGCCGCCCAGCGCGAGGTCGGCGTCGACGCGGTCCTGCACGGCGGCCAGGCGCAGCTCGTCGAGGCGGACGAGGAGGGCGGTGGCGTCCGGCAGATCGGCGAGCGCCCGGCCCCGCCACAGGCCGAGCGCCTCCGTCAGGAGCGCGGCGGCCCGCGCGTGCTCCCCGGTGCCGAGCAGCCGTCGCCCTTCGCGGGCCAGGCGCTCGAAGCGGTGCAGGTCGACGTCCTCGGGGGAGACCGCGAGCCGGTAGCCGGTGGGGACCGCCTCGATGTCCAGGCCCAAGCGCTTGCGGAGCCGGGAGACCTGGGACTGGAGGGCGTTCGCGGCGCCCGCGGGGGGCTCGTCGCCGTAGAGCCCGTCGGTCAGCCGCGCGAGGGGGACGGTACGGCCCGCGTCCAGGAGCAGCAGCGTGAGCAGCGCACGGGGGCGCGGCCCGCCGGGGTCCAGCGGGGTGCCGTCGGGGGACCGTACGTCGAGCGGGCCGAGGATGCCGAAGCGCATCCGCCAGATTCTGGCAGCCGCCACGCGCGCGTGGGGGTGGACGGGAGGCCCGGTACATGGGCAGACGAAAAAGCCGGCTCCCCGAAGGGAACCGGCTGATTCAGCAACCAGCTAGGTGGCCGCGCTGGCGTCAGCGCGAGACCTTGCCGGCCTTGATGCACGAGGTGCAAGCGTTGAGGCGCTTCGGCGTCCCGCTCACCACGGCACGCACACGCTGGATGTTCGGGTTCCAGCGACGGGGCGTACGGCGGTGCGAGTGCGAGATGTTGTTGCCGAAGCCCGGCCCCTTGCCGCAGACGTCGCAGTTGGCAGCCACGGGTCACTCCAAAGACTTCAGATGCACTTACGGTTAAACCCGGCATGCCGGGATCAGTGCAATGATCGGGGTGGCGTTGCCAGGAGGAATGTCCCGATGAGTATCGGGCAACCGGAGCAGCATACAACGACCGCTTCGGTACAACGAAACTACCACGGTCCGCCCGGCCCCCGCCCCGGGCCCCTCGTTCACCCTGGGTCTACGCTGCGTCCATTCCGGATGGTCAAGGAGGCGAACAGGTGCCGCAGAACCTCGACGCGGTCGCGGTGCGCGCCTGGTGCCTACTGGCTCTGGACGCCCTCGGCAGGGCCCGCGAGGAGATCGACTCGATCAACGTCTATCCGGTCGCGGACGGCGACACCGGGACGAACCTCTATCTGACCGTGGAATCGGCCTCCCAGGCGGTCGACGCCGTGTTCACGGGCCACGAACCCGCCCGCCCTTCGCTCGCCGAGACCATGCGCGCGATGGCCCACGGAGCGCTCATCGGGGCCCGCGGGAACTCGGGCACGATCCTTTCTCAACTGCTCCGCGGGATGGCACAGGTCATCGGCGCCGCAGCCGAGGGTGACGGCGCTCACGAGGCGGAGCCGGCCGGCATCAGTGAGGCAGATCACGTCGAAGGCCGGACCCTGGAGCACGCGCTCCGACAGGCCGCCGAGTCCGCCTACCAAGCGGTCGCGCACCCGGTGGAGGGCACCGTCCTGACGGTCGCCACCGCGGCGGCCGACGCCGCGTCGGGCGCCGCGGGGGACTGCGGGGCGGTGGCCAGGGCGGCGTACGAAGGGGCCTGCGCGGCCCTGGAGGCGACGCCCGGTCAGCTCGCGGTGCTCGGCAGGGCGGGCGTGGTGGACGCGGGCGGCAGGGGACTCGTGGCGGTGCTGGGGGCGCTGGTGGGCGCTCTGGCGGGGGAGACGGTGGCGCTCAGGGGCGCGGTGCCGAAGGGGGCGGCGGCCAGGAGCACGGGCTTCGGGAACGCTGCCTCCGGGACCGCGGCTTTCCCGAGCACGGCTGCCCCGCGTACGGTCTCTCCGAGCACGGCTTCCCCGAGTACGGCCTCTGCGAGCGCGGCTTCCGCGGACGCGGGAAGCGGCCACGCACGCGTGGAGGCCGTTGAGTGCGACGACCTCCCCGTGGAAGAGGGCGGCCCGGCCTTCGAGGTGATCTACCTCCTGGAAGCCGGGGACAGCGCCGTCGCACGGCTGCGGACCCGGCTCGACCGGCTCGGCGACTCGCTCGTCGTGGTCGGCGGCGACGGCCTGTGGAACGTCCACGTCCATGTCGACGACGCGGGAGCGGCCGTCGAGGCGGGCGTGGAGGCGGGCCGCCCGCACCGCATCCGGATCACCCACTTCGGAGTGGGCGACGCGCACACCACCCCGCAGCCGCCCAGGGAGCGCGCGCAGCGGGCCATCGTCGCCGTCGTGCCGGGGGAGGGGCTCGCCGGCCTCTACGGAGAGGCCGGGGCGACCACCGTGCCCACGCGCGTGGGGGAGCCGCCCGCCAGCGGCGAACTCGTCGAGGCGATCCGCCGGGCCCACGCGCGCGAGGTCGTGCTCCTGCCGAACGACGCCGACCTGCGGCACACCGCGGCCGCGGCGGCCGCCCAGGCCCGCACCGAGGGGGTGCGCGTCGCGCTGATCCCCACGCGCTCGGCGGTCCAGGGCATCGCGGCGCTCGCCGTGCACGAACCGGACCGCCCCTTCGACGAGGACGTGGTCGCCATGACGTCGGCGGCGGGCGCGACCCGGTACGGCGAACTGTCCGTCGCCGAGCGGCAGTCGTGGACCATGGCGGGCATCTGCCAGGCCGGTGACGTCCTCGGCCTGATCGACGGCGACGTCGCGGTGATTGGCTCGGAGGTCGCCCGCACCGCGGCAGGCGTCCTGGACCGGATGCTCTCGGCGGGCGGCGAGATGGTCACGCTCGTGCTCGGCGAATCCGTGCCCGAGACGGTCGCCGAGCACCTGGAGAAGCACGTGCGCGAGGCGTACCTGGCCGTCGACACCGTCGTCTACCGCGGCGGCCGCCAGTCGGCGCTGCTGCTGATCGGCGTGGAGTAGCGCGGCCCTCGACCGCCGGATTCGGGGGACCTTCGGCGGATTGTCAGTGCCGTGGTGTGCAATGGATCTCGTGCCTGCGCTCGAAGAACCCCTGAAGAAAGTGGTCGGCCCCGCCACCGCGAAGGTGATGGCCGAGCACCTCGACCTGCACACGGTCGGCGACCTGCTGCACCACTATCCGCGGCGGTACGCGGAGCGGGGCGAGCTGACCCACCTGGCCGACCTCCCGCTGGACGAGCACGTCACGGTGGTCGCCCAGGTCGCGAGCGCGCGCATCCTGACGTTCAACGGCGGCCGGGGCCAGCGCCTGGAAGTCACGATCACCGACGGCGGCGGCCAGGTCCAGCTCGTCTTCTTCGGCCGCGGCATCCACAAGCCGCACAAGGACCTGCTCCCCGGCACCCGCGCGATGTTCGCGGGCAAGGTGTCGGTCTTCAACCGCAAGATGCAGCTCGCCCACCCCGCGTACGAACTGCTCACGGCGGACAGCGACGAGGTGGGCGAGGCCGTCGGCTCCTGGGCGGGCGCCCTCCTGCCGATCTACCCGGCCACCGCCAAGCTGGAGTCCTGGAAGATCGCCAAGTCGGTCGACATGGTGCTGCCCAGCGCCCAGGAGGCGGTGGACCCGCTGCCGCCCGCGCTCCGCGACGGCCGCGGCCTCGTCCCGCTCACCGAAGCCCTCCTGAAGATCCACCGGCCGCACTCGAAGGCGGACATCGCCGCCGCCCGCGACCGCCTGAAGTGGGACGAGGCGTTCGTCCTCCAGGTGGCCCTGGCCAGGCGGCGCTACGCGGACGCGCAGCTGCCCGCCGTCGCCCGCAGGCCCAAGGAAGCCGGCCTCCTGACCGCCTTCGACGCCAAGCTGCCCTTCACCCTCACCGAGGGCCAGGAGAAGGTATCCAAGGAGATCTTCGACGACCTGGCCACCGAGCACCCGATGCACCGCCTCCTCCAGGGCGAGGTCGGATCGGGCAAGGCGCAGCCGCTTGATGCGCTGGTGCTGACGCCTGGGGGCTTCCGGCCGATGGGCGACATGAAGACCGGTGACCTCGTCGTCGCGCCAACCGGAGAGACCGCCGTCGTCAGCGGTGTCTTCCCCCAAGGCGAGCGTGATGTGTGGCGCCTGACACTCTCCGACGGCAGTCGCGTCGAGTGTGACGACGAGCATCTCTGGATTGTCGGTACGAGCTGCGGCTGGCACCGAGGCCAGCCGCCGAAGGTCCTGACCACCAGAGAGATCCGTCTGGACCTCTTCAAGGCGAACGGTTCGTCGAAGTGGTACCTCCCCGTCGCGGCCCCGACCGATCTGGGACACGATGAGCCGCTGCCGCTCGATCCGTACCTCATCGGCCTGCTGTTGGGGGACGGGTCGTTCCGCCACAACTTGCGGTTGTCCACGGTTGATGAGGAGATCCACGACGCGGCGGCCGAAGCGGTCGCACCAGAGTGCCGTCTGGTCCGTGTGGCGGGTTCCTCGTGCGACTACACGATCCAACTGGCACACCGTTCCAGGGGCACGCGCAACCCTGTCATCCAAGTGCTGCGCGACGTGGAGCTGTGGGGTCTGACCTCACACGGGAAGTTCGTCCCCGAGATCTACAAGAACACGTCGATCAAGAATCGACTGGCCCTGCTACAGGGCCTGCTGGACACGGACGGCACGATTCAGTCGGACGGGCTGAGTATCTCGCTGTGCTCGGCGTCCCTTCGGCTCGCTGAGGACGTCGCGTGGCTGGTGCGCTCACTGGGAGGCCGGGCCAGGGTGCTGCCGAAGAAGGCGGCCTTCAACGTGTCGATCGCCCTGCCTGAGGAGTACATGCCGTTCAGGCTGACGCGGAAGGCCGAGCGCGTGTGCCCGAGGCCGAAGTACAACACGTTCCGCCGAGGGATTCGCAGCGCCGAGTTCATCGGGCGGAAGCCGGTTCAGTGCATCAGCGTCGATCACCCGAGCAGGGCATACATCACCGACAACTTCACGGTGACGCACAACACGATGGTCGCGCTGCGCGCCATGCTCGCCGTCGTGGACGCGGGCGGGCAGGCCGCGATGCTCGCGCCCACCGAGGTGCTCGCCCAGCAGCACCACCGCTCCATCGTCGAGATGATGGGCGAGCTCGCCGAGGGCGGGATGCTGGGCGGCGCGGAGCAGGCCACCAAGGTCACGCTGCTCACCGGCTCCATGGGGGCGGCGGGGCGGCGGCAGGCCCTGCTCGATCTCGTCACCGGTGAGGCCGGCATCGTCATCGGCACGCATGCGCTGATCGAGGACAAGGTCCAGTTCCACGACCTGGGTCTGGTCGTCGTCGACGAGCAGCACCGCTTCGGCGTCGAGCAGCGTGACGCCCTGCGCGGCAAGGGCAAGCAGCCCCCGCACCT
This sequence comes from Streptomyces sp. NPDC087300, assembly GCF_044744425.1. Lineage (NCBI taxonomy): Bacteria > Bacillati > Actinomycetota > Actinomycetes > Kitasatosporales > Streptomycetaceae > Streptomyces > Streptomyces sp. NPDC087300. Next base: position 1,046,835 of record NZ_JBIUYI010000002.1, read on the forward strand.
CCTGGTCATGACGGCCACCCCGATCCCGCGCACGGTCGCGATGACGGTCTTCGGCGACCTGGAGACGTCCGTCCTCGACCAGCTGCCCGCAGGGCGCTCGCCGATCGCCAGCCACGTCGTCCCCGCCCAGGACAAGCCGCACTTCCTCGCCCGCGCGTGGGAGCGCGTGCGCGAGGAGGTGGAGAAGGGCCACCAGGCGTACGTGGTCTGCCCGCGCATCGGCGACGACGTGGACGAGGCGGCCGACTCCAAGAAGGCCAAGAAGAAGGCCGAGGAGGAGGCCACCGCCGAGAAGCGGCCCCCGCTCGCCGTCGTCGAGGTCGCCGAGCAGCTCGCCCAGGGGCCGCTGCGGGGGCTGCGGATCGAGGTCCTGCACGGCCGCATGCAGCCCGACGACAAGGACGCGGTGATGCGCCGCTTCGCCGCGGGCGAGACCCAGGTCCTGGTCGCCACGACGGTCATCGAGGTGGGGGTGAACGTGCCGAACGCCACCGCGATGGTGATCATGGACGCGGACCGCTTCGGCGTCTCCCAGCTGCACCAGCTGCGCGGCCGCGTCGGCCGTGGCTCGGCCGCGGGCCTCTGCCTCCTGGTCACCGACATGCCCGAGGCCAGTCCCGCCAGGGCCCGCCTCGGTGCCGTCGCCTCGACGACCGACGGCTTCGAGCTCTCCCGCATCGACCTGGAGCAGCGCCGCGAGGGCGACGTGCTCGGCCAGGCCCAGTCCGGCGTCCGCTCCAGCCTGCGGATGCTCGCGGTCATCGAGGACGAGGAGGTCATCGCGGCCGCCAGGGACGAGGCGGTCACCGTGGTCGCCGACGACCCCGACCTGGAGCGCCTGCCCGAGCTGCGCACCGCGCTCGACGCGCTGCTCGACGCCGAGCGCGAGCGCTACCTCGACAAGGGCTGACAAGGGGTGAGGCCCGTGCACGCCATATCGTGGGGTGACCCCGGCACCGGGGCGCACCTCAGCGAGCCAGAAGGAATCAGATGACCCGCGTGATCGCCGGCACGGCCGGCGGACGCCGCCTGGCCGTCCCGCCGGGCAACGGCACCCGCCCCACGTCCGACCGGGCGCGCGAGGGCCTCTTCTCCACCTGGGGGGCCCTCCAGGGCACGCTCGACGGCGCCCGTGTCCTCGATCTGTACGCGGGCTCGGGAGCCGTCGGCCTGGAGGCGCTCTCCCGCGGCGCCGGGCACGCCCTGCTCGTCGAGGCGGACGCCAGGGCCGCGCGCACCATCCGGGAGAACGTGCAGGCGGTCGGCCTGCCCGGCGCGGAGGTCAGAGCGGGCAAAGCCGCCCAGATCGTCCAGTCGGGGACCCCCGCCGCCCCGTACGACCTGGTCTTCCTCGACCCGCCGTACGCGGTCACGGATGACGATCTTCGGGAGATCCTGCTCACACTCCGCTCGGAAAGCTGGCTCACGGCCGACGCGCTCGTCACCGTTGAACGCAGTACAAGAGGCGGAGAATTCGGCTGGCCCGAGGGTTTCGAGGCCCTCAGGTCCCGTCGCTACGGCGAAGGGACGTTTTGGTACGGTCGCGCCGCCTCTACGTGCGACGACTCAGTGATCGCGCCATGACCGGACCGGAGAGCGAGGGACTCACGTTGCGCCGCGCAGTCTGTCCGGGGTCGTTCGACCCCATCACCAATGGACACCTCGACATCATCGCCCGCGCCTCCAAGTTGTACGACGTGGTGCACGTAGCGGTGATGATCAATCAGTCGAAGAAGGGCCTGTTCGAGATCGAGGAGCGGATCGAGATGATCCGCGAGGTCACCGCCGATTTCGGCAACGTCGAGGTCGAGTCCTTCCACGGCCTCCTCGTCGACTTCTGCAAGCAGCGTGACATCCCGGCCATCGTCAAGGGCCTGCGCGCGGTCAGCGACTTCGACTACGAACTCCAGATGGCCCAGATGAACAACGGGCTCTCGGGAGTCGAGACCCTGTTCGTGCCGACGAACCCCACCTACAGCTTCCTGTCCTCCTCGTTGGTCAAGGAGGTCGCGGCCTGGGGCGGCGACGTCGCCCACCTGCTGCCGCCGCTGGTCCACGAGGCCCTGACCGAGCGCCTGGGCAAGAAGTGACCCACCCGCGGTTCCACTGACGGCTCGTCACCCGGTGTCGGGCGGACGCCCCATGGCCTTACAGTCGTCCCGTCCGTCTCACAACCAGCTGTAGAGAGTGGCGAGCACACGGTGGACGTGCAGAAGAAGATCGACGAGATCGTCGAGGCGATCGGCAGCGCCCGTTCCATGCCCATGTCGGCCTCGTGCGTGGTCAACCGCGCCGATCTGCTCTCGATGCTCGAAGAGGTGCGCCAGGCGCTGCCCGGCTCCCTCGCGCAGGCCCAGGAGCTCATCGGGGGCCGCGAGCAGCTGGTCGAGCAGGCCCGCCAGGAGGCGGAGCGGATCATCGAGACCGCGCACGCCGAGCGCGGCTCGCTGATCTCCGACACGGAGGTCGCCCGCCGCTCCCAGGGCGAGGCCGAGCGCATCCTCACCGAGGCCCGCCAGACCGCCGAGGAAGTCCGCGTCGAGGCCGACGACTACGTGGACAGCAAGCTCGCCAACTTCGAGGTCGTCCTCACCAAGACCCTCGGGTCCGTGGGCCGCGGCCGCGAGAAGCTCCTCGGCACCGGCCCCGGCGTGGACGAGCAGGGGTACGAGGACGAGGACGCCCCCGAGCGCAGCCACGACCCCGAGACCCTGCGCCGCAACGCCGACGCGTACGTCGACGCCAAGCTCGGCGCCTTCGAGGCGGTCCTCGCCAAGACCTTGCAGGCCGTCGGCCGCGGCCGCCAGACCCTGCACGGCCGCGCCCCGGCCGACGAGCTCGGGACCCTCGGCGAGGTCGGCGGCTCCCAGGCCCACACCACGGACGCGGAGTACCTGGCGGACCTGGCGGGCCCGGCCGCCGCCGCGGAGCCCGCACCGCAGCCCCAGCCCCCCGCCCAGGCCCCGCCGGTCCCGGCCCAGCAGCCCTACGCACCGCCCCAGCAGCAGCCCGATCCGTACGGGTACCAGCAGCAGGACCAGTACGCGTACCAGCAGCAGGCGTACGGGCAGCAGGATCCGTACGCGGTGTACCAGCAGCAGGATCAGTACGCCTACCAGCAGCAGGGCTACGAGCAGGCCGGACAGCAGCAGGCAGTGCAGCAGCAAGCAGTCCAGCAGCAGGGCTACGAGCAGCCTCGGTACGAGGCGCCCGCGGCGCTGGAGGAGGCCAGCCTCTTCGACACGACCATGATCAGCGCCGAGCAGCTGCGCCAGTACGAGCAGGGGCGCTGAGGGCCGGATCGGGACCGGATTGGGCCGAGAGCGAATGGTCCAGTATCCTGGCTCTTCGGTCGCGCATACGTCCGCGACTCAGGCTGCCCGCCCGAGCCTCCTCGTGAGGCGTCAGCGGCGGCCCCTCCTTAGTACTTCCAGGATTCGAAAGCAGGAAAAGCCCTGAGCACGCGCCTAGACCACCGCAACCCCCTCGTGTTCGACACACACGAGCTGGGTCGGCGTCCTGGTGCGCAGCAGCGGCTCACCCGTGAGATCGAAGCGCCCGGTTCGCCGGACGCCTTCGGTATCGAAGGGGTCATCGGAGTGCCGCAGGGCGCTTCGGTCGAGCTGGAGATCCGCCTTGAGTCGGTCATGGAAGGGGTGCTTGTCACAGGCACCGCCCGTGCATCGGCCGAGGGGGAGTGCGTAAGGTGTCTGGAGCCGCTAGAGCTGGAGCTCGACGCGGACTTCCAGGAGATGTTCTCGTACCCTGACGCCGACGACCGGGGCCGCACCGCGGAACCGGCCGACGACGCCGGGGAATCCCCAGAGGACGAGGACAGGCTCTTTCTCGAGGACGGCATGTTCGACCTCGAGCCTGTGCTGCGTGATGCGGTGGTGCTCGCACTGCCGATGCAGCCGGTGTGCCAGGACGACTGTCAGGGCCTGTGCTCCGAATGCGGAGTGCGGCTCGCGGACGACCCGGACCACCACCACGATGCCGTCGACATCCGTTGGGCGGCACTGCAAGGACTCGCCGGGACCATCCAGGACGGCGAGAAGGACGAGATGAGCGGCGGCGCGCCTCGATCAGCGCACGCCGACGAGAAGCAGGAGAAGTAGCCGTGGCTGTTCCGAAGCGGAAGATGTCGCGCAGCAACACGCGCCACCGCCGGTCGCAGTGGAAGGCTGCGGTCCCCACCCTGGTTTCGTGTGAGCGTTGCCAGGAGCCCAAGCAGCAGCACATCGCGTGCCCGAGCTGCGGCACCTACAACAAGCGCCAGGTCCTCGAGGTCTGAGCGGCTGGTGAGAGGCACCGTGTCTAGCCCCAAGAAGGCGGAAGACGCCAAGAAATTGGCGGAGACAACGGCCTCGTCCCACACGCTTCTGGAAGGGCGGCTCGGGTACACACTCGAGTCCGCCCTTCTGGTGCGTGCGCTGACCCACCGTTCGTACGCATACGAGAACGGCGGTCTGCCGACGAATGAACGGCTCGAGTTCCTCGGGGACTCGGTGCTGGGACTCGTCGTCACGGACACGCTGTATCGCACCCACCCCGACCTGCCCGAAGGCCAGCTGGCCAAGTTGCGGGCCGCGGTGGTCAATTCGCGTGCGCTGGCGGAGGTCAGCCGTGGCCTCGAACTGGGCTCCTTCATCCGGCTCGGCCGGGGTGAAGAGGGCACGGGAGGCCGGGACAAGGCATCCATCCTCGCCGACACCCTCGAAGCGGTGATCGGCGCGGTCTATCTGGACCAGGGTCTGGACGCGGCGGGTGAGCTGGTGCACCGGCTCTTCGACCCGCTGATCGAAAAGTCCTCGAACCTGGGCGCGGGCCTGGACTGGAAGACCAGTCTTCAGGAGCTCACCGCGATGGAGAGCCTCGGCGTGCCCGAGTATCTCGTCACGGAGAGCGGCCCGGACCACGAGAAGACCTTTACTGCTGCCGCCCGCGTCGGAGGCGTCTCGTACGGCACCGGCACCGGCCGCAGCAAGAAGGAAGCGGAGCAGCAGGCCGCGGAGTCGGCATGGCGCGCCATTCGCGCGGCGGCGGACGAGCGGCTGAAGGTGGCGGAGGCCGCCGCCGCTGCTGCGCAGTCCGAGGGGACCGCCGACACCCCCTCGGCCTGACGGCCGCCTATCCTTTGGTGCCGGTCGCCCCTGCTCGGGGCGGCCGGCACCGCGCGTTTCCCTGCCGCTTCGCGGCATTCGTCCCCCTCGCCCACCCTTCTCATCGCCCCGGAGCGGACATGCCCGAGCTGCCCGAAGTCGAAGTCGTACGGCGCGGTCTTGAGCGCTGGGTCAGTGGTCGGGTCGTCTCGGACGTGCAGGTGCTGCATCCGCGTGCCGTGCGGCGGCACGTCGCGGGCGGCGAGGACTTCGGGGCGCGGCTCAAGGGGCACCGGATCGGGCTCGCGCAGCGCCGCGGCAAGTATCTGTGGCTGCCGCTCGCCGATTCCGCGCAGTCGGTGCTCGCCCATCTCGGCATGAGCGGTCAGCTCCTGGTGCAGCCGCACGACGCCGACGACGAGAAGCACCTGCGGATCAGGGTCCGCTTCGACGATGCGCAGGGCACCGAGCTCCGCTTCGTCGACCAGCGCACCTTCGGCGGGCTCTCTCTGCACGACAACACCGCCGAGGGTCTGCCGGACGTCATCGCGCACATCGCCCGCGATCCGCTCGACGAGGCGTTCGACGACGCGGCCTTCCACCTCGCGCTGCGCGGCCGGCGCACCACGATCAAGCGGGCGCTGCTCGACCAGTCGCTGATCAGCGGCGTCGGCAACATCTACGCGGACGAGGCGCTGTGGCGCGCGCGGCTGCACTACGAGCGGCCCACCGGCACCTTCACGCGCCCGCGCACGGCCGAACTCCTGGGCCACGTACGGGATGTGATGAACGCGGCCCTCGCCGTCGGAGGCACCAGCTTCGACAGCCTCTACGTCAACGTGAACGGCGAATCGGGTTACTTCGACCGGTCGTTGGACGCCTATGGGCGTGAGGACGAGCCGTGCCGCCGGTGCGGCACCGCGATCCGCAGGCGCCCCTGGATGAACCGGTCCAGCTACTTCTGCCCGCGCTGTCAGAGGCCGCCGCGCGCCTCGTCGTAACTCTCCTGCGCCTTCGCGACGTCGCCCTGCCGGCCCTCCACGAAGTGGATCAGGGTGAGCAGCCGCTCGGCGATCTCCTGTCCCAGCGGCGTCAGTTGATAGTCCACGCGCGGCGGGTTGGTGGGCTGCGCGTCGCGTCGCACCAGGCCGTCGCGCTCCAGTGCGTGCAGCGTCTGGGACAGCATCTTCTCGCTCACGCCGTCGACGCGTCGGCGCAGTTCGTTGAAGCGGAACGTCCCCTCGTGCAGGGCGCCGAGGGTGAGCGCGCCCCAGCGTCCCGTGATGTGCTCCAGCGTGGTCCGGGAAGAGCACTGCTTGGAGAACACGTCGTAGGCGAGGTCCGGGGAATCCATGCAGACACCATACTCCTCTGCAGCGCTAGCGGACGGGTTGCGCTAACCAAAAGTTAGTGCTTTCCTTCTGGTCGTGCCTCGCCGAGGCCGCGACCATCCGTCTTCGCATGAGGAGTACGCCGCCATGACCAGCCCCGTCGTCGCGATCGCCCACCACTCCGGCTTCGGCCACACCGCCGTACTCGCCGAGGCCGTCCGCGCCGGCGCCGCCGACGCGGGTGCCACCGTCCACCTGATCAACGTCGGCGAGATCACCGAGGCCGAGTGGGAGCTGCTCGACGCCGCCGACGCGATCGTCTTCGGCTCACCCACCTACATGGGCACCGCGTCGGGCGCCTTCCACGTCTTCGCGGAGGCCACGTCCAAGCGCTGGGCCGGGCGGGACTGGCAGGACAAGCTGGCCGCCGGATTTACCAACTCCGGTTCCAAGAGCGGCGACAAGCTGCACACCCTGCAGTACTTCCAGACGCTCGCCGCGCAGCACGGGATGCACTGGGTGAACCTCGGACTGCTCCCCGGCTGGAGCTCCACCACCGGATCCGAGAACGACCTCAACCGCCTCGGCTTCTTCTCCGGAGCGGCCGCTCAGACCAACTCCGACGAGGGCCCGGAAGGCGTCCACAAGGCGGACGTCGCCACGGCGGAACACCTGGGCCGCCGGGTCACGGAGGCGGCCCGCACCTTCATCGCGGGGCGCGCCGCGGTCGCGGCCTGAGCCGGGGGCCTCGGTACGGGCGCGGACCCGGGCGCCCCGACCGGTCGGTCAGAAGCCGAAGTCCTGCGTCCACCAGGGGCCGCCGGAGCCGAAGTGCACGCCGACGCCGATGGTGCGGTAGTCGCAGTTGAGGATGTTGGCGCGGTGGCCCTCGCTGTTCATCCAGGCGTCCATCACCGACTGGGCGTCGGCCTGGCCGCGGGCGATGTTCTCGCCGCCGAGGTCGGAGATGCCCGCCTTCTCGGCGCGATCCCACGGTGTCGCGCCGTCCGGGTCGGTGTGGTCGAAGAAGTCCCGCTCGGCCATGTCCTCGCTGAACCGCCCGGCCAGCGCCGCCAGCTTGCCGTCCGCCTGGAGCGGCCGGCACCCCGCCTTCGCCCGCTCCTGGTTGACCAGGGTGAGCACCTCGGCCTCCGCCGCGCTCTCGGCGGACGGCGACTGCGCGCTCGGCGCGGGAGCCTTGGCCTTCTCCTCCGGCGTACGCGAGGGGGCCGGCGTCTTCTTCTTGTCGGCGTCGGGCCGCGGCGTTTCCGCCTCCGGCTTCTCGGCGGGCTGCCGCGGCGTCTTCGACGGCTTCGGGTCGGCCTTGGAGGGAGTGGGCGAGGGAGCCTCGGGCCGTCCGGTGCCACGGCTGGGCGCGGACGCCTCGCCGCGGTCGGCGCTGCCGTCCGTCCCGCCCTGGGTGTCGACCGCGGACGGGGAGCCCGCCGAGCGCACCTTGCCGGGCTCGCTGTCGCCCAGCTGGTAGCTGTCACTGCCGGGCAGTACGCCGGAGGCGACCGCGACGGCGCCCATGGCGACGGCGGCGGAGATGCCGAGCAGGCCCGTGCGGACCGGGGTGGCGACCCGGCCCTTGCGGCGGTGCGACACCGTCCCCGGCTGGTTCTCAGGGGTGGCGGCGGCCCGCCCAGCGCCGGAGCGTCGGTGGCGTCCCATCTCCTGGCCTTTCGTCCTTATGATCAACGTGACTCGCCCATACGGGTGAGGCTCATCGTGTCCGGACTGTACGCGATGGCGTATGGGGGCGAAGTGCCTCCAGAGCAATTGGCCGGTTAGCGTGCACCCATGAACGAAGACGTACGACTCACCGCCTGGGTGCGCGGACGCGTGCAGGCCGTGGGTTTCCGCTGGTTCACGCGGGCCAAGGCCCTGGAGATCGGCGGCCTGAGTGGTTTTGCTCTCAATTTGGAGGACGGCCGCGTACAAGTCGTCGCCGAGGGGCCCCGAGCCGGCTGTCAAACACTGCTCGAATGGCTTCGCGAGGGCGACACACCCGGGCGGGTCGACGGGGTCACAGAGATCTGGGACACACCGCGTGGCATATACGAGAGCTTCGCCATTCGCTGACCCTGACCCGGGCGGACGCGTCCCGAGGGGGTTCGCGTCGGCCCCGCGGGGGTGTCGCGGGCAGTTGCCTGAGGCAGAAAAGACCTGGTGGTTGCCAAGAAGAGCTTGTCGTGGCAGGCTCCCAGGACAAGGATGATCTCCACGCCCCCAGGGCCCCGACGGAGTAGCAGCGCCGCCCCTTCCGAGGCCGCGCGCCCCCGGGCCGCCCGCCAATACGGGGCGTGATCGTGTTGACCGTCAAACTTTTTGGTGAGACTCTGGAAGCCCCGCGCACCTTAGCTGTTTGGCATGTGAGAACGGCCAGCAAGACCAGCAAGTAACAACGAGTGCCAAGCACCGCGGGTGCGATTCCCTCACGACCCACACCGCTTCGGTCGGTCACTCAGTGTGGAGGACCATCCATCATGGCAAAGGCGCTTCTCGGTTACGTCGGCGGCAGCGACCCGCGACTCCTCGCCGAGATGCGACGGCTCCAGCAGCGCGTCCAGGACCTGGAATCCGAGCTCGTCAGGATCCAGGCCGAGAACGACTCGCTCGCGGCTGCCGCTTCTCACGAATCGCTCCTGGAGAGCATCGACGTACCCCAGGCGGAGCCTGTGCTCACCTGACCACTGCTTGATCAGTTGTTTTGATCAGTCATTACAGGGCGCCTTCCAGCAAAGGCGTCTCGTAAGCAACAAGTGGTCGGGCTGTCCGTGTCAGCCGCTTGTCTCCAGATCTGCAAGGGACGCTTCGGCGTCCCTTCTTTCTTGTCCGCGTACGCTGCTTTCTTTACGTCTGATGTGCCCTGCACCTTCATGGGTGAAACGGTCAGTGAAAGGTAGAGTCCGACGGCGTGCATCTCAAGGCCCTGACCCTGCGCGGTTTCAAGTCCTTCGCGTCGGCCACGACGCTGAAGTTCGAGCCGGGTATCACCTGCGTCGTCGGACCGAACGGTTCCGGCAAGTCCAATGTCGTGGACGCGCTGAGCTGGGTGATGGGCGAGCAGGGCGCCAAATCGCTGCGCGGCGGCAAGATGGAGGACGTCATCTTCGCCGGCACCACCGGCCGCCCGCCGCTCGGCAGGGCCGAGGTGTCGCTCACCATCGACAACTCCGACGGCGCGCTCCCCATCGAGTACGCCGAGGTCACCATCACGCGGATCATGTTCCGCAACGGCGGCAGCGAGTACCAGATCAACGGCGACACCTGCCGGCTGCTCGACATCCAGGAACTGCTCTCCGACTCCGGCATCGGCCGCGAGATGCACGTCATCGTCGGACAGGGCCAGCTCGACGGGGTGCTGCACGCCGACCCGATGGGGCGGCGCGCGTTCATCGAGGAGGCCGCCGGCGTCCTCAAGCACCGCAAGCGCAAAGAGAAGGCGCTGCGCAAGCTCGACGCCATGCAGGCCAACCTCGCCCGCGTACAGGACCTCACCGACGAGCTGCGGCGCCAGCTGAAACCTCTCGGCAGACAGGCCGCCGTGGCGCGCAGGGCCGCCGTCATCCAGGCCGACCTGCGTGACGCCCGGCTGCGGCTGCTCGCCGACGATCTCGTACGGCTGCGCGAGGCGCTCAATGCCGAGGTCGCCGACGAGGCAGCGCTCAAGCAGCGCAAGGAGAGCGCCGAGGCCGAGCTGCGGGCCGCCCTGCAACGGGAGGCGCAGCTGGAGGACGAGGTGCGGCGCCTCACGCCGCGGCTGCGGAGCGCCCAGCAGACCTGGTACGAGCTGTCGCAGCTGGCCGAGCGGGTGCGCGGCACCGTGTCGCTGGCCGACGCCCGGGTCAAGAGCGCCACCGCGGCGCCGCCCGAGGAGCGGCGCGGGCGCGACCCCGAGGACATGGAGCGCGAGGCCGCCCGGATCAGGGAGCAGGAGGCCGAGCTGACGGCCGCGCTCGAAGCGGCCGAGCACGCGCTCGACGACACCGTCTCCCACCGGGCCGACCTCGAAAGGGAGTTGGCGGTCGAGGAGCGCAGGCTCAAGGACGTGGCGCGGGCCATCGCCGACCGCCGCGAGGGGCTCGCGCGGCTCGGCGGACAGGTCAACGCGGCGCGTTCACGGGCCGCGTCCGCGCAGGCCGAGATCGACCGGCTGGCCGTCGCGCGCGACGAGGCCGCCGAGCGCGCGGTCGCCGCACAGGAGGAGTACGAGCAGCTCAAGGCCGAGGTCGACGGGCTCGACGCGGACGACGCGGAGCTCGGCGAGCGGCACGACGCGGCGAAGCAGGGCCTCGCCGACGCGGAGGCGGCGCTCACCGCGGCGCGGGAGGCGGCGACCGCGGCGGAGCGCAAGCGGGCCGCCGTGGCCGCCCGCCACGAGGCGCTCGCGCTCGGCCTGCGCCGCAAGGACGGCACGGGGGCGCTGCTCACCGCGCGCGAACAACTGGCGGGGCTGCTCGGCCCGGCCGCCGAACTGCTCACCGTGGCACCGGGGTTCGAGGTGCCGGTCGCCGCCGCGCTCGGCGCGGGTGCCGACGCGATCGCGGTGAACGGCCCGGCCACCGCGGCCGAGGCCATCCGCCTGCTGCGCAAGCAGGACGCGGGGCGCGCCGCGCTGCTCCTCGCCGACGCCCCCGACGAGGGCGTACGGCAGGAGCGCCCCGACGGGCCGCCGTACGTCGCCGATCTGGTGCGCGGGCCCGACGACCTGATGCCCGCCGTGCGCCGGCTGCTGCGCGGGATCGTCGCCGTCGGGACCCTTGAGGACGCCGAGGACCTCGTCTACGCGCATCCGGAGCTGACCGCGGTCACCGCCGAGGGCGATCTGCTCGGCGCGCACTTCGCGCACGGCGGTTCCGCGGGCGCGCCGAGCCTGCTCGAAGTCCAGGCCTCCGTCGACGAGGCGGCCGCCGAGCTGGAACAACTCGCCGCGCAGTGCGAGGAGTTGGCGGAGGTCCAGCGGGCCGCCACCGAGCGCAAGGGGGAGTGCGCGCGGCTCGTCGAGGAGCTGGGGGAGCGACGCAGGGCCGCCGACCGCGAGAAGTCGTCGGTCGCACAGCAGCTCGGCCGGCTCGCCGGGCAGGCGCGGGGCGCCGCGGGCGAGGCGGAGCGCGGCACGGCCGCGGCCGCCAAGGCGCAGGACGCCCTTGACCGCGCGGTCGAGGAGGCCGAGGAGCTGGCCGAACGCCTCGCCGTGGCCGAGGAGGCACCGGCCGACGAGGAGCCGGACACCTCGGTGCGCGACCGGCTCGCCGCCGACGGTGCCAACGCGCGCCAGACCGAGATGGAGGCCAGGCTCCAGGCGCGTACGCACGAGGAGCGGGTGAAGGGGCTCGCGGGCCGCGCCGACTCCCTCGACCGGGCCGCGCGCGCCGAACGTGAGGCACGCGCGCGTGCCGAACAGCGCAAGGCGCGGCTTCGCCACGAGGCGGCCGTCGCCGAGGCCGTCGCGTCCGGCGGGCGTCAGCTGCTCGCCCACGTCGAGGTCTCCCTCGTACGGGCGCAGGAGGAGCGCGCGGCCGCCGAGCGCGCCAAGGAGGTGCGCGAGCGCGAGCTGGCCGCCGAGCGCGTCCAGGGTCGCGACCTCAAGGCCGAACTCGACAAGCTGACGGATTCGGTCCACCGCGGCGAGGTACTCGGTGCCGAGAAGCGGCTGCGGATCGAGCAGCTGGAGGGCAAGGCGCTGGAGGAACTCGGTGTGGAACCGGCGGGACTGGTGGCCGACTACGGACCTGATCAGCTGGTGCCGCCCTCGCCCCCCGCCGAGGGCGAGGAGCTGCCCGACGACCCGGAGCACCCGCGGAACAGGCCGGTGCCGTTCGTCCGCGGCGAGCAGGAGAAGCGGCTCAAGTCAGCCGAACGGGCGTACCAGCAGCTCGGAAAGGTGAACCCGCTGGCCCTTGAGGAGTTCGCGGCGCTTGAGGAGCGTCATCAGTTCCTGAGCGAGCAGCTCGAAGACCTGAAGAAGACCCGTGCCGACCTCCTCCAGGTGGTGAAGGAGGTCGACGAGCGCGTCGAGCAGGTCTTCACCGAGGCGTACCGCGACACGGCCAGGGAGTTCGAGGGCGTCTTCTCGCGGCTCTTCCCCGGCGGCGAGGGGCGGCTGATCCTGACCGACCCCGACAACATGCTCGCCACCGGCGTCGACGTCGAGGCGCGGCCGCCGGGAAAGAAGGTCAAGCGGCTCTCGCTGCTCTCCGGCGGTGAGCGTTCGCTGACGGCGGTGGCGCTGCTCGTCTCGATCTTCAAGGCACGGCCGAGCCCGTTCTACGTGATGGACGAGGTCGAGGCGGCGCTCGACGACACCAATCTGCAGCGGCTCATCCGCATCATGCAGGAGCTCCAGGAAGCCTCCCAGCTCATCGTGATCACGCACCAGAAGCGCACGATGGAGGTCGCGGACGCGTTGTACGGCGTCTCGATGCAGGGGGACGGCGTCTCCAAGGTGATCAGCCAGCGGCTGCGCTAGGGCCCTTCGGGCGGTCGTCGGCGGCTGTTCCCGGGGGCATGGCACTCCGACTTCAACTGTTCAAGACTTGAACGTACGTAGCCTCACGGTGCCTATAAGTTCACAGCAGCCCACCTATTGACTTCGAAACTTGAAGGCATAGTCTCTGCAACGTTGCTTTTACCTTCAGGTGGTGGGCGGCGTGAAGTTGTGCGCCACTTGAAGAGCTCGCCCCCACCCCCGGCAACGCTGCCGGTGGCCCGAGGAGTACACGTGACCACATCGCAGGCGCCTCAGTCCGGAGCCAGAGAGGCCCAGCCGGACCATCTCGGCCATGTCATCTTCATTACGGCGGCCGCCGCGATGGGCGGCTTCCTCTTCGGCTACGACAGTTCGGTGATCAACGGCGCGACCGTCGCCATCCAGCACCGCTTCGACGTCGACGCCAACATGCTCGGGTGGATCATCGCCACCGCGCTGCTCGGCTGCGCCGTCGGTGCCGCGATCGCCGGCCGCATCGCCGACCGCATCGGCCGCATCCGCTGCATGCAGATCGCCGCCGTGCTCTTCGCCGCGAGCGCCATCGGTTCGGCGCTGCCCTTCGCGGCCTGGGACCTGACGGTGTGGCGCCTCATCGGCGGCATCGGCATCGGCATGGCGTCCGTGATCGGCCCGGCCTACATCGCCGAGGTCGCGCCGCCCGCCTACCGCGGCCGGCTCGCCTCGTTCCAGCAGGCCGCCATCGTCATCGGCATCGCCGTCTCCCAGCTGGTCAACTGGGGCATCCTGAACATGGCGGACGGCGACCAGCGCGGCAAGCTGATGGGCCTGGAGGCCTGGCAGTGGATGCTCGGCGTCATGGTCGTCCCGGCCCTGCTCTACGGCCTGCTGTCCTTCATCATCCCCGAGTCGCCGCGCTTCCTGATCTCGGTCGGCCGTGGCACCGAGGCCAAGAAGGTGCTCGGCGAGGTCGAGGGCACCGACATCGACCTGGACGCGCGCGTCGCCGAGATCGAGACGGGCCTGCACCGCGAGCACAAGCCCTCCTTCAAGGATCTGCTCGGCAAGGTCGGCTTCCTGCCGATCGTGTGGATCGGCATCGGGCTCTCGGTCTTCCAGCAGCTCGTCGGCATCAACGTGATCTTCTACTACTCGAACCAGCTGTGGCAGTCCATCGGCAAGGACCCCTCCAGCTCGTTCCTGTACTCGTTCGAGACGTCGATCGTGAACATCGTCGGTACGGTCATCGCGATGATCTTCGTCGACCGGATCGGCCGCAAGCCGCTCGCGATCATCGGTTCCGCGGGCATGGCGGTGGCCCTGTTCACCATGGCCTGGGCGTTCTCGTACCGGACCGGATCCGGTGACAGCGTCTCGCTGCCCAACGCGCAGGGCCTGACCGCGATCATCGCCGCCAACGCCTTCGTGCTCTTCTTCGCCCTCTCCTGGGGCGTGGTGGTCTGGGTGCTGCTCGGCGAGATCTTCCCCAACCGGATCCGCGCGGCGGCGCTCGGTGTGGCCGCGTCCGCCCAGTGGCTCGCCAACTTCGCGATCACCAAGACCTTCCCGAGCATGTCCGAGTGGTCGCTGACCGGCTCGTACATCATCTACGGCGCCTTCGCCGCCGTCTCGATCCCCTTCGTCATGAGGTTCGTCAAGGAGACGAAGGGCAAGGCCCTGGAGGAGATGGGCTAACCCCCCGCTGCCCCCTCCTCTTCAGGAAGCTGCCCCGGCCGCAGGACAGGTCACTTGTCCTTCAGCCGGGGCAGTACGTTTTCGCAGAAGTGGTGCAGGCTGCGCCAGCCCTCGTCGACGGGCATGCCGCCCGAGAGCGGGTGCAGGATCAGGCTGCCGGTCTCGCCCTTCGCGTACGTCACGCACTCCTCGGGCGTCAGGATCCGGTAGACGCCCTCGGCGCGCAGCTCCTCGACCGTGGTGGCCGCCGACTTCACCGCCGAGTGGATGTCCTCGTTCTGCCAGGAGGCGTAGGTGCGCGCCTCGTGCAGGAAGTGCTTGCCGTGCTCGGCCCAGGCCCGGTCGGGGTCGTCGGCGATGTGCAGCAGCGGGGTCTCGGCGGCGGGCATCATCGTCCAGCCCTCGGTGCCGTGCTCCGCGAGCTGTTCGTTGTAGTACGCCTCGAGGTCGGGCAGGTGCGCGCTCGGGAAGAACGGCAGGCCGAGCCGGGCCGCACGCCGCGCCGCCGCCTTCGAGGAGCCGCCGACCAGGAGCATCGGGTGGGGCTGGGTGAAGGGGCGCGGGGTGATGCGCACGGTGCGGTCGCGGTAGGTGAAGGGCTCGCCCGTCCAGGCCGCGAGGAGCGTCTCCAGGAGCTCGTCCTGGAGCTTGCCGCGCCGCTTCCACTCGACGCCCGACTGCTCGTACTCCTCGGGCCGGTAGCCGATCCCCGCCACGGTGACGAGCCGGCCGCCGCTGAGCAGGTCGAGCACGGCGATGTCCTCGGCGAGCCGCAGCGGATCGTGCAGCGGGCCGATGATCGCGGAGACCGTCACCGCGATGCGCCGGGTCGCGCCGAAGACGGCGCCCGCGAAGGCGAAGGGGGAGGGCAGCCAGTTGTTCTCGGCGCCGTGGTGTTCCTCGGTCTGGATCGTGGAGATGCCGCGGTCGTCCGCGTACGCGGCCATCTCCAGGGCGGCCTGGTAGCGCTCGTTCAGCGAGGCGGGCGTCGCCGCGGGATCGACGAGATTGAAGCGTACGACTGTGACGGGCATGGAGACGTCCCCCTTCACCGAGCATGGGCGGGCGAAGGGGGACGCTAGTTGACGCCACATCAGATGGGTAGCCTCGTACGGAAGTTGGACGCCGCCGTACGCGATTTGGCGCGGATGGGCCGACCGGAGGGTCAGGTCTTCGTGGTCACGGTCAGGTCTTCGTGGTCACGGTCAGGCGGAGACCAGCTCGGTCTCGCCCTCGCCCTTGCCGTCCGTGGCCGCCGCGCCCTGCTCGACGAGCGGGGTCTTCGGCAGGACCGCGTACAGCACGGCGGCGATGACGATCGTGGCCAGCCAGCCGAGGCCGTGGCGGCCGATCCAGGACGTGGCGAGCGGACCGCTGAACCAGTCGACCTTGGTGAAGGCCAGGCCCACCACCAGGGCGATCGCCCACGCCGTCATCGCCTGCCAGGCGAAGCCCGCCTTGTACCAGTAGGCGCTGGTGCGCTTGGTGTCCATCAGGGCCTCGCCGTCGTACGTCTTGCGGCGCAGCATGTCGATGCCGAAGACGCCGATCCAGGCGGAGAAGGCGACCGCGAGCAGGGTGAGGAAGGAGATGAACGAGCCCATGAAGCTCGTCGCCACGTTCATCAGGATGTAGCCGAAGATCAGGCTGATGACGGCGTTGACGCTCACCGCCCAGGCGCGCGGGACCTTGATGCCGAGCGTCATCGCGGTGAAGCCCGCGGAGTACATCGACATCGAGTTGATCAGCAGCATGCCGATCAGCGCCATCAGCAGGTACGGCACCGCGATCCACATCGGGAGCAACTCGCCGAGGAAGGAGACCGGGTCCTGCGCCGAGGACAGCTTCGGGTCGGAGACGGCCATGACCGCGCCCATCAGGACCATCGGGACGACGACGATGCCCGCGCCGCCGATGGCGTGGCCGACGAGCGGCTTGTTCGACGCGGTGCGCGGCAGGTAGCGGGTGAAGTCGGGGCCCGTGGGCACCCAGCTGATGCCGCCCGCGGCGATCGTGCCGACGCCCGCGACCATCATCGCGGTGGAGCCCGCGGGCTTGTCGAAGACGGCCGACCAGTCGGTCTCGGCGAGGAGGTAGACCAGCACGAGCACGCTGAACGCGCCGAAGGCGTACGTCGACCAGGTGCTGCAGATGTGCAGGATCTTGCGGCCGAGGCCACTGATCAGGAACGTGCAGGCGACGAAGGCGACCAGGGTGACGACGGTCAGCCAGGTGCTCGACTCCACGCCGAAGCAGATGTTCAGGACCGTGAGGATCGCGTACGCGCCCGTGACCGCGTTGATCGTCTCCCAGCCCCAGCGGGCGACCCAGATCAGCGCACCGGGGAAGAGGTTGCCGCGCTGGCCGAAGACCGCGCGCGAGAGCGTCATGCCCGGCGAGCCGCCGCGCTTGCCCGCGATGGAGATCAGGCCGACCATGCCGTAGCTCAGCAGCGGCGAGACGAGCGCGACGACCAGGACCTGCCAGAAGTTCAGGCCGTTGGACACGATCAGGCCCGCGCCCATGGTGAGCAGCAGGACACTGATGTTGGCCGCGACCCAGGTGGGGAACAACTCGCGGGTCTTGCCCGTGCGCTCGGCGTCCGGGACGGGTTCAAGGCCGCGCGTCTCGAGGGCGCCTTCGGATTCGGCGGTGGTGCTCATGGGGGTGGGTCCGTGCCTCTCGCTCGGCTCGCAACGTCGCGATCCGTCGGTGGGGTTGATCGCGATGGACTCTACGCGCGTTGATGCGGCGAGCTCCATCGTACTTTAGTCCGAGTAAAGCCCTCTCGGGGCATATGTTCTTTGGAGGAAAACACAATCTGGGCCTCAGTCGGGGCCATGGCCGATACTGGGTGGGTTATGGAAATCGTCATCCTTGCTGTAGTCATCGCCGTGGTCGTGATCGGCGCGCTCGGCGGGCTCGTGATCGGCAGCCGCAAGAAGAAGCAGCTGCCCCCGCAGGCCCCGTCCAGCACGCCCACCATCACCGCCCCTTCCGCCGAACCTCAGGTCGGCGAGGAGGCCGAGACGCCGCGCGACGAACCGCGCCGCACGATCGAGGAGGTGGAACTCCCGCTCGTCGAGCCCTCGGCATCCGCCCCGGTCGTCGAGGAGCCGGTCGCCGAAGAGCCGGCCGCGCCGGAGATCGAGACCCCCGAGCCCACCGCCGGACGTCTGGTCCGGCTGCGCGCCCGGCTCTCCCGCTCGCAGAACGCGCTCGGCAAGGGGCTGCTCACGCTGCTGTCCCGCGAGCACCTCGACGAGGGCACCTGGGAGGAGATCGAGGACACCCTCCTCACCGCCGACGTCGGCGTCGCCCCCACCCAGGAGCTCGTGGAGCGCCTGCGCGAGCGGGTGCGCGTGCTCGGCACCCGTACGCCGGACGAGCTGCGCACGCTGCTGCGCGAGGAACTCGTCAAGCTCCTCGGTACGGCCGAGGGCACCGACTTCGACCGCACCGTGAAGACCGAGTCGGGCCTGGAGACCCCCGGCATCGTGATGGTCGTCGGCGTCAACGGCACCGGCAAGACCACCACCACCGGCAAGCTAGCGCGCGTGCTCGTCGCCGACGGCAGGTCCGTGGTCCTCGGCGCCGCCGACACCTTCCGCGCGGCCGCCGCCGACCAGCTGCAGACCTGGGGCGAGCGCGTCGGCGCCCGCACGGTCCGCGGTCCCGAGGGCGGCGACCCGGCGTCGATCGCCTTCGACGCGGTCAAGGAGGGCATCGCGGACGGCGCGGACGTCGTCCTCATCGACACCGCGGGCCGGCTGCACACCAAGACCGGTCTGATGGACGAGCTCGGCAAGGTCAAGCGCGTCGTCGAGAAGCACGCCCCGCTGGACGAGGTGCTGCTGGTGCTCGACGCCACGACCGGGCAGAACGGCCTGGTGCAGGCGCGGGTCTTCGCCGAGGTCGTCGACATCACCGGCATCGTCCTGACCAAGCTCGACGGCACCGCCAAGGGCGGCATCGTCGTCGCGGTCCAGCGCGAACTGGGCGTCCCGGTCAAGCTCGTGGGCCTCGGCGAGGGCGCGGACGACCTGGCGCCGTTCGAGCCCGAGGCGTTCGTGGACGCGCTCATCGGCGACTAATCGGCGACTAGGCGATCCGCCGGTGCTCGCGTCGGACGTGAGCTCGCGGCGCGCGTGACAGGGCCCCCTCGCATGGTGCAGATGCGAGGGGGCCCTGCCGTCTCCGTGGATCGGGTGCGGCGTGGATCGGGGGCGGCGGCTTACGCGGGGGAGCGGTGCGCCACGTACGCCAGGGTGCCCAGGAGCAGCCGTGCCTGCGGCGGTTTCGTCGCCGTGTCGAGCGCGGGCGGGCGCAGCCAGCGGACCGGACCGAGACCGCCGCGGTCGGACGGCGGGGCCGTGATGTGGTCGCCGGGGCCCAGGCCGTGCAGGTCGAGCGCCGCGTCGTCCCAGCCCATGCGGTAGAGCAGCTGGGGGAGTTCGGTGGCGGCGCCCGGCGCGACGAAGAACTGCGCCCTGCCGTCCGGCGTGACCGCCACGGGCCCCAGGGGAAGTCCCATCCGCTCCAGCCGCACGAGCGCCCGCCGCCCGGCGGTCTCCGCCACCTCGATCGCGTCGAACGCGTGGCCCACCGGCAGCAGCACCGAGGCGCCGGGGAACTGGGCCCAGGCGTCCGCCACTTCGTCGAGCGTGGCCCCCGCGGGGACCTCGGGGGCGAAGTCGAGCGGGTGGGCGCCGGGGGCCGCGCAGCCGGCGGCGCCGCACGAGCAGGCGCCGTCCAGCGCACGGGCGCCGGGCACCGCGCTCCATCCCCACAGGCCGGTGTACTCCGCGACCGTGGTGCAGTCCGACGCGCGAGCGCGCCGCCGTGATCCGGTCCGGGGCCGGTCGGTTCCCCGGGTGCCGCCGATCGTGAAGCCCATGCCCCCTCCAACGGGTCGAGCGTGTCGTGGTTACGTGACGGAATCGGATCGTGACCCTCTG
Source organism: Streptomyces sp. NPDC087300 (assembly GCF_044744425.1). Taxonomy (NCBI): domain Bacteria; kingdom Bacillati; phylum Actinomycetota; class Actinomycetes; order Kitasatosporales; family Streptomycetaceae; genus Streptomyces; species Streptomyces sp. NPDC087300. The sequence continues at coordinate 1,066,375 of NZ_JBIUYI010000002.1, forward strand.
TTCCCGCGACGGCGCCCGGTGGCCTCACGGGTGGTGCGCCCGGTGTCATGCGCCCCGGCGCACTCCGCTCCGCCCACTTTCTGTCGTCCCATGTCAAGTGAATCGCTTGTAGCGGCAAGGGAGTTCATTCGAAGGGGTGGCGAATGGTGGCGTTTCCGCGATCGCCCTCGCCGGAGGGGTGATCGTAGGATTACTTTCAGTGCACGACCCCGGGAGTTCGAGCACCCGTGGGTATGCCGGAGGCAAGTCGGTTTCCTGTTCGATGGGTGACATTCACCGGACGGACGGCCGCAAGTAGCGGCATTCTGTTAGGGCTTGGCGTGGACGATGCGCGGCCGGTGGGCAGCACACAGGCATGGACAGCGCGACAGCACACAGAAGTCTTGAAGGATGGGGGCGTTCCAGTGGGCGGCAATGGCGGAGGCGGTATGAACGCTGAGAAGCGCCCCAATGAGATGCTCACTTCCTGGTTCGTGCGCAGCGGCTGGTCCAAGGGCGAGCTGGCGCGCCAAGTGAACCGCAGAGCGCGCCAGTTGGGCGCGCATCACATCTCCACGGACACCTCACGAGTACGCCGCTGGCTCGACGGCGAGAATCCGCGCGAGCCGATTCCCCGCATCCTTTCCGAGCTGTTCTCCGAGCGCTTCGGCTGCGTCGTGGCGGTCGAGGACCTCGGACTCCGCGCCCCGCACCGCACGCCCGCCTCCTCCGGCGTCGACCTGCCCTGGACGGGCCCGCAGACCGTCGCGCTCATCAGCGAGTTCTCGCGCAGCGACCTGATGCTGGCCCGCCGGGGCTTCCTCGGCACCTCGCTCGCCCTCTCCGCGGGCCCGGCCCTCATCGAGCCCATGCAGCGCTGGCTGGTGCCCACCCCCTCGGCCTCCGCGGCACCGCCCGAGGAGCCCGAGCCCACCGCGCCGCGCCGCCCGGCCCGGCTCTCCAAGCCCGAACTCGACCTGCTCGAATCCACCACGGTGATGTTCCGCCAGTGGGACGCCCAATGCGGGGGAGGGCTCCGGCGCAAGGCCGTCGTCGGTCAGCTGCACGAAGTGACGGACCTGTTGCAGGAGCCCCAGCCCGAGTCCACCTCGCGCCGCCTGTTCAAGGTCGCGGGCGAACTGGCCGAACTGGCCGGCTGGATGAGCTACGACGTGGGCCTTCAGCCCACCGCCCAGAAGTACTTCGTCCTCGCCCTGCACGCCGCCAAGGAAGCGGGCGAGAAGCCCCTCGGTTCGTACATCCTCTCCAGCATGAGCCGCCAGATGATCCACCTCGGGCGGCCCGACGACGCCCTGGAACTCATCCACCTCGCGCAGTACGGCAGCCGCGACTGCGCGAGCCCGCGCACCCAGGCGATGCTGTATGCGATGGAGGCCCGCGCCTACGCCAGCATGGGCCAGCCCGGCAAGTGCAAGCGGGCCGTGCGGATGGCCGAGGACACCTTCGCCGACGCCTTCGACTTCGACGAGCCCGAGCCGGACTGGATCCGCTTCTTCTCCGAGGCCGAGCTGAACGGGGAGAACGCCCACTCGTACCGCGACCTGGCCTACGTGGCGGGCCGCAGCCCCACGTACGCCTCGCTCGCCGAGCCCGTCATGGACCGCGCCGTCGAGCTCTTCGGGAAGGACCTCGAACACCAGCGGTCGTACGCCCTGAACCTCATCGGCAAAGCCACCGTCCACCTGCTCCAGCGCGAGCCCGAGCAGAGCACCGTCCTCGCGGGCCAGGCGCTCGACATCGCCAAGAAGGTCCGCTCGGAGCGGGTGAACACCCGGCTGCGCAAGACCGTCGACACGGCCGTGCGGGACTTCGGAGACGTCGCCGAGGTCCTGGAGATCACCGAGCGGCTCGCCATCGAGATGCCGGAGACCGCGGAGGCGGTCTGACACCGGTACGACCGGCTCCGGCCGCGGCAGGACCATCCCGAACAGCCCGACTCGGCTCCCCCACGCCAGGTCAGTCGGATGGCCGCCGCGGCCGGTTTTCATGTCGTGCGCGGAGGAGGAAAGCGCACCCCCCCGCGACCCGGCAGTTCATGGCCGCGTAACACGTACGACCTCTTCGTCACTGCGGTGAAACACCGAGGCGCACCCGCCGAAACCGCGCTGCGCCAGTCTCTGGCGCACAACCGGCCCACCGCCCCGCTCCCCGGGAGCAAGGGCCCCTCGGTACCGCACAGGCTTCGCCCGCACGGGCCGCATACGATGAGGAGACGCCGATGCCCCCAGGCATCACGATCGCCGCAGACGCCCCCGAGCTGTCTGCCGCCAACACCGGGTTCATGCTCATCTGTTCCGCCCTGGTGATGCTGATGACGCCGGCCCTCGCCTTCTTCTACGGAGGCATGGTCCGCGTCAAGAGCACCCTCAACATGCTGATGATGAGCTTCATCAGCCTGGGGATCGTCACCGTCCTGTGGGTGCTCTACGGCTTCTCCGTCGCCTTCGGCACCGACCACGGGAGCCTCTTCGGGTGGGACGGCGACTACGTCGGCCTGAGCGGCATCGGCCTCGGCGAGCTCTGGGACGGCTACACCATCCCGGTCTACGTCTTCGCCGTCTTCCAGCTGATGTTCGCCGTCCTCACGCCCGCCCTGATCAGCGGCGCCCTCGCGGACCGCGTGAAGTTCACCGCCTGGGCGCTGTTCATCGCCCTGTGGGCCACGATCGTGTACTTCCCCGTCGCCCACTGGGTGTGGGGCACCGGCGGCTGGGCCTTCGAACTCGGCGTCATCGACTTCGCCGGCGGTACGGCCGTCCACATCAACGCGGGCGCCGCGGCGCTCGGCGTGATCCTCGTCATCGGCAAGCGCGTCGGCTTCAAGAAGGGCCCGATGCGGCCGCACTCCCTGCCGCTCGTGATGCTCGGCGCGGGCCTGCTCTGGTTCGGCTGGTTCGGCTTCAACGCCGGATCGTGGCTCGGCAACGACGACGGCGTCGGCGCGCTCATGTTCCTCAACACGCAGGTCGCCACCGCGGGCGCCATGCTCGCCTGGCTCGCCTACGAGAAGATCCGGCACGGCGCGTTCACCACGCTGGGCGCCGCGTCCGGCGCGGTCGCGGGGCTCGTCGCCATCACCCCGTCCGGCGGCTCCTGCTCGCCGCTCGGCGCGATCGCCATCGGCGCGATCGCGGGGCTGCTGTGCGCGATGGCCGTCGGCCTCAAGTTCAGGTTCGGCTACGACGACTCGCTCGACGTCGTCGGCGTCCACCTGGTCGGCGGTGTCGCGGGCTCGATCCTCGTCGGCTTCTTCGCCACCGGCGGCGGGCAGTCCAAGGCCCAGGGCCTGTTCTACGGCGGCGGCCTCAGCCAGCTGTGGAAGCAGCTCGCGGGCGTCGGCGCCGTCCTCGCCTACTCCCTGATCGCCTCCGCGGTCCTCGCCCTGCTGATCGACAAGACCCTCGGCATGCGCGTCGACGAGGACGAAGAGGTCGCGGGCATCGACCAGGCCCAGCACGCCGAGACCGCCTACGACTTCAGCGGCGCGGGCGGCGGCACGGCTCCTCGTACGGCGGCGGTCCCCGCACCCGGCCCGGACGGCGCACCCGCACGGAAGAACAAGAAGGTGGACGCATGAAGCTCATCACCGCGGTCGTCAAGCCGCACCGGCTCGACGAGATCAAGGAAGCCCTCCAGGCCTTCGGCGTCCAGGGACTCACCGTCACCGAGGCCAGCGGCTACGGGCGCCAGCGCGGACACACCGAGGTCTACCGCGGCGCCGAGTACACCGTCGACCTGGTGCCGAAGATCCGCATCGAGGTCCTTGTCGAGGACGACGACGCCGAACAACTCGTCGATGTCGTGGTCAAGGCCGCCCGTACCGGCAAGATCGGGGACGGCAAGGTCTGGAGCGTGCCGGTGGACACGGCGGTACGGGTGCGGACGGGGGAGCGGGGGCCCGACGCACTGTGACGGGGCGGGGCGGGGCGGGGCGAGGGACGGGCGGGACCGGGTGGGGTCGAACGACTGACTGAGCAGGGCTGAGCGGTACGGAACAGGAGCTGCTGGGTGACGAGTGTGGACGTACGAACCGAAGCGGAAGCGGAAGACCCCGGACCCAGCGGCTACGCGGCGGCCCGGCTGCGACTCCTCCACGAGGAGGCGCGGTCCGGGCCGCCGCGCCGTTCCGCCCTCGCCGGCCTCACCGACGCGTGGCTGACCGGCCTCTTCACCGCCGCCGAAGTGCCGCGCGGCGTCTCCCTGGTCGCCGTCGGCGGCTACGGCCGCGGTGAACTCTCCCCGCGCAGCGACCTCGACCTGCTGCTCCTGCACGACGGGAGCGCCGACCAGACGCAGATCGCCGCCCTCGCGGACCGCCTCTGGTACCCCGTCTGGGACCTCGGGCTCGCCCTCGACCACTCCGTCCGTACGCCGGCCGAGGCGCGCAGAACCGCGGGCGAGGACCTCAAGGTGCACCTCGGGCTCCTCGACGCCCGCCATGTCGCGGGAGACCTGGGGCTCACCGCGGGGCTGCGCACCACCGTCCTCGCCGACTGGCGCAACCAGGCGCCGAAACGGCTGCCCGAGCTGCGCGAGCTGTGCGCGGAACGGGCCGAGCGGCAGGGCGAGTTGGGCCACCTCCTCGAACCCGACCTCAAGGAGGCGCGGGGCGGCCTGCGGGACGCCACCGCGCTGCGCGCCGTCGCCGCGTCCTGGCTCGCCGACGCGCCCCGCGAAGGCCTCGACGACGCGCGGCGCCGGCTGCTCGACGTGCGCGACGCGCTGCATCTCGCCACCGGCAGGGCCACCGACCGGCTCGCCCTCCAGGAACAGGACCAGGTCGCCGCCGAACTCGGACTGCTCGACGCGGACACGCTGCTGCGGCAGGTGTACGAGGCCGCGCGCGTCGTGTCGTACGCCAGTGATGTCACCTGGCGCGAGGTCGGCAGGGTGCTCAGGGCGCGGGGCGCGAGGCCCCGGCTGCGGGCCATGCTCGGCGGGCGTGGGGCGGCCGCCGCGGAACGCTCGCCGCTGGCCGAGGGCGTCGTGGAGCACGACGGGGAGGCCGTGCTCGCGCGGGCCGCCAGGCCCGAGCGGGACCCCGTGCTCCCGCTGCGGGCCGCCGCGGCCGCGGCGCAGGCCGGGCTGCCCCTGTCGCTGCACGCCGTACGCCGCATGGCCGCCGCGGCCGGGGCGCTGCCCACGCCGTGGCCCGCCGAGGCGCGCGAGCAGCTCGTGACGCTGCTCGGTGCGGGGCGGCCCACCGTGCAGGTCTGGGAGGCGCTGGAGGCCGAGGGGATCGTCACGCGGCTGCTGCCCGACTGGGAGCGGGTGCGGTGCCGGCCCCAGCGCAACGCCGTCCACACGTGGACGGTCGACCGCCATCTCGTGGAGACGGCGGTGCGCGCCGCGGAGCTCACCCGGCGGGTGGGGCGGCCCGATCTGCTGCTCGTCGCCGCGCTGCTGCACGACATCGGGAAGGGGTGGCCGGGCGACCACTCCCTGGCCGGGGAGGTCATCGCCAGGGACGTCGCCGCGCGGGTCGGCTTCGAGGCCGGGGACGTCGCCGTCGTCGCCTGCCTCGTGCGCCACCACCTCCTCCTGGTGGAGACGGCCACACGCCGCGACCTCGACGATCCCGCGACCGTGCGGGGCGTCGCGGAGGCGGTCGGGTCCGTGGGAACGCTGGAGCTGCTGCACGCCCTGACCGAGGCGGACGCCCTGGCGACCGGGCCCGCGGCGTGGTCCGCGTGGCGGGGGGCGCTCGTCGCCGACCTGGTCAAGCGGGTGGGCGCGGTGCTCTGCGGGGACGAGCCCGCGGAGCCGGCCGACGTGGCGCCGACGGCCGAGCAGGAGCGGCTCGCGGTGGAGGCGGTACGGACGGGTGGGCCGGTGCTTGCCTTGCGGGCGCAGGCGGAAGGGGTGGCCGTCGCCTCCGGGGAGCCGCTGGGCGTGGAGCTGCTGATCGCGGTGCCGGATCAGCCCGGGGTGCTGCCGGCGGTGGCCGGGGTGCTCGCGCTGCACCGGCTGGCCGTGCGGACGGCTGAGCTGCGGGGCCTTGAGCTGCCGCCGGAGGTCGGGGCCGGGGCCGGTGCCGATGTGCTGCTGCTGAACTGGCGGGTCGCCGCCGAGTACGGCTCGCTGCCGCAGGCCGCCCGGTTGCGGGCCGATCTGGTGCGGGCGCTCGACGGATCCCTCGACATCGCGGCGCGGCTCAGGGAACGCGACGCGGCGTATCCCCGCCGACGCGGAACGGTGGCGCCGGCGGCCCGGGTGACGGTGGCATCGGCGGTCGCGTCACGGCTCGCGACGGTCATCGAGGTACGCGCCCAGGACGAGCCGGGGCTGCTGCATCGGATCGGGCGGGCGTTGGAGGCGGAGGGGGTGATGGTGCGCAGTGCGCATGTGTCGACGCTTGGGGCCAATGCGGTGGATGCGTTCTATGTGACGGGGGCGGATGGGGAGCGGTTGGCGGGGGAGCGGGCGGTGGGGGTGGCTCGGGGGGTTGAGGGGGTGTTGGGCGGGGGGCGGTAGGGGGCGGGCGCTGGGCGCGGGCCGGTGCGGGTTCGCCTTGTCCGTCTGTGGGGCGGGGCTGCGGGGGTATGTGCGTACTCGCCATCCCGGGGCGGGAGTTACTTGGACTTGCTCCCTTGCCTCGGTGGCCACTTGTGCTCCGTGCGCACATACCCCCACGTCCCCTCAGGACGGTCCCGCGACCGCGCCCCGGCGGGGGTGGCCCCACATGCACCCCGGACCGCGCCGCTGTCCCAGTCCACCCGGTGCCCCGGCGTGGGTGGCCTTTCCCTACGCCCCACAACCGCACCCGAGGCGCACGCCCCCCCGGGCGAGACGAGGAGACCCACCGCCTCCCCCACCCACCCCAAGGCCGTACCGGCAGGTCGAGGCCGTGTGGAGGAGGGAAGTCACGCCCAGAGCCCCGGGCACCCGCGCCTGGCAGATACCCTGGAAGGCGACCTGTCAGCCCGCCCCCAGACCCGAGGATTCGCGACCGCCGTGTTCGATACTCTCTCCGACCGCCTCGCAGCGACATTCAAGAACCTCCGGGGCAAGGGCCGCCTGTCCGAGGCGGACATCGACGCCACGGCGCGCGAGATCCGCATCGCCCTGCTCGAGGCGGACGTCGCCCTGCCCGTCGTCCGCGCCTTCATCAAGCAGATCAAGGAGCGCGCGGCCGGCGCCGAGGTCTCCCAGGCGCTCAACCCCGCCCAGCAGGTCATCAAGATCGTCAATGAGGAGCTCATTGGCATTCTGGGTGGCGAGACGCGACGCCTGCGGTTCGCGAAGACCGCGCCGACGGTCATCATGCTCGCGGGTCTCCAGGGTGCCGGTAAGACGACCCTCGCGGGCAAGCTCGGCCTCTGGCTCAAGGGCCAGGGCCACTCCCCGCTCCTGGTCGCCTGCGACCTCCAGCGGCCGAACGCCGTGAACCAGCTGAGCGTCGTCGCCGAGCGCGCCGGCGTCGGCGTGTACGCCCCGCAGCCGGGCAACGGCGTCGGTGACCCCGTGCAGGTCGCCAAGGACTCCATCGAGTTCGCCAGGACCAAGCAGTACGACGTCGTCGTCGTCGACACCGCGGGCCGCCTCGGCATCGACCAGGAGCTGATGCAGCAGGCCGCGGACATCCGCGACGCGGTCAGCCCCGACGAGGTCCTGTTCGTCGTCGACGCGATGATCGGTCAGGACGCGGTCAACACCGCCGAGGCCTTCCGGGACGGCGTCGGCTTCGACGGCGTGGTCCTCTCGAAGCTCGACGGTGACGCCCGCGGTGGTGCCGCGCTCTCGATCGCGCAGGTCACCGGTCGCCAGATCATGTTCGCCTCGAACGGCGAGAAGCTGGACGAGTTCGACGCGTTCCACCCGGACCGCATGGCGTCCCGCATCCTCGGCATGGGCGACATGCTCACGCTGATCGAGAAGGCCGAGCAGACCTTCTCGCAGCAAGAGGCCGAGAAGATGGCCTCGAAGCTCGCCTCCAAGAAGGGGCAGGACTTCACGCTCGACGACTTCCTGGCCCAGATGGAGCAGGTCAGGAAGATGGGCAGCATCAGCAAGCTGCTCGGGATGATGCCCGGCATGGGGCAGATCAAGGACCAGATCAACAACCTCGACGAGCGCGACGTCGACCGCACCGCCGCCATCATCAAGTCGATGACGCCCGGCGAGCGCCAGGAGCCGACGATCATCAACGGCTCGCGGCGCGCGCGCATCGCCAAGGGCTCGGGCGTCGAGGTCAGCGCCGTCAAGAACCTGGTGGAGCGGTTCTTCGAGGCCCGCAAGATGATGTCCCGCATGGCCCAGGGCGGCGGCATGCCGGGTATGCCCGGGATGCCGGGCATGGGTGGCGGCCCCGGCAAGCAGAAGAAGAAGCAGAAGCAGGCCAAGGGCAAGCAGCGCTCCGGCAACCCGATGAAGCGCAAGCAGCAGGAGCTGGACGAGGCCACGCGCCGCGAGCAGGGCGGTGAATCCGGTGGCGCCTTCGGCCTGCCCGGCGGTCAGGCCGGGCAGGACTTCGAGCTGCCGGACGAGTTCAAGAAGTTCATGGGCTGAGTTCTCGCCGCGGCGCGGGCTCGCTCGCGTACGACATCCGGGGCGTCCCTCTGCGGAGGGGCGCCCCCGGTGCGTTCCGGGCGCGGGTGCCCGGCCCTGTTTTGTGACGTAACGTCCGAATATGAGCAACCCTGTGCCGCCGCGCCAGGCGCCCGATCAGCCGTGGCGCTCCGAGGGCGCGCCCCCGCCCGAACCCCCGCCACCGCCGAAGAAGAAGATGCCGGGCGGGTGGGGGAGTCTCATCCTCACCGCGCTCATCGTGTATCTCATCGCCAACCTGGTGCTGTCCTTCTTCAACGACGGCGACGAGCCGACCATCTCGTACACGGAGTTCAGCAAGCAGGTCGACTCCGGCAACGTCACGAAGATCTACGCCAAGGGCGACGCGATCCAGGGGCAGCTCAAGAAGGAGCAGCCGAAGCCGGACGGCGACAAGGGGAACTACACCAAGTTCACGACGCAGCGTCCTGCCTTCGCGGACGACAAGCTCTGGGACGACCTGACCAAGCACAAGGTCACCGTCACCGCCGAGCCCGTGGTGCAGGAGCGCAGTTTCCTCTCCAACCTGCTCATCTCGCTCGCCCCGATGCTGCTGCTGGTCGCGCTCTGGATCTTCATCGCCCGGCGGATGAGCGGCGGCATGGGCGGCGGTGGCGGCATGCTCGGGCGCAAGACGCCGCCCAAGCCGGTCGAACTGGAGCCCGGCGCGAAGCGGACGACGTTCGCGGACGTCGCGGGCATCGACGAGGTCGAGGGCGAGCTCAACGACGTCGTCGACTTCCTCAAGAACCCGGACGCCTATCGCACGATGGGCGCCAAGATGCCGCGCGGCGTGCTCCTCGCGGGCCCGCCGGGCACCGGCAAGACGCTGCTCGCGCGCGCCGTCGCGGGCGAGGCGGGCGTGCCCTTCTTCTCGGCCTCCGCGTCGGAGTTCATCGAGATGATCGTCGGCGTCGGCGCCTCACGCGTACGGGAACTGTTCGCCGAGGCCCGCAAGGTCGCCCCCTCGATCATCTTCATCGACGAGATCGACACCATCGGGCGCGCGCGGGGCGGTGGCAGCGGGATGGGCGGGCACGACGAGCGCGAGCAGACCCTGAACCAGATCCTCACCGAGATGGACGGCTTCTCGGGCGCGGAGGGCGTCATCGTCCTCGCCGCCACCAACCGTGCCGACATCCTCGACCCCGCCCTCACCAGGCCGGGCCGGTTCGACCGCGTCGTCAACGTCTCGCCCCCCGACCGCGCGGGCCGCGAGGCCATCCTCAAGATCCACACCCGCGCCATCCCGCTGTCCGACGACGTCGACCTCGCCCAGGTCGCCCGTACGACCCCGGGCATGACCGGCGCCGAGCTCGCCAACCTCGCCAACGAGGCCGCCCTCCTCGCCGTCAAGCGCAAGCAGCAGCAGGTCACCCAGTCCGACCTCTCCGAAGCCATGGAGAAGGTCCAGCTGGGCGCCGAGCGGCCGCTGGTCATGCCGGAGGAGGAGCGCAGGCGGACCGCTTACCACGAGAGCGGGCACGCGCTGCTCGGCATGCTCCAGCCCGGCGCCGACCCGGTCCGCAAGATCACGATCGTGCCGCGCGGACGCGCCCTCGGCGTCACCCTCTCGACCCCGGACTCCGACAAGTACGCCTACACGGAGGAATACCTTCGCGGGCGAATCATCGGTGCCCTAGGAGGCATGGCCGCCGAACACGTCGTCTACGGAGTCATCACCACGGGCGCCGAGAACGACCTGGAGCAGGTCACCAACATCGCGCGTGGCATGGTCGGCCGCTGGGGCATGAGCGAGCGCGTCGGCCGGCTCTCCGCCCTCCCGAACGACGCCCAGCAGGCCTACGGGCTCGCGGCCGCCCCGGGGACGCTCGACGCGATCGACGGCGAGATGCGGCGGATCGTCGACGAGTGCTACGACAGCGCCTGCCGTCAGCTGCGCGACCACCGCGGCCAACTGGACGACCTGGCCGCGGCGCTCCTGGAGAACGAGACGCTGGAGGAGGCGCACGCCTACCGGGTCGCGGGCATCACGCGGCTGACCAAGGACAGCTGAGGAGGAGGCGACGGCCGGGGCGGCCGAGGTCGTGCGTACGGCTACTTCGTACGCGCGATCAGGTACCGGAAGACGTTCGGCATCCACACCGTCCCGTCCTTGCGCCGGTGCGGATGCAGGGCCTCCGCGAGTTCCTTGTCGACCTGCACCTGGTCGGTCGCGCGCACGGCCGCGTCGAACAGCCCCGTCGAGAGCAGTCCGCGGGCGGCGCTCTCCACGTCCGCGTACCCGAAGGGGCACGCGACGCGTCCCGAGCCGTCCGGCTTGAGGCCCGCCCGATGGGCCACCTCCTCCAGGTCGTCCCGCAGCGCGGGGCGCCAACTGCCGGTACTGCGCAGGGGGTCGGCCAGCTTGGTCGCCACCCGCAGGACCGAGGAGGTCGCACACCGCTCCGGAGGACCCCACCCGACGAGCACCACCGGGGTGCCGCGGGCGGCGAGCGGAGCGGCCGACTCCAGGAGGGCCGAGAGCCCTTCGGAGTCGCCTGCCGTGCAGCCGATGGGGTGGAACGCGGTCACCAAGGTGTACGGCGGGGTGTCCGGGCCCGCCGCGTCCGCGGGCTCGCCCTCGACGAGCCGCGTGTCGGTACGCGCGCGTGCGCCCCCCGCTGCCTCCGGCCGGAGGCGCTCGCGCGCGAGGGCCAGTCGTTCGGGCGCCGACGGGTCGACGCCGGTGACCGCGGCGCCCCGCGACGCCGCCATCAGCAGGGCGAGGCCGGAGCCGCAGCCGAGACCGAGCAGCCGGGTGCCGGTGCCCACTTCGAGTCGTTCATAGACCGCTTCGTAGAGCGGGACCAGCATCCGTTCCTGTATCTCCGCCCAGTCACGCGCGCGTGCCCACAGGTCCACACGAGGGGTCGCGCCCGCGTGGAGGTGGTGCGACTGCACGAGCGTTGGTGTCATCGAAAGCGCCCCAATCCGCCGAGAGTTACTGCCGTGCCGGAATTCAACGGTTCGTCCGCCCCCGTGTAGTGCGCTCGCACTCCCCCCGTATGCCAGAGAACTCCGCATCCGTCGTGGCGTCCAGGGGTTGTGTGCCAATGCTTGCGTTCGACCGTCGTGCGCCCCCTGGGGGATAAAGATTCACGCTGTCCGGTGGCCCGCCCCTACGATGCGCGCCATGGCCAAGACACCCGTTCTCACGCCCCGGGCGGACGATTTCCCGCGCTGGTACCAGGATCTGATCAACAAGGCCGAGCTGGCCGACAACGGCCCGGTGCGCGGCACCATGGTGATCCGACCGTACGGGTACGGCCTGTGGGAGCGGATGCAGCAGGACATGGACGCCCGCATCAAGGCGACGGGTACCCAGAACGCGTACTTCCCGCTCCTCATCCCGCAGTCGTACCTGACCAGGGAGGCCGAGCACGTCGAGGGCTTCGCGCCGGAGCTCGCCGTCGTCACGCACGGCGGCGGCAAGGAGCTCGAAGAGCCGGTCGTCGTGCGCCCCACCTCGGAGACGATCGTCAACGAGTACTTCTCCAAGTGGGTGCAGAGCTACCGCGACCTGCCCCTGCTGATCAACCAGTGGGCGAACGTGGTCCGTTGGGAGATGCGCCCGCGCCTGTTCCTGCGCACGTCGGAGTTCCTGTGGCAGGAGGGCCACACGGCCCACGCGACGTACGAGGAGGCCCGTGACTTCGCCGCCCGCATCCACCGGCACGTCTACGGAGACTTCATGCGCGACGTCCTCGCCATGGACTTCGTGCTCGGCCGCAAGACCGCCAAGGAGCGCTTCGCCGGCGCCATCAACACCCTGACGCTCGAAGGGATGATGGGCGACGGCAAGGCCCTCCAGCTCGGCACCAGCCACGAGCTCGGCCAGAACTTCGCCCGCGCCTTCCACACCCGCTACCTGTCCAAGGAGGGCAAGCAGGAGCTGGTCTGGCAGACCTCCTGGGGCAGTACGACGCGGATGGTCGGCGCCCTGGTGATGATGCACGGCGACGACGACGGCCTGCGGGTGCCGCCGCGCCTCGCGCCCGTCCAGGCCGTCGTCCTCGCCATCAAGGGGGACGACGCCGTACTCGCCAAGGTCCGCGAGATCGGCGACACCCTGCGGGCCGCCGGTGTCCGCGTCCAGGTCGACGACCACACGGACACCTCCTTCGGACGCCGTGCCGTCGACTGGGAGCTCAAGGGAGTGCCGATCCGCGTGGAGGTCGGCCCGCGCGACCTGGCGAACGGCACCGCGATGGTGGCCCGCCGCATTCCCGGCGGCAAGGAGCCGGTCGCGATCGACGCCCTCGCCGCGCTGCTGCCCACCGCCCTCGAAGAGGACCAGGCGCTGCTCCTCACCCAGGCCCGCGAGCGCCGCGAGTCCCGCACCACGGACGTCGCCACCCTCGACGAGGCCGTGGAGGCCACCGCCGCGGGCCGCTGGGCGCGCATCCCCTGGTCCGAGGTCGGCGAAGAAGGCGAGGCCAGGCTGGCCGAGCACTCCGTGACCGTACGGTGTCTGGTCGCCGAGGACGGGGCGGTGCCGGACGCCGACGAGACCCCGGGTAACGTCGCTCTCGTGGCCCGCTCCTACTGAGGAGGGCGCCTCCGGTACCCGCGCTCGCCGGCACGGCTCGCACGCCTGCCCCGACCACACGAGTCCCGGCGCGAGGAGTTCTCCTACGCGCCGGGGCGTACGCGCCACTACGTACCGGCTTGGTGTGAGCTGTGAGGCTTCTCCGCAGATCAGCGCACCCGCCCTCGTCCGGACGCATCAACGGCAACTGACGGGTACGTGCAAATTATTTGAGATGCCCCGGAATGGAACCCCCAGGGCTCCCGGCTCGTTGTTCACGACGTGAGCACGACACCACCTGTTCTCGCCGCAGAGCTGGCACAGGCGTGGGCCGACATTCAGCGGCACCACCCCGAGCTGCCCGACCTTGCCGCGCCCGAATCCCTGATCGGAGAGTCGTCGTCCGCCTGCGGCGCCGAGCTCTCCTTCGAGAGACTGCTTCACGAGGCAGTCCATGGCATCGCCGCCTCGCGCGGCGTACGCGACACCTCACGTGCGGGCCGATACCACAACCGTAGATTCCTCGCGATCGCCGAGGAGCTGGGCCTCGACCACTCCGAAGAGCCACATCCCAGCAGCGGCTTCTCCCTGGTCACGCTCAACCCCGAGGCGAAGAAGCGCTACCGCCCGACGATCGAGCGGCTCCAGCGCGCTCTGAAGGCACACACGGCGGCGACGACCGCGGACACCGCGCGCAGCTTCCGCGGCCCCGCCGCCCGGCACGGCTCCTCCGGAGGCGGCGTGCGCGTGAAGGCGGTCTGTGACTGCGGGCGCAACGTCCGCGTCGTGCCCTCCGTGCTCGCCCAGGCGCCGATCATGTGCGGCGGCTGCGGCAAGCCCTTCCGCATCCCCGAGGCGATCGGCGCGGGCGTGGGCTGAGCTGGCGTGGGGCGGTCGAACCGGGTTCGGCCGCCCCGGCGGCGTATGGCACAATGGCTAGCTGTACTCGACAGTCGCATAGGACCCCTCTCTCCTCCGGCTGACGCGTCCATCGGGCACTCGAGTACCGCAACCCCACGCGGCATCGTCGTTGTGCCCACCCACGTCAAGACCAGGAGACACCACTCCCGTGGCAGTCAAGATCAAGCTGAAGCGTCTGGGCAAGATCCGTTCGCCTCACTACCGCATCGTCGTCGCCGACTCCCGTACCCGCCGTGACGGCAGGGCCATCGAGGAGATCGGCCTGTACCACCCGGTGCAGAACCCCTCGCGCATCGAGGTCAACTCGGAGCGTGCCCAGTACTGGCTGTCCGTCGGCGCCCAGCCGACCGAGCCGGTCATGGCCATCCTGAAGCTCACCGGTGACTGGCAGAAGCACAAGGGCCTGCCGGCCCCGGCGCCGCTGCTCGTCGCGGAGCCCAAGGACAAGCGCGCCGCGTTCGAGGCCTTCACCAAGGGTCTCGAGGGCGACGACGTCAAGGGTGAGGCCATCACCCAGAAGGCCAAGAAGGCTGACAAGAAGGCGGACGAGGCCGAGGCTTCTTCGTCGACGTCCGCCGCTGAGTCGACCGAGGCCTGAGCATGCTCGAGGAGGCTCTCGAGCACCTCGTGAAGGGCATCGTCGACAACCCCGACGACGTGCAGGTGGCCTCGCGCAACCTGCGCCGCGGACGCGTTCTCGAGGTCCGGGTTCACCCCGACGACCTCGGCAAGGTGATCGGTCGTAACGGCCGCACCGCGCGCGCTCTGCGCACCGTCGTGGGCGCCATCGGCGGCCGCGGTGTCCGCGTCGACCTCGTCGACGTGGACCAGGTTCGCTGAACCGGGTTCGCTGAACCACAGGGTTCACAGAATCACAGCAGCACCGGCTCGGGCCGGGGAGGGCTTACGAGCCGTCCCCGGCCCGTAGTCGTTGGATGAGGAGAGAACGCAGTGCAGTTGGTAGTCGCCCGTATCGGCCGTGCCCACGGCATCAAGGGTGAGGTCACCGTCGAGGTCCGCACCGACGAGCCCGAGCTGCGGCTCGGTCCCGGCGCCGTACTCGCCACCGACCCCGCCTCCGTAGGCCCGCTGACCATCGAGACCGGCCGGGTGCACAGCGGCCGGCTGCTGCTGCGCTTCGAGGGCGTGCGCGATCGCACCGGCGCCGAGGCGCTGCGCAACACCCTCCTGATCGCCGAGGTGGACCCCGAGGAGCTCCCCGAGGAGGAGGACGAGTTCTACGACCACCAGCTCATGGACCTCGACGTCGTCCTCGAGGACGGCACGGAGGTCGGCCGGATCACCGAGATCTCGCACCTGCCCTCGCAGGACCTGTTCATCGTGGAGCGGCCCGACGGCAGCGAGGTGATGATCCCCTTCGTCGGGGAGATCGTCGTCGAGATCGACCTGGAGGAGCAGAAGGCCGTCATCGACCCGCCGCCCGGCCTGATCGACGACCGCGCCGAGATCGCCTCCACGCGGGACGCCGAAGCGGCTGCGGAGGGCGACGCGTAATGCGGCTCGACGTCGTCACGATCTTCCCCGAATACCTGGAACCCCTGAACGTCTCCCTCGTGGGCAAGGCACGCGCGCGTGGGCAGCTCGACGTCAACGTGCACGACCTCAGGGAGTGGACGTACGACCGGCACAACACGGTCGACGACACCCCCTACGGCGGCGGCCCCGGCATGGTCATGAAGACCGACCCCTGGGGCGCGGCGCTCGACGACGTGCTGGCCGAGGGGTACGAGGCAGGGGCCCACGGGCCCGTCCTGGTCGTCCCCACGCCCAGCGGGCGCCCCTTCACGCAGGAACTGGCCGTGGAGCTCTCCGAGCGGCCCTGGCTGGTCTTCACGCCCGCGCGCTACGAGGGCATCGACCGCCGCGTCATGGACGAGTACGCGACCCGGATGCCGGTCTACGAGGTCTCCATCGGCGACTACGTGCTGGCCGGCGGGGAAGCCGCCGTCCTGGTCGTCACGGAGGCCGTGGCCCGGCTGCTGCCCGGCGTCCTCGGCAACGCCGAGTCGCACAGGGACGACTCCTTCGCCCCCGGCGCCATGGCCAACCTGCTCGAAGGCCCGGTCTACACGAAGCCTCCGGAGTGGCGCGGGCACGGCATCCCGGACGTGCTGCTCAGCGGCCACCACGGCAAGATCGCGCGCTGGCGGCGGGACGAGGCGCTCCGGCGCACCGTCCGCAACAGGCCCGATCTGATCGAGCGTTGCGACCCCGGGGCCTTCGACAAGAAGGACCGCGAGATGCTCTCGATCCTGGGGTGGCGGCCGGGGCCCGACGGCCGATTTGGGCGAGACCCCGAGGCCGTGGAAGAATAGGTCGCTGCTGTACGTCCAGCGTGCGCCCCTGCCACAGGGGGATCGACCGTTGCTCCCCGTGTACCCGGTACCCGGGGATGGTCCAGACGCCCGCCCGACGCGATCAGCTATCGAATCCTTCATCACGAACTCCCGCTGATGACCTGTGGCATCGGCGAAGAAAGCAGACGATCATGGCTAACCTGCTCGACTCGGTCGACAGCGCGTCGCTGCGCAGCGACATCCCGTCCTTCCGCCCGGGTGACACCGTCAACGTCCACGTGCGCGTCATCGAGGGCAACCGCTCCCGTGTGCAGCAGTTCAAGGGCGTAGTCATCCGTCGCCAGGGTGCCGGCGTGCGCGAGACCTTCACGGTCCGCAAGGTCTCCTTCTCCGTCGGCGTCGAGCGCACCTTCCCGGTGCACACCCCGATCGTCGAGAAGATCGAGCTCGTCACCCGCGGTGACGTGCGTCGCGCGAAGCTCTACTACCTCCGTGACCTGCGCGGCAAGGCCGCGAAGATCAAGGAGAAGCGCGACAACTGAGCTCCTGCGCGGGTCCACAGCGGAGCCGGATAACATCTGGCTCCGATGGACACCGAAGCACGGAACACGGAGCGCGACCGCTCCTCCCCACCCTCCGATTCCGGAGACGTCACGCACGTCGCCGAAGGATCCGAGGAGACGGAGGAGCGGTCGCGCTCCGTTTTCACGTCCGTGGTCGCCTGGCTGCCGGGCGGCCGGATCACCCTCTCGCTTCTGGTGTGCGTGGGGTTCCTGCTGCTCCTGAGTACGTTCGTGGTGCAGCCCTTCCAGATCCCGAGCGGCTCCATGGAGCCCGCGTTCCGGGTCGGGGACCGGGTACTCGTCAACAAGTTGGCGTACCGTTTCGGTTCCGAGCCGCAGCGGGGTGACGCGGTCGTCTTTGACGGCAGCGGGTACTTCGGAGATGCCACCTACATCAAGCGGGTCGTGGGCACGGGGGGAGACCAGGTGGTCTGCTGCGACAGGCGGGGGAGGGTCACGGTGAACGGCGAGCCCCTCGACGAGCCGTACCTGTACCCCGGTGACAGCCCCTCCCAGGTGCCCTTCAAAGTCGTCGTCCCCGAAGACAGCCTCTTCCTCCTCGGCGACCACCGCAGCGACTCCCGGGACTCGCGCGACCACCTGGGGCAGCCGGGCGGCGGCATGGTCCCGGTGGACGAGGTGATCGGCAGGGCCGACTGGATCGCCTGGCCCGTCGGACACTGGGTCTCCCTGAAGCGTCCCGACAGCTACGCGCGCGTGCCGGCACCAGGCGGCGCACATGGGTAGCCGAGGGCGTGCGGGCTCCGGTCAGCGAGGGACGGACACCCGGCTGCCCACCGGGTCACGGCCGACCAGCGGCCCGGCGCTGCCGGGCCGGGCCGAGCGGCGCAAGCTCGCCAAGAAGGTCAAGCGGCGCAGACGGCGTTCGGCGATCAAGGAGATACCCCTCCTCATAGGTGTGGCGCTCCTGATAGCCCTCGTCCTGAAGACCTTCCTGGTGCAGGCCTTCGTGATTCCCTCGGGCTCCATGGAGCAGACGATCCGCATCGGTGACCGGGTCCTGGTGGACAAGCTCACTCCCTGGTTCGGCTCGAAGCCCGAGCGCGGGGACGTCGTCGTGTTCAAGGACCCGGGCAACTGGCTCGAAGAGGAACACGGCAAGAAGAAGGACCCCCCTGTAGTCGTCAAGCAGATCAAGGAAGGGCTCACCCAGATCGGGCTGTTGCCCTCCGACAGCGAACGGGACCTGATCAAGCGCGTGATCGGCGTCGGCGGCGACACCGTGAAGTGCTGCGACAAGAACGGCAAGGTCACCGTCAACGGAGTGCCGCTCGACGAGCCGTACATCCACCCCGGCGACCAGCCGTCGTCCTTCGAGTTCGAGGTGAAGGTCCCCAAGGGGCGCCTCTTCATGATGGGCGACCACCGCAGCGACTCCGCGGACTCCCGGTTCCACCGCACCGAGAAGTTCAGCGGCACCGTCTCCGAGGACGAGGTGGTGGGACGGGCCCTCGTCATCGCCTGGCCGTTCGGCCACTGGCGCAAACTGGAGGAGCCGGAGACCTACGCGTCCGTAGCCGACGCGCGCCCGGCATCGGACGCGGTCACAGGGGCGTCGCATAGGGTGGCCCCCGGCGATCGATACGGATTGATCCGACTCCCGACCCCTGCGGAACTCCCGCTCGTTATGGGAGTGGTGGGCCTGCATCGCATCTGGGGCAGGCGGCGGCACGGACTGAGGAGTGGATGTGGGGGATTTGGCGGTCGGCGCACGATCCGGACACGAAGGGCCCGAGGAGCGGCCGGGGCGATCCGACGAGCCGGTCGACGAGGCCGTCGCGGACGGCACGAACCCCGGGAGTGACTCCGTGGACGGCGACAGCGGGGCGAAGGACGACCAGGGTGGCAAGCCACCCAAGAAGGCCCGGTCCTTCTGGAAGGAGCTTCCGCTCCTCATCGGCATCGCGCTGGTCCTCGCGCTGGTCATCAAGACCTTCCTGGTCCAGGCGTTCTCGATCCCCTCGGACTCGATGCAGAACACGCTCCAGCAGGGCGACCGCGTCCTCGTCGACAAGCTGACGCCGTGGTTCGGCTCCGAGCCCGAGCGCGGCGAGGTCGTCGTCTTCCGGGACCCGGGCCACTGGCTGGACGGCGAGCCGACCCCCGACCCGAACGCGATCCAGCGGGTCCTCGGCTGGGTCGGTCTGATGCCGTCCGCCGACGAGAAGGACCTCATCAAGCGCGTCATCGGCGTCGGCGGCGACACCGTGGAGTGCAAGGGCACGGGTCCGGTGAAGGTCAACGGCAAGGCGCTGAACGAGCCGTACGTCTTCGCGGGGAACACCCCGTGCAGCGTCGACGACCAGGGCGGCCAGTTCAAGGTCACCGTGCCCAAGGGCAAAATCTGGGTCATGGGTGACCACCGGCAGAACTCGCTGGACTCCCGCTACCACCAGAACCAGCCGGGCGGCGGCGCCGTCCCCGTGGACAACGTCGTGGGCCGCGCCATCGTGATCGCCTGGCCGCCCACCCGCTGGGCCACGCTGCCCAAGCCGGACACCTTCGACCAGTCGGGCATCAACGCGCTGTCCAGCGCGACGCCGGGCGTCCTCGGACTGGCCGGCGCGGTGCCGATCGTGCTGTGGCGCAGGCGGCGTCTCACGGTCGCTGCCGCACAGGGCGCGAGGGTTTCTGGCGGAGGTACCGACAGGTAGGGTGCCGTCCCAGATCGCCGATCTTCCGCCGTCCGTGTGTACGGACGGCGGGGTCGTCTCCGAGACGGGGGAGCACCGGGATGAGCAGGACACGTCGTACGGACGAGGGCCACGGACGGCTCGGCAGCGTGCTGTCGGGTGTCGCCGTGGCCCTCGGCTGTGTGCTCTTCCTCGGCGGCTTCGTCTGGGGCGCCGTCCTGTACCAGCCGTACACCGTGCCGACCGGATCCATGACGCCGACCATCGGCTCCGGCGACCGGGTCCTCGCCCAGCGGATCGACGGCGACGACGTGCGCCGCGGTGACGTCGTCGTCTTCAAGCAGTCGACCTGGGGCGACCTGCCGATGGTCAAGCGCGTGGTCGGCGTCGGCGGCGACCGGATCGCCTGCTGCGCCGACGGCAAGCTGACCGTCAACGGCAAGGAAGTCGCAGAACCGTATCTCCCCGACGGCAAGGGCGCCTCCGCCACCGGCATCCCCACCACGACCGTACCCAAGGGCCGCCTCTTCCTGCTCGGTGACGAGCGCAGCGGCTCCCTGGACTCCAGCGTGCACCTGGGCGACGCGGAGCACGGTTCGGTGCCGCGCGACGCGGTGCGGGCGCGGGTCGACGCGGTGGCCTGGCCGATGGGCAAGTTCGGGATGCTCGAACGTCCGGACGGCTTCAAGGACATGCCGGGCGGCATCTCCGAGCCGGGCCCGCTGCGGATGGTGCTGACCGCCGTGCTGGTCGGGGTGGTGCTCGTCCTGGGCGGCGCCGCGTACGGTCCGGTGGCCAAGCGGCTCGGCCGCGGGCGCGGCGCGAGCCGTACGCGGGCGGTGACCGGTGTCGGCTGAGGAGACCGCGTCGCCCGGGACCTCCGCGGCGGGGCGGCCGCTGCGCAAGGTGGCGCGGGTGGTGCTGCTCGACCCCGACGACCGCATCCTGCTGCTGCACGGCCATGAACCCGCCGACCCTTCGGACGACTGGTGGTTCACACCGGGCGGCGGTCTGGAGGGCGACGAGACGCGGGAGCGGGCGGCCCTGCGCGAACTGCGGGAGGAGACGGGTATCACGGATGTCGTGCTCGGCCCGGTCCTGTGGCAGCGGATCTGCTCCTTCCCGTTCGACGGGCGGCGCTGGGACCAGGACGAGTGGTACTTCCTGGCACGTACGTCACAGACGGCGACCGCTCCCGAAGGGCTCACGGAACTGGAACGACGCAGCGTCGCCGGAGCGCGTTGGTGGTCGTGCCGGGAACTGACCGAGGCGCATGAGACGGTGTATCCGACCAGGCTCGCCGAGCTGCTTCGCAGACTGCTCGACGAGGGGCCCCCGGACGGGCCCGAGATCCTCGACACGGAAATCGTGTAGGGGCTCGCGGGACTGACGCACAATAGGGGGACGCACGGCTGAAGGGGAACATGCCATGAGCGCCGAGGACCTCGAGAAGTACGAGACCGAGATGGAGCTGAAGCTCTACCGGGAGTACCGCGATGTCGTCGGTCTGTTCAAATATGTGATCGAGACCGAACGGCGCTTCTACCTCACCAACGACTACGAGATGCAGGTGCACTCGGTCCAGGGTGAGGTTTTCTTCGAGGTGTCCATGGCGGACGCCTGGGTGTGGGACATGTACAGGCCCGCCCGGTTCGTGAAGCAGGTGAGGGTGCTCACGTTCAAGGACGTGAATATCGAGGAGCTCAACAAGAGCGATCTCGAGCTGCCGGGCGGCTGAGTTCACTCGCCGGGGTGGCGGAGTTTTCCACAACCGGCGAGTAATGCACCAAGATCCAATAGGTGCGGACTGATCCGTGACGGTGGGTGCCGGAGGTGGTGCCCACATGAACGCACGCGGAGCACTCGGAAAGTACGGCGAAGAACTGGCCGCGCGGCGGCTGGTCGAGTCCGGTATGACGGTCCTTGAGCGCAATTGGCGCGCGGGCAGGACCGGTGAGATCGACCTCGTGGCGATGGACGGCGAGGCCCTCGTCGTCTGCGAGGTCAAGACCCGCAGGGCGGGCCTCGCCGGCACGCCCTTCGAGCATCCGATGGCGGCCGTGAGCGCGGCCAAGGCGGCCCGGCTCCGGCGGCTCGCCGAGCACTGGATCGAGGAGCGCGGCGGCCCACCGCCAGGCGGCGTCCGCGTCGACCTGGTCGGCGTGCTGGTCCCCCGGCGGGGCGCTCCCGTCGTCGAGCACGCGCGGGGTGTGGCCTGATGGGCTTCGCGCGTACGTGTTCCGTGGCGCTGGTCGGCGTCGAGGGCGTGGTCGTCGAGGTGCAGGCCGACCTGGAGCCGGGCGTCGCCGCCTTCACGCTGGTGGGCCTGCCGGACAAGAGCCTGACCGAGAGCCGTGACCGGGTCAGGGCCGCCGTGGTCAACTCCGGCGGGGAGTGGCCTCAGAAGAAGCTCACGGTGGGGCTGAGCCCGGCGTCGGTGCCCAAGGGCGGCAGTGGATTCGATCTCGCGGTCGCCTGCGCCGTGCTCGGGGCGGCGGAGCGGATCGATCCGCGCGTGCTCGCCGACATCGTGATGATCGGGGAGCTGGGCCTCGACGGGCGGGTGCGACCGGTGCGCGGGGTGCTGCCCGCGGTCCTCGCGGCGGCCGACGCGGGGTACGAACAGGTCGTCGTCCCCGAGTGCACCGCGGCCGAGGCGTCCCTCGTGCCCGGCGTCTCGGTCCTCGGCGTGCGCAGTCTGCGACAGCTGATCGCGGTCCTCACCGACGAGCCGGTGCCCGAGGAGGAGCCGACGGAGGCGGGGCGACCCGACCCGATGCTCGCGGGACTCTGCGTGCCGGGGACGGGCGTGGGCACGGGGTTGAGCGGCGCATCCGACGACGCCCACGCGCTGGACCTGGCCGATGTCGTGGGACAGGTGTCGGCACGGACCGCCGTGGAGGTGGCCGCCGCGGGAGCGCACCACCTCTTCCTCCAGGGGCCGCCGGGAGCGGGCAAGACGATGCTCGCGGAGCGGCTGCCCGCGATCCTGCCCAGGCTGTCCCGCGAGGAGTCGCTGGAGGTCACGGCGGTGCACTCGGTGGCGGGCATGCTGCCTCCCGGCAGGCCGCTGGTGGACGTCGCGCCGTACTGCGCGCCGCACCACTCCGCGACGATGCAGTCGCTCGTGGGCGGCGGGAAGGGGGTCGCGCGTCCGGGCGCCGTTTCGCTGGCGCACCGGGGCGTGCTCTTCCTCGACGAGGCACCGGAGTTCAGCAGCCAGACCCTCGACTCCCTGCGCCAGCCTCTCGAATCGGGTCATGTGGTGATCGCCCGCAGTGCCGGAGTGGTCCGGCTGCCCGCCAAGTTCCTGATGGTGCTCGCGGCCAACCCCTGTCCTTGTGGTCGGCACACGCTCCTGGGGGACGGCTGCGAGTGCCCCGCCTCCGTCGTCCGGCGATATCAGGCGCGGCTCTCCGGCCCCCTGCTCGACCGGGTCGACCTGAAGGTGGAGGTGGAGCCCGTCACCCGGTCCGAACTCGCGGGGTACGGCACGCGCGGGGACTCCACGCAGACCGTCGCCGACCGGGTGCGCACCGCACGGGAGAGAGCGGCCGCCCGATTGGTCGGCACGGGCTGGCGGACGAACAGTGAGGTCCCCGGGCATGCGCTGCGCACGCGCTGGCCCGCCGATCCCGGCGCCCTGGACGCGGCCGAGCTCGACCTGGAGCGCGGCTTCCTGACCGCCCGCGGGCTCGACCGGGTCCTGCGGGTCGCCTGGACCGTCGCGGATCTCGCGGGCCGTGACCGGCCCGGCGTGCAGGACGTGGCTCTCGCGCTGCAACTGCGCACCGGTGTCTCGCGCGGCGTGCCGATGGCGATCGGATCGAGGGCGTGAGCGGCGGCCGCGCACCGGAGGAGGAGCGCCTTGCGAGGATCGCGCTGACGCGGGTGCTCGAACCGGGCGACGCGGTGGGCGGGCGATGGCTGCGCGAAGAGGGCGCCGTCGAGGTGCTGCGCCGGATCGGCGCGGGGGAGGAGCGGCTCCCGGGAGTGACGGGGCGCCGTTGGGCGGGCCTTGGCGCACGGGCGGCCAAGGCGCGGCCCGAGCGTGACCTGGCGGCGGCGGGCGATGTCGGGGCGCGGTTCGTGATCCCCGGAGACACGGAGTGGCCGATGCCGCTGGACGACCTCGGAGACGCCCGGCCGGTCGGACTCTGGGTGCGCGGGCGGCCCTCCCTGCGGATGTGGGCGCTGCGGTCGGTCGCCGTCGTGGGCGCCAGGGCCTGCACGGAGTACGGCGCGCACATGGCGGCCGGTCTCGCCGCGGGGCTCGCGGAGCGCGGCTGGGTCGTGGTGTCCGGCGGGGCGTACGGCGTGGACGGCGCGGCGCACCGGGGAGCCCTTGGCGCCGGTGGGGCCACCGTGGCGGTGCTCGCCTGCGGGGTGGACAGGACCTATCCGCTCGGGCACGCCCAGTTGCTCGGGCGGATCGCGGAACAGGGTCTCATCGTGGGGGAGTTGCCGCCGGGTGATCATCCGACGCCGAGTCGGTTCATCCTGCGCAACAGAGTGATCGCCGCGCTGACTCGGGGCACGGTGGTGGTCGAGGCCGCCTACCGCAGCGGCGCGCTGGTCACCGCCCGCGGCGCCCAGGAGTTGGGACGCTTCACGATGGGAGTGCCAGGGCCCGCCACCAGTGGCCTCTCCGCGGGGGTGCACGAACTCCTGCGGGGGGACGGCGTCCTCGTCACCGACGCCGCGGAAGTCGTCGAGCTGGTCGGGGACATGGGCGAGCTGGCACCGGAGCGCCGAGGGCCCGTCGTACCCCGCGATCTGCTCGCCGGGGGAGCGGCCCGCGTACTGGCCGCGCTGCCCGCCAGGGGCTGCGCGCACGCGCGGGACATCGCACGCGATGCGGGCACGACGGAGGACGACGCCGTAAGCCGACTGTACGAGCTTCGCTCTCTCGGGTTCGTCGAACGACACGGCGACGGCTGGCAGTTGACACGCCAGGCGTTTCTGACCGTCTCCACCGCTGGAGGTGAATCGTGACCGAGCGTGTTCCGCCGGACGGATGACCCCCCGACGACCTTGGGAAATCGCGCAGTTGACGCCTCGGTTCCGTCACACTAAGCGACGGAACCGACTCCTCGGTGCACCCAGCGGAACGTATCTGCGCACTCAGGATCCCATAGTCTTCGCACACTGCGACACTCCAGTCACGCTACGCTCACAAGGATTCCGACGCGGACAGGCGACCAGACGGACAACCTCATTCATTCCACGCAAGATCTCCACCGCACCGAAGCGGGCGGCACCGGCGAATCCGTCGGCCCCCGCGACCTCACCAACCCACGCGACCTCAACAGTTCACGGCAGAACGGCTCAAGGCGACGAATGCCCCAGCACATCTCAGGGTCCGACCGGACGGCGGTTCCCCCCGCTGCCCGTAGCGGGGAGCGGGAGCGGCCCCCCGCTCCCTCGTCGCTGGACGAGCTGTGGCGGTCGTACAAGGAGACCGGGGACGAGCGGCTGCGCGAGCAGCTGATCCTGCACTACTCGCCGCTGGTCAAGTACGTCGCGGGGCGGGTGAGCGTGGGGCTGCCGCCCAATGTCGAGCAGGCCGACTTCGTCTCGTCCGGGGTGTTCGGGCTGATCGACGCCATCGAGAAGTTCGACATCGAGCGGTCCATCAAGTTCGAGACGTACGCGATCACGCGCATTCGCGGGGCGATGATCGACGAACTGCGGGCGCTCGACTGGATCCCCCGCTCGGTACGGCAGAAGGCGCGCAACGTCGAGCGGGCCTACGCCACGCTGGAGGCCCAGCTCCGCAGGACGCCCTCGGAGAGCGAGGTCGCCTCGGAGATGGGGATCGCGCTGGAGGAACTGCACGCCGTTTTCAGCCAGTTGTCGCTGGCGAACGTGGTGGCGCTCGAGGAGTTGCTGCACGTCGGAGGGGACGGCGGCGACCGCCTCAGCCTCATGGACACGCTCGAGGACCACGCGGCCGACAACCCCGTGGAGGTCGCCGAGGACCGGGAGCTGCGCAGGCTGCTCGCGCGGGCGATCAACACGCTCCCCG
This sequence comes from Streptomyces sp. NPDC087300, assembly GCF_044744425.1. Classification (NCBI taxonomy): domain Bacteria; kingdom Bacillati; phylum Actinomycetota; class Actinomycetes; order Kitasatosporales; family Streptomycetaceae; genus Streptomyces; species Streptomyces sp. NPDC087300. The sequence goes on from NZ_JBIUYI010000002.1 coordinate 1,091,937, forward strand.
AGCGCGAGAAGACCGTGGTGACGCTCTACTACTACGAAGGGCTCACGCTCGCCGAGATCGGCAACGTGCTCGGCGTGACCGAGAGCCGGGTGAGCCAGATCCACACCAAGTCCGTGCTCCAGTTGCGGGCGAAGCTGGCGAGTTTTGGGCGCTGAGGGGCGCTGAATCGTCCCTGCCCCGGGGGTGTGAGCGGGGAGTCACTCCCGCGCGCGGCGTCCCGTCCGTAAAGTGGAGCTGTGCCAAGGATTCGAGCGGCCTCTGTGGCCGAGCACCGGTCGATGCAGCGCGGCGCCCTGCTGGACGCTGCGCGATCCCTGCTGTCCGAAGGCGGTACGGAGGCGTTGACCTTCCCCGCACTCGCCGAGCGCACCGGGCTCGCCCGGTCGTCCGTGTACGAGTACTTCCGGTCACGGGCCGCCGTGGTGGAAGAGCTGTGCGAGGTCGATTTCCCCGTCTGGGCCGCGGAGGTCTCCGCGGCGATGGAGGGGGCGGATTCGGCCGAGGGCAAGGTCGAGGCGTATGTCCGCCAGCAGCTGGCCCTGGTCGGTGACCGGCGCCACCGCGCGGTCGTGGCCATCTCCGCCAGTGAGCTCGACGCCGGGGCCCGCGAGAAGATCCGCGCCGCGCACGGCGGGCTCATCGCGATGATCGTCGAGGCACTGGAAGCGCTCGGGCACGAGCAGCCCAGGCTCGCGGCGATGCTGTTGCAGGGCGTCGTGGACGCGGCGGTGCGGCGGATCGAGCTGGGGGCCGCGGAGGATCCGACGGCCATCACGGAGGCGGCCGTCGCGATGGCGCTGCGGGGCGTACGGGGCTGAGGCCCTCGCCGCGCGGGTGTCCCGCCCGGTCATCGCGGCCAGGGCGTTCCGCCCCGGTCTCACCATGGGGGTGTTCCCGCCATGGGGAGCAGCCTTGACGGGCCCTGGCGCAGGAGCCACGGGGCCAGCAGGGTCAGCGGATTGAGGTAGGTCTCGGATCTGAGCAGGCCCCAGTGGAGGCAGCTGCCGGGGCAGTGGCCCGTCGGGATGTCCAGGATGCCGACCGCGTCGCCCGCCTCGACCTCGGCGCCCTTCTTCAGCGTTGCCCGCACTGGTTCGTAGGTGGTGCGCAGGGGCGGATCTCCCGTGCCGTCCAGCTCCACCGAGACCACGCCCCGGCCCGCCACGCGTCCCGCGAAGGAGACGCGGCCCGGGGCGATCGCGCGCACCGGGGTGCCCGCGGGGGCGGAGAGGTCCACGCCCCGATGGCCCGCGGTGTAGTCCGTCGCCGGGGGATCCCAGCCTCGTACGACCGCGGGGCGGGTGCCCACCGGCCAGGTCGTGGCCTGTGGCGTCGTGCCGGGCGGTGCCGTCCCCGCCGGTGGGGCGGAGGGCTGGGGCAGGAAGGTCGCGAGCAGGGCCGCCAGCGTCGGCAGCAGCAGTTCCAGGCGCAGGAGAGACATGGGAGAACCGTCCCGTGCCGGGCGGCGCCGTGGGGATCTTGGTCCGGATCTGTGGATTACCGGTCGGTTGTGGAAAGCCCCGTCACCCGGTTGTGGAAAGCCCCGTCACCCGGTCGTGGAAAGCCCCGTCACCCGATCGTGGACGTCGGTGCGGCAGGGGCTCAGCCGGTCGGAAACGGGGTTCGGCCGGTCAAGGGCAGCGGCGTCACCCGCTACCTCGCGGGTCCCGTACACTTCTTGTGGCGATCCGGGTCACCGGGTCGACTTCGCACGCCCCGACATCAGGCCATGAAACAGCCGGTGTCAGCGCCCCTCGGTCCCTAGTGGCAAGGCGCAACGCGGGCGTCAGGCGCGAGTGCCGTCCGGCACACGCGGCACAACCGAGAAAATCAAGGAGAACGGCCATGGCCGTCGTCACGATGCGGGAGCTGCTGGAAAGCGGCGTCCACTTCGGTCACCAGACCCGTCGCTGGAACCCGAAGATGAAGCGCTTCATCTTCACCGAGCGCAACGGCATCTACATCATCGACCTGCTCCAGTCGCTGTCGTACATCGACCGCGCCTACGAGTTCGTCAAGGAGACCGTCGCCCACGGCGGCACGGTCATGTTCGTCGGCACGAAGAAGCAGGCGCAGGAGGCCATCGCCGAGCAGGCGACCCGCGTCGGCATGCCCTACGTGAACCAGCGCTGGCTGGGCGGCATGCTCACCAACTTCTCGACCGTCTACAAGCGTCTGCAGCGCCTCAAGGAGCTCGAGCAGATCGACTTCGAGGACGTCGCCGCTTCGGGTCTCACCAAGAAGGAGCTCCTCGTGCTCTCGCGCGAGAAGGCCAAGCTGGAGAAGACCCTCGGTGGTATCCGCGAGATGTCCAAGGTGCCCAGCGCCGTCTGGATCGTGGACACCAAGAAGGAGCACATCGCGGTCGGTGAGGCCCGGAAGCTCAACATCCCGGTCGTCGCCATCCTCGACACCAACTGTGACCCCGACGAGGTCGACTACAAGATCCCGGGCAACGACGACGCGATCCGCTCCGTCACCCTGCTCACCCGCGTGATCGCCGACGCCGTCGCCGAGGGCCTCATCGCCCGTTCCGGCGTGGCCACCGGTGACTCGAAGCCGGGCGAGAAGGCCCAGGGCGAGCCCCTGGCCGAGTGGGAGCGCGACCTGCTCGAGGGCGAGAAGAAGGCCGACGAGGCCCCCAAGGCCGAGGACGCCAAGGCTGACGAGGCCAAGGCCGAGGACAAGCCGGCCGAGGCTGCCGCCGAGGCGCCCGTTGCTGAGGCGCCCGCCGCCGAGGCTCCGGCCGCGGACGCCGAGCAGGCCTGACCCTCACAGGTTCGGTAGTTGACGGCGGGGGCCCGATCGGCCCCCGCCGTTCACCCGTAGACCTTCGTAGATCTTTCAGACTTCGAGAGAGAATTTTCGATCATGGCGAACTACACCGCCGCTGACGTCAAGAAGCTCCGTGAGCTCACGGGCGCCGGCATGATGGACTGCAAGAAGGCGCTGGACGAGGCCGAGGGCGATGTCGACAAGGCCGTCGAGGCCCTGCGCATCAAGGGCCAGAAGGGCGTCGCCAAGCGCGAGGGCCGCTCCGCCGAGAACGGCGCCGTGGTCTCCCTCATCGCCGACGACAACACCTCCGGTGTCATCGTCGAGCTGAAGTGCGAGACGGACTTCGTCGCCAAGGGTGACAAGTTCCAGGCCGTGGCGAACAACCTCGCCGCCCACGTCGCCAAGACGTCCCCGGCCGACCTCGCGACGCTGCTCGCGTCCGAGATCGAGGCCGGCAAGACCGTCCAGGCGTACGTCGACGAGGCCAACGCCAACCTCGGCGAGAAGATCGTCCTGGACCGCTTCGCGCAGTTCTCCGGCGCCTACGTCACCGCGTACATGCACCGCACGATGCCCGACCTGCCCCCGCAGATCGGTGTCCTCGTCGAGCTGGACAAGGCCGACGCCGCCGTCGCCAAGGGCATCGCGCAGCACATCGCCGCCTTCGCGCCGAAGTACCTCTCCCGCGAGGACGTCCCGGCCGAGGTCGTCGAGTCCGAGCGTCGCGTCGCCGAGGAGACCACCCGCGCCGAGGGCAAGCCCGAGGCCGCGCTGCCGAAGATCGTCGAGGGGCGTGTCAACGGCTTCTTCAAGGAGGCCACCCTCCTCGGTCAGCCGTACGCGCTGGACAACAAGAAGTCGGTCGAGAAGGTTCTCGCCGAGGCCGGTGTCACCCTGAAGCGCTTCTCGCGCATCAAGGTCGGCATCTGAGTCCGTACCGCGATCGACGGTAGACCCCGCTAGGGTCGACAGCGGTCGCCCGCGCACGGCACCTCGTGCGTGATGTACGACCGCAGGATCTGACGAGGAGGCCATTGCCGAGCATGGGATGCGAACGACACCCCACCGGCAGTGGCCTTCTTCGCATGTGTGCCAAGTAAGAGAAGCGAGAACCACATGACCACCAAGGCCGACTCGAAGAGTGACGACGACAAAGTTGCCGGACGCTTCCTGCTGAAGCTCTCCGGCGAGGCGTTCGCCGGTGGGGGCGGCCTCGGGGTCGACCCCGACGTGGTGCACGCCATCGCCCGCGAGATCGCGGCCGTCGTCCGTGACGGCGCCCAGATCGCCATCGTGATCGGCGGCGGCAACTTCTTCCGCGGTGCCGAGCTCCAGCAGCGCGGCATGGACCGGGCCCGCTCCGACTACATGGGCATGCTCGGCACGGTCATGAACTGCCTCGCCCTCCAGGACTTCCTGGAGAAGGAGGGCATCGACTGCCGCGTGCAGACCGCCATCACGATGGGGCAGGTCGCGGAGCCGTACATCCCGCTGCGCGCCGTGCGCCACCTGGAGAAGGGCCGTGTGGTCATCTTCGGTGCGGGCATGGGCATGCCGTACTTCTCCACCGACACCACCGCCGCGCAGCGCGCCCTGGAGATCGACGCCGAGGCGCTGCTCATGGGCAAGAACGGGGTGGACGGGGTCTACGACTCCGACCCCAGGACCAACCCCGACGCGGTGAAGTACGACGCCCTCGGCTACGGCGAGGTCATCACCCAGGACCTGAAGGTCGCCGACATGACCGCGATCACGCTGTGCCGGGACAACAAACTGCCCATCCTCGTCTTCGAGCTGCTCTCCGAAGGCAATATCGCCCGAGCCGTCAAGGGTGAGAAGATCGGCACACTCGTGGGCGACCAGGGAAGCCGGGCCTGACCCCAGGGACCTGGGTCAGCCTCAAGGGACGTACGCGAGACGCCCCTTGAGGGGATGGACAAAGCCCTGCCGGTCGGACACCGTGCAGGAAAGAGACGCGACGCAGCCGGCCGCCCCCGTGCCATGCCGGGCCTACTCAAGACACGCAGGAGCAAGTGGTGATCGAAGAGACCCTCCTCGAGGCCGAGGAGAAGATGGAGAAGGCCGTCGTGGTCGCCAAGGAGGACTTCGCCGCGATTCGCACCGGCCGTGCGCACCCGGCGATGTTCAACAAGATCGTGGCTGACTACTACGGCGCGCTGACGCCGATCAACCAGCTGGCCTCGTTCTCGGTGCCCGAGCCGCGGATGGCCGTGGTGACCCCGTTCGACAAGAGCGCGCTGCGCAACATCGAGCAGGCGATCCGCGACTCCGACCTCGGCGTCAACCCGAGCAACGACGGCAACATCATCCGTGTGACGTTCCCGGAGCTCACCCAGGACCGCCGCAAGGAGTACATCAAGGTCGCCAAGACCAAGGCCGAGGACTCCAAGATCTCGATCCGTTCGATCCGTCGCAAGGCCAAGGAAGCCTTCGACAAGGCGATCAAGGACGGCGACGTCGGCGAGGACGAGGGACGCCGCGCCGAGAAGGAGCTCGACGACACCACCGCGAAGTACGTCGCACAGGTGGACGAGCTGCTCAAGCACAAGGAAGCCGAGCTGCTCGAAGTCTGATCGAGGTCCGATCGAGGCTGATCGAAGTCCGAGGAATCAGGAAAGCGATCCGTGAACGACTCTTCCTGGGGGGCGCCGCCCAGAGCCGGGTATTGGGGGCCGCCCGACCAGGGGCCTGGTCAGGGGGCGACCCCGGCAGGTCCCGCGTACGATGCGCAGGACGCGCTGTTTCCGTCTGAGACGCAGCCCATGCCCATCGTGCCCGACGTACCCGTGAGCGGCGGAGACCAGGACGACGACCGGGGGGCCACTCGGATGGGCGGCCCCCTGTTCCGTGACGAGCCTCCGCAGGAGCCCATGCCCAGCGCACCACAGCCCGCCCCGGCAGCACCGCAGAAGAAGAGCGCGGGCCGCGACCTCGGGGCGGCCATAGGAGTCGGTGTGGGACTCGGCGCGGTGATCATCGCGTCGCTGTTCATCGTGAAGGCCGTCTTCGTCGGCGTCATAGCTGTCGCCGTCGTGGTCGGTCTTTGGGAGCTCACCTCCCGGCTCGAGGAGCGCAAGGGCATCAAGGCGCCGCTGGTCCCGCTGGCGGTGGGCGGCGCGGCGATGGTCGTGGCCGGCTACGTCCGCGGGGCCGAGGGCGCCTGGGTGGCGATGGCGCTCACCGCGCTCGCCGTCCTGGTGTGGCGCATGACCGAGCCTCCCGAGGGCTATCTGAAGGACGTCACCGCAGGGGTCTTCGCGGCCTTCTACGTGCCGTTCCTCGCGACCTTCGTGGCGCTGATGCTCACCGCGGACGACGGCCCGCAGCGCGTCCTGACGTTCCTGCTCCTGACCGTGGTCAGCGACACCGGGGCGTACGCGATCGGCTGGCGCTTCGGCAAGCACAAGCTGGCGCCGCGCATCAGCCCCGGCAAGACCCGCGAGGGCCTGGTCGGCGCGGTCACCTTCGCGATGGCGGCGGGCGCGCTGTGCATGCAGTTCATGATCGAGGACGGCACCTGGTGGCAGGGCCTGCTCATCGGCTTCGCGGTCGCGGTGAGCGCCACGCTCGGCGACCTCGGCGAGTCCATGATCAAGCGGGACCTCGGCATCAAGGACATGGGCACGCTGCTGCCGGGCCACGGCGGCATCATGGACCGCCTGGATTCCCTGCTGCCGACGGCGCCGGTGGTCTGGCTGCTGCTCGTGATCTTCGTCGGGTCCGGCTGATTGCCGGTCTGACCTGCGCATTCATGCGTGAGGGGCTCGTTGTCCACAGGGCGGCGAGCCCCTTGTCGTATGTCTGCGACACTGGAAGGACCATGCCTGTACCCGGAGAACTCACTTTCGTCGCGCCCCGCGGGGCCAAGAAGCCGCCGCGGCATCTCGCCGACCTCACGCCCGCCGAGCGCAAGGAAGCCGTCGCCGCCATCGGCGAGAAGCCGTTTCGCGCCAAGCAGCTCTCGCAGCACTACTTCGCGCGGTACGCGCACGACCCGGCCGAGTGGACGGACATCCCCGCCGGTGCGCGCGAGAAGCTCCGTGAGGCGTTGCTGCCCGATCTGATGTCCGTGGTGCGGCACATCAGCTGTGACGACGACACCACCCGCAAGACGCTCTGGCGGCTCTTCGACGGGACGCTCGTGGAGTCGGTGCTCATGCGGTACCCGGACCGGGTCACCATGTGCATCAGCTCCCAGGCAGGGTGCGGGATGAACTGTCCGTTCTGTGCCACGGGACAGGCCGGTCTGGACCGGAACCTGTCGACCGGTGAGATCGTGCACCAGATCGTCGACGGCATGCGGGCGCTCAGGGACGGCGAGATTCCGGGCGGTCCCGCGCGGCTGTCCAACATCGTCTTCATGGGCATGGGCGAGCCGCTCGCCAACTACAACCGGGTGGCCGGTGCCATCCGCCGCCTCACCGACCCGGAGCCGGACGGCCTCGGGCTCTCGCAGCGCGGGATCACCGTCTCGACGGTCGGTCTCGTCCCGGCGATCCACCGGTTCTCCGACGAGGGCTTCAAGTGCCGCCTCGCCATCTCGCTCCACGCGCCGGACGACGAGCTGCGCGACACCCTCGTCCCCGTGAACACGCGGTGGAAGGTGAACGAGGTGCTCGACGCGGGCTGGGAGTACGCGGCGAAGTCCGGCCGCCGGCTCTCCATCGAGTACGCGCTGATCAGGGACATCAACGACCAGGCGTGGCGGGGTGACCGGCTCGGCCGGCTGCTCAAGAACAAGCCGGTGCACGTGAACCTGATTCCGCTGAATCCGACGCCGGGCTCCAAGTGGACCGCTTCGCGGCCCGAGGACGAGAAGGCGTTCGTCGAGGCCATCGCCGCCCATGGGGTGCCGGTGACCATCCGGGACACCCGGGGCCAGGAGATCGACGGAGCGTGCGGGCAGCTCGCCGCGGCCGAGAGGTAGTCTGGCGGGCGTACGCCTCGTACATACATCTGCATATTCCGACAGGGGAGCGCCACAGCGCTGAGAGTGCGGCACCTTGGACAGGTGGGCCGCAGACCCTCTGAACCTCGCCCAGGTCATTCTGGGTAGGAAGTTCGGTCATTACTCAAGCTGTTGCGCCCTGCCCGCGGCCTCTTCGCCGTGGGCGGGGCCGCGTCTTCTCCTGGTCACCCAGGAGGAAGTTCCAGTGAGCACCACCAAGAAGGTCACGTTCACCGCGGTCGCGGTGGGCATCGGGCTCGTCGCGCTCTCCGCGTGCGGCGGCTCCGACAGCGGGTCGGGCACGAGCGACTCCAAGAGCGTCACGCTCGTCAGCCACGACTCCTTCAACGTCTCCAAGGACGTACTGAGGGACTTCGAGAAGCGCTCCGGCTACAAGGTCAACGTCCTCAAGGACGGGGACGCGGGCGCCGCCGTCAACAAGGCGATCCTCTCCAAGGACAACCCCCAGGGCGATGTCTTCTTCGGCGTCGACAACACCCTGCTCTCGCGCGCGCTCGACAACGGGCTCTTCCAGACGTACCAGGTCGAGGGCGCGGAGAAGATCAAGCCCGAGTTCCGGGTGGACGCGGACAAGCACCGGGTCACGCCCGTGGACAGCGGTGACATCTGCGTCAACTACGACAAGAAGTACTTCGCGGAGAAGAAGCTGGCGCCGCCGAAGTCCTTCGACGACCTCGCCAAGCCCGCGTACAAGGACCTGCTCGTCACCGAGAACGTCGCGACGTCCTCGCCGGGGCTCGGCTTCCTGCTCGGCACCGCGGCCAAGTACGGCGACGGCGGCTGGCAGGACTACTGGAAGAAGCTCAAGGCCAACGGCGTCAAGGTCGTCGAGGGCTGGGAGCAGGCCTACAACGAGGAGTTCTCCGGGTCGGCCGGCGGCAAGAAGGCCAAGGGTGACCGGCCGCTTGTCGTCTCGTACGCCTCGTCGCCGCCCGTCGAGGTCCTCTACGCCAAGCCGCAGCCCAAGGAGGCGCCGACCGGCGTCGCGACCGGCACCTGCTTCCGGCAGGTCGAGTACGCGGGGCTGCTCAGCAACGCGAAGAACACCAAGGGCGGCAAGGCGCTCCTGGACTTCCTCGCGGGCAAGGAGTTCCAGGAGGACATGCCGCTGAACATGTTCGTGAACCCGGTGCGCGAGGGCACGAAGCTGCCCGCGCTGTTCACCGAGCACGGCGTGACGGTCGACAAGCCCGAGACCCTGGACCCGAAGAAGATCGCCGACAACCGCGAGCCGTGGATCAAGTCGTGGACCTCGCTCGTAGTGAAGTAGGCGACGCGGCCGGGAAGGCCGGGGCCCGCTCTCGCGCGGGCCTCGGCCGGGGGAGCGCGGCGCGGCTCGGTCTGATGGCCGTGCCCGTCGCGTTCTTCGCGCTCTTCTTCGCCTATCCGGTCACGGCGATCGTCGCGCGCGGACTGCACGTCGACGGTGTCTGGCGGTTCGGGCGGATCACCGAGGTGCTCGGGCAGTCCGACATCCGGGACGTGCTGTGGTTCACCACCTGGCAGGCGCTCGCGTCGACCGCGATCACGCTTCTGGTCGCGCTCCCCGGCGCGTATGTCTTCGCGCGCTTCGACTTCCCGGGCAAGCAGGTCCTGCGGGCCGTCGTGACCGTGCCGTTCGTGCTGCCGACGGTCGTCGTCGGGACCTCCTTCCTCGCGCTGCTCGGCCGCGGCGGACTCCTCGACGAGCTGTGGGGCGTGCGCCTGGACACCACGGTGTGGGCGATCCTGCTCGCGCACGTCTTCTTCAACTACGCCGTCGTCGTACGGACGGTCGGCGGACTCTGGTCGCAGCTCGATCCGCGCCAGGAGGAGGCCGCGCGGATGCTCGGCGCCTCGCGCTGGACGGCCTGGCGCACGGTGACACTGCCCGCGCTCGGCCCCGCCGTCGCGGCCGCCGCGCTGATGGTCTTCCTCTTCACCTTCACCTCCTTCGGCGTCGTGCAGATCCTCGGCGGGCCCGCGTACTCCACCCTTGAGGTGGAGATCTACCGGCAGACCGCACAGCTGCTCGACCTGCCGACGGCCGCCGTCCTGACGATCGTGCAGTTCGCCGCGGTCGGGCTGATTCTCGCGGTGCACGCGTGGACGGTGCGGCGCAGGGAGAGCGCGCTGAAGCTCGTCGACGCGTCGGCCGTGGCACGGCGGCCGCGCGGGGCGGCGCAGTGGACGCTGCTCGGCCTGGTCATGGCGACGGTCGCCGTGCTGATCCTGCTGCCGCTCGGGGTGCTGATCCAGCGGTCCTTCGACGGTCCCGACGGCTTCGGATTCGCGTACTACAAGGAGCTGACCTCGGCGGAGGGCGGCGCCTTCCTCGTGCCGCCGATCGAGGCGGTCTGGAACTCGCTCCAGTACGCGGTCGTGGCGACGGCCATCGCGGTCGTCATCGGCGGGCTCGCCGCCGCCGCGCTCACCCGCAGGGCCGGGCGGCTCGTGCGCGGTTTCGACGCGCTGCTCATGCTGCCGCTCGGGGTCTCCGCGGTGACCGTGGGCTTCGGCTTCCTGATCACCCTGGACAAGCCCCCGCTCGACCTGCGCTCGTCCTGGATCCTGGTGCCGCTCGCCCAGGCGCTGGTGGGCGTGCCCTTCGTCGTACGCACCATGCTGCCGGTGCTGCGCGCGGTGGACGGGCGGCTGCGCGAGGCTGCCGCCGTGCTCGGGGCCTCGCCGCTGCGGGCCTGGCGCGAGGTCGACCTGCCGATGGTGCGGCGGGCGCTGCTGATCGCCGCCGGGTTCGCCTTCGCGGTCTCGCTCGGCGAGTTCGGCGCGACCGTCTTCATCGCGCGGCCGGACAACCCGACCCTGCCGGTCGCCGTGGCACGGCTGCTCGGGCGGGCCGGTGACCTCAACTACGGCCAGGCGATGGCCCTTTCGACGATCCTCATGGTGGTGTGCGCGGTGTCGCTGCTGCTCCTCGAACGCATCCGTACCGACCGCACCACGGGGGAGTTCTGATGACGGACGCACTGCTGAGCCTGCGGGACGCGACCGTACGTTTCGGGGCGCGGGCCGCGCTCGACGCCGTCGACCTCGACGTCGCCGAGCACGAGATCGTCTGTGTCCTCGGGCCCAGCGGCAGCGGCAAGTCGACGCTGCTGCGGGCGGTCGCCGGGCTCCAGGGCCTGGACGCGGGGCGGGTCCTGCTCGGTGGGCAGGACCAGGGCGGGGTGCCCGCGCACAAGCGGGGCGTCGGCCTGATGTTCCAGGACCATCAGCTCTTCCCGCAGCGTGACGTGGCGGGCAACGTGGCCTTCGGGCTGCGGATGCACGGCGCTTCGCGGGGCGAACAGGCCGACCGCGTCGCCGAGTTGCTGGAGCTCGTCGGGTTGCCGAAGGCGCAGCGGCGCGCGGTCGCCGCGCTCTCCGGCGGCGAGCAGCAGCGGGTCGCGCTCGCGCGGGCGCTCGCCCCGCGCCCCAGGCTGCTCATGCTGGACGAGCCGCTCGGCCAGCTCGACCGTTCGCTCAGGGAGCGGCTCGTCGTCGAACTCAGGGAACTCTTCGGGGAGTTGGGCACCACGGTGCTCGCCGTCACGCACGACCAGGGCGAGGCGTTCGCGCTCGCCGACCGGGTCGTCGTGATGCGGGACGGCAGGATCGCCCAGTCCGGCAGCCCGCTGGAGGTGTGGCAGAGCCCCGTGGACGAGTTCGTGGCGCGCTTCCTCGGCTTCGACAACATCGTCGCGGCGACGGTGTCGGGCGGCGGCGCGGACACCGTGTGGGGCAAGGTGCCCGTCCCTGAGGACACCCCGGCGGGACGGCACACGCTCCTGGTGCGCCCGGCGGGCGTACGGCTCGTCGCCGCCGACGAGGGCCTGCCCTGCGCGGTGACGGCACGGACCTTCCGCGGCACCCATGTCGCCGTGCACCTGCAGCCCGAGGAGGGGCCGCGTCTGGAGGCGGCGTGCGCGCTGCGGCGGGCGCCGGAGGTCGGCGAGACGGTGGGCGTCGGATTCGACGCGGAGGACGTGGTGGTGCTCGCCGACGGTGCGGCCCGAAACGCAGGTGCCACCCCGGTGAAGTCGCTCTAGAGTTCGAACCATGACCACCCTGAGCCATGATCGCTACCGTGCCGAAGTCACCCGCCAGTTCGACCTCTTGAGGGCCACCCTGGACGGCGCCGACCTCTCCGTCACCGTACCGACCTGCCCGGACTGGACGCTGGGACAGCTCGCCCGGCACATGGGCGGCGCGGTGCGCTGGAGCGGGCACCTGGTCGAGACCCGCGCCGAGAAGAACGTCCCCGACGAGGCCGTGCCGAACGCGACGGGCCCCGGGGACGACGATCCCGCCGCGCTCGACGCCTGGCTCGCCGGCACCGCCCAGTTCGCCGAGCGCGTCTTCCGCGCCACCGAAGCCGACACCGCGGTGTGGGCGTGGGCCGAGGACCACACCGCGGGATTCTGGGCGCGGCGCATGACGCACGAACTGGCGATCCACCGCGCGGACGCGGCGATCGCCGCGGGGGTCGCGTACGAGGTGGCCCCGGACGTGGCGGCCGACGCGATCGACGAGTGGCTGGAGATCGTGTCGTTCGTGCAGCGCGCCGACCCCGACGACAGCGCGTCGGAGCTGAAGGGAGCGGGGCGCTCGATCCATCTGCACGCGACCGATGCCCCGGAGGGCCTGGACGCTGAGTGGCTCATCGAGTTCGGCGAGGACGGGTTCACCTGGCGGCGCGGGCACGCGAAGGCGTCCGTCGCGCTGCGCGGCCCGCTCACCGAGGTACTGCTCGCCTTCTACCGGAGGCGGCCGCTCGACAGCGGGCTCGTGGAGGTCGTCGGGGAGCGGGAGTTGCTCGACTTCTGGCTGGAGCGGGCGACCTTCGGGTGACGTCCTGCTCGGGGTGACGTCCTCCCTGGGGTGACGGCGTCACGCGGTCGGTGACGGCCTGACCAGGCCCATTTCGTACGCGAGGATCACCGCCTGCGCCCGGTCGCGCAGTTCCATCTTGGTGAAGAGCCGGTTGATGTGCGTCTTCACGGTGTGGTCGGTGATCGTCAGACGGCCGGCGATCTCCGCGTTCGACAGGCCCTGCGCGATGAGGACGAGCACCTCGGCCTCGCGGGCGGTCAGGCCCTCGATGTCGCGCGCCGGGGGTACGGCGGACCGCTGGCGCGCGAACTCCGCGACGAGGCGCTGGGTGATCTCGGGCGCGAGCAGCGCGTTGCCCGCGGCCACCACCCGTACGGCGTGCAGGAGTTCGGGGAACGTACAGTCCTTGAGCAGGAACCCGGAGGCACCCGCGGCCAGCGCCTCGTACACGTACTCGTCGAGTCCGAAGGTCGTCAGCATCAGGGCCCGCGTCGCGCCGCCGGACGCGGCGAGGATCTCGCGGGCCGCGTCGATGCCGTTCAGGTGCGGCATGCGGATGTCGAGGAGCACCAGGTCGGGGCGGTGTTCGGCGGCGAGCGCGACGGCCTGGGCGCCGTCCTCCGCCTCGGTGACGACCTCGATGTCGTCCTGGGTGTTCAGGAGGTTCACGAAGCCGGTGCGCACGACGGCCTGATCGTCGGCGACGAGGGTTCTGATCACGCCGGTCATGCCGGTCATGCCGGTTCCGTCCTGTCGGGAGATGTTCGGTCGGTCCTTCGTCACCACGGGAGTTCGGCCTCCACCGTGAAGCCGCCGGTGGGGCCCGCGCCCGCGGTGAGGCTGCCGCCGACCAGGGCCGCGCGCTCGCGCATGCCGGTCAGGCCGTGCCCGCTGGTGGCGCCGCCGGCCCGCGGGCCGGGACCGTCGTCGCGCACGCGGAGCGTCAACCGGTCCTCGCGGTAGCCGAGTTCGACCACGGTGCGGGCGCCCGGCGCGTGCTTGCGGGCGTTCGTCAGGGACTCCTGCACGATGCGGTACGCGGACAGTTCCCACGCGGCGGCCAGCGGCACGCGCTCCCCGGTGATCCGCAGCTCCGCGCCGCAGCCCACCGCGCGGTGCTGGTCGAGGAGTTCTTCGAGGCGGTCCAGGGTGGGCTGCGGTGCGGTCGCGGCGCCCGCGGCCTCCTCGGCGCGCTGCGGGGTGCGCAGGACGCCGAGCAGGCGGCGCAGTTCGGCCATCGAGCCACGGGCCGTGCCCGCGATCTGCTGGAAGCCCTCGCGGGCCGCCGGGGTGAGCCCCGGCGTCGTGTAGGTGGCGCTCTCCGCCTGCACCGCGATCATCGACACCGAGTGCGAGACGATGTCGTGCAGCTCGCGGGCGATCGCGGCGCGTTCGGCCTGGGCCGCCTGCCGCCGTGCCATCGCGATCAACTGGGCCTGCGCGAGCGCCCGTTCGCGCCGGGTCTCCTCGCGGGCGCGCACCGCGTCGCCCATGCTGACGGCGCCGAGGATCACCGCGCAGAGCCCGAACGCCTCGGCGAACAGGCCGAGCGAGCCCGCGTTGCCGAGGGCGGGGACGTCGGGGAGGCGGTCGTCGCGGGCCCAGCTCAGGATGTGCCAGAGGTTGGTGGCCAGGGCGCCGAGCGTGCCGCCGGCCACCAGCAGGGCAGGGTGCAGGACGCGGTGCCTGCCGAGGACGTAGCAGCCGATCAGGCCGCTGATCATCACGGCGATGGAGAGCGAGGTGTCGGCGCCGAAGCTGAGCAGCCCCGCGGCGACGGTCACCAGGGCCACGGGCGGGAAGGCGCGGCGCCACATCAGCGAGGCCGTGGACACCAGGATCGCGCTCGCGTTGGTCACCGAGCCAGGGAACACCACGAGCTCCCCGGCCGCGCCCACGGTCAGGACCGCGCCCGTGAGCCACGGGTAGGCGGGGGCCGCGACGAGCGCGCGCAGACGGCGGCGCAGGGCGCTTGGGCGAGGCGGGGCGGCCTGCGGGGGCGGTGCGGCAGGCCGTGGGGGCGCGTCCTGCCGGGGCGGGGTGGTCGTGCTCATGGCCATGATTCTTCCGTCCGCGGGGAGCGGGTGCGTCGGCGCCGGGGTGGAGAAGGACGGCGCCCGTCATGCCACGGGTTGACGCGCGGGTCCGGATCCTCGGGTGACGCGCGGGGCGCGGCGGGTTCCTAACGTCGTGGACATGCCTCGCACCCTCGTCGTCACCAATGACTTCCCGCCCAGGCAGGGCGGCATCGAGACCTTCGTGGACACGCTCGTACGACGGTTCCCGCCCGGCGCCGCCGTGGTGTACACGTCGGCCGAGCCGGGCGACGTGACGTACGACGCGACGTTCCCCCACCCCGTCGTACGCGACCGGGCGCGCACCCTGCTGCCCACCCGGCGCACCGGCCAGCGGGCCGTGGACATCGCCCGGCGCCACGGCTGCGACCGCGTCTGGTTCGGCGCCGCCGCGCCGCTCGGGCTGCTCGCCGGGCGGCTGCGGCGCGAGGCGTCGGTGCGCACGGTGGTCGCCACGACGCACGGCCACGAGGTGTGGTGGGCCCGTACCCCGGGCGCGCGTGCGCTGCTGCGCAGGATCGGCGCGGGAGCGGACTGCGTGACGTATCTCGGCGAGAGCACCCGGTGGCCCGTCCGGTGGGCGATGGACCCCTCGGCGCGGCTCGCGCGCCTGGTGCCCGGTGTCGACGCGACGGGCTTCAGCCCCGGCGTCGACGGGAGCGCGGTACGCGAGCGGTACGGGCTCGGCGACGGCAGGCCCGTCGTCCTGTGCGCCGCCCGCCTGGTGCCGCGCAAGGGGCAGGACACCCTGATCGAGGCGCTGCCGATGGTGCGCAGGGCGGTCGCCGACGCCACGTTGCTGCTGGTCGGCGCGGGTCCTTACGAGGCGAGGCTGCGCAGGATCGCCGAGGAGCAGGGCGTCGCTGACGGCGTCGTCTTCGCGGGCGGCCATCCGCACGAGGCGATGCCGCCGTTCTACGCGGCCGCCGACGCCTTCGCGATGCCGTGCCGCACGCGCAGGCGGGGCCTGGAGGTCGAGGGGCTCGGCATCGTCTTCCTGGAGGCGGCCGCCGCCGGACTGCCGGTGGTGGCGGGCGACTCGGGCGGCGCGCCGGACACCGTGCTCGACGGCGAGAGCGGCTACGTCGTCGACGGCCGTTCCCCCGCGGCCGTCGCGGACCGCCTCGTACGGCTGCTCAGGGACCGTGAACTCGCCCGCGCCATGGGGGAGAAGGGGCGGGCGTGGGTGCGGCGCGAGTGGAACTGGGACCGGTCCTACGAGGTGCTCTCGGGGCTGCTCGACGGGTGAGCGGGTGGGTGACCGGGTGGGTGAGCGGGTGGGTGAACGGCCCGCCCCGGCCTACGCGGACCGCAGCGAGGCGAGCGCCTCCGGTGCCTCCTCCACGGTGTCCACCAGCGCGATCCGCGACGCCATCGGCCGCTCCCGCGCCAGCGCCTTCAGGAGCGGCCAGGCCGGCAGGTGTTCCGTCCAGTGCACGCGGCCGACCAGGACCATCGGGGTGGGTTCGCCGCGGGACTCGTAGTAGTTGGGCGTCGCGTTGTCGAAGATCTCCTGGACCGTGCCCGCGGCGCCGGGCAGGAAGACGACGCCCGCGTTCGAGCGGGCCAGCAGGCCGTCCTCGCGGGTGGCGTTGGCGAAGTACTTGGCGAGGTGCGCGGCGAAGGCGTTCGGCGGCTCGTGGCCGTAGAACCAGGTGGGGATGCCCACCGAGGAGCCGCCGGACGGCCAGCGCTCACGGACGGCGAACGCCGCCTTCGCCCACTCGGTGACCGACGGCGTGAACGAGGGTGCCTTGGCGAGGAGTTCGAGCGCCTCGGCCAGCATCTCGTCGTCGAAGGGGGCCGCGTAGGCGCCGAGGTTCGCGGCCTCCATGGCGCCGGGGCCGCCGCCCGTCGCCACCGTGAGACCGGCCCTGGCCAGTTCGCGGCCGAGCCGTGCGGCGCCCGCGTAGTCGTCGGTGCCGCGGGCCATCGCGTGGCCGCCCATGACGCCCACCACCGGCGCGCCGACGAGCAGTTCGTCCAGGGCGTCGGAGATGGAGTCGTCGTGGATCGCGCGGAGCATCGAGGCGAAGACGTCGCCGTCGCTCTTGGTCCCCTGGAACCAGGCGTACGCGTGGGCGTCCGGCGTCGCGTCGTACCCGCCGTCGGCGAGGCCCGCGAACAGGTCGTCGGGAGAGTAGAGCAGACCGCGGTAGGGGTTGAACGGCAGGCCGGGGACCGGCGGGAAGACCAGTGCTCCCGCTGCCCTGATCCGGTCGGCGGCCTCCTGCCCCATCGGGCAGCCGAGGAAGACGGCGCCCGCCACGTCGGCCGCCAGGAGCGCGGAGGTGCGCTGCGTCAGATCGACGGCCTGGACGCGGCACCCGGCGATGCCGTCGCGCGCCGAGACCTCGTCGAACTCGGCGAGGGTCTCGATCTCACGGTCGTCGCCCGGGAGTTGCGGGGCGGATGCGTGTTCGGGGTTCGGCTGCATCCGCCCATGCTAAGCAGCACCGTGCGGGACGGGTCCGGTCAGCCCTGGACCTCGGAGGGGTCCATCCACATGATCTCCCAGGTGTGTCCGTCCAGGTCGTCGTAGGCGCGGCCGTACATCGTGCCGTAGTCCTGGACCTTGCCGGCCGTGCCGCCCGCGGCGACCGCCTTGTCGACGAGCTCGTCGACCTTCTCGCGGCTCTCGGCGCTCAGACAGACCAGGGTCTCGCTGACCTTGGTGGCGTCGGCGATCTCCTTCTGCGTGAAGGTCGCGTAGTGCTGCTTGCTGAGCATCATCGCGATGATGGTGTCGCTGATGACCACGCAGGCGCAGTCGTCGGTGGAGAACTGCGGGTTGATGCCGTAGCCGAGCTCCGTGAAGAACTTCTTGGACGCCGCGACGTCGTTCACGGCCAGGTTCACGAAGATCATCTGCTGGTACATGAGTGTCTCTCCCGGTGGGTGTGTCCCGTACGTGGGTGCCGTGTGGGTGCCACGTGCGTGCCGCGCGTGTGTCTTACGGAGGGGTAGACAGCAGTTCGACACGGAACTCATCGCCCGGCGCGAACCTTTCTCCCACGAGTTTTCCCGGGCCCCGGGAGCGGGGCCCGGAAGAGGCCCGCTCAGCCCACGAGCGGCACCGCGGCCAGTTCCGCGACCAGCCAGGTCAGCGGCCCGAACACGGAGGCGAGCGCGCCCGCCCGCAGCGCCGCCGAGCCGCGCAGCATCGTCGCGGGCGCCCCGAGCCGCAGCAGCGCCGCCGTCGTGTGCGAACGGGCCTGCCTGGCCTCGACCGCGGCGGTGGCCAGGGTGAGGACCGCGCAGCCCGCGACGAGCAGCGCGCCGAGGGTGGTGAGCGGACCGACGTCGGGGCGCGGGCCCGCGTAGAGGACGACCGAGGCGTACGCCCCCGAGGCCACCGCGCACACCACGCCGAGCGGCCGACCGATGCGCCGCGCCTCCTGCTGGAGCACGCGCCCGGCGAGCAGTCGGACCGCACCGGGCCGCACCGCCTGCAACAGCCGCCCGCACAGATGCGTGAGGCCGGGGCCCGCGAGCGCGAGGCCGAACGCGGTCAGCGCCCAGCCCGCGAGGACGCCCGCCGGGCTGCCCGCGAGCCCGCCCGGCATGGGCAGTCCCGAGCCCGCGCCGGAACCGTGCAGGGAGCGGCTCGCGTACGTCTCCACGGCGAGGCCCGCGGCGAGCAGCGCGACGCCCCAGGGCAGCCCGCCGGGCGCGGGCGTCGGGCCCTCGGGATCCTGCTCCGGCTCGGCGCCGGTCCCGGTCTTCGCGGGCAGCGGCCGCAGCACGAGCGCACTGGCCAGCGACGCGAGGATCGGGACGAGGGCGAGCAGGGTGAGCGCGGCGGCGAGCGGCAACGGCTTGTCGGCGGCGAGCAGTCCGGCCGCCGCTCCGTCGAAGGGGAGCCCCGAGAGGTCGCCGCGCAGATGCAGGAAGAAGAGCAGCGCCAGCATGGAGCCGAGGAGGCAGGCCACCGCCGTGGAGATCGCGGCGAGCAGCATCAGGCGGCCGGGCCCCAGGCCCACCGAGGAGAGCCCGGCGCGCGGCCGGGTGCCCGGGTCGGTGCGGGCCACGGCGACCGCGAAGTACACGGTGGCCGCGATCGGCGCGAGGCACCACGCGAGGCGCAGGGCGGATCCGGCGCCGGGGTGTTCCATCGCGTACGTCAGGGTGCAGAGCAGCAGGAAGCCGGTACCCGCGGACGCGGCGGCCACCATGAGCCGGCGCAGTTGGACGAGCGGGTGCGCGCCGCGGGCTAGACGGAGAGCGAGCACGCGGCCCGGCCTTCCGCCTCGGCGGTGCCGGCCACCGGCCGGGCGGGGTCACCGGAGCCCGGCAGGTGCACCGTGTGCACGCGTCGTCCGTCGAGCAGCGCGACGGTGCGGTCGGCGAGGGTGGCGACCTCCGCGTCGTGCGTGGCCAGGACGACCGTGATGCCGTGCGAGCGGGCCGCGGTGGTCAGGGTGCGCAGGACGTGCGCGCGGTCGGCCCGGTGCAGCGGCGCGGTGGGCTCGTCGGCGAAGATCACGGACGGCGTGCTCACCAGGGCGCGGGCGACGGCGACGCGCTGGCGCTCGGCGTGGAGGAGGGCGTGCGGGCGCTTGCGGGCGCAGGCGCCGATGTCGAGGCGCTCCAGCCACTCCAGGGCCGCGGGCTTGGCGACGCGGTGGGCGGCGCCGCGCAGCATCAGCGGCAGGGCGACGTTCTCCCAGGCGTTGAGCTCGGGGACGAGGTGCGGTTCGGGGTCGATCCAGCCGAACCGGTCCCTGCGCAGCCGCTCGCGCACCAGCGGGCGCATGGTGTGCACGGGCACGCTGTTGAACCAGATCTCGCCCTGCTGGGCGGGCAGCTGGCCGGAGAGGCAGCGCAGGAGGGTGGTCTTGCCGCTGCCGCGCGGGCCGCTGACCGCGAGGATCTCGCCCTCGCGGACACCGAGCGAGACGCCGGTGAGGGCGGGGGAGCCGTTGAGCTTGACGTGCAGAGCGCGTGCCCACAGCACGTCGTTGTCCGGTGGGGCAGCCATCGCGTACACCTCGGTTCAGATCAGTTTGCCTCCCCCGTACGGGGGAACGAAGGCGGGGCCGATCGGTCACTGGGCACGCTAAGGATTCGGGCGGACCTGCCCGGAAACGACGCGGCCCGGGGGCGCCCGTTCTCACTCGAACGGGCGCCCCCGGGGCCGGTGTTGATCGACCTGGGGCAGGTCGGTCAGAGCTTCGTCCAGGCCTCCGTGAGGACCTGGCGCAGAATGCCCTCGATCTCGTCGAAGGTCTCCTGGGTGGAGATCAGCGGCGGGGCGAGCTGGACGACCGGGTCGCCGCGGTCGTCGGCACGGCAGTACAGGCCGTTCTCGAAGAGCGCCTTGGAGAGGAAGCCGTACAGGACGCGCTCGGTCTCCTCGTCGTTGAACGTCTCCTTGGTGTTCTTGTCCTTCACCAGCTCGATGCCGTAGAAGAAGCCGTTGCCGCGGACGTCGCCGACGATCGGCAGGTCGTGCAGCTTGCGCAGGGTCTGGAAGAACGCGTCCTCGTTGTCGAGCACGTGCTGGTTCAGGCCCTCCTTCTCGAAGACGTCGAGGTTGGCGAGGCCGACCGCGGCGGACACCGGGTGACCGCCGAAGGTGTAGCCGTGCAGGAAGGTGTTGTCGCCCTTGTAGAACGGCTCCGCGATCTTGTCCGAGACGATGCAGGCGCCGATCGGGGAGTAGCCCGAGGTCATGCCCTTGGCGCAGGTGATCATGTCCGGGACGTAGCCGAACTTGTCGCAGGCGAACATCGTGCCGAGGCGGCCGAAGGCGCAGATGACCTCGTCGGAGACGAGCAGCACGTCGTACTTGTCGCAGATCTCGCGCACGCGCTGGAAGTAGCCGGGCGGGGGCGGGAAGCAGCCGCCCGCGTTCTGCACCGGCTCCAGGAAGACGGCCGCGACCGTCTCCGGGCCCTCGAAGAGGATCTCCTGCTCGATCTGGTCGGCGGCCCAGCGGCCGAAGGCCACAGGATCATCGGCGTGAGCGTGGCTCGGGGCGCGGTAGATGTTCGTGTTCGGCACCTTGTGCGCGCCGGGGACCAGCGGCTCGAAGGGGGCCTTGAGCGCGGGCAGACCGGTGATGGACAGGGCGCCCTGCGGGGTGCCGTGGTAGGCGACCGCGCGTGAGATGACCTTGTACTTCGTGTGGTTCCCGGTGAGCTTGTGGTACTGCTTCGCCAGCTTCCACGCGGTCTCGACGGCCTCGCCGCCACCGGTGGTGAAGAAGACCTTGTTGAGGTCGCCCGGCGCGTAGTCCGCGAGGCGCTCGGCGAGCTCGACGGCCTTCGGGTGGGCGTAGGACCACACCGGGAAGAAGGCCAGCTCCTGCGCCTGCTTGTAGGCGGTCTCGGCGAGCTCGTGACGGCCGTGGCCCGCGTTGACGACGAAGAGGCCGGACAGGCCGTCCAGGTACTTCTTGCCCTTGTCGTCGAAGATGTAGGTGCCCTCGCCACGCACGATGGTGGGCACGGGTGCGTTTTCGTAGTCCGACATGCGGGTGAAGTGCATCCACAGGTGGTCGTACGCGGTCTGGCTGAGGTCCTTGCTCACGGCTATCGGGTTCCCCACATATAGGTCTGCTTCTTGAGCTTGAGGTAGACGAAGCTCTCGGTGGAGCGCACGCCGGGGAGGGCGCGGATGCGCTTGTTGATGACTTCGAGCAGGTGGTCGTCGTCCTCGCAGACGATCTCCACCAGGAGGTCGTGCGAGCCCGCGGTCATCACCACGTACTCGGCCTCCGGCATGGCGGCCACGGCGTCCGCGACCGGGTCCACGTCGCCCTCGACGTCGATGCCGACCATCGCCTGCCTGCGGAAGCCCACGGTGAGCGGGTCCGTGACGGCGACGATCTGCATCACGCCCTGGTCGAGCAGCTTCTGGACGCGCTGGCGCACGGCCGCCTCGGAGAGGCCCACGGCCTTGCCGATCGCCGCGTACGGACGGCGTCCGTCCTCCTGGAGCTGTTCGATGATCGCCAGAGAGACGGCGTCCACGGGCGGGGTGCCGTTCCCGCCGCGGTTCGCGCCCGGATTCCCGGTGCGTGAGCCGCGGGGGCTGCTGGGGTCTGCGCTGCGACTTGCCACGACCTCACTGTGCACGACGTCTCGTCACTTCCGCAAGGCCGGATCGATGAATTTCGTTGTCTGCGACTTCAATCGTCACGGATTCCGCAGTTCTGGGCCGCTGGGTATGTTGAAAGCGTCGGTGCAGCGACTAGGGTGGGTGTCTCATCCACTGGACATCTGACTGGAGGGCCGGAAGTGACCACCGAGCTGCGCCGTCTGCGCAACTACATCAACGGAGAATTCCGGGACGCGGCCGACGGACGGACCACCGAGGTCATCAATCCGGCGACCGGCGAGGCGTACGCGACCGCGCCGCTGTCGGGTCAGGCCGACGTCGACGCGGCCATGAAGGCCGCCGCCGACGCGTTCCCCGCCTGGCGCGACCTCACCCCCGCCGAGCGCCAGAAGGCCCTGCTGAAGATCGCCGACGCCTTCGAGGAGCGCGCCGAGGAGCTGATCGCGGCCGAGGTCGAGAACACGGGCAAGCCGATCGGACTCACGCGGTCCGAGGAGATCCCGCCCATGGTCGACCAGATCCGCTTCTTCGCGGGTGCGGCCCGGATGCTCGAAGGACGCGCCGCCGGCGAGTACATGGAGGGTCTGACCTCCATCATCCGCCGCGAGCCGATCGGCGTCTGCGCGCAGGTCGCGCCGTGGAACTACCCGATGATGATGGGCGTGTGGAAGTTCGCCCCGGCCCTCGCGGCCGGTAACACGGTCGTCCTCAAGCCGTCCGACACGACCCCCGCGTCGACCGTCCTGATGGCCGAGATCATCGGCTCCATCGTGCCGCCCGGCGTCTTCAACGTCGTCACCGGCGACCGCGACACCGGCCGCCTCATGGTCGAGCACAAGACCCCGGCGATGGCCTCCATCACCGGCTCCGTGCGCGCCGGCATGCAGGTCGCCGAGTCCGCCTCCAAGGACCTCAAGCGGGTCCACCTGGAGCTCGGCGGCAAGGCCCCCGTCGTCGTCTTCGAGGACACCGACATCGCCAAGGCCGTCGAGGACATCTCGGTGGCGGGCTTCTTCAACGCGGGCCAGGACTGTACGGCCGCCACGCGCGTGCTCGTCCACGAGTCCATCCACGACGAGTTCGTGACGGCGCTCGCCAAGGCCGCCGCCGACACGAAGACCGGGCAGCCGGACGACGAGGACGTGCTGTACGGCCCGCTCAACAATGCCAACCAGCTGAAGCAGGTCACCGGCTTCATCGAGCGGCTGCCCGCCCACGCGCGCGTGGAGGCCGGCGGCCAGCGGGTCGGCGAGAAGGGCTACTTCTTCGCGCCGACCGTCGTCTCGGGCCTCAAGCAGGACGACGAGATCATCCAGAACGAGGTCTTCGGCCCCGTCATCACCGTCCAGTCCTTCACGGACGAGGCGCAGGCCGTCGAGTACGCGAACGGCGTCGACTACGCGCTGGCGTCCTCGGTGTGGACCAAGGACCACGCGCGCGCGATGCGGATGTCCAAGGTCCTCGACTTCGGCTGCGTCTGGATCAACACGCACATCCCGCTCGTCGCGGAGATGCCGCACGGCGGCTTCAAGAAGTCCGGCTACGGCAAGGACCTCTCGGCGTACGGGTTCGACGACTACACGCGCATCAAGCACGTGATGACGTCCATCGAGGGCTGACACGTCCGGTGCGGGCCGGTGGGTGCTCGCGCCCACGCGGCGGAGCCGCATGTGTCACAGCCCCGCGCCCCTCAAGGGGCTCCCCCTGGCCCGGACGATATTCGTGTGACGGGTCATCCGCCCCCGCGTACCGTTGCGTACGCGGGGGCGGCTCCGTGGTGTGCTTCCTTCTCCTATCTCTGTAAAAGATCCGTAGCGCACCCACTCTCCGCCCCCGCTTTCTCTGTACGACGGGGGTGGGACCTGATGACGCCGGTGAACGACGACCTCGCGGGACTGCTGCTGCGCCGCCGGCAGAGCGTGTCCGTGCCCGAGGGGACCGGGCGGTCCGCAGCCACCGACGCGGGCGTCGTCGTCCTCGAAGCCGAACTCGCCGACCGCGGCCACCTGTTGACCGCCCCGCTGCGCCGCGCGCTGACCGCGCTGTCCGTCCAGGGCCTCGCCACGACCGGGCGCGCGCTGCTCGACGGGGTCGACGCCCTGATGGGCTCGGACCGTCGGCACGCCCCGCTGTTCGCGCGCTTCCCCGCCGAGACCGCCTACCGGCCCGCGTACGAGCGCTACACCTCCGTCGTCGCCGAGCACCTCGCCGCCCAGCCGCACCAGCCCTGCATGAACTGCGCGGGCACCAAGGCACGCGTGCGCGCGCTCGCGCCCTGCGCCCACCTGCTGTGTGACGACTGCCTCGGCGCGAAGCGGGACGTCTGGTACTGCTGCGACCAGTGCTGCGAGTGGTACGCCTGCCCGATCTGCGACCAGCGCTACGAGACCGACGGCCCCGTCGACCCCTGGCTCGACACCGGCGCCGGACTCGGCGGGGACGGCGGGCCCGTGCTGCGCGCCCTGCGCCTCGGCGAGCCCGGCGACGCCGCCGCCGAGCTCACCGCGCTGCTCGCCCGCCGCACGCCCCTGAACCCCCAGGACCACGACGACCTCGTCCTGCTCCTCGGCCATCTGGACCCGGCCGGGGCCGCGGACTGGCTGCCGCCCGCCGTCCCGCTGCGCGAGAGCAAGGCGCTCGCCCTCGCCCCGCTGCTCGACGTCCCCGAGGCGCGCCCGCTGATCGCGCGGTACGCGGACACCGCCACGGATGTGCTGCGGATCCTCGCCGTACGCTCCGGAGGCGACCCCGACCTGCTCGAACTGCCGCGGCTGCGCGGCCTTTCACGCCCCGTGCGCCGTGAGCTGCTCGCGCTGCTCGAAGGACTCGACTTCCGGCGGCTCGCCGAGGACCTGGCACGCCACCCGCGCGCGTGGAAGCGGGCGGGCGAGATCCTGCACCCCTTCGAGCGCGCCCACCGGCACCCGCGCGTGGCGCTCGCCTTCGCCGTGCTGCGCGAGACCCGCGTCGGCGACGGCCCGCTCGGCGAGGTGCTGCTCGCCGAGGCCGTCCGCCACGACGACGTGCGCCTGGCGGGGGACCGGCTGCGCGTGGTCACCTGGCAGGCGCGCGTCGAGGAGGCGCTGGGCCGCTGGGACACCGACACCGCCGTACGACTCCTTGGCGAGCGCCCCGGTGAACTCCTGCGCCGCCTCGACCTGTTGCTGGCCCGGTCCGGCGAGGCGACCCTTCCGGAGCCGGTCGGCGAGGCCCTCGCGCGGGCCCTGCCGCGCACCGCGCCGGGACCGCTGCTCGGCGCGTACGGCCGGATGAAGGTCCGTGCCGTCCCCGGGCACCGCCGCGTCTTCTTCCCGCGCGGGCGCGTCACCAAGGCCTACGCGATCGAGGACGAGCGGCCGCCGCTGCCCGTCAGGGTCGCGGGCCGCGCCGGAGAGCTGATCGAGGCGGAGGCCGTGCGGCGCCTGGCCGGGCGCGCGGGGGAGCGGTACGACGTGGCCGTCCTGGACGCCTCGCTCGCCGACCTGCCCGTGCCGTTCGCCGAGCGGGCGTCGGCGGCCTCGCTGGTCGCCGTGCCGCGCGGCGGCTCGCTGCCCATGCCCGCGGACAGCGAGACCGTCCGGCTCTTCCTGCACTGGCTCCAGCCCAAGGGCCTGCGCGTCGACCTCGATCTGTCCGTCGCGCTCTACGACGACCTGTGGCGCTTCGTGGGCCTGTGCGACTACACGCAGCTGGAGCACGCGGGCGGTGCCGCGCGGCACTCCGGGGACCTGACATCGGCGCCCGCGCCGCACGGCGCCACCGAGTACCTGGACCTGGACCTGCCGCGCCTGGCGCACACGGGCGTACGGTTCGTGGTCCCCGTGGTCCTCTCGTACAACGACGTGCCCTTCGACGAACTCCCGGACGCCTTCGCCGGGTTCATGGCCGTGACGGACAAGGGGCGTGCGGTCTACGACCCGCGCACCGTGCGGCAGCGCTTCGACCTCGCGGGCAACGCGACGGTCCGCGTACCGATGATCGTCGACCTGCGGACGCGGCGCGCGTGGTGGGCCGACGTCACCCTCACCACGGACGTGGGCAGCCACTCCGTGTGGCGGTACGAGAGGCGGCTCGGGCGGCTGGGGAACGACCTGCTCGACACCTTCACCCCGGGCGGCCGCGCCACCCTGTGGGACCTGGCCTGCTGGGCGGCGGCCGCCCGCACCGACGGCGAGGTGTACGTGCGCGGGCGCGGCCACGTCCTGTGGGGCTACCGTCGCGCCGAGGACGAGCCGCGCGCCGACTTCGCGCTGCGCATCAGGGACGGCTGGGATCCCGACGCGCTGCGCGCGGAGCCGGAGCTCGCGGACCGCCGGGTCCTTCTCGCGCTGCTGCACGGGGAGTTGGCGGGCGCGGAGCACGCCGCGTCCGGCACGGCGTACCGGCTCTACCCGGGTCCCGTCGACGCCGCCCCGCTGGAGCGGATCACGGCGGGGGACCTGGCGGGGTGGCTGGAGCCCGCGGTGCCGTCCGCGCCCTGAGGTGATCGACAAGGTGTCGGCTCCACGGGGCGCGGCTCGACGCTGCGTCCATTGCGGGTGCCCCGCGGGCGGGCGCATGCTGCCGGGGTGCGAGCGAACCCCAGAGCCTCCTCCGTGTCCCGCCGTTCCCTGCTGCGCGCCATCGGCGGCGGGGCGGCCGTCAGTACGCTCGCGGGCTGCGGTGTGCCCGCCGCCTACATCGGCCCCGGCGAGCGGGCCGCCGGCGACCGCTCGCGGCAGGACAAGAAGCTGACCTTCGCCAACTGGCCGCTGTACATCGACACCGACGACAAGGACAAGACGAAGCGCCCCTCGCTGGACGCCTTCGAGAAGCGGACCGGGATCGACGTCCGCTACACGGAGGAGATCAACGACAACGACGAGTTCTTCGGCAAGATCAGCCCCTCCCTGATGAACCACCAGGAGACGGGCCGCGACCTCATCGTCATCAGCGACTGGATGTGCGCCCGTTTCGTACGGCTCGGCTGGGTGCAGGAGATGGACCGGGCGCACCAGCCCAACGTCACCAAGTACCTCGACCCGCTGCTGCGTTCGCCGCACTTCGACCCGGGGCGCAAGTTCACCGTGCCCTGGCAGTCGGGCATCACCGGCATCGCGTACAACAAGCGCAGGGTCGGCCGCGAGATCAAGCACGTCTCCGACCTGTGGGCCGACGACCTCAAGGGCCGGGTCACGCTGCTCTCCGGGCTCGACGAGGCGTTCGCGCTGCTGCTCCAGGGCGACGGCGTCGACGTCACCCAGTGGAAGGCCGACGACTTCCACCGGATGTGCGACAAGGTCGAGAAGATGGTGAACTCCCACCACATCCGCCGCTTCACCGGCAACGACTACATCAAGGACCTCTCCAGCGGCGACGTCCTGGCCTGCCAGGCCTACAGCGGCGACGTCATCCAGCTCCAGGCGGACGACCCGGACATCGAGTTCGTCGTCCCCGAGGAGGGCGGCGAGCTGTGGGCGGAGTCCCTGATGATCCCCAACCTCGCCCGCCACAAGCAGAACGCCGAGCGGCTCATCGACCACTACTACGACCCCGAGGTCGCCGCGGAACTCGCCGCCTGGGTCAACTACGTCTGCCCCGTCCCCGCCGCCCGCGACATCCTCGCCTCCGCCAAGGACAAGGACCTCGCGGAGCTCGCCGAGGACCCGCTGATCTTCCCCGACGACGCGATGCGCAAGCGGCTCGCGATCGCGCGCGACATCACGTCGAAGGAGCGGACGGAGTTCGCGAAGCGGTGGAACGCGTTGGCGGGGCTGTAGCGTCGGCGGTTCGCTTAGTCGTTCCTTCCTCATCTCCCGTGGTTTGCACGGGTGTTGTGGGTACTCGCGGTGCCCCGGTACCAGTGAGGGAGAAGGAAATGGAGTGGCTCGACAGGGCGGCGTGCGTACGGGAGAACCAGGACCCGGAGTTGTTCTTCCCGGTGGGTGGCTCCGGGCCCGCCGTGGCGGACGTCCGCGAGGCGAAGGCCGTGTGCTGCCGCTGCCCGGTGGCGACCCAATGTCTGGAGTACGCCCTGAGCACGAAGCAGGCGGCGGGCGTGTGGGGCGGTATGTCGGAGACCGAGCGGGCGGCGATGTCCAGGGCCGCGCGGCGCAGGGCACGCCAGGCGAATCGGCGTGCTCCGGCCGGGCGGGGTGCCGAGGGGCGTGGCGCGGAGGGGCGTGGCGCGGAGGGGCGTGGTGCGGAGGGGCGGAGTTCCCGGACGCGGCCCGCCGCCGAACGGGCTCCGGCCCGGCGGTCCTCGTCCTGACGGGGGTCCTGTCGGGGCGTCGGCCCTGGAGCGACCAGGCCGGATCGGGCTCGGGTTATGCCACGGTGGGCGGGACGTCGGATCGGGCTACGCCGATCCGGACCGCCCAGACCAGGGCGATCGCCACGACGAGTCCCGCGGCGAACGGCAGGAACGCGGCGGTGGTCTCGGGGAAGGCGACGGGGCCGGTCAGTTGCGTCATCAGGCCCGGGTATCCAGGGCCGGGCCCTCAACGCCGGGTGGTGGAGCGCTTTGTGCGCGGGCGCCGCCACGTCCTGCGCAGGAACTGCCCGGCGTCCTCGATCGCCCACCCGGCCCGCAGCCGCCAGGCGTCCAGCCTGCCCGTCACCGGGCTCAGGGCCTTGCGCCACTTGAACCACGGCGGCAGGTCACGGAACGGCACGAACGTCAGGGTGTCCCCGATCGCGTCCGCCGCGAAGCCGCCGGGACCCTCGGCGCGCAGCGCCGCGTACAGCTCCGGAGTCAGGGCGCCGTTGAGGCGGGCCGCGGTGCCCGCCGCCGTGAACGCGAAGCCGCGCTGATGGGGGTCGGCCACGCCCATCGCCCTGACGATCCGCGGCGACGCGTCCGCCAGCGCGCACTGGAATGCGAGGCCGATGGCCGCCGTCCCGATCCGCCGCTCGCCGCGGGCGAACGCGGCGTCCCACTCGCCCGGGTCGTCGAGGCGCAGGAGTCCCTCGCCGCTCTCCCAGTCCCACCCGGATGCCATGACCGACGCCGTCCCTCCCGCCCGCTGCCCTTACCGACCCGACCCGACCCGACCCGACCCGACCGATCATGCCCGATCGCCGGGGCCGGGAAGGGCGGCGGGGCGTCGCTTCAGCTCATCGCCGCCAGCGCGATCCGCTCGGCCACCGGGTTCATGCCCTCGCCCTTCGCGTCGGTCGCGTTGACCGAGTAGACGAGGGTGCGGGAGCCGTCCTCGGTGGCGGCGATCATGTTCGAGTAGCCGTAGCGGGCGCCCGTCTTGAGCCAGAGCACCTTGCCGCCCAGCTCGTAGCGCTGGAGGCCCGCGCCGAACGTCGCGCCCTCGGCCTTCGGCGGCAGCGTGAACATCTCCTTCAACTGCGGCTCGGGCACGAGCCTTCCGTCGAACAGCGCCTGGGTGAAGGCCTCCAGGTCGGCCGTGGAGGAGATCATGTCGCCCGCGGCGAAACGGTCGTACTGATTCCACTCGGTCACGTCGACGAGCCGGGTGGTGCCGTCCGCCCGCTCCATCGTCTGGTACCCGCGGTTGTGCGGGCCGCGGATACGGATTTCGGTGCCGGGGAAGTACGTGTCGTCCATGCCCAGCGGTTCGAGGATCCGCTGCTTCACCTGGGCGGCGTACGAGTCCCCGGTGACCTTCTCGATCAGCATGCCGAGCACGGTGTAGCCGATGTTGCCGTAGTGCTGCTCCGCGCCGGGGTCGTGCGCGGGGCCCTGGGCGATGGACGACGCGACGACGGCCTTGTAGTCCAGCGTGTCGAAGCGGTGTGCGTACTCGTCGTCGAAGCCGTCGCCCGGCTCCAGACCGCTCGTGTAGTTGAGCAGGCTGCGTACGGGGATGGGCAGGAACTCCTTCTTGTCCCGGGCCTTGCCCTGGGCCTTGTCTGCCTTGGCCTGTCTCTTGCCCTGGCCGCGCTTCGTGTCCTTGAACAGCTCCGGCAGATAGCGCTGGACCGGGGCGTCGAGGTCGAGCTCCCCCTCGGCGGCGAGCTGGAGCGCCACGGCGGCCGTCACGATCTTCGTCGTGGACCCGGCGCGGAACCGGCCGTGCGGATCGGCCTTGCGGTGGGTCACCAGGTCGTGCACGCCCGAACTGCCGCGCCAGTCGCCCTCGGTGTCGCTCACGCGGACGAGCGCGGCGGTGGCGTCGGCGTTCGGCAGCCCCTTGATCGCCTCGCGCAGGGCCTTGGTGTTGGGGCCGCTGGACGCGGTGTCCGGGGCCGTGGTGCTCGTGGCCGGGGAGTGGGCCAGGGCGGGTGCGGCGGCCGCGCCGGTGAGACCGAGGACGAGGGCGGCGGCGAGGGCGGCGCGGGCGGTGGCCTTCATGGGGAGGGGCTCCTGAGTGATCGTCGCGGTGTGGTGATCTCATCCTCGCGAGCACCGGAGCCGGGCGGATCGTCACCGAGGATGGCGTGGGCCCCGCGGGGCGTCGGGGTCAAGAGGCGGCTGGATCAGGGGTGTTGGCCGGGTGATCCCCTAAGGGGTGCGGCGGGTGGCTTCGGAGACGTCGGCGCCGGCAGCGGTGCCGGTGCCGGTGTCAGCGTCGGCGTCGGCGTCGGCGTCGATCTCGGTGTCCGCGCGCTCCTGGGCCGCCATCACCGCGTCCCCGTGCTCGTGCGCCCACACCCCGAAGGCCTCGATCGGTGCGAGCAACGTGCGGCCGAGCGCGGTGAGTTCGTACTCGACCCGGGGCGGCGACCCGGCGTACGAGGCGCGGGTCACCAGGCCGTTGTACGTCAGGCGCCGCAGCGTCTCGGTGAGGACCTTGGGGCTGATGCCGCCGATCATGCCGAGGAGCTCGCGGGGGCGGCGCGGGCCGTGTCGCAGGGACCACAGGAGCACGGCGTTCCAGGTGTTGGCGAGCAGGTCGAAGGCGAGGCGGGCGCGGCAGTCGGCGAGCAGCTCACGGTCGGTGGTCACGTACCGAATGGTGCCCGAGCCGCTTCCTAGTGTCGTCCTCGATCCCGGCGGCAGGGCCGGGCGGCGAGAGGAATCGGCATGCGGATCGGTGTCATCGGCACGGGCAACATGGCGGACGCGCTCGGCACGCACTGGGTGCGGGCGGGCCACGAGGTGCTGATCGGCGGGCGGGACGGGAAGGCCGCTGCGGCGCTCGCCGCCCGCATCGGGGCCGGGCGGCACGGATCGCCGCGCGCGGCCGCCGAGTTCGGCGACGTGGTGCTGTTCGCGCTCCCGTACGCGGCGGGCGCGCCGGTGGCCGCCGCACTCGGCACGGCCCTGCGCGGCCGGGTGCTTATCGACTGCTCCAACCCGGTGGGCGCGGGATTCGCCCTGCTCACGGAGGCGGACGGCGGCCCGTCGGCGGCTCGCCGCCTCGCCGAAGCGGCGCCCGGCGCCCACGTGGTGAAGGCCTTCAACCTCTGTCACGAGGACGTCTGGCGCATGACCCCGCCGGTCTTCGGCGGGCGGCCGCTCGCGGTGCCGCTCTGCGGGGACGACGAGGAAGCGCTGGCCGTCGTACGCCAGTTGGTGCGGGACACCGGCTGCACGCCGGTCCGGGCGGGCGGACTGGCCAGGGCGGGTCTGCTGGAGGCGACGGCGGCGCTGGTGATCGGCGTGTGGGTGGGGGAGGGGGCGGACGCGCAGGCGATGCTGCCGCCGCTGGTCTGACGGGGCCCTCCGGGACGGCCGCCCCGGGGTCAGGCGCCGCGCAGCTCGTGCAGGAGGTCGACGCGGTTGGTGGTGATCGAGTCGACGCCCGCGTCGATGAGGGCGCGCATCGAGCGGCGGGTGTCCGGGGTCCAGGCGGAGACGAGGAAGCCCTCGCGGTGCACCTGGAAGGCGAGTTCGCGGTCGACCAGCGGGAAGCGGTAGTTGAGCCAGCGCGGCTTCACCGCGTCGAGCACGGCGCGGCGGGGCGGCGCGAGGCTCGTCCAGGTCAGCGCGATCTCGGCGGCGGGATCGGCGGCGCGCACCGCGAGCATGGTCTGCGCGCCCGCGCAGTAGTACGCCCGCTCGGCGGCTCCGCACTCCGCGACGACGCCGACGACCGTGCGGACGGAGGCGGGCGTCGCGCCCGGCAGATCGATCATCAGCCGGTGTTCCCCGGTGGCCGCGAGGGCCGCTTCGAGGGTGGGCACGCCGTCATCGGTGAGACCGGCGACCTCGGCCGACGACAGCGCGGCGACCGGACGGTCGTACCCCCACAGCCGCTTGAGGGACTCGTCGTGCAGCAGGACGGGCACGCCGTCGCTGGTCAGGCGGACGTCGATCTCCACCGCGTCCGCGCCCCTCGCCAGCGCGGAGCGCAGCGAAGGGAGGGTGTTCTCGCGGACGCGGTAGGGATCGCCTCGGTGGGCCACAGCTGTCACGGTGCGCATGGGCCCATTGTGGTGCCGGAGTTACGGGGCGAGCCACGTCTCCGTGTACGTGTCGATCTCGGCGGCGATGCGGTCCTTGCCCGTCCGGTCGAGGAAGGACGCCTCGACGGCGTTCTTGGCGAGGGCCGCGATGCCGCGCTCGTCGAGGTTGAGGAGGCGGGCCGCGACGGCGTACTCGGTGTTGAGGTCGGTGCCGAACATCGGCGGGTCGTCGGAGTTGACCGTCACCGTCACCCCTGCCTCGACGAACTGCTTGATCGGGTGCTCGCCCAGGGTGCGGACCGCGCGGGTCGCGATGTTCGAGGTCGGGCAGACCTCGAGGGGGATGCCGCGCTCGGCGAGGTGCGCGAGCAGCTTCGGGTCCTGGGCGGAGCTGGTGCCGTGGCCGATGCGCTCGGCGCCGAGGTGGGTCAGCGCGTCCCAGACGGTCTCGGGCCCGGTGGTCTCGCCCGCGTGCGGCACCGAGTGCAGGCCCGCGGCGATCGCCTGGTCGAAGTACGGCTTGAACTGCGGGCGCGGCACGCCGATCTCGGGCCCGCCGAGCCCGAAGGAGACCAGGCCCTCGGGGCGCAGCTCGTCGGTGGTGGCGAGCCGGAGCGTCTCCTCGGCCGATTCGAGACCGGCCTCACCGGGGATGTCGAAGCACCAGCGCAGTACGGTGCCGAACTCCTTCTCGGCGGACTTGCGGGCGTCCTCGATGGCGTCCATGAAGGCGCGGTCGTCGATGCCGCGGCGCACGGAGGAGTACGGGGTGATGGTCAGCTCGGCGTAGCGGACGTTCTGCCGGGCCATGTCCCTGGCCACCTCGTAGGTGAGCAGGCGCACGTCGTCCGGGGTGCGGATCAGGTCCACGACGGAGAGGTAGACCTGGATGAAGTGCGCGAAGTCCGTGAACGTGAAGTAGTCGGCGAGCGCCTCGGGGTCCGTCGGCACCGCGGAGTCGGGGTGCCGGGCGGCGAGCTCGGAGACGATCCGGGGGGAGGCCGAGCCCACGTGGTGCACGTGCAGTTCCGCCTTGGGCAGCCCCGCGATGAAGGCGTGCGGGTCTCTGTCCTGCGTGGCTGCGGTCTGCTGGTCGGTCACGGTTTCCTCCCCAGGAACGGGCTTGATCGGCTGATCGATGGGACGGGGATCATCCTAGGTCGGCACCGGTGGGCGCCGGTCGGCGCGGGCGAACCAGGGGCCGTAGCATGACGGAACGTACGAAAGAGGTGACCCGCCATGTCTGAGGACGATGCCGCGCGGGGCGCGGACGCGCCTCAGGAGCGGGATCCCTGGGCCCCGCCCGCGGAGGACGCGGCTCCGCCGCCGTCCCTTGAGAAGCGGGGGGCGTGGGCGCCGCCGCCGGGGCAGTGGCAGGGGCCGGGCCCGGTGCAGGGGCCAGGGCCTTCGGCGCCGCCGTACGGTGATCCCTTCGCGCCGCCCGGCGCGGCGCAGGGCGAGCCGGTGCCGCCGCCTCCGGTGTCGCCGGACGGGCCGGGGCAGGTGCCGTACGGGTATCCGGGCTACGGGGGATATCAGGGGCAGGCGGATTACGCGGGGCATCCCGGGTACCAGGGGCAGCAGGGGCATCCGGGGTACGACGGATTTCAGGGGCCTCAGGGGTACGCCGGGTATCCCGGCTACCCGGTGCAGGGCCCGCCCGGATACGGCTGGCCCGCGATGCCGATGGCCCCCGCCAACGGCATGGGCGTCGCCGCGCTCGTCCTCGGCATCGTCTCCGCGGTCGGCTTCTGCCTGTGGCCCCTCGCGATCGTGCTCGGCATCCTCGCGGTGATCTTCGGCGCGGTGGGCCGCCGCAAGGCCCGGCGGGGCGAGGCCACCAACGCGGGACAGGCGCTGGCCGGGATCATCTGCGGCGCGGCCGGGATCGTGCTCGGGGTGGCGATGCTGGTCTTCGTGCTGGTGGTGCCCGACGACGACGGTGACGCGGGGTCGGACGATCCGGGGTTCTCGGCGGCCACTGGCGCATGGGCCTTGGACCGTGACGTGCCGACCGGCAGCTGAACTGTCCCGCCGCTCCGCGGCGGATGCGTTCCCCAGCCGCTCACCCGTGACTCCGAACCGGACGGTTCGGGTAGGGGCGATGGCTCGTACCTCGCCGGCCGGCGCGGAGATTCGGGCGGGCGGGTGGGAGTGATCCGCCGCGGAGCGGCGGTCTAGCTCATGCTCAAGGCGCCCCGCCAGCCCTCGCCACCATCAGAGCGAACCCCAGCAGATTCAGCCCCCGCCACCGCTCCGGATTCCCGATCCGCTCGTCGTCGGCCGCGAGGCCCACGCCCCATATGCGGTCCACCGGGCTCGCCTCGACCAGGACGCGCTTGCCCGTCCCCGCCAGGTAGTCCGTCAGCGCCGGGTCCGACGCGAACTTGTGGACGCTGCCCTCGACCACGATGCCGAAGCGCTCCCTGGCCCATATCGCCTCGTCGAAGCCGCGCACGAGCCGTCCCGCGTTCTTCGCCTGCGCGGGGGAGCGCGCCGCGAGGACCGCCCGCTCCGCGTCCGCGTCGTCGAACAGGCGGGCCTTGGCCGCCATCATCCAGTGCTCCGCCGTCGCGTACCGGACGCCGTCCACCGTGAACGGCGAGGGCCACCACTGGCTGAAGCAGCTCGGGCCGAGCGTGCCGTCCTTGCGCGGGGCGTGGCCCCAGAAGTACAGGTACTCCGCCTTCTCTCCCGCGCGCACCGCGCGGACGAGTTCCGCCGCGGAGCGAACCGAGTCGATCTTCGTCATGCACGCGAGTGTGGCACGCACCACTGACACTCCGTCCTGGGTTTTCCAGGACGACTCGACACCTGGTCGACAGATTCCGTCGCGTAACCAAAAGGCAACAACGGAATCACTTGTTGGACTACTACCGCTCTGCCAGGATCGGCACTCAAATCGATCTGGAGCTACGCCGACCCCCGCGGGACGGGGAGGACGGCGGAGGAGAGCGTCATGCACAACTTCCAGGCGCAGGACCACTTCTCGGACGGCGCGCAGTACATCGCGGGGCGGCTGACCAAGGGAACGTCGGGCACCACCCACGCGGTCGTCGACCCCGCCACGGGCGACGAGGTCTACTCGTACGAGCTCGCCGGAAGAGATGACGTCGACGCCGCCGTCGCCGCGGCCGCCGAGGCCTTCCCCGGCTGGGCGGGCGCCTCCCCGGGCGAGCGTTCGGACGCCCTGCACCGCTTCGCGGGCGTGCTCGCCGACCACGCAGAGGAGCTCGCGCAGGCCGAGTCGCTGCAGTGCGGCAAGCCCATCAAGCTGAGCCGTGAGTTCGACGTCCCCGGGACCGTCGACAACGCCGCCTTCTTCGCGGGCGCTGCCCGGCATCTGCAGGGCCAGTCGGCGGGGGAGTACAGCGGGGACCACACCTCGTACGTGCGCCGTGAGCCGATCGGCGTCGTCGGTTCCATCGCCCCCTGGAACTATCCGCTCCAGATGGCCGCCTGGAAGGTGCTCCCCGCGATCGCCGCGGGCAACACCATCGTCCTCAAGCCCGCCGAGCTGACCCCCTTCACCTCCCTCCTGTTCGCGCGGGCCGCCACCGAGGCGGGCATCCCCGACGGTGTCGTCAACATCGTCACGGGCGCGGGCAGGGAGGCGGGCGAGCACCTCGTGGGCCACCCCGACGTCGCCATGACGTCCTTCACCGGATCCACCGGCGTCGGCAAGCGCGTCGCCGAGATCGCCACCTCCACCGTCAAGCGCCTGCACCTGGAGCTCGGCGGCAAGGCGCCCTTCGTGGTCTTCGATGACGCCGACCTCGACGCCGCCGTGCACGGCGCGGTGGCCGGCGCGCTGATCAACTCGGGCCAGGACTGCACGGCCGCCACGCGCGCGTACGTCCAGCGTCCGCTGTACGACGCCTTCGTGTCGGGCGTCGCCGACCTGATGGACTCCGTACGGCTCGGCGACCCCTTCGACCCGAGCACCGACATGGGCCCGCTCATCTCGCACGTGCACCGCGACCGCGTCGCCGGTTTCGTCGACCGGGCCCGCTCGTACGCGCGCGTGGTGACCGGCGGCGAGTCGCTCCAGCACCCCGGCGCGTTCTACAAGCCGACGCTCATCGCCGACGCCGCGCAGGACAGCGAGGTCGTGCAGTCCGAGATCTTCGGTCCTGTGCTCGTGGTGCTGCCCTTCGACAGCGACGACGAGGGCATCCGGCTCGCCAACGACACCCCCTACGGACTCGCCGCGTCCGCCTGGAGCCGCGACGTGTTCCGCGCCAACCGGGCCACCCGCGAGATCAAGGCCGGCTGCGTGTGGGTCAACGACCACATCCCGATCCTCAGCGAGATGCCGCACGGCGGCTACAAGGCGTCCGGCTACGGCAAGGACATGTCCGCGTACTCGTTTGAGGAGTACACGCAGGTCAAGCACGTCATGTTCGACAACACCGCGGTGGTCCGCAAGGACTGGCACCGCACGATCTTCGGGGACCGATAGCCGCTAGCCGACAAGCCGCCCGACCAGCGGCCGGCTCACTCCCGAAAGGGCAACCACGCGCATGGAGCAGTACGAGCCAGACCGCTTGTCACCCGCCCAGCTGGCCGCCATGCACCGCAGCCTGCGGAACGGCCGGGGCGCACTGACCCGCCGTTCCCTGCTGCGCGCCGGGACCGGCGGCGCGCTCGCCGTCGGCGGACTCGGGGCGCTGAGCGCCTGCGGGATCCCCGCGGCGGGCAAGGGCAAGGGCGGCGTCGCCGCCGACGACCACTCGGCCGACGAGAAGCGCGTCACCTTCTCCAACTGGACCGAGTACATGGACGTCGACGAGAAGGACGCGAACCGGCGGCCCACCCTGGAGGCGTTCACCAAGCGCACCGGGATCACGGTCAAGTACACCGAGGACATCAACGACAACGTCGAGTTCTTCGGCAAGATCAAGCCGCAGCTCGCCGCGGGCCAGGACACCGGACGCGACCTCATCTGCGTCACGGACTGGCTGGCCGCCCGGCTCATCCGCTTCGGGTGGGTCCAGAAGCTGGACCCGGCCAACCTGCCGCACGCGTACGCCCATCTCTCCTCCCAGTTCCGCGATCCCGACTGGGACCCGGGGCGGGCCTACTCGTACCCCTGGACCGGCATCTCCACCGTCATCGCGTACAACAAGAAGGCGACCGGCGGGAAGAAGATCACGTCCGTCTCGCAGCTGCTCGACGACCCGAAGCTCAAGGGGCGCGTCGGCTTCCTCTCCGAGATGCGCGACACCGTCGGGATGACCCTCATCGACATGGGCAAGGACCCCGCGGACTTCACCGACGACGACTTCGACGCGGCGATCGCCCGTCTCCAGAAGGCCGTCGACAAGAAGCAGATCCGCCGCTTCACCGGCAACGACTACACCTCCGACCTGGACAAGGGCGACATCGCCGCGTGCCTGGGCTGGGCCGGTGACATCGTGCAGCTCCAGGCCGACAACCCGGCCGTCGACTTCCACATACCGGACCGGGGCTACATCACGTCCACGGACAACCTGCTGGTCCCCAACAAGGCGCGCCACAAGCGCAACGCCGAGCGGCTGATCGACTACTACTACGAGCCGGAGCCGGCGGCCCGTCTCGCGGCGTACATCAACTACGTGTGCCCCGTCGACGGGGTGCGGGACGCTCTCGCGAAGATCGACGCGGACGCCGCGTCGAATCCGCTGATCATCCCCGACAAGGAGATGAAGGCGAAGTCCCGGGCGTTCAGGTCGCTGACGCCGAAGGAAGAGACCGCGTACGAAGAGAAGTTCGCCAAGCTCACGGGGGCGTAGGCGGCTGCGCTCTCGCCGTCTTCGTCCGCGGGCCCGCCGTGGCTCGTCGCGCAGTTCCCCGCGCCCCTGACGGGGCGCCCCGATCCCCGCGTCCCCCGACAGGGCGCGCCCCGTTCCCTCGACTTCCCCTGGACCCACCATGACCACTGCTCAAGAACACGGCGGCGATGTCCGTCTCAGCGGGATCAGCAAGACCTACGGCTCCTTCACCGCCGTACAGCCGCTCGATCTCACCGTGCCGCAGGGCTCCTTCTTCGCGCTGCTCGGGGCGTCCGGCTGCGGCAAGACGACCACGCTGCGCATGATCGCGGGCCTGGAGGAGCCCAGTTCGGGCACCGTGCACCTCGGCGACCAGGACGTCACGGCGCTGCCGCCCTACAAGCGGCCCGTGAACACCGTCTTCCAGTCGTACGCGCTCTTCCCGCACCTGGACATCTTCGAGAACGTCGCCTTCGGGCTGCGCAGGCGCGGCATCAAGTCCGTGAAGAAGCAGGTCGGCGAGATGCTCGACCTGGTGCAGCTCGGCGAGCAGGCGCGCAAGAAGCCGCACCAGCTCTCCGGCGGCCAGCAGCAGCGCGTCGCGGTCGCCCGCGCGCTCATCAACCACCCCAAGGTGCTGCTCCTGGACGAGCCGCTCGGCGCCCTCGACCTGAAGCTGCGCCGCCAGATGCAGCTGGAGCTCAAGCGCATCCAGACCGAGGTCGGCATCACCTTCGTGCACGTCACGCACGACCAGGAGGAGGCCATGACGATGGCCGACACCGTGGCCGTGATGAACGGCGGCCGCGTCGAACAACTGGGCGCCCCCGCCGACCTCTACGAGAACCCCGGCACCACCTTCGTCGCCAACTTCCTCGGCACCTCGAACTTCATCGAGGCCGAGATCGGCGGCACCAGCGGCGACGACATCGTCCTCAAGGCGGGCGACGGCAAGCTCGTGCTGCCCGCCGCCCGATGTACCGCCCCGACCACGGCGGGCGGCAAGGTCCTGGTCGGCATACGCCCGGAGAAGATCTCCCTCACGCACGCCGACGACGCGGGACGGATCCCCGAGGGCCGCAACCGCATCACCGGCACCATCGCCGACAGCAGCTTCATCGGCGTCTCCACGCAGTACGTCGTCGACAGCCCGCTCTGCGACTCCTTCGAGGTGTACGCGCAGAACATCGAGCGCGACGGCCGGCTCACGCCGGGCGCCGAGGTGGTCCTGCACTGGAACCCCGCGCACACCTTCGGCCTCGACGCCACACAGGATGTCGAGGCGGGCGTCGAGAAGGTCGAGGAGGACACCTCCGCATGACGACCGTGACCGACGCACCACCACCCGCAGAGGCGCCCGCCCCCGAGGAAGCCCCAGCACGCAAGCCCCGCAAGCGCGGCCGCCTCGTCCCCTACTGGCTGCTGCTGCCCGGCATCCTCTGGCTCGTCGTCTTCTTCGCGCTGCCGCTGGTCTACCAGGCCTCCACGTCCGTGCAGACCGGATCCCTCGAAGAGGGCTTCAAGGTCACCTGGCACTTCGCCACGTACTGGGACGCGCTCTCCGACTACTGGCCGCAGTTCCTGCGCTCGGTGCTGTACGCGGGCGCCGCCACGGTCCTGTGTCTGCTGCTCGGCTATCCGCTCGCGTATCTGATCGCGTTCCGCGCGGGCCGCTGGCGCAACCTCATCCTGGTCCTGGTCATCGCGCCGTTCTTCACCAGCTTCCTCATCCGTACGCTGGCGTGGAAGACGATCCTCGCGGACGGCGGCCCCGTCGTCGGCGCCCTGAACTCGCTGCACGTCCTGGACGTCACCAGCTGGCTCGGCGTCACGGACGGCGACCGGGTGCTCGCCACCCCGCTCGCGGTGATCTGCGGACTCACGTACAACTTCCTGCCGTTCATGATCCTGCCGCTCTACACCTCCCTGGAGCGCATCGACGGCCGCCTGCACGAGGCCGCGGGCGACCTCTACGCCAAGCCGTCGACGACCTTCCGCAAGGTGACCTTCCCGCTCTCCATGCCGGGCGTCGTCTCCGGCACGCTGCTCACCTTCATTCCGGCGGCGGGCGACTACGTGAACGCGGACCTGCTCGGCTCCACCGACACCCGCATGGTCGGAAACGTCATCCAGACGCAGTTCCTGCGCATTCTCGACTACCCGACGGCCGCCGCGCTCTCCTTCATCCTCATGGCCGCGATCCTCTTCATGGTCACCTTCTACATCCGCAAGTCAGGGACGGAGGACCTCGTCTGATGGCCGCTTTCTTCCGCTGGCTGCGGCGCAATGTCATCGTCATCGCGGGGCTCCTCACGCTCGCCTATCTGCTGCTCCCGAACGTCGTCGTGACGGTGTTCTCCTTCAACAAGCCGAAGGGCCGCTTCAATTACTCCTGGCAGGAGTTCTCGCTCGACGCCTGGAAGGATCCGTGCGGCGTCGCCGACATGTGCGGCTCGCTCTCGCTGAGCCTCCAGATCGCCACCTGGGCGACGATCGGCGCGACCGTGCTCGGCACGATGATCGCCTTCGCCCTGGTGCGCTACCGCTTCCGGGCGCGCGGCGCGGTGAACTCGCTGATCTTCCTGCCGATGGCGATGCCCGAGGTCGTCATGGCCGCCTCGCTGCTCACGCTCTTCCTCAACATGGGTGCGCAGCTGGGTTTCTGGACCGTCCTGATCGCCCACATCATGTTCTGCCTCAGCTTCGTGGTGACCGCCGTCAAGGCGCGCGTCATGTCGATGGACCCACGCCTCGAACAGGCCGCGCAGGACCTCTACGCGGGACCCGTGCAGACCTTCCTCAGGGTCACGCTGCCGATCGCCGCACCAGGAATCGCGGCGGGCGCGCTGCTCGCCTTCGCGCTCTCCTTCGACGACTTCATCATCACGAATTTCAACGCGGGCTCGACTGTGACCTTCCCCATGTTCGTCTGGGGATCCGCACAGCGGGGTACGCCCGTTCAGATCAATGTGATCGGCACGGCGATGTTCCTCGTCGCCGTTCTGCTCGTACTCTCCGGAATGCTCATCGGCAAGCGCCGGAACAAGCAAGCGAACTAGCGCACGCGCTATTTCCGAACACGCACCATTTCTGAAGGAGTGGAAATCATGGCCCCAAGCGCCATGACCCGTTGGACCGATTCCCTCGCCGACGCCCGGCCGGTGTCCTTCTGGCTCGACGACCCCGGCAGGCCGGCCCCGGAGCCCGCCCTCACCGGCGACGAACGCTGCGACCTCCTCGTCGTCGGCGGCGGCTACAGCGGACTGTGGACCGCGCTGATCGCCAAGGAGCGCGACCCGAGCCGCGACGTCGTGCTCGTCGAGGGCCGCGAGGTGGGCTGGGCCGCCTCGGGGCGCAACGGCGGCTTCTGCGCCGCGTCCCTCACGCACGGCATCTCCAACGGCCTGTCCCGCTGGCCCGGTGAGATCGAGAAGCTGGAGGAGCTCGGCGCCCGCAACCTCGACGAGATCGAGGCGGCCGTCAAGCGCTACTCCATCGACTGCGACTTCGAGCGCACCGGCGAGATCGACGTGGCCACCGCGCCGCATCAGCTGGCCGAACTCCGCGAGATGTACGCGGAGATGGCCGAGCACGGTCTCGCGGCGGGCTCCGAGCTGCTCGACGCGGACGCGCTGCGCGAGCAGGTCGACTCGCCGACCTTCCTGGGCGGCCTCTGGGACCGCGAGGGCGTCGCCATGCTGCATCCGGCGAAGCTGGCGTGGGGCCTGAAGCGGGCCTGCCTGGCCAAGGGCGTACGCGTCTACGAGCACACGCCCGCGCTCGAACTGGCCGCGGCGGGCGCGGGGATGGCGATCCGCACGCCGTACGGCCGGGTGCGCGCCCGGCAGGTCGCGCTCGCCACGAACATCTTCCCCTCGCTGGTCAAGCGGCTGCGCGCGTACACCGTCCCGGTCTACGACTACGCGCTGATGACCGAGCCGCTCACCGACGACCAGCTGGCCGCGATCGGCTGGAAGAACCGTCAGGGACTCGGCGACAGCGCCAACCAGTTCCACTACTTCCGGCTCTCGGCCGACAACCGCATCCTGTGGGGCGGCTACGACGCGATCTACCCGTTCGGGGGGAAGGTGCGCGCCGAGTACGACGACCGCCCCGAGACGTACGCGAAGCTCGCGGGCCACTTCTTCACCTGCTTCCCGCAGTTGGAGGGCGTGCGCTTCACGCACGCGTGGGGCGGCGCGATCGACACGTGCACGCGCTTCTCGGCGTTCTTCGGCACGGCGCACAAGGGCCGGGTCGCGTACGCGGCGGGCTACACGGGCCTCGGCGTCGGAGCCACCCGGTTCGGCGCCGACGTCATGCTGGACCTGCTCTCCGGCGAGCGCACGGAGCGCACCGGTCTGGAGATGGTCCGTACGAAGCCGCTGCCCTTCCCGCCCGAGCCGTTCGCGTGGACCGGGGTGGCGCTGACCAAGTGGTCGCTCGCCAGGTCCGACGCCAACGGGGGCAAGCGGAACCTGTGGCTCAAGACGATGGACAAGCTGGGCCTCGGCTTCGACAGCTGAGTGCGGCTCGGTCCGACTGAGCGGGGCGTGATCGACCGGCGCACGCCCCGCGTCCCACCAGTGCCCCGCCGCACCACCAACTGGTCGCGGCAACTCGCGTAATGCTCGGCCCCGGGACCTCTCTCACCTGTGAACGCACCGTTGTCGCACAGGTAAGGGAGGTCCCGCCATGACTGGCTCAGGGGCTAAGTCGGCGGTCGAATGGCTCGTGTCGGTGGCGCCGGATCCGGACGCCTGCCGCTGGGAGTGGGAACGCAATCCGCTCGGCGTCGTGCTGCTTCCTGCGGGCAGGCGCTGGGACGTGCTGATCCTGCCGGGCGAACTCGGCTACCCCACGCTGGACGTGCTGACCCGCTGCGTCGACCGCCCAGGACCGGTGCTCGCCGACTTCGGCGACTCCCGCATGGGGTTCTTCGTGCCGCCGGGCACGGTCGCCCGCTGGGTCGGTACGGGCGTGCGCGGCGCGGGCCGCGGCACCTGGATCGTGGTGCCCTACCCGGGGCGGGCCACCGGCGGCGTCCGCTGGCTGGTCTCGCCGGACGGCTCGGGCACGCTGACGGACCCGGCGCTGCTCGAACTGGCGATGCACGAGGCGGCCGCCCGGCTGGCCCGCGAGGAGGGGGAGGGCTGAGCTGCTGCCGGAACCCTTGACAACTTAATTGGTCTGGACCAAGTTAAGCGCGTCCCACCCTCCAATCCCCCCATGCCCGGAGGCAGTTGTGGATCGCTCTCTGTTGCCCCGAACCGGCCAGGCAAGCCGCGTCAGACGCCTTGCCGTGGTCGCCGTCGCCGCCTGCGCGCTCGCCGCGTCGGGCCTGCTCAGCACCCGCGCCTCGGCCGTTCCCGAAGAGCGGGCCGCCCCCGGAGCGGCCGCCGCCGACCACGCCCTGGTCGGCTATCTGCACACCAGCTTCGCCAACGGCTCCGGCTACACCCGACTCGCGGACACCCCCGACAGCTGGGACATCATCGACCTCGCCTTCGGCGAGCCGACCTCCGCGACCTCCGGAGACATCCGCTTCGGGCTCTGTCCGAAGACCGAGTGCCCGAACGTCGAGACCAAGGACGAGTTCAAGGCCGCGGTCAAGGCCAAGCAGGCCGCCGGCAAGAAGGTCCTGATCTCCATCGGCGGCCAGAACGGCCAGGTCCAGCTCACCACCACGGGCGCCCGCGACACCTTCGTCCGCTCCGTCTCCGCGATCATCGACGAGTACGGACTCGACGGGCTCGACATCGACTTCGAGGGTCACTCCCTCTCGCTGAACGCCGACGACACGGACTTCAAGAACCCGAAGACCCCGTCGATCGTGAACCTCATCTCGGCCGTGAAGACCCTCAAGGCCAAGTACGGCTCCGGCTTCACCCTCACGATGGCGCCGGAGACCTTCTTCGTACAGCTCGGCTACCAGTTCTACGGCACCGGCAAATGGGGCGGCCAGGACCCGCGCGCGGGTGCCTATCTGCCGGTCATCCACGCCCTGCGCGACGACCTCACGCTGCTGCACGTCCAGGACTACAACTCGGGGCCGATCATGGGCCTCGACAACCAGTACCACTCGATGGGCGGCGCGGACTTCCACATCGCGATGACCGACATGCTCCTGACCGGCTTCCCCGTGGCGGGCGACAAGAACAACGTCTTCCCGCCGCTGCCCCCGCGGAAGGTCGCCATCGGCATGCCGGCCTCGGTCAACGCGGGCAACGGCCACGTCTCCACCGCCGAGGTCAACAAGGCCCTGGACTGCCTGACCAAGAAGACCAACTGCGGCTCCTACCAGACCCACGGCACCTGGCCGGACCTGCGCGGCCTGATGACCTGGTCGATCAACTGGGACCAGTTC
This sequence comes from Streptomyces sp. NPDC087300, assembly GCF_044744425.1. Lineage (NCBI taxonomy): Bacteria > Bacillati > Actinomycetota > Actinomycetes > Kitasatosporales > Streptomycetaceae > Streptomyces > Streptomyces sp. NPDC087300. The sequence goes on from NZ_JBIUYI010000002.1 coordinate 1,136,079, forward strand.
AACAACAGGGAGTTCTCGAAGAACTTCGACGCGTACTTCGGCTAACGCTCGACCGGTTCCCTGCCGTACCGCGCGATCACCAGCGCGAGGACCTGGAGCAGCGCCCCGCACAGCACCCAGGAGGCCACCACGTCCAGTGGCCAGTGGTACCCGCGCCGTACGAGCCCGAAGCCGACCGCGATGTTCAACAGGGCGCAGGCGATGACCAGTTCGCGGCGGCCGTACGCGCCGCGCAGCAGGGGGAGGAGGAGTAGGACGGCCGCTCCGTAGGCGACCAGGGCCGTCGCCGCGTGGCCCGAGGGGTAGTAGCCGAGTCCGTCCGCGCCGGGCGGGCCCGGCCGGTCCACGGCCTCCTTGAAGGGGACGACGAGGAGCGGGACGAGCGCCATCGTGACGGCGGCGGCCGCCGGGGGCAGCCACCAGCGGAACGAGCCCTCGCGCCGGCCGCGCCAGGCGACGTGGGCGAGGACCACGGCGAGGACCGGCACGGCGACCGTGATGTTGCCGAGGTCGGCGAGGAACTCCGCGGCGCGGTCGGGCAGTCGGCTGGTGATGAGGGCGCGCCCCAGGCGTTCGTCGGCGTCGCGCAGCGGTCCTCCGGCGACGACCTGCCAGGTGAGCAGCGCGAGCACGAGCGCGGACAGGGAGAGCAGCAGGGCGGGCCGTCCGGGAGCGGGGGACGGGCCGGCTTCGGCGGGGTGCGCGGACCTCGGGCGCGCTGCCCTGTCCCGGTCCTCGGAGGTAGCCATGGGACACAGCCTGACAGGCGGGAACGGGCGCGGGCGGGTGCGGGCGGCCGCGGACACGCGGAAGGGCCGGCGCAAGGGGGGGTGTGCGCCGGCCCTTCGGGTCGTCCGGCCCGGACATCAGGCACGGCCTTCAGGCGAAGGCGTGTCGGAAGTGGTCGCGGGGCGGCCGATTCGACCGGGTTGCCGCGCGCCCCGGGGGGTTTGGGGCGGGCGGCCGTCCGATCGGTGAGGAGTTCCGGAACCTGAAGCTCCGGGTGTGTGCGCGAGGCACGTCCAGGGCGGGGCTGGGGAGGCTCCGCCGTGGCGCCACCCACAGTCCCCTGTGGGCGGGTGTTTCTCTCATCTGCAGAAACCGTACGGCAGCGAAGTGCGCCCCGACAGGCGCAACCGCATCCCGACATGGGGCCCGCACACCTTCTTCACAGGCCCCGACGGTCACCCCGGACCACGGGCGCGGCGCCGCACGAGGTCAGACGGCCGCGAAGGCGCCCTCGATGATGTCCAGGCCCTCGGTCAGGAGGTCGTCGCCGATGACCAGCGGCGGCAGGAAGCGCAGGACGTTGCCGTACGTGCCACAGGTCAGCACCAGCAGGCCCTCCGCGTGGCAGGCCTTGGCGAGCGCCGCGGTGGCCTCCGGGTTCGGCTCCTTGGTCGCACGGTCCTTGACCAGCTCGATGGCGATCATCGCGCCGCGGCCGCGGATGTCGCCGATGATGTCGAACTTCTCGGCCATGGCGGTCAGCCGGGCCTTCATCGTGGACTCGATCGCCTTCGCCTTGGCGTTGAGGTCGAGCTCCTTCATCGTCTCGATGGCGCCGAGCGCACCGGCGCAGGCCACCGGGTTGCCGCCGTAGGTGCCGCCGAGGCCGCCCGCGTGCGCGGCGTCCATGATCTCGGCGCGGCCCGTGACGGCGGCGAGCGGCAGACCGCCCGCGATGCCCTTGGCCGTCGTGATCAGGTCCGGGACGATGCCCTCGTCCTCGCAGGCGAACCACTGGCCGGTGCGGCAGAAGCCGGACTGGATCTCGTCGGCGACGAAGACGATGCCGTTGTCGTTCGCGTACTTCACGATCTCCGGCAGGAAGCCCTTGGCGGGCTCGATGAAGCCGCCCTCGCCGAGCACCGGCTCGATGATGATCGCGGCGACGTTGTCCGCGCCGACCTGCTTGCCGATCATGTCGATGGCCTGCTTGGCGGCCTCGACACCGGCGTTCTCGGCGCCGGTCGGCCAGCGGTAGCCGTAGGCGACCGGGACGCGGTAGACCTCGGGCGCGAACGGGCCGAAGCCGTTCTTGTACGGCATGTTCTTCGCGGTCAGCGCCATCGTGAGGTTGGTGCGGCCGTGGTAGCCGTGGTCGAAGACGACGACGGCCTGGCGCTTGGTGTACGCACGGGCGATCTTGACGGCGTTCTCGACGGCCTCGGCGCCCGAGTTGAACAGCGCCGACTTCTTCGCGTGGTCACCCGGCGTCAGCTCGGCGAGCGCCTCGGCGACGGCCACGTAGCCCTCGTACGGCGTGACCATGAAACAGGTGTGGGTGAAGTCCTGGAGCTGGGCGCTCGCCCGGCGCACGACGGCCTCGGCGGAGGCGCCGACGGACGTCACGGCGATGCCGGAACCGAAGTCGATCAGCCGGTTGCCGTCGACGTCCTCGATGATGCCGCCACCCGCGCGCGCGGCGAAGACGGGCAGGACCGAGCCCACACCACCGGCGACCACGGCGGTACGGCGGGCCTGCAGCTCCTGCGACTTCGGACCGGGGATGGCGGTGACGACGCGGCGCTCCTGCGGAAGGTCGGTCATGGGGGGCTCCTGTTGCTGACGGGGGTGGGGCGACGATACGGACGCTTCTCTGCTTTCTTCGCAGGTTAGGTGCGGGGCCCAGGGGTGGGCATGCTCCATGGGGGAGTCGTTGGGCGTGGCGGTTGTCCGTGGTGGACATAGCGGCGGGCCCGGCGCGGGCGGCCCCGCGGCGCCGGTATCACCACAGGCACGGGCGCGTATGCGGTGAACTCCCCCTTCCGGGGCACTAGATTGACCGCGATACGACAGATCGGCTGGTCAGGGGGCAAGGGGCATGGACTCCGACGGCACGCACGACGCACGCGGCACTCACGCGACTCCGGTGCCGCGCCCGGCGGCGCCTCCGCCCGGGGCCGTGGCGCCGCACGCGGGGGCGCGGACACCGGGCCCGCCGCCCCGTCCCGCGCAGGCTCCCGGCGCCCCGCCGCTGCCCGACGGGGCCGCGTTCCTCGCCTGGCTGCGGGCGCCGCGCCCGGCGGCGCTGCCCGGCATCTGGCGCTTCGCGCACAAGCCGCGGCCCGCGCAGGAGCCCGAGGTCCTGCCGACCCGGCAGCTGCTCAGCGGCGCGCTGATCGCCTTCCTGGTGGGCTGGCTCGTCTGGTCCCTGCTGTGGAACGGCTACCTGGGCGGCTGGTGGGTGCTGCCCCTCGAACTGTTCCTGCCCGACTCCTGGATCTACTCCCACGACGAGCTCGGCAACGCGTTCGTCTGGTACGGCTACTACACCCTCATCGCCTTCGGCATCATGATCGCGGCCGGCCGGATCGGCCGCTGGGGCGAGATCTGGCGCCGCTTCGTCGCCCCCCACCTGCGCCGCCCCGAGGCCCCCGCGCCGCCGCCCCCGCCCGAGGAGGACCCGGCCCGCTGGCCCCAGCTGCGGGCCGCGGGCGCCGAGGCCGCCGCCGACCGGCTCGCCGCCGACGCGGGCGCGGGACTGATGCGGGACGTGGACCACGCGAGGATCGCCAGGGCCTGGCGGTCCGTGCGCGCGGGCCGCAGCCCGCTCGCCGTCTTCACCGACGCCGTCGTGCGCGACGGGGCCCGCGCCTGCCCGCACCCCTCGGGGGACAGGGACCTGCCCGCGCGGGCCGCCCGGCACGACCTGGCCACCGCGCAGGTGCGGATCGGCACGACCGCCGACGACCCGCGCAACCCGTACGCCTACCGGGGCACCGGTCTCGCCCTCGGCCCCGACCTGCTCGGCACCTCGCTGCTCGCCGTCGGCCCCGGCGGATCGGGCAAGACCGCCCGCGTGGTGTGGCCGCTCGCCGAGTCGCTGTGCCTGGGCGCGCTCGCCGGGCGGGCCGCCGTGGTGGTCGTCGGGGCGGCGGGCGCCGGGCTCGGACCCACCGAGGACTACGACGTGGTGGTGCGGGTCGGACACCCCGACTCCGAGTACGACCTCGATCTGTACGGCGGCACCACCGACCCCGACGAGGCCGCGGCCGTGCTCGCCGAGGCGCTCGTCGGCGACCTCGTCGACCCGCACCCCAGCGGCGACAGCCGCCGCTCCACGACCTGCCTCGCCCAGCTCCTCGGCCCCTACTCCGCCGTCCACCGGCGCTTCCCCTCAGTGCCGGAACTGCGCGCGCTCCTGGACGGTTCCCCCGGGCCGCTCGGCGCGCTGCGCAAGGCGCTCCAGGAGGCGGGCCAGGACGCGATGATCCGGGAACTCGACGCGCGCGAGCGGCAGTTGGGCCACCCGGGCGATCCGGGAGCGGTCCTCGCCGACCGCATCGCGCTGCTCGACCGCCCCGCCTTCGCCGCCTTCTTCGACACCACGGGCCGCAGCACGCCGTTCTCGCTGCGGGCCATGGACCATCCCGTACGGGTCCGCGTCGACCTGCCCGAGCGCGGCCACGCGGACGCCTCGCGCATCCTGGCCCGCCTGGTCCTCGCCCAGTTCACCGCGAGCGCCGCCGTCCGCGAGGACCGCTCCCTGTTCGCCTGCCTCGTCCTGGACGACGCGTCGGGCACCGTCACCCCCGAAGCCGTACGCCGGGTCCAGCGCCTGCGGTCCGCCAACGCGGGCGTCGTCATGACGCTGCGTACGCTCGACGACGTACCCAGGCCCCTGCGCACCCCGCTGCTCGGCGCGATCGGCTGCCGCATGGCGCTCTCCGGTCTCACCCCGTGGGACGGCCAGGACTTCGCGGAGGTCTGGGGCAAGGAGTGGACGGAGGCACGCGATGTCACCGACCGGCAGATCATCGCCGAGACCCCACTGGGCAAGACGGTGCACATGCTGCGCCGTGTCATCACCGGCAACGCGCCGACGGCCCGCGCCGTCACCGTCCGCCAGGTCGAACGCGAGCGCTGGTCCGCCTCCGAGCTGGCGCACGGGGTGCCGCCGGGGCACGCGGTGCTCTCGCTGACCGACGTACGCGGGGAGTACGCGCCGCCGCTCCTGGTGGACCTGCGGGTCTGACGCGCGGAGCCGCGGGTCTGAAGCGACGGGGGCGGGGCACCCGGGGTGTCCAGGGCGGCTGGGGTCCCCGGCCCGTACTTACGTGGTGTTCGGTCTCGGGCGCACCATACGGTGAGGCAGAATCGACACAGGTCGTTCATACGGACCGGCCAAAAGATCCACCTCCCGGCGCCCGCAACCCGGGGGCCGGGAACCGCCCGCCCCGCCTGCCGCAGACCTGAAGGTCCCATGCCGCCCACGCTCGCCTCGCTCGTCCACCACTCCGCGCTCAAGCTGACCGTGCGGGCCGGCGAGGAACGCCTGGACACCCCCGTGCGCTGGGCGCACGCCAGCGAACTCGCCGACCCCGTCCCCTACATGGAGGGCGGCGAACTCCTCCTGATCACCGCGCTCAAGCTGGACGCGGAGGATCCGGAGGTCATGCGCCGCTATGTGAAGCGGCTCGCGGGCGCGGGCGTCGTCGGCCTCGGCTTCGCCGTCGGCGTGCACTACCCCGACATCCCTGCGGCCCTCGTCGACGCCGCGACCGACGCGGGCCTGCCGCTCATCGAGGTGCCCCGGCGCACCCCGTTCCTCGCCATCAGCAAGGCCGTCTCCGCCGCCATCGCCGCCGAGCAGTACCGCGCGGTGACCGCGGGCTTCGCCGCCCAGCGCGAGCTGACCAAGCAGGCGCTGAGCGACGGCCCCGATGGGCTGCTGCTCGCCCTCGCCGGGCAGGTCGACGGCTGGGCCGCGCTGTACGACGCGTCCGGCTCGGTCGTCGCCACCGCACCGGAGTGGGCCTCGCGCAGGGCGGGCCGGCTCACCGCCGACGTCGAACGCCTCAGGGAGCGGCCCGCGCCCGCCAGTTCCGTCGTCGCGGGCGCCGAGGACCGCGTCGAGCTGCACTCGCTGGGCACCGGACGCAGGCCGCGCGCCGCGCTCGCCGTCGGCACGGCGTCCACCCTCGGCACCGCCGAGCGCTACGCGGTGCACTCCGCCATCGCCCTGCTCACCCTCACCACCGAACGCTCCCGCTCGCTGCACGCCGCCGAGCAGCGCATCGGCGCCGCCGTGCTGCGCATGCTGCTCGCGGGGGAGCCCGACCACGCGCGGACGGTCGCGGGGGACCTGTACGGCGGGCTGCTCGACGCGCCCTTCCGGCTGGTCGTCGCCGAGGTGGCCTCCGCGTCCGCGGCATGGGTGCGGGCCGGTGCCGAAGGGACCACGACCGCGGAGGGCGACGCGCGGGACGAGGGCGCGCGCCCCGTCGCCACCTCGGCCGCCGTCGTCCTCGCGGCCGCCGAGGCGCACGGCACCGACCCGCTCGCCGCGCTCGTCGACGTCGTCGAGGCGGCCGCCGCCCGCGCGGGCGAGGCACTGCTCGTCGTCCCGTACGGGGAGCGGCTCGTGCTCCTCGCGGTGGACGGCGGCGCCGGGGTGCGCGCCTGCGGCGAGTACGCGGCGGCCCTGGAGGCGGGCCGCGTCGGCGCGGCCGCCGAGCCCACGGCCCCGTCCGGCGAGGAGGCCGAACTGGTGATGGGCCTGTCCGCGCCGGCCGGACCGATCGCCGCCGCCACCGCGTACAAGCAGGCGGAACAGGCCCTGTCCGTCGCCCGCAGGCGCGGCCGCGCCCTGGTCGAGCACGAGGAGCTGGCCGCCGGATCGGTCCTGCCGCTGCTCGCGGACGACGCGGTGCGGGCGTTCGCCGACGGCCTGCTGCGCGCGCTGCACGAACACGACGCCACCGGCCGCGGCGACCTGGTCGCCTCGCTGCGCGCCTGGCTCTCCCGGCACGGCCAGTGGGACGCGGCGGCGGCCGACCTCGGCGTCCACCGCCACACGCTGCGCTACCGCATGCGCAGGGTCGAGGAGATCCTCGGCCGCTCCCTGGACGACCCGGACGTCCGCATGGAGCTGTGGCTGTCGCTCAAGGCGACGTCGATGGGGTCGGACTGACGCACGCCGCGGTGCCGACCAGGAGCGCCGCCCCGTACAAACCGGTGCGAGGTCAAAGGTCAGTACTCCGAGTCGGACAAACGTCAGCCCCGCACCCTGCCCCTACGGTGAGGGTCGTACCCCCCGACACATCTCCGCGGAAGGGCCGGGAATCGACATGACTTCCATCCACGCCTTCTGGCTCGCCGGTCGCCAGACCACCGGCGAGACCACGTTCGACGTCACCTCGCCCTGGGACGGCCGGCTCGTCGCCAAGGCCGCCGTACCGACCGACGCCCAGGTCGAGGAGGCCGTGGCCGCCGCGTACGCCGTCCGCGACGAGTTCGCCGCGACCCCGGCCCACGTCCGTGCCGCCGCCCTGACGCACGTGTCGAACCGCCTGGTCGAGCGCACCGAGGAGATCGCCCAGCTGATCTCCGCCGAGAACGGCAAGCCGATCAAGTGGGCCCGCGGCGAACTCGGCCGCGCCATCTCCGTCTTCCGGTTCGCCGCCGAGGAGGCCCGCCGCTTCAACGGCGGCGAGGCCCAGCGCCTGGACACCGACGCCGGCGGCCAGGGCCGCCTCGCCCTGACCCGCCGCTTCCCCAAGGGCGTCGTCCTCGGCATCGCGCCGTTCAACTTCCCGCTGAACCTCTGCGCGCACAAGATCGCCCCGGCCATCGCCGTCGGCGCGCCGATCATCCTCAAACCGGCCCCCGCCACCCCGCTCTCCGGCCTGATCCTCGGCGAGCTGCTCGCCGAGACCGAGCTGCCGGCCGGTTCGTGGAGCATCCTGCCGGTCGCCAACGACAAGATGCCCGCCCTCGTCCAGGACGAGCGGATGCCGGTCATCTCCTTCACCGGCTCCGACAAGGTCGGTTACGCGATCATGGACTCGGTGCCGCGCAAGCACTGCACCCTGGAGCTCGGTGGCAACGGCGCGGCCGTCGTCCTCGACGACTTCTCCTCGGACGAGGACCTCGACTGGGCCGCCTCGCGCATCGCGACCTTCTCGAACTACCAGGGCGGCCAGTCCTGCATCTCCGTGCAGCGGGTCATCGCGGACGCGTCCGTGTACGACCGTCTGGTGCCGCGCGTGGTCAAGGCCGTCGAGGCCCAGGTCACCGGTGACCCCTCGGACCCGAAGACCGACGTGGGCCCGCTGGTCAGCGAGGACGCCGCCAAGCGCGTCGAGTCCTGGGTCGACGAAGCGGCCAAGGCCGGTGCCAAGGTCCTCACCGGCGGCAAGCGCGACGGTGCCGCCTACGCGCCGACCGTGCTCGCCGACGTCCCCGCGGACGTCACCATCGCCTGCGAAGAGGTCTTCGGCCCGGTCCTCACGCTGCGCAAGGTCAACGGCGAGGAAGAGGCGTTCGCCGCCGTCAACGACTCCAAGTTCGGCCTCCAGGCGGGCGTGTTCACGCACGACGTCCAGGCGGCCTTCCGCGCGCACCGCGCCCTCGAGGTCGGCGGCGTGGTCATCGGCGACGCCCCCTCCTACCGCGCGGACCAGATGCCGTACGGCGGTGTGAAGCAGTCGGGCGTGGGCCGCGAGGGCGTGCGCTACGCGATGGACGACTACACCTACGAGCGTGTGATGGTCCTGACCGGTCTCGCCCTCTAGGACGCGACCGCCCACTCACCGAGCAGGACCCCGGCGCGCGTCTGTCCCGCGCGCCGAAAGCCACGGCCGGAGCCCACTGTGCGGGGGCTCCGGCCGTCGTGCTGGACGCGGTGCGTCAGACGACGCGCTCCTGCGCGTCGAACTGGTCGACCGGCTGGTTGGTGCAGGCCGCCACGGGGCCGCCGAGGACGTTGCCGCCCACGCCCTGCGGCGCGGGGACGGCGCAGCGCAGGTCGACGTTGACGAACGAGGCGCCGTAGCTGTTGAGGATGCCGCCCGCGTCGCCGGCGATGGCGACGTCGCCGTTGTCGGTGGCGAACTCCGAGGAGTCCGCCGCGGCCACGCCCGCACCGCCGATGGTCGCGGCGGCGGCCGCCGCCATCAGCGCGGCGCCGGTCAGAACTTTCCGGATCATCTTTGCTCCAAGGGGGAGAGGAGGTTGACGGCGGCAGGCGCGGCCGTCAACCGGAGAAAACAGAGCGGCCACGAAAAGGTCACCGCGCGTTTCATTCATTCAGGGCAATGGGTGGAATGTTCACGCGAATGCCGGAAAGGCGGGCCGGGCACGGTATTCGCGGGCGAATTCCAGGTCCCGTGAATATGCCAAAAGAAAAGACGAGAGGGCCCTCCGGCGACCGTGCGAGGTGACAGCACGGTCGCCGGAGGGCCCTGCTCAGGCCCGCGACGAAGGAAGGGATCCCCGACGCAGGGTCAGATGATGCGCTCGGGGGCGTCGAACTGGTCCACCGGCGCGTTGTTGCAGGTCGTGACCGGGCCGCCGAGCACGTTGCCGCCGACACCCTGGGCCGCGGGGACGGCGCAGCGCAGGTCGACGTCGACGAACGGGGCGCCGTAGGCGTTGGCGACACCACCCGTGTCGCCGGCGATGGCGACGTCACCGTTGTTGGTGGCGAACTCCGAGGAGCCGTTGCCCGTGCCGCTGACCGTCTCGCCGTAGGCGACGCGGGCGGCCTTGTTCATGTCGTGCGCGCTGCTGGTCATGTTCTCGGCCTCGGGACCACTGCCCGTCGTCGCCGACGCCACACCGGCGGCACTCACGGTCGCGGCGGTGGCGGCGGTCGCGAGCGCGGCGCCGGCCAGAACCTTCCGGATCATCATTGCTCCAATTTCAGAGGGGGTGACGGCTGCATTCTGTAGCAGTCGTTCTGCTGGAACGCGGAGCGGCGGAGAAAGGTCACCTGCATTCACGCGAATAGTCCATTCATCCGCCCCGAGTGCCTTAAGCGGAATGGAAACCGCTAAAACTTTCCCCGAACGTGGGAGGGAATGCGGGTGAATGACCGTGCCGGAGACCCGGGGGCGGACCTCTCCGGCCGGATCGTGCGCGAGGGGTGGCCGGGTTGCCCTGGATCGGGTACATACGATCGAGTAGCACCGGTGGGTAACGGGCCGGGCCGGTGCCCCCGACACGCGGCGAGGTGAACCTCATGTCCGCAACATCCCCCGCACCCGAGCACCGGGCGAAGGTCTCCGAACGAGAGGCGAGGCAGGTCGCCGAGGCGGCTCGCGAGCAGGACTGGCGCAAACCCAGCTTCGCCAAGGAACTCTTCCTCGGCCGCTTCCGGCTCGACCTGATCCATCCGCACCCCATGCCGCCCGACGAGGACGCGCAGCGCGGCGAGGAGTTCCTCGCCAAACTGCGGGACTTCTGCGAGACGAAGATCGACTCGGCGCGCATCGAGCGCGAGGCGCAGATCCCCGACGAGGTGATCAACGGGCTCAAGGAGCTCGGCGCCCTCGGCATGAAGATCGACACCAAGTACGGCGGGCTCGGCCTCACCCAGGTGTACTACAACAAGGCGCTCGCCCTGGTCGGCTCGGCAAACCCGGCGATCGGCGCGCTGCTCTCCGCGCACCAGTCGATCGGCGTGCCGCAGCCCCTGAAGATCTTCGGCACCCAGGAGCAGAAGGACGCCTTCCTGCCCCGCTGCGCCCGCACCGACATCAGCGCGTTCCTGCTCACCGAGCCGGACGTGGGGTCGGACCCGGCCCGGATGGCGATGGCCGCCGTCCCCGACGGCGACGACCACTACGTACTGGACGGTGTGAAGCTCTGGACGACCAACGGCGTCGTCGCCGACCTGCTCGTCGTCATGGCGCGGGTGCCGAAGTCCGAAGGGCACAAGGGCGGCATCACGGCCTTCGTCGTCGAGGCGGCCGCCGAGGGCATCACGGTCGAGCACCGCAACGCGTTCATGGGCCTGCGCGGCCTGGAGAACGGCGTGACCCGCTTCCACCAGGTCCGGGTCCCCGCGGCGAACCGCATCGGTCCCGAGGGCGCGGGCCTGAAGATCGCGCTGACGACGCTCAACACGGGCCGGCTCTCGTTGCCCGCGATGTGCGTCGGCGCGGGCAAGTGGTGCCTGAAGATCGCCCGCGAGTGGTCGGGCGCCCGTGAGCAGTGGGGCAAGCCGGTCGCGTACCACGAGGCGGTCGGCGCGAAGATCTCCTTCATCGCCGCCACGACGTTCGCCCTGGAGGCCGTCCTCGACCTCTCCTCGCAGATGGCCGACGAGGACCGCAACGACATCCGCATCGAGGCCGCCCTCGCCAAGCTGTACGGCTCCGAGATGGCCTGTCTGATGGCCGACGAGCTGGTCCAGATCCGCGGCGGCCGCGGCTTCGAGACCGCAGCCTCGCTCAAGGCCCGCGGCGAACGCGCCGTCCCCGCCGAACAGATCCTGCGGGACCTGCGCATCAACCGCATCTTCGAGGGCTCCACGGAGATCATGCACCTGCTCATCGCCCGCGAGGCCGTGGACGCCCACCTGAAGGTCGCGGGCGACCTCATCGACCCCGACAAGTCCCTGACCGACAAGGCGAAGGCGGGCGCCAAGGCGGGCGGCTTCTACGCCCGCTGGCTGCCCAAGCTGGTCGCGGGTCCTGGTCAACTCCCGCGCTCCTACGCAGAGTTCCACCCGGCCGGGCACGCGGACCTCTCCGGGCACCTGCGCTACGCCGAGCGCAACGCCCGCAAGCTGGCCCGCTCGACCTTCTACGCCATGTCGCGCTGGCAGGGAAAGATGGAGACCAAGCAGGGCTTCCTCGGCCGGGTCGTGGACATCGGTGCCGAGCTCTTCGCGATGAGCGCGGCGTGCGTGCGCGCCGAACTCCTGCGCACCACCGAGGAGTACGGCCGCGAGGCGTACCAGCTGGCCGACGTTTTCTGCCGGCAGTCCCGCATTCGCGTCGACGAACTCTTCGACCGGCTGTGGACCAACACCGACGAACTCGACCGCAAGGTCGTCAAGGGCGTCCTTTCCGGCACGTACACCTGGCTCGAATCGGGAATTGTCGACCCCTCCGGAGAGGGCCCCTGGATCGCTGACGCCACGCCAGGAGCGACCACCCACGAAAACGTCCACCGCCCCATTCGCTGACCCCCGTTCCGCCCGCCCCTCGCGCCCCCCGAATGGTTGCTGCGCGGATTCCGCACGACAACAATGAGCGGACGGCGTCGAGGGGTGGGGGGATTTCCGTGTCCGTCCTCAAATTGGATCGCCTCACCGGAAAGATCATGCGTGCGGGCGAGGGCAGGGTGCTGCGCAAGTTGCAGCACATAGCGGCCCAGGTCAACTCCGTCGAGCCGGACTTCGAGGATCTCTCCGATTCCGAACTCCAGTCGCTCACCGCCGAGTTCAAAGAGCGGTACGCCGAAGGGGAGAGCCTGGACGATCTGCTCCCCGAAGCCTTCGCCACGGTCCGTGAGGCGGCGCGGCGCACCCTTGGCATGCGCCACTTCGACGTACAGATCATGGGCGGCGCCGCACTCCATCTCGGAAACATCGCCGAGATGCAGACCGGCGAGGGAAAGACCCTTTCCGCGACGCTGCCCGCCTACCTGAACGCCCTCGCGGGCAAGGGCGTCCACCTCGTCACGGTCAACGACTACCTCGCCGAGCGCGACGCCCAGTGGATGGGCCGCGCCTACCGCTTCCTCGGCCTGACCGTGGGCGTCATCAAGTCCGACATGACCCCGGCGGTCCGCCGCGAGCAGTACGCCTGCGACATCACGTACGGCACGAACAACGAATTCGGCTTCGACTACCTGCGCGACAACATGGCCTGGTCGAAGGCGGAACTGGTGCAGCGCGGCCACCATTTCGCGATCGTCGACGAGGCGGACTCCATCCTCATCGACGAGGCCCGCACCCCGCTGATCATCTCCGGCCCCGCGGACCAGCCCACCCATTGGTACGGCTACTTCGCCGACGCCGTCCGCCGTCTGCGGGGCGTCGCCGTCCAGGAGGAGATGTTCACCACCGCGCAGCGCAAGATGGAACTCGCGGAACTGCGGGCCGCCTACGACTACGAGTACGACCCGAAGAAGCGGACGGTCGCGATCCTCGACCGGGGCGTGGAATTCCTGGAGGACCAGCTCGGGATCGACAATTTCTACGACTCCGCACACACGTCGCTCATCGGCCAGCTCAACAACGCACTCAAGGCCAAGGAACACTTCAAGAAGGACAAGGACTACGTCGTCACCGACGGCGAGGTCCTGATCGTCGACGAACACACCGGACGCATTCTCGCCGGACGCCGCTACAACGAAGGCGTCCACCAGGCGATCGAGGCGAAGGAAGGAGTGACGATCAAGGACGAGAACCAGACGCTCGCCACGATCACCCTGCAGAACTTCTTCCGCCTCTACGGAAAACTCTCCGGAATGACCGGCACGGCCATGACGGAGGCCGCCGAATTCCACCAGATCTACAAACTCCACGTGGTCCCCATCCCCACCAACAAGCCGATGGTCCGCGCCGACCAGGCCGATGTGATCTACCGCGAGGAGTCCGTGAAGTTCGGCGCGGTCGTCGCCGACATCATCGAGCGGCACGAGCGCGGCCAGCCGATCCTCGTCGGCACCGTCTCCGTGGAGAAGTCCGAGCACCTCTCCGCGCTGCTCACCCGGCGCGGCATCCGGCACGAGGTGCTCAACGCCAAGAACCACAAGGGCGAGGCGCGGATCGTGGCGCAGGCGGGCCGCAAGGGCGCCGTCACCGTCGCCACGAACATGGCCGGCCGCGGCACCGACATCATGCTCGGCGGCAACCCCGAGGCGATGGCCGACGCCGAGCTGACGGACGAGGGACTCACCCCCGACGAGGCCCCCGCGCGCCACCAGGAGATCCTCGCGCGCATCGAGGCCGAGGCCGCCGCGGAACACGACGAGGTCAAGGAGCTCGGCGGGCTCTACGTCCTGGGCACCGAACGCCACGAGTCCCGCCGCATCGACAACCAGCTGCGCGGCCGCAGCGGCCGCCAGGGCGACCCGGGGCAGTCCCGCTTCTACCTCTCGCTCGGCGACGACCTGATGCGGCTGTTCCGCGCCGAGCTGGTCGAACGGGTCATGCTCATGGCCAACGTGCCCGACGACGTCCCCATCGAGAACAAGATGGTGACCCGCGCCATCGCCTCCGCGCAGTCCCAGGTCGAGCAGCAGCACTTCGAGACCCGCAAGAACGTCCTCAAGTACGACGAGGTCCTCAACCGCCAGCGCGGGCTCATCTACGCCGAGCGCCGCCGGGTCCTCGAGGGCGAGAACCTCCGCGAGCAGATCCACCACTTCATGGACGACACCGTCGACGCGTACGTGGCGGCGGCCACCGCCGACGGCTTCGCCGAGGAGTGGGACCTGGAGCGGCTCTGGAGCGCCTGCCGCGAGCTGTACCCGATGCGCGTCACCCCCGACGACCTGGACGAGGAGGCGGGCGGCCGCTCCGAGGTGAGCGCCGAACTGATCGGCGAGGCCCTGACCGAGGACATGCACGCCCGCTACGAGGAACGCGAGCGCGAGCTCGGCGAGGACGCCACGCGGGAGCTGGAGCGCCGGGTGGTGCTCTCCGTCCTCGACCGTAAATGGCGCGAACATCTTTACGAGATGGACTACCTCCAGGAGGGCATCTGGATGCGGTCCTACCTCGGCAGGGACCCCTTGTTCGAGTTCCAGCGCGAGGGCTACGACATGTTCACGGCCATGATGGACGCCATCAAGGAGGAGTCCGTCGGCTTCCTCTTCAACCTGGAGGTCCAGGTCGGGCAGCCCGCGCCGGACACCGTCCAGGACGCGGTCGGGATCAGCGCGAAGGGCCTCCAGGCCCGCAGGAGCGCGGGCCAGCTGCACTTCAGCGCGCCCACGGTGGACACCGCGGAGGGCGTCGTCGAGGGCGACTTCGAGCCGTCCGACGACACCGCGGCCGCCGCTGGCGACGAACTCGGCGACGAACCCGCCGACGAGCCCCCCGACCGACCCGGCGCCACCGGAGCCCCGCCCCGGAGCGGGCGCGGCCGCAAGAAGCGATGACCCAGGTCCCGCGCCACGTACGCCACATCGGGGCACGCACTGTCCGGGCCCACAGGAGTTGCGGCCACAATGGGGGGATGAGCGACAGCCCATCCCCCCTCGCGGACCCGCATCTCGTCTTCGACCCGGTCCCCCTCCAGGACGCGGCAGACCCGCGGGACATCGTCATCCTCGGCTCCACGGGCTCGATCGGCACCCAGGCCATCGACCTCGTCCTCGGCCATCCCGACCGTTTCCGCGTCACGGCGCTCTCCGCCGCGGGCGGCCGCGTGGGTCTCCTCGCCGAGCAGGCACGCCGGCTGCGGGTGAAGACCGTCGCGGTCGCCCGCGAGGACGCCGTACCGGCCCTGCGGGAGGCGCTCCAGGGGCAGTACGCCGGGGAGCCGCTCCCCGAGATCCTGGCCGGACCCGACGCGGCCACCGAGCTCGCCGCCTCCGCGTGCCACACGGTGCTCAACGGCATCACCGGCTCCATCGGCCTCGCCCCGACGCTCGCCGCCCTGAAGGCGGGCCGCACCCTCGCGCTCGCCAACAAGGAATCCCTCATCGTCGGCGGCCCCCTGGTCAAGGCGATCGCCAAGCCCGGCCAGATCATCCCGGTCGACTCCGAGCACGCGGCGCTCTTCCAGGCGCTGGCCGCGGGTACCCGCGCCGACGTGCGCAAGCTGGTCGTCACCGCCTCCGGCGGCCCCTTCCGGGGACGTACGAAGGCCGACCTCGTGAACGTCACCCCCGAGGAAGCGCTCGCGCACCCCACCTGGGCGATGGGCCCCGTGATCACCGTCAACTCCGCGACGCTGGTCAACAAGGGACTCGAGGTCATCGAGGCGCACCTGCTCTACGACATCCCCTTCGACCGCATCGAGGTCGTCGTCCACCCGCAGTCCTACGTGCACTCCATGGTCGAGTTCACCGACGGCTCGACGCTCGCCCAGGCGACCCCGCCCGACATGCGGGGCCCGATCGCCATCGGCATCGGCTGGCCGGAGCGGGTGCCCGACGCGGCCCCGGCGTTCGACTGGACCAAGGCGTCGAGCTGGGAGTTCTTCCCCCTCGACAACGAGGCGTTCCCCTCCGTCGGGCTCGCCCGGCACGTCGGGGAGCTCGCGGGCACGGCCCCGGCGGTGTTCAATGCCGCCAACGAGGAGTGCGTGGACGCGTTCCTGAAGGGCGCGCTGCCCTTCAACGGGATCATGGAGACGGTGACGGAGATCGTGGCGGAACACGGCACACCGTCCCTGGGAACCTCCCTGACCGTCGCGGACGTCCTCGAAGCGGAGACCTGGGCACGTGCTCGGGCACGTGAACTGGCAGGCAAGGCGACCGCGGAGGCTCGTGCATGACGACCTTGATGATGATCCTCGGGATAGTCGTCTTCGTGATCGGGCTGCTCTTCTCGATCGCCTGGCACGAGCTGGGACACCTGTCGACCGCCAAGATGTTCGGCATCCGCGTGCCGCAGTACATGGTCGGCTTCGGCCCGACCATCTTCTCGCGCAAGAAGGGCGACACCGAGTACGGCATCAAGGCCATCCCCCTCGGCGGGTACATCCGCATGATCGGCATGTTCCCGCCGGGCCCCGACGGCCGCATCGAGGCACGGTCCACGTCGCCCTGGCGCGGCATGATCGAGGACGCCCGCTCGGCGGCCTTCGAGGAGCTGGAGCCCGGCGACGAGTCCCGCCTCTTCTACACGCGCAAGCCGTGGAAGCGCGTGATCGTGATGTTCGCCGGCCCCTTCATGAACCTGATCCTCGCCGTGGCGATCTTCCTCGGCGTGATGATGACGTTCGGCATCAACACCCAGACGACCTCCGTCGGCAAGGTCTCGGACTGCGTCATCCAGCAGAGCGAGAACCGCGCCAAGTGCGAGAAGGGCGACAAGGCCGCGCCCGCCAAGGCGGCCGGCCTGAAGGCGGGCGACAAGATCGTCGCCTTCCAGGGGGAGAAGGTCGACGACTGGGCCGCGCTCCAGTCGAAGATCCGCGAGACCATCGGCCCGGCCACGATCACGGTCGAGCGCGACGGCAAGCGGCAGGACCTGCACGCCACCCTGATCAAGAACCAGGTCACCAAGACGGACGGTGACGGCGCCTACGTAGAGGGCAAGTACGTCTTCGCGGGCTTCCTCGGCTTCACCCCGGCCAGCGGCATCGTCCAGCAGTCCTTCGGTGACTCCGTGAGCCGCATGGGCGACATGATGGAGAACGGCGTCGAGTCGATCATCGCCCTGCCGTCCAAGATCCCCGACCTGTGGGACGCGGCCTTCGGCGACGGCGAGCGCAAGCAGGACTCCCCGATGGGCGTGGTCGGCGCGGCCCGCGTCGGCGGCGACGTGTTCACCCTGGACATCCCGCCGGAGAACCAGATCGCGATGATGCTGTTCCTCATCGCGGGCTTCAACCTCTCGCTGTTCCTGTTCAACATGCTGCCGCTGCTCCCGCTCGACGGCGGGCACATCGCGGGCGCCCTGTGGGAGTCGGTGCGCCGCAAGACGGCACGGGTCATGCGCCGTCCCGACCCGGGCCCCTTCGACGTCGCGAAGCTGATGCCGGTCGCCTACGTGGTGGCGGGAATCTTCATCTGCTTCACGATCCTGGTGCTCATCGCCGACGTGGTGAACCCGGTCAAAATCTCCTGATTACGCGAAGTTTGCGGCGGCCCGGCACTCTATGTGTCGGGCCGCCCACCATTGAGTGGACTTCCGGGCGGGATGTGCTCGGGCCCACCGGGTTGCCGTAATCTCGAAGCCTGGAGCCCGTCGATCTCGGGACCTTGATCCAGAACTTGTGATCCACACTCTTGGGGATGCTCGCCAGATGACTGCCGTTTCTCTCGGAATCCCGTCCGTTCCGACCAAGCTCGCCGACCGCAGGGTCAGCCGCAAGATCCAGGTCGGTTCCGTGGCTGTCGGTGGGGACGCACCGGTCTCGGTGCAGTCGATGACGACGACGCGTACGTCGGACATCGGCGCGACCCTCCAGCAGATCGCCGAGCTCACCGCTTCCGGCTGCCAGATCGTGCGCGTGGCCTGTCCCACGCAGGACGACGCGGACGCGCTGGCCACGATCGCGCGGAAGTCGCAGATCCCGGTGATCGCCGACATCCACTTCCAGCCGAAGTACGTGTTCGCGGCGATCGACGCCGGGTGCGCGGCGGTCCGGGTGAACCCGGGCAACATCAAGCAGTTCGACGACAAGGTCAAGGAGATCGCGAAGGCCGCGAACGACGCGGGTACGCCGATCCGGATCGGCGTGAACGCGGGCTCCCTGGACGCGCGGCTGCTCAAGAAGTACGGCAAGGCCACCCCCGAGGCGCTCGTCGAGTCCGCCCTCTGGGAGGCGTCCCTCTTCGAGGAGCACGGCTTCCGGGACATCAAGATCTCGGTGAAGCACAACGACCCGGTCGTCATGGTCAACGCCTACCGTCAGCTGGCGGCGGCCAGCGACTACCCGCTGCACCTCGGTGTGACCGAGGCGGGTCCTGCCTTCCAGGGCACGATCAAGTCGGCGGTGGCGTTCGGCGCGCTCCTGAGCGAGGGCATCGGCGACACCATCCGCGTCTCCCTGTCGGCCCCGCCGGTCGAGGAGATCAAGGTCGGCATCCAGATCCTGGAGTCGCTGAACCTGCGCCAGCGGCGCCTGGAGATCGTCTCGTGCCCGTCGTGCGGGCGGGCGCAGGTGGACGTCTACAAGCTGGCCGAAGAGGTCACCGCGGGCCTGGAGGGCATGGAGGTGCCGCTGCGCGTCGCCGTCATGGGCTGCGTCGTCAACGGTCCCGGCGAGGCCCGTGAGGCGGACCTCGGCGTCGCGTCCGGCAATGGCAAGGGCCAGATCTTCGTCAAGGGCGAGGTCATCAAGACGGTCCCCGAGTCGAAGATCGTCGAGACGCTGATCGACGAGGCGATGAAGATCGCCGAGCAGATGGAGAAGGACGGGGTGGCCTCCGGCGAGCCGACGGTGGCGGTGGCGGGCTGAGTGCCCTTGGCAGGGGCCCATGGGGGAGCGCCCTTCCTCGGCGCGGGCCGGCTCCTGTAGCCCTGCCTGCTCCTCGGCGCGGGCCGGTCCCTGTAGGCCTGACTGTCTCTCGGTACGGCCGGTCCCTGTAGGAGCCTGTTCCTCTTTCTGCGTCGGGTGCTTCGCGTAGGGGCCTGCCCGTTCTTCGGCGCCGGCTGGTCCCTGTAGGAGCCCGCCCGCTCCGCGGCGGACGCCTCCCACCACCCACCCGTCTCTCGGCGCCGGCTGGTCCTTGTAGGAGCCCGCCTGCTGCGCGGCGGAGCGGTTCCCACCCGCCCACCCGTTTCTCCGCGCCGACCGGTTCCTGTAGGGGCTTGCCCGCTCCTCAGCACGGGCCGGGTCCTTGTAGGAGCCCGCCCGCTGCGCGGCGGAGCGGTTCTCCGCGCCGGTCTCCGCACGTAGGGCCCAGCTACCCAGCCGGCCCGCAACGTTGTTGCCACCCCACCTCGAGTGGGGCCCGCCGGCGCAGCGGCCCCGCCCCTACACCCACACCCCGGTACGGAGCCACGGGTGGGCGGGTGGGGACCACGCCGCGAAGCGGCGGAAAGCCTCAGCCCCCGCCGGGGGGTGGGGTGAGTGGCGGCCTCACGTTTCACGGACGTCACCCGCGCAGCGCGCCTCCGTCCGGCCACCCACGCCGCGAAGCGGCGGAAAGCCTCAGCCCTCGCCGGGGGGTGGGGTGAGTGGCGGCCTCAGCTTTCACGGACCTCGCCCGCGCAGCGCGCCTCCGTCCGGCCACCCACGCCGCGAAGCGGCGGAAAGCCTCAGCCCTCGCCGGGGGGTGGGGTGAGTGGCGGCCTCAGCCTTCACGGACCTCGCCCGCGCGGAGCGCACGCCTCCACCCCGGACGCCGTCGGGCTTGACGAAGATGGCGTCGGCGCGGCGGAGTGGGCGTACCGGTCAGCAGCCGCAGCCGCAGCCGCAGCCGCAGCCGCAGCCGGCTGTCGCCGAACAGGTGATGGCCTACCCGGGGTCCGTGCAGAGCTGGGCGGTGAGAGCGCCGCAGGCCCATTCCTCCCAGGCCTCGGGGGACCAGCCCCGGTCGCGGACGAAGATCAGGTACAGCTCCGGACTGAGCAGCCCGTACAGCACGTCGGCCGCGCGGTCGGTGTCGACGTCGGGGCGGGCGTCGGGCTTGGAGGTCAGTGCCTTCGCCGCGGCGTGCTGGACGGTGTGGCGCGGGTCGGGGCCGGCGGGCCACTGCGCGGCGATCTCCGGGTCCGTGGCCGCCGCGGCCGCGATGAGCGGGATGATCGGGGCGACCCGGCCGAGGATGTCGCGTACGCCCCGTACGTGGGCGCGCAGTTGCCCGGCCGCGGTGGGCTCGGCGCACGCCGCGCGGAACCAGTCGCGGTCCATCGTGGCGACCGCTTCGGCGTCGCCCGCGATGGCTGTGTCGACGACGTCCTTGAACAGCGCGCGCTTGTTCCGGAACACGAAGTACACGGTCTGGACGGCCACGTCCGCGCGGTCCGCGACCTCCTGAAGGCTTGTCGCGCCGTATCCCTGCGCGACGAACAGGTCCCGCGCTGCCGCGACGATGTTCTCGCGGGTGCGCCGCGAGCGCTCGGCCCGCTTGTCGGGGCGTTTGCCGGGTCGTTCGGCGTTCTGTCCGTCGGATCCCTTGACCGCATCCATGCCGAGAGTCTATCTCTAGAGTTAGTCACTAGAGTTCAACTCTAGATTCTTGGAGGGGTAGCGATGAGTACGACTCGTACGGCTGCGGAGCTCGACCAAGAGGCATCTGTGCGCCGCGTGTTGGAGGACTTCTACCGGGACGGCAGGCCGCCGTGGGACAGCGGCATCACGCCCCCCGAGCTGGTGGCCCTGATCGAGGCGCCCGACGCGCCGGCGCCGGGCCGGGTCCTCGAACTCGGCTGCGGCACCGGAACCAACGCGGTGTACCTGGCCCGGCACGGCTGGCAGGTGACGGCCGTCGACCTGGTCGAGCGCGCGGTCCGGCGGGCGAGGGAAAAGGCCGACGCGGCCGGAGCCGACGTCACGGTGCTGTGCGCGGACGCCACCCGGCTCGACGAGGTGGGCGTGCCCGGCCCGTACGACCTGTTCTTCGACCTGAGCTGCTACTGCGGAATCCCACCGCACCGCCGCGACGCCTACGCCGCCGGCCTCACCGAGCGTGCCGCCCCCGGTGCGCGACTGCTGCTGTTCGGGTACGGGCCCGGGGCGTTCGACGACACGTGGTCCGGCGTCACCGCCGACGAACTCACCGCCCGGTTCTCCGGGTGGCGGCTGACCGACGTGACGCCCGGCACCAACCCCGTCCCGACGTTCTGGTTCACCCTGCGCCGCGCCACCGACGCGGCATGAGCTCAGCCACACCGTGCGCACGATCTGACACGGATGTCCCCGACCGGTCCACGACCACCGGCTCAGCGCTGACCGCCGTACCGCCGTACCGCCGTACCGCACCCCTCACGGGCCTTCCCGCCCCCAGCCCCACAGGCAAACGCCTCCCCCCGCACGAGGCGCCCCCGCCAGGTACAGTGCGGAGATCAGCAGACCGTATGGTGAGGCCCCCGCACGTGTTGACTCAGACCACCACCAGGGTCCTCGAACCGAGTGACCTGGACGCCGCGCTCGCCGTGCTCGGCCGCGAGCCGGTCGCCAATGCCTTTGTGGCCGCCCGTGTGCAGGTCGCGGGGCTGGATCCGTGGCGGCTCGGTGGTGAGATGTGGGGCTGGTACGAGGACGGCATGCTGGAGTCCCTCTGCTACGCGGGCGCCAATCTCGTACCGATCTGTGCCACCCCGCGCGCCGTACGCGGCTTCGCCGACCGGGCGCGCAGGGCCGGGCGGCGCTGTTCCTCGATCGTCGGTCCCGCCGCTTCCACGGCCCAGCTGTGGCGGCTCCTCGAACCCTCCTGGGGTCCCGCCCGCGAGGTCCGCGCGCAGCAGCCCCTGATGGTCACCGACCGGCTGCCGGACGACATCGCCCCCGACCCGTACGTCCGTCGCGTCCGCAAGGACGAGATGGAGACGATCATGCCGGCCTGCGTGGCGATGTTCACCGAGGAGGTCGGCATCTCGCCGATGGCCGGTGACGGTGGGCTGCTCTACCAGGCCCGCGTCGCCGAACTGGTCGGCTCCGGGCGCTCGTTCGCGCGTCTCGACGAGCACGGCAAGGTGATCTTCAAGGCGGAGATCGGCGCCGCGACCCCGCAGGCCTGCCAGGTCCAGGGCGTGTGGGTGGCCCCGGAGTACCGGGGCCAAGGGTTCGCCGCCCCCGGCATGGCGGCCGTCCTTCGCTACGCGCTCGCGGACGTCGCCCCCGTCGTCAGCCTCTACGTGAACGACTTCAACACCGCGGCCAGGGCGGCCTATCGGCGGGTGGGCTTCAAAGAGGTCGGCGCGTTCATGAGCGTGCTGTTCTGATCGGTCCGTCCGACCGGCCCGTCTGATCGGTCCGTCCGACCGGCCCGTCCGACCGGCCCGTCTGACCGGTCCGTCCGACCGGCCTGCCCCACCGGCCCGCCCGAATGCCCGGGGCAAGCACCCGCCCAGAGCGCCCTGTTCAGAAGCGCGGTGGTGCGAAGTAGGGTCGGCCCCATGACAGACGATGTCGTGATCGGTCCGCTCGACCTCGGCGCCCGCGTGGACGAGGCGCTGCGCGTCCAGGCCCACGCGTTCGGTCTCAGCGAGGACGAGGTGGCCGTACGGCGGCAGATCGTGCTGCGGCACCTCACCTACCCCCGCGCCCGCGCGTTCGGCGCGACCACCGGTGACGACCGGCTCGTCGGCTTCGTCTACGGCATGCCCAACGACCGCGCCCACTGGTGGTCCACCGTCGTCGAGCCGTATCTGCGCGGCCAGGACCTGGACGGCTGGCTCGACGAGTCGTTCGTGATCACCGAGCTGCACGTGCACCCCGGCTACCAGAACCGCGGCATCGGGCGCGCGCTGATCACGACGATCACGGACGGCGTCCCCGAGCCCCGCTCGATCCTCTCCGCGATCGACGTGGAGAGCCCGGCCCGCGGCCTGTACCGCTCCCTTGGATACGCCGATCTGGCACGCCGCGTCCTGTTCCCCAGCGCCCCCAAGCCGTACGCCGTGATGGGCGCCCCGCTGCCCCTGGCGAAACGGGTCTGAGCCGTAACCGATTTCCGCCCGCGCCCGAGCCCCGGCTAACCTCCTGCACACCACCCTTAGCAGCAGGAGTTCACCATGGCCCAGGTCCAGCGCATGTCCCGACTGATGGCGAAGACCTTGCGCGACGACCCGGCGGACGCCGAGGTCCTGAGCCACAAACTCCTCGTCCGCGCCGGTTACGTGCGCCGCACCGCCGCCGGTGTCTGGTCCTGGCTGCCGCTGGGCAAGAAGGTCCTCGCCAACGTCGAGCGCGTCGTCCGCGAGGAGATGGACGCCATGGGCGCCCAGGAGGTCTCGCTGCCCGCCCTGCTGCCCAAGGAGCCGTACGAGGCGACCGGCCGCTGGACCGAGTACGGTGCCGAGCTGTTCCGGCTCAACGACCGCAGGGGCGGCGACTACCTCCTCGGCCCCACCCACGAGGAGATCTTCACCCTCCTGGTCAAGGACCAGTGCTCGTCCTACAAGGACCTGCCGGTGACCCTCTACCAGATCCAGACCAAGTACCGCGACGAGGCCCGTCCCCGCGCCGGCATCCTGCGCGGCCGCGAGTTCCTGATGAAGGACTCCTACTCCTTCGACCTGGAGGACGAGGGCCTCGCCCAGTCGTACGCGCTGCACCGCGCCGCGTACCAGAAGATCTTCCAGCGCCTCGGCCTCGACTACCGCATCTGCGCCGCCACCGCGGGCGCCATGGGCGGCTCGAAGTCCGAAGAGTTCCTCGCCCCCGCCGCGGCCGGCGAGGACACCTTCGCGGACTGCCCGAACTGTGACTACGCCGCCAACACGGAGGCCGTCTCGTTCGGTCTGAAGGCGGTCGACGCGGCCGGTGTGCCCGCCGCCGAGGAGATCCCGACCCCGGACACCCCGACCATCGAGACGCTCGCCGCGCACCTCGGCGTCGAGGCCTCCGCGACGCTCAAGAACCTGCTCGTCAAGGTCGACGGCGAGATCGTCGCCGTGGGCGTCCCCGGCGACCGCGAGGTCGACATGGACAAGGTCGAGGCCCACTTCGCCCCGGCCGCCGTCGAACTGGTCACGGCCGAGGACTTCGAGGGCCGCGACGACCTGGTGCGCGGCTACGTGGGCCCGCAGGGCCTGGCGAAGGTCACCTACCTCGCCGACCCGCGCGTGGCCCCCGGCACCGCCTGGATCACCGGCGCCAACAAGGACGGCGTGCACGCCAAGAACGTCGTCGCGGGCCGTGACTTCGAGGTCGACGCCTACGTCGACGTCGTGGTCGTCGAGGAAGGCGACCCCTGCCCGAACTGCGGCACGGGACTCAAGCTGGACCGCGCCATCGAGATCGGCCACATCTTCCAGCTGGGCCGCAAGTACGCCGACGCCTTCCAGCTCGACGTGCTCGGCAAGGAGGGCAAGCCGGTCCGCGTGACCATGGGCTCGTACGGCATCGGCGTCTCGCGGGCCGTCGCCGCGCTCGCCGAGCAGCACGCCGACGACAAGGGCCTGATCTGGCCCGAGGAGATCGCCCCCGCCGACGTGCACGTCGTCGCCGCGGGCAAGGCGCTCCAGACCGAGCTGGCCCTCGAGGTCTCCGACAAGCTGGCCGCGGCCGGTGTCCGGGTCCTGGTCGACGACCGCCCCGGCGTCTCCCCGGGCGTGAAGTTCACCGACTCCGAGCTGATGGGCGTCCCGAAGATCCTCGTCGCGGGCCGCCGCGCCGCCGACGGCGTCGTGGAGCTGAAGGACCGCCGCACCGGTGAGCGCGAGGAGCTGTCGGTCGACGAGGCGATCGCCCGCCTGACCGCCTAGCCGATGCCCGAAGGGGCGCGCGGAACCACGCGACCGGACACATCAGGTCCGCGGTTCCCCGCGCCCCCTCAGAGCCAGCCCGCGAACTCCAGCAGCAGCTCGGAGTCCTGCACTCGGCCCACGCGCAGCGCCCGTAGGCCCGACTCGACCGCCCTGAACAGCGTCCACCCGCGCAGCCGCTCCTGCTCGACCTCCAGCGACTCCGCGAGCTTCTTCACGCGGCGCCGCGTGATGGAGGCGCCGGACGGCGAGGCGATGAGGTCCTCCACGCGGTCCCTGACGAGCCGCGCCAGGTCGAAGGCGGTCTCACCCACCACCGGGTCGGGGCCCACGGCCAGCCACGGCAGCCGGTCCCCGGCCAGCACCTTGCTCTGCCGGAACGTGCCGTGCAGCAGCCGCGGCTCGGGCGCCGCGGCGATGAGCTCGTCCCGCGCCGCGAGCGCCGCGTCGACCAAGGGGCCGAGCTCGGCATCCGCATCGGCCGAAGCCCGCATCGCCACCGCCTGCCGCTCCGTCCGCTCGGCGACCGTCTCGAAGCGGTGCCCGGACGGCGGCTCCACCCACAGCCTGCGCAGCGTCCCCGCCGCCTCCAGGAGGGCCTTGGCCTCGGGCAGCGAGCGCACCGACACGTCCCGGTGCAGCCGCTCCATGAGCAGCGCCCCGTCGGAGGCGGCGGGATCGAGCAGCCGGGCGGCGCCGAGCCCGTTCCAGTGCGCGAGGGCGGCCCGCTCGCTCTCCGGACGCGACCGGGGCGGCACCAGCTTCAGCACGGCGGGGGTGTCGTCGGCCCGCCGCACGAGCAGCACGAGGCTGCTGCGCCCGCCGGGCACCTGCACCCGCTCGATGGTCAACTCGCGTAGAGCGACCGCCTGTTCCACCGCCGTCGGCAGTTTCTCCAGCCAGTCGTCGCCGTCCCGCGTCGTCTCGCCGAGCGCGGTGACGAGGCGCTGCGGCGGTTCGAAAGCCATGCGCGAGTCGTTCCCTTCCTGAACTTCCTGTACGGGCTACGCCTGGGGCGTCGCCGCTGCCGAGGGGTCGGCGGCGGCGGACCGCTCGGCGAGCCCAGGGAAGGCTACGCTCCCGCCGCGCCACCGTGCCGCCCGGACCGCCGCCTCGCGCAGCGCGAGGGCCGCGTTGCCGCGCCGGGTGCCGGTGGCGGCCCGTACGAGATCGGAGTAGACCCCGGCGACCCGGTCCTCCAGCTCCGTGGCGAGCCGCACGGCCGACGCGGAGTCCGGCACCGGGAACGGCAGGGCGTACGCCGGGTCCGCGGGCTGCGGCTCGCCGCCCAGGTCGCGCACCGCGCGCTGCAACTCGTCGCGCCGGGCGCGGTGGGCGTCGTAGGCGGTGCGCGCGTCGTCCCTGCGCTCCTTGCCGACGCGTCCGCCGACCACCCCGTAGCCGTACACCGCCGCGTGCTCGGCGGCCAGCGCGGCCTGCACGGCCTTCAGCTCGTCGTCCTTCGAACCGCTCACTTGTCGCCCTCCGTCAGCAGATACGCGTGTGCCGCCCCCGCGGCGGCCACCGAGGCGAGCAGCCTGGCCTGTTCGGCGGGGGCGTCGAGCAGGGCCTGGGCGCGCCGGTCGGCCAACGTCCGCTCGGCCTTGGCGAGTTCACGCACGGCGTCCTTGGGGTCCGCGGCCACGGAAGGGCCCGCGGAAGCGGAGGGCTCGGCGGGGGAGCCGGAGGGGCCAGCGGAGCCGGCGGGCGGCGCGGAAGCCGGAGCGTGGCCGTCCGTGAACGCCCGCGCGTGCCGCCGCACCTCGGCCCGCAGCGGCCGCAGCCGCTCGGCGAGCGAGGGGTGCGCCGCGATGACGGCGTCGTAGCGCTCGATGAGTTCCGTGCTGTCCGCGGCCGCGCGGGCGGCGAGGCGCCGGGCGGCGGACGGCCGCTCGTCGGTGTCGGCGGAGTCCGAGCAGCCGGTGAGCAGCACGGCTCCCGCGACACCGGCGGCCCCGGTGAGCAGACTCCTTCGGCGCGGTCCCGAAAGGGACCGTGGGGCGGTGAGATACGACGGCACGGCAGACGTCCTCGGAAGGAAGGCCAGAAAGGCGTGAGCGAGCGGGGCGAGGAGAAGGGGTGGCGCGGGTCCGTGATCACCGTACCTGCGGGCCGCTCCCGTACTCGCGAGCGGCTCGGCCCGGAGCGGTGCATCGCCCCGCCCGTGGGCGGCAACACCCCTCGGGACCGGATACCCTTTGACCTGAGACGCAGACTTGCAACGCACCCACAACAGCACACGCGGCCGAGGAGTCACCCGGATGAGCACCACCCAGAGCGAGAGGCTGCGGCAACTACTGGAACCGCTCGTCAGCTCCCAGGACCTGGATCTCGAAGAGATCGAAGTGGCCTCGGTCGGACGCAAGCGAGTGCTGCGGGTCGTCATCGACTCAGAGGACGGCGTGGACCTCGACGCGATCGCGGAGGTGAGCCGTCTGCTCTCCGCGAAGCTCGACGAGACGGACGCCATGGGCGAGGGGGAGTACGACCTGGAGGTCGGTTCCCCCGGCGCCGAGCGGGCCCTGACCGAGCGCCGCCACTACGCGCGCGCCGTGGACCGCCTGGTGAAGTTCCAGTTGACGGAGGGCGGCGAGCTCGTCGCCCGCATCCTCACCGTGGACGACGAGGGTCTCGACCTCGAAGTGCCGGGCGTGAAGGGCCGCAAGGCCACGTCGCGCCGCCTCGCCTTCGCCGAGATCGACAAGGCGCGCGTGCAGGTCGAGTTCAACCGCAAGGACAAGAAGGACATGAAGGAAGAGGAGGAGGCGTAGCCGTGGACATCGACATGAGTGCCCTGCGGGGTCTGGTACGGGAGAAGGAGATCTCCTTCGACCTGCTCGTCGAGGCGATCGAGTCGGCCCTCCTCATCGCCTATCACCGCACCGACGGCAGCTTCCGCCGTGCGCGCGTGAAGCTGGACCGCGAGAGCGGTCACGTGACGGTGTGGGCGACGGAGGACCCGGCGGACCTCGAAGAGGGCCAGGAGGCCAAGGAGTTCGACGACACCCCGTCCGACTTCGGCCGCATCGCCGCGACCACGGCGAAGCAGGTCATCCTGCAGCGTCTGCGCGACGCCGAGGACGACGCGACGCTCGGCGAGTACGCGGGCCGCGAGGGCGACATCGTCACCGGCGTGGTCCAGCAGGGCCGCGACCCGAAGAACGTGCTCGTGGACATCGGCAAGCTGGAGGCCATCCTGCCGGTGCAGGAGCAGGTGCCCGGCGAGGAGTACCCGCACGGCCTGCGGCTGCGTTCCTACGTCGTGCGCGTGGCCAAGGGCGTCCGCGGTCCCTCCGTGACCCTGTCGCGCACCCACCCGAACCTGGTGAAGAAGCTCTTCGCGCTGGAGGTCCCCGAGATCGCCGACGGTTCCGTCGAGATCTCGGCGATCGCCCGCGAGGCCGGTCACCGCACCAAGATCGCGGTCCGTTCGACCCGCTCGGGCCTGAACGCCAAGGGCGCCTGCATCGGCCCGATGGGCAGCCGTGTGCGCAACGTCATGGGCGAGCTCAACGGCGAGAAGATCGACATCGTCGACTGGTCCGACGACCCGGCCGAGATGGTCGCCCACGCGCTCTCCCCGGCCCGCGTCAGCAAGGTCGAGATCGTCGACCTCGGGGCCAGGTCGGCCCGGGTCACGGTGCCCGACTACCAGCTGTCGCTCGCGATCGGCAAGGAGGGGCAGAACGCCCGTCTCGCCGCGCGGCTCACCGGCTGGCGCATCGACATCAGGCCCGACACCGAGCAGCCCGCCGACCAGTAGCCGGTCGGCGGCGAAGGACCTTCGGGAAGATCGCCAGGAATAAAATCCCGGCGATCAACGCTGGGATCACGACAGTATGTGGCGAGTAGCCGTTCGATTCTTGCCCCAAAGGGGTGAGGTCGGTGCGGGGAGGTAGACTTAAGCGTGTCTGGCCGGACGCATGCCCGCGCATGCCCTGAGCGCACCTGTGTGGGGTGCCGGGAGCGAGCGGCCAAGAGCGATCTGCTGCGCATCGTGAGGAAAGAGGGCGCCTGCGTCCCCGATCCAAGCGGTACGCTGCCCGGCCGGGGTGCGTATGTACACCCCGCCCTGGTCTGTCTTGACCTGGCGGTCCGCCGCCGGGCGTTCTCCCGGGCCTTTCGAGCCCAGGGTCCGCTCGACACGGAGGCGTTGCGCCGAGCTGTCGAGACGGTTGCCCAGCAGGCAACACCGTAAGACGAGTCGCACGGAACCCCGTGCGGCCCTGGTATTCCGCGAGTTGGAAGTAGGTCGAGATTGCGATGAGCACTCGATGAGCACGCGATGAGTACGCCCATGAAGTAGCGACGGTCCGGCGTAACCCGGACCTAAAAGGAGCGAAGTGGCTAAGGTCCGGGTATACGAGCTCGCCAAGGAGTTCGGCGTAGAGAGCAAGGTCGTCATGGCCAAGCTCCAAGAACTCGGTGAATTCGTACGTTCGGCGTCCTCGACGATCGAGGCGCCGGTAGTACGCAAACTGACTGACGCATTGAACACGGGCGGTGGCAACGGCAAGTCCGCCGCCAAGCCCGGCGCGCCGCGCAAGCAGGCCGCCCCCAAGCCGCCGACGCCGTCGGCGCCCTCTCCCGCGCAGGCCGCCCGTCCGGGTCCGGCCGCGCCGAAGCCGCCGGCTCCCAAGCCCGCCGCGGCCGAGAAGCCCGCTGCCTCGCCGGTCACCCCGGGCCCGCGCCCGACGCCCGGTCCGAAGCCGCCGGCCCCCAAGCCCGCGCCGGCCTCGCCGGCTCCGGCTGCCCCGGAGTTCACCGCTCCGCCGGCCGCGCCCGCCGCCCCCGCGGCGCCGCAGGCTCCCCGTCCCGCCGCCTCCCGCCCGGGTGCGCCCAAGCCCGGTGGCCGTCCGGCCCCCGGTCAGGGTGGTCAGGGCCAGGGTGGCCAGGGTCAGGGCGGTCAGGGCCAGGGCGGTCGTGGCGACCGTCCTGAGCGCGCCCCGCGTCCCGGCGGCCAGGGTGCTCCGCGCCCCGGCGGTGCCCGTCCCGCGGGTCCGCGTCCGGGCAACAACCCCTTCACCTCTGGTGGCTCCACCGGCATGGCGCGCCCGCAGGCGCCCCGTCCGGGCGGTGCCCCGCGTCCCGGCGGCGGCCCCGGTGGCCCCGGTGGCGCCCCGCGTCCGCAGGGCGGTCAGGGCGGCCCCGGTGGCGCTCCCCGTCCGCAGGGTCAGGGCGGCGCCCGTCCGAGCCCGGGCGGCATGCCCCGTCCGCAGGGTGGCGCTCCGCGTCCCGGCGGCGGTCCTGCGGGTAACCGTCCGAACCCGGGCATGATGCCGCAGCGTCCCGCCGCGGGCCCGCGTCCCGGTGGTGGCCCCGGCGGTGGTCGTGGTCCCGGCGGCGGCGGTCGTCCCGGCGGCGGTGGCGGCGGCGGTCGTCCCGGTGGCGGCGGCTTCGCAGGCCGTCCCGGTGGCGGTGGCGGCGGTTTCGCCGGTCGTCCCGGTGGTCCCGGTGGCGGCGGCGGTGCCGGTCGTCCCGGTGGTGGCGGCGGCTTCGGCGGTCGTCCCGGCTTCGGTGGCCGTCCCGGCGGTCCCGGTGCCCGTGGTGGCACGCAGGGTGCCTTCGGTCGTCCGGGCGGTCCCGCCCGTCGTGGCCGCAAGTCGAAGCGGCAGAGGCGCCAGGAGTACGAGGCCATGCAGGCCCCGTCGGTGGGCGGCGTCATGCTGCCTCGCGGCAACGGACAGACCGTCCGCCTGTCGCGCGGTGCCTCGCTGACCGACTTCGCCGAGAAGATCAACGCCAACCCGGCTTCGCTGGTCGGCGTGATGATGAACCTCGGCGAGATGGTCACCGCCACGCAGTCCGTCTCCGACGAGACGCTGAAGCTCCTCGCGGACGAGATGAACTTCGTCCTGGAGATCGTCAGCCCGGAGGAGGAGGACCGCGAGCTCCTGGAGTCGTTCTCCATCGAGTTCGGTGAGGACGAGGGCGGCGAGGAGATGCTCGTCTCGCGTCCCCCGGTCGTCACCGTCATGGGTCACGTCGACCACGGTAAGACCCGACTTCTGGACGCGATCCGCAAGACGAACGTCGTCGCGGGCGAGGCCGGCGGTATTACGCAGCACATCGGTGCGTACCAGGTCGCCACCGAGGTCAACGGCGAAGAGCGCGCCATCACCTTCATCGACACCCCCGGTCACGAGGCGTTCACCGCCATGCGTGCCCGTGGTGCGAAGTCCACCGACATCGCGATCCTCGTGGTCGCGGCGAACGACGGTGTGATGCCGCAGACGATCGAGGCGCTGAACCACGCCAAGGCGGCCGACGTGCCGATCGTGGTCGCGGTCAACAAGATCGACGTCGAGGGTGCCGACCCGACCAAGGTGCGCGGTCAGCTCACCGAGTTCGGTCTGGTGGCCGAGGAGTACGGCGGCGACACGATGTTCGTCGACATCTCCGCGCGCCAGGGCCTCAACATCGAGCAGCTGCTCGAGGCCGTGGTCCTGACCGCGGACGCCTCGCTCGACCTGCGGGCCAACCCGGAGCAGGACGCGCAGGGTATTGCGATCGAGGCCCACCTCGACAAGGGCCGCGGCGCCGTCGCGACCGTCCTCGTCCAGCGCGGTACCCTCCGCGTCGGCGACACGATGGTCGCCGGTGACGCCTACGGCCGAGTCCGCGCGATGCTCGACGACAAGGGCGAGAACGTGGAGGAGGCGACGCCGTCGACTCCGGTCCTCGTGCTCGGTCTCACCAACGTCCCGGGCGCCGGCGACAACTTCCTGGTCGTCGACGAGGACCGTACGGCCCGTCAGATCGCCGAGAAGCGTGCCGCCCGTGAGCGCAACGCCGCGTTCGCCAAGCGCACCCGCCGGGTGTCCCTCGAGGACCTCGACCAGGTGCTCAAGGCCGGTCTGGTCCAGGACCTCAACATCATCATCAAGGGTGACGCGTCCGGTTCCGTCGAGGCCCTGGAGAGCTCGCTGCTCCAGCTCGACGTCGGCGAAGAGGTGGACATCCGCGTCCTGCACCGCGGTGTGGGTGCGGTCACCGAGTCCGACATCGACCTGGCGATGGGCTCCGACGCCATCGTCATCGGCTTCAACGTCCGTGCGGCCGGCCGTGCCGCGCAGATGGCGGAGCGCGAGGGCGTCGACGTCCGCTACTACTCGGTGATCTACCAGGCCATCGAGGAGATCGAGGCGGCCCTCAAGGGCATGCTCAAGCCGGAGTACGAGGAGGTCGAGCTCGGCACCGCGGAGATCCGCGAGGTCTTCCGCTCGTCCAAGCTCGGCAACATCGCGGGTGTGCTCATCCGCTCCGGCGAGGTCAAGCGCAACACCAAGGCCCGGCTCATCCGCGACGGCAAGGTCGTCGCGGAGGACCTCAACATCCAGGGTCTGCGCCGCTTCAAGGACGACGTCACCGAGATCCGCGAAGGCTTCGAGGGCGGTATCAACCTCGGCAACTTCAACGACATCAAGATCGACGACGTCATCGCGACGTACGAGATGCGCGAGAAGCCGCGCGCCTGATCAGCTCGCTGATCTGCGCGGTCAGTGTCGGGGCCGGTCGGCGGGAGAAATCCCGTCGATCGGCCCCGGCCGTTCCGTGTACGGTTCTGATGTTCCCGCCAAGCGGTTGGCGGGGCCTCTACCCCGTACCGGCGGGACATCCGGATACACATGTATGTGGGGACTCTGTCCTTCGATCTGCTCCTCGGCGACGTACATTCGCTGAAGGAGAAACGCTCCGTCGTCCGCCCGATCGTCGCCGAACTCCAGCGGAAGTACGCGGTGAGCGCGGCGGAAGTGGGCGGTCAGGACCTGCACCGCAGGGCCGAGATCGGTCTCGCCGCGGTTTCCGGTGACACGGGCCATCTCACGGACGTACTGGACCGGTGCGAGCGGCTTGTCGCGGGCCGCCCCGAAGTGGAGCTGCTGTCCGTCAGGCGGCGGCTGCACGGCGACGACGATTGAATGAAGCAAGACTGGCCCGGGGTCCGATCCCCGGGAATGTGGCAAAAAGGGAGACGGAGCAGTGGCCGACAACGCGCGGGCGAAAAGGCTGGCGGACCTCATCCGAGAGGTGGTTGCCCAGAAGCTGCAGCGCGGGATCAAGGACCCGCGGCTCGGTACGCATGTGACCATCACGGACACCCGGGTCACGGGTGATCTGCGAGAGGCGACCATCTTCTACACGGTCTACGGCGACGACGAGGACCGTGCGGCGGCCGCCGCGGGCCTGGAGAGCGCCAAGGGCGTGCTCCGGTCGGCGGTCGGTCAGGCGGCCGGCGTGAAGTTCACGCCGTCCCTGGCCTTCGTCGCGGACGCCCTGCCGGACAACGCGAGGGCGATCGAGGACCTGCTCGACAAGGCGCGGATGTCCGACGCCAAGGTGCGGGAGGTCTCCGCGGGCGCCGACTTCGCGGGCGACGCCGACCCGTACAAGAAGCCCGAAGACGCTGACGAAACGGACGGCGACGCCCCCGCATGAGCGACAGCAACACCACGCCGGACGGCCTTGTCATCGTCGACAAGCCGTCCGGCTTCACTTCGCACGACGTGGTGGCCAAGATGCGCGGGATCGCCAAGACCCGCCGCGTCGGACACGCGGGCACCCTCGACCCCATGGCGACGGGCGTCCTCGTGCTCGGCGTGGAGCGCGCCACCAAGCTCCTCGGTCATCTGGCGCTGACCGAGAAGGAGTACCTGGGCACCATCCGGCTCGGCCAGGACACCGTCACGGACGACGCCGAGGGCGAGATCACCTCGTCCGCCGACGCCTCCGGGATCGCCCGCGAGGCGATCGACGCGGGCATCGCCAAGCTCTCCGGCGACATCATGCAGGTGCCGTCGAAGGTCAGCGCCATCAAGATCGACGGCAAGCGGTCGTACGCGCGGGCGCGCAAGGGCGAGGACTTCGAGATCCCCGCCAGGCCCGTGAAGATCTCCGCCTTCACGGTGTACGACGTGCGCGAGGCCGTCGCCGATGACGGCACGGCCGTCCTCGACCTGGTCGTCTCGGTCGTCTGCTCGTCCGGGACGTACATCAGGGCGCTCGCCCGTGACCTCGGTGCGGACCTCGGCGTCGGCGGTCATCTGACCGCGCTGCGCCGCACCCGCGTCGGCCCGTACAAGCTGGACGCCGCCAAGACCCTCGACCAGCTCCAGGAGGAGCTGACGGTGATGCCGGTGGCCGAGGCCGCGGGCCGGGCCTTCCCGCGCTGGGACGTCGACGACAAGCGCGGACGGCTGCTGCTCAACGGCGTGCGGATCGACATGCCCGAGGAGTACGCGGGCCAGGGCGCGGTCGCCGTCTTCGACGCCGAGGGCCGCTTCCTGGTCCTCGCGGAGGAGTCGCGGGGCAAGGCCAAGAGCCTGGCCGTCTTCGCCTGAGCGGAAGCTCATCTTGGCCCGAGCGGACGCCCGAGTCCGTCGTGGAGCGGCGGGCCTTCCGGCGCGCCGCTCCACGGTCCCCCCACCCCCCACCCAAGGGTGTTTCCATCGGCCCGCTCCGATTCACCCCTTCGGGCAGGCGCTCGGAGTGAACCGAGGGAGCGGAAGGGGGCGCGTTCGCGACGCGATCTGTCCGGCTGATCACCGCCGACCTACGGTCGGAAGGACGGGGAGCGGCGGGGAGGTTCGGGCATGGGGGCACGGGGTCCGCGGGCCAGGGGTGCGGGGGACGCCCGGGGTGCGGGGGACACCGGGGGAAGCGGCGCGCGGGACGACATCGCGCTGCTCGACCGGTCCCTGGTGCGGATATGCGATCTCGCGGGCCGCCCGCGCGGCACCGGCTTCGCCGCCGACGAGCTCGGCACGGTCGTCACCAGCCACGAAGCGGTCGACGGCCTCGCCCGGGTCGTCCTGCACGGCCCCGGCGAGCGCACCTGTGTCGTACCGGCCGACGCCGTGGTGGCGCTGCCCGGCACCGATCTCGCGCTGGTCCGCACCGAAGGGCTCGGTCTGCGGCCGCTGCCCGTCACCGTGCGGGACTCCGTGCCGACCGGCGCCTACGTGCGCATCGCCGCCCGCGGCTGGCGCGAGGCACGGGTGCTCGGCACCTCCCCGGTGACGTACACGGCGACGGACCGCTTCCATCTGGTGGGCGCCGCCCTGGAGTTGGCGATCGGCACCGAGGGCGCGGACGCGCTGCGGCTCGGCGGCGGGGCGGCCGGGGGACCGGTCGTCGACGCCTCGACCGGCGCGGTGCTCGCCGTTCTCGGGACCGCGCTGCTTCCGCAGGCGCCCGCCGAGCAGGTACCGGCCGGGGAAGCGCCCTTCGCGCACCGCCCCGCGGGCTTCGCGGTGCCGCTGCGGGACGCCGCGGCCGCCGACCCCGACGGCCCGCTCGCCGAGCTCCTCGCGCGCAACGCGGCGACCGTCCCGGCGTACGGCGACGACCTCAACACGGCCGGAGCGCTGCATCTGACCGCCACCTCCCTGGGTTCCGACGGGCCGCGCGCCGCCGTGCTCGAACCGGTCGAACGGCCGGACACCACAGCTGAGTTCAACGCCTTCACCGCGACCGGGGGCCACGCGTGCGTGCTCGGTCTCGTCGGGGATCCCGGCACCGGCCGTACGACCGAGCTGGCCGCCCTCGCCGCGCGGCGGGCCAGGGGCGCCGAGCCCGCGCCCACGCTCTGGCTGCGCGGCGCCGACCTGCGGGCCGACGACACCTCCGTGGCCGACGCGGTGGCGCGCGCCCTCGACCGCGCGGGACGGATCCTCGCCGCCTCCGACGAGGCGCCCGCCGACGGGGGCCCTGGGGACGTCCCCGCGGGGCAGGTCGCCCGGGTGGCGCGGGACGCGGGGCGGCCGCTCCTGCTGCTCCTGGACGGACCCGAGGAGATGCCGCCCGTGCTCGCCCACCGCCTCGCCGGGTGGAGCGAGGGCACGGCGGCCTGGCTGCGGGAGACCGGGGCCCGCCTCGTCGTCGCCTGCCGCGCGGAGTACTGGGAGCGGGCCGGGGCGCACTTCGACGCGGCGACGCTGCACGGCCCGGACCACGGCGACGGGCTGCCCGGCTGCGTACGGCTCGGTGACCTGCCGGCGCCGCAGGCCCGCCGGGCCCGCGCGCGGTACGGCATCCCGGACGGCGCGCTCGCCGCCGCCGACGCGCGGCACCCGCTGACGCTGCGGCTGCTCTCCGAGGTACGGGCCGCGCTGCCGGACGCGCCACCGGCGGGCAGGCCGGACCGGGAGGGGATCTTCGCGGCCTATCTGGACCTGCAGTGCCTGCGCGTCGCGGTGCGCCTCGCGGCGGCGAACGGGCTGCGGGGGACGGCCGTGCGGCGCTTGGCGGCGCGGGTGTCGGGGCAGCTCCACGAGGCGGCACGGCGCTGCCTCGGCCCGGGGCAGGGCGAGCTCGACCGGGCCGCGTTCGAAGAGGTGTTCCCGTGGGGTGCGCTGCCGGGCAAGGGCTTCGACGCCTGCACGGGCTGGGCATCCGCGGTCCTCACGGAGGGCCTGCTTGTGCCCGCGGGACCGGGCTACCGCTTCGCGCACGAGGAACTCGCCGACTGGATCCAGGGGCTCCACCTCGACGTGGACAGCGCCCTCTCCTCCCTGATCCACCGCCACCGCTCCCGGACCCCGCTCCCCGATGCCCCTCGCCCGCTGCCCGTCCCGCGCCACCGCGTGGGACCCGTGATCCAGGCACTGCTGTCGCTGGGGAGGCAGCGCGGAGCGGCCGAACTTGCCTCGCGGCTCGGGGAGTTGGTGGACGCGATGGCGGAGTTCGGGGAAGCCGGCGCGGGCACGGGAGGGGACGGGGCCGCCGGGGGCGACGGGTCCTGGTGGGCCGCGCGGCTGCTCGGCGAGGTGCTGTCGCGGGTGGCGGACGCCACGCCGTACCTCGGGGTGCTCGGGGTGCTGGCCGAGCGCGGCGCGTTCGGGACCGGGTTCTGGCTGACGCTGCCGGTCGGCGAGGCCGCGCGGTTCGACCTGCTGCGGCGGCTCGTCGCACGGGACGGGCCGCCGGGGACCCCGGACCGCTGTCTGGACGCCGTCGCCGAGCTGCTCGCTGAAGACCCTGCGGGCGTACAGCCGCACCTCGCGCGGTGGTTCGCCGACGAGCGGCCGCTGGACGCCGCGCCCGAAGCCACCGTCGCCTCCGCCGCCCAGGCCCTCCTGTACACCCACCGGCACCGCGCCATCGACGACCTGGTCGAGGCCCTGGTCGCATGCGCCCACGCCCGCGCCGACGAACTGCTCGCCGCCCTCGCCGAGGAGGAGCCGTCCGCCGTCTGCCGCGCCGTGGACCGCTGGGCGCACGACGAGCGGCCCGCGCGCCGCGTCGCCGCCGTCGCCTACGGACTGCGCGCCGCGCCGCACACCGTCACCGAGGCCGACAGGGAGCTGCTCAGGTACGCGGCGTTCGCGCTGCTCGCCCGCCCGGCCGACGACACCCTGCACGGCGCGGCCCTCGCCCTCCTCGTCCGCGACCCGCACACCCGGTCGCGGCATCTGCCCCGGGCCCTGCGGCACTTCGCGGCGGGCGACCCCCAGCTGCCCGCCAGCGCGCTCGCCACGGCCATCGCCACCCACCCCGAACCGGTGCTCGCAGCGTTCCGGGCCCGGCTGCACGCGCCGGGACGCGCCGCCGACGACGTCCTGTGCAGCCTCGCCGACGTCACGACGCCCACCCTGGCGCGCCGCGTCGCCACCCTCGTGCACGACCTCCTGGAGGCCCGTCCCGAGGCGGCGGGGCCCGCCGCCTCGTACATCGACCGGCGTCTCGAACAGGGTCCCGGCGTCCGCGCCGTGCTCTTCCCGCTGGTCGCGGGGCTGCTGCACAGCCGTCCCGCGCAGGTGCGCGCCGCCCTCGCGCCCGTGCTCGCCGCGCCGGGCACCGCCGCGTCGCGGGAACTGCGGGGCGAGCTGCTCGACGTACTGCTGAGCCAGGAGCGGGACGCCGCCGTCCTGGAGAGCGTCCTGCGGTCCGTGGTCAGGGCCCTGCCCGAGTGCGGCGAGGCCCGCACGCGCGAGCGGGTGCACCGCACCGCGCTGCTCCTGGTGCGCACCCCGGAGGGCGCCGCCTGCTTCGACCGGCGCCTGGTGGAACTGGCCCGCTCCGAGCCGGGCTTCGCCGCGCTCGTCATCGGCTGGATCGGCGCCGCCCCGCAGGAGTGGGCCGCGCTCGTCGGCCCCAGCGCGCGCCGCACGCTCGGCGGCCTCGCGGGCGGCGTCCGGGTCCCCGCGTAGGCCGCGCGCTCCCCGCCCGGCGGGTAGTGACCCCCGCCACCCCCTCCGATGAGGCACCGATGCGAGCGGGAACCCGTCGGCATGGCAGTCTTAGACCTGCGCAATCGGCAATGGGAACGTACAGACGTACGTGACGTACACGGGTTCGGCGAGGAGCAAAGAAGTGCAGCGCTGGCGTGGCTTGGAGGACATCCCCCAGGACTGGGGGCGCAGCGTCGTCACCATCGGTTCCTACGACGGCGTACACCGCGGGCACCAGCTGATCATCGGCCGCGCCGTGGCGCGCGCCCGTGAGCTCGGCGTGCCCGCCGTGGTCGTCACCTTCGACCCGCACCCCAGCGAGGTCGTGCGCCCCGGCAGCCACCCGCCGCTGCTCGCCCCGCACCACCGGCGCGCTGAGCTGATGGCGGAGCTCGGCGTGGACGCGCTGCTCATCCTCCCCTTCACCACCGAGTTCTCGAAGCTGTCGCCCGCCGACTTCGTCGTGAAGGTCCTCGTCGACAAGCTGCACGCGCGCGTGGTCGTCGAGGGCCCCAACTTCCGCTTCGGGCACAAGGCCGCGGGCAACGTCGACTTCCTGACCGAGCTCGGCGCGACGTACGACTACGAGGTCGATGTCGTCGACCTGTACGTCAGCGGCGCGGCGGGCGGCGGCGAGCCGTTCTCCTCCACCCTGACCCGGCGCCTGGTCGCCGAGGGCGACGTCACGGGCGCGGCGGAGATCCTCGGCCGCCCGCACCGCGTCGAGGGCATCGTCGTGCGCGGCGCCCAGCGCGGCCGCGAGCTCGGCTTCCCCACCGCCAACGTGGAGACCCTGCCGCACACGGCGGTCCCCGCCGACGGCGTGTACGCGGGCTGGCTGCACGTCGAGGGCGAGGCGATGCCCGCGGCGATCTCGGTCGGCACGAACCCGACGTTCGACGGCACCGAGCGGACGGTCGAGGCGTACGCGATCGACCGCGTCGGGCTGGACCTGTACGGGCTGCACGTCGCCGTGGAGTTCCTGGCGTTCGTGCGGGGCATGGTGAAGTTCGACTCGATCGAGACGCTGCTGGTCGCGATGGCGGACGACGTGAAGCGGTCCCGCGAGCTGGTCGAGGCGGCTGAGGCTTAGTCCTTCGGCCGCGGGGAACCGCGCGACCAGTCCCCACCGGCCCGCAGGCTGACGCAGTCGCTACCGCGCCCCCGCCCAGTGACAAGCCACCTGCGTCTCACCCGCACCGGAAAGCACCGGCAGATCCTCCCCGCGGCAGCGGTCCGCGACGCCCGCCCGCTCCGCCTCGCCCGAGGCGAGCACCTGGCACCGCGCGTGGAACCGGCAGCCGCCCGGCACCCTGGACGGGTCCGGCGGCTCCCCGGTGAGGACCACCGGCTCACCGGGTGCCTCCGGCAGGACCGACAACAGGGCCTGGGTGTACGGGTGCTGAGGGGATGTCAGGACCTCCTCCACCGTGCCCGTCTCCACGATCCGGCCCAGATACATCACCGCCACGCGGTCCGCGATGTTCCAGGCGAGGCCCAGGTCGTGCGTCACCACCAGCGCGGACAGGCCGAGTTCGTCACGCAGACGGAGCAGCAGCGCGAGGATCTCGCCGCGTACGGACGCGTCGAGCGAGGCCACCGGCTCGTCGGCGACGATGAGTTCGGGTTCGAGGACCAGCGCGCCCGCGATGACCACGCGCTGGCGCTGGCCGCCCGACAGCTCGTGCGGATAGCGCAGGAAGAAGCGCTCCGGCGGGCGCAGGCCCGCCCGGGAGAGGGCGTCGGCGACCGCCGCCCGCTCGTCGCCCGCGTAGCCGTGGATGCGCAGCCCCTCGGCCACCGCGTCGTACACGGTGTGCCGCGGGTTGAGCGAGCCGCTGGGGTCCTGAAGGACCAATTGGACCCGCTTGCGGTACGCCTTCAGGGCGCGGCTCGAATAGTCCAGGGGCTTGCCGGCGAACGTCACCCTGCCGGTGGTCGGCGTGACCAGGCCGAGCAGCGAACGGGCCAGCGTCGTCTTGCCGCAGCCCGACTCGCCGACCAGGGCGACGATCTCGCCGCCCTTGATGTCGAGGTCGACGCCGTCCACGGCGCGGGCGGTCGGCGCGCCGCGCCTGCCGGGGAAGGCGATGTGCAGGCCGGCGGCCGACAGGAGGGGGTCGCTCGGGGTCTCGGTGGTCATGCGCGGCTCCTCGTCGCCCGTCGGAGTGCTCTGGTTCACGGTGTGCGCTCCGCCGCCGGTGCCGACGCGGGCTGCGCGGGCAGCTGGGGGCCCGCGTGGACGCAGGCCGCGCGGTGCTGCGGGCCCGCGTCCCGCAGGGCCTGGTCCTCGGTGGTGCAGGAGTCGAGCGCGACCGGGCAGCGCGGGTGGAAGGTGCAGCCGGTGGGGAGCGCGGACGGGTCGGGCGGGTCGCCGGGCAGGCCGCGCGGCGCGAACCGCGAGGCGATGTCGCCGATCCGCGGGAAGGCGGCCGAGAGGGCCTTTCCGTACGGATGCCGGGCGTTCTCGTAGACCTGGGCGGCCGGGCCCTCCTCGACGACGCGGCCCGCGTACATCACCGCGAGCCGGTCGCAGGTGTCGGAGAGCACCGCGAGGTCATGGCTGATCATCACCAGGCCGAGGTCCTGCTCGGCCACCAACTGCTCGATCAGGCGCAGGATCTGAGCCTGGATCATCACGTCGAGCGCGGTGGTCGGCTCGTCGGCGATGATCAGGCGCGGATCGCAGGCGAGTGCCATCGCGATCATCACGCGCTGGCGCTGGCCGCCGGACAGCTCGTGCGGATAGGCGTCGGCGCGGGCGGCCGGCAGCCCCACCTGTTCGAGCAGCTCGCCGGTCTTCCTCTTCGCGCCCGCCTGGGTTGCCTTCTTGTGCAGCAGGATCGGCTCGGCGATCTGGTCGCCGATGCGGTGCACCGCGTTCAGCGAGTGCATGGCGCCCTGGAAGACGATGGACGCGCCCGCCCAGCGCACCGCGCGGACCCGCCCCCACTTCATGGCGAGCACGTCCTCGCCGTCCAGCAGGATCTCGCCGGACACCTTCGTGCCCGCGGGAAGGAGGCGGAGCAGGGCGAGCGCCAGCGTCGACTTGCCGCAGCCGGACTCGCCCGCCACGCCGAGCTTCTGGCCCGCGCCGACGGAGAGGTTCACGCCGCGGACGGCCGCCGCGCCGTTCGCGTACGTCACTTCGAGGTTCCTGACGTCGAGGAGCCGCTGCCCGGTCACCGGCGCGCCCTCTGCGTCCTTGCTGTCCTTGCTGTCCTTGCGCACATCGTTCAACGGGAGGCCCCCAGCCTGGGGTTGAGCACGGATTCCACGGCGCGGCCGCACAGCGTGAACGCGAGCGCGACGATCGCGATGGCGAGTCCGGGCGGGGCGAGGTACCACCAGTGGCCCGCGCTGACCGCGCCCGCCTCGCGCGCGTCCTGGAGCAGGCCGCCCCACGAGACGTTCGTCGGGTCGCCGAGGCCGAGGAAG
The DNA here is from genome assembly GCF_044744425.1 of Streptomyces sp. NPDC087300. Taxonomy (NCBI): domain Bacteria; kingdom Bacillati; phylum Actinomycetota; class Actinomycetes; order Kitasatosporales; family Streptomycetaceae; genus Streptomyces; species Streptomyces sp. NPDC087300. The sequence continues at coordinate 1,177,434 of NZ_JBIUYI010000002.1, forward strand.
GCGAGCGTGGCCTCGGTGAGGATGGCGCCGGAGATGACGAGGGTGGTCTGCGCGAGGACGAGCGGCATGACGTTGGGCAGCACGTGCCGCGTCATGATGTGGCCGTGGCCGCCGCCGAGCGCCTGGGCCCGCTCGATGTAGGGGCGGGACTCCACGGCGAGCGTCTGCGCGCGGACCAGGCGCGCGGTCGTCGGCCAGGTGGTCACGCCGATCGCCAGGATGATCGTCCAGATCGAGCGGGACATCACGGACGCCAGGGCGATGGCGAGCACCAGCGTCGGCATCACGAGGAACCAGTCGGTGACGCGCATGATGACGGTCGCGTACCAGCCCTTGAAGTGTCCCGCCGTGATCCCCACGAGGGTGCCGATGGCGACCGACAGGACGGCCGCGAGCAGTCCCACGGAGAGCGAGATGCGCGCGCCCCACACCAGGAGCCCGAGCAGATCACGCCCGAACTGGTCGGTGCCGAGCGGGAATTCACCGCTCGGCGACTCCATCGGCTTGCCCGGCGCGTCGGTCACGTTCTGCGCGTCCGAGCCCACGAGGAGCGGCGCGAAGATCGCGGCGAGCCCGATCACGGCGAGCACGCCGAGGCCGAAGAGCCCGGCCTTGTGCGTGCGGTACTCCCGCCAGAACCGGGCGGCGGAGTGCCTGCGCCGCGTCCAGGCGAGGGACCGCGCGCTCTTGGCGGCGGGCGGCGCGGGGGCGGTCGGTGCGGATTCGGTCGTCATCGGCCCACCCGGGGATCGAGCAGCGGATAGATCACGTCGGCCAGGGTGTTCATCAGGATCACCGCGGTGGAGAAGACGAAGAACAGCCCCTGCACCAGCGGCAGATCGGGCACGCTCAGCGCCGAGTAGAAGAGCCCGCCGAGCCCCGGCCAGGAGAAGACGGTCTCGACGAGGATCGCGCCCGCCACCACAGTGCCGAGGTTGACGAACATCAGCGTGACGGTCGGCAGCATCGCGTTCGGCACGGCGTGCCGACGGCGTACGAGGTCGTCGCGCAGCCCCTTGGCCCGTGCGGTCGTCAGATAGTCGCTGCCCATCTCGTCGAGCAGCGAGGAGCGCATGACGAGCAGCGTCTGCGCGTAGCCCACGGCGACCAGCGTGATCACGGGCAGCACCATGTGGTGCGCGACGTCGAGGACGTACGCGATGCCCGTCTCGCCGCCCGACTCCAGGCCGCCGGTCGGGAACATCCCGGGAATCGGCCCGATCCCCACCGCGAAGGTGATGATCAACAGCAGGCCGAGCCAGAACGACGGCACGGAGTACAGCGTCAGCGCGAGCCCGGTGTTGAAGCGGTCGCCGAGCCCGCCGTTGCGCCAGGCCGTGCGGGTGCCCAGCCAGATGCCGATGAGCGTGTAGAGGACGTACGCCGTTCCGGTGAGCAGGAGCGTCGCGGGGAGCGCCTCCATGATCTTGTCCATCACGGGGGCGTGGAACTGGTACGAGGTGCCGAAGTCGCCGGTCAGGACGTTGCCCGTGTAGTCGAAGAACTGGGCCATGACCGACTTGTCGAGGCCGAACTCCTTGCGCATCGCGGCCAGTTGCTCGGCGGAGACGCGCTTGCCGCCGGTCATCTGCTTGACCGGGTCGCCGGGGATGAGCCGGAACAGGAAGAAGCTGGTGACGAGCACGGCGAACAGCGACACGATCGCGCCGCCGAGCTTGCCCGCCACATAGAGGAGGTAGGCGCGGGTGTCGCGGGCGCGCGGCCCGCGGGCCGACGACGGTCCGGCGGCTGCCGGATCGCCGTCGGCCCCTGGGCCCAGCGGGCCCTCGGTGTCGAGCAGTGCGGGATTGCTGTCAGCGGTCATGCGTTACTCGCGGTCCTCTGCGGTCGAACGGCGGCGCAGGGCGAACAGGACTCCGCCGCCCACGAGCACCACCGCGGCAGCGGCGATACCGATGATGACACCGGTCGAGCTGCCGTCCTTGGAGGAACTCTTCCCATCCGCGGGAACGGCCGACCACCAGCTCCAATATCCGTCCTGACCGTAGATGTTGCCCGCGGCCGTCGGCATGGTGGTGATGGACTTGATCTGGTCGGTGCGGTAGGCCTCGACGGCGTTCGGATACGCGAGGACGTTCATGTATCCCGAGTCGTACAGCCACGACTCCATCTGCTTGACGATCGCGGCGCGCTTGGCCGGGTCGTACTCGGCGAGCTGCTTGTCGTAGAGCTCGTCGTACTTCTTGTCGCAGATGAAGTTGTCGGTGGCGGCGCTCTCCTTGGCCTTCTTCGGCAGCGCGGCGCAGGTGTGGATGCCGAGCACGAAGTCCGGGTCGGGGTTGACCGACCAGCCGTCGAAGGCGAGGTCGTACTCGCCCGCGTACCAGGGCACCGAGACGTCGTCCAGGCAGTCGACCTTGAGCCCGATGCCCAGGTCGCCCCACCACTCCTTCAGATACTTGCCGACCGCCTTGTCGTTGGGGTCGGTGGCGTGGCACAGGATGCGGAAGTCCAGCGGCTTGCCGTCCTTGCCGACGCGCTTGCCGTCGCCGTTCTTCTTGTAGCCCGCCTCGTCCAGGAGGGCGGCGGCCCGCTTGGGGTCGTACTTCAGCTCCTGCTCGGCGGACGGCTTCCACGCGTAGTCGGAGAAGCGCGGCGGAATGTAGCCCGCGCCCTCGACGGCGTGCCCCTGGAAGACCTTGTCGACGAGCGCCGCGCGGTCGACCGAGAGGAACAGCGCCTGGCGGACCTTCTTGTCGAGCAGCGCCGGGTTGCCGTCACCGAACTTCTCGCCGTCCAGCGTCTTGGCGCCCGGGTTGGTGGCGAGAGCGAAGAAGCGGCGCCCAGGACCCTCGTTGACCTTGATGTTCTTCTCGTTCTTCAGCGAGGCGGCCTGCGCGGGAGTGAGCGCGGGCTGCCCGGCCACGAACGACACCTCGCCCTTCCTGAGGGCGGAGACGGCGGCGTCCTGGTCCTTGTACGTCTTGAAGACCAGCTCGTCGAACTTGGGCGCGCCGCGCCAGAAGGACTTGTTGGCCTTCAGCCGTACGTACTGGTCGACCTTGTAGTCCGTCAGGATGAACGGCCCGTTGCCGACGACGGGGAAGTCCTTGTCGTTGTTGAACTTCGAGATGTCGTCGACCTTCTCCCACACGTGCTTGGGAACGATCGGCACGTCGAGGGCGGCCATGGTCGCCTGCGGCTTCTTCAGCTCGATGACCAGCTTGGTCGGGCTGGGCGCGGTGACCTTCTTGAAGTTGGTGACGAAGTTGGAGTTCGAGGTGGCGGTGCCCTCCTTGGACATCACCTTGTTGAACGTCCACGCCGCGTCCTCGGCGGTCGCCTGCTTGCCGTCCGACCACTTGGAGTCGCCCCGAATGGTGTACGTCCAGGTCAGCTTGTCGGCGGAGGGCTTCCACGCGGTGGCGAAGCCGGGGATCGCCTTGTTGTCCTTGGCGTCGTAGTTCGTCAGGTACTCGTACGTCAGGCGGTGGATGCTGGTGCTGAGCAGCCGCTGGGCGAGGAAGGGACTGAGCGAGTCGACGCTCTGCGCCACGGCGACGGTCAGCACCTTCTTGCCGCCGTCGGCCTTCGCCTCGGCCTGCTGCGGCGCCGGGTTGAGCGGAGTGGCGAGACCGGCCGTCAGAGTGAACGCGGCGGCGCCACCGGCCAGCACGAGCCTCAGGCGGCCGCGGGGACGGGTCGGTACTGCTGTCTTCGGTACTACTGCTCTGCCGTGCTGATCTTGTGTGTCCATGGGTCGGTGACCTCGCGTCATCGCTCGCGCAGGGATGGCTGGTTGCACGTTGTGTGATCAAGGGACGTCAGCTGGTTGATGTGAGTGTCTACCAGCGCCAGTCTGCGCGCGTCAACGGCAGGTGAACCCCATGTGGCCTGCGGAAATAACGAGTTGACCGGGATTTCATCCGCATTGGTCAAGACCTTTGACGCGTGGCTGGTGAGGGGGTGGCGGTGGCGACGGCAGCGCTGTGGGCAGGCGTTCCGCGGCCCCGGTGCGGGCTGCGGCGAAGAGGGGGTGGAACGCGGATGGGCCCGCACCGATTACGGTGCGGGCCCATTGGTGAGCTGACGTGCGGTTACTGCTGCGGGGGCTGCGGCTGTGCCAGTGCCTGGTTCTGCGCGTCCGGGGGCAGGGGGGCGGGCTGGCCGGGCTGGAAGGGGGTGCCGGGCTGGACGGGCTGCTGGGGCGGCTGCGGCTGACCGGGATACTGGGGCTGGCCCGGGTGCTGGGGCTGCTGCTGTTGCTGAGGCACTTGTCCAGGCACCTGTCCGGGCGCCGGCATCTGACCCGCCCCGGACTGGGCCTGGGAGGGCCCGGTCGGCTGCCACGCCTGAGCTCCGCCGGGCTGCCCCGGGTACCCGTATCCGTACTGGCCGGGCTGGCCGGGCTGCGCGGGCTGGCCCGGGTAGGGGGCTTGGGGCTGGGGCTGGGGCTGGGGCGGCTGGGCCTGCGGGTGTCCGGGGTGCGGCGGTTGCGGCTGGGCCTGCGGCTGCGGCTGCGCGTACGGCTGAGGCTGCTGCCCCTGCCCAGGCACCTGTCCCTGCCCCGGATACGGCGCCTGGCCGGGCTGCGGAACCTGCCCGCCGTACGGCTGAGGCTGCTGCTGCCCCGGCATCGGCGGAGCCATGTGCGGCGGCGGATTCCCGTCCGACGTCCACAGCCCCTGCTGCTGCTGGGCCCGCACGAAGTCCTCGGCGACCATCGCGGAGAGGTTGAAGTACGCCTCCCGCACCTTCGGCCGCATCATGTCGAGGTCGACCTCGGCACCGGCGGCGAGGTGCTCGTCGAAGGGGATGACGACGACGCCGCGGCAGCGCGTCTCGAAGTGCGACACGATGTCGTCGACCTTGATCATCTTGCCGGTCTCGCGGACACCGGAGATGACGGTGAGGGAGCGCGAGACCAGGTCGGCGTACCCGTGCGCGGAGAGCCAGTCCAGCGTGGTCGACGCGCTGCTCGCGCCGTCCACGGACGGGGTCGAGATGATGATCAGCTGGTCGGCGAGGTCGAGGACCCCGCGCATGGCGCTGTACAGGAGTCCCGTACCGGAGTCGGTCAGGATGATCGGGTACTGCTTGCCGAGTACGTCGATCGCGCGCCGGTAGTCCTCGTCGTTGAAGGTCGTCGAGACGGCCGGGTCGACGTCGTTGGCGATGATCTCGAGCCCGGAGGCCGCCTGCGAGGTGAAGCGGCGGATGTCCATGTACGAGTTGAGGTACGGGATGGCCTGTACGAGGTCCCGGATGGTGGCCCCGGTCTCGCGGCGCACGCGGCGCCCGAGCGTACCGGCGTCGGGGTTGGCGTCGATCGCGAGGATCTTGTCCTGCCGCTCGGTGGCGAGCGTGGAGCCGAGCGCGGTGGTGGTCGTGGTCTTGCCGACGCCGCCCTTGAGGCTGATGACGGCGATGCGGTAGCAGGAGAGCACCGGGGTCCGGATCAGCTCCAACTTCCGCTGCCGCTCGGCCTCTTCCTTCTTGCCGCCGAGCTTGAACCGCGAACCGCCACCCACGGGCCGGCTGCTCTTGGCCTTCGGCTTGGTGTTGCGGAGGAGCCGGTCGGAGGAGAGCTCGACGGCGGCGGTGTAGCCGAGCGGGGCACCCGGGTTGGTCCGCTCACGCTGATCGTGCTGGACGGCCTGCGGCCAGGCGGCGCCGGTGCGGGGGTCGATGGGGGGCTGGCCCTGTCCCATCTGACCGGGCTGCTCCGGCTGTTGGGTGGGTGCGGGTGCGGGTGCGGGTGCGGGGGCCGGGGCTTGAGGCTGGGGGTGGTGCTGGACCGGCGGCTGGGGCTGAATCGGCTGTTGCTGCTGCGGCTGCGGCTGGACGGGAGGCTGCGGGAACCCGTAACTGCCTGCCTGCGGGGGCGAGTTGGGGTCGACCGGGGCGGGCTGCCCCGGCTGCGGGAATCCGTAGCCGGCGGGAGGGCCGGCCTGAGGGGTGCCCTGCGAACCGGCCTGCGGGAATCCGTAGCTGCCGGGCTGGGGCTGAGCAGGCTGAGGCTGGGCCTGCTGCGGCTGCGGTTGCGGTTGCTGGGGTGCGACGGGCGGCTGGGCCTGGACCGGCGGCTGCATCGGGGCCGGTGCGGGTGCGGGAGCTGGTGCCGGAGCAGGGGCGGGCGCGGGGGTGGGCGTGGGTGCCTGCGCCTGCACGGGCTGCTCGGGCTGCACCGGCTGCGTGGGCGCGGGCCACTGCGGCGCGGACGTCGGAGCGGCGGGCTGATAGGCGGGCGGCAACGGCGGAAGCCCGGCCTGCGGCGTGGGCGGCGGAGTCCAGGCGGGCGGCACGGAGTCCTGCACGTCGTCGACGGGGGCGGGTTGCTCGGGAGCGGAGTCCTCGGACTGGGCGACGGCGTCGCGTACGACGTCGGTGTCGCTGTCGACGTCACTGTCCACGTCGGCCGTCACGGAATCGGGGCCAACGTCCGCGCTGTCCTCATCCTCCGGAGCGACGTCGAGGGAAACCGGCGCATCGTCATCGGCGCCTGCGCTTACGCCTGAGTCGGTGTCTGCGTCAGCCGCGGCCTCGGCGGCCACGGCGTCCACGGCCGACTCGGAACCGTCATCCTCATCCTCATCACGATCACGGTCCGCGGCATCGCCCGAGAGCCCGTCGGGGGAGTCGGAGACGTCGGACGCGAGGGCGCCGTCCTCGTCACCGCCACCGACCTCGGACGAACCGGAATCGGGCCCCACGACGGAATCGGGTTCCACGACGGAATCCGGTTCCACGACGGGAGCGGGCTCCACTACCGGGACCGGAACGGGGACCGGAGCCGGAACGGGGGCCGGAACCGGCGGGGCGACCGGCGGCATGGCCGGAACCGGAGGAACCGGAGAAACGGCCGCGGACTCAGCCGGGGCCTCAGCCGCCCCCCGCTCCTCCATCTCCCGCTTCAACGCACGAGCGGAGAACCGCATGGTGGCACCACTCTCAAGATCGCCACCCGCCAGGCTCTCGGCGACGGGAGCGGGAGGGGCAGCACCAGCCGCGGCCTCGTCACTCTTACCCGCACCGTCGGCGCCTGCGAGTCCCTCCTGCCCGGCCTGGCCGGCATGTCCGGCCTGCCCGGCGTCCTTGGCCGAGGCGAGAGCATCCACCTCGCTCTTCGGCACCACGCCGGTCACATGGACGGAAGCGGCGGGCCCGGCGAGGGCCCCGCTCCAGTCGGAAGCACCGTTGCCGGCCGCACCGGCCGGGCTCTCAGCAGGAGGGGAGGCGGGCAGGAACCCGTTCCCCACGGGAAGCTTGGGCAGTGCACTGGGCGCGGACGTGCCATGGGACGGCTCCTCCGAGGCCGCGCCTGAGCCCGAGGCCGAAGGCGCGTCCCCCACGGGAGATACGGGCCCGGAGGGCGGAGCGAGCGGCGAGGGCGCGGGCGCAGGCGCGACGGGCGGAACGGAAGGCGGCGTGAAGACGGGCGGAGTCAGCGGCCCCGAATTGGGAGTGACCGGCGCCCGCGGAGGCGAGAACGGTGCCCCCGGAGCAACCGAAGGCGCGGCGAAGGCCGAGGGCCCCGAATCCGACGCGGGCGGAGTGGAAGCGGCCGGAGTCGGCGCGGACGGAACCGGCGCGGACGGAGCTGAAGCGGGCGGAGCCGAGACGGGCGGAGTCGAGACGGGCGGAGCTGACGGAGTCTCCCCCGCACTGCCGGACGCGTTCTGCGTGTACCAGGCGGGCGGGGCGTAGTCGATGGTGAACTCGCCCGTCGTCTCGGAGGCGGACTCCGCGTCGGACTGATCATCGACGGGTGAGTCCCAGCCCCCGCGGATCTCGTCCCGATCGCTGTTCACAATGCCTCCTGATGTGGTCGAGCACCCTCGTGCCGTGGTGGGGGGCGACCGTTCCTGTCGTCCGATCCGCCTGGCTCTCCCCGTAGAGGGACGCGCACGAACCGCTCAAGGGTTCTGGCGTCGCGCCCAGTCCCAGCCTAATCACCAAAACCACGAGCACGGCAGGGCAGTCCACCCCACCAATGCTGTCCATTACGTCACGCCCCACCCGGGAGCGATCCGCGTACATCAATCCGCGACGGACAAATACCCCAACGCCCGACACTCCGCCCTGAATTCACCCGATGTCCGGGCCCTCAATCCATCCGCCGAGCGGCACCCAACAATCCGGTCTCGGCATCGGTGGCCTGCGTCATCACGTACTGCCGGTCCCGGTCGGCGCACCACAACGTCACCCCGTCGGCGAGCGTCGGCAGCGAATCAACGTCCCCACCGGGCAACCCGAGCGACCGCCCGATCTGCACCGCCTCGTCCGGCGACACCCGTTGCACCCCCACGAGCCGCGCCTGCCGCATCAGCCGGGGCGCGACGGGACTCAGATAGGGCAGCACGGTCAGCACGGACTGCCACGGCCCGGCGACGACCCGCCCCCGAGGCGGCCGCATCCCGCAGTCCCGCACGACGAGCACGGGACTCCCGGCCGAAGCCCCCTGCGGCGGCACCCGCCCCACGTCATGCACGGCCATCCCACTCTGCCCGACCCCAAGCGCCTGCACGAGCTGCCCCCAGGCCCCGGCCCGCCCGGTCTCGACAGCCACCCGAGCCCCGGTAGCGGCGGCCCGCAACGCGATCACCTGCGCCGTCCACAACCCGCCGATGAACACCATGTCGTACGGAGTGGGGCGATTGACGCCAAGGGTCGCGGGTTCGCCCTGCGCGTCCACTCCGATGACGACCCCGTCGTCACCGATGGGCAACGCGAGCTCGTCCACCTGCTCGACGGACAGCGCGTGCCGTCCGTGCCGGGGCCCCGGCAGACCGAACCCACCGCGTACGACGGACGTGAGGACGCCCCCGCGCCGCCCCTGCCCGTCACCGTCCGGTGCCGGGGTCGACGGCCGTGCCGGGGGAGCGGACCCCCAGGCCATCAGCGGGCACCGCCCAACGGCAGCGTCGCCAGCATCCCGGGCAACTGCTCCCGGTCGAGCCGCACGAGCCCGGTGCCGACCTGTCGGGCGCCGCTCTCCAACGCCTGTCGAGCAGCAGCGAGTTCGGCGTCACTGCGCCCGGTCACGCGCACGTGCCCGCGGAGCGACACCTCCTGCTTCTCACCCCGGCCGAGCGTGAGGCTGAACGTCGTGGCAAGGGCGGGGACCGCGGTGAGAAGAGCGACGAGCTGAGGCAGGGAAGGCCCACCCGAACCGCCCAACTGGGGCCAGCGCCGCACCCAGTAGGTGGTGTGCCGCCGGTTGTCGCAGCGCCACGCGCGCGGGGACTCCTCGGTCCGCCGCTCCGACAGCTCGGTACGCCCCGCCTGCGCGGTGACCAGGGGATTGACGCAGGCAGAGGTGGCGAGCGCGGCGGCCACCTGGTGCGGGCGGCGTCTTCCTCGCCACGGACACGGGTCTGAGGTACGCGATGCGGTCCAACGCGGCCCGCCCGGCCAAGGGCACAGGCTTCGTGGGACTGGCTCCCGAGGCGGCGATCATCCCGATCAAGCAGAACGACGCGGACGGCAACGGCACCGCCAAGACGCTCGCGCGGGCTATCGACTACGCGGTCGACGCAGGAGCGGGCGTCATCAACATCTCGCAGGACACCGCCAACGCGGCGGAGCCCGCCCCCGAACTGAAACGGGCGGTGGACAGAGCGCTCGCCGCGAGGCGGGTGATCGTCGCCTCCGCAGGCAACGACGGCCTGGGCGGCAACGTCAAGAAGACCTACCCCGCCTCCTACGAAGGGGCCCTGGCGGTAGTGGCCTCGGACCGCAACAACGAACGCGCCGCCTTCTCCCAGTCAGGCGACTTCGTCGACGTGGCGGCTCCGGGCGTCGACATGGTCTCGACGGTCCCCGGCGACGGTCACTGTGCCGACAGCGGCACCAGCTTCGCGGCCCCCTACGTCGCTGGCCTGGCGGCCCTCATCAAGTCCAAGCACCCCACCTGGACGCCCCGTCAGATCACGACGCAGATCCAACAGACAGCGGAACGCTCGGTGGCGGGCCACGACCGCCTGATCGGCTGAGGAGTGGTGGACCCCATCCGCGCCTTGACGGAGGACGACCACCCCCTCGAAACCCCCACGGCCGGCGAGGGCCTCTCTCGTGCAGATGCCCCAACTCCCGCGAATCTCCACCTCGGTGAGACTGCGGAGGAGAGAACTGCTCGGCTGGCCACATATGTCGCTGTGGGGGCTTTGGTCGTGGTGGTGGGGTTGGGTGGGGTGGGGGTGGCTTGGCGGGATGCGCGGCGTCGGAGGCCGGAGAATAGGCGGTAGGGGGCTCTCAGTGAGCACCTGGCGCGCGGTCTGCTTCGGTTCGGCCGGACGCCGGGTTCAACCTTCACGAACTTGAGTTGACTAGGCGAGGCAGCATACCGGGCAGTTCTTGCCGCTCTTTGCGCTTTCCTGCTATATATGCATGGGTGGCTAGCTGGTATGCGAAGTCGGTGAGGGCTTGACGGAGCTCTTCGCCTTTTGCTCGGCTCTTCCCGATCACCGTTGTATCGAAAATTAGTGCATAGCTCTGCGTTGCGTCTTTTGTATCTCTCCCGGGTGACGTGCAGGGGACCTGCTTCTTATATGCCTAGTTCTGTGATTCCTCGGATGCTAGGGCGTGCCGCTGTTTGAGTCCGTAATGTCCGCCCAGAACTGCAACGTCCCCTTGGCGCCCATACTTTCTGCGAACTTTTCAGAGAAAAGATCATCATTCCGATATTTTCGGATCTGGTGATTGAGCTTCTTCAGTTGCTCCGGGCTGATATCCCGCCCACGCTTTGCGAGCGCGGCAGAGGCTTTACCGGCCTTGACGGCATCGGCGGCTGAGTCCCGATCGCTGTAACTGGCGTCGGAAAATCCATACTTGGCCTGGTCCACGATCAGCCGGAGGGCCTCCGCTGCGGTCTTGTCGCTCTCGGTGGCCTTGTTGAGGATGCGCTGGACCTCGTCGCGAACGGTGTCAACATCTCGCTGGCTGGGTTGCTCTGCAGTTGCGAGGACCGGGTGGACACGTGGGCTGACAGTGAAGGACCCACCTCCCGTATCGGTCACCGCGAGGTCCTTCTTCAGGCCGTTCTCGATGGCCGTGTTGATTTGGGTGCGAAAGTCGGTCAACTCGTTGCGCGTATCGCTGAGGATCTTGACGGTGGTGTTGGCCTGTGTGTGAGCATCGCTGAACTCCCCAGCCGTCTTTGCGATGAACTCACGGGACACAGCGGCGTTGACGCCGGCCCAATCGGCCCTGTTCGCCTTTGCCCGCAGGTCACGCTCGGCGACCTCCTTCAGGTGGCTGAGGCGATTGACCATTTGTTGCCAGTCGGTGATGGCCTCACCGAGCTTGGCAAAATTCCCATATCGCAGTGCGTCGAGGTCCATCAGTTAGTCTTCTTGGGTTCTTTCCTAGGAGAGCTACTCGACTCATCGAACCCCTTGTCCAGAGTGGAGATGCTGCTGATGATTCCTGAGATGTGAACCTCATCGCCTTCGTGTGTGCGCTTGGTGAAATCGAGGTGGTTGGAAATATGGGCGCATGCGTCCAGGAGCGACTGCACCTGGTCCACCCAGCGTTCGGCCACGTGGTCGAGAGCCCTCCCCAGGGCGAAGCCATCGCTCTTGAGGCCCTCAGCCGCTGCCATGGAACTGATGCGGGCGTGGCCGCTGAAGCGATCTAGGTCGTGGCGCAGCCGAAAGGCAGAATCACCAATCGCGGCAAGATCCTTCTGTGTGACTCGGAGGTCCCCTCCGCCGTCGTTGCCTCCGCCGCCATTCGGGGTTGCTGCAGTGTTCAGCTGCATCGCGGCAGAGCGCTTCCCGCTCGCCTCCGCCTTGAGCTGTTCCCACTCTTCCCAGGCCACGACTAAGCTCCCTTCCCCCGTGCGCTCGGTCACTTCGGCCGGATGATTGCGTTCCGGCTCAACCTAACAACGCGCCCATCTGCGAACGGTGTTGTTGTCGGAAAGTTCGACCGAGTTGGCCGGTGGATACCTCTCTTCGAGACTTGTTGTGGCTTGTGGACGGTTTTGGGTGCCGCAGGAGCGGTTCCAGGTCGCTCGTTGCCAACTCCGCGTGCAGGCTACTCAGTTGGACGCCACACGGAGTGTGACTAGAGTGACACGGGCGCGCTAAGTGACCACCAGCCGCCGCCGCGAGCGGGGCGGGCAGGCAACGGGGAGGGAAGGCCTAGTGCTTCCTACGGACGGGCACGGGGGTGCCGCGCCGTCGTCAGGAGCTGATGTCAAGCGCGGCCTGGAGGCGTTGAAGACGTTCAGGCGGCGCATCAACACGTTGCTCACGGAGTTCGAGGGCTCGGCCGGCGGTTCGTCGGAGGTCGTGACGCAGAAGGTCTCGCGTGCTTCCTTCAGCGGAGGGGGGAGCGCCTTCCCTGAGGCCGACGGGCTGTACTCCCAGTACGACCAGGTCCACGAGCGGCTGACCTCGCTCTCCAAGATGCTCGGCGAGCAGATCGACGCGATGGGGATCGCCGTGCATGGCGCGGACGTCGGCTTCGACAATCTCGAGGAAGACCTGCGACAGCGCTTCTGGGCGATCCAGACGAAGGTCGACCGTGAGCAGATTCCCGTCGAGCGCGACCGCGGCGGAAAGCCCGACGGGCAAGGCGGCCACGGCAGCGACAAGTCCGATGCCGGGTGGTCGTAGTGGGTTTCGAGGGGCACAGTCTCAACGACATGATCGACCTGGTCGAGCAGGCAAAGCCCGCCGACCTGGAGAGCGCGGGCACGGCGCTCAAGATGGCGCGGGACGCGATCGCGGCAGCGGCCAAGGAACTCGGCGAGCACATCGACCGGGTCGACTGGGAGGGCGAGGCGGGCCAGGCGTTCCGCAAGTGGGGCAAGAGCCTCGTCAAGGACACGCACAAGCTCTCCGACTTCGCTGACGCCGCGAGTGTGCACATCGCCTCGGCCGGCGCGGGGTTGGCGTCTGTGCGCGGCTCCATGCCGCCGCGTGACGCTCGTGCCGATCCGAAGGCGGTGGATGACATTCCCACTCCCAAGAGGGTGGAGGGCAACGCGGAGTTTGGCGCCGCGGTCAAGGCGGAGAAGCATCGCCAAGAGGCGATCAACCAGATGAATCGGCTGTCGTCGTTCTATCGGGTGTCGCGGGACGGGATGGCGAGGCAGGAGCCACCCACGTTCTCGGCCATGCCGAATGTGGGGATGCCGAAGCCGAAGGAGACGTTCTCCCCGGGATCGGGGCCACTCGGGGGACGGGCGGTGGAGGGCTCCCGCTCGTTCACGGCTGCTGATTACGGGCGGGGAGGAGAGTCTGTGCCCGGAGCCGACGCGTCTGATGACGCGAGGCGGAGCGCCCCCGTACAGGACCTCGGTGAGTCGCCAAGGCGTGGGGTGCCGCCCGAGAGGCATGTCGGGACGGAGATCGACAGTGTCGATACGCTCCCGCCCCAGGGCACGGCCAAAGAACGACCTGCATTGCCGTCCGTACTCAGTCCGAACGGTCCGGGGGACGGCCAGACTCCTCCCCTCGGGCGAGGGCCAGTGAGCCCTGGGACCGGTGGGCCTGTCGTGCGTCCGCCGATGCGCGGTGGATATGAAAGAGCATCGCTCCCTGAACAGGGCCGCACAGGCGCAAGGGGGCCCAGCGGTCCAGGGCCCAGTATCGGCCGCAGCGTCCCTGAGGGAGGACGTAATGGCCCGTTGGCTCAAGGCAAAGGCGTCAATGGGCCTGCGGTTTCTGGACAGCCGGGTGCGGGACGCGGGATCACGGGCGGAACGCCTCAGCCTCGCGGCACCACGACGCCGCATGTGAGAGGCCCCGGTGCCACAGGCGCGGAGCGTGCCCACGGCGTAGTCGGAGGGCGGTCGTCTTCTGGGCCTGCGTCGGGGCCAGCCGCGTCAAAGATGAGTAGGGGACCGGTGATTGGGGCTGAGAGTTCCCCAGCTTCTCGAGGCGTTGGCCGACGAGGAACTGCGGAAGCCGGACCATCCGCTATGGGGGGCGGCAACGGGAAGACGTCGCAGCGGCCCCTCGGTAGTGCTGATACGGCGGTCGGCACGCCCAGGACGCAGTCGTCGGCTGCGGCTGGCAAGCGCGGATTCACTCCCGGCGGCACGGGACTGGTTCGAAAACCCTCAGGTGATCGGCGGCGCTCCGGTGACCGACAAGACGCTACGGGGCGGCCCGATTATCTGGTCGAGGACGAAGACCTGCATCTACCGGTCACGCGACGGCACGTGCCGCCCGTGATCGACTAATCGTGAGTGAGGGCACGCAAGACATGGAGTCAGGGTTCGATCGGCGTGACGTAACGGCCGCGCTGCCGTCGGGGCATGTGTGGAAGCGAGTCCTTTCGGCGGGCTTCATGGTGGGCGCCTTGGCACTGGTATCCGTGGGGTTGGCTCCGGCGGCGCTTGCCGACGACGTTCGGTCGAAGCAGTGGTACTTGGACGCCATGAGTGCCCAAGACCTGTGGAAGTCCAGCACGGGCAAGGGCATCAAGGTCGCGGTTGTCGACACAGGCGTGTCGGCCACTCCTTCCTTGCAGAGCAAGGTTCAGCCCGGGGTGGACGTGACTCGTCTCAAAGGTGACGCCACTGACGACTACGAGGGGCACGGCACGACGATGGCCGAGCTCATCGCTGGCTCGGGCCGAGGCGGTGGGCTGAAGGGCCTGGCTCCTGATACAGAGATCATCCCGATTCGCCTTACCTTGGGCCAGGCTTCGAAGAAAAGCCCGGATGACAGTCCTGCTGCCATCCGGGCAGCGGCTGACAGCGATGCCCAGATCCTCAGTATGTCCTTCGGCAGCGACTTCTCGTCTCCGGAGGAGAAGGCTGCGGTGAAGTACGCAGAGTCGAAGGGGAAACTCATGTTCGCCGGTGTCGGCAACGATGCCGAGCGGAAGAATTTCATCGGTTATCCCGCCGCTTACCCCGGCGTGGTCGGCGTTTCTGCAGCTGACGAAACCGGCAAAGTTGCCAAGGGCTCGGAGTTCGGACAGTACGTGGACCTTGCCGCCCCCGGCCTCAACATCCCCCACTGGTGCGACGCCACCTTCCGTTCCTACTGCGACGAAGGCGGCGGCGGTACCAGCTCCGCCACCGCCATCGCCTCCGCCTCCGCCGCCCTCATCTGGTCCAAGCACCCCGACTGGACCGCCAACCAGGTCCTCCGCGTGCTCATCGACACCGCTGGCCGTGACTGGCCGAGGGACAAGCCCAGCGACTATCTCGGCTACGGTCTGGTCCGGCCGGCCCAGAATCTCCTGAAGGACAAGGGGGAGCCGGGGCCCACGGATATCGACCCCGTCACCAACAAGAAGACCGCGGTCTCTGACTCCGATGATGACGGGACCACCGCTCCTTCCGCCTCCGCGTCCGCCGAGTCAACGCAGCCGTCGCGGAAGGGCACTTCAGGCGACCAGCAAGCAGCGGCAGAGGCGAAGTCCTCCGACGACGACGGCGACAACCAACTGTGGCTGGTGCTCGGCGGCATCGCCGCGGTCGCCGTGATCGGCGGCGGCGCCTTCGCCGCCGTGCGCGCTCGGCGCAGTGCCTGAACTCCGCGCGGCAAGCACCACCCGACCCACCCCGACGAAGGTTCACGAAGCGGTTCACGAAGCGAAGGGAGCCCAGCCGTGGCTGACGGCCAGAAGTTGAACAACCAGCAAGTCGCGCTTCTGAAGAAGGAGATCGTGGGCAAGTACGACTCGGTCCAGAAGCAGCTCAAGCGTCTCCAGGGCACCCTCGACACGATGGAGGGCAACTGGCGGGGCATCGGCGCGCATGCCTTCGACAAGAAGCAGACCGAGATCAACGAGCACATGCGAGCGGTCGGCAACATCCTGGTGGACTTCCTCGAAGGCATCAGCAACAACGAGAAGCTGACCGACGGGCTCGAGGACCAGGTCCGCTCGACCATGGACAGCATCGACGTCCAGTACGGCGGCAAGCACTCGGCCATCAGCAGTTACTGACCGCTGTACACGGGGACGAGGTCCCACAACCACTGAGAGACGGGGTAGCAGACATGGCAAACGTTCACCTTGACGAACTCGCGGTCAAGTACGGCGGCCTTGACGCCATCACCACTGAACTCGGCATCCAGGCCAAGCAGTTGGAGGCCGACCTCGCGGACATCAAGCGAGCCGTGGCCAAGGTGGCCGAGGGCTGGGAGGGTGAGGCCCACACGGCGTACACCCTGAAGCAGAAAGAGTGGGACAAGCACGTCGAGGCCATCCACCGCGCGCTCGTGGACATCGGCCAGAAGGTCGGCCAAGCGGGTGGCGACTACCGGGGCGGCGACCTGAAGGGCGCCAGCTACTTCCAGTGAGTGCCGGACATACGTGAGACCTGGGGACGGGTGGGCGCGCGCGGGGAGGCGCCCACCTCTCCCATAGGGACAGGCCGTGGGGCAGGTCTAGTCGTCCGAGAGCCCGCCATTGCGTACAGAAGGCTCCAGGTCGAACTCCCCGTCCCGCGCGCCCAGAACGAAAGCCTGCCACTCCGCCTCCGTGTAGCGCAGCACCGTCTCCGGGTCGAGTGACGACCGCATCGCCACGGCGCCCGCGGGGAGATACGCGATCTCGACCCGCTCCTCGTGCTCCTCGGTGCCCGGCGCGCTCTGCCACTCGACGCCGGAGATGTCGAGGGAGTACAGCTCGTCCTTCTCGCGTTCCTTGCGAGCCCTGTCCTGTGCCTCGGTGTCCTGTGCCTCGGTGTCCTGCGCCTTGTTGTCGCGTGCCTCGGTCATGGCGGAGGGGTCCCTTCACAACGTTCGAAAGAGCTGTGAGGCCACCCTACTTGGGGTGTTCCGTCGCTGTTCAGAGGTTTGGCAGGAGCGTGAACGTCACGGCCGCGTCACACCCTTGTCGCAGAGCGTGTCGGGGCGTGCTCATGACAGAGTTCGGTGCATAGGGTCCTGCCATGGATCTGAATCACGTGCACACGCTCGCCATCGGCGGAGGACGCGGCGGCGGTCACCACCACTACCACCACTACGGGAGCTCGACGGGTGGCGGCGGAGACGTGCCATGGGCGTGGATCATCATCGGCATCGTCGTCGTGGTGGCCATCTGTGTCTGGGCCCACCACCATCAACAGGCGAACAGCTGAGGCCTCAGTACTCCTCAGTCACCACCCTCAGTACTCCCCGCCCACCATCCCCGTCTGCACCATCGGCTTCCCCCGCTTGCGCGACACGAAGATCCCGCGCCCGGTCGGCATGGGCCGCGCCCGCACCCCGCCCAGGAGATCGCCCTCGTCCGGGTCGCCCGCCAGGATCACTCCCTGGGCGCCCAGTTCCTTCATCCGCTGCATGAACGGCTCGTACGACGCGCGGCCCGCGCCCGCCGTCGAGCGGGCGACGATGAAGCGGACGCCCACGTCACGGGCGAACGGGAGGAGTTCGGTGAGGGCGCCGAGCGGGTTGCCGGAAGACGTGGACACCAGGTCGTAGTCGTCGACGATGACGTACACCGTCGGGCCTCGCCACCAGCTGCGTTCCCGCAACTGCCGGGCGGTGACGTCCTCCGGCGGAGTGCGGCGTTGGATCAGGTCGGCAAGGGCCGCCATGTGGTGGTCCATGGCGTTGGACATCGGGATGTACTCGGCCAGGTGGGACGCGGGGGCGGCGTCGAGCAGGGAGCGGCGGTTG
This sequence comes from Streptomyces sp. NPDC087300, assembly GCF_044744425.1. Taxonomy (NCBI): domain Bacteria; kingdom Bacillati; phylum Actinomycetota; class Actinomycetes; order Kitasatosporales; family Streptomycetaceae; genus Streptomyces; species Streptomyces sp. NPDC087300. The sequence goes on from NZ_JBIUYI010000002.1 coordinate 1,194,992, forward strand.
TCGACCACGAAGAGCTTGCAGGTATCGCCGCTGTAGCGCTCGGTCAGGCGCCTGATGAGGAGCCGCAGCAGGTTGGACTTGCCGGACTCGCTCTCGCCGAGTACGAGGAAGAACGGGTCCTGTTCGAAGTCGGCGAAGACCGGTTCGAGGTTGTTCTCGTCGAGGGCGAAGGAGACGCCCCGGTCCGGGAACGCATGGCCCGGGGGCAACTGTTCGGCCGGAAGCTCGCGCGGCAGCAGGCGGACCGCCGGTGCGCCGGGCACCGTCCAGTGTCGGGAGACCTCCGCGGCCAGCGCGGCCGTCGCGGCGGCGAGGTCCGTGTCGGAGGAGAGTCCGTCGATGCGGGGCACGGCCGCCATGAAGTGCTGCTTCTGCGGCGTCTGTCCCCGGCCCGGCACCCCGGCGGGGACGTTCGCCGCGACCTTGCGGTCGAATTCGGAGTCCATGGTGTCGCCGAGCCGCAGTTCGAGGCGGTTCATGAGGTGGTCCTTGAGGTTCGCGCGGACCTCCATGGAACGGGACGCGGTGAGGATCAGATGGACTCCGTAACCGAGCCCGCGCGCCGCGATGTCGAGGACGGCAGGTTCCAGGCCCTCGTACTCGGAGCGGAAGTTGCCCCACCCGTCGACGATCAGGAAGACATCGCCCCAGGGCTGATCCGTCACCGAGATCTCGCCGCGGGCCCTGCGCGCCCGGAAGTCGGCGATCGACGCGATGCCCATCGTGCGGAAGTACTCCTCGCGGCGGGTCAGCACGCCGTACACCTCGGCGAGCGTGCGCCGCACCCGCTCGGGGTCGAGGCGGGACGCGACCCCGCCGACGTGGGGGAGTCCGGCGACGGCCGCCATTCCGCCGCCGCCGAAGTCCAGTCCGTACAGCTGCACTTCGTACGGGGTGTGGGTCAGAGCGAAGGACGCGATGAGGGAGCGCAGCAGCGTCGACTTGCCCGACTGCGGGCCACCGACGATCTGCATGTGGCCCGCTGCGCCGGAGAAGTCGCACCACAGGGGCTCGCGCCGCTGTTCGTACGGCTTGTCGACCAGGCCGAGCGGAATGACGAGGCGCCCCGCACCTTCGTAGCCGGGCTGAGTGAGTCCGCGCCCCTCGGTGAAGGTGAGCCCAGGCAGCAGCGCGTCCAGGGACGGCGGGCTCTCCAGGGGCGGCAACCAGACCTGGTGGGCCGCCGGGCCCTGCGCCTCCAGGCGGCGCACGATGACGTCGAGGACGGTGTCGGCGAGCGGTCGTCCGTATCGGCCCCCGGGCCGGGCCCCGCCGCGGGACGTGGTTCGGGCACGGGCGCTGCCAGGTACCGCACGGGCACCTCCGCCGCCGTGAACAGAACGGGCCGCCGGTCCACGGGCCGCGGCCCGCCGAGCGCCGCGGCCTGCGCCGAACCGGAGCGGTACACCCCGGAGACGTACGCCGCCTTGAAGCGCACCATCTCGTCCGTGCCGAACTTCAGGTAGCCGGAGCCGGGCACGTTCGGGAGTTGGTACGCGTCCGGCACCCCCAGCGCCGCGCGTGACTCGGCGGCGGAGAAGGTACGGAGTCCCACGCGGTACGAAAGGTACGTCTCGAGGCCCCGCAGCCGGCCTTCCTCCAGGCGCTGCGAGGCGAGGAGCAGATGCACGCCGAGCGAGCGTCCGATGCGGCCGATCTGCACGAACATGTCGATGAAGTCCGGCTTCGCGGTGAGCAGTTCGCTGAACTCGTCGATGACCAGGACGAGAGAGGGGATGGACTGGAGCGGGGCGCCCGCCGCGCGTGCCTTCTCGTAGTCGTGGATGTTCGCGTAGTTGCCCGCATCGCGCAGCAACTCTTGCCGGCGGTTGAGTTCACCGCGGATGGAGTCGCCCATCCGGTCCACGAGCGTCAGGTCGTCCGCCAGGTTGGTGATCACGGCGGCGACGTGCGGCATCTGCGCCATGCCCGCGAAGGTCGCGCCGCCCTTGAAGTCGGCGAGCACGAAGTTCAGGCTCTCCGAGGAGTGCGTCACCGCGAGGCCGAGCACCAGCGTGCGCAGCAGCTCCGACTTGCCGGAACCGGTGGCTCCTACGCACAGTCCGTGCGGCCCCATGCCCTCCTGCGCCGCCTCCTTGAGGTCCAGCATCACTGGACGGGCGTCCTCGCCGACCCCGATCGGGACGCGCAGCCGCTCCGCCTGCGAGCGCGTGCGCCACGTCTGCGCGGTGTCCACCGAGTCGGCGTCGCCCAGATTGAGCAGGTCGGTGAACTCCAGGTTCGCGAGCAGCGGTTCGTCCTCGTCCCCGCCGGACGGCACGCGCAGCGGCGCGAGCTGGCGGGCCAGCGCCTCGGCCGCCGCGTAGGACAGGACATCGGGGGTGCCCTCGTAGACCAGGCCGTGGCCCGATTCGATCCGCAGCGCCCCCGGACGCACCGCGAGCGACAGACCGCCGCGGCCATGGGTCAGTTCACCCGGTACGACCTCCACGACCGTCACGCCCTGCAGCCCTTCGGGCGAGGCCAGTGCGGACAGCGGAGGCAGCGAGAGGCCGTCGAGTACGACGACGATGTGCGGCTCATCGGGCAGAGGCGCGCCCTCGGGGTGGAAGCGCGGCCGTCCCTGGAGCCGGGCGGCGAGCATGGCCTCCAGTTCCGTCGGGTCCTGGGTGACGAGACGGCGGCTGCCGGCCCCGTCGGCGGCGCCCGGCACCTGGCTGTGCGGCAGCCACTTGGTCCACTCCCAGTGGGGCGCCGCCGCCGTGCCGGCCCCGATGGCGATCACCAGGTCCTGAGGGGAGTGCAGCGAGCTGAGCGACGCGGTCAGGGCGCGGGCCGTGCCGCGCGCCGTCTCGGCGGATCCGCTGACCGTCACGTGGTAGGAGGCGCGCAGTGACACGGCCATCGGCAGGTCGTCGAGTGTGCTGTGCGCGGCGAGGAAGCGCTGCATCGCGCCCGCGGTGAGCGGTTCGAGCTCGTCCACCGGAGCGGTCTGCGGCGGAACAAGGGGAGTGGCGAGCGCCTGAGGACCGAGACCGACCCGCACCTGCCCGAAGTCCTCGTCGCCGAAGCGCCGTTCCCAGACGCGGCTGCCCTCGGCGACCAGCGCCCACAGCTGTTCGGGGGAGGGGTGCAGGTAGTACTGCGCGTCACGCTGGGCTTTCGCGGTGTCCACGGCGGAGCGCCGGGTCTGCCGCAGGTAGCGGAGGTAGTCGCGCCGGATGTCCGCCAACTGGCCCTGGTTTCCCTGCCGATAGCGGATCAGCATCGCGATGGTCATGGCCACCGTCGAAGCGATCATCACCATGCCCATGATCCGCATGAACGGATGCGCGGTCGGCACGAAGAAGAACACCACGGAACCGCCCATGCCCAGCATGGGAAGGAGCTGCATCATCGCGCCTTCCTGCTGCCCCCGCGGCAGTTCGGGCGGGGACTGCAGCACGACCTCGTCGGTGGGTACCGCGGTGGGCAGGGCCCGAGGTGGGCGCTTTACGACGATGTGGCTCACTGAACACCAATTCCCTTGTCGGTGGGGGGCGTTCCGTGTGCCACCCCGGGGCCAGGCGAACACGGACCGCTGTGTGATCCTACTGATACGGGTGGTGACCAAGGGGGGATAGGGTGCCTGTCGGGCGTACGGGAGGCCGCTGATCCGGCCAGTCGCCGGTCGGCCCAACGGGCCGAAGAATCAGGGTATTTCGTGGCACGCGACGGGGGTCGGGGCCCAGGAACAAGTCAGATGACCCCGTTCGCCCGGCGGCGCGTCACGTGATGAGACACAGTCGGCGAAGATGCCACGGGCGTCACACCGGTACCAGCACCGGCATCGGCAATGTAGGGGGAGCAGCAGGTGAGCACGACGGCGTCCACAACGGTCACCGGGTCCGGGCGGGCCGGCCGCGGCAACGCTCCTGGAGGCCCGGCCGGAGGCGGCACGGCCTTCGGCTTCTGCCGCGTCACCATCGTCGCGCCCGACAGCCGCATCGACGTGGCACTGCCCGACGACGTCCCGGTCGCCGACATCTATCCCGAGATCCTGCGGCTCGCCCGGCAGGGCCCGGCCGAGGGCGCCCCGGTCGGCTACCACCTCGTACGCCGCGACGGCACCGTCCTCGACAGCGCCCGCACCTTCGCCGCCCAGCGCATCCTCGACGGCGAACTCCTCACCCTGCGCCCCTTCTCCGAATCGCTGCCGCCCGCCGTCTTCGACGACGTGTCCGAGGTCGTCGCGTCCGCGGTGACCCGCGACCGCGTGCTGTGGACCGGCGACCTGACGAGGGCCGCCGGACTCACCGGCGGCACCGTGCTCTCCACGCTCCTCGCCTGCGTGGCCTGGACCGCGGCGCCCGACCACGGCATGCACGGCCTGCCAGGCATCCTCGCCGCCGTCGCGGGCCTCCTGCTGCTCACCCTCGCCGCCGTGCGGGCACGGGTGTACGAGGACCGGGGCTCGGCCATCGCCCTCGGGCTCGGCGCGCTGCCGAACATGGCGGTGGCGGGCTCCGGGCTGCTGCCGCTCACCGACGGGCAGGGTGTCGGCAGGCTCCAGTTCCTGCTCGCCTGCGCGGCCGTCCTGACCGCGTCGGTGATTCTCACCCTGGTCTCGCCGCGCAGTGACAGCCCCTTCGTGGGCTTCGCCTTCGCCTCCGCGGTGGGCCTGCTCGCCACGTTCGTCGCGGCGCTGTGGCAACTGGCACCCGTCGAGACGGCAGCGCTGTGCGCGCCGCTGGCGGTGGGTGCGCTCGCCTTCCTGCCCGGCCTGTCCATGCGGTTCGCCCGTCTCCCCATCGGCTTCGAACCGCCGCACGGCACGCGCGGCACGTATGGCGAGGACCCCGCACCGCAGGAGCCCGTGGACACGGATCGCATTGCCGCCCAGGCCCGCCGTGGTCAGGAATTCCTCGTCGGGCTCGTCGGCGGTTGCGCCGTCGTGGCGATCGCCGCCACCGCGGTGCTCGGCTTCTCCGACGACAGGTGGGGACAGGCGCTGGCCCTTGCCACGGGGATCGCGATGCTGATGCGGGCGCACCTCTTCCGCTACACCGCCCAGGTCGCCGCCGTGCTCACCGCGGGCCTGGTCGCCCTCGTGCTGCTCGGCATCGGTCTCTGCCTCGATCTGCCCGCCGGTTCGGTCGGTGACGGCGCGGCCCTCGAGCTGCGGACCGTCTGGCTGGTCGCGGCGATCGCACTTGCGGCGGCCCTGGTCACGGGCATCGGCCTGGTCACCTCACGTACCGGCGTGACTCCGTTCTGGGGCCGTTTCCTGGAGATCGCCGAGTCCTTCGTCCTGCTGACCCTGGTACCGCTGACCCTCGCGGTCTTCGACGTATACGCCAAGGTCAGGGCCATGACCAGCTGATGCGCCGATTCGTACCCCTTCCACGTCGTAGAGAGGTCCCGTCAGCGTGAGCTTTGGCCCGCCTCCGTCCCGCTTCACCCAGTCCGCGGTCGCGGCAGCCGAGGGCAGGAAGAGGCGTACGTCGATCACCATCGGCGTAGTCCTCGTTCTGATCGCGGCGCTCTGCTCCGGCGCCTGGGTGCTCTGGGCTACCAGCGGTGGCGAAGCGGCGGATGCGCGGCCGGCGTCGGCCGATCTGCCGCCCGACGCGATCCGGGAGACGGCCGAGAAGACTCCCGTGACGCCCGAGGGCGGTACCGCGGCCGAGTACACGGCCAAGAAGCTCAAGGAGGGCGAGGCGGCCTCGACGCTCGGCCTGTGGGCCACGGACAAGATCGTCGCGAAGGGGACCGGCAACGTCGTCAGGGGCATCAGGACCAAGGACTCCGAAGAGGCGTGGCAGATCAAGTTCCGGGGGCCCGTCTGTGCCGTGACCCGGCACGTCAGCGTGGACGGCAGGACCGCCGTCGCCTACGCGGGGCAGCGCCTGGCGAAGGGTGACAAGACGCAGAACAGTGCGACGGTGTCCTGCGACCGGATCGCCGTGTTCGACGTGGACACGGGCAGGAAGCTCTGGGACAAGAAGCTGCCCGGTGAGAGCGGTCCTGCCATGGACGTCAACGTGACGATGACACGGGGCGCCGTGGTCGCCGCCACCGGGCAGGCATCGGCGGCGTACGACATGACCAGCGGCAGGCGGTTCTGGGCCGACACCAAACCCTCGAACTGCGCCGACCTCGGCTTCGCCGGCGGCCGCAGCCTGCTCGCCCTGGTGAAATGCGGGGACTCCGCCGACCCCGAGTTCCGCGTGCAGAGGATCGCCCCGCGCTCGGGCAAGTCCCTGTGGACGTACAAGGTCGCCCAGGGGATCAAGGGCGTCAGGATCGCTTCCTCGAAGCCGCCCGTCATCGCGGTCGCGGCCGGAGACATAGAGTCGACCACCCTGATCGCCCTCACCGACCGTGGCAGGCAGCGGAGCACCATCCGCCTGGAGGGCGACCGCTACGTCCACGGCTGCGACGGATCCTTCACTTCCCAGGTGGAGGTCTGCGCCGGGGTGGTCGTCGGGGACCGGCAGCTCTACATGGCGACACGGCCGCGAGACTTCGCCCCGGAGACCTCTTGGGGCCAGGCGTCCAACGAAGTCGTGGCCTTCGACCTGGACACCGGGAACGGCGTGCGCAAATTCGACTCCAAGACGGGCCGCCCCATGTTCCCCCTGCGCATGAGCGGCGACAAGGTCATCGCGTACAGGGAGGCCGCGAGCGCGCCCTCCGCCGCGGTCAGCCTCGACCCCGGCTCGGGCAAGGAGACCCTCCTGCTGCTCTTCGGGAACCCCGAGATGCCGGAGATGACGGCCGTCGAACCACCGGACGTGGTGTACGAGCGCGGCAGGATCTTCCTCGCGATCACTCACGTCGAGCGGATCAAGGGCGACAGTCCGCACCAACTGGTGATGACAGGATTCGAGAGCAGCGGCTGACGGCGCCTCCGGGCCCTGCGTCCCTTGCGCCGATTGCCCCGCGCGCGTCCGCTCGCACCCGGATGCGGAGCGTCGGCATGCCGACTGGTAACCTGTGTGACGACCGTCAGTCTGCGTACCCCCGGATCCCGCAAGGATCCGAACCGGAAACGCAAGGATTCGGACCCGCGAGGGCCCGTCCGGACGGCTCATCCCCGCCTCCCGAGTCATGGAAGCTCCCCTGAGATGTGGACCAGGGGCACTCGGTGGCCACGAAAAGACTACGAGGAGTACGCGTGTCGCTCGACGCCGCTACGAAGAAGCAGATCATGACCGACTTCGGCCAGAAGGAGGGCGACACCGGCTCCCCCGAGGTGCAGGTCGCGCTGCTCTCCCGTCGGATCTCCGACCTGACCGAGCACCTCAAGACGCACAAGCACGACCACCACTCCCGTCGTGGTCTGCTGATCCTGGTCGGTCAGCGTCGCCGCCTGCTGCAGTACCTGGCCAAGAAGGACATCCAGCGCTTCCGTGCGCTGGTGGAGCGCCTGGGCATCCGCCGCGGTGCGGCGGGCGCCAAGTAAGACGGCGTGAAGGGAGCGGTTCCCACTCGAGGCACTCGAAGGGGGCCGCTCCCTTTGCTGTACATGCGCTGTGTCACCGACGCTTTGTAGTCTGGTGACACACGCACGTCCCGCGGGTGAGGAAAGCCCCCGGGGCGCACGGACGAAAACCCCCACGGGGGAGAGGCGCACCCAGCCGCCGCCGGTCCTCGGTAGTGGCGCCCGGAGACATCCCCGGGTGCTTCGATCGAAGACCGGCCCGCACACACGGCGCGCTTCTCCACACCGTCCCCGTCCTGGGAAGGACGCACGGGACACGCCCCCGGGCCACACGGGCCAAGGGGCGAGAAGACGAAAACGTAGACACGTAGGAGAACAGTGGAGAACGAGACCCACTACGCCGAGGCCGTCATCGACAACGGCACGTTCGGCACCCGCACCATCCGCTTCGAGACGGGCCGCCTGGCCAAGCAGGCCGCCGGCTCCGCCGTCGCGTACCTGGACGACGACACCATGGTGCTGTCGGCCACCACCGCTTCCAAGCGGCCCAAGGACCAGCTCGACTTCTTCCCCCTCACGGTGGACGTCGAGGAGCGGCAGTACGCCGTCGGCAAGATCCCCGGTTCGTTCTTCCGTCGTGAGGGTCGTCCCTCCGAGGACGCGATCCTGACCTGCCGCCTGATCGACCGCCCGCTGCGTCCTTCCTTCAAGAAGGGCCTGCGCAACGAGATCCAGATCGTCGAGACGATCATGGCGCTCAACCCCGACCACCTGTACGACGTGGTCGCGATCAACGCCGCCTCCTGCTCGACGCAGCTGGCCGGCCTGCCCTTCTCGGGCCCGATCGGCGGCACGCGCGTGGCGCTCATCAAGGGCCAGTGGGTCGCCTTCCCGACGCACACCGAGCTCGAGGACGCCGTCTTCGACATGGTCGTCGCCGGTCGCGTCCTCGAGGACGGCGACGTCGCGATCATGATGGTCGAGGCCGAGGCCACCGAGAAGACCATCCAGCTGGTGAAGGACGGCGCCGAGGCCCCGACCGAAGAGGTCGTCGCCGCCGGTCTTGAGGCCGCGAAGCCCTTCATCAAGGCGCTCTGCAAGGCCCAGTCGGACCTCGCCGCGAAGGCCGCCAAGCCCACCGGCGACTTCCCGGTCTTCCTGGACTACCAGGACGACGTGCTCGAGGCTCTGACCGCCGCGGTCACGACCGAGCTCGCCCAGGCGCTCACCATCGCCGGCAAGCAGGAGCGCGAGGCCGAGCTGGACCGCGTCAAGGAGATCGCCTCCGAGAAGCTGCTCCCGCAGTTCGAGGGCCGTGAGAAGGAGATCTCCGGTGCCTACCGCGCGCTGACCAAGAAGCTGGTCCGCGAGCGCATCATCAAGGACAAGGTCCGCATCGACGGCCGTGGCGTCACGGACATCCGTACGCTCGCCGCCGAGGTCGAGGCCATCCCGCGCGTGCACGGCTCGGCGCTGTTCGAGCGTGGCGAGACCCAGATCCTGGGCGTCACCACCCTCAACATGCTTCGCATGGAGCAGCAGCTGGACACCCTCTCCCCGGTGACCCGCAAGCGCTACATGCACAACTACAACTTCCCGCCGTACTCCGTCGGTGAGACCGGCCGCGTCGGTTCGCCGAAGCGCCGCGAGATCGGCCACGGCGCCCTCGCCGAGCGCGCCATCGTGCCGGTCCTGCCGACGCGCGAGGAGTTCCCCTACGCGATCCGCCAGGTCTCCGAGGCCCTCGGTTCCAACGGCTCGACGTCCATGGGCTCGGTCTGCGCCTCCACCATGTCGCTGCTGAACGCCGGTGTGCCGCTGAAGGCCGCCGTCGCCGGTATCGCCATGGGTCTGATCTCCCAGGAGATCGACGGCGACACGCACTACGTGGCCCTCACCGACATCCTCGGTGCCGAGGACGCGTTCGGTGACATGGACTTCAAGGTCGCCGGTACGAAGCAGTTCGTGACCGCGCTCCAGCTCGACACCAAGCTCGACGGCATCCCCGCCTCGGTCCTGGCCGCCGCGCTGAAGCAGGCCCGCGACGCGCGTCTGCACATCCTCGACGTGATGAACGAGGCGATCGACGTTCCGGACGAGATGTCCCCGAACGCGCCGCGGATCATCACCGTCAAGATCCCGGTGGACAAGATCGGTGAGGTCATCGGCCCCAAGGGCAAGATGATCAACCAGATCCAGGAGGACACCGGCGCCGACATCACGATCGAGGACGACGGCACCATCTACATCGGTGCCGCGCAGGGCTCGCAGGCCGAGGCCGCCCGCGCCACGATCAACGGCATCGCCAACCCGACCATGCCGGAGGTCGGCGAGCGCTACCTGGGCACCGTCGTGAAGACGACGACCTTCGGTGCGTTCGTCTCGCTCATGCCGGGCAAGGACGGTCTGCTGCACATCTCGCAGATCCGCAAGCTCGCCGGCGGCAAGCGCGTGGAGAACGTCGAGGACGTCCTCGGTGTGGGCCAGAAGGTCCAGGTCGAGATCGCCGAGATCGACTCCCGCGGCAAGCTCTCCCTCATCCCCGTCATCGAGGGCGAAGAGGGCGACGACCAGAAGGACGACACCGACAAGTGACGTCGCGTAGCACCACGACGACGGCCCGCACCTCCTCGGAGGCGCGGGCCGTCGCCCGTACCCAAACCCTGATCAAGGGCGAGAACGGCATCGGCACGGTCCGCAGGACCACCCTCCCCGGCGGCCTCCGCGTCGTCACGGAGACCCTGCCCTCCGTCCGCTCGGCGACCTTCGGCATCTGGGCGAACGTCGGCTCCAGGGACGAGACCCCGTCCCTGAACGGCGCCACGCACTACCTCGAGCACCTCCTCTTCAAGGGCACGAGCAAGCGCAGTGCCCTCGACATCTCGTCCGCGATCGACGCGGTCGGCGGCGAGATGAACGCCTTCACGGCGAAGGAGTACACGTGCTACTACGCGCGCGTGCTCGACACCGACCTGCCGCTCGCCATAGACGTCGTCTGCGACATGCTGACGGGCTCCCTGATCCTCCAGGAGGACGTCGACGCCGAGCGCGGCGTCATCCTCGAAGAGATCGCCATGACCGAGGACGACCCGGGCGACTGCGTGCACGACCTGTTCGCGCACACCATGCTCGGCGACACCCCCCTCGGCCGCCCTGTCCTCGGCACGGTCGACACGATCAACGCCCTGACCGCCGACCGGATCCGCCGCTTCTACCGCAAGCACTACGACCCCACCCACCTGGTGGTCGCCGCCGCGGGCAACGTGGATCACAACAAGGTCGTACGCCAGGTCCGTGCCGCCTTCGAGAAGGCAGGCGCCCTCCAGCGCACCGACGCGACCCCGATGATCCCGCGCCAGGGCTCCCGCGCCCTGCGCACCTCGGGCCGCGTCGAGATCGTCAACCGCAAGACCGAGCAGGCGCACGTCATCCTCGGCATGCCGGGCCTGGCCCGCACCGACGAGCGCCGCTGGGCCCTCGGCGTCCTGAACACCGCCCTGGGCGGCGGCATGTCATCGCGCCTCTTCCAGGAGGTGCGGGAGAAGCGCGGCCTGGCCTACAGCGTGTACTCGTACACGTCGGGCTTCGCCGACACCGGCCTCTTCGGGGTGTACGCGGGCTGCCGCCCCAGCCAGGTGCACGACGTCCTGAAGATCTGCCGCGACGAGCTCGACCAGGTCGCCCAGCACGGTCTGTCGGACGACGAGATCGGCCGCGCCATCGGCCAGCTCGCGGGCTCCACGGTCCTCGGCCTCGAAGACACCGGCGCCCTGATGAACCGCATCGGCAAGAGCGAGCTCTGCTGGGGCGAGCACATGTCGGTCGACGAGATGCTGGCCAAGATCTCCGCGGTCACCCCCGACGAGGTGCGCGAGGTGGCCCGCGACGTGCTCGGCCGCCGCCCGTCCCTCTCGGCCATCGGCCCGCTCAAGGACAAGCAGGCGGCCCGGCTCCACGAAGCGGTCGCGTAGTCCAGGCAAGCGGTCGCGTAGTCCCCCAAGGGGACCGACTCCATAAGGAATGAAGGACATGAGCAAGCTGCGCGTGGCGGTCATCGGTGCCAAGGGCCGCATCGGCTCCGAGGCCGTGAAGGCCGTCGAGGCCGCCGACGACATGGAACTGGTCGCGGCGCTCGGCCGGGGCGACAGCCTGGAGACGCTGGCCGAGGCCGGCGCCCAGGTCGCGGTCGAACTGACCCACCCCGACTCGGTGATGGACAACCTCGACTTCTGCGTACGCCACGGCATCCACGCCGTGGTCGGCACGACGGGCTGGACCGACGAGCGCCTCGCGCGCCTTCGGACCTCGCTGGCCGAGTCGCCGGAGACGGGGGTGCTCGTCGCGCCGAACTTCTCCATCGGCGCGGTCCTCACGATGAAGTTCGCGCAGATCGCCGCGCCGTACTTCGAGTCCGTCGAGGTCGTCGAGCTGCACCACCCGCACAAGGCCGACGCCCCCAGCGGCACCGCCACGCGTACCGCTCAGCTCATCGCCGAGGCGCGCAGGGCGTCGGGCAGCGCCCCGCAGCCCGACGCCACGACGACGGCCCTGGACGGCGCCCGCGGTGCGGACGTCGACGGCGTTCCCGTGCACTCGGTGCGCCTGCGCGGCCTCCTGGCCCACCAGGAGGTCCTGCTCGGCGGCGAGGGCGAGACCCTGACCGTCCGGCACGACTCGCTGCACCACAGCAGCTTCATGCCGGGCATCCTGCTCGGCGCGCGCCGCGTGGTGAGCACCCCGGGCCTGACGTTCGGCCTGGAACACTTCCTGGACCTGAGCTGAGCGCCTGACCCTCATGCGAGCGAAGATCACCTACGCCGTCACGGCTGCCGTCCTGGTCGTCTATTTCGTCCTGGTCGGCAGCCGCGGCGTGCTCCTGATACAGCACGGCACCGTCCTCACCGTCACCTTCGGCGTCGCCGTCCTCATCCTGCCGGTCATCGGCGTCTGGTTCCTCTGGAAGAACACCCAGTTCGTCCGGAACGCCAACCGCCTCGCCGTCGAACTGGAGGCCGAAGGCGGCCTGCCCGTCGACGAGTTGAAGCGCACGCCCGGCGGCCGCATCGACCGCGACTCGGCCGACGAGGTCTTCGCCCGGCGCAAGGCCGAGACGGAGGACGCCCCGGACGACTGGCGCTGCTGGTTCCGCCTGGCCGTCGCCTACCACGACGCCCGGGACACCCCCCGCGCCCGCAAGGCCATGCAACGCGCGATCGCCCTGCACGAAGGCAGGGCGATCAGCGCGTAGTTCGTCGGAGTGCGGAGGCCGGCGGGTACGGCGGACGAGGACCGCGGGGGAGTCCTAGGCCGTGCGCCCGTACTCGTCGGCCCACACCTCGATGGAGTCGGCCGCCCGGTCGAAGGCCTCGTGCCGCGCCAGGAAGTCGGCGTTCCGGTCGGTCAGCAACGGCTGCTGCCCCTCGGCCCGCTGATCACGGCGTACGAGAATGAGTGCCTGCCCCTGTACGGTCCTGGGCAGCCCCAGCCAGCGCACCGGCTGCTGTGCCGTCCGGACGGCCGCGATCTGGGCCCACGGCACGGTCTGGGTCGTCAGGAAGCCGACGCGGCGCAGCCCCTGCGCGCTCACCCAGGTGCCCATGCGCAGCAACCGCAGGGAGCCCGCGATGACGAGCACGGCGAGCCCCGCGCAGATCGCCGCCCCCGTGAGGGAGCCGGCGAACGCGATGATCACGGCGGCGAGGAGCACGAAGGAAGCAAGCAGCAGCAGGAGCGCGCCGGCCGCCACGCGCCACGGTCCCGGCCGGTAGGGCCGGCGCCAGTGGTCGCGGTCGTCGAAGGGCAGGGCGGAGTCGTCCGCCCTCTCGTCGAAAGCGCGGTCCGCGGTCAGGAAGGGCAGGGGCACGGGCTGATCCTCACTCAATCCACGCATGGGCTGTGCCCGGTGAGGCTATCGAGCCGTGTCCCCTGCGACCACCCTTGGGGGGCCAAGGGGGTACCTGCCCCGCCATTGGTGCAACGGCGGCGGACCCGCGCAGGTCAGGTGCTTGTCAGCGTCCGTCGGACGCTTCGGACTGCTGTGTCTTGGCGGGCGACTGGTCGGCGGACATCGCGGGCATCCCGAAGATCAGGGATCCCACGAGACCGGCCACCACGGTCAGTCCCATCAGGGTGCGCCCCAGGACCTGACTGGCCGAGGCGCGTTCACGGGGCGGGGGAGTGACGTTGCTGCGGAACTTGTCGGCTTCGGCGATGAAGGCGAACGGGACGGGCTCTCGCCGACGGAACATGGGGCGCGCTTCTCCTCACGGGTCTCGAACGGAGCTCTGTTGACTCTGTTACTTAGACAGACGCTCGAATCGCCCAAAAGGTGCCCTGTTTCGGCAAATTAGTCGAAGAATGTCGTAGCGGGTCACCGAACGGCCGATTGTCAGTGGCGGGCCATAGAGTGGGCGCCGCCCGAGTGATGCATACGGAAGGACCCCCGCCAGTGAGCGAGACCCCCACCGAAGACCTCAAGCCCAGCTTCCGCAGCGAGGTCACCGTCGAGCTGGTGAAGCACGCCGCCACCGACTCCGACGTCCTGTGGGCCGCCCGTGTCTCCACCGCGGGAGAGCAGTCCCTGGAGGAGCTCCAGAAGGACCCGGAGCGCTCCAAGGGCCTGATCAACTACCTGATGCGGGACCGCCACGGCAGCCCCTTCGAGCACAACTCGATGACGTTCTTCATCAGTGCCCCGATCTTCGTCTTCCGCGAGTTCATGCGCCACCGCGTGGGCTGGTCGTACAACGAGGAGTCGGGTCGCTACAGGGAGCTCCAGCCGGTGTTCTACGTACCCGGTGAGTCCCGCAAGCTGGTCCAGCAGGGCCGCCCGGGGAAGTACGAGTTCGTCGAGGGCACCCAGGCCCAGCAGGAGCTGACGGGCCGGGTCATGGAGGACTCCTACCGTCAGGCGTACGAGTCGTACCAGGAGATGCTCGAGGCGGGCGTCGCCCGCGAGGTCGCCCGCGCCGTCCTCCCGGTGGGCCTCTACTCCTCGATGTACGCGACGTGCAACGCCCGTTCGCTCATGCACTTCCTCGGCCTGCGCACGCAGCACGAGCTCGCCACGGTCCCGTCCTTCCCGCAGCGGGAGATCGAGATGGTCGGCGAGAAGATGGAGCAGCACTGGGCCGAACTGATGCCGCTGACGCACGCGGCCTTCAACAAGAACGGACGCGTGGCGCCGTAAGGCACTGATGTACGGGTGGGCCGAGTGAAGTGTCCGTATTGCGGCATTTCGAGAAGTTCATCTAGCCTGATCAAACGGACCCGGCACTGCTTGAACCCCCGAGCAGGCAGTGCCGGGCTCCACACTTGTCAGGTCCGCTCACATCCCCCGAGGGGCGACCCCGCGCTGAGCAGCGAGTAGCGTGTTACCCATGGCTCCGACCTCCACTCCGCAGACCCCCTTCGGGAGGGTCCTCACCGCCATGGTCACGCCCTTCAAGGCGGACGGCGCACTCGACCTCGACGGCGCGCAGCAGCTCGCCGCCCACCTGGTGGACGCAGGCAATGACGGCCTCGTCATCAACGGCACCACCGGTGAGTCCCCGACCGTCAGTGACGCGGAGAAAAACGATCTCGTACGAGCCGTGGTGGACGCCGTCGGAGACCGCGCCCACGTCGTAGCCGGCGTCGGCACGAACGACACCCGGCACAGCATCGAGCTCGCCCGCGCCGCCCAGCAGGCCGGCGCGCACGGCCTGCTGACCGTGACGCCGTACTACAACAAGCCCCCGCAGGAGGGCCTGTTCCGGCACTTCACCGCGATCGCGGACAGCACCGAACTGCCGGTCATGCTCTACGACATCCCGGGCCGCAGCGGCGTACCGATCAACACCGAGACGATCGTCCGCCTCGCCGAGCACCCCCGGATCGTCGCCAACAAGGACGCCAAGGGCGACCTCGGCCGCGCCAGCTGGGCCATCGCCCGCTCCGGCCTCGCCTGGTACTCCGGCGACGACATGCTGAACCTCCCGCTCCTGTCCGTCGGCGCGTGCGGCTTCGTCTCCGTCGTCGGCCACGTCGTCACCCCGGAGCTGCGCGCCCTCCTCGAGGCGTACGTCACCGGTGACGTGCAGAAGGCCACGGAGATCCACCAGAAGCTGCTCCCGGTCTTCACCGGGATGTTCCGTACGCAGGGTGTGATCACCACCAAGGCGGCGCTCGCCCTCCAGGGCCGGCCCGCGGGGCCGCTGCGCCTGCCGCTGGTCGAGCTGTCGCCCGAGGAGACGCACCAGCTCAAGATCGATCTCGCCGCCGGCGGGGTACAGCTGTAACCACAGACTTCACAACTGAATAAGCCAAACACCGCGGGCCCGACACGAGCTGCCGGCCGCCCGCACCCCACACAACAACTGCTACTGCACGAACGTCATGCGCGCCACGTGCCCCGGAGGTACGTGGCGTGCGTGGTGAGGAGAGTCTTTTGAGTCATCCGCATCCTGAACTCGGCGCTCCGCCGAAGCTCCCGAAGGGCGGCCTGCGGGTCACCCCGCTCGGCGGCCTCGGCGAGATCGGCCGCAACATGACCGTCTTCGAGTACAACGGTCGCCTGCTGATCGTCGACTGCGGAGTGCTCTTCCCCGAGGAGGAGCAGCCCGGAATCGACCTGATCCTGCCGGACTTCACGTCCATCAGGGACCGCCTCGACGACATCGAGGGCATCGTGCTCACGCACGGCCACGAGGACCACATCGGCGGTGTTCCCTACCTCCTGCGGGAGAAGCCGGACATCCCGCTGATCGGCTCCAAGCTGACCCTCGCGCTGATCGAGGCGAAGCTCCAGGAGCACCGCATCCGGCCGTACACGCTGGAGGTCGCCGAGGGCGACCGCGAGCACCTCGGCCCGTTCGACTGTGAATTCATCGCGGTCAACCACTCCATCCCGGACGCCCTGGCCGTCGCCGTCCGCACCCCCGCGGGCATGGTCGTCGCCACCGGCGACTTCAAGATGGACCAGCTGCCGATGGACGGCCGCCTCACCGACCTGCACGCGTTCGCGCGGCTGAGCGAGGAGGGCATCGACCTCCTCCTCTCCGACTCGACCAACGCGGAGGTGCCGGGCTTCGTACCGCCCGAGCGGGACATCTCCAACGTTCTGCGCCAGGTCTTCGCGGGCGCCCGCAAGCGCATCATCGTGGCGAGCTTCGCCAGCCACGTGCACCGCATCCAGCAGATCCTGGACGCCGCCCACGAGTACGGCCGCAGGGTCGCCTTCGTCGGCCGCTCGATGGTCCGCAACATGGGCATCGCGCGCGACCTGGGCTACCTCCGCGTACCCCCGGGCCTGGTCGTCGACGTCAAGACGCTGGACGACCTGCCCGACAGCGAGGTCGTCCTGGTCTGCACGGGTTCGCAGGGCGAGCCCATGGCCGCGCTCTCCCGCATGGCCAACCGCGACCACCAGATCCGGATCGTCCAGGGCGACACGGTGATCCTGGCGTCGTCCCTCATCCCGGGCAACGAGAACGCGGTCTACCGCGTGATCAACGGTCTGACCCGCTGGGGCGCGAACGTCGTCCACAAGGGCAACGCGAAGGTGCACGTCTCCGGCCACGCCTCGGCCGGCGAGCTGCTGTACTTCTACAACATCTGCAAGCCCAAGAACCTGATGCCGGTCCACGGCGAATGGCGCCACCTGCGCGCCAACGCCGAGCTCGGCGCCCTCACCGGCGTCCCGCACGACCGCATCGTGATCGCGGAGGACGGCGTCGTCGTCGACCTCGTCGAGGGCAAGGCGAAGATCGTCGGCAAGGTCCAGGCCGGATACGTCTATGTGGACGGCCTCTCCGTGGGCGACGTCGGCGAGCCCGCCCTGAAGGACCGCAAGATCCTCGGCGACGAGGGCATCATCTCGGTCTTCGTGGTGGTGGACTCCAGCACCGGCAAGATCACCAGCGGTCCGACCATCCAGGCCCGCGGTTCCGGCATCGACGACTCGGCGTTCAACGCCGTGATGCCCCGGATCCAGGAAGTCCTGGACAAGTCGGCGCAGGACGGTGTCGTCGAACCCCACCAGCTGCAGCAGCTCATCCGCCGCACGCTGGGCAAATGGGTCTCGGACAACTACCGCCGACGTCCGATGATCTTGCCCGTGGTCGTCGAGGTCTGATCCTCACGACTGCGTGATCTCCGGAGCGGGGCGCCTCGATTTGCATCGGGGCGCCCCGCTCCGTTAGGTTTACGGCTCCGCCAGCGAGGGAAGCCCCGAGCACTCACGTGCCTGGGACGGACCGAGCGGGGCGGGAATTCCGACTCAGAATCTCTGATAAAGTCGGACTCGCCGGAAAGGGAAACGCGAAAGCCGAAAGGCCGGAGCGGGAACCGGAAAGGCACCGAGGAAGTCGGACACGAAAGAGTCAGATAGAGTCGGAAACGCAAGAACAAAAGAAACACCGAAGGGAAGCGCCCGGAGGAAAGCCCGAGAGGGTGAGTACAAAGGAAGCGTCCGTTCCTTGAGAACTCAACAGCGTGCCAAAAGTCAACGCCAGATATGTTGATACCCCGACTCACTTCGGTGAGTTGAGGTTCCTTTGAAAAAGTCCTGTACGGCCATGAGTCGTGCAGGCAGCACAGCGAGGACGCTGTGAACCAGGGGGATTATTCCTCTCCTTGGTTCCGCTCTCGTGTGTGTGGTCCCGATTACGGGAAAACATTCACGGAGAGTTTGATCCTGGCTCAGGACGAACGCTGGCGGCGTGCTTAACACATGCAAGTCGAACGATGAAGCCCTTCGGGGTGGATTAGTGGCGAACGGGTGAGTAACACGTGGGCAATCTGCCCTTCACTCTGGGACAAGCCCTGGAAACGGGGTCTAATACCGGATAACA